>NZ_DAMASY010000001.1:0-208140 GCF_032080165.1 Sedimentibacter sp.
GTTTATCACATCTTTTTGATGGTGTCAACTGTTAATTTTTTCTTGTTGCTCCCTGCTCTTTTGAGACAGGAATGTCAGTTTAACACGAATCATGTCTTCTGTCAACTGTCAATTTTTTCTTGTTGTTCCGTACCCCCTCTCGGTAGGCACTTAGCTTGTGACAGCTTGATTATGCTACCATTTGTTTATACTTATGTCAACTGCCAATTTTTTACTTAAAATTTCAGGGGAATGGATCAAATTTGTTTGCTCGTTGCTACTCGCACAAATTTGGCATAGAAAACAAGGATGCTTGGTTCTCCCAAAACATCCTTGTTTATAAAAAATTCTCTCAAATATACTAATCTATAGGTTTCATTGTTGGGAACAATATAATATCCCTGATTGTCGGCTGGTTGGTTATAAGCATTATAACTCTGTCAACACCGATTCCAAGTCCGCCTGTGGGAGGAAGTCCTACCTCTATGGCATTAATGAAGTCATTGTCCATCATGTGAGCTTCATCGTCTCCGGCTTCTTTTTGTTTTACTTGTTCTTCAAATCTTTCTCTTTGATCTATAGGGTCATTTAATTCCGAGAAAGCATTAGCAATTTCCCATGTATTGGCAAATGCTTCAAATCTGTCTGTTAATCTTGGATCCTCAGCATTTCTTTTTGCAAGCGGAGAAATTTCAACCGGATGATGCGTAACAAATGTCGGCTGTTCTAAATGCTCTTCACAATATTCTTCGAATAATTCACTTATAACATGACCTCTTGTCATCAAAGGTTTAATTTCTATTCCCTTTTTCTTTGCAATTTCTATCGCTTCTTCATCTGTATTAATCAGGTCAAAATCGACACCTGCATATTCCTTTACCATGTCTTGCATTCTTACTCTTCTCCATGGAGGAGTAAAATCTATAACCTTACCCTGAAATTCAATTTTTGTAGTTCCTCTTGCTTTTTTAGCTACATAAGCGACTATATTTTCAGTCAATGTCATCATATCATTGAAATCTGCGTATGGCTTGTAAACTTCCATTGCTGTGTATTCAGGATTGTGATTTGCATCCATGCCTTCATTTCTGAACATTTTACCCATTTCATAAACACCGTCACCCAAACCGCCTACTACTAATCTTTTCAGAAATAATTCATTTGCAATACGCATATACATGTCTATATCTAATGTATTGTGGTGTGTAATAAAAGGTCTCGCATTAGCACCGCCTGCTATAGGACTTAATATAGGAGTTTCAACCTCTAAGTATCCTTCGCCGTCCAAATATTCTCTGATGCCTCTTATAATTTTATTACGCATTAAAAACACATCTTTTATTTCAGGATTAACAATTAAATCTACATATCTTTGTCTGTATCTTAAATCCATGTCTTTTAATCCATGGAATTTTTCAGGCAATGTCTGCAATGATTTGGATAGAAGTTTTATTTCATTTGCCTTTACAGAAATTTCACCTGTCTTAGTTTTGAATACCTCACCTGCTAAACCAATTATATCACCGATATCGTAAGTTTTAAGCCATTTGTATTCTTCTTCACCTATTGCGTCCTGTTTAACGAACATTTGAATTCTGCCTGAATGGTCTTGAACGTCATAGAATCCGACCTTACCCTGTCCTCTTTTAGACATTATCCTTCCTGCAATAGAAACTATTTTACCTTCCATTTCTTCAAAATTATCTTTTATATATTGAGAATTGGAAGTTACTTCATATTTAGATACTTTATACGGGTCCCTTCCTGCATTGATTAAGTCTTTTAACTTATCTACCCTAACCTGTCTTAAATCACCAGTGTTTTGCTGTTCGCTCAATCACTACACCACCTTATCTTTTGTTATTATATTTTTAAACAGTTAGTATTTCATATTTTATCATATCTCCGACAGGAGATGCAACTTCAATTACATCACCGACTTTTCTGCCCAAAAGAGCTTTTCCCAATGGTGATACATTTGAAATTTTACCTTTAAAAGGATCTGCCTCAGCTGAGCCAACTATCGTATACTCCATAGTTTCGTCAAATTCCAAATCTTTTATGGAAACCTTGGAGCCTACACTTACAACCCCTTTTTGTTTGACTGCCTTTATTATTTTAGCATTCTTAATCATTTGCTCTAATTTTGCTATACGAGTTTCCACGTTAGCCTGTTCATTCTTGGCTTCATCATATTCTGCATTTTCGCTTATATCCCCAAAAGCTAAAGCAACCTTAATTTTTTCGGAAATTTCTTTTCTTTTAACAAGCTTTAAAAATTCTAATTCATTTTTTAATTCTTCCAAACCCTCAGCAGTAATCAAAGTTTCATTATTTTTCATACTATTGCTCCTTTTAATAATGTTGCTTGTTACAATTAATGCAATTTACATATTATATATATTATGTTCAGTACATGATGTTAATCTATTCTATTATAAATTTAATATAATATGATAATTAGATAGCAATTCTTTTTAATTAATTAAAACATTATAATCAACGATGATAAAAAAGTCAAGAATAATTGTTTTAATTTCCAATGCATTGCATATATTCATCTAATATATTATATAAATCGGTTGCTTTTGAAATTTTGTTAATTTTATTTCTTGCCTCTGATGAGCCTTTCATACCCTTCATATACCAGGCAGCGAACTTACGCATTTCCAGTATGGCGATTTTCTCATCCAATTCTTTTATAAGCATTTCAGCATGTTTTTTTATTATTTGAATTTTATCAGTCGCTGTCGGCACATAGAAATTATAATCATCGTTAAATGCTTTTACTATATTTTTTATAAGCCACGGATTACCTAAAATTCCTCTTCCCACCATTACACCGTCACAGTTAGTATCTTTAATCATTTTAACCGCATCCTCAGGTGTAAAAATATCTCCGTTTCCTATGACAGGAACATTAACTTTTTCTTTTACTTCCTTAATTATATTGTTAGATGACTTGCCTGTATAAAACTGTTCTCTCGTCCTGCCGTGTACAGCAATTAAATCGACTCCGTTATATTCTAAATTTTGTGCGATCTCTACCGCATTTATACTTCTGCTGTCCCATCCTGCTCTTATTTTAGCGGTAACCGGCTTATTTGAAACCTTTTTTATTTTATTTATTATATCGCCTGCTAACTCAGGGGTTTTCATAAGTGCGCTTCCGTCACCGTTTTTCACTATTTTCGGAGTCGGACATCCCATGTTAACATCTATTATATCGATATCTTTTCTTTTATTGATGTAATTTTCAACTACATAAGCCATAATATCCGGATCGCTTCCAAAAATCTGCAATGATACGGGTCTGTTATTTTCATTTATTTTCATTAATCTATTGGTTTTTATGTCATTATAATATAATCCCTTTGCACTGACCATTTCCGTATAAACTAAGACGGCTCCCATTTCTTTGCATATTGTTCTGTAGGTTATGTCTGTTACCCCTGCCATTGGTGCAAGAACTACATTTTCATCTAATTCTATATTCCCTATCTTAAATTTCATATATTAATATAGTTTCTCCCGGATCTAAAATTTCTTCGTTACCTTTTTCATTTGCTACTATAAGCCGCCCCTCTCCATCTATTCCTTCAACAAAAACCTTTCTCTTGGTTTTCTTGCCTTTTTTCATTACTTCAATTTCCTTGTTAATAATAGATGAATTATTTGTACAGATTTCTATCGGCTCCTTTAGGTTGTTTTTAATCAGATTATTATAATAGATCTCAAAATTATTGAGTAAGCTTCCTATGAATAATTCCCTGTCAATATTATCCCCCGATTCTATCTTTAAAGATGTAGACGTATTTTTAATGCCTTCATCTATATTGAAATCTTCATTATCCATGTTAGCATTAATTCCAAAAGAAATAGTAACTCCATCAGAATTTTTTCCTATAAAATTGCTTATAATAGAGGATGTCTTTTTACCGTTTATTAATATATCGTTTGGCCATTTTATTTTACAATCTATGTTATATAATTCAAGTATTGTTTTATGTAAAGCTGCACAGCTTATCATATCCATTTTTGATATTAAAAGATTATTTACCAAAGATTTTAAAATTATACTTAAATAAATATTCTTGTCAGGAAGGCAGTGCCATTCATTACCCATTCTCATAATGCATTTTGATTGGTTTTCAGATAAAACAATTAAACCCTCAGGGCATGTATTGAATATACTTTTTGCCTTTGTGGCAGTGGATAATAAGAAGTCGTATTGAATTATAGCCCGTCCTATTGTATCAGTGTTCAAACATTCGTTAATTTTGTTTAAATCATACATTTTAATCACCTTTTCTTCCGATATATATTACTATATAGATACATTTTCGTCAAGAAAACTTGCAAAAAATGTTACAATTATTTAACACAAAGTAATCTTGACAGCATTTATGCATTAGTGTACTATTGAACTATGATACTAATTCACTAATAATAAAGAAGAAGGTGAAACATGGAATTTAATAATAATATACCAATCTATATACAGGTCATTGAGAAAATTAAGCAGGAAATAGTCACAGGCAAATTAAAATCAGGAGAAAAGATGCCTTCCTCAAGAGACTATGGCAATGAACTTGGAATAAATTTCAATACGGTAGCAAGGGTTTATAAGGAGATGGAAATGGAAGAATTATTATTTACAAAAAGGGGATTGGGAACATTCGTTACCGAATCCGAGGACAGAGTAGGTCAGCTCAGATACGAAATGGCAAAAAAACAAATAGAAAATTTTATATTCAATATGAAGCAAATCGGCTACACAAAAGAAGATATGATTAAATTTATTGAAACAGAAAATTATACGGAAGGTGATGAGTAAATTGGAACTATTAAGGATAGAAAATTTAAGTAAAAGATATTATAACAAGACCGCTTTAAATGATATAAATTTATCGATCGAAAAGGGTAAAATATATGGACTTTTAGGTCCTAACGGCAGCGGTAAAACAACTCTTATGAAAATTATCGCAGGATTGCACAAGCAAACTGCAGGCAATGTTTTGATCAGCGGTGAACCACTGTCGTACAAGACAAAAGCTGTAATTTCTTATATGCCTACAGAAAATTATATGTACGGTGAATTTAAGGTTAAGCAGGTTGTAAAATTCTATAAAGATATGTATGAAGATTTTCAGGAAGACACTGCTTTAAAAATACTCAACGACATAAAAGTTGATACTGAATTTAAAATATCAAAGCTATCCTCCGGATTAATCGGAAAATTAAAGGTAGCTCTGACTTTATCAAGAAACACTGAGTTTTATATGCTGGATGAGCCGTTAAACGGTGTTGATGTATTATCAAGAGATGTGATAATAGATTTAATAACAAAATCCTACAATGAAAACAAAACAATAATCATTTCAACTCATTTAGTCAGTGAAATAGAAAAAATACTTGATTCTGTAATCTTTTTAAAAGACGGTAACATAGAGCTTCACGGTGATGCCGAGGAATTGAGATCAGCAAAGGGAATGTCCGTAGAGGGACTTTATAAGGAGGTATTCAGGAATGCTTAATTTAATAAAATATGAGTTAATAAAGAAATATAAATTATTTATTATAACAATTATTTCATCTTTAGTGCTTAATCTATATCTTTTGACAAAAGGCGCAGCAGGAAGCACATTATTTATAGCAATTTTTCCGATAGTTATTGCAATTTTGTACATTGTTGATATTATAAAAATGTACAGTGACGATTTAAATAAGAAATCAGGTTATATGTTGTTTATGACTCCGAACAGCGGATATAAAATAGTTGTATCGAAGCTTATGACTGCAGTGCTTGAAGTATTAGCCATATTGGTTATATATTTTATATTCATTCTTTTAAATGGCGCTTATATAATGTATTCAAGCAGTGTTGATATGAATTTCTATGAAGTAATAAAATTTATCAATGATACCTTAACGGGAAAATTAGGTATTAATTTATTTCATGTATTCTTAGCTTTATTTACCCTCTTTGTATTTCTAATCGCCTTTATAACAACCGTATATACATCTATGACAATCAGAAAAAGTTTATTCTCCGAAGTAAAATTTGGTGCCTTATTAAGTTTTTTAATATTCTTGGTATTAAACTGGGTAATAATGTATCTGTCATCTAATATATACAGCTTTATGACACCTTGGTATGAACCGATAATATATTCATCACCCAGTACAACCGTTCAAGCATTTTACATGTCTTTACCTGTAAACACATTTTCAATAATTCAAAGTATAGCCTTAACATTTTGTTCTGGGTATCTTTTAGAAAATAAAATTAATTTATAGAATAAGGGGAATTTATGAAAAGAGTTATATGTATTTTAATAATTTTAATGCTTTCATTAAGCGGATGTGCATCATTTAATGAAGTTGATGCGGATAAGGTTAAGGATGTCTCTGATAAAATAACGCAGACAATAATAGATTCCGTAGGAAAAGAAAATGCGGAAAGACAAGAATCTCACAAATTAGAAGCAAAAAATTTAAGTAAATTAAAAATAGAAAGCTCGGTGGGAGATATATTTATAGCTGCACACGACTCAAGTGAGGCAACAGTTGATATTAAAATTACCGCAAAATCAAGTTCAAAGGAAAGGTCCCAGGAATTAGTCGATAACTTCAGTTATTCAGTCATGGAAAAATGGGATGCAATAGAAATCAATACAATACAGGACGACATAAAAATACTGAATAGTGATAATATACAGACAGAGCTTACAATAAATATTCCGAAAAATATAGAAAGCTTCATTATAGCATTAAATGTAGGAGAAATAACCGTTAATAATACTGACGGTCAATTTGAAATAAACAATAATGTGGGAAATATTGAAATTAATAATTCCGTCGGTTCATTCAATCTAAAAGCTGATGTAGGTGAAATTGTATTAAACAGCTGTACACCATTAAACAAGACTGAATTAAAAACGAACACCGGTGATATAAAAGCTGTATTTTCGGATATTTCTGATGCTCGAACCATTAAAGCCGAAACAGGTGTAGGCGATATTGAAATAACAACTCCCGATAACTCAAGCTATGAAGCTGAAATAGATGAATTCATGCAAGATAAAATGGTAGTATACAAAGAGAACAAAAATACAAAAATAGAACTTAAGACAGGTGTGGGAGATATAAACTTTAAATAAAAAAAGATGCAAACGCATCTTTTTTTCGTTTTGTTTTGCTTAAATGGTGGTATAATGAACATAAAAGAAAAATTACGCTGGAGCCTAACATGAAAAATAACAATGACTTGCCTATTTACTTATTTCATCAAGGTACAAACTATTATGCATATAAATTTTTAGGAGCACATGTTAATAGCGAAAACAATAGTACTGTTTTCAGAATTTGGGCAGTCAATGCAAAAAGTGTACATGTAGTCGGCAGCTTTAACAATTGGCAAAAAAAAGATAAATATAAAATGAAAAAAATAAAAGGCAGCAGCATATGGGAATTGCATCTGCCTTTTATTGCATTGGCGGAATTTTATAAATATTTGATTACGGGCAAAGACGGTAACGAAACGTTTAAATCAGACCCGTTTGCATTTTATTCTCAAACTAAGGAAGATACTGCCTCCATAGTGTATGATATAAATACGTATCAATGGAATGACCAAAGCTGGCAGGATTATAAAAATAAATACAACATATATGAGCTTCCCATAAACATTTATGAACTTAACTTATCCTCCTGGAAGCATAAAGAAAACGGTGAATTATATACATACAGAGAAATAACTGAAATATTAATAAATCATGTTAAGGAACATAATTTTACACATATAGAACTTATGCCTGTAATGGAACATCCTTTTGACGGCTCTTGGGGTTATCAGATTTCCGGCTACTATGCCCCTACTAAACGTTATGGAGAGCCGAATGATTTGAAATATCTCATAGATCAGTGCCATCAAAATGGAATAGGTGTAATACTCGACTGGGTTCCTGCTCATTTTCCTAAGGACGCTCATGGCTTATATATGTTTGACGGAAGCAGCATGTTTGAATATGAAGATATAAACAAAAGAGAAAACAAAAGCTGGGGTACTCATAAATTCGATTACGGTAAACCTGAGGTGCAATCCTTTTTAATATCTAATGCAATATACTGGTTGGAAGAGTTCCATGCTGACGGTTTAAGAGTTGATGCGGTAAGCTCCATGCTTTACTTAAGCTACGATAAAAAACCGGGAGAATGGACTCCAAACAAATACGGGGGAAACGAGAACCTTGAAGCAATAGATCTCATAAAAAAATTAAACGAAGCGGTATTTAAATTGCATCCGAATACCATGATGATTGCCGAGGAATCCACTGCATGGCCGATGGTTACTAAACCTGTCTACCTTGGAGGATTAGGTTTTAATTTTAAATGGAACATGGGTTGGATGAACGATATTTTAGACTACATGGAAACTAATCCGCTTTTCAGAAAATATAAGCATAAAAACATAACATTTTCATTGCACTATGCTTTCAGTGAAAATTTTGTACTTCCCCTGTCTCACGATGAAGTTGTTCACGGAAAAAAATCACTGCTTGACAAAATGCCTGAGCCGTATGAAGAGAAATTTGCAAACCTTAGGGTTCTTCTTGGTTTTATGATGGCACATCCCGGTAAAAAGCTTAATTTTATGGGATATGAAGTAGGACAATTTACTGAATGGAACCATGAAAAAGAAATAGAATGGTTTATGACAAATTATGAATATCATAAAAAATTAAACATATATATTAAAAGTTTGAATGAATTGTATATAAATAACTCTGAATTTTGGGAAATAGATTTTTCATGGGAAGGTTTCAAGTGGATTTCCAACGATGACTTTGAACAGAATATTATTTCATTTAAACGCATAAACAAAAAAGGCGATGAATTAATAGCAGTTATTAATTTCTCTCCTGTTGAAAGACAAAATTATTTAATAGGTGCAGAAGAAGGAATTTATACTGAGATTTTTAACTCTAATGAATCAGAATTTGGAGGAACAGGTTCAGGCAACAAAGGAATTTTAACATCATCTGCCGGAAAAATGCACGGATATGATTATAACATATCTTTGACTGTACCACCACTTTCCGTATTATTTCTTAAGAAGGATAAAAAGGTTAATATGAACAAAATGGGAGGTAGAATATATGAAATTAACTAAAAAAGAATGTGTCGTTATGCTGCTTGCCGGCGGTCAGGGAAGCCGTCTCGGTGATCTTACAAAAAAAATAGCAAAACCATCCGTACCATTTGGCGGAAAATACAGAATTATTGATTTTACATTGTCAAATTGTATAAACTCCGGACTTGATACAATAGGTGTTTTAACACAGTATCAGCCGTTAATTTTAAACTCATACATAGGTGACGGTAAAAGCTGGGATTTAGACAGGATGTACGGTGGCATTCAAATACTTCCTCCTTATCAGAGGGTAGGTGATTCCGAATGGTATTCAGGAACTGCAAATGCAATATTTCAAAACATTGATTATATAGATCAGTATGATCCGGAATATGTGTTGGTATTATCGGGGGACCATATATATAAGATGGATTATTCCTTGATGATAAAATATCATAAGGAAAAAAATGCCGATTGCACAATTTCCGTTATAAATGTTCCTCTTAAAGAAGCATCAAGGTTTGGAATACTTAATGCCGACAGCGAAGGCAGAATTATAGATTTCGAGGAAAAACCCAAGAAACCAAGAAGCACTAAGGCATCCATGGGAATATACGTTTTTAATTGGCAAAAGCTCAAAAAGTATCTGAGTTTGGACGACAATAATCTCAATTCTTCAAAGGATTTTGGAAAGGATGTAATTCCATTAATGTTAAGTTCAAAAGAAAAATTGTACTCTTATGAATTTAAAGGATACTGGAAGGACGTAGGAACTATTGATTCATTATGGGAAGCAAACATGGATTTATTGGGATGCAACGGTTTTGATTTGTCAGGTGACTGGGTTATCTATTCAAGACATACCGAAAGACCTCCTCAATATTTAAGCGAAAACTCTAATGTTAAAAATTCCATCGTTTCAGAAGGCGCAGTAATTTTCGGCGCCGTTGAAAATTCAATAATTTTCTCTGGAGTTAAAATCGGCGAAAATGCGGTTGTTAAAGATTCTGTAATTATGGCGGATGTTGAAATAAAGGAAGATTCAATAATTAATAACTCTATAATAGACGAAATGGTTGTTATCGGACCAGGGTTAAAAATAGGTACTCCAAAGGATTTAAATTTAGGAATTACGGTTATACCAAGAGAAAGTGTTATAAATTGCATGAAGGAGGAGAAATAATATGAATGCTTTAGGAATTATATTTTCTGATATGCAGGATTGGAGCATGACAGAACTTGCATCACATCGTTCGGTATCTGCCATACCGTTTGGCGGCAGATACCGGCTGATAGATTTCCCTCTGTCCAATATGGTTAATTCCGGCATAAACAAGGTATGCATTATTACAAAAAGTAATTACAGGTCCCTGATGGAGCATGTGGGCTCGGGAAAGGACTGGGACTTATCAAGAAAAAAGGGCGGAATACTGATATTTCCTCCATATGCAGTGGGAGAAAACCATGGATTGTTTCAAGGAAGATTAGATGCTCTTAAAAGAGTTCTTGATTATATTTCTTCTTCAAAAGAAAAATATGTTATTTTGTCTGACTGCGATATTATTTACAATATAAACTACAAGGACGTAATAAAATATCATGAAGAAAAAAATTCAGATATTACGGCCGTTTATATTAAAACAAACATAAATAATAACAATTCAACCCATAAAATAATTTATAGATTTGATGATGATAAGAGAGCAAGCGACATTTTAGTATATCCTGTCACCAACGGAGTTCACGATATAGGATTAAATACATGGGTGATGAACAAGGATTTTTTAGAATCACTGATTCATGATGCAATAGCAAGAAATTATAAGGATTTCAGCTATGATGTGCTTGCAAGGAAAGTTCATTCCTTAAGAATTTACGGTTACGAGTATCAGGGATATTATGCTCATATTGATTCATTTCAAAGCTATTATGACAACAGTATCGGGTTGTTGAAAAATGATAATTTATCAAAACTTTTTTATTCTAAGACCGGACCAATTTATACTAAAACAAAGGATTCAACTCCTACAAAATACTGCAATGATTCAAATGTAAAAAATTCATTAATAGCAAGCGGATGTATTATCGAGGGTACAGTGGAAAACAGCATAATCTTCAGGAATGTAAAAATAGGAAAAAATACGGTAGTCAAAAATTCAATTATAATGCAGCATGGAATCATAGGTGAAAATGCTCAGCTGAATTCTATTATAACAGATACATATGTGCAGGTAACAAATGACAGAGTGCTGCTTGGTTATTCAAATTGTCCGTTCTTTATTAAAAAATATTCGATAGTTTAGGAGGTGAAATTATGAAGAAACTAAAAATTTTATATGTGGCATCTGAAGCCGCCCCTTTTATAACAACAGGCGGTTTGGGAGAAGTAGCCGGCTCACTTCCTAAAGCATTGAAAGAAAAGTACGAGGATGAAACAGACATAAGAATTATAATTCCTCTTTATCAGGAAATAGCAAATAGACACAACCTTGAGTTTATAGGAAAAACAACCGTTCCTTTGGCTTGGAGGCAGCTGTACTGCGGAATATTTAAAAAAGAAATAATGGGAATAACATATTATTTTATAGATAATGAATATTACTTCAAAAGAAGCGAGTGCTACGGTCATTTTGATGATGGCGAAAGATTTGCGTATCTTTCTAAAGCAGTTCTGCAGATATTGCCTGTGATTGATTTTATACCTCACATTATTCATTCCAATGACTGGCAGACATCATTAGTACCTATTTATTTAAAAACCAAGTACATCAACCGTGATGAATATAAGAATATTAAAACAGTACTGACTATTCATAACATTGAATATCAGGGAAAATATGATTTAAATATAGCCGAAGATATATTTGATCTTGCGGGTAACGAAAAATCAATAATTGAATATAACGGTTCAATTAATCTGTTAAAGGGTGCGTTAGAAACTTCCGATATAATAAGCACAGTAAGCGAAAGCTATGCTAAGGAAATATCTGATGATTTCTATGCTCATGGCTTAGCATCGATTATAAATAAAAATTCAATAAAAATCAGAGGAATATTAAACGGTATTGACACGGATTTTTATAATCCCGATACTGACAGTGCATTGTTTGAAAATTATAATTCAGAAAACATATCAGCTAAATACGTGAATAAAATAAATCTTCAATCAATGGCAGGATTGCCCCAAAAGAAGGAAGTCCCTGTTATTGCAATTATTTCAAGGTTGGTTAAGCATAAAGGTTTTGATTTAATAATAAATGCAATAGAAGAACTTTTAAGGGAAAAGATTCAAATAATAATATTAGGCAAAGGTGACAGAAATTATGAATTATGCTTTAAATCTCTGCAAGATAAATATCATGACAAAATAGCAGTAAGAATAGATTTCAATTCCGACTTTGCAAGAAAATTGTATGCAGGTGCTGACATTTTCTTAATGCCCTCAATCAGTGAACCATGCGGCATAGCACAAATGATTTCATCAAGATACGGCACAGTTCCGGTTGTGCGTGAAACAGGAGGACTTAAGGATTCAATAAAAGATGCAAGCTTAGGCACAGGAAACGGATTCAC
This sequence comes from Sedimentibacter sp., assembly GCF_032080165.1. GTDB lineage: Bacteria > Bacillota > Clostridia > Tissierellales > Sedimentibacteraceae > Sedimentibacter. Next base: position 12,689 of record NZ_DAMASY010000001.1, read on the forward strand.
TTTTTATGAGCAAACTCCTGAAAATCTGATAAATGCAGTTAAAAGAGCTCTATCAGTGTATAATAATAAAGGTCAATGGGAAAGTTTAGTTAAAACAGTTATGTCGGTTGATTTCAGCTGGGAAAAATCAGCTGAAAAATACTATGACATGTATAATAATTTGTTAGGAGATAGATAATGCGGGAAAAAAACATCGAAGCAAAGCACATCAATTCACTGATAGACGAAGAAATTTCTCGATATTGGAACATAGAGCCCAATAGCGTAAATTCAATTCAAATTTATAGATCACTTTCGGTTGTAATAAGAGATATGCTTCTGAAAAAACATAATTATTTTAAGAGCTTGGTGAATAAGAATGAACAAAAGCAGGTTTACTATATGTGCATGGAATTTTTAGTCGGTAAATCTCTTAGAAACAACCTATATAATTTGAAAATTGAGAAAGAAACCGAAATTGCCTTAGAAAAATATAATGTTAAGTTAGAAGAGCTTTATGCAATAGAAAAGGACCCCGGACTCGGAAACGGCGGTTTAGGCAGATTAGCGGCTTGCTTTATGGATTCCTTAGCAACTCAGGGTTATCCCGCAACCGGATTCTCCATAAAATATGAGTTTGGTCTGTTTAAGCAAAAAATTATTGACGGATGGCAGACCGAATTGCCGGATGACTGGCTCACAACCTCTGATGTATGGCTTGTTGCAAAGACAGAGGAAAGAGTTGTAGTTAAGTTTGACGGTAAAATCAGAGAAGAATGGACTCAAAACGGCTTAGTGATACATTACGATTACCCCACTGAAATTGAAGCAATACCATATGATATGTTCATATCCGGTTATGACGGTGATGGAGTCAGTTTGTTAAGATTATGGGAATCAAAGAGCTTGAATTCTATTGATATGAACTTATTCTCACAAGGCGATTACATAAGAGCTCTGTCTGAGGATTCTATGGCCGAAGCAATATCAAAAGTATTGTATCCGGCAGACAACCATTACGAAGGAAAAATATTGAGATTAAAACAGCAGTATTTCTTAGTTTCAGCTTCAGCACAGACAATTATAAAAAAACATTATAAGAAATATAAAACTCTAAATAATTTAAGTGAAAAGGCTGCAATTCACATAAATGATACTCATCCTGCATTAATTATTCCGGAGCTTATGCGTATTTTAATGGACGACTACGGATATTCGTGGGAAAAAGCATGGTATATTGTTGTTAACACCGTATCCTATACAAATCATACCGTATTGTCTGAAGCATTGGAGACCTTCGATATAAACATAGTAAAAACAAAGCTGCCAAGAATTTTTATGATTATAAGCGAAATAAACAGACGATTTTTGCAGGAGGCAGGTTCAAGATATAACGACTTTAACAAAGCTGAGCAAATGTCCATATTCGGATATGACAAAATAAATATGGCTAACCTATGTATAATAGGAAGCCATACCGTCAACGGAGTTGCAAAGCTTCATTCAGAAATATTAAAAAGAACTGTTTTTAAAAAGTTTTATGAATACAGCCCGGATAAGTTCATCAATGTTACTAACGGCATAACACATCGAAGATGGTTAAATCAGGCCAATCCAAACCTCAAAAATCTTTTGGATGATTTAATTGGATCTGATTACACAAAGTATCCATCGAAGCTGTCGGAGCTGAAAAAATATATAAATGATGACACCGTCTTAAATAAATTAAATGAGATTAAGTATGAAAACAAAAATCTGTTAGCAGATTTTATTCATAATACTTATCATATAGATATAAATGTAGATTCAATATTTGACATACAGGCGAAAAGGTTGCATGAATATAAAAGGCAGCTCCTGAATGCACTGAGAATAATAAGCTTGATAATCGATATAAATGAGGGAAATACAGAACACATCAAGCCTGAAACATTTATATTCGCAGCAAAAGCAGCACCCGGATACTACAGGGCAAAGGAAATTATACAGCTGATTGTTGCATTAAGCGATTATATAAACAAAAATGCGTTTATAAAAAAATTTATAAATGTTGTCTTTGTTGAAAACTATTCAGTATCCTTAGCTGAAATAATAATACCTGCCGGAGAGCTAAGTGAACAAATTTCATTGGCAGGTAAGGAGGCCAGCGGAACAGGAAACATGAAATTCATGCTTAACGGAGCCGTAACTATCGGAACCTATGACGGTGCCAACGTGGAAATTATTAATCAGGTTGGAGAAGAAAACTTCTTTTTGTTTGGAATGAGAGATTACGAAGTGGAAAACTTGTGGAAAACAGGTTATTCCTCTATACAATATTACCAGAGAAGCTTAAGGTTAAGGAAGATTATAGATTTTTTAAACAAGGGAATTCCTGCAAAATCCTTCCAATCTATAAGCAAATACCTGTTAGGCGATTCTCAGGTTGGTGATCCATACATGTGCTTTGCTGATTTTGACAGTTACTTGGATATTCATAACAAAGCATCTTCAATTTATTTCAATGACAAAAGGAGATGGAATCAGATGTCTTTAATGAATATTGCATCTGCCGGATTTTTTTCCTCAGACAGAACTATAAATGAATATGCAGATAATATCTGGAGACTGTCCTCACATTACATGCAATAACTAAGAATACCTTCAGGGGGTAAAATGTATATTTTCGACAATCAATCAGAATTTTTCAGGTACCCTCAAGGGGGAATCAGAACAAACACCGAAATAACTATTAAAATCCATATTAAAAAAAATGCTTCACACAATCCAAAAATCATTATAGAAAAAAGAAATAATCATGATAAGATTTTCTATAAGGAAATACCGTTAAGCTGGATCGGAACAGAAAATTCTTATGACTTATATAAAGGAATATTTGCAATAAAGGAATATGGTCATTATTTTTATTCCTTTATTTTTAATGAGAATAATTCTTCACCAACCTATGAGATGCTTATTTATACCGAAGATTATGAAACCCCTAAATGGATAAAGGGAGGAATAATATATCATATATTTATCGATAGATTTTACAGAGAAAAATTATTAAACAAAAATACTAAAAGAAAAATTATTATAAGAAATGACTGGGGAGGCATACCGAATTATATTCCTGATGAAAATGAAAAAATCAATAACAATGATTTTTTCGGCGGCAATATAGAAGGAATAATAAAAAAACTTCCCTACCTTAATGAGCTTGGAGTTACAGCTATCTACCTGTCTCCTATTTTTGAGGCATATTCTAATCATAAGTATGATATAGGTGATTATTTAAAAATTGACCCTATGTTTGGTGACGAGGCAGCTCTTTCACAATTATGCAAGGAAGCCGGGAAATATGGTATGGGCGTGATTTTAGACGGAGTTTTCAGCCATACAGGCGATGACAGCATTTATTTTAATAAATATGGCAGCTATAATTCCATAGGCGCATATCAAAGCAAGCTGTCACGTTATTATGATTGGTACACCTTCAATAAATGGAACGATGATTATGTAAGCTGGTGGGGGATCAAGACGCTGCCTGAAGTAAACGAAGAAAACGAAATCTATATTGATTTTATAACAGGTGAAAATGGAGTTATAAAACACTGGCAAAACGTAGGCATTAAGGGATGGCGTTTAGATGTTGCCGATGAGCTTCCCGATAATTTCCTGAACATTCTCAGAAATTCCGTTAAATCTCATAATCCTGATTCTTTCATAGTCGGCGAAGTTTGGGAAGACGCAGCCAACAAATTTTCCTATAACAAATTAAAGGAATATTTCTGCGGAAACCAGCTTGATTCCGTAACGAATTATCCTTTAAAGGATGCCCTAATACATTATGTCAAAAACAAGGATTGTGGTGCATTATATGAAACTATGAATTCAATTGTTGAAAAATACCCTCCGCAAGCAGTGAATGGACTTATGAACATAATAGGCACTCACGATACGGAAAGAATTCTCACAGTTTTAGGAAGTGAAGCACGACCGAAAAGCAAAGAGGAAAGAGCAAAATATAAGTTAAATAACAAAGAAATAAAAAAAGGAATTGAATTGTTAAAAATCGCAAGCTTACTCCAATTTACCCTTCCCGGTGTACCTTGTATTTATTACGGAGATGAAGCAGGTGCAGAGGGCTTTGAAGACCCCTTTAACAGATTATGCTATCCCTGGGGAAATGAAAACTTAGGAATTTTAAATCATTACAAATTTCTGTCGTCTTTACGAAAAAACAATCTCTTTAAAGATGGAAAATACAAGTGCATAATACACGACAGGGAAGTATTTGCTTTTGAACGGTATAACCAGAAAAACAGGGTTATAATTGCAGTCAATCTGTCTAATGAAACAATAACCTTAAAATTTAAAGAAAACATGAAGGAATATAAAAAAGGTATAACTAATAACAATTTTCTTATTAATCAAGAAAATTATTTAATACTTTTTAGTTGACTTTCTTTCACTCTCCAGGTCCAATTTCCGCCAACAGTTGACGGAATATTAATTCTTGCTCCGGAACCCAAATGAAGATAATCCTGAAGGGGTATGATAACAATGTCAGCTTTGCTGTTTATCACACTTTGAATTAATTCGTCCAATATTTCATCTTCTTTTTTTGCGGCGATATTTAATACTTTCAATACATATTGTTGTTTTTCTTTGCTTAATTTGTTGTACCAGCCTTTTAATGTATCATTATCATGGGTATCGGTATAGCCAATTGTATTTTCTTCATAATTTATGGGCAGATGCGGATTATCAGGATTGCCGTCAAATGCAAATTGCAAGACTCTCATTCCCGGGAAATTAAATTCTTCCTTTAATTTAATTACATTGTCCGTGATAGTCCCCAAATCCTCTGCAATAATATTTAAGCTTCCTATCTCCTTAAGTGCTTTATTAAAAAGCTCTTTTCCATATGCAGGATACCACTTGCCCTTTATTGCATTTTCAGAACCGTAAGATACAGCCCAATATTCATCAAAACCACGAAAATGATCAATTCTGACTAAATCATACAGTTGTAGCGACCATTTAATTCTATCTATCCACCATTTATATGAATTTTCTTTAAGGTATCCCCAGTCGTAAACAGGATTTCCCCAAAGCTGACCCTCTGAAGAAAAATAATCGGGAGGAACGCCTGCAACCATTGTAAAATTAATATTTTCATCTGTAGCAAACAATCTTCTGTTAACCCAAGCTTCAACGCTGTCTTCAGCAGCATAAATCGGCATGTCACCTATAATGGAAACACCTTTTAAGTTAGCATACTCTTTTAATTTAAAATACTGCTCATAAAATAAATATTGAAGAAATACCCAAAAGTCAATTTCCTGTGATAAATTTTTCTCTTCCCCTTTAAGGATTTCCACATCTCTGTTTTTAATATGCTCATTCCATTTATACCATGGTTGTTGATTATTTTTGTATTTTAATGCCATAAACAAAGAATAATCATTCACCCATTTGTTTTCAGCTTTAAACGTCGATATCTCTTTATAATATTTATTTATTGAATTTTTATATGCCTTAAAAAGTATCTTATATCTATAATTAAACTGTTTTTCATAATCTACATAATTTTCATCCGAATTTAATAATTCACAATCATCACCCTTTATAAGTCCCTCTTCCACCAACATTTCCAAATCTATATAATACGGATTCCCGGCATATACGGAAAAGGTCGAATATGGTGAATCACCAAATGAAACAGGTCCCAAGGGCAGAACCTGCCAATATTTTTGTCCGAATGAAATCAAAAAATCTATGAATTTATATGCTGCTTTTCCAAAGGTTCCTATGCCGTATTTAGACGGAAGTGAACTTACAGGCAACAAGATGCCTGAACTTCTGTTAAACATATCTTCTCCTTAATGGGTAAATCAAGGGACGGTCAAAAAGAACCGTCCACAATGTCCACTTATAAATATTTCTTCAACATATTAACCTTATCTGTTTGCTCCCAGGGAAGATTTAAATCGTCTCTTCCAAAATGTCCGTAAGCAGCAATCTGTTTGTAAATAGGCCTTCTCAAATCGAATTTTTCTATTATGGAAGCCGGTCTTAAATCAAAGTTTTCAATAATTGCCTTCTCTATTTTTTCATTGTCAATTTTATTTGTACCAAAAGTATCAACCATTATTGAAACCGGTTTAGCAACTCCTATTGCATAAGCAAGCTCAACCTCACATTTATCGGCTAAGCCGGCAGCAACAACATTCTTAGCAATGTGTCTTGCCGCATATGCAGCCGAACGGTCCACTTTTGTAGGATCTTTTCCTGAAAAAGCACCGCCTCCGTGTCTCGCATATCCGCCATAAGTGTCTACTATAATCTTTCTTCCTGTTAAGCCTGAATCTCCCTGAGGACCTCCGATAACGAATCTGCCTGTCGGATTAACAAAATATTTTGTGTTTTCGTCCAGCAGTTCTGACGGAACTGTTGTTTTAACAACGTATTCTATTAAATCCTTTTCAATTGTCTTTCTGTCAACTTCCGGGTTATGTTGTGTAGAAATTACGATAGTGTCGATTCTAACCGGTTTGTTGTCATGATATTCAACTGTAACCTGAGTTTTGCCGTCAGGTCTTAAATAGTTTACAGTTTTATTTTTTCTTACTTCCGTTAATTTGAGTGCTAATTTATGCGCTAATGATATTGGCATAGGCATTAGCTCAGGTGTTTCATTGCATGCAAATCCAAACATCATACCTTGATCTCCCGCACCAATCATATCCTTCGCATCAAGATTGTCCTTTTTGTATTCATCTGCTTCATTGACACCCATGGCAATATCCTGTGACTGCTCTTCGATTGAAGTAAATACGGCGCATGTTTTAAAATCAAAGCCATAATCTGCGTTGTCATAGCCTATATCTTTTATAGTATTTCTTACTATTTTGGGTATGTCAATATAGCAGCTTGTGCTTATCTCTCCTGCTACAAGCACAAAACCTGTCTTAGTAACAGTTTCGCATGCAACTCTTCCGTTTGGATCCTGCTCTAATATAGAATCCAAAATACCATCTGAAATCTGATCACACATTTTGTCCGGATGACCTTCAGTAACCGATTCAGATGTAAATAACCATTTCTTCATATTTTTTCCCTTTCTTTTTATCATAAAGTATAATTTAAACTAACTTCAAAAAGTAATAAACCTCTTCCGCAGAAGAGGTACACTTTATGTATTGCCTCATCTATCGGAATTCTCCGCGGGAATTGGCACCTTGATTTAACAGGCTGCCGGGTTTCATTGGGCCTCGTCCCTCCACCACTCTTGATAAGGAGTTTATTTTTTCATCATAATAGCATATACATTTTTTGTTGTCAATAATTATTATTTTATTAACAACAATTAATATACTCGATTTTGGAACAAAGACATTTAAATTTTCGTCTATATTAAAGTTATAATCCATTTTTAGTATAATTTTCTATGAAGAATTAAACAGTATTGTAATGTTTTATTATTCAGCATATGCTATAATAAGTTTAGGTTAAATTTATGATTGAAAGGAATGAGATATTTGAGTATTAAAAAAATTACAGCATTCTCTGTCGGCTTAGCATTAATGTTCAGCGCTACCGCATACGGTAACTCGCTTTATAATGTTTATGACCTGACAAGTCAAACAAGGTTGTCAACAGGAGTTACTCACGAAAGTATTGAAAGGTATACTTCAATCGGGTGGATTAATATTAATGTTATCAGAGCTGATTTAACAGATAAATATACTAAGGTTGAACCAATTAATAATGAAAACGGAGTTTCTAACCGTGCATCATTAAGCGCTATGATAAAGTCTTCAGGTGCTATAGCAGGAGTAAACGGTGACTTTTTCTATATGGGGGACCCCACATATACATACGGAGCACTTATTAAAGAAGGAAATTTAATAACTTCACCGCTTCCATACAGCTATGGTTATCCCACTGTTTCAAGGCTTTTAAACGGTGACCTTAATATTTCCGTTTGGAATCCTAAGATTACATTGTACGCAGCTGATTCAACTGCATTTGATATAATAGTGCTTAATAAAACCTCCTCATTAGAATGGGGACCAACAATATTAACAACAGATTGGAATAAAACTTCACCGGGTTTTCAAAACAAGGACATAGTTGAAGTTGTTGTAGAAAACAATATAGTTACAGAGGTTAGAAAAAATCAGCCATCTGTAGTAATCCCTGATAATGGATATATTGTAGCAAGCAGCAATGCAGCAACTATGGAACATCTGCAAAATTCATTCATACCGGGACAACCCGTATCTCTTGATATAGAGCTTGATTTTAGTCCCGATCAGGTTGATTGGTCCTACGGTGCTTTGAATTACTTAGTGAAGGACGGTCAGTTAAACGATGTAAGCAGCGAAGTATTAGGTGCACACCCAAGAACCGCAATTGGTTTTAACAGAGATAATACTGAAATGATAATGGTTACAATTGACGGAAGAAATAAAGACTACACAGGTGTTAAGCAAACCGAGCTTGCAGAGATTATGATGGGTCTTGGCGCTTATAATGCAGTAAACATGGATGGCGGAGGTTCTACCACCATGGGTGTTGATTTCTTGAAAAATTCCAATATAACAGTTGTTAATATTCCTTCGGACGGAAGAGAAAGAAAAGTTGCATCAGGTGTCGGAGTATTTAACACATCCCCGGAAAGCGAAAAAGTGGATATAATTGAAATAATTCCCGAGCATGAATCGATATTTAACAATACAGAAACAAATTTAAATCTTAAATTCTACAACGAATATTTCACACCTTTAGAGGTTAAGCCGGCAGATATAAAATATACTGTATATCCCGAGGGGGCAGGAAAGATAGTAAACAATGTATTTTTTCCTGAAAAACCCGGAAAGGCAGTTATTACCGCATCAGCAGACGGTGCTGTCGGAGAAGTTCAAATAAATATATTGGATACGCCTGTTGCACTTAAATTTAATGAAGAAATTTTGGTTATGGGCTTCGAAGAAAAATATGAAATGGGAAGCGTGCTCGGTGTAGACAAGGATGGAAATTCCGCATATATACCTTCAAAGTATCTCTCCTACTCATACAGAAACAAAGTCGGAAAGGTTGAAAACGGAATATTCACTTCGGGAGATGTAAGCAATATAGGTGCAATAACTGCTTCATTTGAAGGTGCAGTTAAGCACATAATTGTAAAGGTTGGTTACAGATATAAAACACTAAACCGTTTTGAGGATTTAAATGATCTTAAATTAAATTTATATCCCGAGGGCTCCAAAGGAAACATATCTATAACAGGGGATTTTGTAAAAGAAGGCTCAAATGCAATTAAGTTGGATTATGATTTTACAAATATGACGGACCAAAGCATTGCATTTATAGAATTCGGAAAGAATCAAGAAGGGATCAAGCTTGAAGATAAACCGAAGGCAATCGGAATGTGGGTTTACGGCGACGGTAAAAATCATTGGCTGAGAACAAGAATTACAGATGCTTACAATAACCAGATTAAACTTACTTTTGCTGATGAAGTTGACTGGACAGGATGGAAGTGGGTTGAGGCACACATACCGGAAGGAACAACATATCCTGTTACATTAAACAACATATATCTTGCTGAAATCAACGAAACAAGAAAAGATTCAGGAACTATTTACGTTGACAATTTAAGAATAATGTATGAACCAAACGATAAGCAGTTAGGACTTCGTGAAGAATCAGTATTTGTCGATTCAATGAAAATGCAAGGAATTTCCGATTTTACAGAAAAATTAATTATTTCCGACAGCAAAAAAGAAAATCTTAAGGATAAGGGAAATATAGTTTCTATTGACGGTATAATTTCAAGCGGAACTATGAGTGCAAGCAATACGACGATGTGGAACAATATTAAAAATATGGTAAACTACAAAGATAAAGTATTGGTTCTATCATTAAACAACAGTTTAGACAGCATTAACGACGAAAGAGAAATAAAAATACTTAAGGATATTTTAGAAAAGGCAGCAGTTGACAATCAAGTATTTGTAGTTTTTAAAGGTCAGGAAGAAAATACATTCATTGAAAAAGGCATAAGATATATTTCCTACGATGACAGCATAGAAATAGCTAAAACTGATTCGGGTGTAAAATATAAAAATTAACATATTTTTACTGATAAATTAGTAAATTGTTTTGATTTGGTGTCAGTCGCTTATACTGTAAGTGTAATAATATTTTATACTTTCGGAGGAATTTTATGTGGAAAGAATTTAAGGAATTCGCATTCAAAGGAAATGTTTTAGATTTAGCAGTGGGTGTTATAATGGGTGGTGCCTTCGGTAAAATCGTAACATCGGTAGTTAATGATTTAATAATGCCTTTACTTGGATTTTTGATGGCAGGCATGGATTTTAAATCTTTGAAATATATTATGAGCCCTGCTGTAATGGAAGGTGAAACTATAGTTAAGCCGGAAGCTGCAATAATGTACGGTAACTTTATACAAAATGTAGTTGATTTCTTAATTGTTGCAGTATCCATCTTCATTTTTATAAAATTAATAAATAAATCAAAAGACAAATTTATAAAACAGCAAGAAGCTGCACCGACTCCGGAAGAGCCAAAAGGACCTACTCAAGAAGAACTTCTTGCAGAAATCAGAGATTTACTTAAGCAGTGAGATTCTTCCCTGCGTTCATGATGACAGAGCCACATTTTATGTGGCTCTGTCAATTTTCCTTGAATTTTTAAAATAATACTGTTAAAATACATTTAGCAGATATTAAATTTAATGGAGGATTTTATGAGTTTATATACAGAATGGACTGAAAATTTAGAAAATATTAAAACTCAGCAAGAATATAACGATTTTTTCAAAGATTACATGGGAAAAGAGGCGGAATTCTATAAAAATATTCTTGAAAATAAAAACCCTGTTGTTGAAGGGATAATTAAGGATTTAGCCGAAAAAAAAGATATGACGACAGTTCAATTTGTTGGTTTTCTTGACGGTGCTAACAACAGCTTTAAAGAATCATTGGTATTGGATGATTTAACCGAAGATTCTGAAATTAAAGCAGAATTTGATTTTGAAAAATTATTATGGAACATGCACGATGCAAAAGCTGAATGGCTTTACGGCATGAAGGAATGGGAAGGAATTTTTGACGAAGAAAAAAGAAAACAAATTAAGAAGGATTATAACAGATCAAAAATAGTTATAAATGAAAATAAAATCGGAAGAAATGACCCATGTCCATGCGGTTCAGGTAAAAAATATAAAAAATGCTGTGGTAAATAACCGCAATTTTGAGGGATAAATGAATGAATAAAACAAAAGGTATATTTTTTGGAATATTAGCAGCTTTTATCTATGGATTTACGCCGATTCTCGGCAAAATGTCATATATGGAAGGAAGTAATTCTTTATCCCTGACTTTTTATAGAAATTTCCTTTCTATTCCCCTTCTTTTTTTTATGCTGAAATTCAATAACGTTCCTGTGAAAATAAATAAAACAGAAGCTAAAAAATTAGCAGTTTTAAGCTCTTTAGGACCTACATTAACAGCACTTACCCTTTACGGCTCATACAATTATATATCGGTAGGCATGTCTACAACCATTCATTATATTTATCCTGTACTCGTTACTGCCGCATGCATTATGATATTTAAGGAGAAAGTCAGTAAAGAAATAATCGTTGCATTAATTCTTTCAACTATAGGCGTAATGATGTTTTTAGAAGGAAATTTCAGCTTGTTTGGTGTATTCCTTTCATTTGTTTCAGGTGTAATATTTGCAGCACATTTGATTTATATCGATAAAAGCGGATTAAATTCTATGTATCCCTTTAAAATAACCTTTTATCTGTCTATCTTTTCATCTGTTTATTTATTTTTATTCGGCATATTAAGTCAGACATTAGTGTTTAACATAACCCCTGTAGGTTGGTTATTTACATTATCAGTTGCATTTTTTGCATCATTCTTAGCAAATTCTTTTATACCAATCGGTGTAAAATACGCAGGACCTACTATTACATCCATAGTAGGTATGTTTGAGCCCATAACAAGCATTATACTTGGAATTATATTTTTAAAAGAGCCTTTAACCGCTCGTAATATAATAGCATGTATATTGATATTAGCGGGAGTATTAATTGTATCATTATTTAAAGATAAAAAAAATGATACTGAAATTAGTATATAATAAATAATCAGTATCCAATAGTGACTTAGCTCATGCTTTGAAAGCTCGTATATACATTTATTTTTTCTCCTCTTGCAAAGCCAATCAATAATATATTTAGTTCTCTTGCCATATCAATAGCCAAGCTGGTTGGAGCCGACCGTGAAATAATAGCAGGTATTCCTCTCTTTGCGGTTTTTATAAGCATTTCCGAGGATATTCTGCCACTTGTTATTACTATTTTATCTGATAAATCGATTCCCTCGATTAAGCTGACTCCTAAAATTTTATCTAAAGCGTTGTGTCTCCCTATATCCTCTTCAAAATACAGAATTTTTTCATCGTCACATAGTCCGCAGCTGTGAACTCCTCCCGTGTTTAAAAAAAGCTCTGATTTTTGATTGAATAATTTGCTTAATTTCGTTACCGTTTCTTTACGGATATTTATTTTTTTCTCAATCTTCTTACACTTTATAGAATCAAGCACATTATAAAATACAGTTCCCTTACCACAGCCGGATGTTATGGCTCGTTTACCTGATAGATTCTCATTCAGCATTTTTCTGTATTTTAAATATACGTATGCTCTTCCCTTTTCTTCATTCAAAAAAACTTTTTCTACCGCATCCAAGGAATTAATATATCCTTCGGAATACAAAAATCCTATAGCAAGCTCCTCTAAGGACTTAGGAGTACATAAAAGCGTAATTATTTCCTCATCGTCTATAAATATGGTAAAGGGGTATTCGATTATTACTTCATCCTCAAATCTGTTTGAAATATCACCTTGAATTTTTATTATTTCATATTTCTTTGTTGTATCCATCAGCTGCTCCAACCACCTGCATTTAACAAGAATTTGTTTAAATCCTCTTTTGTATTTAAATTAAGGAACATATCCCAGTTAGGACTGAATTTGCGTGCATCCTTTTCTTTTATATAGGTTATATTAACATCCTTAATTAGTCCATTAACGGAACGTCTTCCCGATTCAAGGTATTTTTCAATATTTTTTATGAGATCAACCGAATAGAAACTGCAGAACGGTTCAATCCAGTCTCCGAACTTAGTAACACAGCCAAGAGAATTATTATCAGTCAACCTATCCTTCATATAGCGTACATATTCCATATTGATGTTTGGCATGTCACATGCAACTACAAAGGCGAATCTACTTAAGGAATGATTTAGCCCTGCATGTATACCTCCAAGAACTCCCATATCCTTCAATATATCCTTTGTAATTTTATGAGATAACCCGATATATAACTCTGTCTTGTTGGTCACAATTATTATTTCCTCAAATTCTTGTCTAAGCTTTTGAATCAGTTTATCCATTAAGCTCCTTTCATTTATTTTAAGGAGCTGCTTGTCAAAGCCCATTCTGGAGCTTTTTCCTCCGGCCAATATAATTGCTGTTCCAAATTTTTTCATTTTAATCACCGTTCCTTAAGCTTTCAACTGTGTTCAATAAGGGCTTTGCCCGTCATTCAACGATTAATCCTTTAACCTTCTCTATTCTGACTGCCGCTACCTTCAGCTCTGAAATTTTTGCTATCGGATCGGTAGCAGAGTTAGTAAGATAATTAGCTGCTCCATCCGCAAAATGGAATGGCATAAACAATACATTTTCATCGATTATTTCAGAAATTTTTGCAGTAGTTTCAATCTGTCCTCTTCTTGAAGTTAATTTAACTCTGTCTCCATCCCTTATTCCAAGTTTATTGGCATCTACTTCGTTTATTTCAACATAGGATGATGGAGCAATTATGTTTATTCCCTCCACCCTTCCTGTCATAGTCCTCGTATGGTAGTGATATAGAATTCTTCCGGTCGTAAATACATACGGATATTCATTATCCGGCATTTCCGCGCTTTCAACATATTCGGCAGGCATGAATAATCCTCTTCCTCTCGCCATAGCTTCCTTGTGTAAATACTTTGTTCCCGGATGTTGCTTATCGGGACAAGGCCATTGAATTCCGCCATTATTTAATCGGTCATAGGTAATTCCACCATAGGATGGAGTGAGTGAACTTATTTCTTCCATTATCTTTTCCGGATGCAAATATTTCTTTTCAAATCCGAGATAATTCATTAATTCCATAAGAATCTGCCAATCCGGTTTTGATTCTCCAACAGACTGAATTGCCCTTCTTACTCTTTGTACTCTTCTTTCAGTATTTGAAAAGGTTCCGTCCTTTTCTGCAAAAGATGCTGCAGGAAGTATTACATCGGCAAATTCAGCAGTCTCTGTCATAAATATATCCTGAACTACAAGGAAATCCACATGCTTTAAAGCTTCTTTTACGTGATTTATATCCGGATCAGAAACCATTGGGTTTTCTCCCATAATGTACAAGAACTTTATTGAACCGTCATGGGCACCGTTGAATATTTCCGGAATAGTCAGTCCCGGCTTTGGCGAAAGTTTTACGCCCCAGGAATTTTCAAATTTTTCTATTACCTCAGGTTTAAAAACCTTCTGATATCCCGGTAAATCTGCCGGCAGCCCACCCATATCGCAGGCACCTTGAACATTGTTTTGCCCTCTTAAAGGATTTACACCTGCACCTTCCTTACCGATATTTCCGCATAACATTGCTAAGTTGGAAACACTCATAACTGCATTTGTTCCTGTAGTATGCTGAGTGATACCCATAGTATAATAAATACCGGCTTTATCTGCCTCACCGTAAATTGTTGCTGCCTTTATTATATCTTCCGTCTTGACTCCACAGATTTCTGCTGCTCTTTCAGGTGTATATTCCTTGATTACATTAACTAATTCCTCAAAGTTTTCACATCTTTCATCTATATACTTCTTGTCATACAATCCCTTCTCAAGGACTACGTTCATCATACCGTTTAACAAAGCAATATTTGTTCCCGGCTTCAGCTGCAAATATACATCTGCATAATCAGCAAGCTCAATCCTTCTCGGATCAGCCACTATAAGCTTAGAGCCTTTTCTTACAGCCTGCTTCATTCTTGCACCGATGATGGGATGGTTTTCTGTAGTGTTTGAACCGATTACAAACATGGCGTCTGTATCTGTTATTTCCTCTATACTGTTTGTCATAGCACCGCTGCCTAATGTAGTTGCAAGACCTGCAACTGTAGAGGAATGTCAGAGGCGTGCACAGTGGTCTACGTTATTTGTACCTATAACTGCTCTGAACAGCTTTTGGAATAAATAGTTCTCTTCATTGGTACATCTCGCCGAAGTCAGCCCTGCAAAACTGTCGGCTCCGTATTCTAATTTAAGTTCGTTTACTTTTTTTCTGATATATCTATAGGCCTCATCCCATGTGGCTTCTTCAAACTTGCCGTTTCTATTAATAAGAGGTGTCTTCAACCTGTCGGAATGATTAATAAATTTATATGCAAATTTACCCTTTACGCAAAGAAGACCGTTATTTAACGCATTCTTTGCAGGTTCAACGTCAACTACCTTATTTCCCTTTACGACTAAATCCATCTGACAGCCGACGCCACAGTAGGAGCAAGTAGTTCTTACCTTTTTGGTTTCCCAATGTCTGTATTTTTGTCTCTTGGGACTTAATGCTCCCACAGGACAGACGGATACACAATTTCCGCAGGAAACGCACTTTGAATTAATCAGACCTTCATTATAGGGAGTAGTAACAACCGCATCAAATCCTCTGTTCTCTAACCCGATGGCTGCAGTTCCCTGTAGTTCATCACAAACTCTGACGCATAATCCGCAAAGGATACATTTTCTTGCATCATAATCATAAAACGGATTGGATGTATCTATTTTAGGTGCTCTCTTTTCTCCCTTAAAGGTTCCTTCAAGAACACCGTATTCATAGCTGTAATCCTGAAGCTTACAATTTCCGGATTTATCACAGGTTAAGCATTCCATCGGGTGATTTGATATTATTAAATTAAGCACGTCTCTTCTTGCTTTTATAACATCCTTAGATTTTGTATGCACTACCATGTTATCCCTTACCGCAGTACTGCAGGAGGTTACCAAATTCTTAACCCCTTCCACTTCAACTAAACATAATCTGCATGCTGAGGAAGGATTCAACCTTTCATCATGACACAAAGTAGGAATATTTATGCCGGCATCTTTACACGCTTGTAAAATTGTAGTATTCTTTTTTACCTCATACTGAATGCCGTCTATAATAATATTCACTCTATCACTCCTTCACTTCATTTTCCTTTTCTGCATTTATTCTGTCAATCTTTTCCAATATATCTTCTATACCTAACATCTTCATCCAATTAGTTTTGATAAATTGTCCGTTTATCTTTCTGTACGGAGCTTCCGGTTTATCAACATATAAAAGCTCTGTTGTAAGACGACCCTTTAAGCATAACGGGCGACCATTGGCAGGCGGCTTGGCCACAACAGCCACATTCGCATTTCCTTTTGATTTTATTTCAAATTCACATCCATACTGACAGGATTTACAATTTATTACTTTTGATGAACCGTCCCATACTCTTATTTTTCCCATGGCTCTCTTATCAACCAAGGCACCTACAGGACATACCGCAACGCATCTATTACAGGACACACAGCTTGATTCTTCAAGTGTTTGATCAAAATCTGCAATTATTTTGGTATCATATCCCCTCTCAGAGAAGGATAGAACCATTCTGTCGCTTACCTGAGCACAGGTTCTTACGCATTTACCGCACAGAATACATTTTGCATTGTCCTTAAGAATGTATGGACTTGAAGTATCCAGCAGCTGTGGTCTCATAGCACCATTATGATCTCTGAATTTCATACCATATTCATAAGCGTATTTTTGTAAATAGCATTCTCCTGCCTTCTGGCACGTAAGACAATCATTTGGATGGCTGTCCAGTAATAGCTGTAATATATCCTTTCTCGTCTTTACAACCGAATCGCTTTCGGTATGAATTACCATACCATCTCTAACCCTTGTAGAGCACGATGTCTCAAGCTTCTTGCTGCCTTCTATTTCAACAACGCACAAACGACAGGCAGCCACTACCTCAAGGTTGGGATCATAACAAAGAGCAGGTATTTTAATGTCAAGCTTTTTCGCAGCTTCCAATATAGAAATATTATTAGGTACCGTAATCTTCTGACCGTCTATTGTAATTGTAACATTTGCCATCTTAATACCTCTATCCTTTCATTACTGCCTTTACCGGCTTAACAGGACATACCTCATAGCAGGTACCGCACTTAATACAAGCATCCTGGTTTATTATGTGTCTTTCCTTTACCTTGCCTGTAATACATGAAACAGGGCTGCTTTTAGCACATCTTGTACATCCAATACAAGCTTCTGTTATAAAATATTCTATTAATGGTCTACAGGAGCCGGAAGGACATTTCTTCTCTTTAATATGTGCTTCATATTCGTCTCTGAAATATTTAATGGTAGTTACTACCGGATTCGACGCGGTCTGTCCAAGCCCGCACAATGATGACTTACTTATTGTCTCGGCAAGGTCCTCCATTAGCTCAATATCTCCATCTTCACCGTGACCCACCACTATTCTTTCAAGAATTTCAAGCATTCTCTTTGTACCTTCTCTGCAAGGTACGCATTTCCCACAGGATTCATCAACAGTAAATTCCAAGAAAAATCTTGCTACATCAACCATACATGTATCTTCATCCATGACCACCATGCCGCCTGAACCCATTATGGAACCGATTTTTCCCAAGGATTCAAAATCAACGGGAGTATCAATCAGATATGCCGGTATACACCCTCCTGAAGGACCACCTGTCTGAACCGCCTTAAAGCCTTTTCCGTCCTGTACTCCGCCTCCGATATCATATACAATTTCTCTGAGGGGTGTACCCATGGGAACTTCAACAAGCCCTGCATTCTGAACCTTGCCCACTAAGGAAAACACCTTTGTTCCCGGGGATTTTTCAGTTCCTATACTCCTGAACCAATCAACACCTTTTTGAAATATTACAGGTACATTCGCATAGGTTTCAACATTATTTATAATGGTAGGTTTTTGCCACAAACCCTTATGTGCCGTTCTGTGAATCTTAGTTCTCGGCATCCCTCTTTTACCTTCAATAGATTCGATAAGTGCTGTACCTTCACCGCAAACAAAAGCACCTGAACCCAGACGCAATTCTATATCAAAGCTGAATCCTGTTCCTAAAATGTCGCTACCGAGTATTCCAAGCTCCTTGGCCTGCTCTATTGCTGTCTTGAGCCGTTTTACAGCTATGGGATACTCCGCTCTTACATATATAAAGCCCTTGTCGGCTCCAACCGCATAACCGCCTATTGCCATTCCCTCTAACACTGCATGAGGGTCATTTTCCAAAATAGACCTGTCCATAAATGCACCGGGGTCGCCTTCGTCGGCATTACAAATCATAAACTTTTGATCGGAATCATATTTAAAGGCCTCATTCCACTTTCTTCCTGTCGGGAATCCTGCACCGCCTCTGCCTCTGAGATTTGAAGCCATCATATCATCTATAACTTCACCGCTAAGTTTATTAAACAAGATATTTGCCAGTGCCGAATAACCGTCTACCGCTATATAATCCTCAATCATTAATGGATTTATAATCCCACAATTCTTCAATGCAATCCTTACTTGCTTTTTATAATAATCTCCGTTTAAAACGATAGAACCATCCTCATTTATATCTGCATTTCCTGCTTCTCTGACACGTGCTTCAAGAATTGGTCTATGCTCTTCACGTATTTGCTGCAATCTGTCAAGTGTTAACAATTTCTACACCTCGCTTCTATACTTTTCAATTAATTCTTTTACCTTATCCTTCGTAACCTTAGCATATACATCTTCATTAATAACTATAACCGGTGCTAAGCTGCAGTCACCGACACATCTTGTAGAATCAATTGAAAACTTCAAATCAGGTGTAGTACTGCCTGCTTTTATACCAAGAACCGTTTCTATCTCCTCTAATATAGCTTGTGCACCTTTTACATAGCAAGCCGTACCAAGACATACGCTTATAGTATTTTTTCCTTTAGGTATAAAAGAAAATTGTGAATAGAATGTTGCCACTCCATAAATTTCAGCCATTGGAATTCTTAAAGAGCTTGATATTAATTGCAGGATTTCTCTCGGCAAATAACCAAAGATTTCCTGTGCCTCCTGTAATACCGGCATAAGCACTCCGGGAGTTTCCTTATGATCTTGTATGAACATTTTGAAGCTTTCAATTTTTTCTTTATTTTTCTCTTTGTCAAATACAAACTCCATCTTTTTCTCCTTTATGAAATGAGACAGCCGACACAATTACTTAGTGTCGGCTGTATTCAGATGTTTAAATAATAAATACTGTCTAAAACAGTCCCTTTATCTTTCCGTCTACGTCAACATCTATGGTTTCTGCTGCAGGAACCTTAGGAAGTCCCGGCATTTTCATTATATCTCCTGTAAGTGCTACCAAAAATCCTGCTCCGGCAGATATTGTAATATCTCTTATTGTAATTTTGAAATTAGTCGGTCTTCCTAATACCTTAGGATCATCAGTTAATGAATACTGATTTTTAGCCATGCATATTGGCATATTGCTAAATCCAAGCTTTTCAAGATTAGCTATTTCCTTGTTTGCTTTTGGAGCAAACTCTACATCAGATGCTCCGTAAAGCTTAGTTGCAATTGATTTGATTTTTTCTTTTACGGATAAATCTAAATCATATGCAAATTCTAAATCACTTGACTTTTCAGTTAATCTTATAACTTCATCAGCAAGTTCCTGACCGCCCTTGCTTCCATTGCCCCAAACCTCGGACAATGCAACATTTACACCTAATTCCTTGCATTTTTCTTTAATTAAGTTAAGTTCCGCATCTGTATCTGTCGGGAATTTATTTATAGCGACAACTGCAGGAAGCTTAAATACCTGAGTAATATTTTCAACATGCTTTAATAAGTTTGGAAGTCCTTTTTCTAATGCAGCTAAGTTTTCCGCACCTAAATCTGCTTTTGCAACTCCGCCGTTATATTTCAAAGCTTTTACTGTAGCAACGATAACTACGGCACTTGGTTTTAAACCTGTTTTACGGCATTTTATATCTATAAATTTTTCAGCTCCCAAATCTGCTCCGAAACCTGCTTCAGTAACTACATAATCAGCAATTTTGCTTGCCATTTTCGTAGCAATAACACTGTTACAGCCATGAGCTATATTTGCAAAAGGTCCTCCGTGTATAAATGCGGCAGTTCCCTCCAATGTTTGAACCAAATTTGGTTTTAATGCATCCTTTAATAAAGCAGCCATGGCACCTTCTGCTTTTAGCTGACCTGCTGTAATTGCTTCACCGCTTCTACTGTACGCAACAACTATCTTTGATAAGTTTTCTTTTAATTCCAATATATCGTTAGATAAGCAGAAAATAGCCATTACTTCCGAAGCAACAGTAATATCGAATCCATCCTCTCTTACTACACCCTCTGTTTTTCCGCCAAGACCGTTAACTATCCTTCTTAGCTGTCTGTCATTCATATCAACGGCTCTTCTCCATACAATTCTTCTTGTATCTATATCCAATTGATTGCCTTGATGAATGTGGTTATCAATCATTGCCGCAAGAAGATTGTTTGCCGCACCTATTGCATGGAAATCACCTGTAAAATGAAGATTAATATCTTCCATTGGAACAACCTGAGCATATCCTCCGCCTGCAGCCCCGCCTTTAACACCAAATACAGGTCCTAAGGATGGTTCACGAAGTGCGATTATTGTTTTATGACCTAAACTTGAAAGTGAATCTCCCAAGCCGATGGTTGTAGTTGTTTTACCCTCCCCTGCAGGAGTAGGATTAATGGCTGAAACTAATATAAGCTTAGCATCTTCATTATCCTTTAATTCGTTCTGTAAATATCTAAAGTCTATTTTAGCTTTATATTTACCGTAATTTTCTACATACTGATCAGGTATACCTATTTTTTCAGCTATGTTGTTAATTACCTGCATAGTTGCTTGCTGTGCAATTTCAATATCACTTAAAAATTTATCTGGCATTGCTCCTCCTAAAAAATGTTATCGTTTTTATAATATTTATAAAAAATATATTTGTATTATATTATAAAGTATGATAGTATAAAATACAATTTATTTAATATTTAACAGAGTAGACAAGATGCGTTAAGTGTTAGGGGATGGGATGTCGCCCTTAAACGAAAGCTTTACGCTGCGGTATCTTGTCGCTTCCGCTGTATTTGAGGATAATTACAGTGTTATCCTCCTATATTGTGCGGAGGTATTATTGCTCAAGAAGGAGGATAATATGAGAAATAATACAGCACAAAAATTCACATCATTAAAAATTGTGCGAGCCGGGCTTTTTATAGCCATGAGCTTAGTTCTTAAGGTTATGTTTGAGGTTTATATACCTCTTGGAGGAATTCCCGCACTGCGTATAAATTTCGCATCGATACCCTTAATGTTATCAGGAATAGTTTTAGGTCCGGTAACCGGATTTTTGGCAGGTGCATCGGCAGACTTAATTAATTTTATGGTTAAACCCAACGGTCCGTTTTTCCCCGGTTTTACATTAGTTAGCGGCTTAACCGGTTTATTGCCCGGCTTGATTTATAAGTATACAAAAAAGGATATAAATTATAATTTTTTAAATACAATTTTTATATCACTTTTATCTGTTAGTTTTGTATCAATATTCATTTATCAAGGTCTATTAACCTTTGATAACGGTATAATGTATAACGGAAAACCCTTAAACCCTATTTATATAGCAGGATTTTTTACTTTAGTTTTAATTTATTTAATTATTCCCGTAAAAATAACATCCAAGAATATTGATTACAATATGAATAAAATTGTTTTTACGGTTAGTGTGACACAACTGATAACCTCAATTATATTGAACACTTACTTTTTAACAATTTTATACGGAAAGGGAATAATGGCATGGTTGCCGGCAAGAGTGTTAACCAACTTTTTCATGATACCTTTGTATTCAATAATAATTGCGGCGATTCTAAATGCATATAAAAAGTTAGAATAAAGCCCTGTTAATACTATCCGCGGCTAACCTTCCTGTTGAAAATGCAGCCTGAATATTAAAACCACCTGTATCACCATCGTAATCAATTACCTCACCTGCAAAATAAAGGTGGGGTATTATTTTTGATTCCATGGTTTTTGGATTAATTTCTTCTGTTGATATTCCACCCTTTGTAACCATGGCTACATGGAAACCGCCTAACTTTTCAACCTTGAAAGGATAATTTGAGATTAATTCGATTAATTTCTTTCTTTTGTTTTTATCTAACTGACTACATATCATTTCTTCATCAACATTTGTTAGCTTCATAACCTTTCCTATGAAACGTTTTGGCAAATTATACTTTTTTAAAACAGTTTTAATATTCATTTTGCCGGAAGCTAAAATTAAATCCTCAAAATCGTTTTTAAATTCTTCACTGTTTTTAAAGGTTGTAAAATTAATTCTTAATATATCTCCCTTTTCTATATACCTTGAATTATTCAATATAACGGGACCTGATATATTCACATGAGTAAACAGAAGGTCTCCCCTGAATTCATTTATTTTTTTATTGTTTCTCCATAATGTCACGCTTATATTTTTAAACGAAATTCCCGGTATATCCTTAAAATCATAATTGTCCGTGTAAACAGGAGTCAAGCTTTCCGTTGGTTTTTCAATTTTGTGGCCTATACATTGGGCAAGTTTATATCCGTCACCTGTTGAACCTGTGTTTGGATATGACATTCCTCCTGTGGCAATTATTACATTAGAGCCGGCAAAGGAAGAATTTGTAGTTTTTACTATAAAAAATTTATCTTCATGGTACATTATCTTTTCCACCGGTGAATCGTATATAAATTTCACACCGTTTTTTTTGCAGCAGGAAATTAATATATTTAATATATCATCCGCTTTTAATGATTCCGGAAATACCTTTTCGTCTTCTCTTATAAAGCTTTTAACACCATGCCTATTAAAAAATTCTATAGCAGCCGTATTTGAAAAGTTAAAAAGGGCAGATTTTAAAAACCTGCCCCTATTGCCATATCTTTTTAAAAGCTCGTCTAAATTACAATTATTTGTATAGTTGCATTGACCTGCACCTGATATGAGAAGCTTTTGACCCGGTGCCGCATTCTTTTCAATTAATAAAACCTTTTTATTTTTAATAGAAAGTGCGCTGAATAATCCTGCTGCTCCTGCTCCTATTATTATTACATCGTATATCATTACGGTACTATTATGCTTACAGCCACATATTCTCCGTTCTGAGAAACAGCCGAGCTCGATATATATTGTCCTTCTTCTATGTTCTTCAAATACTTTGTATTGCCTGATATATTAATTATTCTCGTACTATCTGTTACCTTTAAATATACGAGTTCAGGCTGACCGCTTCCGGTACTTGTATTTTGCATCATTATTATCTTGTCTTTTTCATTAATAAAAATTACTTTACCGGAAAAATTTGTTACAGCCTGAAGCTCTGATGCCTCAATTGTAACAATTTCACCTCCTGAAGTATTAACGTTGACATTGTATCCTACTCTCAGATCATTAACAGATGCAGTTTTATTTCCAAGTGTTACGATAACATTTTTACTTATGAAGTATTGTTCAACATCTCCATCCTCATCAGCAATTTTCAATTTACTTTCTGCACCTAATATAATCTCCTTTATGATTCCGCTAATTTCAGCTTCTTTGGCAACAGTATTGATTTCAATCATATCATCATACTCAGTCGTAATAGTAACTTCATCTCCAACTCTTACCTGGTCAAAGCTTGATGCCTTATCATTTCTCGTAACCTCAACATCACTGTTAAACTTAAATGTTTTTACTTCATCATTTTCCATCTTTATAGAAATTGTAATAGGATATTTTGAATAATCTATTTTAGAAATTACGCCGTCATAATATTTAATACGGCTGACAGCATTAACCTGATAAACCTTTCCATCCTCTAACAGCAACGTAACTTCATCATTCTTATTTAATTTTCTTAATTCAACCTCTTTGCCGTCAAGATAAACTTTAGCGTCCGAAGGTATTCTGTATTGAAGCTTATCCTTGTCTCCATCAATTATTGTCAAGGATGCAGGTGATGCATAAGCAACTATGGATATTCTGCCGATTTTAACCTCTTTTGAATTATCAACCTCTATACTTACAGCTGTTCTGTCCTCGTCTATCTTGCAACTTACAATCATGTCCTTTTTCAAATCAGAAAAATCTCTCGCTCTTTTATTTATAGTTATCTTTGTATCGTCATTTATTCTTACTATATTTTCTTTGCCGCTTTCATTTTTAATATATATGTATGTTTCGTTTTTAGATGATGAAAGCTGGGAGATTATACCGCTTTCAACTGTCATTTTCAAATAATCGTCAAATTCGGGATACACGTCATTATCCTGCAAATAATCGTAAGCTTTATCTATAACAGTTGCTACTTCAGCTCTTGTTATTTTATTCGTAGGATTAATGTTTTTCTTATCGTCTCCCTGCATTATTTCCTTATCATACATTATATAGATATATGGTCTTGCTGCAGCAGATATTTTGGCTGCATCAGTAAAAGGCAGCGAATATACCTTTAAATCCTGTGCTTCTTTTCCTAATAGCATTGCTTTCGTTAAAAGTACAGCTATTTCTTCCCTTGTTGCATCCTGAAAAATTGTTTTTTTGGAAAACATATCTTCAATACCCTTTTCAGAAACAACTCCCAATTCAATTATTACCGATAAATATTCGAATGACCAATCATAGCCCATCGTATTAAGCATACGATCAAAACTTGATTCATATTCTTCAATTATTTGTTCTCTTAAATCTTCATCAATTTCATATAATCTTGACATCATTATCAATGCTTCTAAAACAGTAACATTGTTATCCGGTTTAAATGTTTTATCATCATAACCTGCAACCAAACCGTTATTTGCAACTCTCTCTATGTATCCTTTAGCCCAATGATTTGAAATGTCTGTGAATGTTAATGCATTTACTGTCATTGCAAGGACTAAAGAAAGAACAATTACCAGCAATATAACCTTTTTCATAGTGCCTCCTAAATACCCATGTTTTTATAAAATTATATCATAAAACAATCATTCCCGCAATTAATTCTTGATTCGACAATTCAATTTTACTATTGACATATTGTCAATTTATGATAAATTTTAATCATAACAAATAAACGGAGTACCATATGCTTTTAATTTTAAATAAAAATGCTGATAACAAAGAAATATCTATAATAAAAGATAAAATAAATAAGTTGGGGTTAGAGGTTAACGAAATCAAGGAATTAAACTATCATATACTTGGTTTAATCGGTGATGTCAGCAAGCTTGATCCCGGTATTTTTGAAGCATACAAAGCTATCGATAAAGTAATATTTGTTCAGGAGCCGTATAAAAAGGCAAATCGTCTTTTGCATCCCAACAATACTGAAATTAAAGTTAACAATGAAATTATCGGTGGAAATAGAGTAAATATAATAGCAGGTCCCTGTTCTGTAGAAAATCAGGAACAAATATTAAGCATTGCCGACGATGTCAAAAGATACGGCGCTAAATTTTTAAGAGGCGGAGCATTCAAACCAAGAACGTCTCCATACAGCTTTCAAGGATTGAAGACAGAAGGATTAGACCTTTTAAAGCTTGCCAAACAACAAACAGGTCTTCCTATAGTAACTGAATTAACATCCTTGGATTTCTTGGATGAATATGTTGAAAATGTGGATATTATACAGGTTGGCGCACGCAATATGCAAAACTATGAAATGTTAAAGCAGCTTGGAAAAATTAACAAACCCATATTATTAAAAAGAGGACCGTCCTCAACGGTGGAAGAACTGTTAATGTCGGCGGAATATATACTCCTTGGCGGAAACGAAAATGTTATATTGTGCGAAAGAGGCATAAGAACATTTGAAAGCTATACAAGAAATACCTTGGATTTGAGCGCAGTTCCCGTAATAAAAAAATTAAGCCACCTTCCCGTTATAGTTGATCCGAGTCACGCAACAGGCAGATGGTGGATGGTAGAGCCAATGGCACTTGCTTCTATAGCGGCAGGAGCCGACGGTTTAATTATTGAGGTTCATAATGATCCTGAAAATGCACTGTGTGACGGAAATCAATCAATAAAACCAGATAAATTAAAACAGCTTATGGAAAAATTAAAGCTTATTGCAAAAGCAACGGGAAGAGATATATGAAATTAGATATTAATATAGAAAAAAACGCGGCGAAATACGAAGTAATTATAAAAAACGGTTTAATTCAAAATCTGTCAGAGGAAATTAAAAATGTTTATAGCGGCAAAAAAATAGCTGTCCTGACAGATGAGAATATATTTGAACTGTACTGCAGCAAGTTGGAAAGCAGTCTAAACGAGCAGTTTGATGTCAGCTTTATTATAATAAAGACAGGTGAAAACAGTAAGACACTCAGCGTTTTGGAATTTGTTTATGCGAAGCTTTCAGAGTATAATATTCAAAGAAGTGATTTGATAATTGCCTTTGGCGGCGGCGTTGTAGGTGATTTAACCGGCTTTGCGGCTTCCACATACTTAAGAGGCATAGATTATATACAAGTGCCCACATCACTTATTGCACAAACAGATTCATGTATCGGAGGTAAGACGGCAGTTAATTTAGCAGAAGGAAAAAATTTAGCCGGAAGCTTCTACCACCCAAAAGCAGTATTGATTGATACTGATTTTTTGTTAACCTTAAGTGATAAATACATTAAGGACGGTATGGGTGAGATTATAAAATATGCGTGCATAAAGGATTTATCATTGTTTCAATTTTTAATGAATATTAAATCAAAGCATGAGCTTTTTGAAAATATAGAAAAAATTGTACATACGTGCTTAAGCATAAAAAAACAACTGATTGAATTTGATGAGAAGGATAAGGGGATAAGAATGCTCTTAAACTTCGGTCATACAATAGGTCATGCCATTGAAAAGTATTACAGCTTCCAAATAACTCACGGAGAGGCGGTAGCTGCAGGTATGCTCATAATAACAAAAAACAGTGAAAGAATCGGATATACAGAAATCGGGACATACGAAAAATTAAAAGCTATATCGGATAATTTCAATATCCAATGCAATTTAGACAATTACAATAAAAAAGAAATTAAAAAATATATTTTATCTGATAAAAAAAATTTAAATAATAATATAAATTTGATATTGCTGAAGAAAATCGGTGAAAGCTTTATACACAATGTACCCGTTAATGCAGTTGATGAATTTATAACCCCCTAATGACAGGAGACAGGAGAAATTATGGATATTTTAATTAAGCCGACAAAGCTAAAAGGAAAATTAAATATGCCTCCTTCAAAAAGCTTAAGTCACAGGGCTGTTATCTGTGCGTCTTTATGTAAAGACGGAGAAAGCATAGTCAATAATCTTATTTTATCAGAAGACATAAAAGCAACTGTAGAAGGCATGAAGCAGCTAACCGATAGACATACTCCTCATCCGGTGATTGATTGCAGGGAATCCGGTTCAACTCTAAGATTTTTAATTCCCATTTCTCTTGCGGTAAATAATCAATGCAGCTTTACGGGAAGTTCAAGGTTGTTTGAACGACCCTTGGGTATATATTTCGATATTTTTAATGAGCAGAATATTACTTATATAACATATAAAGATATACCTTTATATGTTAAGGGAAATTTAAAAGCAGGTACATATAAAATGTCAGGTAGAATCAGTTCACAGTTTATTTCAGGTTTATTCTTTGCCCTTCCTCTTTTATCTGATGATTCTAATATCATAATTACAGACAGCTTGGAATCTAAAAGCTATGTATATATGACAATTGATGTAATGAAAAAATTCGGAGTTGTAATACAACAAATAAATACAAATGAATTTTATATCAAAGGTAGTCAAAATTATAAAAGCAGCACTTATACCATAGAAGCCGACTATTCTCAGGCAAGCTTCTTCTTAGTGGCAAATGAATTGGGAAATAATATTGAAACCATAGGATTAAATGATAATTCTTTACAGGGTGATAAGGAAATAGTTAATATAATAAAAAGATACAAAAATACCAAGAAAGAAATTATAATCGATGCATCCCAAATACCTGACTTAGTTCCGATAATATCCGTACTTGCATCGCTAAAAAACGGTATCATAACTAAAATAACAAATGCAGGGCGCCTTCGAGTAAAGGAATCAGACAGATTAAAAGCAATTTCAACAGAAATGAAAAAAATCGGCGCTGATATTAATGAAACTGAGGACGGCCTGATTATCAAGGGAGTCGTAAAATTATCAGGCGCAGCTAAAATAAGCAGCTGGAATGACCATCGTATAGCAATGTCATTAGCTATTGCCGCAACAAACTGTGAAAAGGAAATAATACTTGAAAATTGCCAAGCCGTTAATAAATCATATCCAAGCTTTTGGGATGATTATAAATATTTAGGAGGTAAGGTCAATGAGCTCAATAATAGGTAATAAATTGAAAATCAGCTTATTCGGTGAATCACACGGTGAGGCAGCAGGCATAGTCATTGACGGTCTGCCTCCGGGAATAGAGCTTAATTTAGAATATATAGACGAGCATATGAAAAGAAGGGCGCCCGGACAAAGCGTATTATCAACTCCCCGCAGAGAAGAAGATAAATACAGCATAGTGAGCGGTTATTTCCAAGGAAAAACTACAGGCACACCCCTTTGTGCCCTAATTTACAACGAAAATATAAACTCCAAGGATTACAACGAAATAAAATCAAAAATACGCCCCGGTCACGGAGATTACACAGGATTTATTAAATATAAGGGATTCAACGATTTCAGAGGCGGCGGTCATTTTTCAGGCAGACTGACAGCTCCCCTAACCTTCGCCGGAGCCATTGCCATGCAAATTCTGCAAAGCAAAAAAATATATATAGTAAGCAGAATCAAAAGCATAAAAGATATTTCAGATGATGATGGAATAAATTTACATGAAAATGAAATTAACAGATTAACAAAAATGAATTTTCCCGTATTATCTTCGGATAAATTAAAACTGATGCAGGAAAAAATATCAGAAGCTAAAGAAAACAATAATTCCGTCGGCGGAGTAATTGAAACTTATATAGTAAATGTACCTGCCGGTTATGGAGGGCCGTTTTTTGATTCTGTTGAAAGTAAATTATCTCATATGATATTTTCAATACCTGCAGTTAAAGGTATAGAATTTGGTGCCGGATTTGATATAACTAAGCTTACAGGCAATAATGCTAATGATGAATTCATTATAACCAACAATAAAATAACGACAACGACAAATAATAACGGCGGAATATTAGGGGGAATAACGAACGGCATGCCCATTGTCTTCAGAACTGCCATAAAACCAACCTCCTCCATAGGCATATCTCAGCACACAGTAGATTTACATGAAATGAAGGAAACAGAAATTAATGTTGCGGGACGGCACGATCCCTGCATAGTTCCAAGAGTGATACCCGCAATAAACGGCGCTGCTGCTTTGGTAATTCTTGATCTGATTTTAGAAAGAGACGGTGAATTATGGATTTAAATTCTGCAAGAATCGAAATAAATGAAGTAGACAAAGAAATAGTTTCCTGTTTAGAAAAAAGATTTAACTTAGCTCTCGAAATAGGCAAATACAAAAGTGAAAACAATCTTCCCATATATGATGAAGTCAGAGAAAAAAAGGTAATAGAAAACTGCATCGGTTATTTAAGCAATAAGAATTACGCAAGGCATATAGAAAATATCTATAAACAGATTATGGATTCAAGCAAGGAATTACAGCTATGAGCAGAAATATCGTATTAATCGGAATGCCCGGGAGCGGTAAGACTGTCATAGGAAAAGAAACAGCAAAAAAATTAAACATGATTTTTGTTGATATGGACGAAATGATTCAAGCAAAAGAAAGTAAAAGTATTGCAGAAATATTCAAAGACGGAGAAGAATATTTCAGAAGCTTAGAAACCGACTGTGCAAAAGAATTGGGCAATAAAAATTCCTTAATAATTTCTACAGGCGGAGGAATTGTTAAAAGAAAAGAAAATATTGATTATTTAAAAAGAAACTCTATTGTAGTTTTTATAAACAGACATCCTGATAACATTGTAAAGGATGTTGATATTCAAAAGCGACCCTTACTAAGTAATGGTATCGACAATATATATAAGCTTTACAATGAAAGAATAGATTTATATAAAAAATATTGTGATATTGAAGTGATTAATGATAAAGAAATTAATGATTCAGTAGAAGATATTATACAAAAACTCAAAAGGAGATCCTTCGTTAATGCTCAGGATGACAAATAACTGTATCATCCTGAAGGCAGTAAAAGATGCCCTAACGTGAATCTCCAAATAATATTCCTATTTATTTTTTACCATTTCAAATTCTTCTTGAATTTCAGCTGATGGCTCTGCTGTCATTTTTGATACTACATAAATAAAAATACATGAAATTATAAATGCAGGCAGAAGTTCATAAACTCCGAATAATCCTCCCATTGGCTTAAGTAAGAGCTTCCAAACAAATACTGCTATACCGCCTGATAACATACCTGCGATAGCACCTTCTCTTGTTGTTCTTTTCCAGAACAATGAGAATATTGTTATAGGTCCGAAAGTAGCTCCAAATCCTGCCCATGCAAAGGATACAATAGTAAAGATAACACTGGTTTCATCAAGTGCTATTACAATACCGATTACTGAAATTACTAACAATATAATTCTTGAAATTTTCATTACCTGATCATCTGTCGCATCTTTTTTGATTAAATGCTGATAGATATTTTTAGAAAATGCTGATGCAGCAATCAACAAATATGAGTCAGATGAACTGATTGTAGCAGCTAAAATACCTGCCATTACAAAACCTGCAAGCATTGCCGGCAGCAAGTTTGAAGAAAGAACTATAAATATACTTTCTGAAGCACTGTATGTAGTTAACTCGGTTGGGAATAAGCTTCTTCCTATAATTCCGATTGCAACTGCTGCTCCAAGTGAAATAATTACCCATACAACTGCTATTCTTCTTGAAGTTTTAAGCTCATTTGCATCTCTGATTGCCATAAATCTTAACAATACCTGAGGCATACCAAAATATCCGAGACCCCATGCCAATGTAGATAATATGGTGTATAATCCGTATTTTCCTGCTGCGTTAAACTGCGGTACTCCGTTTACGGCTATTTGAGTACCATCGGCTCCTAATGCAGGCGATGCAATTCCGAAAAATTCAAAAAAGCCGGGAATTGATTTAGCATTTTCAACAACAACGGATGTTCCTCCTGCAACTGAAGTACCAATAATCAAGATTGTTACAAGAGCAATTATCATTACGAATGCTTGCAATGTATCTGAAGCGGTTTCAGCTAAAAAGCCACCCAAGAACGTGTATATCAATACAAATATTGCGCCCGACACCATCATCACCTGATATTTAAATCCAAACAATGTACTGAAAAGCTTACCTACCGTTACAAAACAGCTGGATGCATACACCGTAAAAAATACAAGAATAAATACTGCGGAAATAGTCATAATTACTTTGTTTTTTTCCTTAAAGCGATTACTGAAGAAATCAGGAAGAGTTATTGAGTCGCCTGCTATAACGGAATAATCATGCAGCCTTTTAGCTACAAACAACCAGTTAAGATAAGTTCCTGCGGCAAGACCAATAGCTGTCCAAGCAGCATCACTAAGACCATACCAATATGCAACTCCGGGAAGGCCCATCAAAAGCCAACCGCTCATATCTGAAGCTTCGGCGCTCATTGCAGTAACTAAGGGGCCTAAAGATCTGCCTCCTAAAAAAAAGTTTTCACTGCTTTCATTGGCACGTTTTGCAAAATACAATCCGATACCTATAACAACAGCCATGTACACAATCATTGAAATAAAAATTTGTAATGTGTCTCCTCTCATTAACTAACCTCCTTTTATTTTTTCTTACCATTTTTTACGGCAAGATATTTATATAAGTATAATTGCAGAATTACATAAAGTCAAGCATAAATAATAGCGATAAATGTAGAATTGTTAACGTTGTCACCGAATTAACAATCCTAAGATTTGAACACTTGATTAATATGCTCTCTTGTTTGCAAACAAAAGACAGATATGTATTAATATACACATCTGTCTTACATTTTATCCTATTAAATTATTAATTACTTCTTTAACGGTTGTTAACTTATTTACACTTTTTAAATTAGCACCTGCAAATATCAACCCGTCTCTTCCTTCTACCGCATCTATTAAACCGGTTGATATGCAATAGGGAATTGACGCGGGATTACATCCGGATAAACATCTGTAGCATTTGCTTGCCTTATTTCCGCTGGCCATTGATTCTGTCAGAAAGTTTGTCCTGATTGCTCTGGCGGGCATTCCTACGGGGCTTTTTATAATCATTTCATCATCTTCAGTTGCATTAATATAAGCTAATTTAAAGTTTTCATCTGCATCACATTCAACAGTTGGTACAAACAAGCTTGCTATTTGAAATCCGTCGGCACCTGCATCGCTAAGTTCTTTTAAATCTTCCTTCGTTCTTATTCCTCCGGCGGCAATCACAGGAATTTTAACATTGCATTCTGCTTCAAAACTGCTGATTAATTCCTTAACTTCCTTTACAATGTCTTTTAAAGCCATACATTTATTTTCAAGCATTTCATCCATTTTAAATCCTAAATGCCCACCTGCTAACGGTCCCTCAACTACAAGAGCATCAGGTAATCTGTCATGCTTTAAATAACTTTTTATTATTACCTTTGCTGCCTTTGCAGATGACACTATCGGAACAATTTTAGTAGATGTTCCTTTAACCAATTTAGGCAGTGCCAAGGGAAGTCCGGCACCGGAAATTATTAAATCTATTTTTTCTTCTACTGCTTTTTTTACATAAAGTTCATAATTGGTGATAGCCGTCATTATATTCATGGCTATAATACCTTTTGTTTTTTCTCTTGCTTTTTGTATTTCCTTGCCTATAGCTCTTAAGTTTGCCTCTAATGGATTCATTGCAAAATCCGGCTCTCTGAATCCAATCTGTACTCCTGATATGGTTCCTATACCACCTTCATTGGCTACGGCAGCTGCTAAATTTGATAAGGATACACCAATACCCATACCTCCTTGGATAATTGGAATCTTGGCAATTAAATCGCCTATTCTTAATTCTTTCAGTTCCATTTTTTCTCCAATACTTTAAAAATCAATTTATTTGATATTCAAAGTATATAGATAATCATTGAATTTGTCAAGGAAAATTTAAAAGGACGATTCTATTCGTCAATAATGAAACGAAAGAACCGTCCCCCAAATTACTAAATTATTGTTTTTGACTGTACTCATCAAGGGCGGCATTGGTATTTGCCTGTTTTTCCTCGATGATTTCTTGAATCATCATGTCCTTGACCTTCATTAATCTCGTTTGATTACCTCTTTCATTTTCATCAAGTTTCATTTGAATATACTTGATTGTTTCTTGAAATTGAGGAATCATAACGTATTCGAGGGCATTAACCCTTCTTCTGGTTTTTTCTATCTCTGCCGCAAGAAGCTGTACTTCCTTTTCTACTGCAGCTAACTTTAACATTTCAGGAAAAATTTCAGATAAATTTTCAATGGCATTATCAAGCTCAGCTGAAGTATTGGCAAAACCATAAGGATAAATATTTGAAGCATCATCAGTTGTAGTTTTAAAGTCAAACACAGGAACATCAACACTCATAACATTTTTGTTTCTTACGTCGATTGCTACTCCTTGTTTAGGATACATAAGTGCTTCCTCTAAAACTTCTGTTGACATAACCGCACTTGCAATTACAAAGTTGGAATAAACATTCTGCAAATAGGATTCCACCTGTTCACGCAAGCTTTTGTTTTCTCTGGCAAGCTCCAAAAATTGTTTCATAAGCTCATCACGTTTATCCTTAAGCATTTTATGACCCTTAACGGCCACCTTCAAACGCTTTTTCAGAGAGGTTAATACCATTCTGGTCGGATTTACATTTAACCTTGCCATAACTTTTCACCCCTCGTTTTATTCATTTTTGGGATAGTATTTTTCAAGATATTCGTCTCTTATACGTTTTAATTCGCTCTTTGGTAAAAGCGTCAATAAATCCCAGCCTATAGTCAATGTTTCTTCAATTGATCTGTTTGTTTCATAACCTTGAGAAACATATTTTCTTTCAAATTCGTCAGCAAATTTTGCATAGAATTTATCTGCATCGGAAAGAGCTGCCTCACCAAGTATTGCCATAAGCTCTTTTGCTTCCTTACCTCTTGCATATGCCGCGAAAAGCTGATTTAATACGTCTGAATGATCTTCTCTTGTCTTGCCTCTGCCTATACCTTTATCCTTTAAACGTGACAACGACGGAAGAACATCTATAGGCGGCTTGATATTCTTTCTGTATAATTCACGGGAAAGAATTATCTGCCCTTCAGTGATGTATCCCGTCAAGTCAGGAATAGGATGTGTTTTATCATCTTCAGGCATTGTTAAGATAGGAATCATTGTAATTGAGCCCTCTATGTCTCTCTTTCTGCCTGCTCTTTCATACAAGGTTGCTAAGTCAGTATATAAATAACCGGGATATCCGCGTCTTCCGGGTACTTCCTTACGAGCAGCCGATACTTCACGAAGAGCTTCTGCATAGTTTGTTATGTCTGTCAATATAACAAGCACGTGCATTCCCTTATCAAAAGCAAGAAACTCTGCTGCGGTAAGTGCCATACGAGGAGTTGATATACGCTCAATTGCAGGATCGTCCGCTAAATTCATAAATAATACGGTTCTGTCAATAGCCCCTGTTTTTCTAAAGTCTGAAATAAAGAAGTCTGCTTCTTCGTATGTGATACCTATAGCCGCAAATACAACCGCAAACTTGGAATCAGTACCTAAAACCTTTGACTGACGTGCAATTTGCGCCGCTAAATCAGCATGAGGCAAACCGGATCCGGAAAATATAGGAAGCTTTTGTCCTCTAACCAATGTATTTAATCCGTCTATTGCAGATACACCTGTTTGTATAAATTCATCCGGATAGTCACGAGCCGACGGATTCATAGGAAGTCCCGCAATATCTAATCTTTTCTCCGGAATTATAGCCGGACCGTTATCAATAGGTCTGCCAAGACCGTCAAATACACGTCCTAACATATCGTATGAAACTGCTAACTCCATTCCTCTTCCTAAGAATTTTACCTTGCTTTCTGCAAGATTTATTCCCGCGGAGCTTTCAAAAAGCTGTACCAACGCATTGCTTCCGTTAATTTCAAGAACTCTGCAGCTCCTTGTTTCACCATTAGGAAGCTCAATAACACCAAGTTCGTCGTAAGATACATTTTCAACATTTTTAACAAGCATTAAAGGTCCTGCTACCTCTGATATCGTCTTATACTCTCTTATCATACTATTGAACCTCCCTGCCTGCAATTAAAGCTGAAATTTCTGTTTCTATCTGTTTCTTAATATTGTCAAAGTTTTCTTGAATATCTTTCTCTTCCGTATATTTAAATCTTCCGATTCTTTCTCTTACAGGAAGCTCGGATAATTTCTTAAAGTCAGCACCATCTCTTAATGCATCCATGCCATCATGGAAATATTTTAAGATTAATGTTAATAATTTATGCTGTTTTTCAAGTGATGAATAGGTATCTATATCATGGAACGCATTTTGATGCAGGTAGTCCTCTCTTATGGAACGAGTTGCTTCAAGCTTCAATCTGTCTCCAACTGAAAGGGAGTCAACACCAACAAGTTGAACTATTTCATTTAATTCAGCTTCTTCCTGTAACAGCCTCATAGTTTCTGAACGCATTGAAGTCCAATTACGTGCAACTGTATCATCAAACCACTTTCCTATTCTGTCAACATACAATGAATAACTGTTTAACCAGTTAATCGCCGGGAAGTGACGTCTGTATGCAAGCTGTGCGTCAAGAGCCCAGAATACCTTTACTATACGAAGAGTTGCCTGAGATACCGGTTCTGAAATATCTCCACCCGGAGGTGAAACTGCTCCGATAGCAGATAATGCTCCTTCTCTTCCTTCAGCTCCTAAGCTTATAACTCTTCCTGCTCTTTCATAGAATTGTGCAAGACGAGATGCAAGATATGCGGGATAACCTTCTTCACCCGGCATTTCTTCAAGACGTCCGGACATTTCACGAAGTGCCTCTGCCCATCTTGATGTGGAGTCAGCCATTAAAGCAACCGAATAGCCCATATCTCTGAAATATTCTGCAATTGTAATACCTGTATAAATACTTGCCTCACGCGCAGCAACCGGCATATCTGATGTATTGGCAATTAACACCGTTCGTTTCATCAATGATTCACCTGTTCTTGGGTCTTTTAATTCAGGGAATTCCATTAAAACGTCTGTCATTTCGTTACCGCGTTCACCGCATCCTATATAAACAACTATTTCCGCATCGGCCCATTTAGCCAACTGATGCTGAACAACTGTCTTACCGCTTCCGAATGGTCCCGGAACTGCTGCAACACCGCCCTTTGAGATAGGGAACATCGTGTCTATAACTCTTTGTCCTGTAACCAAAGGAGTATTGGGAACCAATTTTTCCTTGTAAGGTCTGCCTCTTCTTACAGGCCATTTCTGCATCATTGTTAAATTAATATTTTCACCGTTTTCTTTTAAAACAGTACATACTGTTTCTTCCACCGTGAAACTGCCTGATTTTATTTCTTGTACAGTTCCGCTTATACCATACGGAACCATTATTTTTTGTTCTACAACTATCGTTTCCTGAACTGTTCCAATAATATCTCCTGCCTGAACCTTGTCGCCTGCTTTAACAACAGGTACAAACTCCCATTTTTTCTCTCTGTTAAGTGATGGAACACTTATTCCTCTGGCAATGTTAGGTCCGGCCATTTTTCTGATTTCTTCAAGTGGTCTTTGGATTCCGTCATATATGGTTTCTATAAGTCCGGGTCCAAGTTCAACCGACAACTGTGCTCCGGTTGTAACTACAGGTGCTCCCGGAGCTAATCCTGCTGTTTCCTCATATACCTGAATTGATGCCCTGTCACCGCGCATCTCTATAATCTCGCCGATAAGTCCCTGTTCGCTGACACGTACAACGTCAAACATGTCTGCATCTTTCATACCTTCAGCTATAACTAACGGACCGGATATTTTTACTACTCTTCCTTGGCTCATTAAATTAATCACCTGCTTTCATTTTAATAACTCAATTAGTCGTTGCTAAACAATATATCAGCACCAACTGCTTTTTCTACAGCTTTTTTAATATTATCAAATCCTATTCCCATTGAACCGCTCATACCCGGTATAGGAATTATTGCCGGCAGGCGTTTTTCATTATATTCATATACAGCATCCGTTATCTCAGCATAGAAGTTTTCCGTTATATAAATAATAGCGTAGTCCTCATTGGCGATTTTTTGCAACTTTTGCTTTGCATCTTCCTTCGATATACAGTCATATACATCTAAACCAACCGCTTTAAAACCCTGGACACTTTGTTTATCACCGATAACACCTATCTTATACATACATTTCTCTCAACCTTTCTCTTATAAGTTCAGGAGAGATACCTGCAAGCTTGCCTGCCAAAATTATTCTTGCAATTTTTATCTCATTATCCTTTGCTATCAAATATCCTGCAAGGGGCTCTATGCCAAAAGGAACATATTTAGCTGACTTAACATATTCAATCAGTTTATTGTCCAAAAGCTTTTCCAAGGTTGTGAATTTTCCCGTTTCAATCAGTTCTTCAGTTCCTTCAAGTAATAAATCCCTAAAACCGTATGCCGACAACTGTTCAGCAAATTTTTCAAATGAATCATCATAATTTTTTATGAATACCTGTTCGCTGATATCACCGCCGCTTATGAAAACCTTGGTGAAAAAGTCCCAGGATTTATTCATTTTCTTTAATCTTACATAAGTTTTTATATTGATTACATCAATCTGTAATTTAATATAGTCAATTATAAAATCATTTTTGGTTTCCTTCGCAGTATTTAACATTTCCTCATAGCAATATTTATCAAAGATAATATCTATCTGCTGAGGATCATTAGTTTTTGGAAATGTTTCAATTACTTCGTTTAATGCTTTACCCATACTTTCTGTCAAAGATGAAAAATCTCTCTCTTTTACGGCATATTTAAGTGTTTTTAAATCAATCGAGCCGGTATCAACCAAAATATCGGAAGAATCAAAAGCTAAATATTCGGATTTCATAATAACTTTTAAATTATGATAATCGTATGGATATAAAAACATATTGAAGTAATCTAATTCAGGTGCGATAGATGATATAAAATCATATGTTTTTTTATGCTCTTCACTTAAAAGTTTTTCATAATTATTTGGTTCGGTAATTTCGTTGTCATATCCGTAATTTATATCATTTAAAACCCTTAAGCTATCCAATGTGGTCTTTGCATCAATCATTTTCTCTGCTCTTTCACGAGTAAGCATGTATTTTTCAACACTTCTGACTCTTGCAGTGGAAAACAAATAATCTGTATCCTTAATTTTTGCCAAAGCCATTCCTCCTTTCAGGCAGGAAAATTAATTAAAAAGTGCATTTGCAACTTCGGTAGTCAAATCATCCTTTATTGAATTAAGTAACGTTTCAAAGGTATTGTTAATTTCTATATTGCCGCTTCTTAATAGAAATCCGCCGCTTACATTTATCGTTTTGTCGCTTAATTCATAACTTTGAACATTCAATCTTTGATTAACTGCTTTTATTAATTTCTCGCCTATTTTATCCCTGTCTCTTTGATTTAAGATTATTATTCCTTTATTTACAGGAATTTTAATTATTTCTTCTGTCAAATAGTTTAAATATTTATCTTCGGGCATTGATTTTAACTTCTCAAGTGCTAAATCAAAGCTTTTCTGAATAGCTTCCTGCTTTGCGCCAAGAATCATTTTTTTTGCTTGAAGTTCTGCAGCTGATACCTTTCTGCTTTTTAAGCTTTCCGCATCCTTTGTACTTTTTTCCGCTGTTTGCTTCATTATTTCTTCAGCTTCTATTTTTGCTTTGTTTATAATTTCCTCCATTGTTTTCTCAGCATTTTTAACGGAGGTTTCTTCAACTAATTTAGCATCGTTTAAAATAGTAGCTGTTATATTTTCAATGCTCATTTCCTCACATCCTTATTATAGTTTTAAATACATGTTATATTGCAATACCATTTATCATAAGGAAAGAAATAAGAAGTGCCAATACAGCATATGTTTCAACCATCGCCGCATAAACCATTGCTTTTGCAATTTCTTCAGGTCTTTTACCCACTAACATAATACCTGATGCAGCAACCTTACCTTGGTTAATTGCCGAAATAGTACCAACTATTCCCATAGGAAGTGAAGCCGCTAAGAAGAAACCACCCTGCGCAGCCGTTAAAGCTGCCATATCTCCACCTAATAATCCTATTTTATTTAGTATTATAAAGGCAATAAGAAGTCCGTAAATACCTTGAGTTCCCGGTAATGCTTGTAAAATCAATGTAGCACCGAATTTCTTAGGATCTTCGGCTACAACTCCCGATGCTGATTGACCTGCAATACCGACACCTATAGCACTTCCTATACCTGCTAATGCCGCAATTGAAGCGCCTAAAATTGCTAAAAAATTTCCGTTTGTTAATATGTTGTTCATTTAAATTTCCTCCTTGATAATCTTATTATATTTAGTTTTTTTAGCTAAAGGATTAAAGGATTCTCCTCCGCCTTCATAAAATTTTCCAAAAAATTCAACATATTGTAACCTTGCTGCATGTACGAATGCTCCAAGTGCATTAATAGCAAAGTTGAAGACATGACCAATTAATAAAACCACTATGAAAAGCAAAATTCCGAATATATTTCTGCCTCCCATGCTTCCCAAAATACTTACAACCGAAGATACAACGCCTGTAGCTAATCCAAGTGCAAGCAATCTTGAGTATGAAAGTATATCACTTAAGTAGCTTGTAATATTGTATAAGCTTAAAACACCGCTTATTAATTTACCTACTATATTATCCTTGCTTCTGCCTTGAGTTAAAATTAATCCGATGGCAAAAATAATAGTCATCCATTTTCCGACCTCAGCAGATCCCGGTATTATAGTATTACCGAATAACCATAATGCAATACCGATAATAAAACCGTACCAGAAGCCTATGTCAAATACCGCGGCTTTTGTATCTCCATCTCTAATCAGCATATATGCTTGTATAGCCATTCCCGTAAACAGATGGATTACACCGAATATAAAGGAAAAAACCAATAAGGTCATGGGTTGTTCCATTGGATTAATCCAGACAGCCTTTATTGTAAAATCAGAATTAAATATTAACTTTGCTGCCGCAGGTATGGCATCGCCGAACCAGCTGCCGAACATAACTCCCCAGAATGCTGTAGACAATCCGCAGTAGAAGAATAGCTTCATCATTTTTTGCATAGTACCTTCCAAGCTGAATTTCTTAAGCAATAGGAAGCAAAGTACCGCCATAATTAAGCCATATCCGACATCAGCAAGCATAAGCCCAAAAAATATCGCATAAAATGGAGCCATTATCGCTGTTGGGTCAATATTCGATGATGAAGGCAAGCTATACAACTCGGTAATGGCTTCAAAAGGTTGTGAAAAAGATTTATTATCTAATAAAATAGGATATTGTTCTCCGTCCTCCGGCTCTGAAATTTCATACCAGCATTCATATTTTTTTAATATTTGTTCTACCTTATCATTACTGACTTCCGGAGTCCATCCCTGTATATAAAATGTGGTATCTGTTTTAAGAATATTGCTAAATATTTTATTTTTATCTCTTTCAATTACAAGATAATCATAATATATTTGAATTTCTTCTTTGAATGGTACATAATCCGAAATACTTTTTTCAATAGCTTCTTTTTTATCCGAAATTTCTTTTAACGTTTTCTCATATTGCGCTATATTTTCTGCTGCTGTTTTAGTGAGTTCTTTGAAATTTACAATGTTAAAACCAAATTGCTTTAAAGTTTCATAAGCAATATCTTTTTCACTTATTAAACAAATTATTGAAAAATAATATTGATCCTTATCACTTTCAATCAAATTTATATAACATTTATCGGTCCTATCCTTCAAATCGCTTTTCAGTTTTTCTATATCAATTATATTTGGAAAAACTCCGATAAATATACTCGTATACTCAGTTTCGTTAAGCTCAAGCGGCAGTTCATATTTTATCCACGGTTTTAAACTCATAATTGATGCTTCAATTTTATTTTCCTCTGAGCTTAAATCATTGTATGTCTTGTTTAATTCAAGCAATTTTGAAACAATTTCCTCAGTACTTTCCTTGTTTTGCACCTTATTTTCAAATTCATTTAGTGTTATTGTATTTCTTGTACTGAATAATGGTTTTTTACTTTTGTCATAACTTTCTAAGCTTACTAAAACGTCATTGATTTTGGAAATCTTAGCATCATAGTTTAATACTTCATTTTCATTGCCATCTTTTTTAACAATGGAAATCCATTCAGGATCTGTAAGCTTTAAATCCTGTGAACTTACTTCTACAACACCTAAGTCCATTATTTCCTTTAT
Organism: Sedimentibacter sp.; assembly: GCF_032080165.1. GTDB lineage: Bacteria > Bacillota > Clostridia > Tissierellales > Sedimentibacteraceae > Sedimentibacter. The sequence goes on from NZ_DAMASY010000001.1 coordinate 54,432, forward strand.
AACAGATGGTTTATGAGCATTCAGTCCAATGATGCTGATTTTGTTCATCTTAACTATTGACACCGACTTTCACTATCCTTTCAAGTATTATTGAAGCTGCATTGTCCATTTTACCTTCAGCATTAGAGAGAATATTTTCACATTCCTTTGAAGCATCATTAATTATTCCATCATACAAGATCTGTCCTTCTGACTCAGCAGCTTTAAGGATTTCTGTACTTTTAGATTCAGCAAATTCTCTTGCTTCATCTAAAATTCGATTGGCTGCTGCATTAGCGTCAGCTATAATCTGTTTAGATTGTTGAGTTGCTTCCTTCTTAATAAGTTCAGCCTTTTCCTCAGCTTCCTTAATCACCTTGATGATTTCAATCGACACTATACCACCACCTTTTTTATTGTCGGGAAAACATATGCATTTTCCTTATATTACTATAAATTATTATATTAAAAATGTCAATAGAATAACTATTCCCACTAAATTATGCAGTTATTCATATTCCTACGAGTTTTTCAAGTTTAACTCGTACAATAATGATAATAAAACCTTTTCATATTTTCCGTAACCATGGTTACAAAAAATAGATGGGAAAAGCCCTATTTAATATTCCTTTAATAGTATAATAACAAGTTAAATTTTTATCAATAACGCACTTTTTTGTACTTTAGTACCTAAAAAGTAACTTAGTATATTAATCTATATTTGCTGCTTTCTTTTGCGAAATGTTTTCATTGCATTTAATTTCTAAATATTCAGCACCAAAGCCATGCATCATTTCAAGAATTGGTATTATTTTTTCTCCAAGCTCTGTTAATCCATATTCAACCTTCGGAGGAACAACAGGATAAACCTTCCTATAAATAAGATTATCTTCCTCTAAGCTTCTGAGCTGCTGGGTAAGCATTTTTTGTGTAACATCAGGCAGACGTTTCTTAATATAATTGAATCTTAATACCTTGCCGCTAAGATACCATAAAATCAATATTTTTCTTTTTCCTGACAACAGTTGTTGAACCAATACCATGGGACAAACCTTGTATCTTATACATTTATCACTCATATGACAACTGTTGTGTCTTTCTGATTCCTTAAACATATTATCACCTCATCATCAATATTAAGTATCTTTTTGAACTCTATAGCCTAATTTATTACTTACGTATCTATTTTTATAGTACAGTATAATCATAGCATGGACATTATAAAATAACAATATTTTTTTGAAAACAATTTCTTAATGCTTGTTAATATTTTATCATATCTTGATAGATTTTGCTATATTAAAATTTATAAATATGTAAATCTAATATGGGGAAAAATCTTAAAATAAGATTAGTATATATAAAAACTGTGTCGCACAGGCGCAACACAGTTTTCTTTATATTTTTATTCTACAGCAAATATAAGCTCTGCTTCAGCAACAATTTCATCATCTACATAGGCAAAAGCTTCTCCGATACCAAAGCTTCCCTTTAATTTTGATATTTTTGTAGCTAACTTTAAGGTATCTCCCGGGCATACCTTTCTTTTAAATTTGGCACTTTTAATGCCCCCGAAGTATACCGTCTTACCTTTAAATTTATCCAAAGATAAAATTGCTACGGCACCTGTCTGCGCCAGCGCTTCAATAATCAGAACACCGGGCATCACAGGATTTCCCGGAAAATGACCTTGAAAAAATTCCTCGTTAAAGGTTACATTTTTTAAACCTACTGCCATTTCTCCTTCGGTAAGCTCTATTATCTTGTCAATTAGCAGCATAGGATATCTGTGAGGTATTATTTTTTGTATATCTTTAGTATCATAAATCATAACTTACTGTCCCTTATGTTTTTTCAAAATTAAAGCAGCATTATGTCCGCCAAAACCAAAGGCATTTGACAGAGCATAGTCAAATTCTTTTTTAATACCTTCATTCGGAACAAAGTTCAGTCCCAATTCAGGATCAGTCACTTTATGATTAATTGTAGCGGGTATAAAACCGTCCTCAAGGGCTTTAGCGCATATTATTGCTTCTACCGCACCTGCAGCTCCCAGTAAGTGACCTGTCATCGACTTAGTCGAACTGATCAGCAATTCATTGGAGCTATCCTTAAATATATTTTTTATTGCTTGTGTTTCAAATTTATCATTATACAAAGTGCTCGTTCCATGAGCGTTTATATAAGTTATATCTTCAGGCTTTAATCCTGCATCTTCAATTGCATTTAGCATTACAGCAGATTGACCTTCTGAGCTCGGATCCGGCGAAGTCATGTGATATGCATCACAAGTAGCACCATATCCAACTATTTCCGCGTATATTTTTGCTCCTCTTTTAACTGCATGTTCATACTCTTCAAGAACCATTATTCCGGCACCTTCTCCCATTACAAAACCGTGTCTTTCAGCATCAAAAGGTATTGAAGCTCTGTTAATATCAGATGTAGTTGAAAGTGTAGTCAAAGCGGAGAATCCTGCTATTGAACAAGGTGTTATAGCAGCTTCGGAACCACCTGCTATCATTACATCACAAATTCCGTCCTGAATTCTTTTGTATGATTCACCTATGGCATTTGCTCCCGTAGCACATGCGGTAACAGGTGAATAGTTAATCGCTTTTGCTTTATATTTAATAGCCACCAAGCCGGATGCCATGTTAGATAACATCATTGGAATAAAAAATGTTGAAACCTTATTTGGTCCTTTAGTAAGAAGCTTTTCATGTTCTGCTTCAATAGTATGAATACCACCGACCGCACTTCCTACAACACAGCCGAATCTTTTACTGTCTAAGCTTTCTACATCCAGTCCGGAACCCTTTACAGCTATCTCAGCTGCAGCAAGAGCAAATTGGCTGAATCTGTCCATCCTTTTTGATTCTTTTTTATCCATATATATCGTTGGGTCAAAGTCTTTTATTTCAGCTGCTAATTTAACACTGAAATCTGTTGTATCAAAAGATTCAATCGGGCTTATACCGCATTTGCCCATCTTCACATTTTCCCAAAACAAATCACCGGAACCAATAGGGCTTACAACCCCAATACCGGTTATTACTACTCTCTTTTTCATAAATCCTCCTACATATAGTATCCGCCGTTAACAGACAATATCTGTCCTGTTATATATGACGCTTTATCAGAAATTAAAAATTCAACTGCATCTGCAATATCCTCAGGTTGACCTAATCTTTGCAAAGGAATGTTTTTCATCATTTCATTTCTTATTTCTTCCGGAATTTTATCTGTCATATCTGTTTGAATAAATCCGGGCGCTATGGCATTTATAAGTATATTTTTCTTTCCTAACTCTCTTGCCATAGATTTTGTCATACCGATAATGCCTGCCTTAGAAGCAGAATAGTTTACCTGTCCCGCATTTCCCGCAAGTCCCACAACGGATGATATATTAATAATCCTTCCGTTTTTTTGCTTAAGCATCCTTTTAGCTATATGCTTGCAGCAATTGAATGTTCCCTTTAAATTAATGTCGATTACCTGATCAAATTCTTCCTCTGACATTAACGGGAGAATATTGTCCTTTGTAATACCCGCATTGTTAACTAAAACATCTATAGAGCCAAAGTTATCATATGCCTCATCAATCAGTTTTTTTGCATCATCATAACTGGAAACATCACATTGGACTATAATGTTCTTAGTTTCTTTATTTATAAAACTATTTACTAATTCCTCCATGGAGCTTGTATTGCTTCTGTAATTTAAAATTAAATTATAACCAAGTTCATTTAGTCTTGAAGCAATAACTGCACCAATACCTTTTGAAGCACCGGTAATAATTGCAGTTTTCATATTTCTCCTTTCTTTAAATGATTTGCTTTACATTAAGCGTAAGAAAATTGAAGATATTGTTCTAAGGTGGCAATACTGTCTATATTTATTGATTTAACGCTTTTATCTATTTTCTTTAAGAAGCTTGATAATGACTTTCCCGGTCCTACTTCTACAAATGTATTAACCCCGTCAGCTATCATTTTTCTGACACAAGCTTCCCATCTTACCGGATTATAAACTTGTTTTTCTAATTTGTCCGCTATTATTAAATCGTCATTGTAATATTCCGTATCTACATTTGAAATAACATCACAAGAAGGCTTTTTAAATTTTATCTTTGATAAATCTTCTTTCAGTTTATTTCCTGCGGAAATTAGCATTGAAGTGTGGAACGGTGCGCTGACCTGTAATTTTACAGCTTTTTTAATGTTAAACTCTGCCGTCTGACTAAGTGCATTTTCAATTGCGGTACTCTTTCCTCCAACAACTATCTGTCCCGGGCAATTAAAATTTGCCGGTTCCAATAATCCAAATCTCTCTGTAACGGTTTTGCAGAAACGAATTGCATCTTCGTCGGAGCATCCCATAAGCGCAAGCATTCCGCCTTCACCCACAGGAACAGCATTTTGCATATAATTTCCTCTGTTGTAAACAAGTTTTACTGCCGTTTCAAAATCCATCGCACCGGCTGCCGTCAAAGCAGAGTATTCGCCCAAGCTTAAGCCGCCCATTACAACAGAATTATTGTTTGAATTCTTCTTTATAATTTCATAAATTGCCATACAAACCGTCAGTAAAGCCGGCTGTGTAATTTTAGTTATACTCAAATCTTCGTTAGGTCCGTCAAAGCACAACTTAGTTATATCAAAACCAAGTGCTTCGTTTGCTCTTTGAAATATTTCTTTACTTTCTTTAAAATTATCATAAAAGTCCTTTCCCATTCCTGCGTATTGAGCGCCTTGTCCCGGGAATACAAAAGCAGTTTTATTCATTTTTGCCTCCTGATATAATTGAACCTATACCTTTCATTATTTTTTCTGCTTCATCAAACATTTCTTTAATCATTTCATAACAGCTTTGCTCTTTATTAACCAAACCGGCAATTTGACCTGACATTACCGAGCCGTAATCTACATCGCCCTGAATGGCAGCTTTATACAATCTGCCTCTGCCCAGCTGCTCCATTTCTTCAACGGTTGCGTTGTTTTTTTCTAATTCCTTAAATTGTGTTGAAAGCTTGTTTTTTAAAACTCTTACAGGATGACCTGTTTTTCTTCCGGTAACTATTGTATCTGTATCATTTGCTTTTTTAACTTTGTTTTTATAGTTTTGATGTACGCTGCATTCATTGGTTAATAAAAATCTTGTCCCTATCTGTACGCCTTGTGCTCCTAAGCACATAACCGCAGCTATACCTCTGCCGTCTCCTATGCCTCCTGCAGCAATAACCGGAATATTAACCGCATCAACAACCTGAGGTGTTAAACATAAAGTTGTTATTTCTCCAACGTGTCCTCCGGCTTCGGTACCTTCACAAATCAAAGCATCACATCCTATCTTTTCCAAGTGCTTGGCAAATGCAACCGACGGAACAACAGGTATAACTTTTGAACCGGCTTCTTTCCACATTTTTATATACTTGCCCGGATTTCCTGCACCTGTTATTATTACAGGAACTTTTTCGTCAACAAGTAACTTTGCTACTTCTTCTGCATATGGGCTTAGAAGCATTACATTTACACCAAACGGTTTATCAGTCAGTTGTTTTACTTTATCAATTTGTACTTTCAATGCTTCGGCTGTATTGTTGCCTGCTGCCACAACCCCGAGACCGCCTGCTTCCGAAACTGCCGCAGCTAATCCCGCATCTGATATTTGAGCCATTCCGCCTTGAAAAATCGGATACCTTATATTTAACAAGCTGCATATATTTGAATTAATCATATAAGCTCCTTTATGTATCTTATTTTAATTTACTTTTTAAAGAGAAAACGCCTGACCGGCGTTTTCTCAAGATTGTAGGTTGTTGAAAAGTTCGTCCAGCAAGGCGCCGGAAGACGGGCAACCGCAGCGTATTCAAACATACGTGAGGATTGACCGGCGCAGCGGCAACGATGCAGGCGGGCGTTTTCGGCAACCTATATTATTTTTGTTTTTCTGTAATATAATCCACTATGTCTTTTACTGTAACAAGTTTACCGTAATCATCTTCTTCAATTGTTATATTTAATTCGTCTTCAATTTTGCTTATTAATTCGAATAAGTCCAGAGAATCTGCTCCAAGATCATCTTTTATTTTACTTTCGAGAGTAATTGTATCTTCTTCCACATCTAATTCTTCAACCAATATTTCTTTAACTTTTTCTAAAACCATTATATCCTCCAAATATGTTTTAATGTCTGTAATTTCGATTTTGGTATTTATTATTCCTAATATTTTGATATTGATATTTGTTTAATATCTAATATTTTGATAATCGAAGTATATAATAAAAAAATAAGTTTGTCAATATTTTTTTAACGAAAAATTGTTACAAAATTAACTTGCTTGTTTTGTTTGTCGATATATGCAAAATATCATCTTATCATATTTCCTTTTATTGCTTCGACTATATATTCTGCGGCTCTGCTGTCTCCATAAGGATTTACTGCATTTGCCATCTTTTTATACTCCAACTCATTATTAAGAAGAGTATCTACTTCACTAAATATAACATCCTTTTCTGTTCCCACAAGCTTTGCGGTTCCCGCTTCTATTCCTTCGGGACGCTCCGTCTCTCTTCGTACTACAAGAACCGGTTTTCCTAATGAAGGGGCTTCCTCCTGTACTCCTCCGGAATCCGTTACAATTAGGTAGCATTTTGACATTAAATTTGTAAAGGGCAGATAGTCTAACGGTTCAATTAAATAAACTCCCTTTGTATGTTTAAAAACTTCTCTTGCTATTTCTCTTACCTTCGGATTTAAATGCATTGGGTAGATTACTTCCGCATCAGGGTTTTTTTGCAGCACATCACTTATTGCAGAAAAAATATTTTCCATTGGCTCACCTATATTTTCTCTTCTGTGTGCAGTTAACAAAATAACTTTTTTGTTTTCGAAATCTATGTTGTTGAGTATTTCGTCTTCAAACTTATAATTGCTATCTATAACCCATTTTAAAGCATCTATGGATGTATTGCCTGTTATATAAATTTTTTCTTCATCATAGCCCTCCTTCAAAAGATTTTCTTTTGAAGTTTCGGTCGGAGCAAAATGAAAATCGGTTATTATTCCTGTTAGCTTTCTGTTTGCTTCTTCAGGGTAAGGAGAATATAAATTACCGCTTCTTAAGCCGGCTTCCACATGTCCGATTTTAACCTGATGGTAAAAAGCAGCAAGAGCTCCTGAGAAAACTGTGGTTGTATCGCCTTGGACAAGAACTATATCAGGTTTAAAATCTTCTATAACTCCTTCTAATCCCATAAGTGCTCTGCATGTTATTTCAGTCAATGTTTGACCGCTTTTAAAAATATTTAAGTCATAATCAGGTTTAATTTCAAATATTCTTAATACCTGATCAAGCATTTCTCTATGTTGAGCTGTTACACAAATTTTAGTGTCAAAATATTCTTCCTCATTTTTTAAGCTTTTTATTATGGGAGCCATTTTTACGGCTTCAGGACGTGTCCCAAAAATAACAAGCACCTTAATTCTTCTCATGTATCCTCCTACTGTTCTTTCCTTCTGAACAAACCTGCCTTTTTAGCAAAATAAAACACAACTAAGACAGAAATTGTTGCAAGCATAATTCCCTTGAAAGGATCGGCATCAGCTATTATAACCGCAACAATGCCAAGCATCATACTGATAAAATACATTGTCAAAACTGTCTGTCTCTGATTAAGTCCCGATTTCATCAGCTTATGATGAAGATGCTCTTTGTCAGCCTGCATTATAGGTTTTTTGTTTATATATCTTCTGATAATTGCAAAGGCTGTGTCAAATATGGGTAATCCAAGAGCGAATATAGGAACTGCCAACGCAACAGCGGCGACGCTTTTAACCATACCAAGAACAGATGTGACCGCAAGCATATATCCTAACAACAAGGCACCTGTATCTCCCATAAATATTTTTGCAGGATTAAAATTAAATGGCAAAAACCCTAAGGAAGCACCTGCAATAATTGCGCATTGCATAACAATGAAATCATATCCCAAATTTGCCGCGGTAAATAAAAGTGTTGTGGCTGCAATACTTGCAACTCCTGAAGCAAGCCCATCCAGACCATCAATTAAATTTATTGTATTTGTTATTCCAACCAGCCAAAACAATGTTACGGGATATGATAACCAGCTCAATAAATAACTCACACCTGTAGCAGAAAGAGGATTTGTAATGAAATGAATCCTTACTCCTCCCTGTATGGCAATAAGTGCCGCAACAATTTGTAATAAAAGCTTTACCTTGGCAGGCATATCATACATATCATCCACTATACCGGCTAATACCACAATTGTAGCACCAATCATAATTGATATGTTGGTCCTGGTATGAGGCATGTATACAAACATGCAGGCCATAATTGCTATATAAATTGCCAAACCTCCAAAATAAGGCATTGGCTTACTATGTATTTTTCTTGAATCCTTTGGTACATCCATTGCTCCAACCTTAATAGCAAGATGCCTTGCAGGCGGAGTCATAACAAATGATATTATTACAGCTGAAATAAAAGCTACAAAATAATTAGCCATACTATTCCTCTACTCTAAGTTTTTCGATATCCATTAATTTATTTACTCTATTCTCATGTCTTCCACCTTCAAACTCGGTTGAAAGCCATATGTCGACTATATCTGTTGCTACTCCCTTACCTAAAACTCTTTCTCCCAATGCAAGCATGTTGGCATTATTGTGCATTCTTGACATTTTTGCCATATATTCATTGGCGCAAAGAGCACATCTTATTCCTTTTACTTTGTTTGCAGCTATGGATATACCTATACCTGTTCCACAAATTATAATGCCTCTATCAACCTCGTTATCTGCTACCATCTGTGCTGCTCTTTCTCCAAAATCAGGGTAATCAACAGAATCTGTATTGTAAACTCCTATATCCATTATATCATACCCCATCTTTATTAGATGCTTTTTTATTGCTTCCTTTAGTTCAAATCCTCCGTGGTCACAGCCCAGTACTATTTTCATTATAACCCTCCTCATAACGATTGATTAGCAATGGAGTAGCTATTGATTAGCTGTTGATTCCTCCATACGCTACATTATTTTATTCAATTGTATCTTTTATCTTATTTATAAATCTACTTATTTGAAATTCTATGTCTTCGGCGCATTGCTTATAAATATTGTAGTCCATGCCATACGGATCTTCAATATCTAAATTTACATCCTCTGTACTTTCATTATTTACAATAAGAGCATATTCTTTTAAAGGATATATTTTATCCGAATATTCGGGCAATACGTTTGTAATAATTTTTTTGTGACTGTCCGTCATAGTTAATATTAAATCAGAATCCTTAATGATTTCTTCAGTTAACTGTCTTGCCCTATGATTTTTTATATCAATACCTTTATCAATTAACACTTTAATTGCATTTTGATTTGCTTGTTGTCCCTCAAAAGCACTTATTCCCGCTGAAGAAACATTTATATTTTCAATATTGTTTTCTTTTAAGAGAAATTTCAATATTCCCTCTGCCATACTGCTGCGGCAGGTGTTACCGGTGCAAACAAATAAAATGTTCATATTTCACCTTCTTACGGGGACATTCCTCCTATCCCACAGAGACTCACCCTGTGAAAGAGGTGTGTCGCCCCTCCTTATAGAATAATAGTTTGACTGGATGCCTTGCCTAATCTGTTCATTATAGCTTTTCCCAAGCCACTGTCATCAATTTGTTCGGCAAGTATTAAATCAATCTCCATATGATCAAAATCTCTTAATACTCTAAATAAGTTAGACGAAATTGTAAGGGGTTTTGTTCTGTCCCCAACTATTATTTTTGTTTTTCCTATATAATATGTATCCGATTGAATAGTGGACATTATTCCCACTTTATAACCTTCGGAACTGAATTTTTCATAATCATTGTTTATTTTTTCAATAATTTTTTCAATTGAACCCTTATATAAAATTACCTTTGCTTTAGGTGAATAGTGTATATATTTTTGACCCGGAGATTTAGGAATTAATTTGTCGTCATTTTTTATTATCGAAGGATCATAATCGCATTTGCCAAGTACATTTATTATATCCTCCTTTGTAACCTTGCCGGGTCTTAAAATCATAGGCACTTCGCTTGTCATATCAATAACTGTTGATTCAAGTCCGATATCGGTGCTTCCACCGTCAATTATCATGTCAACCTTGCCCATCAAATCCTCTATTACGTGTCTCGCTTCTGTCGGACTTGGTTTTCCTGATATGTTTGCACTTGGTGCTGCTATTGGTTTTTTACTTTCCTTTATAAGTGCCAATGCAATTTTATTTATCGGAAGCCGAATGGCTGCAGTTTTAAGCCCTGCGGTTATCTTATCAGATAAAACATCCTTTTTATTTAATATCATGGTTAACGGACCCGGCCAAAATTTATCAGCTAACAGCCTTGCGTTTTCCGGAATATCAGAAACTAAATTATATAATTCGCTGTAATCAGCTATATGTACAATCAAAGGATTGTCCTGAGGTCTTCCCTTTGCCTTAAAAATTTTATCTACAGCTGCATCATTTAATGCATCTGCACCGATACCGTAAACAGTTTCAGTAGGAAAAACAACAACTCCACCCGTATTTATAATTTCAGAAGCTTCTTTTATTATATTATAATCAATATTGTCAGGATCCAACTTGACAATTTTTGTATTAATCACTTCATTATCTTTGTTTACCTTCATTTACAATTGTTCTCCATAGTTTCCCTATAGTTCTCCTACTATTCTCTTACCTATTGCTTATCTATTGCAAATCTATAGCTTATCCATTGCCAATCTACTGTTTTATTATATACTACATTATCCCCATAAACAAGATTTTACTTCTTAATATTTTATTACTTAAAAGAACAACATGTACATATATATTAATAAATGATATTTAGGAGGATTAAGTTGGATATACTATATTATTTTATAATCGGATTTATAGTCGGCGGTACCGGAACATTTATAGGAGGACTGTTATCTGTTATAATTCCAAAACCTAATGACAGAACTACAGCTGCAATGCTCATGCTTGCGGCAGGCATAATGCTGTCTGTTATTTCCTTTGACCTCATGCCCCAAGCATATAAAATCGGCGGCTTTTTTATAGTTACATTAGGTCTTGTATTTGGTTTATTAATAGTATTTTTTGCTGAAAAATTAGTACCAATGAATAAATTTAATAAATACACCGGTAAAAAGCTAAACTATATAAAAATGAGCTTAATTATAATAATAAGCATGAGCTTACATAATTTTCCCGAAGGTATTGCTGTTGGTTCAAGCGCAGTTTATTCCGAAAATTTAGGCATTAAAATAGGAATACTCATAGCTGCCCATGATATTCCCGAAGGCATGAGCGTAGGTATTCCCTTAATTATGGCTGGTGCTTCGCCCCTTTCAGTTCTTCTTATAACATTGCTGACCGGTATGCCGACCGCTTTCGGAGCAGTATTTGGAGCACTGCTTGGAAGCATATCCAAGTACTTCATCGGCTTTTGTCTTTCTGCCGCAGCAAGCAGCATGCTCTATGTTACATCAAACGAGCTTATACCGGAAGCAAATATATTACACAGGGGAAAAAGTAACGCTGTTTTTATTTTAATAGGTTTTATTTGCGGCTGCTACCTATCATTTGCAGTATAATACTAATTCGCATTAAATTAGTTCCCTTGAAGCGAATTAGTGTATACTGTTTTCCTCTGCCGCGTACAAATATTTGTACACATTTTTAAGCATACGACCCAAATTTTATATTTGGTGTCGGTCGCTTATACTGTATGTGCGATTAAAACAGTGTAATCAACAATTAGTATATATATTTTCATATTGAAGATTATTATTTTTAATGATAGTAATTAATTTTTCCATATCTTCTTTATAAAATCTGATACACAATCCACAGCTTGAACTTATGCTTCTTGGAACAGGAATTATTTTATAATTGAAATTATATTTTTTTAAAGCAGCTTCTACCTTCATTGCATAAGAAACCGATTTGAAAGTCATGTAATTAAATTCATTCATTTTCATTAATTTGTTGCACCTGTTGCGCCCTGACTTCTCATTATTTGCTTCATTCCATCAGTTGCTTCTACTGTTCCGTCCTTTAAAACCCATAATGCTTCAACGCCATCCATGGATTCCACTAATTCTCTTCCTTCCTCATATGGCATTAAAAATACTGTTGTAGATAAAAAATCCGCCTCTCCTGAATCTTCTGTAACTACGGTAACAGCTCTGAAATGATCGCCGGGCATCAATGTGTCAGGATCTATTAAATGATGCAATACCTTATCGCCAACCATGTAAAATCTCTCATAATCACCGCTTGCTACTACAGAAGCATCGTTTATATAAATAGTATCTAAAAGATTATTATCTGAAAATCTGAATTTATCAGGATCCTGGATACCGACACCCCATCTTTCTCGGATACCGTCCATTGGCTTACCGAAGGTTTTAACGTTACCTCCCGCGCTGATTATACCTGATGTGAATCCATCCTTTATTGCATCATCAATTACAATTTCCGTAGCATATCCCTTAGCCACAGAACCGACATCAAGGCTCATCAAAGGGTCATTTAAATAAACAGTACGGTTTTCAACATCCACAATTACATTGTCTAAATCCATATGTTCACTTGCCTTGATTAATTCTTCCATAGGAGGTATTTTGGCATTTGCAGGGTCTGACAATCCTTCTTCTCTGTAATTATGCCAGATTTTAAGAACAGAACCCATTGCGATATCAGTTTTATGACCTACTTCCTCATACATCTTTTTAGAAAATAATATCAAATCAATGATTTCATCATCAACCTTTACGGGCTTAACACCTGCATTGTCATTTATTGTCTTGATATTATTAATACCTTCATAATCATTATACTTATCGTAAATCTTATGAAGCTCATAAAATCTATTTTCCATTTTCTTCGCATAATTATTAAACTCTTCTTCCGATTTTGTATAGCCAACAATTTGAGTTAAAGTATCAAAAGCATTTAAAAAAGAGTAACTGTATTTTTCATACTCTGGTTCTACAATTGGATTTTGTTTTTCACATCCTGCTAAAAAAGCAAAAATTAAAATTCCTGTTAAGAATAAAGGAATTATTTTTTTCATATTTATCACCCTAAAATATTATAACTAAAAAACTTAATTATATCAATAGGCAGATGACCCAAATTTTAATTTGGTGTCAGTCGCTTATACTGTAAGTGCAAAAATTTAACTCCCCCATTTTGGGGGAGTCAGAATATTGACAAACTTCGTTTATGTCATCATAATTTTAATATTATCTTGCGTTAGCTATTGCTTCCTTTACTACCGCCTGATATCCGTCTACTGTTATAGTTACTGTTGATGTTAATTCAGGAACATCAGGTACTGCTGTATGTGAAGCATCTCTTTCTTTAACCTTTAATCCTGTTATTTCTTCAACTGTCTTACCAACCATCCAGTCTTCGAATGCATACATTTGTTCATACCATTCTTTACCTATAGATGATGCACCCTTCATTCCGTAACCATCTTTAAGTTCTTTCTTAGTTTGTAATTCAGCTTTTACATCTGAAGTAAGAGCTCCGTTTTCATCATAGTTAACTTTAACCTGAGCAACGTCTACTATTGATTTAACTACTTTACCATCTTTATCTACTGCAGCTGCAGTCATATAAGTATCCATCTGAGCCATTGGTTTCACGTCAGCCGCTTTATCTTTTGAGCTTCCTATATGAGTTTCAACTCCTAAACCAATTTTTGCGGCTCCTACTGCATCTTCTGCATTTTCCCAAGCTTCTTTAACAGCTGCTAAATAGCTTTCAACTGTTATAGTTACAGATGATGTTAATTCAGGAATATCAGGTACATTTTTATGAGATTCGTCTCTTTCTTTAACCTTTAATCCTGTTATTTCACCAACTGTCTTACCAATCATCCAGTTTTCGAATGCTGCCATTTGTTCAAACCATTCTTTACCTATAGATGATGCTCCTACCATTCCATAGTCAGGACCTAAGTCTTTTTTAGATTTAACTTCTGCTGCTCTGTCTGAAGTAACCTTCAAATCTTTATCAAAAGCAACTTTAGTTTGAGCAACGTCAACTTTTACGCTTGCTACTTTACCGTCAGCATCAAATCCAACTGCTGCAATAGTTACATCTGCTTGAGCAACTGCTGTAGCATCTGCTGTAGCACTCTTTGATTTGCCTATTGATATGTTTTGTCCTAAACCTACTTTAACGATTGGACCTGCTTTTATTGCATTAGCCATTGCTTCTTTTACTACTGCCTGATATCCGTCTACTGTTATAGTTACTGTTGATGTTAATTCAGGAACATCAGGTACTGCTGTATGTGAAGCATCTCTTTCTTTAACCTTTAATCCTGTTATTTCTTCAACTGTCTTACCAACCATCCAGTCTTCGAATGCATACATTTGTTCATACCATTCTTTACCTATAGATGATGCTCCTACCATTCCGTAGCCTTCTTTAAGCTCCTTCTTAGTTTGAGGTTCAACTGCTAAATCAGAAGTAAGTGTTCCGTTTTCATCATAGTTAACTTTAACCTGAGCAACGTCAACTATTGATTTAACTACTTTACCATCTGCGTCTACTGCAACTGCAGTCATATAAGTATCCATTTGAGCCATTGGTTTTACATCAGCCGTTTTATCTTTTGAGCTTCCTATATGAGTTTCAACTCCTAAACCAATCGCTACTGCTCCGTTTGCATCTTCTGCATTTTCCCAAGCTTCTTTAACAGCTGCTAAATAGCTTTCAACTGTTATAGTTACAGATGATGTTAATTCAGGAATATCAGGTACATTTTTATGAGATTCGTCTCTTTCTTTAACCTTTAATCCTGTTATTTCACCAACTGTCTTACCAATCATCCAGTTTTCGAATGCTGCCATTTGTTCAAACCATTCTTTACCTATAGATGATGCTCCTACCATTCCATAGTCAGGACCTAAGTCTTTTTTAGATTTAACTTCTGCTGCTCTGTCTGAAGTAACCTTCAAATCTTTATCAAAAGCAACTTTAGTTTGAGCAACGTCAACTTTTACGCTTGCTACTTTACCGTCAGCATCAAATCCAACTGCTGCAATAGTTACATCTGCTTGAGCAACTGCTGTAGCATCTGCTGTAGCACTCTTTGATTTGCCTATTGATATGTTTTGTCCCAAACCTACTTTAACGATTGGACCGGCTTCTCCTTTTGGAACTTCAACTGGAGGAACTTCCTCTTTAGCTACCGGCCATGGGTTAGCTGCAGGATCTAATGCATTTTTAACTGCATAGATTATAGCATTACTTGTAATAGTAGCTCCTGCTATAACATCAACGTCCGGTGAATTTGCTTCTACTATTTTAGCGGGAAGTTCATTGATAGCTTTGTCTCCGATTCCCGGTGTCTCATTAGCACCAACTGCTTCAACGTCAGTAATTTTGTCTCCCTCTTTTGTAACAGTTACAGTTACTTCTCCTCCAAATCCTTTACCTGTTCCTGTCAAAGTTACAGTTTCTCCTCCAGGTGTGTTTGTTGTTTGTGCACATCCAAATAATGCTGTTACCATTAGTACAACTAATATTAATGATAATGCTTTTTTCATGATATCCTCCAAATTATGTTTATATTATATATTGAAACATAGCTGATTATATCATATCGTTTTTTCTTTGACAATATGTTTCTTTAATTTTAAGTGCAATTTTTTTATAAATAGACATAAATTTATATAAAGATATATATTCCAAATTCATTGCATTTAGTATCATTACGGCGTTATAGTTAAAAAACTTTGTCGAAAATCAATAAAAAAACAGCTGTAGGAATACATCCCACAACTGTTAATATTAAGTAATCATTGTTTAATACTTAACTCACTGATTTTCTTATTATTTTCTATGCTGTGAACCTGCATCTTATTGTCAGAAAATGTATATAGATAATCATTGATGTAAATTATTCTTTTAACTTCATCTCTATAAGAATAATCTGCAGCCATGTGACTTATTTTATTATTAAAGCTTAGTCCGTCATTTTTCACATTGTACACATATGCACCATTAAATTCAGTTTTGTAATTATCTCCCATAACATTTACAGGGAATGCCATCAAGCCCTTTTGTAATGAAAACATAAGTGCTTTATGGTTATACAATATATCTGAATATGTTCCTGATTTACCGATAACATCCGTATAAACTTCTTTAGGTGTATCAGGCTTTGTTACATCAAACAGGGTCAGCTTTAAGCCGCCTGTTACTGTACCTCCCCATTGATTTACTTCGGTATCATAACCAAAACCAAGTATGAGATTTTCGTCAACCATGTGAAGATATGTGCTGTATCCCGGTATTTTAAGCTCTCCCATAACAGTTGGTTTTATAGGATCAGAGGTATCAATTACATATAACGGATCTACCTGTCTGAATGTTACCATATAAATTCTGTCTCCGGCAAATCTTGTGCTGTAAATTCTTTCTCCCTGTGCCAAGCCCTCCAGCTTACCTGCAATTTGCATATCGGAATTTAATACATAGACATTATTTTTAGATGTATTCTGCCATATTTCTCCCGTAGTCGTCGCTATTCTAAAATATCCTTCGTGTTCATCCATGGAAAATTGATTAATAATATTTCCGGGTACCCTGCCCTGCGATTCAACATCTATATTACCGTCATGTAATTTAAATTTGTATAATACTGTGCTGTATGTGTACACAGGACTGAAAACTTCAGTTTGCTCGGCTGTATAATCGTAAGAATAATCAGCTATCGCCGCATACATGCTGTCCTTTGAAACATAAATGGTATCGGAACCACCTAAATATACATCAACATCAGGTTGCGCCTCGGTTGATAAATCAATTCCTACAGTATACATAAATCTGCTGTCTATATAATTTGGAAAATACTTAATTTCGTCATATGCAAATTCATATTTTGAATTTGTTAATACATCTGTATAATAAGGCACAGGTATATCTGCATCTTTGTTATAAATATCATAATTGTAATAATTTATATACTTTGTACTGACTAAATATAATTTGTCTTCTATGGTTCTGCCTGATAAATAATTACCGTCAAACAAATATTCTTTTTCTAATTTGGGTTTTTCTATATTTTCAACATTATAAATCAAGACATTAGTTCTGTCGTCGTACTGTCTTGGCGGCCAAATCATGATTTTTGATTCCACTGCATCGTCCATAATATGAAACATATTGTTTTGTCCTATAATTATAAGCTTTTTATCTACGATAAATATTTCACTTATACTTGTATTTTCCAGAACTTCAACAGTTGAAACAATTTTAGGATTTGCAGGATTTGAATCAATTATTTTAAGACCTGTGGAAGCATTTATATAAATATACTTTCCGTCATTTTTTATAATATCTCCTTCCTGAACTCCTTCAACCTGATTGTTTGTATCAGAGCTGTCACTTTCAGGACCTGCTGCAGGTGCAGGTGTTTCAGCTTCACTCTTGTCCATTGAAACACTGTTGTCTAATACAGCTCTGCCTTCACGCCATATATAATTGTAAAGCTTAGAATTGTATTCCAACAAAGCTATTAAGTTTTCTTTTGACCCGACTGTCAGTATTTTATTTTGAGAAATCGGTACATTGTCTTTTTTAGTAATATACACAGAATTTGTGCTGTCGTCCCACTTTATATCATGGCCTAAATTTTCTGTTATAAATCTTAGCGGAGCAAAGGTTCTTGAATTAATCATTTTTGTAGGTACATCTATGTCCTTTATTTCTCCGTTGACCATAACCTTGTTTTTACCTAAAAGCATTTGTATCTCATTGCTTTTATCCTTTATTACTGCCTCTGAAATATTTTTGTTCCAGTCAACCTTTGCGCCAAGCTTTTCAAAAACTCCTCTTAAAGGTATTAAGGTTCTCCCATTTTCAATTATGGGATTAACATCAAAATCAATTTTTTCATTATCTACATATACCGAAATATTTGTATCTGCAAAAACATTGAAATTAAATGCAAATATCAGTATCAGCAAAATAGGAAATATTTTTAAATAACCTGTTGTTTTCATGTTCTTCTCCTTCCTTTATTTATGGATTTCATTAATATTTAGACGTTCATTTATATTCTTTTGTTCCTATGAATCAGGCAGATGACCTAAATTTTAATTTGGTGTCGGTCGCTTATCCTGAACGAAGTGATAGGAAAAAAGGGTATTAAAGAATTTTTATTTATTCTTTAATACCCTCAAATTACTTTTGTGAAACAACAAGGCTCTTATTTAAACTCCGGCGGCATAAAAGTGCTGCAGCAGGTTTCCTCAGGATTATCTGCATTTTTACCGTTTACTACTATCCTGTCAGCTTCACACATTTCATTTTCATTATATACGCAATGAGTAGCTTTGCAGCTTATTGACGTATTATTTTTCGGCTCGCTTAATGAGCTTCTTACACCGGATTTTTGCTCTATAAATGTGTCGCAGCATGTAAAACGGCTTTCATCAGCATGCTCCCCGTCAACATTTAATGCCGATGCCGTACACCCTTCTCTTTTATTAAAGTAGCAATTTGATACTGTACAAACTATATGTGCCATTGTATAAACTCCTTTTTATGTTATTTTTTATAGTTTATCCAATTAACACATTTTTATAATACTAATTCGCATTAATCAGTTCCCTTGAAGCGAATTAGTATATACTAATTCAATCATAGTATGCAATCAATAAATCCACCATTCTTCCGTAGCTTTTGACTCCGTCTTTTTGATTGTTTGCTTTTAAATACGCATCATTTACTTTATTGGATATTTCCGCTGTCTTGCCTTCAAACATCCTCCAGTAATCGGATGAATATTTAAGGTCATTTTTCACATCCTCTGAATATGTAGCGTACAATCTTGCAAATTCTTCATAATTTTCTCCATAAAGTGCATTCATGCTATAAGTAAGAGCAAGCATCGTTCCGCTGTAATAAAAATCGTCAAAACCTGAATTAATACACGCGAGATACGATATAAAGTTTGCCTCATCCTCACGCATAAATCCTCTCAAGTGCACTAATTCATGGAGCATTACGGCAGGCAGCTGGTATGGGGGTACACTGACATTGACATTTGCTTCAAACGAATAAGGGAAAAACATGCCGGTTATTCCCATGTACGACATGATATCGGAAAATAACACCGGCTTGGGAGCATGGTAGCTTCCCTTCAAAACACTGTATTTTCCCGCTACACCGTCAAAGGAATCCTTCGCTCTTACAGCCGTTTTATAATAATCCTCATCAAGAAGCTCTGCTGTTCCCTCGTTTCCTGTATTCAGAAGGGCTCTACTTTCGTTTGCATCCTTTATGAGTATTTCACACAAATTAATTAATTCATTTGTCGAGGATTCTTTGATTTTTAAACCGCTGTAATATGTAAACTCATTTCTGTGATAATTTATTCCGCAGAATAATACAAACAGAAAATACATTATGCTTATTGCAGCCGCTATATTTAAAACGAAATTTTTAATATAATTCAGGTCCTTTTCCAGCACTGCCTTTATCGTGGCAAAGAAAAAGTATGCAGTTAATCCTATAATTAAAACTCCTATAATAAACTCCGCCAATGAAAATTTTACTTTGGATGTAAAAAAGGATATTGAACCCGCAAAGATAGGATATATATTCAAAGCATAAAATTCAGCAAAGCCGGTGCTGTATTTCGTAAATAATGTCAAAACCAATGAAACAGGCAGCAGAATCAAAACTTTCTTCCTCATAATAATCACCTGAACTAAATTTTTAAATTATTATATCATATAAATGTTCTGTTATAAAAAATTTTTTAATATAATTTATACATATTTTACAATAGTTTTCTTGCGAACTTATTTATAGTATATATCTGATTCCGTTCACTTTTCTAACTCCAAGTCCCGGATCATCTTTCAATGTAATTCTGAATTCATCAAATACAGCTCCGCCTTCTACGGGATCCTCACTGCAAAGAACAGGGCCATCTAAATCTATTTTAGTTATAATGCTTTTTGCTGCTGCCAAATGAACCGCGGCATTTACACTTACCTTTGCCTCAAGCATACATCCTATCATGCATTCAACACCATAAATTTCAGCAACGGAGCAAATCTTTAATGCATTGTGCAACCCGCCTGTCTTCATTAATTTAATGTTAACAAAATCTGCTGCTCTTTGCTGCATGATTTTCAATGCATCTTCAGGTGAAAATACAGCTTCATCGGCTAAAACAGGAATTGATACATTGTCAGTAACATATTTTAAACCTGCTATATCATGTGCAATAACCGGCTGCTCAACGAATTCTATATCAAGACCTTCGTCCTCCATTTTTCTAAGAGCTTTAACAGCTTCCTTAGGTTTCCACCCCTGATTGGCATCGATTCTCAGCTTAACATCATATCCGACAGCTTTTCTGATTGCCTTCATTCTTTCAATATCTCTTGAAGCATCCTTGCCGACCTTGATTTTCAGTGTTTCAAAACCTCTGTTAATTGCATCAATACTATCCTTTGCCATTTCTTCAGGATCATTGACACTTATGGTTATGTCTGTTATTATTTCTTTTTTATATCCGCCAAACAATTTGTATAAAGGTGCATTATACAGCTGACCATACAAATCGTATAATGCTATATCAACAGCCGCCTTGGCACTGTTGTTCTTAATAACACATTTATCCAGCTTAATCATAATTTCTTCAAAATTTTCAACATCCATACCTACGATGCTTTTTATTATATGATCCTTTAAGGCTCCAACTATAGAACCCTTCGTATCTCCGGTAATAACTCCTGTTGGAGGTGCTTCTCCATATCCTATATGTCCTGTATCAGTATGAATCTCAACAATTATGTCCTCTACGCTGTTCACTGTTCTAAGCGCTGTTTTAAATGGTGTTTTCAAAGGCACTGATATCTCACCTATTCTAATGTCCGTAATTTTCATTTTGACCTCCTATACCTCTCCCAAAACAGAAGACGGTTTGATTTATTTAATTAGCAAGCTCTCTGATTGCAGCCGCCATAATTTGAACATTTTTCATCAATGAATCAATTTCTATGTATTCATCCGGCTTATGCTCTACCATTGGCTGTCCTTTAAATATAGGTCCGAATGCCACTATATTGTTCATCGTTTTTGCATATGTTCCTCCGCCTATTGAAATTAACTCTGCTTTTTCTCCAAAGTATTTTTCATAAACCTTTTGAAGCTTTTTAATAAACTCCGTATCCGGTGATACGTACAAGCTCTTTTTATGTCTTATAAATACTTCTTGGAGCTTTCCTGATTCCATTTTTTCTTTAAAGGTATCGATGAAATCTTCATAAGATTTTTTAACCGGATATCTCATGTTGATATCTAAGGCTATTTCTTTTTCGTTTCCCGTAATTTTACCTAAATTAAAGATAAACTTACCTGATATATCATCTTCGAGGTAAATACCTAAGCTTTGACCGTTTAATTCATTGCCTATGTATTTATTAAAGAAATCTAAAAATTCTTTAAAATCTCCTTTAATTTTTAGTTTTCCTAATAGTGACAATAAATGAGTAACGGCATTTTTACCGAATTCAGGAGTGCTTCCGTGAGCTGAAGTGCCGTAGTACTTTAAAACTATTGAATCATCCTTTTCTTCAATTTTTAAATTCTCGTCTTCCTCAGCAAAACCTTTGATTTCTTGAAGCATTTGTTCTGGAAGCATTATTTCTGCAACCGCATAATCAGGTACTACGTTTGCAGCAATTCCGCCATTTATGGATTTTAGTATTAAATCCCCTTCTTGACTTAATTGTCTGTTGTACTTGCATGTTACTATTCCCTTTTCACCGTTTATAATGGGATATTCTGCATCCGGAGTAAAGCCTGCTACAGGAATTTCTCCACCGATATCAACATAATGCTTTACACATTTACTTCCTGTTTCTTCATTTAATCCGAAAAATAATCTAACTCTTCTTTTTAATGGAATATTTAAATCCTTTATTGCCTTTAATGCATAAAGAGCACCGATTATAGGTCCCTTATCATCAGTTGTTCCTCTGCCGTAAATCTTACCATTATGAATTTCTGCGCCATATGGCGGATATGACCATCCGTCTCCTTCAGGAACAACATCCAAATGTCCCAGTACGGCAACCATTTCATCACCTTCTCCATACTCAGCATAACCGATCATATTATCCACATTTACCGTTGTAAATCCTAAGGATTCAGAAAGCTGTAAACAATATTCCAGACACTTATGCACGCCTTCCCCGAATGGCATTCCGTCTTTCGGTTCTTCTTCAACGCTTTTTATTCTTACGCAATCCTGAACACTTTTAATAATTTCATCCTTCATATCTAAAATTTTCTCATCTACCACATAATCACTCCCATCTTTATTACATGTCATCCCAAGGTAAATAGAAAAGCCCCTCAGTATGGCATAATTATATTATGATTAAAATATAAAAACCCAGCAAAAACAATATACTTGTTTTTGCTGGGTTTTATTTACTCCGACATAGTTTTGCTAAATCATATAAACAAAGCAGCTATTTATAGTATTTTTCTTTAACAAATAGATATTTTTTTATAGCATCCTTATGAGAAACAATTACTGCCTTTTGTGATGTCCCGTGATACCTTCTTTTGACCTCCTCTTCTATGGCAGCAAGGTCAGTGATATCTTTTCCGATAAAAATTTTTTTAATAAAACTCTCTGTTATGTTAATTGTATGAGTACAGCCAACGTCAATAATCGTATTAGTTTCTACATCAATTTCAAATGCTACATAGAAAGAATTGTAAATTACAGTAATGGCATTATCCATATTAGTTCTGGATTCGCCTATAATATATATCGTTTCTTTTCTTTGTTTCATAAAATCACCACAACTTTAAGAAATCATCTTTTACAATATATTATATCCCAACCTTAATAATAGAACAAATAATTTTTATAAATATTTTTAAATTGCAATATTAAGTAATTTGCTCACGAGCTATGCAAAAAACTTCATTATATAACCGGTAATCATACCTAAGTATGTGCCGAACACAGTTCCGAACAGTGCCATCAGCACACCTACAGGTACCAAAGATCCGCTGTAAGTACCTGCTAAAATCGGTGCAGAAGCTACACCTCCGATATTAGCCAAAGAGGCAACCCCACATGTGAACATATCCATTTTAAGGAGCTTAGCAAAAATCGTAAACAGAATGCCATGTATTGCCAAAATAATAAAGCCGGATATAATCCACATAGGTGCGTCATTTAGTTCCATAAAGTTTGCTCGAGATGCCAACAAGGCAACTACTGCATAAAGAAATACATTGGAAAGTTCTGCCGCACCGGCAATTTTTCCGAAAGGAGTTAGTGCACATATCAAGCCCAATGCAGTAATAAATAAAACAATCCATGTGGCCTTATCCAGTAATCCTATGCTATTAGCAAGTAATGCTCCCACGTTCTGTCCAACTGCAGATACCAAAAGAGCCGAACCGATCAACACCATTAAGCTGACAAAGGTAATTCCCTCTTTCTTTTCAGCCATTTCCTCTCCTATACTCATGCTGACTTCATCTAAACGGGATGTGTCCGCCTTCGTCCATTTATTAAACATCGGGGCAAAGCGGGTAGACCACAACAGAAGCATAACCCAAATAGAATAGTCTATGGAATCCACAACTAATGCGTATGCATAATCACCTTCGCTTACTTGGAAAATTTCCTGTAAAGTTGCCATATTTCCGGAACCACCAATCCAACTACCACACAAAGCACCTAATGCTTTCCAAGAGTCAGGACCTAAAATATTTTTCATGATAAGAAAGGTAACTATGAAGCCGGTCATAACGGTGATACTACCAACGAAGAAGCCAATGATCATTTTGGGACCAAGCTTAATCATCTTGCGGATATCACAGCGTAACAACATCAAAAATATCATTCCATACAGAATGTTATTTTTAAGACCGCTATAGGTTGACTTAGTTGCTTCCAAATCCCAGAAGTTGATGGTACAAAGAATCATACCGATTAAATAAACAAGAACAATAGGTGGTAAAAGTCCAAAGAATTTTTGTACATACTTGTTTTTGATGTACTTCTGTGCTGCAAGTAAACCGCCGCAAAGTGCACATAAAACTGCAAAATAAGTAAAGCCGTTTGTAATCATAAAAAACCTCCTAAAATTTTTTCCCGGTTATTTTTATGTTCACGAAGTCGGGATCCTAAGTAGAACATATTATAAAATAACAAAACCCAACAAAAGACCGTCTTATTTTACAGTCTCTCGCTGGGTTTTATTTATTCCGATATAGTTGTTGCTACATCATATAAACAAAGCAGCTAAATATACAATTTGCTTTTAATATTTTATTTCTTTAGTAAATCCTATATAAAATTATATGTAAACATTTTCTTAAGTATTCATTATATATTAACTTTTACAATTGTTCAAGAAAAAAATTTATAAAATTTAAAAATTTAGGGACGGTTCGAACCGTCCCCGCTGTTTCCTGTTAAACTACTTCATATCCTGCGTCTGAAATTGCCTTTTTCAAAATATCATCATCTACTTCATTTAATAATGTTACCTCAGCTGATTTGTTTTCTAAATTCACTACTGCATTTTCAACTCCGTCAACTGACTTTAATGCTTTTTCAACAGCTGCTTTACAATGTCCGCAGCTCATTCCTTCAACTATAAATGTTTTTTTCATGTTATTTCCTCCATTATTATTTGATTTATCTGATAAAGATTCAACATTGACTTTTATTTCATCATTGCTTGGTTCTTTATTAATACTTGTATCATCATTTTTTGTTCTTACAGGTTTAAAGAATTTTAACCTCAATGCATTTGATACCACCGATACAGAGCTTAAGCTCATTGCCGCTGCAGCAAACATTGGATTCAGCTTCCATCCAAGCACTCCATAGAACACTCCTGCAGCCAAAGGTATACCAATTGTGTTGTAGATAAATGCCCAGAATAAATTCTGTTTAATGTTTCTGATAGTCGCATGGCTCAATTGAACTGCTGTAACAGCATCCAGCAAATCACTTCTTATTAAAACTATATCTGCTGATTCAATGGCTACATCCGTACCTGCCCCTATGGCTATGCCGACATCTGCTCTTGCAAGTGCAGGGGCATCATTGATACCGTCACCGATCATTGCAACCTTTCTGCCCTGCTCCTGAATATTTCTGATTTCTCTTTCCTTATCCTGAGGGAGAACCTCAGCTATTGCTCTTGTAATTCCCAGTTGTTTTCTTATAGCTTCAGCTGTTTTTTTATTATCACCTGTAAGCATTACAACTTCAATTCCCATAGCTTCAAATTCTTGAATTGCTTTTTGACTGGTTGGCTTTACAACATCAGCTACAGCTATTATACCTAATACATTTTTTTCATCTGCAAAATATAAAGGCGTTTTTCCTTCATCAGCTAACCTTGAGCTTTTTTCTTCAAAGTTATTAATACTGATATTTTTGTTATCAATTAATCTTAAATTGCCTATATAGTATTTCTTGTTATTGACTATTGCTTCAAGACCTTGGCCCGGTATTGCTTCAAAATTTGCTACATTATATAGATCTAATTTTTTCTTGTTTGCTTCTTCAATAACTGCATCGGCCAACGGATGTTCAGAACTCTTTTCCGCAGATGCTGCAATTTTAAGCATTTCTGTTTCGTTTATACCGTTCACTATTATATCGGTAACCCTTGGTTTTCCCTCGGTAATTGTTCCTGTTTTGTCCATTACTACAGTTTTAATCTGATGAGCTATTTCAAGGGCTTCTGCGGATTTAATCAATATTCCGTTTTCAGCACCCTTTCCGGTACCTACCATTATAGCCGTTGGTGTTGCAAGGCCTAATGCGCACGGACAAGAAATTACCAGTACTGCAATTCCTATTGAAAGTGCAAATTCAAAGGTTGCTCCTGATATAAGCCATACTATGGTTGATACGATAGCTATAACGATAACAATCGGAACGAAAATACTGCTTATTTTATCGGCTAATTTTGAAATCGGAGCCTTTGATGAGCTTGCTTCCTCAACCAATTTTATTATTTGAGACAATGTTGTATCATCGCCGACATTTTGTGCCTCAAATTTAAAATAACCTGATTTATTAATGCTGGCACCTATTACCTTGTCACCGATTTTCTTTTCTACGGGGATGCTTTCCCCTGTCAGCATCGACTCATCTATGGATGAGTTGCCAAATATGATTATTCCGTCAACAGGTACCGACTGACCCGGCTTAACTATTATAATATCTCCCTTTTCAACCTCTTCCACCGGGATTTCAATTTCCTGTCCGGCTCTTTCAACAAGCGCCGTCTTCGGAGATAAATCCATTAATTTCTTAATTGCATCAGATGTTCTTCCTTTAGCTCTTGCTTCTAAAAATTTGCCTAAGGTTATCAAAGCAAGTATTACGGCCGCAGATTCAAAGTACAAATCCATGGAATACTGCATTACCATGTCCATGTCCATGTGTCCCAAGCCGTAACCGATTTTATAAATTGCGAATACTCCGTAGGCAACTGCTGCAGTCGTACCAATTGCAATTAAAGAATCCATGTTCGGTGAACCCTTAAACAATGTCTTAAACCCAACAGAATAATATTTCTTATTGACTATCATAACAGGAAGGGCAAGCAATAATTGTGTAAATGCAAAAACAACAGAGTTTTCCGTCCCGTGAAAAATATCCGGCAACGGCCATTTCAGCATATGTCCCATAGAAATATAAAACAAAGGCACTGCAAATATAAACGAAATAAATAACCTTTTTTTCATTTCCGTAAATTCTTTTTCTGCATCAGTTTTATCACTTTTATCCGGTGCATCTTTTTTCTTTTCAGTTGATGAAGCTCCGTATCCGGTATTTAATACTACTTTAATGATATCCCCTTCGCTTAAAATAGTTTCATCATATTTAACAGTCATATTGTTACTTAGTAAATTTACATTTGCCTCTATGACACCTTCCGTTTTATTTATATTTTTCTCTATCCTTGCAGAACATGCAGAACATGTCATGCCTGTTATATTAAACTTTTTGGTCTTCACGTTATCACTCCTTGTTTAATTTATTGATTAATGAAATAATTTCATCAATTTTTTCTTCCTCATTGCCTTGTTGAAATGCTTGCTTAACACACATATGCATATGTGCCTTGAGTATTTCATTGTTTGCTTTTTTTAATATTGACTGCACAGCCAATATTTGGTTTGAAATATCTATACAATATCTGTTTTCTTCAACCATTTTTGAAATCCCTTCAATTTGACCGGAAGCTGTCTTTAATAATCGGTTTATTTTATCTCTATCAGCTTTCATAAAAATCCTCCATTCCCACCCCCGGGGTGGGGGTATGTCTATATATTATACTACATTTTTAATAATGTCAATCCTTTTAATAAATATTTTTCTATTGACCCCACCGGTTGCATATTTTTCTATAAATGCTATAATTAGTATTATTAATTAATACAAAATTATAATAAAGGTGGGAATTTAATGGATAAAAAGTACGTAGAGCAATTGGGCAAAAGCATGCCTCGATTAGGTTACGGCTGTATGCGCTTTCCTGTAAAAGATGATAAAATCGATTTTGATAAAGCAAAAGAATTAATACACCACGCCTATAATTCAGGCATTAATTATTTTGACACGGCTTACAATTACCATGGCGGTGAATCTGAAACATTTTTAGGTAAAGTATTGCCTGAATTCAAAAGAGAAAGCTATTATCTCACAAGCAAGCTTCCTGTATGGAAGGTGAATGAAGAAGGAGATGCTGAAAAACTATTTAACGAACAATTGCAGAAATGCAATACTGAATATTTCGATTTTTATTTGCTGCATTCATTAAATAAGAAAACCATTGAAACAGTAAAAAAATTCAATTTATATGATTTTATAGCAAATAAAAAAGCTGAAGGAAAGATAAAGCATATCGGGTTTTCATTTCATGACAGCAATGAGGTTTTAAAAGAATTTGCAGCTGCCTACAAGTGGGATTTTGTTCAGCTTCAAATAAATTATTGGGATTGGGAAGAAGACGAGGCAAAGGCTCAATATGAAACAATAGAAAAATTAAATATCCCTTGCTTCGTTATGGAACCTGTAAGAGGCGGTTTCTTAGCATCTTTCGCTCCTCACGTTATGCAGAATTTCAATAATTATAGTCCAGATGCAAGCATAGCATCCTGGGCACTCAGATGGGTAGCTTCATTACCTAATGTTGCGATTATATTAAGCGGAATGTCAAACATGGAACAATTAAATGATAATATAAAAACATTCACTGACCTAAAGCCAATTAAAGATGATGAACAAAAGGTAATTGATAATGTTGTAGAGGATTTAAGGAAAATCAAGCCGGTTCCATGTACCGGTTGCCGCTATTGTATGGAATGCTCATATGGCGTTGATATACCGGGTATATTTGATATTTATAACGACTATAAAAAATCAGAAAATAAACAAATAGCCCACAGAAGTTATTTTATCTTTACAAGTGATGAGAAAAAGGCTGATAAATGTCAGGAATGCGGTGAATGTGTGACTAAATGCCCGCAGCAAATAAATATACCTGACGAACTGAAGATAATACATAAGGAAATGATAGGAATTAAATCTGATATGTAATGTTTTATTAATAAGTATATATTTAAAGAAGGCATTCGGTTAACCGAATACCTTCTGTTTTTCAATTAGGTACAATTTCTTTATCCGTAAGACCAAGCGCATTAAACAAGTATCTGTGAGCAATCCTTTCTGCACCTGTTTTCATTTGATCACTTCTCATAACTGAACCTCCATTTCATCTATGGGTCTGCCGGGCGGTACTATGGGGTAGACACTGCAGTTATTGTCTATTTTACATTCAAGAAATATCGGTTCATTTACATTACTGCATTCATTAAGTATTTTAGTTAACTCTTCCATTGATTCAGCTTTGTATGCATTTATACCATATGCCCTTGCCAGCATTAAATAATCCACATCCTCATAATTGTCTGTTTCAGAATATCTTGCATTGCTGAACATCCTCTGCCACTGCCTTACCATTCCCAAAGAACTGTTATTAAGCATTACCATCTTAATAGGCAGCTTGTACCTTGATACAGTAACTAATTCCTGACTGTTCATTCTGAAGCTTCCGTCTCCTGTTATCAAAATTACTTTTTTATTTGGATTTCCTATTTGAGCGCCTATGGCTGCACCAAGACCAAAACCCATTGTACCAAGACCTCCGGAAGATATAAATTCGTTTGATTTGTTAAAATTCCAAAACTGTCCCGTCCACATCTGATGCTGCCCTACATCTGTGGTAACCACAGTATTGTCATTATAATATTTATTTATTTCTTTTAGGATATTTTCAGGTATAAACTCACCCTCGATACTATCTCTCCGCCTTTTTGAATAAATTTCACTAAGCCAATTACTCCTGTCTTTTGAATCTGCCTCTTTTAACAGCCTCTTCAATATGATTTCCATATCACCAATCAAGGGTAAACATTCATATGTATTTTTGTTAACCTCCGTATTATCTACGTCTATATGAATTATTTTTGATTTGGGGGCAAATTTGTCAGGGCGTCCTATTACTCTGTCACTAAACCGCGCACCAACAGCTATAAGCAAATCACAATTTGTGACGGCCATGTTTGTTTCTACAAATCCATGCATCCCAACAAATCCAAGGGATAATTTATTGCTTCTCGGTATAGTTCCAAGTCCCATGAAACTGTTACAAACAGGGATTTGGGTTTTTTCAGCAAATTGAAGTAATACATCATCATTTTTGGAAATTCTTACACCTCCGCCGGCATAAATAATCGGCTTTTTTGCTTCATTAATCAGATTTACGGCCAAATCCAGATCATCCTTTTCAGGCAATTTTTTTTCAGCTTGTATGTTTACTGAATCACCCTTATACTCCCATGTATCTAAAAATACATCCTTCGGCACATCCACAACGACAGGACCCGGTCTTCCTTCAATAGAAACCTCAATTGCCTCTCTCATAACATTTTCTAAATCTTCAACATTTCTAACCATATAGCTATGCTTGGTAACAGATAATGTCATACCCGTTATATCTACCTCTTGAAATGAATCCTTCCCAATCAGAACATTTGCAACCTGCCCCGTTATAACTAAAAGTGGCACTGAATCCATGTAGGCATTTGCAATACCTGTTATAGTATTGGTGGCACCGGGCCCTGAGGTTGCTATAAACACCCCTAATTTCCCTGTGCTCCTTGCATATCCATCTGCGGCATGAACTCCGTTTTGTTCATGTGCCGGTCTATATACCTTGAAATAATCAAGCTCATCATACAGAGCATCAAAGAAAGGTATAACAGCTCCTCCGGGATAACCAAACAAAGTATCAATTTCCTTTTCTCTAAGAACTCTGAGTATTATTTGTGAGCCGGATAATTTCATGTTTTCCTCCTATTCCTGTCCTTCTGCCGGTTTTGCAATCCAAGACATCATTGATCTCAATTTCTTTCCTGTTTCTATTAACGGATGCTCGAGCGCCATGTTTTTCATAGCAAGGAATCTTGGTTTTCCCGCTTTGTTTTCTGAAATCCAATCATATGCAAATGTTCCGTCCTGTATATCTGATAAAACCTTTTTCATAACATTTCTTGTTTCTTCTGTTATGATTTTCTTTCCGGTTACATAATCACCGTATTCTGCAGTATCGCTTACTGAATATCTCATATTTTCAAATCCACCCTCGTAGATTAAATCAACTATGAGTTTCATTTCATGCAAGCACTCAAAATATGCAATTTCCGGCTGATACCCTGCTTCAGTCAATGTATCAAAGCCGGCCTTAATCAATTCGGTGATACCACCGCAAAGCACTGCCTGCTCACCAAATAAGTCGGTTTCTGTTTCCTCCTTGAAGGTTGTTTCAATAACACCCGCTCTTGTACCTCCTATACCCTTTGCATAAGCTAATGTAAGCTCCTTGCACTTTCCTGTATAGTCCTGATGCACGGCAAATACATCAGGCACTCCCATGCCTTCAAGATACTGTCTCCTTACCAGATGACCCGGACCTTTTGGAGCCACCATGAATACATCAACATTTTTAGGCGGTAATATTTGATGGTAATGAATATTAAATCCGTGTGCAAATGCAAGAGCATTTCCTGCCTCAAGATTCGGAGCCACATCTTCATCATAAATTTGCTTTTGAACTGTATCCGGGGCAAGCATCATAATTACATCTGCTTTTTTTACTGCCTCCGCCACTGTATTCACAGTTAACCCGTGAGCTTCTGCCTTTTGCTTTGATTTGCTTCCTTCCTGCAAACCAACCACAACATTAACACCGCTTTCTTTCAGATTTAATGCATGAGCGTGTCCCTGACTGCCATATCCCACAATTGCCACTGTTTTTCCTTCTAAATATTTTAAATCTGCATCACTATCATAATACATTTTTCCCATTTCATTTCCTCCAAATAATTTTATTTTTTTATTCTGCTGCTTCTGATACATCATAAACATCTACGAACTTGCACATTTGAAGCATTGCTTTTTCAAAGCTTTCCTGTTTTTTGTCCGCTAAGGTAATTTTAAATTCAGAATCCTTCCCGTCGGTACTAACCATGCTAAAACCTTGTACATCAAACTGTTTTCTCCTTAAGGTTGTCAGTACTCTTACTGCTGAATCAATTCCCCTATTCATTTTAAAGCTGATTGTCCTGTTCATAAAATCCTCCTTTTTCATTATTTGACTTGAGGATAGAGGAGATGATAAAAAACTCTGAAAAATGGGGTTAGATAATAAAAAAACCTCTCATCTCTATATACATACAGATAGATGTATATAGGGACGAAAGGTCTTTCGCGGTACCACCCTATTTTACGATAAAAAAATATCGCCTCTTTCAAGTCGAAAAAACTGTTTGTTTTTTGAACTCTATTCTTATAACGCAGAAATACGTCCTTACCTACTGAAGTTCGGCTTGGAAGCTCGGGAGTGATCATTATATCCCATAACACCGGTTCGCACCAACCACCGGCTCTCTTTGTTATTTTTCGGATATTTTTGTCTCCGTCAAAGCTTTTTATATTTAAATAATATTATAAGCACACATTAATAATCTTGTCAACACCTTTTTTAAAAAAATAATCGGGGTTAAATTAACCTCGATTACTTTTAGCTGTAGCTTACCACTTTCACACCCTGCTCTTCAATCAATTTTCTTAATTTCTTCAGCCTATCAACCGGAGGTGTTTTAAAAGCTCTTGAAGGTTTCTCAATTCCTAAAGCTTCATATTTTTCATCTCCGAAGCTGTGATAAGGAAGAAGCTCAATTTTAGGATTATCAATATTTTCTTTTACAAATTCAGCCGTTTCGGATATATTGAAATCATCCGCATTTACTCCTTCAATGACCGGTATTCTGACGACTATCGGAACATTTAAATCATTCATTTTGTTAATATTGTTTAATATAATTTTATTGCTCTTTCCTGTGAAAATAATATGCTTACTTTCATCCATGTGCTTTATGTCAACAAATATTAAATCCATTTTTTCCAGAATGTCCTTAATTTCTTCAAAGTTGAAATATCCGGAGGTTTCTATGGCTAAATTAATCGCTCTGTCGTAAAGGGTATTTGTCAATTTTCTTAAAATATCCTGATTAAGGGTCGCTTCTCCTCCTGAGAAGGTAACCCCACCTCCCGAGTTTCTGTAAAATATCTCCTGTCGTTCTATTATTTTTAAGAGCTGTTCAACCGAATACTCTTTTACCAAACAGTTATTGCAGCTTTGGCTTTCAGGATTAGAGCACCATTTGCATTTCAAGGGACATCCCGCAAAAAATATTATAGTTCTGATACCATCACCATCATTAACCGAAAAATTCTGAGGCGACATGAAAAAACCTGTGTTACATGTTTTCATGCGCTGTCCTTGCTATAATTGCATCCTGCATGCTTCTTGATAAATTAACGAATTGAGTGCTGTATCCCGCAACTCTCACTAATAAATCCTTGTAGTTTTCAGGATTTTCCTGTGCCTTTCTCAATGTTTCGGTTGATATGGTATTGAACTGTACGTGGAATGCTCCTAAGCTGAAAAATGTCTGAATTATATTTCCAAGGTTTCGTTGACCTCTTTTTGTTTTAACCAATTCCTCGTTTAATCTTAGGTTTAATAAAGTTCCTCCCGAATGAACGTCCTGATTTAATTTTGCTGCTGATCGCATTGCGGCTAACGGAGTGGATGTGTCTGAGCCGGCAAATGGTGATACTCCTTCGGATAATGGTTCCCCTGCCTTTCTGCCGCACGGTGTTGCTCCAACTACCTTGCCCGTAGGAAGATAATTTGATATTCCCATGAAAGCAGTATTGAAATTGTTTCCGTTTATATCTTTATATTTGTGACCTTCATCGTAGTAATAATTTGCCATTTTAATTGCAATATCGTCGACATAATCATCATCATTGCCATACTTAGGAATCTTTAATGCCATTTGTCTGAGTTCCTCATAACCTTCCCAATTTGCATCCATTGCATCTATCAATGTTCCTATTGATACGGCTTTTTGTTCAAATACTAATTTTTTAATTACTGCCAACGAATTTGAAGTTACAGCCAGACCGATGCCTGTCAACACAGGTCCTAAATTGTATTTAGCTCCTGCATCAACCAGGTCCACACCTTCATTTAAGCAATTTTCTATACATGAGGACAAAAACGGTCTCGGTACCAATTCCTTATGCAATCTTTGCGCGTGCAGGGTTGATATAACGGAATGTTTAATTAAATTATCAAATTGCCTGTAAAAAGCTTCTTCCACTTCTTCATAACTTTCAAAAGATTTCGGGTCTTTTTCGTCAAGCCCTATTTTTTCTTTGATAATTCTTGAATAGCCCTGATTCAAAGCATATTCCAATGCAGCCGAAAAGTTAATGTTTACTGCAGAGGTCCATTCACCTGTCTTTCTAAAATGGGGCACAACACAGCCGCAGTTGTTCCAATCCCTTGCATCCTCCGGTTTGTATCCGGCATTTATCAGCATTTGATAACCTGCCTGATCGCTGTGAATGGCCGGGAATCCTGTTCCTTTACTTACTAAATGAGTCACCGCATCCAAAAAATCACTTGGGCAATCCTGATGAATCCTTACACTTAATCCCGGTTGATGTGTTTTAACCTTTTCAGTTGCCTTTAATGCCATATAAGATAATTCGTTGGTAGCATCCTTACCGTCTCTTGTCTTACCTCCTACAGTAAGGTTTTGGAATTGGTTATAGCCCGCAAAGAATTCAGCCGTATTGGCCGATATAGTCCAAACCCATTCGGAAAGCTTAAGCCACAGTGCTTCTATTAATTCTTGAGCTTCATCATTTGTAATAATTCCCTTTTCAATATCAGTTTTATAATAAGGATACATAAACTGATCAAATCGTCCTACATTCAATGCCAGCGGATTTTCTGACAAGATTCCTCCCATCTGAGTAAACCACACAAATTGCATTGCTTCATAGAAGGTCGTAGGCGGATTTTGGGGAACCCTGCTGCAAATATCAGCTATTTTCAGCAATTCATTTTTTCTGATTTCATCTTGTTCATTCCGAATCATTTCCTTGGCTTTTTCTGCATATCTTCCGGCCAATATTATAATTCCCTCTGATGTTAATATAACAGATTCGTAAAATTCTTTTTTCTTAATATTTTCCGCCGTTATATCATCTAACTTGAAGATATGCTCCTTTGCTTCCTTTATAATTCCACCGAAACCCTTCTTAAACAACACATCCTGATAATCAGGCGTTATTTCTCCTACTGCCTGTCTCCACTTGGAATCATTATCTACTATACCGGTATCAACTGCAACCTTAGCGGTTTCTTCAGGAAGCTGTGCCAAAAACATTTCCTCCAACGATTTACCCTTCCAATACGGGAATATATTTTCTCTGACAAATTTTCTCTGCTCATCAGTCATTATATACGGGTCCTGAACTCTTTTATCAAAATTATCCATTTCTCTGTCAACCCAGGTCCATGAAAATTCAGGTGTTAAAATACCGCACTTTCTGAATTCTCCTGTTGCACCAACTATCAGCTCACCGTCAAATATCTGAACAGCTAACTGTTCACAGGTATCCTTGAATGCCCTTGCCCTTCGGATGGAAATAGCCTCTCCTTCGGTTTTCTTGTGTGACTCAGTCCAGATTCTTGCTCTTTCATATGAAATAGCAGGTTTTGAATTAATATAATTCTGTCTTATTTTTTCTATTCTATCAGTTACCATAATTGCCTCCTGTATGCTATATGTTGCATGTGTGCGTTATAACGCACCGTGATTTTAAAAAAATATACCAAATTAAACATTCATAGGCTGCTTAAAACGTTCATCAGCAACCTAATATCTAACTACATTTTGAAAAATAGCTTCCTCCTCATATGGATTGTTGTAAGAATGAAATTCATCCGCTTTAAAGAATATTGCCGAAGGTGCCTTTAATACATATTTTTTATTCTTAATTATCATCTCAAGAGTTCCTTTAGTTACTACAACATATTCATCCGTTGAAGTTTTATGAGGAGATGATGTATGTTTTGCACCCGGCAGCATTTTTATATAAAAATATTCAAATCCGGTTAAGGGGTTGAACGGAAACACATTGTACAATATCATTTTTCCTTCTGATTCATAAACAGGATCAACATTATCAATTAATAAAGCACTGTCTTCGTTATAATTATCATTTAATAATTCTGAAAATGGAATTTTCAGACCTGTTGCTATCTTCCAAAGGGTTGAAACAGTAGGAGTCGATTCGGCCCTTTCAATCTGACCAAGCATTGCCTTGCTCACGCCGGTCAAATTAGAAGCTGCCTCTAACGTCAATCCCTTTTCAGTCCTTGTTTTCTTTAAAGTACTTCCGATATTTATTAATAAACTATTCATGATAACCCCTGTCATTAATATTAAATCATCCTGTCATATATATTATACCTTATCCCCTGCTTTTTCGCAACAACATATCTAATAAATTATACAAATGACCGCAAATGTGCGTTATAGTGTTTTGTGCATTTGGGGACATTCCTTTTAACTGCAGGGACTAACCCTATAGTAAAGGTCCCCACACCACTTTATCGACATAGAATGCATTCCACAGCATATTATTTATATGTGAATATAATTTTCGAGGTGTAGCATGAAAAGAGATGGTATAATTATTGGTACATTAATATTGACTGTTGCTACAACAATTGTAAGAATAGTAGGTATGGGTTTTCGAATCTATCTTGCAAATATCCTTGGCGCTGAAGGCATTGGTTTGTACCAGCTGATACTTACCATATACATGCTGATGGTTACTTTAGCAACATCCGGCATAAGAGTAGCCGTTTCAAGATTAGTATCTGAAGAACTTACTTTAAAGCATTATGCAAATGCTAAAAAAGTTCTCAGACAATCAATAGGTCTTTCTTTGTTTACAGGCCTTTTATCTGCGTTTTTACTTTATTATTTTGCTGATTATATAGCCGTCAATATATTAAAAGACAGCAGGACAGCTATGCCGATGCTTTACTTAGTTCCAAGCTTGCCTTTAATAGCGGTTTCAAACTGTTATAAGGGATATTTTTATGCAGTCGGAAAAATAACTAAGCCGGCTATAGTTCAAGTAACCGAGCAGTTAGTACGGATCTTTGTTATTTTCTCAATTATGAATGCATACTTGCCAAAGGGTATCGAATATGGATGTGTTGCAATTGCTATAGGTATGACAGCAGAGGAACTGTTTTCATTGTTTTTAACCTGGTTCTTTTATATATTTGAAAAAAAACCATTTTCAATTAAAACAAATCAAAAATCTGATGTAATGATGTTTAAAATTCTTGGTATTGCATTGCCTCTATCAGCAACATCATACTTAAATGCAATTCTTCGAACTGTTGAAAATGCAATGATTCCTGCTCGTTTATTGGTATACGGACTTTCGGCGGAAACAGCCATGAGCTTGTACGGTATGATTAAAGGAATGGTTTTGCCTATATTGTTTTTCCCGTCATCATTTCTTACCTCACTTTCTTCCATACTCATACCTTCCGTAGCAGGGGACAATGCTTTAGCCAATGAAAGAAAGGTATCAAACACTTTATCAAAGGTTTTGCATTTTACGTCTATTTCAGGCATTTTGGTTGTAGCTGTGTTTGTTGCATTTCCCAACGAGGTTGCCATTGCCGTATACAACGATTCACAGGTTGGATTAATGATTAGAATAATATCCTACGTCTGCCCCTTTATGTACTTAAACATGGTTATTTCCTCTATGCTGCATGCTTTAGGCGAGCAAATGAGTTCTTTCAAGGTTAATATCATTGAGTCCATACTAAAAATTTCAATAATTTATTTCTTCGTCCCGGTTTATGGTTTTAATGCATATTTGTTTGCACTGTTTTTAACTACTATACTTAATACAATTTTATACTTAATAAGATTGCTGCAAGTATCATGCATCGTTTTTGAGGTCGGGAATTGGATATTCAAGCCGATTATCGCAGCCGCAGCTGCAGGATTTTTATCTAAAGCGATATATAATATGTTTATGTTAAATTCTTCAAACAACATAATTTCATTAGTTTCTTCCATAATAATATTGTGTCTTTTGTATTTGATGGGTTTGATTTTTACCAAAAGTATTCATTTATCTTCAATTAATGAAATACAAAAATATATGCACAGATAATGTATATACTAATTCGCATTAAATTAGTTCCCTTGAAGCAAATTAGTATATATTGCTTTCCTATATATCGCGGGCAAATATTTGTCCGCATTTTAAAATAAAAACAGTAAAAATGTTGATATATTACAACAAATTGGCACAATGTCCTAAGGATATTTCTCCTATAATTTCAAAAAATATTTTGTATAACATAGATAGGAGAGATAATATGCAATATGACTTAATAAATATGACAGTATTCTTTTTTATATATGGTTTTTTAGGATTTTTGTTGGAAACCATCTTTAGAAGCATAATCAATAAAAAGTTATATATAAGCAGAGGTTTCCTGACAAATTACTTCTTGCCGTTGTATGGCTTATGCGGGATAATAATAATAATGATTTTTACACTGAGCGAAATCACCATGGACCGGCTTTCAGGTTTGATATTTGCAACCATTGCAAGCATATTTGCCGTAACATTTTTAGAATATGCTGCAGGCAGGATTTTAGATCAGGTTTTTCATTGCAAATTATGGGATTATAAGGATTCACCCTATAATCTTCATTCATATATATGCTTGGATTTTTCACTTGGCTGGGGAATTGTAGCATTAATTCTTGCCAATGTAATACATCCTCTGATTGAAATAGTAGTGTACGCAATACCCGACACACTAAAAATAGTTTTTGCCTTCTTAACTTTTTCTGTATTGTTTGTAAATGCATCCTACAATATGAGAAAGATGTACCATTTGTCATTCAGAGCGTAACTAAACGCTCCGGATGACACTAATTACCGCCGGTACTATTTGTTTTTTCCTTGAAACACATTTATCCACATACATTCCCTGAAATGCATTTTCTTCTTCGAATATTCCCTTAACCAATCTTTCTTTATTTGAAGTATAGAAAATATATGAGCCCTCATTGACAATATCTGTAACTGCCATAATTATCAGAAAATAATCCTTATCATATGTTATATTGTCTATTAGCCTGATATAATCATCCTTGCTGTTCATTATTTGATTAATATCCAATGTGAAAACCTGAGATATTCCTACGTTTTTATAAACCAGATTAAACTTCTTGAAATCCTGGAACAGAATTTCCTCTATCGTTTTGCCTTCAAGAGAAGTTCCTGCCTTGAACATTTCCATTGCATACTTATATAAATCTAAATCGACTATTTTTGATAGCTCTTCAACCGCTGATCTGTCCTTTTCGGTTGTTGTCGGAGACTTAAACAGCAATGTATCTGAAATAATTCCTGACAGCATAAGTCCTGCAGCTTCTTTAGTAATTTCGATGTTATTTTCCTTATACATATAGTAAATTATTGTGTTAGAGCTTCCTACAGGCATATTCCTGAAAATAATCGGAATAGAAGTTCTTATATCGCCGATTTTATGATGATCTATTACTTCAAGTATTTCCGCCTCCTCTAACCCTTCTGCGCTTTGATTCATTTCATTGTGGTCAACAAGTATGACCTTTTTCCTCTTAGGATTAATTAAATGATTTCTGCTGAGCATTCCCAAATACTTATTGTCCTTTGATATTATCGGAAATTTGGAATGCTTTGATTGCTCAATATCCTCCTTGCAATCATTTAAATAATCATCTTCAACAAACATCATAATATCCTTATCCTTCATAATGTCCTTAACATATTTAGATAAGGAAATATTCTTTGCCGTATAATAAGTGTGGTATGATGTTCCGATAATATTTACTTTATTTTCAAATGCTGAGTTTAACAGCTCAGACGGAACTTCCATATCTCCCGTTACAATAATCAGCTTAACGCCTGTTTCAATTGCATACTTAATAACATCGTATCGATCACCTACGATTACTATGGAATTTTTATTGATAAAAGACATTTTTCTTAAGGTTTCTTCTTCAAATGAAGCAACGATTATTTCTCCGTCAATAATGTCATCAAATCTCAACAAGCTTTTTCCCAACAATGTTTCTATGATATTGTCATAAGAAGTGCATATATGCTGCTGATCTGTATTAATTAAACTCATTGCAATATCCTTCATTGTTATGATGCCTGTCAATAATCCGTCATCATTTACAATGGGAAGTGTTCTCAGCTTGTTTTCATTCATATGAAAATATGCAAAATGAACGGATCTGTCCTTACTAAAGGGCTTTACCCTGTCATAATCCAAATCCTTCAGCTGTATTTTTACATTATCTAATATTTTTGGAGTATCAACTTTAAAATAGTTGAGCACAAACTCTGTTTCTTTATTTATACTGCCAAGTATATACGGCACCGATAGTTCATTAAGTTGATTTTTCAGCCATGACAATACAATTGCCGAGCAAACACTGTCGGTATCGGGTGTTTTATGACCGAATATTAAATTATGTTTCATATAATTCCTCTCATTTAATTTTTGTATCGTAGATCATCGCCATAAAATTTAAGCGGTACAAAATTATTAAAAATCCTTGATGTAATTCTGTCCGAATAAGTATCCCTCAGCTGCTCTAAGGATAAATTGGTTGAAATAATAATTCTTTTATTATTAATCAACCTTTCGTTAATTATATTAAACAGCTCTGCATTTGTAAATGAGTTACTCACTTCGGTACCAAGATCATCGATTATAAGTAGCTCGCATTCAAAAATCATATTGTAATTAATTAAATTTTCTTCACTTTCATTTTGTTTGTTGAACTTATGATTCTCTACTATTTCAAACAAAGAGAAAGCTGTTTGGTAAAGAACCGAAATTTCCCGGTTTATAAGTGCATTAGCTATACAGTTGCACATAAATGTTTTTCCCAAACCGGTGCTTCCGTACAGCAGAAGATTCATATTAGAATCATGGAAGTTAGAACAAAAATCTTCGCTTATTTCTAATATGTAATACATATTTTGTCTCGGAGTAAGCTTTTCATTTTTATAAATTTCGTTGCTGAAAACATTAATATCAAAAGTATCAAAGTTTTCCTTGCCGAGCATATACTCCATGTTAGACATAGTATATAAGCTGCTGATAATCTGCTTGTTTAGACAGCTGCATTTTTTACCGTCAGAATAATAACCCGTGTCATTGCATTTTTTACATTCATATTCAATGTCCAGATAATCTTCAGATATGTCATGCTTTGCGTAAATTTCAGCCTTATATTTTTTTAAATCGTCTATTTCTTCTTTTAATTGTAATACCCTTTCATTTAAATCATCCGGCTTGGATAAAAATAATTTAGATAATTTAATACTCAAAAACTTAATCTCATCATCTGCATCTTTTAACTGCGGGATTTTTTCATAAAGCTTTTCTTTTTTAACATCTGCGTTATAACCGGCTTTGAGACGTTTTTTATTATATTCGGTCATTATATTTTCAAGGATTTGTTTATTCATTACCTTCAGCCTCCTCTGGCATGCTTAATCCCAACTTACTCAGCTTCTTTTCAAATCTTTTTCTTGCGATTTTTTCTAAGTCGTCACCGGTGTAGTCATCACTTTGAATAAAATTATGAAATTTATTTTTTGTTTTAGCTGTTTCTTTTGTTATCTTTGTTTTGGATTCGGGTTTTTTGTCA
Organism: Sedimentibacter sp.; assembly: GCF_032080165.1. GTDB lineage: Bacteria > Bacillota > Clostridia > Tissierellales > Sedimentibacteraceae > Sedimentibacter. The sequence goes on from NZ_DAMASY010000001.1 coordinate 95,779, forward strand.
TTTTTTAAATCCTCTATAGTTTTAAAGCCGTTTTTATACCATTCACTCAATATTTTATCAAAATAATTTAAATTCGGATTATTGATTTTAGTTGAATTATCCAGGCATTTTAATATCATTTCCATTGAAAACGACCACTCGTCAACCCATCTGTCAATTAATTTCATTTCAGCTTCAGTCAACGTTCTGTTGAATCCGAGGGATTTGCTTATGCGGGAATAAATTGAGAACCTGTCATTTCTCTTTTCCAAATATTCGACCATAGTGTCAATATCATTTACACCTGCATCATACCATGCAGTAACAACAGATTCTATGTAGCTGAATCCTTTTTTCTTTTTATTATTGATGGAGTAGCTGAATGCCTGAGCCATTATTTCCGGCTTCATCTTATAGTCGTTAAGCCACTTTATTATTTTCTTTTTTTCAGTAATCTTTAACGGTCTGCCAAACATATCCTCTATTTCTTCCATCATTTTTTTATTCTCGGAACCTTTTGCTGAAGAAATGAGCTCATCATTTATATTAGCCTTATCATTATCGCTGATTTTTACAAATTTATATACTTTGTCTATATAAAGCTGCTTAAGATTGACAAATTCAATGCAGTAATTATATTCATCATCTGTTTGATGCTTAATTACAATTTTTTCCTTCTCCCAATAATCCCATGCTTCCAGAACATCAGACAAAGGAATATCTAAATTTTTAGAAATTGTTTCATTGTTAAAACTATATTGCTTGTCCTTGGCATACTTGTATCCCATGATGTACACCTTTACGTATGTTCCAGCCGCATCAGGCATATAATCGTCTATAAATATATTTTCTATAGGGGTATCCCCCAAATCTATTTGCATTTCCTGAAGAATAAAATACATAAAAAGCTCCTTTTTGGTAACAATATTTTACAGGAAATTGTAATATAATTGTAACAATATTGTTATGAATTTGTGAAAACATTTTACTATTTAAACAATTGACAACATATCATATTTAATATTATAATGTTGTCAGATGATTTAATTAAAAGAACAGTAATTACTATTTTAATTATATCATTTTTTGTTTAAAAGCAAAACAACTTTTTATAGTGATATAATTAACAACGATAAACAAACAGGAAGTAAACTATGAAAAAAATAAATTTACCCCCTATAAAGAAACCAATTATAAAAAAAGAAACCATTGAAATCTTCAAACAACTCCCTGAAAAAAAATATAGACAAGTCTTTGATAAAATAAAAGAGATCTCCTTTTCGGAATACAAGCTCATAATTAAAACGAAAATCGGGCAATTTTTTGATAAAGTTAAAAAAATTCCACTTCTAAAATTTGTTCATACGGACCAAGCAAAGACAGAGCAGGTTTTCAGGAAGATAAGAAAAATCCAATTTCCAAAATTTAATTTTATAAAGCACCCGAAAGTTGAGCAATTCTTTGATAAGATTCAAAAAACTCAATTTTCAAAGCCGCTTTCTAAGCAAATAAAAGGAGCTGTATGTTTATTAACGGCAACAGCCTTGATTTTAAGCGGTACATACGCCATGAATTATCTTAACACTCACGAAAATAATGTATTTTCAACAGATAGCTTTACTATCTTAAAAAATGATAAAGAGCTTTGTAAGGTCAGAGATAAGGATTTATTAGAAAAAACGCTCGTTAAATTAGAAAAGAATTTAGAAAAAATCCATAATCATGAATTAGCGATAGAAAGCAAATTTGAAATAGTGGAATCCACGGCAAAGGATAAGGAAATAATTGCTGAGGAAGATCTCTATAATATTTTAAAAGATAATATAAATTATTCAATATTAGCATATTCAATAAATGTTGACGGGCAACAAATCGGTGTAGTTAATTCGGAATATGAAGCAATCAGCATAATAGAAGAAGTAAAGGATTACTTTACACAGTATTACGACGAAGAAACAATAATTGAAGTAAACACTGCTGAAAATGTAGAAATAAAGCAAATAAAAGCATCAAACAATGAAATCAAAGACAAAGAAGCCTTAGTCAACTACATAATTAAAGGAACAGAAGAAGAGAAAAAATACATAGTAGAAAAAGGTGACAATTACTGGAATATCGCAGAATATTTCAATATGTCATTAGATGACCTGATACAGGCAAATCCTACATCGGACCCTGAAAGAATTCAAATCGGAGATGAGTTGAATTTAGTCGTACCTAAACCATTCATCAATGTACAAGTTACAAGAAAATTGGAACAGGAAGAAAAAACCCCTTACGAAACCGAATACAAATATGTATCCTACATGTTCAATGACGAAGAAATTGTTGAGAAAAAAGGTAAGTATGGACTGTCAAAAATAGAATCAATTGTTACAGAACAAAACGGTATTCAAATAGCAAAAGAAATATTATCCGAAGAAGTTATAGAATTACCGACAACAGAAGTTGTCACTACAGGTACTCAAGATCCACCGCCAAAAAAAGGAACAGGTTATTTTATTAATCCTCTTCCGGGCTCAGTTATATCGTCAAGATTCGGTTCGAGATCAGGTGGCTTCCATTTAGGTCAGGACATGGCAAAAGCATCAGGTTCTTCTATAAAAGCAGCTGATGGCGGTACCGTAACATATGCCGGTTGGAACGGAAGCTATGGTTATATGGTAGATATAGACCACGGCGGCGGTTTTACAACAAGATATGCACACTGCAGCGAAATTTACGTATCAGTGGGTGAAAAAGTATATCAAGGCAAAGTAATAGCAGCTGTTGGCTCCACAGGAGTTTCATCAGGACCTCATTTACATTTTGAGGTAAGAAAATACGGGTCCGTAGTAAACCCTGCAGCATATATAGGTATTCAATATAGATAATTTTAACACTGTCAATCGCCGCTTTACATAAGCGGCTTTTTATATTCCCGCATCACTTAATTAATATTTTTATACCTCTGTTTGATATTTTAAAACATATCTTTTCATCAAACTATCAAAATTTTACAAATACTTATATAAATTTACTCTTGCTTTTTTTGCTGATTAATAATATTATTAAAAAGTATTATTGTTTTTTTAAAAACTTAATGCAAATCCAAAATCATAGGATGGTACGATGATATATTTTGATTACAGATTTATGGAAGTTGCAAGACCAATCATAGAGCATGAACAATATCAACAAATGAGATACATCAAACACCATGATGAAAGTGTTTTTGATCACTCTGTAAAAGTCGCATTCCATGCGTACCAAATGGCTTATAAACGCAATTTAGACTGGGAGTCAACAATCAGAGGGGCTTTGCTTCACGACTTCTTTCTATATAAATTTAAGAAGTGCTTAAGCCTAAGGTTAATAACGGATTCTATAAAGCATGCAATATCTCATCCGATTATAGCTTTTGATAATGCAATCAAATATTTTGATTTAAACGATAAAGAAGAAAATATTATAAAAGGTCACATGTTTCCTTTTGGCGCCCCAAAATCAAAGGAAGCATGGATTGTAAGCTTTGTGGACAAATACATTGCCGTATTTGAATACGCTTCAAACTTTAAAAAAATGACTCAGAGAAGAAAACAGGCCGCATATAATTATAGCGTTGAATAAAGATGTGAAAAACATCTTTTTTTATTGTTCTTTGTAATGTACAAGCGAAATTATTTTTTTTGATTGTTTATTTGTTTCATATTTGGGTAACATTTAAGTATATTAATAATAAATAACTTGAAAGGGGCTGACTGCATGAAAATATCTATCTATGCGAAGAACATGCAACTTACAGATGCGTTAAGGGAGGCTGCAATTAAAAAAATCAAGAGGCTGGATAAATTTTTCCAGCAGGATATTGAAGCTAAAATTGTATTAAGCATCGAAAAGAAACTACATAAAGTTGAGGTGACTATTCCTTTCAATGGCAGAATAGTACGTGTGGAGGAATCCTCAGATGACATGTACAATGCCGTAGACGAAGCAGTGGAATCATTAGAGAGACAAATCAGAAAATATAAGACAAAGCTGCAAAACAAGAAGCATTCTAACGAATCAATAAAATTTGAAAATATAGAACCGCTTGATATAGAAGACGACCAGGAGTTCAAGGTAGTAAAAACCAAAAGGTTTGCAATAAAGCCAATGGGTATTGAAGAAGCAATACTGCAAATGGATCTTTTAAAACATAATTTCTTCGTATTCTTAAACGGAGATTCAGAAGAAGTAAATGTTGTTTACAAAAGAAAAGACGGTAATTACGGTTTAATAGAGCCGGAGCTATAACATAAAGTAATATAATTTTTCCTCTTAATTAAATAAGTGAAATCAGCAAAAATGCGCAATTAGTAATTGCGCATTTTTACTTTAAGTAATTAACTTTTACGTTCATATTCCCCCGAATATTCCCATACCTCATAGTGCATGTATCATTAGTTTATCGTTCACTCATGCACTTATTATGTTTCATTTGCTGCAAATGAATTTCCGGAATGCTTATATTATATACTACCTATTGAAGCACATTTGTCGAAACATGTAGTTTTTATTAAATTTTTATTAATATTTATACTGCCTGTTATAAATTTAGTGTTGTCCACAACGGTGGATAAGCTGTTAAATTGTTACTTCTATTTTACGTTAATTTTACATTGAAATTTCAATTGCAAATTTTTTGCTTTTATATTAAAAAAATACTTGACATAAACGGTTATTAAAATCATCAAATTATAAAGTTGTTAACAATTCTATCCACAGATGTGGATAACTTGCATAAATTATGAACAAAGATTCTGTTTTTAAAGTTTTATTAAATAAATTTAAAAATCTTTTATTTAAATTTAAAGAGTTGAGCATTTTCTATCAAAGTACCGGCAAATCAAAAATATATATTTAATCATGACTGTATAATTATGTTAAGATAAAAAAAATGTAGAAATATGTAATTACTTATGCTATACTTTTTCTATACATAAAATTAATCAACGGAGTTCAGCATGTTATATATAACAAGAAAACATCTTAGACCAGGCATGATATTAGCAAAAGATATTACATTATATAACTTAAGTAATTTTAATACCTTGCTCCTGACTAAAGGACAAATTCTTAATAATACATATATAAAAAGAATTGTATATCACAATATTGAAGGTGCATACATAGAAAGCGAAGCTTTCGCAGATATAGACGTAGAACCGTATATTGATGATAAATTAACTTCGGATTCATTAATACAAATAAATGACATTTATTTTGAATTCAAAATGAGTTCAGGTAAAATAACTACAAGTTACATAAGGAAGCTTTCATCTATTGTTGACAGCTTAATAACCGAGCTGCTGAACAAGGATGATTTATCATATAACGTTATTGATTTTAAAAACTACGATACCTATACCTTTCAACATTGTTTGAATGTAGCAACACTAAGCATATCAACAGGCATTTCACTCAAGTTGCCAGAAAGGCAGCTTCATGATTTAGGTATGGCAGGTTTATTACACGATATAGGCAAAATGACTATTCCCGCCGAAATATTAAATAAGCCCGGAAAACTTACAGATGAAGAATATGAAATAATAAAAACTCATCCGGTAAGTGCTGCGGAATTATTGAAAAATTATGTTTCTAACGATATTATCAGAGCAATAGAAGGTCACCACGAGAAATTAGACGGAACCGGATACCCATATGGAAAAAAAGCGGACAATATACATTATTACAGCAAAATATTAGCAGTATGCGATGTATACGATGCTTTAACCTCAGACAGGGCATACAGAAAAACAGTTTTTCCAAGCGAAGTAATCGAATATATAATGGGCTGTGGAGATACCCACTTCGACCATGAAATATTATCGCATTTCATTAAAATTATTGTAGCTTACCCTGTCGGAACATTCGTTAAATTAAGCAACGATAAGTTAGCGGTCGTTGTCAAGAATTATACGGAAAATATAATGAGACCGCTTATCAGGATTGTTAATTCAGACGGTACGGTTGGTGATGACATTGATCTCCTTTTTGACAATGATTATATGAACATAACCATCGTAGATATGGGATATGACTATGAAAATTTCGGTTTATCCGGAGTACTAAAATCAATATATGAAGTGAGTGTAAGCAATTAGCTTGTGCTTTGAATAACAAAACAGGCGGTCAATTGACTGCCTGTAAATTTGCACCTACAGTATAAACGACTGACACCAAATTAAAAATTGGGGTCATCTGCTTATCTCTTATTTTAAAACTGCAAATTCGTACCCTTCAAATTTTAAATGCTCTATAATTTCAGGTAATATTTCCGCCGAAACCTCTTTAGTGTCTGAATCGTGCATCAAAACTATTATCCTGTCCTTGTTAATTATTGTGGCCCTAAATCTTTCCATAAGCTTTTCCGGCTGCGGATTAATATATTCCGAATCTCCGGTAAGTGCATTCCAATCAACACTTACATAACCTAAGTCATGCAAATCATTCATATACTGTCTTTTATAAGCTTCAAACCCACCGCCCGGAAACCTGAATAATCTTGTGGTAAAATCCTCTCCAAGACTTTTTTTCATGGCAGCTTCAGTCATTTTTATTTCATTAATAAAGCTATCCTTACTTTTAAGCAATTGATCTAATTCATGGGTGTATGAATGAACACCGATAGAATGCCCTCTGTCTTTTATTTCTTTTAACATATATCCGTTTTTTTCACACATGTTGCCTAAAACAAAGAAGGTTGCATAAATATTGTATCTTTCTAAAGTTTCTAAGACGAGTGGAGTTACATTATGAGAAGGACCGTCATCAAAGGTCAAAAAAGCTATTTTTCCCTCATAGCTTTTAACATCTTCCACATTGATACTTAATATTTCTTTTTTATCTTCAACTTTTAAATCATCAGCTATCAAGATTTCAGCAGCAACATTATCCCTTAGCTTTTTTAATTCATTGCTAAAAGAAATTGATTGGTCATTGCTATTTACATTGCTCAAATATACAGGTTTTTGAAGTATAATTTCAGAAACGTCGCTTGCTATGGCAATATCTTTGATAAATAATGAGCCAACTAAAGATAACATCATAACAAACATAGTTAAAACAATTTTTCCGCGTCTTGTAAGCTTATAACTATGCACTGTATCACCTTCATAATATTATTTTTCAGGGTCAATAAACTGTAATATATTATTTATCTTTTCTATCTCATATTTAACGGTGAAATCCTGCTCGGTATGTAATTTCTTCATGTTATCTATAGCAGTTTTATAATTATTAATTTTTTCGGTAAGCTTCTTTATTTCCTTTTCAAAGTCAGAAACAACTTCATTTGATTCCTTGGTAAATGCCTCCGAGAAATCATTAAGACATCTTAATTTGTCATTTCCATCCCTCAATAAACTCTCAACCTTTACATTGGATGAAGAAATGATATTCAGTATTGATTGTCTTTTTACGTCCATTGGTAAATAATCAGGCAAAGCCTTCTGGAAGCTTTCAACTATTGATAAGGAATTTATTCCTTCTGTTAAAATATCAAAATTCCTATAAATTTCATCAATTTTAAGCAGCCTCTTCCTCTTAACAACATCTATCGGATCGCTGTCATCACTGACAGTAACGACAGTTTCAACTTCCGTTTCAGCTTCTTTAACATCATTTTGTACTTTATTTTTTATTACTTCTGTAAATTGTGGTTTTTCAATTTCTGTCTTGGCAATTTGCTCTTCTGCTATCTCTTCGTTTGCATTATTTACTTGATTTTCATTTTCGACTTTTTCAATAAGCCCTAACTTTTCTAATATATTTCTTCTCTCCATTACAGCAACCACTCCCCTGTTTAATAAAAATTACATTATATCAATTTATAATAACATCATATTACAAAAAAGTCAATAAATACGATTTCTTGTCGAAAATTTTATCCATTCTATATGGAAAAACATCATAACATATGCTAAAATTATTAATAAACCTTATCAGGAGTTGCCTATGTTATTTATAACATCAGAAAATCTAAAGCCCGGCATGGTATTAGCTATGGATTTAACTTTATATAATAAATATAATTTTAAGACACTCCTTCTAAAAGGAGGTCAATCCCTTAGTAATTCAATAATAAATAAAATCAGGTCTAATAATATTTCGGGTGTATACATTAAAAATGAAGAGTTAAACAAAAATTTATTTAATAATAATATTGATGATGAATTCGAAGGAGAACTTTTAATCAGAATAAAAGATATATTTTATAAATATAAACTGAATAACACGGTAGAAAAAAAATTAATCTGGGATATAAGTGATTTGGCAGATAATCTGATTAAAGAAAGCATAGTTAACAAAACATTATATTACAATACCCTTAATTTTAACAGCTACGATGACTATTATTTTCAGCATTGTCTAAATGCATGCATTTTAAGCATATCCTTGGGTGATTCTCTGAATTTAAAAGGTCGTATGCTGCAGGAATTAGCCATGGCCGCCCTGCTGCATGATATCGGCATGTTAACTTTTCCTGAAGAAATAATTTGCAAAGAGGATAATCTAAGCAAAAAAGAAATTCAGGCTATAAGACAACATCCCATCAAGGCGGTAAAAGAATTTAAATCCCTCGTTTCAAATGATATTTTAAGAGGAATATTAAACCATCACGAGCATGTTGACGGTACAGGATATCCTTATGCTTTAACGGGAAATAAAATACATCTATTCGGAAAAATCATTGCTGTTTGTGATTCGTACCAGGCATTAACCACCGACTTTTATTACAGAAAAGCTATAAGCAAGGCGCAAGCATACAATTATATAGCAGAAAGTATTAACACAAAATTTGACCCTGAAATAGCAGAGGTATTTCTAAAAAACATTATAATATATCCTGTCGGAGAATATGTAAAGCTAAATAACAGTAAAACTGCCTTGGTATATGAAAATAATACGGAAAAACCATTACGACCCGTAGTCAAAATAATTAACCAAGACGGTACATTGGGTGATGAATTAAATTTATTATACGAAGAAAATCAGGATACAGGCATTACAGGTACAGGGCATTCTTACGAATACATCGTAAGCTCCTGCCTCTGCGGCGAAAAAACAAGATATGACGGCAAAGTATTTATCAATGAAAAGATAAAAAAATTAGTTGATGATAACAAAGCAATAATGGTCTGCCCGGAAATTTTAGGAGGTATGTCAGTACCGCGCCTTCCATGCGAAATACAAAACGGCAGAGTTGTTAATATTTCTTCTGATAACAAAACCAATCATTTTGTTGACGGGGCAATAGAAACACTAAAAACAGCCAGCAAATACGGCATTAAAAAAGCCATATTAAAAGAAAAAAGCCCTTCCTGCGGAAGCAGCTGCATTTACGACGGTTCATTTACCAAAAAGCTCATCCCCGGCGAAGGTATAACTACAAGGTTGTTAAGATTGAATAACATAGAAGTAATAAGCGATGAGCAATATATAGAATGATATAATAAATTCCGAGGGCAAATCAGTCCTCGGAATTTATTTTTATGTAGATTAATTACCTAAAGCGTTATTAACTGCCGCTTTTATAGCGTCACTTGTAACAGTAGCGCCTGCTATGCCATCAACATTTGTAGAATCAGCTTCAACTATCAAATCAGGTAATTTATCGATTGCTTCAGAGCCGATACCCGGAGTTTCACCTTCGCCTACTGCTTCAACAGCTGTTATATCGTTACCATTAACAGTCACTGTAACTTTAACTTCTCCGCCAAATCCTTCAGCAGTACCTGTTACTGTTTTAGCTTCGCCGCCTGCTGTTGGTTCATCCTTAGCACATCCGGCAAAACTAAACAGCATTAACGCTAAAACTAATAATAAAGATAATTTTTTCATTTCTACCTCCTTATACATATTTGTACTATAAAATTATACCACAATTTCTCAGAAAAGGAAGTATTGTTATTTAATTAACGAATTAATGACCTTTTTGTTTTTCTTAAACTAACCGAATTATCAAGAATAAAATGAACTCCTATGTATAGTAGTTTTCCTTGACATATTTCAGAATTTAAACTCATTTGCAAATAATGAACGGTTAAGCTTAAAATCGCTTAACCGCCCTTATTTACTATCTTTTTTTATTACCTTTATTCAATGTTAAGATTTTCTAACCCCAACTATTGACAAAGAGCCAGAACATCATAAAAGTAATAAAAAAGAGAGCCATCTCTCTTAGAATTAATTCTAATTGAAACAGCTCATTCTTTTAATTGATTTTTAAAGGTTTTATTATTATCTGATGATTATGAATTTAATAACATTACCTTCAGCATAGAAATCAAATTCTGTAACATCTTTTTTAATAGCATTTAAGTTTCTTACATATACGTCATCTTCTTCATCAATTTCTATTACAGTAGCACCTTGATCAAAGTAGAATTTATCTCCTTCAATCTCCAATTCTCCAGCTCTTACATCAACCTTTGTTGCTATTGCTGATGTTGTAACTGCTGTTGCTAAAACTGCATCACTTATTACTACTCCATCGTCATCTAACTCAAGAATGTAGACTTCATCTGCTGTGTTAGGAACCATTCCTTCGTCATCTGTATAAAGATTTTCGTCTTTAGAACCATTGATGTATGCTGTTAATCTTTGTATTTTATCTCCGCTAGAATCTGTATCTCTACCAATTTTTGTTACATATGCATAGTATAAAGTTCCGTCTTCAGCTTGAATATCTGTAAGAAGTGCAACTATTTTACCATTTTGGTAAACTGCAGTACCTACAACTGTTGAACCAAGATCATCTTCATCTATTACTCTACCTTCTCTGTCAAATATAACAACGTTTGAAGCTAATTCGAACGCTGAACTGTTAGTTCTCACGTTTATAGCTCTTCCAGCTTCAGCAAACTTAGTGATTTCAGCATCTTTATTCAAATTATAAGATACTAATATACCAAAGTACTCGTTCTCAGTGCTATCGAACTCTATTAAATCAAAATCATCATCCCATGTTATTACACCAGTTTCACCTACGGATATTGATTCAACATCAAACAATTCAGCAAGGTCATCATTTTTAATAGCTCCAGTGCTATCTAACTCTATATCAAATTCGTAAGTTATTCTTTCATCACTTGATGTTGAAAGTCTTATAGTAGGAGCTTTTGTTACCTGATATCCTCTTGCTGTACGTCTAAATTCACCTTCAATAACATCATCATATACTACAGCATATGTTTTAGTGCCGCCGTCTTCACCTTCGAAAGCTATAATTTTTCCGTTTTCATCCAAGAAGAATGTACCTTCATCGTCAATATCAAGTTCCCCTATATTCAAACCATTGTTAAGTTTGTATTTTACTCTGTCTATAAAGTAATCACTGCCAGATATACCAGTTACTTTACCTTCTACAGTGTCTCTTGTAACTACAAGTGTTAATTTGTCAGTAGCTTCAACTGTTGGGTCTTCATCAAAAGGTGCGTAAGCTGCAACTATATCATCTTCTTCGATATCAGCTAAATCTGTAACAGCACCCTTAACGATTAAGTTTGCAGAGTCAACTTTACTGCTCTTAACAGGTAAGAAGATTTCGTCTATTTTAGTTGCATCAGCTTTGTATTCACCTTCAATTTGAACATAAGCACTTGCTTTTTCAACTACAATACCTTTAATTTCAGCTCCGGTTCTCACTCTTGTTTCGTCATCTTCAAGAACAACAGTAATTTTAGCGTCTTCTAAATTATTATCGTTGAAATCACCAAATGATTCTTCTACATTGTTATAAGATACTTGAGCGCTGTATACGTCAAAAGTATAATCTCCAACTTCTAAAGTATCAGGATTAGTTCCTGTCCCGCGAACAAGTTCTTCAAAATCATCTGTATAAGTTAAACTGATAACCTCTCCTACATAAACAATTTCTTCGTCATTGTTTTTGTTGAAGTATGCTTCAACTGTCTGGAATAAATATTGTGTTAAATCCACTTTATCCCCAGCATATTTCTTATCTTCAGGAGTTATATGTTCGAACCCAATTTCAGTTTCTTTAAGGTTAGCAACTCTTGTTATAAGATTTACAGGAATGTCTGTACGAGTTCCTACAGTTCTGTACTCTTTTACTATATCTCCGTCAGCATTAACTTTAACAAGTTGCTGATCTAAAGCGTTATACATTGCCTGTGCAACTCCGCCTCTGTCAGCGTTAGCTGAGCTCATATCAACATTTTTAGTAATATTTAATTCAGCTGCTTTTACTTTGAAGTTTGTCGGCCAAGTCATATTTTTTAATTCGTTTGAATTATCAGTATAACCTAATCCTCTAACCAACATAGTTAAAACTTGGTCATAAGTTACTATTCCGTCAGGATTAAATTTGCCATCTCCTGTACCAATAACTATTCCTCTTCCAGCTGCTAAAGCTATCCATTGGTCTGCCCAGTGTCCTTGAGTATCAGAGAAATTGCTTTTTGACCCTGCGATTAAATCTCCGTATCCAAGTAATTCAACCATCAATTTAGCCATTTCAGCTCTTGTTACAGTTTTTTCAGGTCTGTAAGTACCATCTTCATAGCCAGTAATTACGCCTAAAGCAAATAATGTATCGACTGCTTCTGCATAATCAGTATCAGCTACGTCTTCGAATTTTGCTGCGAAAGCAAAACTCATGCTTGATAATACCATTGCGATTACCAAGACAAGTGATAACACTTTTTTCATTCTTTATTTCCTCCTATGAGATTGTTTTTTTGCGGGTGTTTAGGTCCCCAATACCTTCATTGTGTCAGCACAACGACTATAAGATTATAACACCGGAATATTATGTAGTCAATATTGATAGTTTGTTTGTAATCTTCTTGTAATATTCGCGGCATCAGTGCTAACATGTTATGTATATAATATAACACATGTTTTTGATGTTAATATTACAGTAATGTTACAGGTATTAAGGGGTTGTGGGGATTATTCAGATGTTAAAGTATTATATAAAAGAAGGCAGCCTGAGATTGTAAGAATTATACCTATAATTATTATAACTGTGTTAAGAGCTGCTTTGGAATTGATTATGCAATAAAAAGCAAACAGGATACCCGTACCGTTGATGATTAAGCTTACCATATCTGAGTAATTTCCGGATTTGATTATATTGATATATGGAGGCAATACAAAGCAAAGAATTATAATGCCTATTAAAAGCATAGTGAATTCAGGTTTTATAAGTCCTAAAACAGAAGCTGAAAAAGCTATAATGTAATTTAATCTTTCTTTATTAGATATATAGCTATAAGTCATTTTAATATTGAGCACTAAAAATCCTAAGAATATAAGTATGGCAATACGAATTGCTATTGAACCGATGAATTTAGCTGCCAATATAAAAATTATTCCGGTCAGTGTAAGTAATAAGCTGATTATTAATAAGGTTTTTGAATTGTATTTTAAACTATGAATCGGCATGTGCTTTACCTCCTTTTGATAATTATAGCACTTATGTTTTTGGGTGGCAATGAAAGAATAACATTGTATATTTTAAAATATTTATATTATAATAAATTTCATAAATTACTTTATTACGAATGATGAGGGTGGTTATGGATAAGCTTATAGTTGATACTTCGGATACATATTATTTGGAAAATATATATAAGAATATAGATGAGTTATGCGATAGATATAATATAATATTGAATAAAGAGGTTATCGGTAAGTCGGTTGAGGGAAGGGATATTATTGGGTTGCGATTACATAATAAAAAAGATGAAATCCTTAGTTTCGCTCGGGATGACAAACCGGCTGTTTTGTTGGTGGGGGGAATTCATGCAAGAGAAGATTTTTCGGTTATGCTTTGTATGAAGATGCTTGAATATTATTGTTATTATTATGATGGAAGCAAAAATTTTGACGGGTTTAACGTTAAGAGTATAATTGATAAAATTGATATGTATTTTGTACCTGCAGTAAATCCTGACGGACTTAATATAGTTCATAAAGGTATCGAAGCTTCAAAAAATTATGAAAAGCTTAAATGTATGAAAATTTGGGGTGATGATTATTCTTATTGGAAGGCAAATGCTAACGGTGTGGATTTAAATAAAAATTTTGATGACGGCAATTGGGAAATCAGGATATGTGTTCCCGGAACCGATGTTCCCTGCTCCGATAGGTTTAAAGGATTTGAGCCGAACAGTGAGCCGGAAACAGCTGCTTTGATTAATTTGTGCAATGAAAATAATTTTTCATTGATGGTGACATATCATTGTTCAGGAAACTGTACTTTTTGGGCCGACAGCGGCACACATGATATGTTTAACGATTTGGATGAAAGAATAATGGATGAATTAGCTGAAAAATATATTTACAGAAAAACAAAAATTAGTACTGACCCGAAAATTTACGGATGCGGATTTGAAAATTGGTTCAGAGTTAAAATGAAAAGACCTGCATTTTGTATAGAATTGTCGCCTTATCAGGAGGGTGGAAAGCAGCATCCAGACAGTATGTTTGATGAATTGGTGTGGCAGCATGCTAAGACAACAGGACTGTTTTTTGCACAGAAAGCAATTGAAGTAAATGATGAAATTTATGCTGATGTTGAAAAATATGCTGCGATGACGAAGTAAGAAGGGAGGTCCTTCACTGCGTTCAGGATGACATAAATACTCCTTGAAAATATTATGACTTAAGATTATAGTATTAGAGGAAAGGGACACACCTCTTTTTAATATGGATAGTCTTTGAGGGATAGGAGGAATGTCCCCAATTTGATGAAATTTACTGACTTTGGAGGAAAAAATGGAGTGTGAAATACTTTGTGTAGGTACTGAGCTTTTGCATGGTGATATAGTCAATACAAATGCTCAATATATATCTAAGAAATTAGCTGAAATAGCTATTGATGTTCATTATCAGACCGTTGTGGGAGATAATCCGAAAAGAATAAAGAACTGCTTTGGTATTGCTTTCCAAAGAGCTGACATTGTTATATGCACGGGAGGTCTCGGACCTACCCAGGATGATATAACAAAGGATGTGTTGGCTGAATATTTCGGTGTCAAAATGGTTTATGACGAAGGAAGCTATCAGCATGTAAAAAATATATACTCTCGTTTCAGAAGGGATTTTCCTAAAAATAATATGAGACAGACATATTTCCCAGAGGGTTCGATAGTTCTCAATAACCCTAACGGAACTGCAAATGCATGTATTATGAAGGGTGAAATTGACGGAAAATCTAAAATTGGAGTATTGCTGCCGGGACCTCCGAAGGAAATGGAACCTTTGATGGATAATGAGGTTATTCCTTATTTAAAACAATTTTCTAATGATGTGGTTTACGGAGAAAAATTAATTGTTATGAATATAGGTGAATCAGCAGCGGAAGAAATGATTTTGGACATAATAGAAAAACAAACAAATCCTACTATTGCTCCTTATGCAAGTGCAGGCAAGGTAATTTTCAGAATTACCGCTAAAGCTGAAAGTAAAGAAAAATGCATCGAAATGATTAAACCGGTAAAGGAAGAATTAATAAAAAGGTTCGGAAAAGATAATGCTTACGTTACTGAAACCGGAAGGGTAGAGGACAGAACCGCAAAGCTGCTGATGGAAAAAAATATAACCATTGCCGTTGCGGAATCATGTTCGGGTGGTTTGATTTCATCAGGATTAATAAGCTATCCGGGTATTTCAAAGGTATTTAAAGAGGGCTTTGTTGCATATAGCAATGAAGCAAAAATACATACTTTAAATGTTAAAAAAGAAACCTTAGAGAAATACGGTGCTGTCAGTGAAGAAACCGCCAAGGAAATGGCTTATGGTGCTGCAAAAATAGCTGATACAGATATAGGAGTGGCAACCACAGGTATAGCCGGTCCTGACGGAGGAACCGAAAAAAAACCGGTTGGATTAGTCTATGTTTGTGTTTATTATAAGGGTGATTACAAGTCGAAAAGGTTACAATCAACAGGTGCCCGCGATACCATAAGAGAAAGGGCTGCTACATCGGCATTGGATTTGGTGAGAAGTTGTATTGAAAAGGACGGATTTTAAAATCCGTCCCTAAATTTATTTTATTACGCTTCTGCTGTTTTTAAAATTTTATTGAGTTCATTTATCTTTTGATTTGCTAAATAGAAAATACTGTCCTTTGGATATTCGCCGAATTTATCCGGCTCACCTGCATGGATTCCTGTCAATAATTCTAACCCTTCTTCTATTTTTTTAACTGAATAAATGTGGAATCTACCTTCATTTACGGCATCTATTACTTCATCCTTAAGCATAAGGTTGGTAACATTGCTTTCGGGAATTATAACTCCTTGATCTCCTGTCAACCCATTTAATGAGCAAATATCAAAAAATCCCTCTATTTTTTCATTTACTCCTCCTATGGGCTGAATTTCTCCCATCTGGTTAACTGAGCCGGTAACTGCCATGCTTTGTTTTATAGGAACTTCTGCTAAGCTTGATAATATAGCATACAGCTCCGCACTTGATGCGCTGTCTCCTTCTACTCCACCGTACAGCTGTTCAAAGGTTACCTGAGCAGTCAATCCCAATTGTTTTTCCTGTGCAAACTTTCCTCCAAGGTAACCGTTCAGAGTAAGCACCCCTTTGGAATGAATGTTGCCGCTCATTTCTGTTTCCCGTTCGATGTTGATTATACCTTCTCTGCCTGAATACGTTCTGGCAGTTATCCTTGAAGGCAAACCGAAGGAATATCCTGATGCACTCATTACCGACAGTCCGTTTACCTGACCTACCACTGCTCCTTCAATATCTATGAACACCTTTTTCTGAACTATTTGCTGCTGCATTTTTTCTTCAATCATATTTGAACGGTATTTTTTGTTTTTTATAGCTCCTGCCACATGTTGGGCATCTACAAATTCTGAATTATCACTATCTGCAAGTGCTGATGCCTCATATAATATTTCACTTACAACGTTGAATTTTGTAGAGAGCTTATTCTGATCATCAGCTAATCTTGATCCGAATTCTATAACCTTGGACATTGCTGCGCAGTTTAAATGCTTTAAATTTTCCTGTTGGCACATGGAACCTATAAAGGAAACATAATGCTGTATATTTTCGTTCGTTCTATCCATTTCAACATCAAAATCCACATTAACCTTAAACAGCTTTTTAAAGTCCTCATCTGCTGAAAGAAATCGGTAATATAAAAAGCTTCCCACCAATATTACCTTTACATTCAAAGGTATGGGCTCGGGTTTCAATGTCACCGTAGGTACAAACCGGCTTTGTTCTCCTATATTTTCAACTAATGCCTGTCTGTATTTAAGCGTCTTTTTCAAAAAATCCCATGCGTATGGGTCCATCAGCAAATCTTTTGCCTGCAATATTAAATAACCGCCGTTTGCCCTTTGCAAAGCGCCTGATTTAATCATCGTAAAATCAGTCATGGTAGTCATCATATGACTTTTATATTCGATTTTTCCGAACAGGTTATAATAATACGGGTTACTTTCTACAACGACGGGCGCTCCCTTTGCATTTTCGTTATTGACGAACAAATTTACTTTATATCGGGTAAACGGATTTTTACTGTCCTTTGATTCCAACAGCTTTGAATCAAATAAATTTTCCTCCTCATCCGAATTCTCTCCATCATCCTGAGGTTCTGTCGCAAATTCTTCATTTATTACAGATCTTGCATTTCTGAATATTGAATGGTTTTCTGCTACATCCTTCAGAACCTTATCTAAATAGTTTAATATCTCCGAAATATCAGCGTATTTTTCTTTTAATTGATTAATAAGCGGTTCTGCTGCATTTCGAGCTGTTTGCTCTTCTAAATCCATATATTGTTCTTCTGCTATTTTTTGAGATATCTGCACGTCACGTATTTTTTCATCTATTTCTTTTGCTATTTTACCTCTCTTATTGTCTATTGCTTCTCTTTCATCTACCGAAAGCTGTTGATATTCTTCGGAAGTTATTAATCTTTCTCCCTTAAGGGGTATTAGCAGCACTCTTTGTCCTGATTGTTGTATACCAAAACCGGAATCAAGAGCAAGCTTTTCTATATTTCTAAGGATAACATTCATTTTCTCATTGGTTTTTTGAATTAAAGTATCTTTTTGCTGTAAGAAAGTGCTTCCTTCAAACTGCTTAGGTATATATATAGTTAAATTAGAAATTAATTTATCCATATCCTTTTGAAATTCTTTTCCCTTGCCGGGAGGCAGGGATATGGCAAGAGGTTTATCCCATTCACTGAAATTATTGATATAGCACCAATCATTTGGTATCGGTCCTTTTTCTGCTGCCTTTGACACAACTGATTGTGTATATGTGCTTTTTCCTGTTCCTTGAGGGCCTAATACAAAAATATTATAGCCGGGAGCATTCATGGATAGACCAAACTCCATTGACTTAACTGCTCTGTCCTGACCTATAACCCCTTGCAATATTTCCACATCCTTGGATGTCTGGCAAAAATGCAATTCCTCTTCTATATTGCATACTTTCTTAAGTTTTTCCGTAGAGATTTTGTATTTGTTGGGATTAGACATAATGAACCTCCTATAAAATTAAAATCATATAAATAGGATATACCCTCAAAAATATTTTGCTAAACTATAAATTTATGGAATAAAAGAGATGATATTCCCAGTCTCAAGAGTTTATAAAAACTTATTGATTTAAATGTGGTAATATATGTATAAGATAAATAGGTAGTCGGCATAGCTGATGATCAAAATTTTGTAATTGTAATTACCCTGCCGTGAACAGGGTTTTTGGTTTTTTTGTCTATCTATCGCTAAAACTAATATTGCAAATGCAATCATTAGTGAAATAGCCTGATATGCAGACATAAGCTTCACCTCCTTATGTAAAGAGTTGCCTCCTTTCATCAGGATGGATCAGCTATGCAATAAAAAAATCTTTGATCATTTAAGTTCAAAGATTTTTCATTAAATAAAATTTAGGCATAACTATACCGACTGTTTGTTAAGTGAAAAAGCACCGATTGTAAAGAAAGTAATTCCCATTACCATTAAAACTATTGAGGGCAATATGGCTGCTTCAAAGCCCATTCCACTGCTTGCTATACCTTCTATTCCCTGCATAGCCCATTTTTGCGGTGTCAGCTCAGCCAATAGCAGCAGCGCTTTGTTATTTACTATTTCTAAGGGCCACATACAGCCGCCCAGCATAGATGTGCTCGTTAAAACTATGGGAGCTATTGAGCCAAGCTGCGCCTGAGTTTTTATAAATCCGGTCATCATTAATCCCAATGAAGTAACTGCAAATATGAATGCTGCTGAAACCAATAAAACTCCTGCCATGCTGCTGCCCCAATCGATTCCTATCAGATATTTCCCGCTTAAAATCAACACACCCATTTGAACTGCTCCCGTAATATAAGCAACTATCATGCTTCCTCCGAGAATGCCGGTTCTTGAAACCGGCGATATGAGCATTCTTTCCCATGTTTTATGCTGTTTGTCGTAAAGAATTGTTCCTATACCGAAAACCATGGTATACATTGAGAAAAATAACGTAAATCCGATCATGGAATGCATCAGTCCGTCATATCCTGTCTGAATGCCGGTTTCAGCAACTGTTGCTTCGACAGAAACGGTGGTTTTATACTTCCATGAATCCATAACATTTTCATAGCTTGATAACTTTATTTTTTCAAAATCTACGTCAGGCTTGGCGGATTGAATAAAAGCGGCAGTTACGTCTGCAATTCTGTTAGCTCCAGCCATTTTCATCGTAATGCTTGATACCATTTCCTGCAAAGTCAATATTACGGTATCATCCTTTACCTTAATAATTCCTAAGGAAATACTCAGTCCTTCTTCGACATCCCTTTGGAAGCCATCTTTGATTAAAAGACCCATACTTACATTGCCTTCTTCTATATCCTTTTCTGCGGCTTTTATATCTGTCTCTTTGAACTTAAAATCCTTGTATGTGTTTAACTCACTTATTAACATCTCAGAATAATAGCTTTTATCTTCATCAACTATATACACTGTTGGTTTGTAGGTAGTAAAGGATGCACCGAATATTGCCGTAAAACCAAGTGCCATTGCTGTCATAAATAAAAATATCATCCATTCATCTTTCAATCTAAGCAATCTTAACTTTATTACGCTTAACATTTCCGGTACCCTCCTTTCCTTTTAATACAACCACTGCCGCTACTGTAAATACCATACCCATAGCGATTAGTACTAATATATAATTCAAAATATCTGATGTCACATAACCGGCTATAACCTTTAAATATGCCCTTATGGCGATACCGTTAAGTGACAAAAAGCTGAGCTTTTGCATAAATTCCGGCATTAGATCTATTGGGAAGAAGCTGCCTCCCAAAAGTGCCATTACTTGTATTATTGCCGATTCAAACATATTTGCCATCTTGTAATTTCCTGCCCTATAGGTCAAAGCTCCTACAAATGAGCCAAGCCCCGCTACGGCAAATGAAGCCGTTATACTTATCAATATAATTGAACCGATATTGCCCCATTGAACCTTTAATGCGAAATGTGTAAATGTAATCATAACCGTAATTTGTAATAATGCTATTAAAAACACCGTCATAAAATTACCTGATAAAATTTCAAGTTTAGTGGTTCCGGCAATAACCATACGCTGATAGGTCCGATTGTCTTTTTCCTCTAACAGCATCCTTCCGCCAATGCCTGCAGCAAATAATATGAACATTGTCATCATTCCTACAGCATAATAGTCGGCACTGCTTATCTGTTTTCTTCCTTCCATTACCACGTTTTCTATACTTACATCAATGGACTTTATTACATCTGAAATACCTTCCATCAATTGTTCTAAATTGTCAAAACCGTCGCTTGAAATGTTGTTTGCCATAGAGGTTTCTATTACTACGTTTTTCCCTATAATTACGGTAGACATAGCATTTGAATATGCATCTATAACCGTATTAACTATTTTACCGTTCAGGTTTTTGTCCGGATGAGTCAGTATTTTTATATCGACCTTATTTCTAAAAGGGGTCAGAAGGTTTACCTTCATATCGTATATAAATTTGTCAGGCAAGAGTACAATTGCTGAAACCTCTTCACTGTTTAATTTATTTAACGCCTTTTTTTCATCTGAAACTACTGTGTACTTTATAATCTTAGATACATCTTCGCTTTCTAAGAAATCGTCGAAAAAAAAACTTTCGGGATTTACATCATCACCTGAATCAATAAGCTTTTGGATTGCATCCTCACCCATACTGTCGGCAATTAAACTGTTCTTCAATGATGATTTAAACATCAGGTTATCTTCATTTTCGTTATAAAGCTTTACGACTGCTATATTGATAGGTTCGAAATCAGAATCACCGCTTGCAAAAGAGCCCTTCAGGGCCATACTTAATATGGTAGTCAAAATTATCGGCATAAGAATCATTATTGCCAAAGCTTTTTTGTCACTCAGTATAATCTTTAAATCCTTTTTAATAATATTAATCTTCATTCAAATCACCTAATCTCTCAAAGCTTTGCCGGTTAAGTGCAAGAACACTGATTCAAGATTCGGCTTTTTAACATCTATCGTTTCTATCATCCATCCGTTTTCAGTAACCTTTGCGATAATATCTGCTAACAGAACGCCTGTACTGCTGCCGAATAAATTAATTTCATTTTCATTTATTTTTGCTTCATAAACGCCTTTAATTTCCATCAGGCTATTTACGACTTCATCATCAATTTTATTAAGCTTAAGATTTATCTGAGTTTTTTCCTTTACTAAGTCAACTAAATCCTGCTGATTTCCCGATGCAATAATATTTCCTTCATCCATGATGCAAAGCTCATTGCACAGATATTCAACTTCCTCCATGTAATGACTTGTGTAGATTATAGTCATACCTTGCTTATTGAGTTCCAATACGGTATCTAATATATGATTCCTTGATTGTGGGTCAATACCGACAGTCGGCTCATCCATTATCAGTAATTCGGGTTTATGAAGGAGAGCTGCGCCGATATTTAATCTTCGTTTCATACCGCCTGAATATTTATCAACTCTATCCTTTAGTCTGCCGTTTAATCCAATAATATCGGAAACCTCAAGAATTCTGTTTTTTAATTCCTGACCTTTCAATCCATTCACGCTTCCCCAGAATGATAAATTTTCATATCCGGTAAGTGTGGGATAAAGGGCAATGTCCTGCGGAACTACTCCAAGCTTTTGTCTTATTAACTTTGAATCCTTCAATATGCTTTTTCCTTCAAAAAATATATCTCCCTTTGTTGGTTCTATCAGTGTTGATATCATAGATATAGCAGTTGATTTTCCCGCACCGTTAGGTCCCAACAATCCAAATAACTGACCCCTTTTAACCTCGAAGCTAATATTGTTAACAGCTTTAATGTTCCCGAATTCTTTATACAAATTTTCTATTTTTAACATTTAAGCACCTCTAATTATTTTTAAATAAATCTTCCATTAAGCTTGGTATGTCTTCTGAATTTTCTGTATCCAATGTATTTTCTTCGGTTAATACCGGGAAATTAAATACTTGTTCCTTGTTAATATCCCAGCTTTTAACGTCTAAATTATACTCTGCCCTTTTAAGAGTAATTTTTTCGTCTGTAGAACTTATTGAATAGACTAAATTTTCATTCACTATATATCCGTCAATATCAACGAGAGCAGTATATTTAAAATTTTCTATTTCAAACTTATCTATGTTATCCTTAATATCTTTTAATACTTTGTCAAAGGTTATATCCTCAGCTATATCATCATTTTTAATAATTACATTTTCATTGTAGAAGCTTCTTAGCTTATCGTCTTCAGATGCAACTTCTATGATTTCCAGTATCAATTCTTTAATCTGTTCATTGCTTAATATAATTGTATACTCGGTTGTTTTAACATCTCCGTCAGGCGTTGTGATTATAATGTCTTTTCCTTTAAATACATCCTCTTCCTTCATTAATCCGATCCACTTTTCAGCAATTAGCTTCATTGTATCATCTGAAACCATCTGATTATAGTTTCCCGTATTTCTATCAGATTGCTGCATTTCACTTATCTTTATATACTTACCTATGACCGGCAGCTTCATAACTGCTTCTTCACCGTTCAAATACATATCAAAGTCATATCCTAAGCCGCCAAAATTAAGATAGTTTCTGAATATAGCTTTTTCTTCTTCATGATCAAACACAATGTTGAAGCTACCGCTCATTTCTTTAAAATTGTTAAGCTCATTTATATTTTCCTGAGATAATTCATCAGTATTGAAATCTAATTTCATGGAAATTTCTCCGGATGACTGACCTTTTTTAATTTGATTTGTTTTTTCAAGTGCCTTTTTATATTGTTCAAGATTATCTGTATTGCAAGCTGTCAATGTAACTATAGTCAGCGCTAATGCCAATATTACTATTAATATTTTTTTCATAATACACCCTCCATTTTGGGAGCAATCCCATAATATTTTTTCTATATTAGCATTTTATTACTTTAAATTTTAAATTTATAGTATCTTAAATCACATTTTATAAAATTCGGATGTGACTAAAGTCACAAAAAAACACAATTAGAGCGGTTTCTTACAGGTTGTTTTTTATAGTGAAAACCGCTAATTGTGTTCTATCCCTTAAGTCCAATTTTATTAACACTCTTGTTATGTGATTTTTAACAGTGCCCTTGCTTAAAAATAATTCCTCTGCAATTTCCTGATTGTTTTTGCCTTCTGCTATAAGCCGGCATATTTCAATTTCTCTTTCTGTCAACAATTCAACCTTTGAGTCAATGGGTTTATCCACAGTTTCCTTGGCTAACTGTGAAAACTTGTCTATTACCTTAACGGCAACCTCTGATTGTATCAAGCCGCCGCCATTGTATACAGTTCTTACCGCTTTAGCGATTTCTGCCGGTGATGTATCCTTTAACAAATATCCTGAAGCACCGTTTTTTAGTGCATCATAAATATATTGGTCATCGTTAAATGTTGTAAGAACTATTATTTTTATATCTGGAAAATCCTTTTTAATCTTAGCAGTAGCTTCAACACCGTTAACCTCAGGCATCTGAATATCCATAAGAACTACGTCGGGTATGTTCCACTTGCATTCTTCGTATGCCTTTTTTCCGTTATTTGCAGTACCGCTTATTTCTATGTCCTCTTCTGCTCCTAATATAAGCTTAAGACCCTGGACAAGAATGTCCTGATCATCAACTAATAATACCTTTATCATTATTCCTCCTGAAAATCCTTCGTCATGATGACAAAAAACCATTAACGGTAAATCCGTTTTCCGATTTAAATTCTACGATGCCATTTAATGCCTTTACTCTTTCTTTTATGCCCTTTATTCCGAATCCCTCATTTATTATATCTGCACCTGTACCATTGTCTCTGATGCTGAATTTAACATTGTCATCCTCATAATTAAGCTCAATCCAGATATTTGCAGCTTTACCGTGTCGAACGGCATTAGTCATTCCTTCCTGCAATATGTGATACAAAGCAGTATGCATATCATAATCTTGTATTATCTTTCCTGTTACATTTAATTTTATTTCAGTTCCCGTTTTTTCCGCAAATTCATCTACAAGCACATGAATGACCTTATCGGGTAACAATGATTTGCCCCTTAAGGTTTCTACAACCTCCCTGATTCCTTTTAAGCTGTCCTTTGCCGTTTTTATGGAGCTATCTAAAAGCTCCATAGATTTTGATGCATCTGTTTCCAAATAATGCTCTGTCATTTGCAGCTGCATGATTAATGATGTCATATTATGTCCTAAGTTATCATGTATATCTCTTGCTATTCTGTTTTTTTCCTCTATTATGGAAAGACGGCGTACCTCTTCCGTATATTCCTTTAATTTTTTATGAGTATCCAACAGCTCTCTATACAAGATGTCCTTCTTTTCCTTTTCTGTTTTATTATATTGTGCAAATATTGCAATTATCATTATTAATATATTTACAAGCATGAAAAAAATAAATTGTGAGAAGCTTGATATATTGAATTTAAAATAGACTAAGTAAATAAATTTAATCATTGAAAAAGCAGAAGCAACTATACAGGCTATAATTCCTTTACCGACACTTAATGTAATTGATGCCTCTATAAGTGTGATTATATAAAATGAGTGCAGAAAATAATTTATAAGCAGCCTGAAATTCTGTTCTAACAGGAATATGAGGACTGAATCTAAAATGAATGAAATGAAATAAATCTTTTTGCTGCTTATGAAATATTTTAATGAGCTGTTGATAATTAACACCAAAAATATTGATATGAGTATAGCCAATCTTGGCTGCTGTGCATTTTCAAGGTATAATGCAGCAAAAAACAGCAATGTTAATATTATTGTTTTTATAATATAAAAAGATTTTTTATCTTTTATCATATTTTACTCCAAAATTTTAGAAATTTTTATTAAAATTATTGATTTATGTGCATAAATGTGATAATATGTGCATAAGATAAATAGGTAGTCGGCATAGCTGACAATTTAAAGTTTTTTACTGATAATTACCCTGCCGCACAGGGTAATTATTTTCGTCCATTAACTATTGCTAATACTAATATTGCAAATGCAATCATTAGTGAAATAGCTTCGTATGTAGACATTCGCATCACCTCCTTATGGAAAGAGTTACCTCCTTTCATCAGGATGGATCAGCTATACCCTGTTACTACCTATTCAAATTATTTTACCATATTTTTGCAAATTTGAAAAGTTATTTTATACACAAAAAAGAGATCCCTCTTTTCTGCGAATAACAAACATCATGTCATTCCGAACGCAGTGAGGAATCTCATTCTATTGCTAATCCATTGCTATATCATATTTCTCTCTACCACCTGTTTTACAACAAATGTTGCAACGTGGTTTGCGAAGCTTCCTGAACCGAAGCCGGCATCGTAACCTAATTCCTGTGCCAATTCGTGAGAAATACGAGGACCGCCGCAGACCAATATTATTTTATCTCTCAAGCCCTCTGCCTCCATCATTTCAACAAGCTGAGTCAGGTTAGCAATATGGACATCTTTTTGTGTTACAACCTGAGAAACCAAAATAGCATCTGCTTTTAATTCAATCGCCTTGGCAATAAGCTCTTCGTTCGGAACCTGACTGCCCATGTTGATTGCCTCTATACCCTTGTATCTTTCAAGACCGTAATTGCCGTCAAAGCCCTTCATATTCATAATTGCATCTATACCTACGGTATGAGCATCAGTACCGGTACAGGCTCCTACTATTACTACATCTCTTTTAATATTTTCACTTATATAATCCTCTACTTCATGTCTATCCATGAATTCCATGCTTACCTTAGGAACTTCAATAGTTGTATAATCAACAGTATGAGTACATTTACCGTAAATTACGAAGTATGTGTATCCAACGCCTAAATCCTTGGAATAAACTACAGCCGGATCATCGAAGCCCATTTTAGCAGCTAACTGTCTTGCGGCCTCACATGCTTCATCACCGTATGGTACAGGCAAAGAGAAACTCATTTGAACCATTCCGTCGTTCAGTGTATCACCGTATGGTTTTACTTTAGTTAAATCAACCTTTTGAATACCTTCCATTACCTGTCACCTCCCAACATTAAATCGATAAATGGGTTAAAATAATTTTCGTGCTTTTCTACAACACCTTCCAAGCCCTTGCCGCCTGTAAAGCTTCTTTTTACGCCGCCGAATTTACCCTTTTCGATTGTATCAAAAATACCTTCATTTTCAATATCACGCAATAATTCTTCTGCCTTAGCCAGTACTTCCTGAGCTCTCTTTTGGATAATGCCGTCTTTTTTAAATTCTACTTCTTCACCAATGTTTCTTGCATTATTAAAAATATATTGAGCATTTTCAATTGAAAGCATTCTGTCCTGAAGATGAGGAGTATGGATTGCTTCCGTAGGCATACCTAAAAGCTGAATGCCCTGATTAGTCCAAACTGAAATAAAATTAAATAAGGCATCCTGCAAGTGTCCTTTGAATATATTTCCTGTCATGAATTTAGTAGGAGGCATATATTTTAAAGGGGCATCAGGGAATATTTCTCTTGCCATTTGTGCTTGAGCAAGCTCATATAAAAATCCGTTTTCAAGTGCTGGATTCATTTCAAAAGCATGACCTAAGCCCATTTGCTCTTCCGGTATACCTGCTTTTAATGCAAATTGTTCGTTTATAAACTGAGAAGCTAAAACTGTATGTGCTTCTTCAACAGCATCTGCCGTTGTTAAATAGTTGTCTTCTCCCGTATTTATGATTATGCCTGCAAAACCGTTGATAATTCTTGAGAAATATTGGTCAACCAATGTTCTTTGCATGTTGATGTCTCTGAATAATATGCCGTAAAGAGCATCATTAAGCATAACGTCTAATCTTTCCATTGCTCCCATTGCTGCTATTTCAGGCATGCAAAGACCTGAACAATAGTTGCAAAGACGTATATATCTTCCTACTTCTTCTCCAATCTCATCAAGAGCTCTTCTCATAATTCTGAAGTTTTCCTGAGTTGCAAATGTTCCTCCGAATCCTTCTGTAGTTGGTCCGTACGGAACGTAGTCTAACAAGCTTTGTGCAGTAGTTCTTATAACTGCTATAACATCGGCACCCTGTCTTGCTGCTGCCTGTGCTTGGATAACATCCTCATAGATATTTCCCGTTGCAACAATTACATACAAATATGGTTTTCTGCCTTCGCCGATAGTATTCAGATATTCATCTCTTTTTGCCCTGTTATTTCTGATTCTGTCAACCATTTTTTCAGCAGTTTTATAAACTGCTTCAATGATTTTGTTTTCATCGACGATTGGCAGCCTTGTTATGTCTGTTTCTCCCGCACTTACTCCTTCAGCTATTTCCTGAGGTGTCTTGCCTGTTTGTACCATTGCATTTCCTAACCAAAATGCAACTCCTCTCGAAAGTCCGCCACCTTCTTTTATATTGTCTATCAGCACATTCGGAAGCGGCTTGTCGATTTCATCTACACCGTCTACACCCATTAGTCTTGCAATTGTTCTTTCAACAGTTACGGTTGTATTCTTATCAATAAAAAGCTGAACATTTTCTGCTATACGACCGGCAGCTGATCGAGCACTGTCAATTAACTTCGGGTTTAAATTTAACTTGCTTTCCATGTTTCCTCCTTTAAAACGATTATTCTCTTATAGTTAGAGATAGTTTTCTGCATCCTTTATAATTCCCTCGTATATACCTGACATTTTTGCTATTTTTAAAGCATCCTTAGGTATATCTTTTTGATATTTAACCTCTATTAATCTATAGTCCATATATCTTGATATTTGTTCTACGTTGTTGATTTTATATAAATCGTGCTCGTTTAAAAGGTTAAGACCTGCAACCTGCAAATTTTGTACTTCATCGTCATTGGCCACATTATCATAATGTGTTGTAAGTACAGTTATACAAGCTTTCCTTTTCAGGTAATTAACTACTGCTTTGGTAATTGCATAACCTTCCTTGGGATTAGTGCCGCCTGCAAGCTCATCAATCAAAATCAGGCACTTCCTGTCTGAATTATCCAATGCTTCTTTTAAATTCATTATTTCTGCCCCGAAGGTGCTTAGCCCTTTTTCAATAGACTGATCATCTCCGACTGAAATGTATATATTATCAAACAAACATACTTCCGCATATTCGCACGGAACAAACAACCCAAAGCTTACCATGGCCGCAATTTGTCCAATCATTCTTAATGATACGGTCTTGCCGCCCATATTAGCTCCTGTGATGCATACAACATTTTTACGTATATTAATATCAACAGGAATATATTCCTTGTGCTTTTCCTTTAATGTTTTTTCAAGCTTAAGATTTCTTCCGGCTTTAATTATTATTTTAAGTTCATCTGTCACTGCAGGTTCAATTGACCTTGTCTTCTGAGCATAGTTTGCTTTGGCTATAATATAATCGGTTATACCTATTACTCGAATATTATTTTTTATTATATCGTAAAAACCTTTTATTTCCTTGGAAATATTTTGTCGAATTATGAATTCCTCTTCCTCTTCCTCATTCTTCAAATATTCCAGTTTCTTTTCTAATTCATCTATTTCATCATTATTTTTAATTTTAAAAATAATATTTAAATAATTTTCTCCAGAAACTCTCAAATTGCTGTCTTGTAATAATTCTTCCGTTCTTTCTTTTTGTGTCTTGCTTACCGTTACTTCATCTTTTAAATTAAATTTAATATTATATTTTTTTTCAATTTCTTCTTTTATTTTTTTGCTCAGTACAACAATATCTTTATCTGCTTGTTTTTTTTCTGCTCTTATTGCTTTTAGTCTTTTTGAATATTCATCATATATATAAAATGTGTTTAGCTTTTCATTTGCAGGGTCTAACATTTCATAAAGCTGCGGCAGAGGCGATAATTCTAAATCTCTCAATGATAAAGTTTTTAAAATTTTATCCATTCTCTCTGTTTGAATAAGGAAATTTTTTATTTCAAATAATTCAACTTCATCTAATACCTGGTTATTCTTTGCCCTCTCTAATGTTTCATATATGTTCTTAATATGTTTGAGCACATCAATGATATCTCGCCTTTTAGGAGTTTCAATAAATGCCCTAATTTTATTGAATTCTTCTTTTAAGTCTGCCTCTTGACCTATCCTAAACGGCTTAAACTCTGTTTTTACCCTGATACCATATTCTGTTATCGGCTTAATTTCATTAAAAATATAATCAAAGTTTATATTTTTAACAGTACCTTCAGCCATAAAATCAGCCATTCAAATCACCGCCCGCAACCACATCAATTATTTTAACCCCGCGAAGATATTTTTCCATTTCTGACTTAAATTCGACACTGTCAAAAAAATATCCTGTCGGGGATATAGGATTTAAGGTAACAGCAACAACGTTAATCGGTGCTAATACTTCTACCTTAAGCCCTTTTCTTCGCATTTCATTCCAAACATTAATGTCTGCGAATATTTTTGTTCCATCCTCTATAATTATTTTAATGCCTCTTAAATATTTATTGCCCTCTAAATCCTTTAACAAGGATGTTGTTAAAGCTCCCTTAATGAAAACATACGTTGTATTTTCATTAATTAATTCACTTATTTTTTTGCCTCCGGTAATACTTGTTTCTATATCCGGTATAGAAACCTCTCCCATATTCTGAATAATACAGGTTTTATTATACTTATTTGCAATGAATATCGGCTCACTGTCCGCTTTCTTTAAGGTAAAACACTCTACTGAATGGGCTGTCTTTTCTAAAACTTTTTTCATATCCCTGCTTAATACTGCACCTGTTGCAATAATGCAAGCATCGGTTATTACGGGAGATGAAACAGCCTTCCTGTCAATAGCTCCATCAATAAATACAATTTGCGCCCCATAATGATTAAGTTTTTTGCTTATTTTTTTCATGTCTAAAGCACTGACAGGTCCGGCAATCTGAATATTGCCTCTCTGTCTGACCTTAACTATTATAACTTCACCCATTGGAGTGCTTATACCCGTTGTTTCTAATATTTCTGTCTTGGCATCAGAAAGCAGCAATGTCTTTTTAGCTGTTGCAACAATCATTCCTTCTGTTACTGAAATTGAAGGCTTTTGAGTTTTCGTAACAAGATCTATACTTTCACCGTCTCTTCCGGTAGATGTGATGCCAATTCTTATTCCTGATTTTTCTGCCTCTTCTATGAGATAATTGAGCGTAACCGTCTTTCCTGCATTCTTCGCAAGCCCCACGATAGATACTGACTTATAATTTTTTGTTAGAATAAAATCAATTATCTTCATATATTACATCCTTAGGCAATGGATAGGCAATTGACTTGCGATTGACAGGCAATTGATAAATTAAATCCATCGCCAACCCATAGCTAATCCATAGCTAACCCATTGTTTATTTATGTGTTCTTTCTCTTCTTGCTAATTTTGTAGGTTCAAGTGCTAATTCATTACCCTGTAAAAGACCGGCAACTCCTGTTAACGGATCTTGCTTCTTACCCTGACATACGTCACAGGTACATTCTAAATCAGGTACATGAGGTTGAGTATAAGTTGTAATAACACCTTCATAGTTTCTTAAAATAACTTTGTCAGCTGATTGTGACAATACGTAGTTAGGCATTACAGGAATCTTTCCTCCGCCACCGGGTGCATCAACAACGAATGTCGGAACTGCATATCCGGATGTATGACCTCTCAAGCTTTCAATTATTTCAATTCCTTTTGCAACAGGTGTTCTAAAATGCTCAATACCAAGTGAAAGGTCACATTGATAGATATAATATGGTCTTACTCTGTTCATTACAAGCTTATGAACTAATTCTCTCATAATATGAGGACAGTCGTTAACTCCTCTTAATAAAACGGATTGGTTTCCTAAAGGAATACCTGCATCAGCAAGCTTTCTCAATGCTTCCATTGATTCAGGAGTAAACTCATTCGGATGATTGAAGTGAGTATTCAGCCATATTGGATGATATTTCTTCAACATATTTACCAAATCATCCGTAATTCTCTGAGGTAAAACAACCGGTGTTCTTGAACCGAGACGAATAATTTCTACATGAGGTATTTCTCTTAATTTTTTGATAATGTATTCTAATTTTTCATCGGAAACTAACAGACAGTCACCGCCTGATAACAATACATCTCTAACCACAGGTGTCTTTCTTATATATTCTATACACTTATCGATATTGTCCATTGAAACTTCATCATCGCATTGTCCGGCGAATCTTCTTCTTGTACAATGTCTGCAATACATTGAACATTGATCTGTAATTAAAAATAAAACTCTGTCAGGATATCTGTGAGTTAATCCCGGTGCCGGTGAATCAGTATCCTCATGTAACGGGTCAAGCATATCTGCCGGGCTCACATGAGTTTCCGTGAATGTTGGCACTGCCTGCATTCTTATTGGATCTCTCGGATCTTCCTTATCCATGTGAGCTGCATAGTATGGAGTAATTCCCATTCTGAATTTTTCAAGAACCTTAGAAATATCTTCTTCTTCCTGTTCTGTGATATTTATTATTTGTTTGATTTTTTCAACAGAATCGATTCTGTTTTCAACCTGCCACTTCCAGTCACTCCACTCTTCAGGTTTAACATCCTTCCATAGCTTAATTTCATTGTAATAAGCCATAATAATACCTCCTTTAATAATTTGTTTTACATAGAAATTAGTCATCCAAAGAGCTTGATTTTAAATTCAAGCCCTAAGATGACATTTTATATTATTGATTATTTTATGCGTATAATTTTGTATAAAGGTCTCTTAATTCTTTGCTTTCTCTCATTATTTGAATAGATGTATCTGCATGACCCTTTGTATAACCGTTTCCGATTATCATGTTAACGTCTTTGCCTACACCTTCAGCTCCTAAAGCCGCCTTTGTAAAGCTTGTCGCCATACTGAAGAAGTAAACAGTTCCTTCGTCTTTTGTTGCAAGTATTGCTGACATTTCACAGTTTGGTCTTGATACGCAGCTGATTACCAACTCACATAATTTACCGTCAGTTGCTTCCATAACCTTTTCATAAACTTCGATTGCATTTGTAGCATCGCCTGCGATACAAATATCTGCCAATCCAAGCTCTTTAACAGTTGCCAATGAAGCTTCTCTGTGTGCCCAGCAAATAACTTTGCCTGTAGGACCGACTTTTTTCTTAGCTTCGTATAAGCATAAAAGTCCTGATTTTCCGCCGCCGCCAAGCACCAATACAGTATCTCCCTCTTTAACTAATTTAATAGTTTGTGCAGGAGCTCCTGCTACGTCAAGTACTGACAATGCAAGATTTTCCGGAATGTCTGAAGGAAGCTTTGCATAAATACCGCTTTCAAATAATATTGCTTTACCTTTAATATCAACCTGATCGATATCCTTTCTTACTGTTAATATTTCCTCAATTGCAAGTGGTGTTAAAGATAAAGAAACTAATGTAGCAATTTTGTCTCCAATCTTTAAATCTGTTTTACCTTCCAATGCAGGTCCTATTTGTTCAATAGTTCCTATAAGCATACCGCCTGAACCTGTTACAGGGTTTTGATGCTTTCCTCTTTCAGCAACGATACCTTTCATAATTTCTTTGATTTTTTCTACATCACCGCCTGCCTGGTCTTTGATTTGTGTAAAACTTGCTGAGTCTACATTTAAAGTTTGTACGTTTATCAAAATTTCATTGTCGTAAATTTCCATTGTGTTATCGACTTTAAGTGCGGGCTGTGGCAGCACTCCTTTTGGTTCAATTACCCTGTGTGTTCCGTATGGATTTCCTTTTTTAAACATGGTACCTCCTGATTACTTTAATTAATGAGTTTTAGGCAGTAGAATGCATCAAATTTATTAGCTCATTATATTCGCATAAATTTGGTATTCTGTGCATTAGACCTACCGCTGTTTTTCAGAAAAAACACTCTGAAAAATGGGGTTAGGGCTTAAGTTTATTCGAATTTATATAATGCAATTATTATGCCAATTTCATTAAAACATTATAATAGCTATTTTTCAACGATTTTCTCAATTTACTTAATAACTTGATTTATGAGTGCCGAAAATTCAGCTTTTTGTATTGCTCTATAATTATTATTCTGCTATAATATTATTGTTGTTATTATAACATTTAACATTAATTATTTACACACATAATATATTAGAAAATAATAAAAGAGATTATAAAGGGGCAAATCAATGGATAACAGACCTATAGGAATTTTCGATTCAGGAGTTGGCGGACTTACCGTAATGAGAGAGGTTATGGAGCAGCTGCCATACGAAAATATAATATATTTAGGAGACACGGCAAGGATACCATACGGCTCCAAGTCTGATCAAACCATAAAAAAATATGCAAATCAATGCTCATCCTTTTTAATGAGCAAGGATGTAAAAACAATAGTTATTGCGTGCAATACCGCAAGTTCAATTGCATTGGAGAATGTACAAAAAAACTTTGATTTACCTGTATTAGGGGTTATTGATCCCGGAGCAAGAAGTGCTGCTCAAGCCACAGAAAATAAAAAAATCGGAGTAATCGGAACAATTGCAACAATTAACAGCAATGCATACCAGCAAAAAATTATGGAATATCTTCATGATGCGGAAGTAATCGGTATTCCATGCCCTCTTTTCGTACCAATTGTGGAAGAAGGATGGGAATATTCAAATATAGCTGAATTGACTGCCGAAAAATATTTAGATGAATTAATTGAACATGAAGTGGATACTTTAGTATTAGGATGTACCCATTATCCAATACTTCGATATACCATAAGAAAAGTTGTTGGTCAAAATGTAAAATTAGTAAACCCAGCCTTTGAAACAGCAAGAGATTTAAAGAGACTGTTAGAAGAAAACAATATGCTTAATGAGCATTTCGGCAAAGCCAAATACGAATACTATGCAAGTGATGCACCTGAACGCTTAAGAAGGATAGGAGGCAATTTCTTAAAAAAAGAAATTGACAATCTGCATGAAATTGCAATAGATAAACTTTAACAGGGGGATGAATATTGAATAAAACAAAAGTAAAAATCACAACTATACAAATACTCGATGAAGCAGGAAATGAAGATAAAATAGAACTATTAACCGAGGCAACTAAGGAATTTAACGGAGATTGCTTCATCATAGATTATGATGAAAGCGAAATTACACAAAGTGAAGGAAATAAAACAAGATTAAAAATTTACAAAGATAAATTAATTATGATAAAAATGGGAACTCTCTCCACTAAAATGGAGTTTGAAGAAAATAAAAACTCTACCAACATGTATACAACACCTTATGGAAGTTTTGATATTAGTTTCAAAACTATAATATATGATTATTCTCTTAATGAACTCGGAAACGGTTCCGTATATATTGAGTATAAAATTATCTTTGACGGAGCAGAAGAAGCCCTGAATAAAATAATGATTGATATTAATTAGACGAACTTTTTGTCATTTTATATAAACACGAACATTGTTGCTGATTTTCCGGCATAATGTGCCCAATATTAGGCGCTTAAAAGGAGAGCTTATGGAAATAAAATATTTTGATGCCTTAATACAGGCGATAGACATTATAAATGATGGAATTCACATAGTTGATGCAAGTGGTAAAATAGTTTATTATAATATTGCCGCTAAACATCTGGATGAAATTGACGTGGATAAAGCCATCGGAAGACATATATTAGAAGTTTATCCATCGCTGACTTTTGAGACAAGTACTTTGTTAAGAGTTTTACGAACAGGTAAACCCATTTATAATGTTGAGCAAAATTTTATAAATTACAAGGGTGACAAAATCTCTACCTTAAACTCGACAATTCCAATCTGCTATAACAATAAGGTTGTAGGAGCGCTGGAGGTATCAAGAAATATTACTAAAGTAAGAGAGTTATCGGAAAAAATTGTTTCCTTACAAAATGAATTATATGAAAAAAAGGAAAATCACGGGAAGCTCTCTAAGCCGTCTGCAAAATATACCTTCTTAGACATAATAGGTCACAATAAAGAGATACAAAAGCTTAAGGCGTTGGGGTTAAAAGCAGCGATTTCAGATTCACCCGTTATGGTTGCCGGGAGCACCGGTACAGGCAAGGAGCTTTTTGTTCAATCAATTCATAATTCCGGCAACAGGAAGTACAAGCCGTTCATAGCTCAAAACTGCGCTGCCCTTCCTTCCAACTTATTGGAAAGTATTTTGTTCGGTTCTGTAAAAGGAAGCTTTACGGGAGCCGAAAACAGACCCGGATTGTTTGAGCTTGCAAACGGCGGGACACTATTTTTGGATGAGATTAACTCTATGCCATTAGAGCTGCAGACAAAGTTATTGAGAGTCATACAGGACGGAAGAGTTCGAAGAGTCGGTTCAAGCAATACCATAGATGTGGATGTAAGGATTATATCTGCCATAAATACTGATATTAACAGAGTAATTGAAACTAAACAGCTTAGGCAGGACTTATTTTTCAGATTAAATGTTATAACTTTGGTTATACCTGAATTGTCTAAAAGAAAAGAAGATATACCAAGCTTAGCTGATCATTTTATACAAAAATACAATGAGAAATGCAATAAATTTTTTAGAGGAATTTCTAAAGAGGTGCTGGATATATTTTTAGATTACAGTTGGCCGGGAAATGTAAGAGAATTGGAGCACGCCATTGAAAGTGCCATTTCATTGTATGACGGTGAAATTATCAGAGAAGAGCATCTTCCGTTCCAGTTTAAAAATTATCAGCTAAATAGCAGCTATACTCCTGACACAAGCACAATACAACCCTTAAGTCAGGCAGTTGAGAAGGTTGAGAAGGAAATAATTTTGTCCGCATTGGAGCAGACAAGCTACAATATATCCAAAGCAGCAAAGCTTATTAACGTACCAAGGCAGACACTGCAATATAAAATAAAAAAATTAGATATACCTTCTTAAAGACAATGGGTAGGCAATGGACTTGCAGTTGACTATCAATTGACTTACGATAGATTCAAGAGCGCCTTGCGGCGCTCTTTTCTATTGCTTATCTATTGCTTCTGCGTATGTCTTAGTTCTGTCTGTTGAATAAACTCCTGTATTCTCAACCCTGCCTTTTTCTATGAATTCAAATAATTTTGATTTTAATTTTATATCTTCTAATCCTCTTTTTGTTTTAATTGCTTCGATTTCTTCAACCGTCAAAACCTCCTGAAGCTTTCTTTCCGTCTCTATGTCAAATAAAGGTTCTGATTTCTTATCCTTTCCAAAATCAACAAAGCAAAGAGGCGGAAACATTACACACCACCAGTTATTGCCCTCTGCCTTGCCGATTTCAATCCTCACTGCATCGTAATAACCTTCAGGCAAAACTATATCTTCGTATGTTTTTCGTGGAAACTTGAAATTACCGTAGTATACATTGACGTCGTAATCATAGCCTTCATTATTGATAATTTCTTCTGCTTCAATTCTGATCTCATTTATTTTTTTGATAATTACATCTTCACTTTTATCCTTGGAAGAAATATTTTCAAATTCATTATTAAACTTATTTACTATTTTATTTCTGACCTTGTATTTAAGCTGTTGGTCATAGACAGTGTCCGAATTTGCAATTACATGCAATCTTATAATCTTATCATTTATTTTTGCCATACCCGTATACGCTTCGACTGTATATGCAATTGTCATTGAAATAATAACAAATATGGCTGCTATTATTATTTTTCTATTATAATTCATTTGTCCTCCTTATCAATTTGGGGACATTCATCCTATCCCCAGAGAAATCCCTCTCAAAGAGAGGTGTGTCCCCTTTCCTCTAACTTATTTTACTAAGCCGGTACTTTTAATAACCATGTCTAAATGTATGTTTATATCTGCCGCCTCAAATA
This sequence comes from Sedimentibacter sp., assembly GCF_032080165.1. GTDB lineage: Bacteria > Bacillota > Clostridia > Tissierellales > Sedimentibacteraceae > Sedimentibacter. Next base: position 133,087 of record NZ_DAMASY010000001.1, read on the forward strand.
TCTCGTCATATTTGTCGGCAATTTTTTCATAATCATGCTTATGGTACTTATATAAATCTTCCTTGATTTTTAACAAGTCTGCTCTATAAGAATTTTGCAATTTATCTAAGGCCTTTTCGGAAACCGTTAAAATATTTTTCGTAGCTTCTTCCTTAATTTTGTTTAAATAGCTCTGATCTTCAAGCTTGTTGCTTCCTATGATAAATGAATCTATGTAACTGTACAACGTAACATAGTAGTCAACCTTCAATTTATCATTGCTTAAATTTATTTTTTTTGTCATTATTATTTCCACTGCACCTAACGAAACATTTGTACCTTCAACTGTAATATTAACATTTCTGATTGTAGCTTTGCTTGGATCCAATAAAACCATTATGGCAGATACTTCTTCCGGTTCTAAAAAACCTATTAACTCATATTCTTTAAAAACTCCCGCTCTTTCAACCTTTAAGCTTTTTTCGTTGATTTCAACAACAGGTATCATTGCATTACCTGTCTTGCCAAGATCCAATATTGCTTCATCAAAGGTATAAATATCCTGATAGCTTTCTCTCTTAAGCTTAATGAGCATTTCGCTTAAAAATCTTCCCACAATTGGATTATGAGGGATTTCGGTATTAATGATATCCTGTGCCTTTCCTTTTGCAATGCAAATTTTAACCCTTCTGTTCATTTGAGGTGAACGCTGAATTTCATCAAAGATTCTTTTGACTGTTTCGGAATCTCTTGCTAAATCCTCACCAAGTACAATTACCTGCATCAACCTGTCGGAAATTACCTTTTCTGAATGAAGATAATTTATGGCGTAAAAGTCTGCAAAATTAATGCAGTCCTTAGTGTATACCAATCTTTGTTCTTCACTGCCCTCGTTTATTTTTGGAATTTCGGATGTAAAAGTCAAATTTTTGGCATTTTTATCAATTCCCACTGCAAATATATATTCCCTTTTATTTATTTCAACGCTGTCCCAACATCCTGTCAACACTATTGATGTTATAATTGTTATAATTAAAATTTTTATGCTTTTCATTTAAACCCTCTATATCAAATATATCGTCATTCTGAGGCGCAGCACGAAGAATCTCATGTACTCGAATGGAGATCCTTCGCTTTGGCGGATGACATAGTAGCTCAGGATGACAAATTTTTTTGTTTCTTTCTATCAACTAAAACAGCTGTTAACGGAATCAATAAATTTAAACCGCTAAGAATAATTATCGGCCATTGTATATATGGAAACATCATGTACATTCCGGGCAACACTGCTGCCATAAAATATAAAATCGGTATCTGCATATAAATAAAAAATCCGTTTTCTCTTGTTTTAAATGTTTCCTGCATCGCTATATTTGTAAAGTATGCAATAATGCATATGCAAGAAAATGTAACTATAATTTGAAAGCATAAACCCACAATTTCAGTGCTTTCAAAGAAAAATCCGGGTATATTTACATATTTCATAACAGAAATGAACGGCCATACCAAGTGTACTGATTCCTTTATGCCAAACTTAACAATTATCATCAGGTAGCATGCCACATACAAAATGGTACTGAATATAATATATTTTTTGCTGATTCCCCTGTTGTTTTCCTGAACAGTTACTTTACTGTTTGAAAACAGCAGTATTGTGAAACCGAAAAATCCAAGTATTGCTCCCGGCACTGATTTTAAAACACCTGCTACATCAGCAGGATATATTGGAAAAACATTTGAATAGTCGGCATAATATGTTGAAAATATCATTATAAAAATATATGGTATAAAGGCAATTAAAACTGTTATAGCACTGATGTTTGCAATTGTTTTTATTCCCTTTTTAGTTGCATAGCTTGCTGTCAGCAATATTACAATGATTATTGAACTTAAAGGAGTTTTGAACAGCATCATCAATTTTATTTGCTCGGCGAAATCCTTCATCAATATGCTGTTTGCAGTTAAAAACATAATTATGTAGTAAATCCCGATTAGCCTTGATATGAAATTAGGAAATATTTTATTTGATATACTTAAAAAAGAATCATCTTTATATTTAATCAGCAGCTTGTTAATCGGTCTTAATGAAAAATATAAAACGGCAGCAGCAATTATTATCGTCATCCATCCAACAGGTCCGTCTATTTCTGAAAGCAAAAGAGGCATAAGTATTGATTGAAATGCAAATGACACTAATATTAAAATTGATAAATTTTGATATGGGGTAATATTCTGGTTAAACATTTATTTGCCCTTCTCCTTTTCAACCTGCAAATATATCGGTTTTCTGACTAAATCATGGATTTTAGGTCTGATAACCGTATCCTTTAAATCCCTTCTTCTTTCAACAAAATGGGTCATAGGTGTCAAATAAGGTACTCCAAAGCTTTTCAATGTGCACAGATGTATAATTAGTATACATAGACCGATTGAAATGCCAAACAACCCGAAAGTCGAAGCAAGTATAATAAACCCAAATCTGATCATCCTCAGCGACGTACTGAAATTATAGCTTGGTATTGCAAAGGAAGCCAAACCGGTCAATGCAACTATTATTACGGCAATAGGTGTTATTAAGCCGGCCTCAACCGATGCTGAACCAATAACCAAACCGCTTACCAAGCCGATTGTTGAACCAACAGGAGTTGTAATTCTTAAAGATGCTTCTCGTACAAGCTCCATTACCAGTTCCATAAGCAATGCCTCAAAATATGGGGGGAATGGTACGTTAGCTCTTGAAGCAGCTACATACAGTGCAAGCTGGGTAGGAAGCATATTCGGATGAAATTGTGCTACGGCCACATATATTGCAGGTAAAAGCATAACTATAGGCAGAGCTATGTATCTTATCATTCTTATCAAACAAGACAACATCCATCTTTCATAATAATCCTCCGATGACTGCATAAAAGATATAAATGTTGCGGGTGCCATCAGTACAGTAGGAGTGTTATCAACTGCAATTACAACTCTGCCTTCAAGCAAGGCAGAAGCTGCAGCATCCGGTCTTTCGGTATTTTCAACTTGAGGAAACGGTGAATACGTATCATCTTCTATTAGTTCCTCTATATATGAGCTTTCTAAAACTGCTTCTATCTCGATATTATTTATTCTTTTTTCAACTTCATCTAATACAGTTTTGTTCACAATATCTTCTATGTATAATAATGTTATATCAGTCTTGGATCTTGTACCAATTTGTAAATATTTTACTTTTAATCTTGGGTCTCTGATTCTTCTCCTGATAAGGGTGATATTTACCTTCATTGTTTCAATAAAACCGTCTCTTGCTCCCCTGATAAGCGTTTCTGCCGCCGGCTCCTGAATTCCTCTTATTTGCCATCCTCTTGATGAAAGCCATATTGCTTTTGAGCAAGTTTCCACAAATAAAATTGTTTCTCCGGACAGGGCTTTGTCCACACATTCCTGCAATGTTTGTACGGTACCTAATTCAGTTATGGCAATATTTGAATTCAAAACTTCATTTTGTAATTCTTTTCCGCTATCCTTTTTTAAGTTTTCTAAATTAATAGAATCCATTAAAGTCTGAATTGCATACTCACTTATAGAATCCTTAGTAGTCATACCATCAACATAAAAAATCAAAATATTTAACTTTTTATTTTGTCCTACCTTCATATTGCGAAAAATTATGTCATTAGCATCCTTAAATACTTCCTTTAGAACAGCTTCATTCTTTTTTAAGTCAATATCCACATTAATATTAGTTAAATCCTGATAAATACTCATAATATCTCCTAAATATTTTTTGTTACAATAGCAGCTATTGCAATTAATCCGTAAATAATTCCCGTAAACCTGACAATTTTATAATCTCTGTGAAAGTTTTTCCGTTTAAGCCCTTTACTGGTTTTAAAAATTAATATATAACTTATTATTAAAAAAATAATTATAACATCGCTGTTTAAAATTGGTTTTATATGATTAATTAAAGACATAGTATCTCCCTTATCAAAAAATATAACATTAATAGTAATATTTGCAAAAAACCTTCAATTTATACCAATAATTTTATACTGTTTTTATTGCACATACAGCATAAGCGACCGACACCAAGGGAACTAATTTAATGCGAATTAGTATTAGTTTGTCCAATAATATGGAATTAATACATTATGTTAGATTAAGAATGTTTATTGAAATTTAATGTGCTTTGTGATAAAATCAATTTGTAAATATTCATATATACATATTTGCATTTATAACATAATACTATTTAACAATTAATATTTTACGGATATATTTGGCATGATTATTGCATTATTTTATGTAAATAAAATTTAGGGAGGAATAACATGAAAAAAGCAGTTATCGTTTCAGCAGCAAGAACGCCGATTGGCGCATTTGGTGGTGCATTTTCATCATTATCAGCTGTAGATTTAGGTGTAATAGCAGCAAAAGAAGCTATCAAAAGAGCAAAAATCGAACCTTCACAGGTAGAAGAAGTTTATTTTGGTAATGTATTGGGTGCAGGATTGGGACAAAATGTAGCAAGACAGGTTACGCTTGGATCCGGTATACCGGTAGAAACACCGGCAATAACAATTAATATGGTTTGCGGCTCCGGTTTAAGAGCAGTTAGCATGGCAGCACAATTTGTTGAAAGTGGACAATGTGACATAATTTTGTGCGGCGGAACAGAAAGCATGACAAATGCTCCATATTTATTGCCAAAAGCAAGATGGGGACATAGAATGGGCGATGGAAAAATAGTTGATTACATGGTTTATGATGGATTAACAGATGTTTACAATCAATACCACATGGGAATCACAGCTGAAAATATCGTTGAGCAGTGGGGACTTACGAGAGAAGAACAAGACAGAATAGCTGTTCAAAGCCAAAACAGAGCAGAAGAAGCTCAAAAACTTGGAAAATTCAAAGAAGAAATAGTTACTGTGGAAATTCCTCAAAGAAAAGGAGATCCAATCATTGTTGATATGGATGAATATCCAAAACACGGAACAACAATGGAAAAAATGGCTAAATTAAAACCTGCATTTAAAAAAGACGGAACAGTTACCGCTGGTAATGCATCGGGAATAAATGACGGAGCAGCAGCTTTAATTATAATGAGCAAGGACAAGGCAGAAGATCTTGGCTTGGAATATATATGTGAAATAGCCGGATATGGTTCAGCGGGAGTTGATCCAAAAATAATGGGTATCGGACCTGTGCCTGCTACTAAAAAAGCATTGGCTAATGCCGGATGGGCTGTAGAAGATTTAGATTTAATTGAAGCTAACGAAGCATTTGCAGCTCAGGCAGCGGCAGTTGTCAAAGAACTTGGCTTTAAGGAAGAAATAACAAATGTAAACGGCGGTGCAATAGCTCTCGGACATCCTATAGGAGCATCCGGAGCAAGAATATTAGTTTCACTTATATATGAAATGGCAAAAAGAGATGCAAAAAAAGGTCTCGCTACATTATGTATAGGCGGAGGAATGGGAACAGCGCTTTTAGTAGAAAGAAAATAATATGTGTAATATATAAAAGAAAAAAGTAATCATTCTAAGCGTTATCGTAGGATTTATTCTACACTGCGCTTAGAATGACAATCATATATAATTTTTTTTGACTTTATTTGTCAAAAATATAACAATTGTATAAACAAATACTATAATAATTATTAGGAAGGAAGATATTATGATTAACAAAATTATTTCCATTAATGAAGCCGTTGAAAAAGTTCAAGATGGCATGACTATTATGGTTGGCGGCTTCTTAGCTAATGGTTCTCCTGAGTACCTGATTGATGCACTTGTTGTAAGAAATATTAAAAATTTAACCCTCATCTGCAATGATACCGGGTTTCCGGACAAGGGTGTCGGAAAAATGGTAGTGAGTAAACAATTTAAGAAAATAATTGCTTCTCATGTTGGTACAAACCCTGAAACTGCAAATCAAATGAATTCGGGAACTACGGAAGTTTGCTTAACACCCCAGGGTACATTAGCAGAAAAAATCAGATGCGGAGGCAACGGTCTCGGCGGCTTCTATACACCTACGGGAATCGGTACTGAAGCTGAGGAAGGAAAAGAAAAAAAGGTTATTGACGGCAAAGAATATATATTTGAAACTCCATTGAGAGCCAATGTTGCACTCTTAAAAGCTTCCGTCGTTGATAAAAAAGGTAATATGGTTTTTAATAAAACAACTAAAAATTTTAACCCTATCATGGCTACGGCGGCTGACTTGGTAATAGTTGAGGCAGACAAGATTGTTGAAGTAGGAGAAATCGATCCGGAACATGTTATGTGCTCAGGAATATTCGTAGACTACATAGTTGGAGGTGGCAAATAATGAACGAAAAAGCAGTAATAGCAAAAAGAGTAGCTCAGTTGTTACACGACGGTGACGTTGTAAATTTAGGGATAGGGCTTCCTACAATGGTTGCAAATTACATACCTGAAAGCATGGATATTACTTTTCAGTCAGAAAACGGATTTTTAGGTTTGGGTCCTGCACCTGAACAAGGAAAGGAAGACTGGGAATTAGTAAATGCCGGAGGTATGCCTTCATCAATAGTATCAGGCGGTATGTTCTTTGACAGTGCTGCATCCTTTGGAATAATCAGAGGCGGTCATGTTGATGCTACAGTTCTTGGAGCAATGGAAGTTGATGAAAAGGGTAATCTTGCAAACTGGAAAATACCGGGAAAAATGGTTCCGGGAATGGGCGGAGCGATGGATCTGGTAGTTGGTGCAAATACTGTAATAATTGCAATGGTTCATACTCAAAAAGGTAAACCAAAAATTTTAAAACAATGTACTCTGCCTTTAACTGCAAAAGAGCAAGTGAACATAATTGTTACAGAAATGGCACTAATAAGAGTTACTGATAAAGGTTTGGTTCTTGAAGAATTAGGACCTGAGGCGACAGTAGAAGATGTAATTGCCGCAACAGAAGCAAAATTGATAATTTCTCCAAATTTAAAACGCTTTGGTTTAGATGAATAAGCAGATGACCCAAATTTTTAAGCAGACAGCCCAAATCTTTGATTTGGGCTGTCTGCTTATCTTTTTAATTGGAGGATCTATAAATCTGCCGGTTTTGTTTTAAGTGTCAATGAAACATTATGCTCATTGCCATTTCTTAAAAACGTAATTTCAGCATTATCACCATCTTTATATTCGTACAATTTTATTTTTAATTCCTGCATGCTTGTTATTTTATCTCCATCTATTGCAATTATTACGTCACCAACTTGTAAACCGGATATTGAAGCAGGAGAATCCTTTATTACTTCTGCTATAACAACTCCATATTCAGCTTGAACTTCTATTCCTAATGCTGTTTCATAGGTTTCAACTTCAACGCCTGATATACCTACATAGACAGTAGTTAATTTACCTTCTTTTATTATACGATCTATTATCGGTTTTGCTGTATTTATTGGAATAGAAAATCCTAATCCCTCTGCAGTGTTTATTTTTGCAGTGTTTATTCCAATTACCTGACCCTTGGCATTAAATAAGGGACCGCCGCTGTTTCCTTCATTGATAGATGCATCCGTTTGTATTAACGGCTCTATAACTGTTCCGTTTTCAAATATTATCGTTCTGTTTAATCCGCTTATTATACCTTGAGTAACTGTTCTTTCAAGGTCCAATGTCATCGGATTTCCTATTGCCACAACCGGCTCACCTACCAGAAGTTTGTCGGAATCCCCTAATTCTACAAAAGGTAAATTGGTTCTGTTTATTTTAACTACAGCTAAATCAAGAGATTTATCGTACCACAGCACTTCACCGACTTCTGTTGAACCATCAATCAATGAAACAGTTATTTTATCATATTTTCCGTCTTCAATAACATGTGAATTGGTTACAATATAACCGTTAGGATCCACAATAAAGCCTGAACCCATACTTTGAGACCTTTGTGTTTGAGGTCCGAACCACGTATTAACCTGCTTGGTTGCCTGAGTAGTTATTCCAACGACTGTTTTTTGTGATTTTTCTGCCACAGCAACAGCAAAATAAACATCATCCGTTAAATTTATATTAACATCCTGAGCTGTAATAGGTTGCTCTACACCGTTTTGATTAACTTTAAACTGACTATATACAAAATATCCGCTTGATAAACCTCCGATGATAGCTGCAATCAATGCAACTGCCACATATCCGAAAAATGTTCTTTTCCTGCCTCTTTTCTTAATCGGCTCCACTTCATAATCACGCATTACAAAATTTATATCCCTGTATTGTTCATTATTAAAATCATTATGCGGACCACTATTAAAGTTATAGTCTTCATTAAATTGATTTTTGTCGTTATAATCCATTTTATATTCCTCCTACAATGATTTATATATGTGTTATTTACTTATTCTTCCACTTTATTTTTATATTATCATTAATTTCTTTAATGAAACTTAATTTTAGTAAAAAATAATAAGCAGATGACCCAAATTTTTTTAATTTAGTGTCAGCGCTTATACTGTAAGTGCAAAAAAAGTCATCCCGAAGATGCGTAATCTTAGAATGACAAAATTCTTAATTCTACAACCTTATTTATCTTTAAAATCCAACTTCATATGAACGATACCGCACACATCTTCTACAGGCATGGAAAATGACAATCCTCTGCCTTCTTTGTTTAAGCCGGCTTCATTTCTGATTGCGTGCATTATTTGTTTTTTATCTTTACGTTTTGCAAGTATTAAAATTACATCCTTCTCCGGCTGAATAGATATTCCGAAGAATTTTTCAGCTTCATGCACTCCTGTTCCCCTTGCATTAAGGACTGTTCCTCCGGTAGCCCCTGCACTTCTTGCCGCATCCATTACTACATCATCGAAACCGCGATTTACTATTGTAATTATTAAATCAAACTCTTGATAATCATCTTTTATATCTACCATTATCTCACTCTCTATCATTATTAATTATACTGCTTATAAGCTCTAATGCTGCGGCACTGTCAACGCTGCTTATTGGTATAGAAAAAGCAATACCGTTCCCGGGTTCTTTCAAATTAAATTTTTCCCTTAAATTATTTATAATTATCGGGATTTTATCTTCCTGTACAACGCTTAAAACTATGTCCTTATCTGTTTGACCTAATCCGAGATAATTTAATATTTCCGATTTTGCTGTACCTTTTCCCAAAGCAATTATGTTAAACATAATTTCATTTTCTCTTAACATTTCCGCTATTTTTTCGCCATAGCCCCTATTAACTATAGTGACAAACAATTTTATATTTTTAGGTAAGCTTATGCTATTCATTATTGCTCACCTCCTTCAAGATCTATAATTTCATTATTTTCATCTTCAATTATATTTTCTTTAATCTTTTCAAGTTTGCTCACTTTTAGCTTATATACAACTCCAAGAATTTGAATTGTAATCAACGGTGTCATTGCAACCATTGCTACTAATCCAAAAGCATCGGTCAATACATTACCACCTACAGAATCTGCAGCCCCCATTGCAAAAGGAAGCATAAATGTTGCTGTCATAGGTCCCGAAGCCACACCGCCTGAGTCAAAAGCAATACCTGTAAATATTTGAGGTACATAAAACATCAATAATAATGCAATAGCATAACCTGGTACTATAAAGTACCAAATACTTATTCCTGTAAGAATCCTAATCATAGCAATTCCTATTGATACAGCTACACCTAATGAAAGTGATACTAACATTGCTCTTTTAGAAATTGCACCGCCCGTTACTTCCTCAACCTGCTTGTTTAAAACATGGACTGCCGGCTCTGCTGCTACTATGAAAAACCCCATAACCATTCCTATAGGTATCAAAACCCAATTATAATCCAAATCTGCCAATGCATAGCCTATATAGTTTCCGGCAGGAAGGAAGCCGACATTAACACCTGCTAAAAATACTACCAATCCTAAATAAGTATATATTACTCCAACCGATAATTTTATCAAATGAGTTTTAGGAAGTCTCAAGAAAATAAATTGGAAAATAATAAATGCAATAACTATTGGTAATAAAGCAAAGCCAACTTCTATAAAATATTCAGGAAATTCATGCATATATATATTTATCACATCTCTGAAATTACCTACCTCTGCTATAACAACTTCTTCATAGCTTCCGGAAGTATTATAAAACAGCCCGAGAACCAAGACAGATAAAACCGGTCCCACAGAACAAAGCGCCACCAATCCAAAGCTATCATCATGGGCACTTTTCCCGCCTCTGACTACAGCAACACCGAGACCTAATGCCATAATAAAAGGAACAGTTATAGGACCGGTTGTAACACCACCTGAATCAAAAGCAACCGGAACAAAATCATTTGGCGTAAAATATGCTAATACAAAAATAACTGCATAGAACGTTAATAATACATATGAAAGCTTTATTTGAAAAACTATACGCAATATTGCAATTACTAAAAATATACCAACCCCAAATGCAACAGCCCCGATAATTACATTATCTGCAATTGAAGGAACTTGACGCGCTAAAACCTGCAAATCCGGTTCTGCAACGGTAATCATAAATCCCATTAAAAAACTTATTATGATTAATGCCGTCAACTTACGGGATTTTGTAAGCTCCGCACCAATTCTTTCTCCCATCGGCATCATTGATATATCAGCACCAAGTGTAAAAAGACCCATACCTAATATTAATAATATTGCTCCTGTTAAAAAAAGTATAAATAGACCTGTTGGCATAGGTGTTAACACATAGTGCAAAATAACAACTATGATGGTTATTGGTAGCACTGATGAAAGTGATTCTTTAATTTTTTCAATCAGATTGTTCAAATAAAAATTATCTCCTCATTATATATTTAAAAAGCAAGTGTATTTTTAATAATAAGTTTATATTAAATAAATTTTGTAGTCAATAGTTTTATTTTGTAATAATTTAGCTTTATATTTTTTCTATTAGTCAAATTTCAGAATTGGAAATATATTTTAACCCCATACTAAACAACCTTCACTAAGTATTTCTTTACCATTTTAACGGGATGATATGATTGTTTGGCTTTTCTCAGCCCTTCATTTCCAGTATCCTCCTGCCTGTTTACAAATTCGGTATCAGAGAAACTTTCCATCAAAAATATTCTGTTTAAAAAGGAATATATACCTTTATATGCAATTTCCCCTCGTTCAACATGGATAACTGCCATGTTATCATTAACTTTTTCTCCAACGGCAAAACCCGCTAAATTTCCATCAACATACACAGCAATGGATTTAAGGTCAAAATAATGAAGTTCACCGCACAAATCCTTAATTGCATCTATTTCCATCAACATTTCTTTATCTACGGTTACAGCAACCTCATCGTGCCACTTATGTAAGAGTGCTAAACAATCTTTGACTACTTTGTCATTATCTAAGGTTTTTATTTCATAGCTGTAAGATTTATTGAATGAATTAAAATGATTTTTTTTACCGTGATATTTTTTGCCTTTTAATTCTATCAAATCCATAATACTATAAACATATTCAAAATCATCCACATCTTCAACAGCTTCAATTTTATAATCAGTATATTTTTTTAAATCATTTAAAAATTCTTCATCAACATCACCGAACAGATATTCTCTGTCGGTGTAATCTTGATTTCTTGTCTTTAAAATATCAACAAGCTCCGTCAATTTTTCTTTATTGTAACCAAAGGGCTGTGCATAAAATGTTTCTTTCCCTTCTTCATTTTTTTCTATAATCAATGTATCATCAAATATTGCATATTTTACATTGTTAAGCTTTCTCCACATATATAGTGATGAAAACAAATACTCGTAAGATTCTAAATTTTCTTTATCAACATACCTTTCTATAATTTCCTTATCTTCAATTGTAAGCTTTTTAAAACTTATAATGTAAATCATCTCCCATGCATATAAAATATTATCTGTATTAATAATTACTATAATTATAGTATCACCATAAAAAATATATTTCAATATATTTATAAATTTATTATATAAAGTCACTTGACAAATTAAAGTAACTATGCTATAGTAAAATAAAAAGATTGGGGGTAATACTATTTTATTGATTTTTATTGAGGGATTTTTATCTTTTTTTTCACCATGCGTGCTTCCGCTTATCCCTGTATATATCAGCTACTTGGCAGGTAATGGAAAAATAACAAACAGTGACGGCACCATACTTTATAACAGAAAAATAGTTTTATTAAATACATTATTCTTTATAGGCGGAATTTCAAGCGTATTTTTCTTGCTTGGTCTTTCATTTTCCGCATTAGGTACGTTTTTTAATCAAAACAAAGAATTGTTCAGCAAAATTGGCGGCATAATAATTATTATTATGGGTCTGGTACAATTAAACATAATTAAATTAAATTTTTTAAAAATGGAAAAAAGATTTCACCTTGATTTAACCGCTGTAAAAATGAACCCGATAATTGCATTTATAATGGGATTTACATTCAGCTTTGCATGGACACCATGTGTAGGTCCTGCGTTATCCTCGGTTTTAATATTGGCTTCAAATGCAGAGAATATTTTTTCCGGAAATGCTTTGGTATTAATTTATACCCTTGGTTTTATAATACCCTTTACAATATTAGGTTTATTCACTACTGAAGCACTTAACTTTTTTAGAGAGAAAAGAAATCTGGTTAAATATACAATAAAAGCAGGAGGAATCATTTTAATTATAATAGGTATTATGACTTATACCGGAACTTTTACTACAATAAGCAGATATTTGGCTTTTTAGAGGAAGAGGGACACATCTCTTTTTCTCAGGGTTAGTCTCTGAGGGATAGGAGAAATGTCCCTGTCAAATAAAGCCGAATTAAGGGAGTGAAAATGTGAGAAAACCACAATACAACATACAATGCAACATAGCGCAAGCTTTAAATATTATTGGTGACAAATGGTCATTGCTAATCCTGCACCGATTATTGATAGGATATGAAACGTATAAGGAAATACTTGACGGCTTGGAAGGAATACCGACAAATTTATTGTCTGAGCGTTTAAAAACGTTAGAACATGATGAGTTGATATATAAAGAGCTTTATCAGGACCATCCTCCAAGATATAAATATTCTTTAACAGAAAAGGGAATGGATTTGGTAGATGTATTCAACAGCTTGGTACTGTGGGGCGAGAAGCATTTAAATAAATGTCATAAAAAATTAGTTCATAATAAATGTCATAGCTCAGTGGAACTGAAATACCATTGCCCTGAATGCAATGTATATATTGACAGTAATGAACTTGAAGTAATTGAACCAAACGAGTGAGGTTAATATGGGAGATATAACAGATATTATAATAATCGGTGCCGGACCGGCCGGTTTATCTGCAGCAGTTAATGCAGTAAACAGGGGAAAAACAGTCCGAATTTTTTCTAACAAGGAAAATTATTTATCTAAAGCCGAAAGAGTAGATAACCATTTAGGATTCTATAATTTAAGCGGTAAAGAACTTATGGATAAATTCAGAGAACATGCAGAAGCTATGAACATAAAAATCGAAGAAGGAAAAGTAGTTAATATCCTTCCCATGGGTGAAAGCTTCATGGCAAATATAAGCGGTGAAATAGCCGAATCAAAAAAAGTAATTCTTGCCATGGGTATTTCAAAAGTAAAAGAGCTTCCCGGAGAGGGAAGATTATTAGGAAACGGCGTAAGCTACTGTGCAACATGCGACGGAATGCTTTACAGAAATAAAAATGCCGTAGTCTGGGATCAATCAAACGATGCATTGGAAGAAGCTAATTATTTAAACAGCATTGGTGTTAACATAACATTTGTTTCAAAGAAGAAACGCTCTGAACACTTAAACGAAAATATTAAATATGTAAACGGAGCAATTTCAGAAATATTGGGAGATTATTCGGTAGAAGCCATTGTTGTAAACGGAGAAAAGATTCTGACTGATGCAGTGTTTTTGCTAAGAGATGCAGTAGCTCCGACAGCTTTAATAGATGGCTTAGAAACAGAAAACAGCTTTATCAAGGTAGATAAAAACATGGAAACAACTATTGAAGGAGTTTATGCCGCAGGAGATATAACAGGTAAACCACTTCAGTTATCAAAAGCAGTTAGCGAAGGTCTAATCGCTGCACAGCATGCAGCGGTTCAAATAGATGTAAGCAGATGACCTAAATTTTTAATTTAGTAGTCAGTCGCTTATGCTGTAAGTGCAATAAAATAAATATTAAATTCATAAAGGAGAATTATTATGTCAGAAAAAATAAAGTATGTAAACAGTGCAAAGGAATTCGATGAATTATTATCCACAGAGAAATATGTATTAGTAGACTTCTGGGCTACATGGTGTGCACCATGCAGAATGATTGCACCTGTTATAGAAAAATTAGCCGATCAATATGACGGCAAAATAACCGTTGCAAAGGTTGATGTTGACCAGCAGCAGGAGCTTTCAATCAGATACGGCATCCAAAGCATACCAACTGTTATCCTATACAAAAATGGTAAAATCGAAGCAAAAGAAATCGGTGTAAAACCGTTGAATTCCTTCACAAGAATGCTCGACAGCCACATAGCTTAAAAATATGAAGGCGGTTCTTTTATATCAATAAAAGAACCGCCTTTTTTCATCTTTTCTTCCATTCACTTTTCAAAAGACCATACAACAACAAATCATACCTTTTATTATCCCTCAATACAAACTCCCTGTATGTACCTTCCCTCTCAAACCCTGCTTTTTCATACAAAGAAATAGCTGCAGTATTAAATTCCAGTACATTTAGCTGTATCCTATGAAAGTCCAATTGATTAAATCCATGTTCAAGCAATAAATTCAGAGCTTCCTTACCATAACCCCTGCCCCTTACATTTTTATCGCCTATACCAATAAAAAGAGTGGCAACCCTGTTTTCCTTAACGATATCATCAAATCCTGCAACTCCTATTATTTGATTAATATCAGCAAGCTTAATTGCAAAAACATCTGATTCATCATTTTTTTCATAGGATCTGAATGTTTTATCAACTTCGTCCCCTGACTGAGGAATTGGCGGCATATAATCATAGAATTTCAAAAATTCAATGTCTTTAAACCACTCATAAATATATATCATATCATTATTTTCAATTCGTTCTAATCGTATTTTGGGTGTTTTGGAGACGGTTCTTTTTATTTCCATGACAGCTCCTTGCAGGTTATTCCGGAAACGAACAAATCGTCCCGGAATACCTTCAAATACCTTTATATTTCTTTATTTTTTTCGTATAATTTCTATCCAATATCCATCAGGATCTATAATGAAGTATATGCCCATTGATTCATTAACAAATTCAACACAGCCCATTTCCTGATGTTTTTTATAAGCTTCTTCATAGTTATCTGTCTGCATAGCAAGATGATATTCTTGTTCTCCCAAATCGTATGATTCAGTTCTGTCTTTCATATAGGTAAGCTCTAATGTAAAATCAGTTTCACCGTCTCCTAAGAATACCAATGTATAGCTGCCATCTGCAGCTTCTTTTCTTCTGACTTCCGTTAATCCAAGTGCTTCCTTATAGAAATTTAAGCTTTTTTGTAAATTTAATACGTTAAAATTAAAGTGGTTAAATGTAAATTTCATAGCTTACTCCTCCAAATACATTCTGACGGGGACATTCTTCCTATCCTCAAAGACTTACTCTGATAAAAAAAAGTGTGTCCCCCTTCCTATTTACTTTGATAATTATTGTGCATCATTACTTTCTTCTATGATGTCATTTTCATTATTTATATTTGCACCATTCGTCAACAAGTTCAGTTGCTCTAATATACTTTCTAACTTTTTCAAGTTTTCACCGTATGAGGTCCAATCACCTTTTTGAGATGCTTCATTCGCCCTGTTAAATATAATATTTGCCTGCACAATTAATTCTTCGATATTTGTGTTATCATATTCATTTTCCTGTGGCGGTGCAGGTTTTGTCGGCTGCGTATTTATTCCGAAAATTCTTTCTATTGCCATATCAAGAGTTGGTTCCATTACTATTTTATCACCAAATGAAACAACAACCATTTTCATTTCCGGAAAGTTGCTTTCTGTATCAGATTTTAAATAAATCGGTTCTACATAAAGCAATGAATCTTCTATTGGAACAACCAAGGTGTTACCCCTTAAAACTGTAGATCCAACCTGGCTCCACAATGTAAGCTGTGATGAAATAACAGTATCCTGATCGATTTTTGTTTCTATCATGTTTGGACCCGGTATTGTCTTTGTTTTCGGAAATTCATACAATACTAATTTACCGTAATTATCACCGTCATTTCTTGCTACCAATAAAGAAATCATATTGTCTTTATTTTGTGGCGTATATTGTGTAGTAAGCAAAAATTCTACGTTTTCTTCATCCGGCAGCTTAAACATTACATAGCTTGATCCAACCGGCTCTTCACCGTTATTCATGTATTTTTCATTTGCTATGTCCCAATAATCCTCTCTGCCGAAAAAAACAGTAGGATTTTCAATATGATACAATCTGTACATATCAGATTGTACATCGAAATATACTTGAGAGTACCTTATATGATTTCTTAATCCTTCAGGCATTTCGCTCATCGGCTTTAATAAATCCTTAAATATTTTGTTGTATGTCTTTATAATCGGATCTGTTTCATCTGCTATATAAAAATCAGTTGAACCATCATAAGCATCTATTACAACCTTTACCGAGTTTCTCAAATAATTCACATTCCAACCTTGAATGAGCTTATCTGTCGGTTGTGAATAAGGATATCTGTCACTTACAGTAAATCCTTCTATAATCCAATATAGTTTACCGTCTTCCTGATTAATAACTATGTATGCATCCGGGTCATAATATATAAAAGGCGCTATTTCTTGAACTCTTTGAATAATATTTCTGTTCATCAATATTTTACTGTCAGAATCAATATTGTTGGAAATCAATAATCTGTAGCTTCCTTTTCTGATACTGAACAATATTCGGTTAACAAAAGAAAGATTAATACCTGCATCTCCTTCATATAATGTTTCAACATTGTTTGATCCCGATGGATAATCAAACTCTTTTTCGTCTGTATTTACTATTATGTATTCACTTGTTCTTTCACCAAAATATATTTCCGGTCTGTTAACCATAATATTTGTATCGGTGGTCGGAGGTATGTTCTTAATCAGCATTTCGGGTTGCCCTTGAGGAGTAACTTCATTAACCTGTGACATTGTTATACCGTAACCGTGTGTATATTTCAAATATTGATTAACCCATGTTCTTGCCTGTTCGTTTAATCTATTTTGATCAAGCTCTCTTGCCGATAAGAAAACTTGTTTATAAACTCCGTCTATATAATATCTGTCTACATCTACGTCATTAAATACATAGTACGGCCGTATTCCTTGTAATTGATTATAAACTTGAATTAACGGCTCCTGGTCGTTAATTCTTATATTATCAATAACCTCCTGATTATTGTCTATATCTTCTATCGCTAAATTATTATTTGCAGGAAATTCTATCAATCTTACGTCATGTAAATCATAGGCATTCTGAGTATTTTTTATGCTATACTCCATATATTTTGTTTCTTTTGAAAGCTGATCCGGCTCTACTACAAAATTTTCAACTAAGCCGGCTAAGCCGGTACCTATTATTGAAATTGCAATCAATGCAGCAGGAACCGTCAATGCAGTCTTAAGATTTCTTTTCCTTGCACCCATGAAAAATGTAACAGCCGATACGAAGCATCCTATGCCTACTATCCTGTATATGTTCAATGTAATATTTATATCCGTAAATCCGGCACCGAAAACTCTTCCTACTTGAGAATATAATAAATCATAGCTTCTGAGTAAAATTCTGATACCTAAAAATATAAATACAAAAACACCGATAAAGGATAATTGGTTGATTATTTTTTCTGCAAATTTCCTATTCAACACTGAGCTGAAATCAAATTGATGAGGAGTAAATCTCATTTCTTCAAATTTGCTTGATACATTTTTTATACTGTCTTTAATGGACAGATAGACGTAAAAAAGAACAGTTACGACTATTAACAGGAATAGGATATTGATTATATAACCTATGAGTGTATTAATCAAAGGTAGCTTGAATATGTAAAAGCTTATGTCATTATTGAAAATAGGGTCAAAACTATTGAAGCTTTCACCATTATAAAACTGCAATATTTCAAACCACATTGTAGAAACCATGTTAAAGGTAAACAATAAACTTATGATAACTGAAATTAATTTTATCCACAGATTAATTTTTTTGTTTCTGTTGGCGTCCACAACTTCAATTTCTAAGTCATATTTCTTTTTTAATTTTCTCAAGAATATGTACAATAAACTCCACGTAACAATAAAAATCGGTATGGTTAAAATCACCTGAGCTTTTAATTTGGTCAGGAATGTTTCCGTATATCCCACTTCACTAAACCACAAAAAGTCTGTAATGAATTTTACCGTTGTTCCGAAAAAGCTTACAATTAAGAATAATATTATAATTAATCCTATTGTAAAAAATTTTCCCCTATTTTTCATAAAACCTCCTTTTAACAATAGGACAACAATTGTTATTTGCTATAGTTCTCCCATGGTTACTTATTGAATTCCATTCTTAATTTTTCCAAAGATTTCTTTTCTATTCTTGATACCGTCATTTGAGAGATATTTAATTCTTTTGCTATTTCACTTTGGGTTTTACTAAGATAAAATCTTTTAATTATAATTTCTTTTTCTAATTCATTTAATTTTTCCATGGATTTTTTAATAAAATCCTCATTTTCAATAATAGTGAAATGCTTATCATCTTGTCCCATAACATCCATCAATGTTAAATCACTTTCATCGGCAGAGTTGTCAAATTTTTCGTCTAAGGACTGTGAATTAAACATTTTACCGGCTTCAAATGCCTCCAAAACTTCTTCTTCCGTGCTGTCTATATATTCGGCAATTTCCCTGATGGTCGGTGCTCTGTTTAATTCAATACTTAATATATTGCTGTAATCATTAACCTTCTTGGATATTTCCTGAATTTTTCTCGGCACCTTAATAGACCATCCCTTATCCCTGAAATATTTTTTTATTTCTCCTAAGATGGTTGGTGTTGCAAAACTGGTAAATTCAAATCCTTTTGTTATATCAAACCTTTCAATTGCATAAATCAATCCCATGCAGGCAATTTGAAATATATCATCATGCTCGATACCCTTGTTGTTATATTTACGGGAAATTATTTCTGCCATGTATTTATATTTTTCAAATATCTGATTTCTTACTTCAATATCTCTCGTTTGATGATACAACAAAAATAAATCCTGATTTTTAATAATTTTTGTATTTTGGATTGCTTCGCCCATATTATCAACGCCTATTCAAAATTATTTAATACATTTTTCAAAAGTAATTTTCTTATTTTTTAAATCAAAATTACAATTATCAGACAAGCTTTCAATAATCATAATGCTCATATCACTTAAGCTCTCATCATTAATAATGCCTTCATTTAAATCAGTTACTTCAATTTTTATATTATTTTCGCTGATTTCATAGCTTATATTTAACGGCTCATCAATTTGTACAACATTGTTTATAAAAAATGTGCAGATTTCAGAAATTATTACTTTAATATCTTCAATGTCATCTACATTAAAACCTTTTAAATTAGACACAGCTGACGTGGTCAATCTGACTGTACTCATATATTCAGATTTTTTGGGGATTTTTAAAAAAATATTATCCATTATATCACTCCTGAATATTGAATATTTTATTTAATCCTGTAATATCAAATAATTTATATATGTTTGGTTTTAAATTAGTAATTTTGATATTCAGATTATTTTCCTTAAGCTTTTTGTAAATTCCCATTAAAATGCCAAGTCCGGTTGAATCAATGTAATCTAAGTTACTACCGTTGATTAAAATGTCTAATTTTTTTTCATCAATCAATTCATAAATTTTGTTTTTCAGTTCCGGAGAAGTATATATATCTACTTCTCCTATCGGTTGTATTTCTAATGTGTTATCTGAAGTTACATCGTACTTAATTTCTAAAGACATAATTACCTCCACTTTATTCTTCTTCGGTTTCTAAATCTTCTTCTGAATAAATTTTCGCAATTGAAGCAACTTTATCGTCATTATTCAATCTCATTGCAATAACTCCCTGAGTATCCCTGCCCATTATTGAAATTCCTCTTGCATGCATTCTGATTATTGTGCCATTGATACTTAAAAGCATTATGTCATCTTCTTTTTCAACTATTAATGATCCGACGATGCGTCCTGTCTTTTCATTAATGTTGTGCGCCTTCATACCTTTTCCGCCTCTGTTCTGGCATCTGTATTCTGATGAAACAGTTATTTTTGCATAACCTTTTTCCGTTACGGTCAATATATATTTATTATTTTCGTCACTTTGATTAATAATGCTCATTGAAACAAGTTCATCATCATCTGATGTAGTTATTGCTTTAACGCCCATTGTGTTTCTGCCCATGTCTCTGACATCACTTTCATTGAATCTTATTCCTTTGCCATACTTAGTAACTATAAATATATCCTTAGTACCGTCAGTTTTGTTTACGCTTATAAGCTCATCATCATCAGCTATTTTAATTGCAACAAGACCTGTCTTTCTTGAAGTGTCAAATTCATTAAGCTTAGTTTTCTTAATGATACCTTTCTTTGTTGCGAATATCAGGAATTCATCATCATTAAAATCCCTGATAGGAATTATAGCTCTGATTTGTTCATTAGTATCGATGCCTATTAAATTAATGGCAGCCGTACCCTTTGCCTGACGTCTCGCTTCAGGCACTTCATAAGCTTTAATTCTGTACATCTTACCTTTATTTGTCAAAAATAACAAATAATCGTGAGTTGAAGTTATAAATAAATCCTTTACAAAATCCTCTTCTCTTGTAGTAAGAGCTGTTATACCTTTTCCGCCTCTGTTTTGAGCTTTATAGGTATCTTCAGGCAATCTTTTAATGTATCCGAAATTTGTAAGAGTAATTGCTACATTTTCTTCTTCAATTAAATCCTCTACTCCTATTTCATCTTCATCTGCCCTTATTTCAGTTCTTCTCTCGTCATAGAAATTGTTTTTAATTTCTTTTAATTCATCCTTAACTATTTGGTCAACCAAATGTTGGTTAGCAAGTATTTCCTTAAATTTATTTATCATTCTTATTAATTCTTCATATTCGGCATCTAATTTTTCTCTTTCCAGACCTTGTAAACGTCTTAATCTCATATCTACAATTGCTCTGGCCTGAATTTCGGATAAATTAAATCTTTCCATTAATTTTTGTTCGGCATCATCATAGGAAGCTCTGATTATTCTGATAACTTCGTCAATATTGTCTATGGCGATTCTCAGGCCTTCAACGATATGAGCTCTTGCTTCAGCCTTATTTAAATCATACTGAGTTCTTCTTACTACAATTTCTCTTTGATGCTCTACGTAATAATGAATCATATCCTTTAAGTTTAAAACCTTTGGTTCATTATTAACTAAGGCAATCATAATAATGCTGAAATTATCCTGAAGCTGAGTATGTTTGTACAAATTGTTAAGTACAATATTAGGATTGAAATCTCTTTTAATTTCAATTACAATCCTCATACCTGTTCTGTCACTTTCATCTCTTAAATCAGAAATTCCGTCTATTCTTTTATCCTTAACCAGCTCGGCAATTTTTTCAATCAACCTTGCTTTGTTTACTATGTAAGGAATTTCAGAAACTATTATTCTGCTTTTATTGTTTTTCATTTCTTCAATTTCTACTTTTGATTTAACCTTTACAAAACCCCTGCCAGTAAGGTAAGCATTTTTAATATTATCTTTTCCTTCAATTATTGCACCTGTCGGAAAATCAGGACCTTTAATATATTTCATTAATCCGGGAACATCAATTTCCGGATCGTCTATATATGCCATTATACCGTTTATAACCTCTCCTATGTTGTGGGGAGGAATAGAACTCGCCATACCTACTGCTATACCTTGTGAACCGTTAACCAATAAATTTGGAAAACGGCTTGGAAGTACAACCGGTTCCTTTAATGTTTCATCAAAGTTCGGTCTGAAATCTACAGTATCCTTATTAAAATCTCTTAAAAGCTCCATTGCCATTTTAGACATACGAGCTTCAGTATAACGCATCGCTGCAGCCTGATCACCATCGACTGAACCGAAGTTTCCGTGACCGTCAATCAATGGATATCTCATGGAGAAGCTTTGAGCTAATCTAACCATTGCATCATATACTGCAGAATCTCCGTGTGGATGGTACTTACCAAGAACATCGCCGACGATACGTGCACTTTTCTTATGTGGCTTATCCGGAGTTAATCCAAGCTCATTTGCTGAATAAAGAATTCTTCTATGAACCGGCTTTAAACCGTCTCTTACATCCGGCAGCGCTCTTGATACTATAACCGTCATAGCATAATCTAAATAAGATTTTCTCATTTCCTCGGTTATGTTAGTATCTATAATTTGACTTTTGTTTTCAATTTCGCTCATTTATAACCTCATCTATATATCTAAATTCTTAACATATCTTGCATTTTCTTCAATAAATTCTCTACGGGGAGCTACCTTATCCCCCATAAGCATATTGAATGTTTCATCTGCTGACATTGCATCATCTTCATTGATTCTTAACAGTATTCTGCTTTCAGGATTCATAGTTGTTTCCCAAAGCTGTTCAGGGTCCATTTCACCGAGACCTTTATATCTTTGAATTTCAACCTTGTTGTCTCTTCCTATTTCTTCTAAAACTCTGTTTAATTCTGGATCACTGTATACATATTGTTCAAATTTACCTTTTTTTACTCTATACAAGGGCGGTTGAGCAGAATACACATGTCCGCCTGTAATTAAATCTTTCATATATCTGTAAAAAAATGTTAAAAGTAATGTTCTTATGTGAGCTCCGTCAACATCTGCATCAGTCATTATTATAATTTTATCATATCTCAGTTTAGATATATCAAAATCTTCTCCTATGCCTGTGCCGAATGCAGTAATCATATTTTTTATTTCTTCAGAATTTAATATTTTGTCAATTCTTGATTTTTCAACGTTTAATATTTTTCCTCTCAATGGAAGAATGGCCTGGAACTTTCTGTCTCTTCCTTCTTTAGCAGAACCGCCTGCCGAGTTACCTTCAACTATGCAGATTTCGCAAAGCTTCGGATCTTTTTCAGAACAATCAGCTAATTTTCCGGGAAGCGCCATGCTGTCCAAAGCACCCTTTCTTCTTGCCAAATCTCTTGCTTTTCTGGCAGCTTCTCTTGCTCTTGCAGATCTTAAAGATTTTTCTACAATCAATTTTGCTGTCTTCGGATTTTCTTCGCAATAATTACTTAAAGCTTCACCCGTAATATTGTCTACAACACCTCTTACTTCACTGTTACCTAATTTAGTCTTTGTCTGTCCTTCAAATTGAGGATTTGGTATTTTTATAGATAAAATTGCAGTGATGCCTTCTCTTATATCTTCTCCCGTTATCTGAACATCATTTTCTTTTAAAAGATTGCATTTTTTTGCATAATCATTAATAACACGAGTAAGAGAGGTTTTAAATCCGACTAAATGAGTTCCACCTTCGATGGTGTTAATATTGTTTACGAATGAAAAAATATTTTCATTATAAGAATCTGTATATTGTAATGATAATTCCACTATTACCTTTTCTTTTTTACCTTCAATATATACGATATCATTATGAAGTGCATCCTTCTTGCTGTTTAAATATTCAACAAACTGCTTGATTCCTCCTTCATAATGGAACTCGTCCTTTACATTGTTTCTTTTATCTTCCAAGGATATTCTTATACCTTTATTCAAAAAGGCAAGCTCTCTCATACGATGCTTTAATATTGTATAATTAAAATCAATGTTATCAAATATAGTTGAATCAGGTAAAAATGTTATTGTTGTACCGCTTTTTTTTGTTTCTCCTATATATTCAACCTCTGATTTTGCAACTCCTCTTTCAAATGACTGCTTATATGTCTTGCCGTTCCAATTAACCTTTGCTGTTAAAAAATCAGACAAAGCATTAACGCATGAAACACCAACTCCATGAAGTCCTCCTGATACCTTATATGCATCATTATTAAATTTTCCGCCTGCATGCAGGACGGTTAAAACTGTTTCTAATGTAGATTTGCCGGTTTTTTTATTTTTTTCTATAGGAATTCCCCTGCCGTTGTCTACAACCTCTATAGAATTATCTTCGTTAATCGTAACATTAATTGTGTCACAGTAACCTGCTAATGCCTCATCTATACTGTTGTCCACAACTTCATAAACTAATTGGTGCAATCCTCTTTCTCCTGTAGAGCCGATATACATACCGGGTCTTTTTCTGACAGGTTCCAAACCCTCCAAAACCTGTATCTGCTCAGCACCATAATGATTATTTCTGTTATCCGCCATTTATTTCTCCTCTAATTTGTAATGTTGCCTATTTTTCCTTCGTTTATATAAAATTTTTTCTTATTGTAATCCTTTGTCAATATATTTAAATCATGATCATCTGTTGTAGTAATAACAGTTTGAATTCCCTGGATATATTTTATTAAATAACCCTTTCTTTTATTGTCTAACTCAGACAATACATCATCTAACAGCAATATGGGATATTCATCTGTTTCTTCTCTTATGATTTCAATTTCAGCAAGCTTTATTGCTAATACCGCAGATCTCTGCTGACCTTGTGATCCAAAATATTTGCTTTCTTTATTATTTATTTTTATTATTATGTCATCTTTATGGGGACCGTATAATGTCGTCTTGTATTGAATTTCACTGTTTAAATTAGAATTTATTTTTTCAGTGAAATATTTTTTTGTTTCATTTTTATCAATGTTGTTTACATTAGCTGAATTACAATGATAATTTATATCAAATTTTTCTTTTTTACCTGAAATATCCTCATAAATATCAACTGCGTATTTTTTTAATTTATTTATGTATTCATTTCTGTAAAGTATTATTTCAGTACCTATATTAATCAGATAATCATTCCAAATATTAATAATATCTTTATTTTCGGGCTTTGTACAGTAATTTTTTAAAATCATATTTCTTTCTGCACAAATTTTCTTGTAATTACTAAGCAAATATTTATATTTTGGCTTTATCTGAGACAAAGATATATTTATAAATTTACGTCTTTCTACAGGACTCCCTTTAATAATTTTCATATCATCGGGAGTAAAAATTACATTATTTAAAATTCCTATCATTTCAGACGTTTTATCTAATTTAACACCATTTATTAAAACTGTCTTTCTTTTATTTTTTTCAAGAAATAATTCTATTTTAGTATTGTAATTATTTTTGTTTAACAATATTTCTATATAGCTTTTATTTTCACAAAAATTTATAAGCTCATTTTCACTGTTTAATCTGAATGTCCTGCCTATTGATGCAAGATAAACAGATTCCATTAAATTTGTTTTTCCTTGACCATTGTCTCCGACAAATATATTTAAGGAATCATTTAATTCAATATTTGCTTCTTTAAAATTTCTGTAATTTTTTATTTTTATATTTTTGACTATCATTTTTCCTCTGTTGAAATGATATATTCCTCATTGTTAAATTTAACAATATCTCCATCTCTGAGCTTCTTGCCTCTTTGTAAAACAACTTCGTCATTTACTTTTACCATGCCATCAAGTATTACATTCTTTGCCATGCCTCCGCCTTCAACAGCATTGACATATTTTAATAATTGATCAAGCTTAATAAATTCAGTATTTATTTGTACCTTTTCCATAAAACACTTCCTTTTCAATTTGGGGACATTCCTCTTACCCTCAAAGACTTTCCCTATAGAAGAGGTGTGTCCCCTTTCCTCTTTAACTGATCCTCACCGGCAGAACCATATAAATAAAGTCGTCTTCTTCCTGTTCTTCTTTTTCCTCATTAATTTCCTTCATGAAGCAAGGATTATTTTTACCGATTAAATTTAAGCTCACCTGCTCACTTTCAATTACCTTTAAAAAATCTAACAAGTATTTAGAATTAAATCCGATTTTAATATCTTCACCATTTTTTTCTATAGGTACATTTTCTTCTACATTACCAAATTCAGAAGCTGAATTAATTTGCATATTATTTTCTTTAATATCAAGTATTACCAGGTTATTCTTATCATCCTTTGCCAAAAGTGAAGCTCTTTCGATACTGTCTCTTATGTCAGATGTTTCTACGCTTGCCACCGTTACGTAATTATCCTTTATTATTCCCTCATAATCTATAAACTTACCCTCTAAAAGATTAGAAATAATAATTGTATTATCTAATTTAAAGGAAATATGACTTTCTGATACTATTATTTCTAAATTATCTGTATCCTCTTCAATAATTCTCAAAATTTCTACCAATGTTTTTGAAGGCACAATAACAGAAACTTCACCGTCATAATCAATTTTATCTTTTTTTACGGCCATTCTGTATCCGTCAAGAGCCACAAATGTACAAATATTGTTTTTAATTTCAATGAGACAACCTGTAAATATAGGTTTAATATTATCTTGAGCTGTTGCAAAATAAGTATATTTTATTAAGCTTCTAAGTTTATCAGGTTTTATTTTAAATATGTTTCCTTCATTGTTAAAAGTATCATTTGGATATTCTTCGGAAGAATTTCCTAAAATGTTTATTTCAGAATTTAAACATTTAATTTCCATATTATTATTTTCTGTAGTTTCAATATGAACATAGGAATTTGAAGGAAGCTTTCTCACAAAATCTCCTATTAGTTTTGCATGAACTACGATTGAACCCTCTTCCTCTACCTCACAGGGTGAATATGTTTTAATTCCCAATTCTAAATCGGTTGCTGTAAGTATGAGCATATTATCCTTTGCTTCTATGAGTATTCCTGACAAAATCGGCAGTGGAGTTCTTGAAGAAACTGCTTTTTGTACTATATTGATGCTTTTATTAAGATCATTTTGGTTTACTTTTATTTTCATTAGCGACTCCTTTTTTATTGTGCAAACAATAAGGATTCTCGAAACAGAAATATTTGATTTCGTGTTGAGTGAGATTCTAAATTGTGCACAATTTATATTTGTGATGTTATATAGAAATATATAAAATAATTAAATAGTAATATTAGTAGAATGTGTTAATTTGTTGAAAACCGTTTTTATGTTTGAATTACTAATGAATAAAAAATTATTAACTGTTGATAGAATAATTTTTTATTCAAACTATAAAAATAAAAAATATTTTTTATCAACAATAATAAACAATTTATACACATTAACTGTTCAGCATTGAAATTAAATCATCTACACTTTTCTTTACTTCCTGACTGTTTTCTATATCTTCTTCTACTTTGTTATATGCGTGGAGAACCGTTGAATGGTCCCTTCCTCCAAATTCTTCACCTAATTTAGGAAGTGATAAATCAGTCAGCTTTCTGCCTATATACATTGCAATTTGTCTTGGATATGCAATGTTTTTGGTTTTCTTTTTTGAAACTAAATCATCTATTGATATATTATAATAATTTGCAATAACTTCCTTAATATCATGGATAGTTATTTTCTTATTATTAGAAATTAAATGCTTTAAGGCCTCCTGAGCTAATTCTAAATTAACTTCTTTTTTATTAGTAAGTGAAGCATAAGCATAAATTCTGATAAGAGCTCCTTCAAGCTTTCTTATGTTTGATTGAATATTTTGAGCTATATATGATATTACATCGTCAGGTACGTTATAATTTTCAGCTTCAGCTTTTTTTCTTAAAATTGCTATTCTTGTTTCATAATCCGGTGGCTGAATATCAGCAATCAGACCCCATTCAAAACGAGAACGAAGACGATCTTCAAGTGTCGGTATTTCACTTGGCGGATTATCGCTTGATACTATAATCTGTTTATTTGCTTCATGAAGAGCGTTAAATGTATGGAAAAATTCTTCCTGAGTACTTTCCTTACCTGCAATAAACTGGATATCATCAACTAAAAGAACATCTGCTTTTCTGTAAGTATTTCTGAATTCCTCATTAGTTCCGTCCTTAATGGAATTAATAAGGTCATTTGTAAATTTCTCGGAAGTAACATACAAAACATAGGCATCCGGATTACTGTCAAGTATATAGTGACCGATTGCGTGCATTAGGTGTGTTTTTCCAAGTCCGACGCCTCCATATAAAAACAAAGGGTTGTAGGCAGTGGCAGGTGCTTCCGCAACCGCCAATGATGCTGCATGAGCAAAACGGTTGGAATTTCCTATGATAAAGTTATCAAATCTGTATTTAGGATTTAATTTCCTTCCGGTATTTATAACGTCAGTTTCTTCATTATTATTTACAGAGATATTTTTTTTGTCTTCCTTATTTATATTTTCACCGGGTATGGTAAATATTAATTCTGTATCCTTTTTTAAAACGTATGTAAAGGCATTTTTAAGAAAGTTATAGTGTCTCTTTTTTAAAGTATTTTTTAAAAAATCGTCGGCTGTTTCCAAATAAATTGTATTGTTTTTATATGCGACAATTTTAAGGGGCTTGAACCAAGTATTAAAGCTTACTTGATTGGTGTCCTCTTTTACAATCTCAAGGACTTCGTTCCATAAATCTTCAAAATTCATATTATCCTCCGGTTGTTGATAAAAAAATTAACATTTTGTTTATAATATCTGTTAAGATAGTTAAAAATATATGATATAAACAATTGTTGATATAATATTTAAACAATTGCCAATATTGATTGAATGGGATTTTTGTATAAGTAAGAACAAGTTGTCCATAAATTTATCAAATAAAAAAAGTTATCCACAGACACATATCATAATATCATTTTTTATCCACAATATCAATTTTATTTTTTTATTTTAAAAAATATTTGCAATATTTATGAAAATATAGTATATTACAATAGCTAATACTAATTCCATTAATAAATTCCTTTGAAGTGAATTAGTATATACTGTTTTCTTATGTCGCGGACAAATATTTGTCCGTATTTGAGGTTAAAACAGTATAAAATATTTTTCTATGTTGACATCAATATTTAAAAATATTATAATTTATAAACGTGAAAATTTAAGATATTTATATAGATATCTGTTATATGAGGAGGTGTTTCTGATGAAAAGAACGTATCAACCAAAAAGAAGACAGAGAAGCAGAGAACATGGATTTCTAAAAAGAATGAGCACAAAGTCCGGAAGAAATGTTTTAAAAAGAAGAAGGGCAAAGGGTAGAAAAAAATTGTCAGCATAAGGCCGCATTAGTGGCCTTTTATTCCAATTATATTTAATTGGAATAAAGGTAATAATAGGAAATGATATGATAATAATAAAAAAGAATATTGAATACAAGGCAGTATATAATTGTAATAATTCTATATCAGATTATAATCTTGTGTTATTTATAAAAAAGAATAGTTATGGATTTAATAGATTTGGTTTTACTGCAGCAAAAAAAATAAAAAAGGCAGTTCAACGAAATATTATAAGACGAAGATTAAAGGAAATAGTAAGATTAAATGAGTATAATCTTAAAGAAGGTTATGATATCGTTTTAATGGCAAGAGTAAATGCTACAGATTCAGATTATAAAGATTTGGAAAAATCTTTTAATAAATTGATTAAAAGAAAAAACTTATTAAAGGGTGATAAAAATAAGTAAAATTTTGATTTTTATTATTCGTATATATCAAAAATTTTCTTCAAATTCATCAGTCAGACACTGTAGGTTTTATCCTACATGTTCACAATACTTTATTGAAAGCTTACAAAAATACGGTTTTTTTAAAGGTTCATTTTTAGGTATCAAAAGAATACTTAGATGTCATCCTTTTAATCCCGGTGGGTATGACCCTTTAAAATAGGAGGAAATAATGAATTTAGATTTTATAGCAAAACCAATGGGAATGCTTGTTGAATTATTATATAATATGGTTTCCGGATTAGACAGCAGTTATCTGTCTGCTTATGCAATTGCAATTATATTGTCAACAATCATTTTCAAATTATTAATGATGCCATTTACTCTTAAGCAGTCCAAATCAATGAAAAAAATGCAGGAATTAAATCCGAAAATTAAAGAGCTGCAAGAGAAGTACGGAAAAGATCCGCAAACTTTACAAAGAAAGCAGATGGAATTATATAAAGAAGCAAATTATAGCCCGTTTTCCGGTTGTTTACCAATGCTTATACAATTTCCGATTCTTATTGCCTTCTTTTATGTTATAAGATCACCTGAAATATATGTATTTGATAATCAGGAAGCATATGATTTAATCAATAAAACATTTTTATGGATTAATGATTTAAGCTTTGCTGAAAATTATGTGTTTGAAAATGGAATTATAAATGGTATTTCAATGGGGATGGCGATACCTTTTATAGGAGCTGCATTACCTATATTGGCTGCAGTGTCTGCATTTACAACTTATTTAACTACGAAAATGACATCACAGCCTGCTATTAATGAACAACAGGAAGCTACTCAAAGATCTATGAATATGATGATGCCTATCATGATATTTATATTTGGTTTACAGTTCCCTGCAGGATTAGCCTTATACTGGGTTGTTTCAAATATATTCCAATTAGTACAGCAGTATATCGTTATGAATTCGTCCAAAAATCCCAAGGAGGAATTAAAATAGATGAAAAATGCAACTATTGAAAGAGCTACCGTAGAAGAAGCTGTTATTGCAGCATTAAATGAGTTAGAAGCCGAAAAAGATGAAGTGGTAGTTGAAGTAATAAATGAACCGTCTAAAGGTTTATTTGGTTTGATTGGAAGTAAAAATGCAAAGGTAAAAGTAACAGTTACAAACGGTCCGGAAGAAAGAACAAGAAAATTTATAGACGTATTGCTTAAGAAAATGGACATAGAGGCTGTTTATAAAGTAAGTTTATCTGACAATGTGTTAAGAGCGGATATTACTAAAATCAGCGAGGATGATAAAGGAATTATCATTGGAAAACGAGGGAAAAATTTAGATGAAATTCAATTCCTTTTAAATTTAATAGTCAATAAAGGAAGACAGAATTATGTCAGAGTAATTTTCAACGTTGAAGATTACAGATCGAAAAGAGAAGAGACCTTGAAAAAATTGGCCTTTAAAATGGCTGATAAATGCAGATATTATAAGCATAAGGTTCGACTTGAACCAATGAATCCGTACGAAAGAAGAATAATACACTCTTCTTTACAGGATGAAAAAGATATTATTACCTATTCTGAAGGTGATGAACCATACAGGAAAGTAGTAATCGACTTGAAATAAATTAGGTCGCTGAAAAAGAACTTTTTCAACAACCTATTAGCTTGATAATTTTGTTATTAATCTTAAACCCGGATAACCGGGTTTCTTTTTTGAAAACGAAAAAAACTGTCCCCAAAAATCTTATGTACATTTACTATAATTTAGGGTAGAATATATAATAATATATACTCAGAAAGATACGGTGGTTAGATGAATACTGATACAATAGCTGCAATTGCTACATTTCCGGGTAATGCAGGTATTAATATAATAAGGATAAGCGGAAATAATGCACTCAATATAGCTGAAAAAATCTTTGTAAAGAACGATAAAAATGACTTAGATTTAAAGCCAAGGTATCTGCATTACGGACATATTGTGGATAATAACGACAAGATTATAGATGAAGTGTTGATATCTTATATGAAGGCTCCAAACACCTACACTAAGGAAGATATTATTGAAATTAATTGTCACGGTGGCTTAATTTCTGCTAAAAAAATATTAGAAACGGTGTTGCTTCACGATTGCAGGGCAGCTGAAAGAGGAGAGTTTACAAAGAGAGCATTTTTAAATGGAAGAATAGACCTTGTACAGGCAGAGGCAGTTATAGATATTATTAATTCTAAAACTGATTCAAGTCATGAAATTTCGGTTAATCATCTTGAAGGAAGATTATCAAGAGAGATAAACGAAATAATAGAAGAAATACTGGATTTACTTGCAAATATAGAGGTTAATATAGATTTCCCCGAATATGACGAGGATGAGGTAACAATAAATAAGGTTAAGGAATTAAGTGAAAATTTAGCTAATGAGCTGGACAGATTAATCAGCTCGGCAGATACGGGAAAAATATTTAAAGAAGGTATAAAAACAGTTATACTCGGAAAACCAAATGTGGGGAAATCATCTCTCATGAATTTTCTGTTAAATGAAAATCGTGCAATTGTAACGGAGATACCGGGTACTACAAGGGATACAATAGAAGAATATGTAAATATAAAGGGCGTTCCTTTAAGAATAATTGATACGGCAGGCATCAGGGATACAGATGATAGGGTAGAAAAAATAGGTGTTGAAAAAGCACTTAATAAAGTTGACGAAGCGGATTTAGTAATAATGGTTTTTGATTCATCAATAGCTCTTGAGCAGGATGATGAATATATAATTGATTATATTAAAAATAAAAAGGTTATTTATATAAGCAATAAAACGGATTTACCAAGAAAATTAAATTTAGAAAAATACGAAAATATCGAAAAAGAGTTAATCAATATATCGGTATTAAAAAATCAGGGCTTGGAGGAAATAATAAACAAGGTAAATCAAATGTTTTTTGATGGTACAATAAATATAAGCGACGAGCTGATTATAAACAATGTCAGGCATAAAAATTTATTGATAAAAGCTAAAAATAGTTTCCGGGAAGTGTTAAATTCAATCAATAATCAAATGACGATTGATTTTATAGAAATAGATTTAAAACAAGCGATGGAAAGCTTAGGGTTAATAGTTGGTAAGACAGTGAGTGATGATTTAATAGACAAAATTTTTAACGAGTTTTGCATAGGTAAATAGGAAAGGAGACACACTTCTAAAAGGGGATAATACTTTGCAGAATGGCTTTAGAGGAATGTCCCCAAATTGAGAAAGAGGAAAAAAATGAACAATACAGTAAGAGAATTTCTTGCCGACAGTGTTGATGTGGCTGTTATTGGAGCAGGTCATGCAGGGTGTGAAGCATCCCTTGCCGCTGCACGTCTTGAGATGAAAACAATAGTGCTTACAATGAGCTTGGATTCAATAGCAATGATGCCATGCAACCCTAACATCGGAGGTACCGCAAAGGGACATCTGGTCAGGGAAATTGATGCTCTTGGCGGAGAAATGGCTTTAAATATAGACAAGACTATGATACAATGTAAGATGTTGAACCGCTCTAAAGGACCTGCAGTACATTCCTTAAGAGCACAAGCAGATAAAAATAAATATCATGCTGAAATGAAAAAGGTATTAGAAAACCAAAAAGGACTTCAGGTTATTCAATCAGAGGTAACTGGTTTAAAAATAAATGAAGACGGAAGCTTCAATATAATTACCAAGCTTGGTGCATACTATAGAGCTAAAGCAGTAATAATAACTACCGGAACATATTTGCAAGGCAGAATTTATATAGGAGAGCTTAATTATTCTTCAGGTCCCAACGGATTGGAACCGTCAACAGAGCTTTCTGAATCCTTGATGGATTTTGGAATTGAAATGAGAAAATTTAAAACAGGTACTCCTGCAAGAATACATTCAGATTCAATTAATTATGAAAAAATGGAAGTTCAAACGGGAGATGAAGAAATAATACCATTTTCATTTATGACAGATGAAATAAATATTGAGCAGGTACCTTGCTATATAACTTATACAACAGAAAAAACCCATGAAATAATCAGAGAAAATTTAGACAGATCACCTCTTTATGAAGGAGTAATAAAAAGTATAGGTCCGAGATACTGCCCATCCATAGAGGATAAGGTTGTTAAATTTTCTGATAAGGACAGACATCAGCTTTTTGTCGAACCGGAAGGATTAGACACAAAGGAAATGTATATACAGGGAATGTCGTCCTCGCTTCCGTATGAAGTTCAGATACCGATGTACAGATCGATGATTGGCATGGAAAATGCGCAAATTATGCGGTCTGCATATGCAATAGAGTATGATTCTATAGATCCGACCCAGCTTAAAAGAAGCTTGGAATTAATAAGTATTAAAAACTTATTTTTCGCCGGTCAGGTTAACGGCAGCTCCGGTTATGAGGAAGCAGCGGCTCAAGGCTTAATAGCGGGAATAAATGCCGTTTTAAGCTTGAAAGGTAAAGAGCCGCTGGTATTGGACCGTTCTGAAGCGTATATAGGTGTCCTGATAGATGACTTAGTAACTAAGGGAACTAATGAACCATACAGAATGATGACCTCAAGAGCCGAATACAGGTTATTGCTCAGACAGGACAATGCCGATGAAAGATTGACACAAAAAGGTTATGATGTTGGTTTAGTTACAGAAGAAAGATATAAAAGATTTATAAATAAAAAAGAAGCAATAGAAAATGAAATAGATAGATTGAAAGGGATTAAAATAACTCCGAAAGCAGAAATAAATGAATTGTTGGAAAAAGCCGGAAGTGTCCCTTTAAGCAAAGCATTATCCTTATACGAGCTTTTAAAAAGGGTTGAGCTAAGCTATGAAAATACTGCAGAATTAGATACAGACAGACCTCAGCTTAAAAAAGAGATAAAGGATTACGTTGAAACAGTCATAAAATATGAAGGCTATATTGCCAAGCAAATAAATCAGGTGGAGCAATTTAAAAAACTTGAAAACAAAAGGATACCTGACGATATTGACTATAATGAAATCGGAAGCTTAAGGTTAGAGGCAAGGCAAAAGTTAAACAAAATTAAGCCTGATTCCATAGGTCAAGCATCAAGAATATCCGGAGTTTCCCCATCTGATATAAATGTATTGTTAATTTATTTAATGACACACAAGCCAAATAATTAATATTAGGAGTACACCTTGATTAATACACTGAATGAAGGTTTTAAACAGCTTAAAATTCCCTATAACGATGAAATAGAGAGAAAATTTATTAAATATTGCGATCTGTTGAAGGAATGGAATCAAAAAATTAATATTACTTCAATAGATGATGATGAAGATATTTATGTGAAACATTTTTTAGACAGTGTCTTGCTTATGAACGAAGAGAATTACAATGAAGAAAAGAATATTATAGACGTTGGCACCGGGGGTGGATTTCCCGGTTTGCCTTTAAAAATAGTTAATAATAATTATAAAGTAACTCTTTTAGACAGCTTACGAAAAAGAATAGATTTTTTAACCATAGTTACAAATGAACTTTTACTTGACAATGTGGAATTTATTCACGGCAGAGCAGAAGATTTCGGACAAAATAAAAATTACAGAGAGAAATATGACATCTGCGTTTCAAGGGCTGTAGCTCCGTTAAATGTACTAAGCGAGTATTGCCTGCCCTTTGTAAAAAAAGGAGGCTACTTTGCAGCATATAAGAGTGAAAATATTTCCTTTGAAATTGAAATTTCTGAAAATGCTATTAAAAAACTTGGAGGAATTGTTAAAGAAATCAAAGAAATTAAATTGCCGGAAACTGATATCATAAGAAAAATAGTTATAGTAGAAAAAATAGAATCAACAGACAAAAAATACCCGAGAAAAGCGGGAAAACCAAGTAAAGAACCATTGGTATAAGGGGGGGAGAATTCTTTGATAAGCAGTATAATTAATATTGATGTAAATAAAATTATACCTAATAAAAATCAACCAAGGAAAGTATTTGATGACAAAAGCTTGGAGGAATTAAGCCAGTCAATTAAAAGCTACGGCATAATTCAACCAATAACCGTAAGAAAAATATATGATGACATTTATGAATTAGTAGCGGGAGAAAGACGTTTAAAAGCTGTTAAATTGTTAAGAATGGAAACTATTCCTGCAGTTGTTATAGAGGTTAAGGAAGAAGAATCCGCTGCCATGGCCTTAATTGAAAACTTGCAGAGAGAAGATTTGGATTTTATTGAAGAAGCGATGGCTTTTGAAAGATTAACTGAAGATTTCGGATTAAATCAAACACAGTTAGCAGAAAAGCTTGGTAAATCTCAATCAACAATAGCAAATAAAATGAGAATTTTAAAACTTCCGGAATCAGTTAAGAAGGAACTCAGAGAAGCCAAATTAACTGAACGTCATGCAAGAGCATTGTTAAAAATAGAGGATGAAGAAATTCTCTTAAGTATTCTTGAAAAAATTATAAAAAGAGATTTAAATGTAAGTGAAACAGAAAAGCTTGTAAATTCAATTGCAGAAGATTTGAATATTAAGAAAATGAAGGACAAGCGTTATGTAAGAAATTTTATTAATTACAAAATATATATAAATACTATAAAGAATGCCTACAATGAAATAGTAAAAACAGGTATTGAAGCAAAGTTTGAACAGCAAGAATCTGACGAATTCATTGAAATTAAAGTAAAGATACCTAAAAAAAGCATATAGAGGGTGGTAAAGTGACTAAGGTAATAAGCATTTTCAATCAAAAAGGCGGAGTTGGCAAAACAACTACTAATGTAAATTTATGTGCTGCGTTAGCTTTAAAGGGTAAAAAGGTTTTAAGTATCGATATTGACCCTCAGGGCAATTCAAGCAGTGGATTCGGTGTGGATAAACATAATTTAGAATACACCGTATACGACATATTGATAGAAGATTTCGATATTAATAAGGTTATACTTAAAACAGATATTGAAAACTTAGATTTAATTCCTGCAAATATTCAGTTAGCCGGTGCAGAAATAGAATTGACAAATACCAAGTACAGAGAAAAAACCTTAAGAGAATCCATAAATCTGTTAGATAATACGTATGACTTTATAATAATTGACTGCCCGCCGTCACTTGGCTTATTATCATTGAATGCATTAACAGCATCCGACACAGTATTGATTCCTATACAGTGTGAATACTATTCCTTGGAAGGAGTTGGACAACTTATTGATACTGTTAAATTAGTCAGAAAAAATTTGAATCCTAAATTGGAAATAGAAGGTGTTCTTTTAAATATGTTTGATGGAAGAACAAATCTTTCCATACAGGTGGTAGAAGAGGTTAAAAAATATTTTAAAGATAAAGTATATAGAACAGTTATTCCAAGGAGCGTAAGATTGGCTGAAGCGCCAAGTTTCGGTCAGCCGATCATGCTGTATGATGATAAATCAAAAGGCAGTGAAGCGTACATAAAATTAGCTGAAGAATTAATTAAAAACAATTAAGGAGGTTACTATGGCACTTAAAAGAAAGGCCCTAGGCAAGGGTTTGTCGGCATTGATACCTGAGGATTTAGAGAAGGAAGACAATCAAAGAATTGAGGATATAGATATTAATTTAATAAGCCCGAATCCGAATCAGCCACGTAAAGTATTTGAACAGGATAAGCTTGATGAGCTTACTGAGTCCATAAAAAAATACGGAGTAATTCAACCTATAATTGTTAGAAAAGATAAAGATATATACATTATTATAGCCGGGGAAAGACGCTGGAGAGCTTGTAAAAGCGCTGACTTAAAAAGTATACCTTGTATAGTAAGGGATATGGAAAATAGAAATGCTTCTGAAATAGCACTTATAGAAAATATTCAGAGAGAGGATTTAAACCCTATCGATGAAGCAAATGCCTATGATTTCATTATGGAGCGTTACGGAATAACACAGGAAGAAGTATCAAACATAGTCGGTAAATCAAGGGTGTACGTAACTAATATAATGAGATTAACAAATCTTGATAACTATGTAAAAAACAAAATAGTAACCAATGAAATTTCTGCGGGACATGGAAGAGCAATTCTGAGCTTTCCGCCGGAAAAACAAATAGAAATAACGGATAGAATTATAAAAGATGGCTTAAGTGTAAGAGATGTAGAAAAATTAGTCAGGGATTCCAAGAAACCAAGAAGAAAACAACCACCTGAAAAAGATAAATACTTAGCATATATTGAAGAATTATTAACAGATAGATTTTCTTCAAGAGTGAATATCAAACGAAACAAAAATAGAGGTAAAATAGAAATTGAGTACGTAAATAATGAAGATTTGAACAGAATATTAGATTTGTTAAAAATTGACGAGTCGTGATTTTATGATAAGCTAATCCTAAAAATGGGGTTGGCTTTTTTTGTTATAATCAACCATTGACATTTTATTAACAAGATAATATAATGAAGTCGATGTTGACATATTGATAATATTATGGGAGGTTATATTTTGTCAAAAGGACTGGATTTAAAGCTTAATGAAGAGCAGTTTATGCTGCTGAAGGAGTATATTGACTCTAAAAGAGATACGCAGGGTGTATTGATGCAATCATTGCATGAAGCCCAAGAGATTTTTGGATATCTGCCGATTGAAGTTCAAAAGTTTATATCTCATGAGTTAGAGATACCCCTTGCGGAGGTTTACGGAGTTGCTACTTTTTACACTCAGTTTTCAATTGAACCAAAGGGCAAACACACAATAGGTGTATGCCTGGGAACAGCTTGCTATGTAAAAGGTGCGCAACAGGTATTAGACAAGTTATCTAAGGAATTAAATATTAAGGTTGGTGAAACGACATCCGATAATTTATTTACTCTTGAAGCCACCAGATGCTTAGGCTGCTGTGGATTGGCACCGGTAATGATGATTGATCAGGACGTCTATGGTAAGCTTGAAGTAAATAAAATACCGGAAATAATCTCAAAGTACAGAGAATAGGGGGACAACTATGAAATCATTGGAAGAGTTAAAAAAATTAAGAGAAGAAGCATTAAAAAATGTTGATTTAAGAAATACAGATAAAGATACAAGAGTGGTTGTTGGAATGGCAACCTGTGGAATTTCAGCCGGAGCCAGACCTGTGTTGACTACATTTGTAGAAGAGGTAGCAAAGAGGAATTTAGTAAACGTTCAGGTAGTTCAAACAGGATGTATCGGTATGTGTACCTATGAGCCGATCGTTGAGGTTTATACTGCAGATAAGGAAAAGGTTACTTATATTCATGTTGATTCTGAAAAGGCAAAGAGAATTGTATCAGAGCACTTGGTAAATAACAAAATTGTGCGCGAATTTACAATCAGTGCCGATAATCAGTAAATGGAGGTATTGTTATGAAAATTTTCAGATCTCATGTCTTGATATGCGGTGGAACAGGGTGCAGCTCTTCAAAATCTCCTTTGATTAAAAAAAGGTTTGAAGATAAAATAAAAGAGTTAAACTTAGAAAATGAAGTACAGGTTGTTGTAACCGGTTGTTTTGGACTTTGTGAGGAAGGTCCTATCGTAATAATTTATCCTGAAGGTACATTTTATGCAAAAATGACCGTTGAAAGAGTTGACGAAATAGCAGAAGAGCATTTGCTTAAAGGAAGAATAGTAAGAAAATATTTATATGATGAAAGTGCTGAAAACGAGCAAATAAAACCACTTAGCGAAGTGGATTTCTATAAAAAACAAAAAAGGGTAGCTTTAAGAAATTGCGGTGTAATAAATCCCGAAAATATTAATGAATATATAGCTCGAGACGGTTATATGGCGCTTGGTAAGGTTCTCACAGAAATGACACCTGATGAGGTTATAAAATTAGTAAAGGATTCCGGGTTAAAAGGAAGAGGCGGAGCGGGCTTTTCTACAGGAATGAAATGGAGCTTTGCCGCACCTAACAAGGCAGACCAAAAGTATGTTATATGTAATGCCGATGAAGGAGATCCGGGAGCCTTCATGGACAGAAGTGTCCTTGAAGGAGATCCTCATGCCGTTTTAGAAGCAATGGCCATAGCCGGATATGCAATCGGAGCAACCAAGGGCTTTATTTATGTAAGAGCTGAGTATCCGATAGCTGTTCACAGATTGGAAGTAGCTATTAAACAAGCAAAATTACTTGGATTGTTAGGTAATAATCTATTTAATTCAGGTTTTGATTTTGATGTAGAAATCAGATTGGGTGCAGGCGCGTTTGTTTGCGGCGAGGAAACTGCATTGATGCAATCAATCGAAGGTAAAAGAGGTATGTCACGAAACAAACCTCCGTTCCCGGCAAATAGAGGATTGTGGGGAAAACCGACTATAATCAATAATGTTGAAACATTGGCGAACGTACCTCAAATCATACTAAACGGTGCTGAATGGTTTAAAAGCTTTGGAACCGAAAAATCTCCGGGAACAAAGGTATTTGCACTCGGAGGTAAAATCAACAATACCGGCTTAGTTGAAGTTCCGATGGGAACCACTTTAAGAGAAGTTATATATGATATAGGCGGCGGATGTCCGAATCATAGAGAATTTAAAGCAGTTCAAACTGGAGGACCGTCAGGCGGCTGTTTAACTAAAGATCATTTGGACATACCTATTGACTATGAAAATTTAACTGCTGTGGGTTCAATGATGGGTTCCGGCGGTATGATTGTTATGGATGAAGATAACTGTATGGTTGATATAGCTAAGTTTTTCCTTGATTTTACGGTTGACGAATCATGCGGAAAATGTACTCCTTGCAGGGAAGGAACAAAACGTATGCTTGAGATTCTTGAAAGAATTACAGAAGGTAAGGGAAAGATGGAGGATTTAGACAAACTTGAAAGATTGTCAATGAACATTAAAGAAACATCTTTATGCGGATTGGGTCAGACTGCTCCTAATCCGGTATTATCAACACTGAAATACTTTAGGGATGAATATGAAGCACATGTAATAGAAAAAAGATGTCCGGCAGGTGTCTGTCAATCACTTCTTAAATACATTATTACAATGGATTGCAAGGGCTGTACAAGATGTTCAAGAATATGTCCGGTTGGTGCAATTGAAGGAAAAGTAAAGGAAGTTCATATAATCAATCAGGAAAAATGTATAAAATGTGGCGCATGTATGGATTCTTGTACCTTCCATGCTATCATTAAAAAGTAGAAAGGCGGTGCTGATGTTGGATAAAGTTAATTTAACAATAAACGGAATACAAGTGAGTGTTCCTAAAGATTATACAGTATTAATGGCAGCAAGAGAAGCCGGAATTGACATACCCACCCTTTGTTATTTAAAAGATATAAATGAAATAGCTGCTTGCAGGGTATGCGTTGTAGAGGTAGACATAAAGGGAGTTCCTATGAGAAATCTTCCTACATCTTGTGTACTTCAAGTTCAGGAAGGCATGAATGTAAGAACCAATACTGCTAAGGTTAGAAGCGCAGTAAGGATGAATGTAGAATTAATCCTTGCAAATCATAACAGAGAATGCTTGACCTGTTTAAGAAACGGAACATGTGAGCTTCAAAAACTGTGTGATGAGTTAGGAATAAAGGATATAGAATTCGAAGGTGATAAAAGAGAATCAACATTAGATAATTTATCACATTCAATAATCAGAGACAGCAGCAAATGTATTTTATGCGGAAGATGCGTAAGTACATGCAGAGACGTTCAAGGAATCGGCATTTTGGATTTTACTAAGAGAGGATTCAACACAGAGGTCGCTCCCGCATTTGATTACAGCATGAATGATGTACCATGCGTATACTGCGGACAATGTATTCAGGCATGCCCTGTTGCCGCCTTAAGAGAAAGAACAAACATTGATGATGTCTGGGATGCGATAGATGACCCCGAAAAATTTGTTGTTGTCCAAACAGCTCCCGGTGTCAGAGCATCATTAGGCGAAGAATTTGGTTTGGACGTAGGAACAGAAGTAACGGGCAAAATGGTTGCAAGCTTAAAACGTCTTGGATTTGATAAGGTTTTTGATACTAATTTTTCTGCTGATTTAACTATAGTAGAAGAAGGAACAGAATTACTGAGCAGAGTTAAAAACGGCGGTAAATTGCCGATGATTACGTCTTGTTCACCCGGATGGATTCGCTATTGTGAAATTAATTATCCTGATTTTCTTGATAATTTATCCACATGCAAGTCACCTCAGCAAATGTTTGGTGCAATAGTTAAGTCATATTATGCACAGAAGGAAGGAATAGATCCTAAGAAAATTGTTTCTGTTTCCGTAATGCCTTGTACTTCCAAGAAAACAGAGGCAAACAGACCGGAAATGGAGGTTGATGGCTTAAGAGACGTTGATTTCTCAATTACAACAAGAGAATTAGGCGATATGATAAAGCAGGCAAGAATAAACTTTACTAAATTGCCGGATGAGCATCCGGACAGTATATTAGGTGAATATACAGGTGCAGGCGTAATATTTGGTGCTACAGGCGGTGTTATGGAAGCAGCACTTCGTACAGTTGCTGATATATTGACCGGTAAGGATTTAGATAATATAGAATATCAGGATGTAAGGGGCATAGAAGGAGTAAAGGAAGCATCCGTTGTTCTTCCTATAGAAGGAAAGGATATGGAAATTACGGTTGCCGTAGCTCATGGAACTGCCAATGCTGCCAAGGTATTAAATGCAGTAAAGAAGGGTGAAAAGAAATATCACTTTATAGAAGTAATGGCATGTCCGGGCGGCTGTGTACACGGTGGAGGTCAATCTCATGTATCAGCTAAAGTACGTCTGGATGTGAATCCAAAATCTAAGAGAGCAGATGCTTTATATGAGCTTGACAGGGCGCTGCCGTTAAGAAAATCTCATAAAAATCCTGAAATAATCAAGCTGTATGAAGAATTCTTAAAAGAGCCAAACAGCCATTTATCTCATAAGCTGCTTCATACACACTATAACAAGAAAAGCACCTATGAAATAGAGCAGCAGGAAGAATTTGAAAAGCTGTTGGAAAGCTTGAAATAATAGGAATGAAGAAATAACAGGCAGGAGAATTATACCTCCTGCTTTTTTCCTCTAAGTTAGCTGCAAATGAAAATGGTAACAATTAAAAGAAGCTCAAATAACTCATCTGAATTTGACATATCATGATAATGTGCTATAATTAATTATCCAATTATTTCTTATATAGATAAAAGTCTTACAATCTAGCATATTATGCTATGACATCTTATTTTTTTATCTGACATTAAAATCAATAAATTATCAACGGAAATTTTTATAAAAAAGCTAAATTTAATACAATTGAAGACTAAACATATAGCATCTTATGTTTTTTGCTTTTATGTGATTATGATATTTCATATGTATTTTTTGTGTTCAATTATCTTCATGGCAAAATAAAAAAGTTATTTATCAAAAATTACAAATTATATGGCATATAAATATTTATTTAGTTTAATGAATAGTTATATAGATATAAAATTAGGAGGATGAAAATGAAAAGGAATTACGTTTTCATAATTTTTGTCTTGGTTTTGATTATTTCAATCTCGGCATGCTCAAGAAATACAGAGGTAAAACCAGGAGAAACAATAAAAATTACAGTTACAGATAATGGTTGGGACAGCCAGATGCTGCACAACGAAATAGCACGAATTGTGGTTGAGAATGGATATGAAGGCTATAAGCT
Organism: Sedimentibacter sp.; assembly: GCF_032080165.1. Taxonomy (GTDB): domain Bacteria; phylum Bacillota; class Clostridia; order Tissierellales; family Sedimentibacteraceae; genus Sedimentibacter. The sequence continues at coordinate 176,293 of NZ_DAMASY010000001.1, forward strand.
TGAAACTTCATCTGGTTCATCAACAATGAACTGGCAGGCTATGATAAAGGGAGATATAGATCTCGATATTGAAAGCTGGACAGATAATGTTGTGAGCTATCCTGAGGATGTGGCTAACGGAGATATTGTCAATGTGGGAATATTGGTGCCTGATAGCGCTCAGGGTCTTTATGTTCCGCGATACGTAATCGAGGGAGATTCTGAACGCGGTATAGAACCTATGGCACCGGATTTGAAAACCGTAGAGGATTTAAAAAAGTATCCGGAATTGTTTCCTGATGACGAGGATAGATTAAAAGGGAGAATTTATGGTTCTATTCCGGGCTGGATGGCAGATGAAATATTATATAAAAAATATGAATATTATGGATTGGATCAAATGTACAACTACACGAGACTGGGAAGTGAAGCTACTCTGTTTGCATCTTTGGTATCTGCATATAACCTTGGGAAAGCATGGGTGGGATATTGCTATGAACCTACGTGGATAAGCGGTAAATTGGACATTGTTCTCCTTGAGGATGCTCCTTATAATCCAGAGCTTTACTTGGAAGGAAAATGTGAATTTCCGAGGCAAGAACTTAAAATCGTAAGCAGTAGCAAATTTGCGGAAAGAGCACCGGAGCTTCTTGAGTTTTTTAAGAAATATAAAACAGGAAGTCAGTTGATAGCTGATGCTTTGGCATATCTTGATGAAACAAAATCAACCCATGGAGAAACAGCAAAGTGGATTTTAAAGGAAAATGATTACTTGTTGGATGAGTGGCTTCCTAAGGAAAATGCTGAAAAAGTGAGGGCATATATCAACAAATAATTAAAGAAAGGACATATTTATGAATGACTATATATTTACATTCCCAACGGCATGGCAAATAGATGTAGGAACAGTAATAGATGATTCTATAAAACAGTTCAGCAAAGATTATGAGGGGATACTTAGTATCATAAAGTTCGGCGCCATAGATGCGATTCAGGCAATCAACAATCTGCTGTCTTCTGTTCCGTGGATTGTGCTTATATTATTAGTCGTATTTTTAGGATACAGAGTAAGCAGGAAGATAACAACAGGTGTATTATACGGAGCAATGTTATTTTTCATAGGAATCTTTGGTCTTTGGGGAAATATGATTGAAACTATAAGTATTGTAATTGTTGCTGTATCCATATCTATTGTTTTAGGATTTCCCGTGGGTATACTTATATCTATGAGTAAGAGTGCTGACCGGATTATAAGACCTGTTCTTGATCTTATGCAGACAATGCCTGCATTTGTATATCTTTTGCCTGCGGTTGTGCTATTCAGTACGGGAATCATGCCTGCTCTGCTGGCAACTATTATTTATTCGGTTGTACCCATGATAAGAATGACAAGCCATGGTATTACTCATGTTGACAAGGAAGTAAAAGAAGTGGCTATAGCCTTTGGTTCAACAAGGATGCAGGCTCTTGTAAAGGTACAGATACCACAGGCCATGCCCACAATAATGACAGGAGTAAATCAAACAATTATGATGGCAATGTCAATGGTGGTTACAAGTGCGATTATAGGAGCCAATGGCCTCGGAATGGAAATACTTCTTGCCATAAACCGTGTGCAAATGGGTAAGGCATTGTTGCCGGGAATTTCAATAGTTATTATCGCCATTATTTTAGACCGTCTTACGCAGGGAATAACAAAGAAAAATGAGGTGGCAGAATAATGAATGACAATATAATAGAAGCAAGTAATATATCAAAATTGTATGGTTTAAATAAAAAAGAGGCATCGAAAATGATGAAGGACGGATTTGAAAAGGATGAGGTATATAAAAAAACAGGGGTAACTGTCGCCTTGTGGGACGTTTCCTTCAATGTAAAAAGAGGTGAAATTTTTGTAATAATCGGTTTGTCCGGCTCCGGAAAATCTACACTGATTCGTTGCTTCAATCAGCTTTTGAAACCCACATCAGGGAAGATATATTTTGATGGCAAGAATATAGAAGCATTTAATAAAAGGGAACTGCTTGAATATAGAAGAAATAAAATTTCAATGGTTTTTCAAAATTTCGGTCTTATGCTGCACCGAAACGTTATGGATAATGTTGCATATGGTCTGGAAGTCAAAAAGGTGTCAAAAGGGGAAAGGCGGAAGAGAGCTTTTGAAATGACGAAGTTAGTCGGTCTTGAGGGATTGGAAAACAACTCTATTTCCAGTCTTTCCGGAGGTATGAAGCAGAGGGTGGGGCTTGCGAGAGCCCTGGCAAATGATCCGGAGGTATTGCTTATGGATGAACCATTTTCAGCTCTTGATCCACTTGTACGGAAGGACATGCAGTTTGAACTTCTATCCCTGCAAAGGAAGTTAGAAAAGACGATAATTTTTATAACTCATGATATAAATGAAGCTTTTAAGCTTGGAGATACTGTTGCTATAATGAGGGATGGAAAGGTAATTCAGATAGATACGCCCGAGAATATGTCCGTAAATCCAGCGAATGATTATGTGAAAAAGTTTATTGACAGTGCTGACAAATCAAAAATAAGGAGTGTTAAGCATGTTATGATTACTCCTGCCTGCCTCATAAGAGAAAACGATTCAGTTAAAAATGCAATAAGGGAAATGCGCCAGAATTCTGTTTCAAGCGCATATGTTATTGATGCCAAGATGAAATATAAAGGGATATTGACAATTGATGATGCAATAAAGGCAAATAGCGAAAATCTAAAGCTTTTTGACATAGTGAGGAAGGATGATGCATTGACAGCAAAGGAAGACGTTCATGTTAGTGATATACTTCCAATGGCTGTAGAAGCAAAGTTCCCCATAGTAGTTACCGATGAAGAGGGGGTATTGAAGGGAATTGTGACAAAAAGTTCTGTACTGTCTTCTTTGACAGAATAGTTTATATTAAAGCACCGAATTTGTACTTGCTACAAATTCGGTTTTTATATATCCGGTTTTTTATCATCAATATTTCTTCCTGTCTTAAGGCTGATATGATATAATATTATTAAATTTAAACAGGGTGATATAAATGATACTTATAAAAAACGGCAGGGTAGTTGACCCTGAAAGCAAAAGGGATGAAGTAACGGATATATTAATTGATGGAGAAATAATAAAAAAAATAGGAAAAAATATATCTGAACCAAATATAGGTAAAATAATTGATGCAAGCGGGATGATTGTTTCGCCCGGATTAATTGATGTTCATGTTCATTTCAGAGATCCCGGATTTACATATAAGGAAGATATATTATCCGGATCAAAAGCAGCAGCAAAAGGCGGATTTACTACCGTTATATGTATGGCAAATACAAATCCTGCAGCTGACAACGAGGAAGTCATACAATATATAATAAACGAAGGTAAAAAATCGCCCATAAATGTTTTGACTACAGCAGCTATTTCAGTGGGATTAAAGGGTACGGAGCTTGTAAACATGGAACAGCTGAAAAGTTCAGGTGCTGTGGGCTTCACGGATGATGGTCTGCCTATAATGAATATAGCCGTTGCTATTGATGCAATGGAAACAGCAAAAATATTAAATGTACCCATCAGTTTTCATGAAGAGGATCCAAATTTAATCTATAATTCAGGAATCAACGAAGGAAAAATATCTGAAAAATTAGGTCTGAAGGGTGCTTTAAAAGAAGCCGAGGAAGTGATGGTTGCAAGAGACTGTATCTTAGCCTTGAAAACAAAAGCAAGAGTAAATATACAACATGTAAGCTCCGGTGAATCGGTTGATATAATAAGATATGCGAAGTTAAAGGGCGCAGACATTTATGCTGAGGCAACTCCTCATCACTTTGCACTTACGGAAGAAGCGGTTATAAAGTATGGTACAAATGCAAAAATGAATCCCCCCTTAAGAACCGAAGAAGACAGATTAGCTATAATCGGAGGTCTTAAAGATAATACAATCAACATTATCGCAACTGACCATGCTCCTCACAGCAATGAGGAAAAAGAGAGAGAATTTTATAAAGCGCCAAGCGGAATAATCGGGTTAGAAACTTCATTATCAATAGGCATAACATATTTGGTTAAAGAGGGTTATTTAGGTATTGCGGAGCTTTTGGAAAAGATGACGATAAATCCGGCAAGGTTATATAATCTTGAGGCAGGTCGTATAAAAGAAGGAGTAACAGCCGATTTAGTTTTATTTGATATAAATGAAAAGTGGACGGTGGATAATTTTCTTTCTAAATCTTCTAATTCGCCATTTTCAGGTCATGAGCTTCAAGGTAAAGTAAAGATTACTCTCTGTGGCGGAAGGATAGTATACAATGACTATCAAAGTGCAACTAACTACATATAATATAATAAATACAATTAAGGTAACAAAGACATTCGTCTTTGCTTGATTATGTATTTATTGTATCAGTGTGAAGCAAGCCGATAAGCGGCTTGCACTTATGATATAAAGAATAAAATAATTAGCAGGTGATGTTATGATTTATTTAGACAATGCTGCAACAACATATCCAAAGCCAAATGCGGTATATGATGAAGTAATGAGGGCAATGAAAGAGTATGGTGCGAACCCCGGAAGAGGCAGCCATGCTATGGCAATAGAAGGTGCAAGAGTAATTTATGAAACAAGAGAGAATTTAGCAAAATTATTTAATATAGACGATCCAATGCGTATTATATTAACTTTTAATGCAACCGATAGCTTAAATCAAGGTATAAAAGGAGTTTTAAATCCGGGAGATCATGTTATAACAACTACTATGGAACATAACTCGGTTTTAAGACCAATAAAAGAATTAGAAAAATATGGAATTGAAAATACCATAGTACATTGCAATAATGATGGAAGTATAAATATTGAAAAATTAGAGGAAGCTATTAAAATTAATACTAAATTAATAGTTACCACTCACGTATCTAATTTAACAGGTACAATTATTCCGATAGAAAAAATTGGAAGCATGTGCAAAAGAAGAAATGTGCTGTTTATGGTGGATGCCTCACAAAGCGCAGGTGTTTTAGAGATTGACATGAAAAGGTACAATATTGATTTACTTGCTGCTCCGGGACATAAGGGGTTGTTAGGACCACAAGGAACCGGTGTCTTAATAATTAACTGTGATGATGAAATAAAACATTTAAAGGAAGGCGGAACCGGAAGCGAATCAAGCAATATTTTCCAGCCAAGTTTTTATCCTGACAAATTAGAAGCCGGTACCCATAACCTTCCGGGTATAGCGGGATTAAATGAAGGAGTAAAGTATATTTTAAACAAGGGCACAAAATCGATTTACAGCCACGAAAAAAGACTTCTTGATGTATTCATCAAAGAAATAAAAAATATCACCAGAATTAAAATTTACGGTCCAAAGGATATAAATCAAAGATGCGGGGTTGTTTCGGTGAATTTAGAAGGTATAGACTCATCCGAATTAGCTTTCATTTTAGATACCGAATACGGTATTTCCGTAAGACCCGGTCTTCATTGCGCACCGTTGGCTCATAAAACAATCGGCACTGAAAATATAGGTGCAGTGAGATTCAGTGTAGGTCCTTTTAATAAAATGACGGAGATAAAAGCAGCGGTAAAAGCTTTGAAAGAAATTGCAAAAAATAATTAATAGAAAAGTGAGAGAGCAAGATAGTTGTTTTAAAATTATCTTGCTTTTTGCACTTACAGTATAAGCTACTGACACCAAATTAAAAATTTGGGTCATCTGCTTAATTAATTAAATTTTAATGCAAACATTACAATAATTTGGTATAATGAAAATAAGTAAATATTGTAGGATAAAAATTATGAAAAAATATATCAGGGTTATTATAATTTGCTTAATAGTTATATTCGGATTAGTATATTTTACATACGGAAAAGAAATATTGATATTGATAGGTGAAAAAAGGATATATAATGTAAAAAATACTCAGGAGACGGATATTTATGCACTTGAAGAATATATGTTTTTCAATGATGGGGTTATAACCTTCAATAATAAAAAAATTGTTTTTTTAAAATATAATAATGATATTGTTTGGGAAAATGAAGATACCGAATTTGCAAAGCAAGTATTCGTTGCTGGGAAATATATATTTAGGAAGACAGAAAATAATGTACAGGTTATAGATAAGAATAATCAAAAGTATGTAATAGCTGAAATTAAAGGTGATTTAATAAATGTTTCACGTGAAAATGATAAAACATATATGATTGTAAGAAACGAATCCGGAAATAATTCATTGTATATCATTAATGATAGCAATGATGTAATCGTAGAGAACAGAGGATTTGATGATAAAATCACAGGTGTTTCTATAAGTGACAGGTCAGAGGGGTATTCGCTTATTACTTTGAGATTTGATAGTGGGGTCGTTATTAATACGGTTTATTTTAATTTGTTGGATGATGTAGAGCTGTGGAAAACTACAATTGAAAATGAGATATTGATGAAGACACAAATTGTAAACAACAATGTTATCGTTATAGGAACAAATAATATTTATTATTACAATTTAAATGGAAAGCTAATGTGGAAAAACAGTATTTTCAATAAAATATTAGATTATGAAATAAAAAAGGATGAACAAAAGTTATTCATGCTGCTTGAGAAAGACGGCTACAATGAATTAATTACATATAATTTTGAAGGAAAAGTTTTAGAAATAAATAAGATACCAAGCGGTGCTCAAAGCTTAAAGATTTATGGAAATAAAATTTTTGCTTATAGCAATAACAGTATATACCTGCTTCATAACAATAAGGTTGATAAAATATATGGAGATACAGAAAGTATTATTGCCGATTTTATTGTAGAAGGCAGAGATATTAATATATTATTTAAGAACAAGCTCGTAAGAGGAGTAATTAAATAAAATTGATGAACTATAGATAAGGAGGGATAAAATGAACTATATAGATGCAGCCGTGTTACTCATCATAGGTTTTTCATGTTTTCAAGGTTACAAAAGGGGTTTTATTAAAACACTTTTCGATACATTGGGAGTTATTGTTGCATTCTTTCTCAGTAAGGAATTTTATTATTTAGTAGAAGATTTTCTAATGGATAATACGAAGCTTTTTATGAAAGTACATGATTTAATTGAAGAAAAATCTTCAATTAAGATTATAGAATCCGTGGATAAGACATTTAACATACCATCTGAATTGCAAAACATACTTAGTAACATTATCAATACAGGTGATTTAACGCAGGCGGATACCATGCAAATTTTTGTTAATAATATCAGCATAATAGTGGTAAGGTCAATAAGTTTTGTTATAACATTTTTAATAATATATGCTATTTTGGTGGCGCTGTCGAATTTAATTAATTTAATATTTAAGCTGCCTATATTAAATATGACTAATAGAATTTTCGGAGCGGGTACGGGATTTGTTAAAGGTGTTATAATATTATACATAATTTTTGCATTATCATCTCCGTTGATTGGTTTTATGCAGGAGAATGGTATCGCCAAGGGTGTGTTAAGCTCCGAATCAAGTAAAATATTTTATGACAACAATATAATATTGAACTATTTATCATATAAAGGATTTTATAACAATTAGGAGGAAAAGATGAAATTAGTTGATGCAAGAGGCTTAGCATGTCCTCAGCCGGTTATTTTAACAAAAAAGGAAACGGATTTAGGTGAATTAAAAATAACTGTTATAGTAGATAATGATACAGCAAAGCAAAATGTCACTAAATTCGGTACTAAATTGCAATATGATATTAAATCGGAAAATAAAGAGGATGGAATTTATATTACATTATCTAAAGTAAACGAAGGTGAAAGCATAGAGGAAGCTGCAGAAGTTGTTATAGAAAACTTTTGTACAAAAAGCGGATACGTTATAGCTACTGATAAGCTTGGTAAGGGCTCAGACGATTTAGGTAAAATCTTGATGAAGAGTTTTTTGTATACCTTGTCTGAAACGAAGCCATATCCGGATTTCTTAATATTTTTGAATTCAGGGGTTAAACTAACCACATCGGGGTCGGATTCGTTAGAAGATTTAAAGAAGCTAAAAGAAGCGGGAGTAAAAATTGTTTCATGTGGAACATGTTTAGATTTCTTTGAAATTAAAAGCAATCTACAGGTTGGGGCAATTTCAAATATGTATGATATAATAGAAACTATAACGGAAGCTTATAAAGTTATAAACATATAGGGAGTTGATAATATGCCGATGCAATTAAATGTAGGGGATGTAGTAAAATTAAAAAAGAAACATCCATGCGGTGGATACGATTGGGAGATTTTAAGAATAGGTGCTGATTTTAGAATAAAGTGCACAACTTGTGACAGACAGGTATGGTTACCGAGGCGTGAGGTTGAAAGAAGAATTACAAAAATAGTAAGTCAAGTAGAACATATCGCTGATGATTCACCAAATAAAGAGTAAACAGTTTCACTCACCAATTTATTGTATTTGACCTACCGCCATTTTTTTCTCCCTTCGGTCGTAAAAATGGGGTTAGGGCATAAGCAGTAGAATTCATCAAATCTGTTAGTTCACTTTCGTTCACACAGATTTGGAATTCCTTGCATTTGACCTACCAACCATTTCTCAGAAAAAAGACTCTGAGAAATGGGGTTAGGGCATAAAAAAGTGTTGACATGCTATTAAAGATGTAATAAGATAATTAAAGAATTAAATAGCCCTTTAATCTGGCACAGAGAGGCTGGGAAGGAACCAATTGTTTATGAAAGTTAAAGCTTCCTATGTCTTGCATTGGAGGCTTTTTATTGCACTTACAGCATAAGCGACTGACACCAAATCAGAGATTTGGGTCATCTGCTTATAGCCCTAACCCTAACGCAGAAAAAAATAGCGGTAGGTCTTATGCACAGAATGCCAAATTTATGCGAACGCAGTGAGCAAATAAATTTGAAGCATTACCCTGCTATTATCTTTAAAATAGTCCGGAGAGGCTAAAAAGGAGGAAACATGTTAAAAGGTAGAAGTTTAATTGAACCAATGGATTTATCTATCGAAGAGTTAGACGAAATTTTGGATTTAGCGGATGAAATTATTAAAAATCCCGCAGACTATTCAGAAGTATGTAAAGGAAAAATACTTGCCACATTATTTTACGAGCCAAGCACAAGAACAAGATTGAGCTTTGAATCCGCAATGCTTCGCTTAGGCGGAGGTATAATGGGTTTTTCATCAGCAGAATCAAGCTCCGCAGCAAAAGGAGAAAGCGTAGCAGACACAATCAGAACAATTTCATGCTATGCAGACATAGCTGCCATGAGACATCCTAAAGAAGGAGCTCCCAAAGTTGCATCATTAAATACCGATATGCCTGTTATAAATGCAGGAGATGGCGGCCACCAACATCCGACTCAAACACTTACAGACTTGTTAACTATCAGATCCCTGAAAGGAAGATTAAATAATTTCACTATAGGACTTTGCGGGGACTTAAAGTTTGGAAGAACGGTTCATTCACTTATCAAAGCATTATCAAGATATGAAAATATAAGATTTATACTAATATCACCCGATGAATTAAGAATTCCCGAATATATCAGAGAAGAAATTTTATTAAAAAACAAAATAGAATTTAAAGAAGTTGAAAGATTAGAAAATGTAATGGAAGAACTTGATGTGTTATATATGACAAGAGTTCAAAAAGAAAGATTTTTTAACGAAGCGGATTATGTAAGATTAAAGGATAGTTATATTTTAAATATGGAAAAGCTTGAAAAGGCTAAAAGCGATATGGTAATTCTTCATCCTCTGCCAAGAGTAAACGAAATATCAGTTGAAGTGGACAAGGATGAAAGAGCATGTTATTTTAAACAAACTAAATACGGTGTATATGTAAGAATGGCTTTGCTAATGAAATTGTTGGGGGTGGAGAAATAATGTTAAATATAGATAGTGTAGAAAAAGGTTTAGTGATAGATCATATCCAAGCAGGAAAGGCAATGGAGATATATAAATACTTAAATCTTGATAAAACGGATTGCAGTGTTGCAATAATAAAAAATGCAAAAAGTAAGAAAATGGGTAAAAAGGATATAATAAAGGTAGAGGATAATATTCATATGGATTTAAAGGTTCTTGGATTTATTGATCCTACAATTACCATAAATGTAATTGATAACAGTGCTATAATAAAAAAGATAAACTTAGAATTACCTGATGAAGTAGAAAATGTAGTGAATTGCAAGAATCCAAGATGTATTACTTCAATAGAGCAGGAAATAAAACATAAATTTAAACTGACAGATAAGAATAACAAGGTATACCGTTGTGTATACTGCGATACAGCTTATGAACAAAATTAAAAAGTTGGGGATGGGCCGTGCAATTGCAGGTCCGTCCCCGAAAATCATGGAGGAAAAATGATAGTCGATAAATTATTTGAACATGTAAAAGAAAGAGGTCATGTTTGCATTGGATTAGACACAGATTACAGTTACCTTCCTGAAACATATGCAAAACAATTTAAAAGTAAAGCTGAAGCGATATATAATTTTAATAAAGAAATAATCGATGCAACCTATGATTTAGCGGCTTGCTACAAAGTGCAGATAGCATATTACGAAGCAATAGGTATAGATGGTTTAAAAGCATATTCAGATACCTTAAAATATATAAAAGAAAAAGGGCAAATATCAATTGCTGATATCAAAAGAGGAGACATATCAAAGACAGCCGAAATGTATGCAATAGGGCATTTTTCCGGTGATTTTGAGGCGGATTTTGTGACGCTCAGTCCGTATATGGGTATAAACGACAGCATAGAACCCTTTTTAAAATATATAAAAGAAAAGGAAAAGGGTATTTTTGTTCTTGTCAGAACCTCTAATAAGGGAGCAAAAGATTTTCAATACATTAAAGATGAAAACGGATTGAACTTATATGAAAATGTTGCTGATATGGTAGAAAAGCTTGCTGAAGAAAATTCAGGCAGCTGCGGTTTTAGTTCGATAGGATCTGTAGTAGGCGCTACAAACAACGAAGAAAGCGAAGCACTTAGAAAAAAATTAAAAACATCGTTTTTATTAATACCCGGCTACGGAGCTCAAGGGGGAAGGGCAGAGGATATAAAAGCATATTTAATTGGTGGAAACGGGGCTGTAGTCAATTCATCAAGAGGTATTCTTTTAGCTTATAAAAAAGAGAGCGATGGTGAAAAAAACTTTGCCATGTGCGCTCGTAACGAAGTTATAAGAATGAGAGACGATATCAGAGCATATTTATAGGAAGGGCGACACACCTCCTCTTTGCAGGGTTAGTCTTTGAGGGACAGGAGGAATGTCCCCGTCAGAAGGAGTCGAAATGAAGGTTATTAATAGCAGTATAATAGAAAATAAATTAATTTCAAATAGAATATATAAGCTTAAGGTCGAGTATACAGGGGACATAATTCCGGGACAATTTTTCATGATAAAAACTTTAGACAACTCATTCTTATTGCCGCGTCCGATAAGTGTTCATGATTTTAACCACCATGAGGTAACATTCCTATACAGGACGGAAGGTACAGGTACTACAAAAATGAGCACAATGAGAGAAAATGATCTTATTCAGTTGTTCGGACCTCTTGGAAACGGCTTTGACCTAAAAGAACTAAAAGGCAAGACGGCTATAATAGGCGGCGGCATAGGTGTAGCGCCATTGTTGTATCTTTCAAAGGTACTGGGCAAAAATGCTGATGTTTATTTGGGTTACAGAAATGATGTGTATATGGATGATTCATTCAGACAATATGCGGGTAATACGGTTGTGTGTACTGAAGACGGATGCATAGGTGAAAAGGGCTTCGTTACGGATTTCATCGACTACAATAATTACGATGCAGTTGTTACATGCGGTCCCGAAATAATGATGAATAAAATAATTGAAGGCTGTCGAGAACATAATGTTAAATGCTTTGTTTCTTTAGAAAGAAGGATGGCATGCGGCATGGGGGTATGTCTTGGGTGTACAGTTGAAACAAAGGATGGATATAAAAGGGCATGCAAGGATGGTCCCGTTTTTTCGGCAGACGAATTGAGGTGTTAATATGGCAAAGTTAATAACAAATGCAATGGGGTTGGAATTCAAAAATCCTGTTTTAACCGCTTCCGGCACATTTGGATTTGGTGAAGAATTTTCAGAAATTTATGATTTATCAAAGCTCGGAGGAATTTGCAGCAAGGGGCTTACTCTTTGTGAAAGGCAAGGCAACAGCGGTATACGTATTTGGGAAACTCCCATGGGTATGATAAACAGTATAGGGCTGCAAAACCCGGGAGTAGATAATTTTATAAAATATGAGCTTCCAAGGATGAAAGGCTATAACACCGTAATTGTTGCAAATTTAGGCGGACATTGCGAGGAAGATTATTTTGAAGGAATATATAAATTAAATGAATCAGATGTGGACTTAATAGAACTGAACATTTCGTGTCCCAATGTAAGAACCGGAGGTATGGCATTTGGAGTAAAATCATCGGTTGCTTATAATGTAGTATCAAGGGTAAAAAGAATTTGTAAAAAACCTTTAATGGTTAAATTATCTCCTAATGCAGAAAGCATATCTGAAATGGCAATTGCTTGTGAAGAAGCGGGAGCAGACGGCATATCTCTGATTAATACAATTCAAGCTATGGCAATTGATATTAAGAAAAGAAAGCCGGTATTTGATAATGTTTATGCAGGTCTGTCAGGACCATGCGTAAAACCCATCGCTTTAAGAATGGTTCATGAAGCAGCTAAAAACGTAAAAATTCCCGTATGTGGATTAGGGGGTATAATGACCGCCCAGGATGTTATAGAATTTATAATGGCAGGTGCAACCTTAGTACAAATAGGAACAGCTAATTTTATAAAGCCGGACGTTGCCATAGATATTATTAAAGGATTAACGGAATTCATGGACAGGGAAGGTATCGATTCACTTGATGAAATAAGAGGCATAATATAACGATGGATTAGCAAGGGACTGTCAGTAGAAAATAGAGATAGTAAAATCTTTCAATTGCTAATCTATGGCAAATCAATTGTTTATAGGAGGAGAATATGAGTATAGATGTGGTTGAAATATTAAAGGAATGTGGAGCATTATTGGAAGGTCACTTTTTATTATCATCCGGAAAGCACAGCAACAGATATTGCCAATGTGCAAAGCTTCTGCAATATCCCGACAAGTCAGAAAAGGTTATATCATTAGTAGCTGAAAAAGTTAAGGATTTAAATTTAGATGTTATAGTAGGTCCCGCCATGGGCGGAATAACAGCTGCCTATGAGCTTGGCAGACAATTGGGTATAAGAGCCGTATTTACTGAAAGAGAAAATAATGTAATGACGCTTCGACGTGGTTTTGAAATACATTCCGGAGAAAAAATATTAATAATGGAAGATGTTGTTACAACAGGCAAGTCATCTATGGAAACGGCAGAGGTGCTTGAAGGATTAGGCGGAGAAGTTGTGGGAATCGGATGTATTGTTGACCGAAAATCAAGCCAAATTTCATTAACGATATACAGTGCAACAGAATTAGAATTTGAAACCTATGAGCAGTATAATTGTCCACTTTGCAGTGACGGTTCAAAACCCGTAAAGCCGGGCAGCAGAAAGTTTTGATCATTCCAAGGGAGATCTTTCGCTATGCTCAGGATGACAAAATCGTGTCATTCCGAATGCAGTGAGGAATCTCCCTTCATTTTTACCAATCGCTAATCAATTGTTCTTACAGAAAGAAGAAAGGCCAGAATAACCACCAAATTGGGTTTTCACATCTACCGTATCTGTCGCAATATGGATATTGATAATATCTGCTTCTATCATACCTTCTATCATACCTTCTGTCATACCTTCTGTCATATCTCCTGTCATATCTGTACATATCATCATACCTTCTGTCATAATCATCCATGTACCTTCTGTCATAGTCATCCATGTACCTTCTGTCATAATCATCCATGTACATTCTGCTATCGTATCTTGAATCATATACATCATACATATTATCATCTAAGTTGAAATCTACTGAGTCGTCATAAATATGTGGATTATTGTTGTGATTATCGTCCATATATACACTCCTTAATATTAAATTTATATACTACAATATATGTACCACTTCATAGTATGTTACCTTATATATTGCCTTGGAAATAATTGCACAGCAATTGACGACTTCAAAATAACAGTTTACAAATAATAAAAAAAGTATTAAATTATAACTATGGACATGCTACTGTGGCGCAGCTGGCAGCGCAACTGATTCGTAATCAGTAGGTCAGCGGTTCGAATCCGCTCAGTAGCTTCTATGCGGGTGTGGCTTAGTGGCAGAGCTCCGGCTTCCCAAGCCGGCTGTGTGGGTTCGATTCCCATCACCCGCTTAACAATGCGACTTCGTCGCAGTGAATATTGAACATGGAACAATGAACAGTGAACAAAAAACCATCGAATAACATCGATGGTTTAATTAAAGATTTGGGCTGTCTGCTTAAAGATATCTGCTTATTTTTCCTGTATAGTAAAATGATAATCTGTGCAGTGCTCTTGTACATGCTACGTATAATAGCTTTTTGTCAAATATGGTGTTGTAATTTTTGTCATCTGCTCCGTATATCATTACCGTATCAAATTCTAATCCTTTTGCTAAATAAATAGGAACTATTATAACACCGGTTAAATTTTGTTCTCCTACATAATCAACGAGCTTAATATTGATTTTGCTTTTCAATCTGAAAAATAAATCAGAAGCATCCTTTCTGTTTTTACATATAACTGCTATAGAATTATATCCTTGTGCTTTGTACTTACAAATATCCTCAATAATTCTGTTATCTAAGCTTTCGGAGCTTTTTTCGTGAATTACTTCGGGTCTTTCCTCATTTCTTTTAAAATACTCGGTATTAATATTTTTCTCTTCTAACAGTTTTTCACTGAATTTGCTTATTTCGTATGAGTTTCTATAGCTTTTGTTTAAATAAATTTTGCTGCTTTTTTCGAAATTGAATATTGAAATAATTTCATCATAGAAGGATAAATCACTTTTCTTTTCAATAGATTGATTAACATCACCAACAATTGTAAATCTTGACTCTCTGAACAACACTTTCAGTACATGATAATGCATTGGATAATAGTCCTGTGCTTCATCAACGATAATCTGCTTTATGTTGCCGAATACATCAACACCTTCAGCTTTTATTTTAAGATACATCAAAGCGATTCCGTCAGAATAAGGTATGTTGTAGGGATCATTAATCATCCTATTGGTATAATCAATTATTTCATCGATGTTTTCCGGAAGATTCAAACCTTTGGCAAAAGTTTTAAATAAATCTTTATCATTAAATAGCTTTTTATATAGATCATAGCTGCTGAATTCGGTAAATTTATGAATTTTTTCAATTAATGAGTTGGTTTCCTTAGCTGCCAAAACTCTTGTAAAGCTTTTGATTTCAAACTCATGTCCATTGGATTTACTTACTGCCTTTTCTATTTTTTCCCTTCTGTTGTTTTTATGTTCACGAACCTTATCGATTATTCTGCTTTCGATGATTTTTAATTTTTTTAAAGTAGCCATATCTAATTTTCCGCTTAATAAAAAAGCTTTAAGTAGATGTTTGTTTTCAATTATCTTACCGTTAAAGTAAACATCTTCAAAAGGTATCAGTTTATGCTCAAAGTAATAAATAAACCTGTCAATAATTTTCATGAAAGCATAAGACCCTTTAAACTCATCGTATGATCTTAGAAAATTTCTTTTTTTCTTTGTTTCTGCACAGATGATATTTTCAAAGTTCTCGCTTTTTGTTTTCACAGATAAATTATTTTCAAAAAGCTTGTTAAATATATTTTCAAAAGTGAATTCTCTTATATTTTCTTCACCAAGCTCCGGGAGCACATTGGATATATATTTAGAAAATAATGTGTTAGGTGATATAATAATTACGTTATTAGAGCTTAATTTCATATTAAGCCCCTGATATAATAAAAAGGCGATTCTATGAAGAGCTACAGAGGTTTTTCCACTTCCCGCAACTCCTTGAACAACAAGCAGATCATTTTTCAAATCACGAATTATAAGATCCTGCTGTTTTTGTATAGTTTCAACAATGGTTTTCATTTTTGAGGTCATGTTTTTTGATAATGCTTCCATAAGCATTTCATCAACAATATTAACGTTACTGTCAAAAAAGTATTCCAAAACACCTTTAGTAATTTTATATTGTCTCTTTAAAGAAATGGTTCCTCTTATTTTTCCGGAGGGTGCCTGATATTCCACGGGACCGATTTCTGAACGATAATATAAGCTTGAAATAGGTGCACGCCAATCAAAGACTTTAATATCATGGGTTTCCTCATCCATTAAGTTAAAAAGTCCTATATAAATTTTTTCGGTGTCATCGTATCCATCTTCGGTAAAGTCGATTCTTGCAAAATATGAATTATTAAGCATCCTTTCATGCTTTGCAATACGTTTCTCAAGTTCTGTATAGCTTAAGGTTTGCAGTTGCAATGCACTGAGATATTGATTTAAATCGGTCAGTTTATCAAAATCTGCAGAAGTATGTGTAGTATTTTCCCACATTTCTTTTCTTGCTTCTATCAAATCTGATTTTTGTTCCGCTAATTTTTCAATATCGATGCTTAGATAATAATTTAACAAATTTATAACTTCATTTAAATAATTATTTTCTTCTATAAATTTTTCACTGTATTCCATTATGAAAACCCCTTCAATACTAAGCCGAATTTATATACTTAATAGATTATTATAACATAATATGCATTATATGAAAAGAAAAATAAAAATACACAAAATTACAAAAGAATAAGTTTACTGTCTTACAATCTTTTTCAATTTTTGTAAACATTTTAGTGACATATTTATTTTTTTGTGTATAATATAAGTAGAGTATTAATGGGATGAGGGGATAAAATTGGTTGGAGAAAAGATTAGAAGTATTAGGAAAAGTAAAAATTTAACGATAGTTGAACTGTCAGAAAAAATTAATGTAACATCCGGTTATATATCACAAATAGAAAGAGATTTAATATCTCCTTCACTTTCTGTGCTGAAAAGGTTAGCTGATACATTAGAAATACCCCTATCAGTTTTGTTTTCAGAGGATAATGACAAAAGTGTTATAACTATTGCCGAAAACGAAAGAACAAAGGTTAAATTTGGAAATATCAATGTAGAATTAGAGTTTATCACACCTGTTTTAAACAAGAGTGAAAAGAATTCTCAAGTTGAGGCATTTTTATTTAAACTTAACCCGAAAAGCTGGATAAGCGAAAATGTAATAGTAAATGAATCACATGAATGTATTTATGTTTTATCCGGTGAAATACAATGCCATATCGGAGATGAGGTTTTTACCCTATCAAAAGGGGACAGTATTTGTGTTCCCGAAAATAACGGTCATATGATTTTTAACAGTCATGATGATGAATCAGAAGCTTTGTGTATTATTTCTCCTGCAATTCATTAAGTATTAAAATAGTCCTTGACAAAGCATTTTGTTGTAATATATTATCATATAATAATATCGATGATGGAAAGCAGTAAACAATATTTTTATTAAGAGAGTCGGCGGTCGGTGTGAGTCGATATAAAAATTTGTTGAATCCGTTCCGGAGTATTCAGGGGCAGCAACCTGGACGTTGTAGGCGTTAACTTATTAAGTGATTATACATAGGTATGGGCACACACCTTTTTGAGCGGGATAGTCTCTGAAGAATAGGAGGAATGTCCCCGTTAGGTATAATAATTAGAGTGGCACCGCGAGTATCCCTCGTCTCTAAAAATTGAGACGAGGTTTTTTTTATGCCCTAACCCCATTTGAACAAGCGACAGCGCAGTTTAAATGGCGGCAGGTCAAAAAATATAATTTTGTTAGAAATGGAGGAGAATATGTTAGATATTAAAAGAATAAGAAATAATCCGGAAGAAGTTGAAGATTTATTAAAAAGAAGAAATCCGGAATTAAGTTTGAAAAATGTATTAGAATTAGACAAAGTAAGACGAGAGAAGCTTGTTGAAGCTGAAAATATGAAAGCCGAACAAAACAAAGTTTCTAAGCAGGTTCCTTTATTAAAAAAGGAAGGAAAAGATGTTACGGAAATTCTTCAGGAAATGAAAGATTTAGCTGAAAAAGTGAAAGTGTTTGACGGTGATATAAAAGAAATTGATGCTAAAATTGAAGAAGAGTTATTAAGTATCCCTAATACTCCGAACCCGGATGTAGCTGTAGGAGCTTCTGATACTGACAACAAAGAAATCAGAAGATGGGGAGAACCAAGAAAATTTGATTTTGAGTTAAAACCTCACTGGGACTTAGGTGTGGACCTGAATATTTTAGATTTTGAAAGAGCAACTAAAATTACGGGAACTCGCTTTTCAATGTTTAAAGGAATCGGAGCAAGATTAGAAAGATCAATTACAGCGTATATGCTTGACAAACATACTATTGATCATGGATTTACGGAAATAGCACCTCCTTTTATGGTTAACAAAGAAAGCATGTACGGAACGGGACAGCTTCCAAAATTTGAAGAAGATATGTTTAAGTTAAATCAAAAGGATTATTATTTAATTCCTACTGCGGAAGTTCCTGTTACAAATATTTACAGGGATGAAATAATAGATGAAGTTAATTTACCTATTTATATGACTGCATATACACCCTGCTTCAGAGCAGAAGCAGGGTCAGCCGGAAGAGATACAAGGGGTTTAATCAGAAATCACCAGTTTGACAAGGTTGAAATGGTTATGTATTCAACACCTGAAGATTCTTACAGACATCTTGAAATATTGACAAACTTTGCTGAGGAAATATTAAAAGGATTAGGACTTCCTTATAGAGTTGTTGAGCTTTGCACGGGAGATATCGGATTCAGTTCAGCTAAGACATACGATATAGAAGTATGGATGCCAAGCTACAACAGATATGTAGAGATTTCTTCTTGTTCTAACTTTGAAGATTTTCAGGCAAGAAGAGCTAATATAAAATACAGACCTAAGGATAAAGGAAAACTTGAGTTAATTCATACATTAAACGGTTCAGGACTTGCAGTGGGAAGAACATTTGCCGCAATATTGGAAAACTATCAAAATGAAGATGGTTCAATAACCATTCCTGAGCAATTGCGACCTTATATGAGAGGTTTGGATAAAATAAGTTTATAAATAACAACAACCTGAGTGTAACGACAAATTTGCGCTCAGGTTATTCATTTCTTTTTCTGAAATAATAAATTGATGAAGTTACCAATGCAGCTGTGGTTTTTACTATGAGATCACTCATTGTATCTTCAAGCCCGCCTTTTACCATGCCTGTATTAAACATAAAATCGCCTGAAAATTCAAATATTTCCCATAATGTTCCTAAAGTGACTGCAAAACTAAATGCAAATAATGATGTAGCCATAACATATCTTTTACGTGTAATATCTATTTCTCTTCTAATAATTCCTTTTATCAAATGAAGAAAAGTTATAACCATATAGCTTCCAAAAGCTCCGTGGAGCATTAAATCCCACCACCATATATAATCATAGAAGTTTTTAATTTCTCCGAAATACTGAGCGGTAAAAATAAATATAATACCGAACAATTGAAAGCTCAAGGGAAGGTTCAATTTTTTCTTTTTGGCTAACAAGGATAATATAAAAGGTATAAGAATACTGAAAATTGCTAATAGTGAAAGTTTAAAAACCTCATAATCTTTTTGCAGCAAAGCAGTGAAGCCGGTAAATATTAAAATTGCTTCAAAAATAACCAACAATATTGTTACAGTTTTATTATATATGTTCATTTAAATTCCTCTCATAACTTTTATTCTATTATATGTATTTTGAGATTTATTTATATTGACTTAGATATAAAACCTTGATTATCATAAGTTAATTATTTACAATAACAAAAATAATAATGCAATTTGTCGAAAATTAATATATAATTATTTATATAATGGATTGGAGGATACTTATGAAAAAGATAAAAAAGGTATTGTCTGTTTGCCTTTTAATAGTTATTCTGACTAATACTGTTGTATATGGTGACATTAATATTAATAATAATATAAAGGGTGCACTGTTAGGTGATTTAGAAACAGGTGAAGTTTTATATGAATATAATATAAACGAACAATTGGCAATTGCCAGTATATCTAAACTGATGACTTACCTGATAATGATGGATGCTGTATCAAACGGAGATATTTCCTTAGATGATGACGTTGTAATAAGTGGACATGCCGCTTCTACAGAGGGCAGTAAATTCGGTTTGGTATCAGGCGAAACAGTCAAGCTCAGTTTGCTTGTTAAAGGTTTGCTTATAGTTTCAGGTAACGACTGCGCAACAGCAATTGCCGAGCATGTAGGTAGTACAGTAGATAATTTTGTCAAAATAATGAATGAAAAATCCTCAGAATTAGGGTTATTGTCCGGAAGCTTCATTAATCCTCACGGATTGCCGATAAACGATGAAAAAACAGGTCAAAATCATATGTCTGTATCAGATTTATATAAACTGACAAGACATATATTAACTAAATATCCTGAAATTTTGGAAATAACAAAGCAAAGTGAACTTGTTGTAACCGAAAGAAATTTCATGAAACAAGCTACAAATCCGATACTTGGTTTTGTAGAAGGCGCTGACGGGTTAAAGACCGGCTTTACGGATAAAGCCGGAATATGCCTTGTATCAACCTTACCTGTTAACGGTGAGCAGAATTTCAGATTAATAAGTATCATATTAGGTGCGGTAACTCATGAAGATAGATTTGACAAAACAAAAGAGCTGTTAGAATACGGCAGGGATAATTTCAGCTATAATAAAATTATTAAGCAGACAGAAGTAGTTGATCGTGTCTATATTAATAATTCCAAAGATGGCAAGATAGAAGTTTTCCCGTCATCGGATTATAATAAAATATTAAAGAATGATGATATAATTAAGACTAAAATTTCATATAATGATACTGTTAAAGCACCATTAAAATCAGGTGATAAAATTGGCACTATCAGTATATATGTAAATGACCGGGAAATTGGGCAGATAGATGCAGTAGTAAATAAAAATATAGAAAAAGCTAATATTATTGTCAGAATATTTAGATTTTTCGGGAATATTTTTAGCTGATTAACATCTGTTAAAAATTTAATATTTTGAAATATTTTCAGTATATATAAAAAGGTGCTTTGGATATTTATTAACTTTGTCGAAAAATCTATGAGCGCTTTTTTGTTTAATTTATAGTAAAAATTATTAGATAAAACATCAACCGGTGTTATAATTATGCACAATAAGTATAATTATAATGATTTCATGAAGTAATAAGCATATTGACAAAATGAGTAAATTAGTGTAATATTCATTTTAAGTTAGAATGTGCATCTGTAGCTCAGTAGGATAGAGCAGTGCCCTCCTAAGGCATGTGCCGGGGGTTCGATTCCTCTCAGGTGCACCATTTTTTACCAAAAATGAAAACGATAACAATTATAATAATAATTAGTTTATACTAATTTTATTATATAAATTTATTTTGGAGGAGACAATGAAGAGATTATTATCCTTAATATTAGTACTCACTTTGGTTTTAACAGCATGTACCGGTGGAACAAATCCTGGACAGGAACAACCAGGACAACCTGAAGGACCTTCTCAAGGAGAAGACGTAACGGAAGGCGGAAAATATGCGGCTGAGCAGGTGTACAAGTATACATATGCTGAAGAAATAACAACTCTCAATTACCTTATAAACACAACATGGATAGATATGAGCGTTGCGGCAAATCTTGTGGATACATTGGTTCAATACGATAAATATGGCGTTCTTCAGCCGGCCTTGGCAGAGAGATGGGAAGTGTCGGATGATGGCCTGGAATGGACATTCCATTTGAAAAAAGGAATTAAATGGGTTGATTACGAAGGAAATGAAATGGCAGAAACTACTGCAAACGATTTTGTTTCATCTGCAAAATATATATTAACAAAAAATAATGAATCCGAATCTGCCAACATAGTTTATTCTGTTATAAAAAATGCCGAAGCATATTATAATGAGGAAATAACTGATTTCTCACAGGTGGGAGTTAAGGCGGAAGATGATTATACCCTGGTATACACTCTGAAAGAGCCGGTTCCTTACTTTGAGTCCATGCTGACTTACGTAAGCTTTTTCCCTGTTTATGAACCATTCCTGGAAGAAATGGGAGATTTGTTCGGAACAGCGAACTCAGCTATATTATATAACGGCGCATATCTGTTAACTGAATTTGAACCGCAGATTAAGAGACTGAGCACAAAGAATGAGAAATACTGGGATAAGGATAATGTACATGTAAAAGTTCTTGACTACAAATACAACAAAGAGGCAAGCTCCTTAGGAGGAGAGCTCTTCAGAAGAGGAGAGGTCTCTCACGCAGTTATTCCTACAACTAACCTTGATGAGTGGATGACAAATCCTGAGCTTAAAGACAAAATATCTCCGGACAGATTGGGAACATACACATATTTCTATGCATTTAACTTTAAACCTCAGTTTGATGCAGAATATGAGCCTGAAAACTGGAAAATAGCAGTAAACAATGTTAACTTCAGAAAGTCAATCGTAGCTGCGCTTAACAGACGTGCTGCTGTTGCAACAGAAGACCCATACAATCCTGATTACAGGATACTCAATACTATTACACCTCCGAACTTTACTTCTCAGAATGGTTTGGATTATACAGATATAGGTGATTTGGCAGCACTGAAGGGAAAAGATTTTTACAATAATGCAGAAGCTAAATCTTTAAAAGAGAAAGCGATTGAAGAACTTACTGCAGCAGGTGCAAAATTCCCTGTAAAAATATTGATGCCTTACAATACAAACAGCTCATACTGGGCACAGGAAGCACAGGTTGTTAAGCAAGGATTAGAAACGATTCTGGGTAGCGATTATGTTCAGGTTACGCTTCTTCCGCACGCTCCTACAGGATTCCTTGACGGAACAAGAAGAGCAGGTAATTATTCGCTTATGCAGGTAAACTGGGGTCCTGACTATGCAGATCCTCAGACATATACAGATCCGTTCAGACGTGACGGAAACTATAATTTCCCTGAATATACAACAGAAGTAAATGCTGACGGAGAGAATATCTACGAAGTATATGAGTCCATGATTAGTGAAGCAAAGGCAGAGCTGATTGATTTGACTAAAAGATATGAATTGTTTGCAAATGCGGAAGCATACTTAATCAACAACGCATTTGTTATTCCGCTTAAGGTCAGCGCAGGAGACGGATATGTGGCATCTGTTGTACTTCCGTTTGAAAGACCGTATGCACCGTTCGGTATTGCAACAATGACATGGAAGGGAGCCAGACTTCTTGCTGATCCTATAAGCATGGAAGAATTTGAAAAGGCACAGGAAGAGTGGCAGACAGAACGTGAAAATGCTTTAAAGGAAGCAGCGAAATAGTTCTTAAAAGATGGGGGCTCTCAGCCCCCATTTTGTATCTGAATCAAAACAGAAAGGAAGAAGTATAATGAAGTATTATGTAATAAGGCTCTTTAGATCTTTCTTGACGCTGATGATAGTTATAACAATTGTGTTTTTTTTGATGCGTATGATGCCTATTGAAGGATATTTCGGCTCAAGCTTTGATAAGCTCGATGCTGGTCAGATAGAAGCTAAACTTAAAAACCTTGGGCTTTTAGATCCGTTGCCTGTACAACTTAAAAATTTTTATATGAATTTGCTAAAAGGAGACTTAGGTCAATCAATCACATACAGGCCTAAGGTTGATATTACGAAAATATTGGGAGATAAGTTGATAACATCACTGCGCTTCGGAGTGGCTTCTCTGACATTGTCGCTGATAGTTGGTTTGAGCCTCGGTATTTTAATGGCAAGGCACAAAGGCAAGTTTTGGGATAAATTCGGAACATGCTATGTTGTAGGGGCAAACGCAGTACCTGCCATAATATACTACCTCTTCATACAAGTGTTTTTTACAGATATATTCAAGCTTCCTCTGCTGTTTGACAAATCAGACCCCAAAAGCTGGATACTGCCGGTGCTTTGCTTATCATTGGTAACCACAGCTTATTATGCTATGTGGATAAGGCGTTACATGGTTGACGAGCTGAACAAGGATTATGTCAGACTGGCGAGGGCAAAGGGCTTAAAAAGCAAGGAAATTATGGTAAGGCATGTTATGAGAAACGCCTTTGTTCCTATGGCGCAATATTTACCTGCTTCAATACTTTATACTGTTGCCGGATCTATTTATGTGGAATCATTATTTTCAATACCGGGAACAGGCGGACTTTTGGTTACTGTAATACAAAGACAGGACAATACATTGGTTCAGGCATTGGTGCTTTTGTATTCTTCCATTGGAATAGTCGGATTGATGCTTGGAGATATACTTATGGCTACATTTGATCCGAGAATTAAATTATCACATGAAGGAGGATCAAGATAATGACAAGCAAAAAAATCATTAAAGACATAACTGACAACATAGATCCGTCCTTATTTGAATTTGCGGAATACGATGAAACCAAAAGTGAGTTGACGGGATATTCAAACTATTCATTCTGGAAATCGACTTTTCAGGTTTTCATGAAAAATAAGGTTGCTGTAGCACTATTAATTTTAATTGTTTCTGTAGTTTTATTTACCGCTATACAACCGTATTTACCAAATCAAAAAAGTCCTACACAAATATATATAAATCCGGAA
Organism: Sedimentibacter sp.; assembly: GCF_032080165.1. GTDB lineage: Bacteria > Bacillota > Clostridia > Tissierellales > Sedimentibacteraceae > Sedimentibacter. Next base: position 200,963 of record NZ_DAMASY010000001.1, read on the forward strand.
ACAGGCTTGCAGTACAGAAATATTCGACCGAATGATCCGTCTGTTAGTGAGAATTTTATATTCGGAACAAACTCAATCGGACAGGACTTGTGGGCACGCCTGTGGAGCGGTACAAGGACATCCCTGTTCATAGGAGTTTCTGTAGCCATATTTGAAGCAATAGTTGGTATAACTATCGGAGCTCTTTGGGGCTATGTCAGAAAATTGGATGCAATTATAACAGAAATATACAACGTATGGGATAACATTCCGTCTACAGTGGTTTTGATTATATTGACATATATTATGAAGCCGAGTATCTCGACTATCATATTTGCCATGTGTATGACCGGATGGCTGCAAATGGCAAGGTTTGTAAGAAACCTGATATTGATTATAAGAGATAGGGAATATAATCTTGCTTCACGGTGCTTAGGCACTCCCACAAGCAGAATTATAACCAAGAATCTTTTACCATACTTAGTATCTGTTATAATGCTCAGAATGGCACTTGCCATACCTGCTGCTATAGGAAACGAAGTATTCTTATCATATATAGGTATGGGATTACCGATTGATATACCGTCACTTGGAAATCTGATTAATGAAGGAAGAGCTTTGATGATGGATCCTAACCAAAGGTACCAGTTATTCTTCCCGGCTGCCGTAATATCTGTTGTTACTATATCCTTCTATGTAATAGGCAACGTTTTTGCAGATTCTGCCGATCCAAGAAATCACGTATAGGAGGCTGCCATGATAAATAACGAAAAAGTATTATCTGTTGATAACTTAGTCATAAAATTTAATTTGCGCGGACAGGAATTAACCGCAATCAGAGGTGCATCATTAGATCTGCATAAAGGTGAAAGCCTGGCGATAGTCGGTGAATCCGGCTCCGGTAAATCAGTTTTTACAAAGTCATTTATGGGACTTTTAGATGCTAACGGAAGAATTGAAATCGGGTCCATAATGTATAAGGGTAATGATTTAGCGAAATATAAAACTGAAGATGACTGGATAAAAATAAGAGGAAAAGAAATAGCTATGGTTTTCCAGGATCCCATGACGTCGTTAAATCCTCTTAAAACGGTAGGTAAGCAGGTGCAGGAGTCAATAGAGCTTCACCAGAATTTGCAGGGTGAAGAAGCTAAAAAATTGGCTGTTGAAATTTTAAACGACGTTGGTATTTCTGAACCGGAGAGGAGATATAAGCAATATCCTCACGAGTTTTCCGGCGGTATGCGGCAAAGAGTTGTTATAGCTATAGCCGTGGCATGTAACCCAAACATTTTAATATGCGATGAGCCTACAACGGCTCTGGATGTTACTATTCAGGCACAGATTCTTCAATTGTTAAAAAACCTGCAGAAGAAATATCAGCTGACAATTATATACATTACCCACGACTTAGGCGTTGTTGCCAACGTTGCCGATAGAATAGCAGTTATGTATGCAGGAGATATAATAGAATTAGGTTTGTCTGAAGAAGTATTCTTTGATCCTAAGCATCCTTACACATGGGCACTGTTATCTTCCTTGCCTCAGCTTGGGATAAAGGGTGAGGATTTATATTCCATAAAGGGTACGCCTCCAAACCTGTTTAAAGAAATAAAAGGTGATGCTTTTGCACCGCGTAATCCTCATGCACTAAAAATTGACTTTGAAAAAAGACCTCCTTATTTTGAAGTGACCCCTACTCACAAGGCGAGAACATGGTTGCTTGACCCAAGAGCACCAAAGGTCGATCCACCTCTTTTAATTAAAAAAATGAGGGAAATGGAAGTAAAGAGAGGTGAAGGTCTTGAATAACAAAGAATGCTTATTAGAGGTTAAAAATTTAAGAGTAGAATTTGGAAAAGGGAAACAAAAATTCGTTGCGGTAAATGATGTAAGCTTTAATATTTATAAGGGTGAAACCTTTGGACTTGTTGGAGAATCAGGTTCAGGTAAGACTACTATAGGCAGAGCTATAATAAGAATTAATCCTGCCGCATCAGGAGATATAATTTATAATGGTCAGAAGATAAGCGGAAAAATAGATAAAGAATTGGACAGTCAGCTTACAAGAAAAATTCAGATGATATTCCAGGATCCTATGGCATCCTTAAATGAAAGGGCAAAGGTTGATTATATAGTATCGGAAGGTTTATATAATTTAAAAAACTATGGATCTGAAGAAAACCGAAAAAAGAAGGTGGAGCAAACATTGCTGGATGTTGGGCTGTTGCCTGAATTCGCAAGCAGATTCCCCCATGAATTTTCCGGTGGACAAAGACAGCGCATAGGTATTGCACGAGTATTGGTTATGGAGCCGGAACTGGTTATAGCCGATGAGCCAATATCTGCCCTTGACGTGTCAATTCGTGCTCAGGTTATAAATCTGTTATCGGATTTACAAAATAAAAGAGGATTAACATACTTATTTATAGCTCACGATTTATCGGTTGTACGATTTATTTCAGACAGAATAGCGGTTATTTATAAAGGTAATATTGTTGAATTGGCTGAATCGGAAAAGCTGTTTGCCAATCCGCTCCACCCTTATACAAAATCACTTTTATCGGCGATACCGACGCCGAATCCACACGTTGAAAGAAACAAAATAATTGAAGTATATGAACCGGAAAAAAGTCATTTTGATTACGATTCAAATCCGCCGAAATGGGTAGAAATTGAGCCGGAGCATTATATTTTAGCTAATGACAGGGAGCTTGAAGGTTATAAAAAGATTATGGGTCGCTAAAGCGTCCGGAATACACTTTTCATAAATTTGAGAGGGCTTAAACCCCCTCTTTTTTACGCAAAAAATTATGTTGACAAGGGGTGTACTATGCTATATAATACAGTTACTGTATTAAGTGTATTAATACACATAACATAATAAAGAGGCACAGAAGGTAGAAGAAAATGAAGGAGATAAAAATAGTTTTAACTCAAACAAATACAGTTGTATCAAAAACATTGAAACTTGTATCAAAAAAACCCTACAATCATATATCAATATCTTTTGAAGATGATTGTTCGACAATGTTCAGTTTTGGCAGGAAGATAAACTGGTTTCCTCTTATAGGGGGCTTTGTTAAAGAAAATCCGAATAGCGGTGTATTTAAAATGCATCCTGAAACAAAGTGCAAAATATATAAATTAGAAGTGACGGAAGCAGATTATAATACAATTTTAAAAAGATTAAACAGGTTCTTAAATGACCCGAAAAGCTTCAGATACAGCTTCTTAAATGTATTTTTAATTTACTTTAATATTCCGTTGCAAAGGCAATATTATTATGTTTGCTCAAGCTTTGTATCATATCTATTATGGGGTATAATACCATTCAAGAAAGAAATTTCGCTTGTGATACCGGATGATTATAACACATTAGAGCTTCAGGAAGTTTATGAGGGAAAATTGACAGATTATGTGAACAGAAAATTGGCATACAACAATATTTAACAGGAGGTGTGAGATGATTCTGATTGATAATAATAGTTCAAAAGCCCTATATGAACAAATATATGACGAATTAACAAGATTAATATTGTCAAAAGTACTTAAACCGGATGAAAAATTGCCATCTGTAAGAGAGTTAGCCGCAATGATAAAGATTAATCCGAACACTATACAGAAAGCATATAAAAGCTTAGAAGAAAACAATTATATTTATACTGTGAAGGGAGTAGGAAATTTTGTAAAGGATTCCATAGAACTGAGGAGTATATATATAAAGAATTTGGAAGAAAAATTGAGTGAAGCAATAAAATCATTAAAAGAGCTTGGGTTAAATGATGAATATATAATTGATTTAGTGAGGAAAATACTTAAACCTAATGAAGGTTAAAGGAGGTAAAAATGTTAAAGGTTGAAAATTTAAGCAAGAAATTTGGGGAATTTCAAGTTTTAAGCAATATAAATATAAATCCTGAAAGCAGCCAGATATATGGATTGGTCGGTTCTAACGGATGCGGAAAAACCACATTGTTAAAGCAAATAATGATGATTTACATACAAGATGAAGGAACTATTTATTATGACGGTAAAGAATTAAAAGAAAATACCGAATTTTTAAGCGACTTCTATTTTGTTCAGGACAGCTTATTTTTCCCGTACCAATCAACATTGAGCAAGCTGTTTGCCTATGAAAAATTATTATATAAAAATATGTCAAGCGATAAATTTGATAATTTAGTTAAATATTTTAATATAGAGAAAAATAAAAATTTAAATAAAATGTCTAAAGGTCAAAAAAAGCAGGCAGCATTTGTATTGGCAATTGCAGCTCAGCCAAAGGTATTACTTCTTGATGAAATAGTGGATGGGCTTGATGCAGTGATTAAAAGAAAGTTTTGGGATGTCCTGATACAGGAAGTTATGGAAAATGAAATGACCGTAGTAATATCTTCTCATGATTTAAAGGAATTAGATAACATATGTGACAAAGTAGGTATTATGCATGAAGGTAAAATACTGAAGGAAGAAAATCTGGAAAAAATGAAGGATGAAATCAAAAGAGTTCAATTTGCAGTTGAAGGAGAATTTAACCCTGAAGGGGTTAAAGAATTTAATATTATTAAATCAGTCAAAATAGGAAGTATTAATATATGTACGTTAACCGGAAATGCTGATGAGTTTAAACAGCAATTAGAAAAAGAATATAAGGTTCTTTTATTTGATAAGCTTTCCATGAACCTTGAGGAAATTTTTATTACTGAATTAGGAGGTGCCGGCTATGGAACAGAGAAAAAATAATTTCATTTCATTACTTTTGTATTCATTAAAAAGTAAAAAGAACTGGTTTCTTTTATCAACAGTAATAATTTTTATTACAACAATGTTAATACCCTTTATATTGGAAATAGGCGGAGAATTTTTTATCGCCTTTGGAATTGTTGAAGTATTTATTTTAGTATTTGTTAATTGTCTTGTAGATAACAACTTTCTACATAATGACTCTAAGCTAACTTACTATAAATCAAAACCGATTTCTTTCAAAGATCAAATTTTTATAAATGTTATCAATAACCATATATTTACGGGATTTTTGTTGGTATTGATTTTCTTGTCCGACGCTGTTCAAAATTATAATATTGACATATTAGAGATATTTAAAGTTATAATACCATGGCTTTCAGTGGGGATATTTTTATCGGCACTATCTTCAATATTATCCGGTAATACCTTGGTAGCAGGATTAATGACAATATTTAACTTTGCTTTGCCTGCTATATTTTATTTGATAATACAATTTATGTTTTCAATATTAGAGGATTTGGTTATCGGCTTTAGCTCAAATGTGTTGATGGAGTACTTTGTTGACGCTTTTTACAAGTTAGATTATATTTATTTATTCATATATTCCAGCAGAGCAATAGATATAGTATATTTCTTAATTTTAGGAGTAATAATAGGATTTATTACCTTCTTGATATTAAAGATGATTAAAAGAAGAAAAAATGAAAATACGGGCAATTTCATGGTCTTTGACGGCTATAAATATTTTGTTTCCGTTCTCGCAAGCTTAATAATTCCTGCATTTTTCTCAGTAACCTCTTACGACAGAAGCGTTGCAAGCGAAGTAATGGTATCCTTATTATTGGCTGCCCTGTCATACTATATAATAATTGCAATTATGGAAAAAGCATTCAGAATTTCAAGATTGTCAATTAAGGTATTTTTGGTAAGTATGGCATCATTTATCGTATTAACCGGTGCCACCGTATTGTTTGCAAATCAGTATCGAAATGTAGTCCCTGATCCTGAAGATGTAAAAGCGGCTTACATCGGTAGTAACAGGTGGATATATAGAGAAATTAACAGGTATTTAGAAAATGAAGATAATTTAGATTATGAAAAATTATCAGAAATTGCAAGTAAATATTATAATAGCAACATCATACTTTTTACTGATAAGGAAAACATCGAAAATATAACAAGGATGCATAATGAAATTTTGAATAACCAAGGTTATTCTAATGAGGATTTATATATATACAACGTAGTGATAAACTATTATATGAATGACGGCAGTATAATAATCAGAGATTATAGAATTAAAAATGATGATAATGCTGAAAATGGGGTAAAGGATGAAATTGCATCTGATATTCTGAAGTCCGAAGAATTGAAAGAGAAAAAGTTCTTCTATTTATATGATGAAGATTACTACTTGAAAAATAAAGACAATATAAAATTTGTACTGAGAAATGATATGGGAGAAGCATATTTCCCGGATGAAGATATAAATGTGGATTATATAAGACCTCATTTAATTAAGGATATTGATACGATGTTTTACGACAGTGATAAAGCATTTATTGTACTGAACCGCTATAATTTCGAAATGCCTGCAAGAGAATATAAGGAAAGTTATTATATACAAATTACCATAACAAATGAAGATAATGATTCAAAGGATATTTATCAAACAATTTATTTAGATGATAGATTTGAAAATACAAGAGAGTATTTGAATATTAAATAAATAATAATGCAAAATTGAGGGGTACCTTGCAAAAGTAAGGTACCCCTCAATTTTTTCGTAACATTTGTTAACAATTTAAAAATATATTTTAATATTTTAGAAAATGGTAGTTAATAATCATTTAATATAATTGTTTTGTAAGGGGTATTCAAAACAAATAAAGATTGAGGTGATGCTATTTTAAAAACTTTAAAGACGGTAAAAGAAAATAATAATTAAAAAAACAAATCTTTAACCACAAATGTAAAGGAGGAAAATTACATGTTAATGTTTAAAGGAAAGGTTGCGAAAATTACAACAAGCTTAATGGTTACATCTTTTATGGTATTTGGATCTATGACACCTGTCAGTGCAGCTGAATATCAATACAAATTAAATAATGTCGAAGTTAATGAGGATGCACAGGGAAACAATTCAGATAGTGCAGCAAAATTCACGTATACTGAAGATGGGGAAAAAATACTTACAGTTACTCCAAGATCAAATTTTAGATCTCATAATCGAAATTTCCGAAATGGTGCTGTAATTCCTGGAGACAATGAAACACCGATAGATGAAGAGACACCAGTAGATGAAGAAACACCAATTGATGAAGAAACACCAATTGATGAAGAAACACCGATAGATGAGGAAACACCAATTGATGAAGAGACTCCGATAGATGAAGAAACACCGATAGATGAAGAGACACCAGTAGATGAAGAAACACCAATTGATGAAG
>NZ_DAMASY010000001.1:208240-496146 GCF_032080165.1 Sedimentibacter sp.
AAACACCAATTGATGAAGAAACTCCAATTGATGAAGAGACTCCAATTGATGAAGAGACTCCAATTGATGAAGAGACACCAGTAGATGAAGAAACACCAATTGATGAAGAAACACCAGTAGATGAAGAAACACCAATTGATGAAGAGACACCGATAGATGAAGAGACACCGATAGATGAAGAGACACCAATTGATGAAGAAACACCGATAGATGAAGAAACACCAATTGATGAAGAGACTCCGATAGATGAAGAGACACCAGTAGATGAAGAAACACCAGTAGATGAAGAAACTCCTATTGATGAAGAAACACCTATTGACGAAGAGACACCTATTGATGAAGATACTGATACTACTACTCCTTCAGCAATAGAGGCTAATGAAATCTATATGAGAGTTTTAGATTCTTATGAAAAATTACTTAATATTTTTGACAGATTAATAAACTTTTTAAATCTATAAATATGAATGAATAGCTAACTGTTTATACGCCCGGCATAAAGAAATATTCTTTATGCCGGGCATGTTATGTATATATGTCTTAAAAGGTTGACAATGAATTTTTGTACATATATAATTGTTATTGTTTAGATAATTAATTGTCCATTTATGTAGAATAAGGACAAGCATTTAATGAAATTATCGAAGTACCGATAAGGAGGTAAGATATGCCTTATTTAGGTAAAGTTTTAGTTGTTGATGATGATAAAAATGTACTTGAATTAGTCAAGTTATATGGTGAAAGAGAAGGCTATAACGTTATAGGAATTAATGACGGCGATTTAGTGCTTGCAGCCTTTGATAGAGAAAATCCCGATGTTGTAATTCTTGATATTATGCTTCCCGGTACGGACGGTCTTACGTTATGCAGTAAATTAAGGACTATACGCATGGTTCCAATAATTATGCTTACTGCTAAGGGCGAGGAGGCAGATCGTGTATTGGGTCTTGAGATGGGTGCAGATGATTATGTTTCAAAGCCTTTCAGCCCAAGAGAGCTTGTGGCAAGAATCAAGGCGGTACAACGCAGAACACAACCAAATGATGCTTTAATATATAGTAAGTTAAAATATAATAAATTAGAAATAGAAGCTGATATCAGAAGGGTAAATGTAAATGATTCTATAGTAGAATTGACACCAAGAGAATTTGATTTACTATATCATCTGGCTCAGAATCCACGACGTGTATTTAACAGAGATGATTTATTAACAGCGGTATGGGGATATGATTATTACGGAGACCAGCGTACTGTAGATGTTCATATTCGAAGGTTAAGGGAAAAATTAAAACACTTGCCGTATGAATGTATTACAACAGTTTGGGGTGTTGGATATCAGTTTACACCTCCATCAAAGGAGGAATGATATAACTTGAATAAATCTATGCATGACAATAGAAATATTGAAACAGTTATTGATAAGATTAAAACTTTTTTAAAAAATATTAAGCATAAATTGTTAGAGCAATTTAATAAGAACATTTATACCAAAGTGCTTTTTACAAATGTAACAGTATTTAGTATAGCTCTTATTATATTAATAAATTTTTCAAATTTTATGGTAACACAATCAGTATATGATCAAGTTCAACAAGACTTATTGCGTAAATCAAAAAGGGTTAATTATGCATTAACAAAGGAGAATGTTTTAAATAACAAACAATCTATAACCGAACAAGAATTATTAATGTTTCTATCTGACAGTTTTGATGTAATGATTATTTTATTTGATCAAGATGGAACAATTTTAAGTTCATCACAAGAGCAGGAAGTAGTCCCTTTAAGTAAGGTAGATGACAAATTTACAAAGGTACTGGTTGGCGGTGAAACCAGTGTAACGCGCGAAACTGACAAAGAAACAGGTCAACTTACTTTTTCAGCTGTTATTCCGATGGGAAATTCTGATGATACAAAACAAATAGTTGAAAAAGGCATATTATTAAAATCTCAACCTAAGAATCTCGATCTTACTCTTAATAAAATGAAATTGACTATTATTATTGGCGGTATAATAATTTTAATATTTGTTATCGTTGTTTCTGTTTACTTAGCAAATTGTATTTCAAGGCCAATTTCTCGTTTAGCTACCAATATAGCAGAGTTTAACAGCGGTAACTTTATACTGAATGACGACAATGATTCGTTGGATGAAATAAATGATCTAACAGAACAAATTAAAAAGTTAACTGTCTACTTAGAGAATATACAATCAAAAAGCGGAAAGATTGAAGAAGAAAGAACAAGATTATTTACAGAGATATCTCATGAATTAAGAACACCTCTTACTGCCGTTCAAGGATTTACAGAAGCTATTCGTGATGGTATGGTTGAAGATGAAATGTTGCAAAAAAAGTATTTAGATATGATTTACTCTCAAACAATACATATCACCAGACTTGTTGATGATATATTGTCCTTAAGTCGTATAGAAAGCGGTGACATTACGGTAGAAAAATTACCTTTAGATTTAGCTTCACTAGCTCATGGGGTAGTTATGTCTATGGAGAATTTAGCTAAAGGTAACAATAATAAAATATTGTTTAACAAAAAATCAGATGATATCTTTATAATAGGTGATGTTGACCGAATGGAACAAATTATTAGGAATCTGCTTAAAAATGCAATTAATTCAACTGATAATGGAATTATCAAAGTAGAAATAGAGTCGTATAATGATGAGGTACAGCTTAAAATTGAAGATAATGGCATTGGTATTCCCCCCGAAGAATTACCTCATATTTGGGAGAGGTTTTACAGAGGGAAAAATCAACGTAATTCTGATTTAGAAATTAAAGGTACCGGTTTAGGTTTAGTAATCGTTAAAAAGCTTGTTCAAATGCAAGGTGGAAAACTTGATGCTGAAAGTCAAGTAGGAAAAGGAACTATATTTCGTTTAAACTTTCCATTATTAAAGTAGCATTTTTATATTTTAAAATATGTAAGAAAAAACTCCTTGCCAGGAGTTTTTCTTTAGTTGTGTTTCTTATATATTAATATTATTGTCCGTAAACAATCTTTACCGGGTTGTTTTCGTCCGTAACAACTATATTTCTTGCTGTTACATCTGTTAATTGAACGGTATTGACCCTGCTTGCATGAATTACTATATCTCCAAGAACAACAACGTTTTTTAAATAAACATTTCCTGTTCCCACTGATTCTAATATATTAATATCTCCAACCACTACGGCACTGGTATACAATTCATTGTAGTTGGTAATATTGAATCCGTATTCTATATTTTCATTTTCTATTATTTCATAAATAATTTTAACTGCTTCAGCTCGAGTTAAAGCTTTTGACGGGCCGTAGGTTTTATCGGGATAACCGAGTATGTATCCCTTGTTATAAACCGCATTGACGCTTGGCTTGGCCCATTCCTGTACGGCAGTGTAATCTGATAAAAGCGTTGCACCTTCTCCATCTACTCCGCCGGTTGTAATAGCACTGCTTACAACCTTTGCAACCTCTTCTCTTTTTATAGGATTGTTAGGTCTGAATGTATTATCTTCATATCCTGAAAAAAACCCTGAAGCAACAGATTTACGAACTTCATCATAAAACCATTCATTGTTTTTTACATCAGAAAAGCCGATATTTGCTTTTTTTTCAGTTTTTAAAGCACCGTTCAGTAACTTTGAAAATTCTGCTCTTGTTATTGTTCTGTCCGGTTTAAACGTACCATCATCGTAGCCGGAAACAAAACCAAGCTTAACGGCTTCATTTATCCAATTTTTTGCCCAATGTCCGTTTATATCGGAGAATTTAACTGTTACAGCAGCGGGCTCCTCATCTGTATCCTTATCTTCTGCATTTAACTTTTCAGTATTTAAATCTTCCACTACCGAAGATTCGTCTATTATTGAATCTAATACTCCTGCATATGCTACCGAGTTTATGCTTAAGCTTATACACAATCCTAATACAGCAATTTTTTTAATTATCATACGTCCTCCTGTTTTCTTCTGCCAATAGACATACTTCCTTATTTATTAGACCGAAAAATTCCTAAAATTGTTCCCCAATTTCCTTAATTTAATTATACCTTATTGAGCACCAAAGTAAATAGGTAATATATAGGGAATATAAGACATATGTATTGACTTGCAAGTTGATGATAAACTATAATAATATAAATGAAGTTAACGGGTAGAAAAATGGATGAATATTTTATGAAAGAAGCTTTAAAAGAAGCGTATAAGGCCTATGAAATTGATGAGGTGCCGATAGGTGCCGTTATAGTAAGAAACGGGGAAATCATAGGCAGAGGCTATAATCAAAAGGAAACCTTGAAGGATGCTACCTTACATGCAGAAATTTCGGCCATAAGGGATGCCTGTAAAAACTTAGGGGGATGGCGTCTGCCCGGGTGTACTATGTATGTAACCTTAGAGCCCTGCTCTATGTGTGCCGGTGCCTTGGTTAATGCAAGAGTTGAAAAATTAATAATTGGTGCTCCGGATTATAAAACAGGTGCCTGTGGATCGGTTATAAATATTGTTCAGACCGAAGAATTTAATCATCAAATAGATATAAAATTTGGAGTATTGCATGAGGAGTGCTCAAATCTATTAAAGGATTTTTTTATAGAGCTAAGAAATAATAAAAAGTGAGGGGTTTAGTATGGATAAGTATCCTGTTCTTGAAGTTAATCTGAATAAAATGCGCACAAATACTGAAATAGTCACTAATTTATGCAAAGCTGAAGGAATCGAAGTAGCCGGTATAATAAAGGGTTTCGGAGGAATTGTAGAAGCTGCAAAAGCAATGGCGGAAGGCGGCTGTACGCAGTTGGGAAGCTCCAGAATAGAGCAGCTTAAGAATTTAAAGGAAGCAAATACGAATGTACCTCTGCTGCTTGTTAGAATTCCAATGTTTTGTGAATTAGAGGACGTTGTTAAATACAGCGAAATGTGCCTTATATCAGAAAAAGAAACATTGATTAAATTAAATCAAGAAGCAGAAAAACAAAATAAGAAATACGGCGTTATTATAATGTACGACCTTGGAGATTTAAGAGAAGGTGTATTTTACAGGAATGAACTGATTGAATTATCTAAGCTTGTTGAATACGAGCTTAAGAATCTTATTCTTGAAGGCATCGGAGCTAACTTAAACTGTTACGGGTCTGTAGCGCCTACATTAAAGAATTTAACGGAATTATCCGACGCAGCGGAACAAATAGAAAAAATTCTGCAAAGAAAATTACATATAATATCAGGTGGCGGAACTACTACGTTACCACTGTTAATTAAGGGCGGCGTCCCGAAAAAAATAAATCATCTTCGTATAGGAGAGGGAATAAATAATACGCAGGATTTACCCTTGTATTGGGACACGGATATAAATGGGCTTGATAAGGATACATTCGTTTTAAAAGCGCAAATAATAGAGATTAACGAAAAACCCACTTATCCGATTGGTGAGCTTATGGTTAATGCGTTCGGAGAATATGGTCATTATGAAGACAGGGGCATAAGAAAAAGAGCATTAATCGGTTTAGGAAATCAGGATGTAGGTGATTCATCCAAGTTAGTGCCGAAAGATAAAAATATTATTGTATTAGGTGCAAGCAGTGACCATACAATATTGGATATTCATGACAGTGAAAGAGAATACAAGCTTGGAGACATCATTGAATTTAATGTTTTGTACCAATCGATGCTTTTTACTACACTGTCTCAATATATAAACAAAAAAATAATTGAATAGCTAAAATTATAGGAGGATTTAATATGCCGATAGTACAAGTAGAAATGTTAAAAGGAAGAACATTGGAACAAAAGAGGGCTTTAGCCCAAAAGGTTACCGAAGCTATTTGTGAAACAGCTAATTGCCCTAAGGAAGCAGTAAAAATAATAATAAGAGAAATGGATTTTGAAAATTTTTCACAGGCAGGCGTGCTTAAGTGTGACGAATAACCGTCACCGATTATCAATAGGAGATTTTTATGAAATTAATATCTTGGAATGTAAATGGCTTAAGAGCATGTGTAAATAAGGGCTTTGTTGATATATTTAAAGATTTGGATGCAGATATATTTTGTGTACAGGAAACAAAACTTCAGGAAGGTCAAATTGATTTAAACTTAGAAGGGTATTATGATTTCTGGAATTATGCGGAGAAGAAAGGTTATTCGGGAACTGCCGTATTTACGAAGCACAAACCGTTGTCATATTCTTACGGCATGGGAATAGAAGAGCATGATAAGGAAGGAAGAATAATAACATTAGAATTTGATAATTTTTATTTAGTGAATGTATATACTCCCAATTCAAAAAGGGAGCTTGAACGATTAAGCTACAGAATGATTTGGGAGAATGATTTCAGAAAATATCTGAAAAGCTTAGAAGAGAATAAGCCGGCTATCATATGTGGAGATTTAAACGTTGCACATAAAGAAATAGATTTGAAAAATCCTAAAACCAACAGAAAAAGTGCCGGTTTTACGGATGAAGAACGAGACAAGATGACGGAACTTATTTCAGCAGGTTTTATTGATACATTCAGATATTTTTATCCTGATAAAGAAGATGCATATTCTTGGTGGTCAAATTTCGGAAAGGCAAGAGAAAGAAATGTAGGCTGGAGAATCGACTATTTTGTAACATCACAATCATTAAAAGACGAATTGGAGGATGCATTTATTTGTCCTGAAATTTATGGAAGTGACCACTGTCCTGTAGGATTGATACTGAAAGCGTGATTATCATATAAACAAACAATAACATCGAATTAACTTGTAATCATTTGACTATTTACGAAAGTTACTTTAAAAAAGTGCTTGCTTACTCTTGTTTATATGGTATAATATCCATACAAAAGAAAATTTAATATGAACGCATCAATATAATGTGGATAATATGGTTCCAAAGTTTCTACCAAACGACCGTAAATTGTTTGACTATTGATAGTTTTAATTTTTTATAATGGTGCGTGTAGTTTATCTATACGCATTTTTTATGCCCTAACCCTATTTTTTCAGAGTCTTTTTTCTGAAAAATAGTGGTAGGTCAAATGCAACAAGCACCAAATTTGTGCGACGTAAGGAGCAAACAAATTTGTGTTGCTTGACTGATTATTGGGGTGTTCGTATTGATTTATCCACTAATATAAAAAAATAAGGAGAAAAAAATGAAAAAACTATTTATTATTATTTTGTCACTTATATTAATTTTTTCGCTGTCAGCTTGTTCACAGCAAACAGCAGAAACACCTCAAGAACCGGGAAGTACAAATGTTGACAAGGATTTTAAAGTTGGAGTTATTCATATAGGAAATCCGGCAGATGGTTCAGGTTATACTTACGCACATGATCAGGGAATAGTAGAAATGCAAAAGGCACTTGGTTTATCTGACAGCCAAATAATCAGAAAAAACAACGTTAATGATACAGACCCGACAGCAACAGAAACTGCAATTCTGGAATGTATAGAAGAAGGTGCAGACATAATATTCGGTACAAGCTGGGGTTACATGGATACAATGGAGGCACTTGCAGACGAATATCCTGAAGTTATTTTCTCACATGGTTCAGGATACAAAAGCAATGATTCAAACTTCAATAATTATTTCGGAAGAATTTATCAAGCGAGATATTTAACAGGTATTGCTGCAGGTTTAAAGACAGAAACAAACCTTATCGGTTATGTAGCGGCAATGGGACAGGACAATTCAGAAGTTACAGGCGGTATCAATGCATTCGCATTAGGTGTTTATTCAGTTAATCCTGATGCAAAAATTTATGTGAAAGTTACAAACAGCTGGTATTCACCGGAAGAAGAAACAAATGCAGCTAAGGCATTATTAGCTGAAGGTGTTGATGTAATAGCTCAGCATTGTGATACGCCAAATCCTCAGCTGGAAGCAGAAAAGGCAGGAAAATTCGGTATTGGTTATAATTCGAACATGTCTAAGGATGCACCAAAAGCAACTTTAACCTCAGCAGTATGGAATTGGGGTGCTTATTACACATATGCCGCAGAACAAGCTCTAAACGGAAACTGGACAAATGAAAATTATTTCGGTGGTATGAAGGAAGGCTTAATAGCAATTTCTCCTTTAAATGAAAATATCGTAGCAGATGGTACTGCTGAGGCAATTAAAGAAGCTGAACAAAAAATACTTGACGGAAGCTTCAATGTTTTTGATGGTGTTATCGAAACAAATGACGGCAGCACAGTCGGAGAAGAAGGAAAAACACTTGATGATGCAACAATCACCGGAGGAATTAACTGGTACTTTAAAACAGTTAGCGTGAAATAATATATCTATAATAAGCCGGCTATGCAAAAATGTCATATGAGCAGCCGGCTCTTTTTTGCACATAACAGCATAAGCGACTGACGCCAAATTAAAATTTGGGTCATCTGCTTTCACATACAGTATAAGCGACTGACACCAAATCAAGATTTGGGTCATCTGCTTACAGAGGAGTTAGTATGATAGAGACAAATAAAGAAAATTATGCTATAGAGCTTAAAGGTATATCTAAAAAATTCGGAGGTGTTGTTGCCAACAACAG
The DNA here is from genome assembly GCF_032080165.1 of Sedimentibacter sp. Classification (GTDB taxonomy): domain Bacteria; phylum Bacillota; class Clostridia; order Tissierellales; family Sedimentibacteraceae; genus Sedimentibacter. The sequence continues at coordinate 216,765 of NZ_DAMASY010000001.1, forward strand.
TATAGACCTTGATATAAAATATGGAGAAATTCTTGCATTGCTTGGAGAAAACGGCTCAGGTAAAACAACGTTAATGAACATGCTTTCCGGAATTTACTATCCGGATGGAGGTACAATAACTATAGCAGGGAAGGATGCAACTATTTCTTCGCCTAACGATGCAATTAAATTGGGTATAGGTATGATACACCAGCATTTCAAATTGGTTGAGGCATTCAATGCTGCTGATAATATAGTGCTGGGCACGAAGGGAAAATATCAAAAACCCAAAATTCTTAAGGAAAAAATATCAGAGATAAGCAATAAATTCGGTCTCGAAATAGATCCGGATAAAGAAATATACAACATGTCCGTAAGTGAGAAGCAGACGGTAGAAATTATGAAGGTTCTGTATCGTGGTGCTAAAATACTTATATTAGATGAGCCCACAGCCGTGTTAACCCCTCAGGAAACAGAAAAGCTGTTTAGAATTCTCAGGAAAATGAAGGAACAGGGCAGTGCCATAATCATTATAACGCACAAGCTTAATGAAGTTATGGAAATAAGCGATCGGGTTGCAATTCTGAGAAAAGGAAATTTAGTCGGCACCGTTGAAACCTGCTGTACCGATGAAAATAAGCTTACGGAATTAATGGTGGGAAGACCTGTAAGCTTGAAAATTAAGCGTCCGGAAACAGAGAATAAAAAAACCATACTGAAGGTGGTTGACCTTTCCGTATTTGGCGAAGACGGAAGAGAAGCGCTTAAAAATATTAATTTCAAGCTTAAAAGAGGAGAAATATTAGGTGTTGCCGGTATTGCCGGAAGTGGTCAAAAAGAATTGTGTGAATCAATAGCCGGATTGATGAAAATTAAGCACGGTGCAGTTTTATGTAATAAAGAAAATATAATAGGGAAAACGCCGGATGAAATAATCGATTTAGGCATAAGCATGAGCTTCGTTCCTGAGGACCGCCTCGGAATGGGTCTTGTCAGCTCTATGGGAATGGTTGAAAATGTTATGCTTAAATCATATAAAAAAAACAAAGGGTTTTTAGTAGATAAAAAACCTGCAAGAAAATTATCGGAGCAATTGGTTAAGAAGCTTGAAATAGTAACAAGAAATGTTGATATGCCCGTAAGAATGATGTCGGGCGGAAATGTGCAGAAGGTATTGTTAGGAAGAGAAATTGAATCAAATCCCAACGTTCTTATTACGGCATATCCGGTAAGAGGACTCGATATAAATTCATCATATTTAATATATGATTTATTGAATGAGCAGAAGCAAAAGGGTGTGGCAGTGTTATTTATAGGTGAAGATTTAGATGTGTTATTAGAGCTGTCTGACAGAATTATGGTTTTGTGTCACGGTGAGGTTAAGGGCATAGTAGATGCAAAGAACACTACAAAGGAAGAGATAGGATTAATGATGGCAGGTCGCAACATGGAAGGAGCTGAAGATGATGAGTAAGACATTTATAAGAACTGTTAAAAACTTAGAGAGATCTCAATTTGAAATATTAAGATTGAGAATACTGGCATTTATTTTTGCCTTGGTTGCAGGTGGCTTATTTATCATAATACTCGGTTATAATCCCGTGGCATTGTACGGAACAATTATATCAGGTGCATTCAGAAGCAAAATGGCAATACAGGCAACAATAAAAATTATGATTCCGCTTTTAATGTCCTCCTTGGGAGTTATTCTTGCCTTTAAAATGAAATTCTGGAATATAGGGGCAGAAGGTCAAATAATAATGGGTGCGGTGTTTTCCTCATATTTTGCACTGTTTTACAGCGATTTACCACATGCTCTATTACTTGTAATAATGTTTGCTGCAGGCTTTATCGGTGGTGGACTATGGGGATTAATTCCCGCGATATTTAAAACGAAATTTAATACCAACGAAACTCTTTTTACATTGATGCTTAATTATATAGCACTTCACGTAATATCATTTTTGAGAGATGGTCCTTGGAAAGACCCGGGCTCTTCAGGATTTCCGAAAATAGCAAGGTTTGTTACGAATGCTCAGTTAGATAAGGTTTTTGGTATACAATTCGGATGGATTATAGGAATAATATTAGTTGTAATTATGTTTATTTATTTAAAATATACAAAGCAGGGTTATGAAATAAACGTAGTAGGGGAAAGTCAATCTACGGCACGATATGCAGGAATGAACGTTAAGAAAATTATTTTAAGAACAATGATTTTAAGCGGTGGTATTTGCGGCTTAACAGGCGTTATACAGTCTGCCGGCTCCGACATGACTCTGGCTTCATCTGTAGCAGGCGGTGTTGGATTTACTGCCATAATAATAGCGTGGCTTGCCAATTTGAATCCCGCAGGGATATTATTAGTATCATTTTTATTCAGCGTCTTGGAAAAGGGAAGCAGTGTAATGCAGTCAACATACGGATTATCCACATATTCGGCTGCAGTCTTGCAGGGAATAATTTTATTTTTCATATTAGGTTGTGAGTTTTTCGTAAGATATAAATTTGTTTTTGGCAATAAAGGAGGAGCAAGGTCATGATTAAATTTATTAATTTTTTAGTAGCGGCTGTTTTTGCCGGAACCCCCCTTTTATTCGGTACATTGGGTGAAATTATGAATGAAAAATCAGGACACCTGAATCTTGGTGTTGAAGGCATGATGTCAATGGGTGCTTGTGCCGGATTTATGGTGGGTTATCTGACCGATAACTTTTTAATTGCCTTAGCAGCCGCATTTATCGCCGGTTTATTGGGTGCTTTAATTTATGCTGTACTTACCGTAACATTTATGGCAGACCAAAATGTGACAGGTCTTACGCTAACAATTTTCGGCATAGGAATTTCTAATTTCATAGGTGAATACATGATTGTAAACTCACACACCAATTCTTTAAAGCTTCCGGAAATGATATCGCAGCAAATAAAGAATATATATATATCGGGATTAAGTGATATACCTGTCTTAGGTCAGTTATTTTTTCAGTACAATCCCTTTGTGTATATTGGTATAATCACAGCAATAATACTTAGTATCTATTTAAATAAGACAAAGACAGGACTTAATTTAAGAGCCATAGGAGAAAATCCTGCATCAGCTGATGCGGCAGGTATAAAGGTAACAAAATATAAATATTTTAATATTTTGTTAGGAGGAGGCATCTGTGGTATAGGAGGAGCTTACTGTTCATTGATTATAAACGGCGGAGTATGGATGAGCAACAGCGTAAACGGTCTTGGATGGATTGCGGTAGCACTTGTAATTTTTGCTTCATGGAGTCCGTTAAGGGCAATTTTCGGTTCATTTATATTCGGGGGCTTCAATGTATTAAAATATTACTTCCCGAAAGATATATTTACATTTCCAAATGCATTTTACGATATGCTTCCGTTTGTTATAACGGCACTGATACTGGTTATTACCTCCATACGCAAATCAAAGAAAAATACGCGACCTGCAAGCTGTGGTATAAACTATTACCGAGAAGAAAGATAGAATATGGTGCCTTGCAGGACGAACGTTTTCAACAACCTATATATTGATGACTTTATTAGAATCTTGCATATATTGCCGGGTTCTTTTTATTATGGTAGAATAATTAAAAGTACTTAAAATATATATGTATAAAACATGTATTTATACCAAGACTAAGCTGAAGAGGAGGCGCTATGAATAAAAAAGTAATTATTTTATTATTATCATTACTGCTCATAACAGGCTGCAGCATTAACGAGAAGGTGACTGAAATAGAAGCTATAAATTTATCAAACGGAGAAAAAATAGTTTTACCGGGAGATAGTGAGCATGCAGCTGTTATTTTAAAGGCACTGAATAACAATGATAAAACAGATATTAGTGTTGCTAAGCTTACAGCTTTCGAAATAAATGTAAAAAAAGATTCCAAGACAAATTATTATAAATTAAACTTTGATGTTCCGAATAAATCAATATATGTAACTGAAAACGGCAAGAATTTCAAAGTGAATGATGGTGCTGCAAAGCAGCTGTTTTTAAATGAAAACTTTTCTTATGTATATATTGATAATACTCTTTACGATTCTTACATAGATTATAATGGAGAAAACTATTTTCCTGAAATAGGATATGACTGGACATATAAGAATATAGACGGTCATTATACGAAAAAGGAAGGAATAATAAAATCAAAATCAAATGAGGAAATAGTATATACCGGAAATGAATCATTAGATATAAAGTATGAAAAACAGCCGGACAGTCAGGTGATAAGAGTATTTTCCCAAGGTAATCCAATCAGTACAGGTAAAAATCTTCAGGAGGTTTTAAATAACCTGACTGTTGACGGAGAATACGATGTTGAATGTCAGACACAATGGCTTTTAAAGGACAACTCAAACAGTTACGGCAATCAAACTGTCAGATTTACGGTAAGTATTGATAAACCTGCAGATGTTACGGTTATAACAAAGGATAATTACCCGGGTAATATATTGTTAGTTTCTGTCGATAATTTAAATTTAGATGAAACTGTAAGTATAAAAACCGAACCTGTTAAGGTTCCTATTGATATGTACACATACAAGGGTAGAGGTATGTTTGTTTGTCCTGTTGATTTATATGCAGCATCAGGAACTTATGATTTAAATGCTATCATAAACGAAGGAAAAGTAGGAGAATATACTGTTGCTAAGTCTTTTGAGGTAAAGGAAAAATCCTTTAAAACACAATATCTGACCGTTTCTGAAGAAATGAACGAAACTAATAATGATAATACGGCCATTTACGAGTTTGCACAGCTTGTAAAGCCGGCAAGAACAAATTCTGCGCCTGAAAAGCTGTGGGAGGGTACCTTTATTATGCCGGTTGAAGGAAGGTTGACTACTGATTTTGCAGAAATCAGATTTGTAAATAATGAACAATCCTCATCCAGACATTCGGGGCTTGACCTTGCTGCTCCCATAGGTACGGAGATTAAAGCACCAAACAACGGCATAGTTACATTTGCAATGGAAGGACTTTTATCTCCGGGCAATACAGTTGTAATAGACCACGGGATGGGACTTTTTACATCATATTACCATTTAGATTCAATATCGGTTAATAAAGGAGATAAAGTTAAAAAAGGAGATATAATAGGAACAGTAGGAACGACCGGTTTTTCAACGGGTCCTCATCTTCATTATGCCGTTAGTATTTACAATACTTATGTTAATCCTTACCAAACGCTAAGCGGTATAATTGATTAATTGTTATTTTTTTGTTTACCTTGGCTGAAATATGGTATATAATTAATTAAGAATATTTTTATTAAAGGAGCTTATTATGGATTTTATTGGATGGTCATGGCTTATTATAATTGCAGCATGTGTTATAATTGAGGCAGCCACAATGGGACTTACAACAATTTGGTTTGCCATAGGGGCTTTAGTTGCATGGTTAGTTTATTTAATAGGATTGGACCTTTATGTGCAAATCATGGTTTTCCTGTTTGTATCAATTATTTGTTTAGTATTGACAAGACCTATTGCTGTTGAAAAACTTAAAATAGGAAAGTCAAGAACAAATGCTGATTCCTTAATAGGTGAACAGATTAAGGTTATTGAAACAATCAATAACATAAATAACGAAGGAACCGTAAATGCAAGAGGACAAATATGGTCGGCAAAATCCGCAAATGATGAAATAATCGAAAAAGACGAATTGGTTGTTGTAGTTGAAATAAAAGGTGTAAAGCTCATAGTAAAAAGAAAATAATGGAGGTTAGAAATGGAATATATAGGTTTAGCTTTTCTTTTAATCATCGTCATTGCGTTAATAGCAACAAATATAAGGATAGTACCTCAGGCACATGCTTATGTTGTAGAGCGTCTTGGCGCATATCAATCTACTTGGAGTGTTGGTCTTCATATAAAAGTGCCTCTAATAGATAAAATAGCAAAAAAAGTAAGCTTGAAAGAACAAGTTGTGGATTTTCCGCCACAGCCGGTTATAACAAAAGATAATGTTACAATGCAAATTGATACAGTTATATTTTTTCAAATAACAGATCCGAAATTTTTTACATATGGGGTTGATAGACCAATGTCTGCAATAGAAAATCTGTCTTCAACAACGTTGAGAAATATAATTGGAGAACTTGAGTTAGATCAAACATTAACATCCAGGGAAATAATTAATACTAAGATGCGTGTTGTATTAGACGAAGCAACTGATCCTTGGGGAATAAAAATTAATCGTGTGGAAGTTAAAAATATAATGCCTCCTAAAGAAATTCAAAATGCTATGGAAAAGCAAATGAAGGCAGAGAGAGAAAAGAGAGAATCAATACTTATTGCTGAAGGTCAAAAGAATGCTGCAATTTTGGTTTCACAAGGTAAAAAAGAATCTGCCATTCTTGAAGCTGAAGCTGAAAAACAAGCTGCAATATTAAGAGCTGAAGCTAAGAAAGAAGCATCCATAAGAGAAGCAGAGGGTGAAGCAGAAGCAATCTTAAATATTCAAAAAGCTACGGCAGAAGGTTTAAAAATGATTAAAGAGGTTGGATTGGATAAAGAAGTATTGACTTTCAAAAGCTTTGAATCCTTTGAAAAAGCTGCTAATGGTCAGGCTACAAAAATTATAGTTCCGTCTGAAATACAAGGTCTTGCAGGACTTGCAACTGCCTTAACGGAGATTGGCAAACAATAAGCAGAATAATAAAATAAATGCGCCGTATTTGGCGCATTTTATATGTCATCTTAAAATATTTTTTGAAAAAGTTATTCTATTTCTGTTCTGAATAAATTTATCTGATATAATTGCTTGGACTACCATTGCAACTCCTATTGCGGCTACTAAGTCTCCGATACTTACTATTATCCAGTTTCCAATTGTAATAATATTTCCTAAGAAGCTTAATGAAGATGTTTCTGCCGGAGTGAAAAATAGCATTTTACCGCTATTCAGCAACTCGTATATTTCTGTACCATATAGTTTCGCAGCTGCTTCTGATGATAAGGGGAATTTAAAACCGTTTGCCAGAAATGCTAATAAATTTGCCCCTAAACCTATCAGAGGTATCGCCATAAACTTCATACTTAGGTTAGCTATTAAAAATAAACCTGTAAAAATATATGTCATTAAAAGAAATATTGAATATAAATTTGAACTGTAATCAAAGAGACCTAAATTCATCACAATTATAGCAAGATAAAGTAATGCTGATATAAAAATTAAAAATTTGAAATTAAAACGAACATAAGCAAGACGAGAAATTTTACCTCTTCTTAAAAAACCGATAATTATTCCTAATACTAATGCTTCAAGAAACATGTTTTCCTCCATGTATTTACAGTTACTATAATTTTACAATATATCTTATAATATATCAATACCATATTGAATTATTCACTAAAAAATGTGCTATCATAAATGAATATTGACTGGGTATAATATATATGGTATCATTTTTGTAATAATTTTCAATTTTTTTCAGGAGGTATATTTTGGTAGAAGATGGCTCGATATGGGGTCCTATTATATTACAATTAGTTTTAATTTCAATCAATGCTGTTTTTGCTTCAGCAGAAATAGCAGTCATATCAATGAATGATAACAGAATGGCTAAAATGGCAGCAGAAGGAGATAAGCGTGCCGTTAAGTTAAGTAAGCTTACATTACAGCCATCATATTTCCTCTCAATAATTCAGGTAGGAATAACCTTGGCAGGTTTTTTTGGAAGTGCTTTTGCTGCTGATAACTTTGCAAGCAAGCTTACAAATATACTGATAAGGACCGGTTTTGATTTTCCTATAGCTACATTCAATACAATTTCGGTTATTATAATAACCTTGATACTTTCTTATTTTACCCTTGTGTTCGGAGAGCTTGTTCCAAAAAGAGTAGGTATGAAAAATGCTGAGAAATTGGCTTTATTCATGTCCGGATTTTTAGATTTCATTTCTAAATTGTTCTCGCCGTTAGTATGGCTTTTAACAGCTTCCACTAACGGAATTTTAAGGTTGCTTGGAATAGACCCTGATTCTGAAGATGAAGAAGTTACTGAAGAAGACATAAGAATGATGGTGGATGTGGGACGTGAAAAGGGTTCTATAAATGAAAGTGAAAAACAAATGATTCAAAATGTTTTTGAATTTGATAATAAAACCGCAGAAGAAGTAATGACCCACAGAACTGAGGTAACTATTTTGTGGGTAGAAGAAACTGATGAAGAATGGGCGCAGAAAATAACTAAAAGCAAGCATTCAAGATACCCGGTATGCGATGGCAGCGCAGATAATATAATCGGCGTTTTGAATGTTAAGGATTATTTCAGATTGAAGGATAAATCAAGAGAGAACATAATGAATAAAGCAATAAAATCTGCTTATTATGTACCCGAAACAGTAAGGACGGACGTTCTTTTCCAAAACATGAAAAAAACAAGGAATCATTTTGCGGTGGTATTTGACGAATACGGCGGTATGAGTGGTGTTATAACAATGAACGACCTTCTTGAACAAATAGTTGGTAATTTTGACGATGACTATTTAACTCCTGAGCCTCCTACGATTGAAAAAATAGATGAAGATACATGGAAAATAAAGGGTTCGGCCTATTTAGAGGATGTTTCAACAGAACTCAATATCAGCCTGCCTGATGAGGATTTTGATACATTCGGAGGTCTTGTGTTCGGAGTGCTTGGTATAATACCGGAAGACGGCAGTACTATGGAGCTTGAAGAATACGGCTTAAAAATAATGGTTACAGAAATTAAGGGTCGAAGGTTGGAGACGGCAATTGTATATAAAGTAAAGGATACTGCCGATTATGCGGATTAATTCAGATATTCTTAAGCTTTATCCTGTATCATATAATCAGGAGGAAATATGAGTTATTTAATGAGTAAATTATTAATACTTCCGGGCATATTGCTCGGAATTTCAATACATGAGTTTGCACATGGGTATGCTGCGGTTAAAATGGGAGATGATACACCTTTAATGCAGGGGAGACTGACATTAAATCCATTGAAACATTTAGATCCGTTAGGATTTATGTGTTTACTTTTATTTGGTTTCGGGTGGGCAAAGCCCGTAATGATAAATCGCAGAAATTTTAAAGATCCCAGAAGAGATGATGCAATAGTTTCATTGGCCGGTCCGTTAGCTAACTTTTTAATAGCTTTTTTATTTGTCGGACTGATGAAGCTTACATATATGTACATGTCAAATACCATGACAACTCAGGTGATAATGGAAGTTTTAAGAAGCACCGTATGGATTAACCTTGTACTGATGGTATTTAATTTAATACCCATACCGCCGCTTGACGGACATCACATTTTAGGAAGCATAGGCGGTGCCAAAGTTTGGAACTTCTATTACAAATACTATGATCAGCTTAGATTTGCGATGCTTCTTATAATAGTGTTCAGGGGAGTGGGAAGAATTATTACTCCACCGATATTGTTTTTCTATAATTTATTAATTTCTATATTCTTTTAAGAGGAAAATATGGATAAGAACAATTTAAGAAAGAGAATACTAAGTATAAGAAACGGTTTAAAACCGGAGGAAGCAGAACAAAAAAGTAAAGTTATTATGAATAAGCTTACTTCCTTAGATGAATATAAAAGCAGTAAAGTAGTTTTTATTTATATGTCATTTAAAAATGAAGTAAATACATATGAATTAATTGAAAGAATGCTTTCAGAACACAAAAGAGTTGTCATACCTTATACGGATACTAAAAATACGGAAATAATACCGTCAGAAATAAAACAATTGAAGGATGATTTAGTTTTAAATTCCTTTGGATATTATGAACCGGTATTAGAAAAAATAAAACAGGTGAAACCGGAAGAATTAGATTTAATAATAACTCCGGGAGTCGTATTTGATGAAAGTTTAAACCGTGTCGGCTTTGGAAAGGGCTATTACGACAGAATATTGAGCAAAAAAAGAAAAGACACAAAAGTAATTGCAGTGGCATATGAATTTCAAGTGATAGATAAAGTTCCAACGGAACCCCACGATATAAAAATGGATATGATAATCACCGAAGAAAGAATAATTCAGTGAACAATGAACCGTTGATGATGGATTTATGCTAATGCATAAATCCTAATTTATTTATCTGGCGATTGTTATTACGTAAACCTTACTGACTCCGTAGGTTATCAATGCTTTTGAACATTCATTTACTGTGGAGCCGGTTGTGTATATATCATCTACCAAAAGAACAGAGCGGTTAATAATTTTATCAGAGGATGCCTTAATCAAAAAAGCATCCTTTAAATTTTTTCTTCTTTCCTCTTTACTCTTCTCACTTTGCTTTTTTGTCCTTTTTATTCTTTTCAGAGCATCAATGTATGGTATGGATAAACTGTTAGAGATATGTCTTGCTAACAGCTCTGATTGATTATATCCTCTTTTGCGGAGTTTTGAACGATGAAGGGGAACAGATACTATATAGTCATAGTTTAAGTAATTTTCTTTATTTATAAAATCAGTTATCAAATTGCCGAACAGCTTGTAAAAATACGGCTTATTGTAGTACTTATAATTATAAATAGCATTCTTAATAACACCTTCATAAGCATACAAGGATTTGGAGATTTCAAAATATCTTTCGTCTCCGCCGCATTCCTGACATAATTCGGTGGACTTATCATAGTTGATCGGCTTTGAACATTTAACACACACCGGCGGAACAATCTTTTTAATCTTTTTTTCGCAGTCGCAGCATATGTATTTTTGATCTATTTCTTCATCATATTTATCACAAACGAAGCAGGTGTTTTTTTCAGGATAAATGAGCTCCAAAAAAGAATCCACATATTCTTTCATTCAAACAATCCTTCCGATAGTAGTTTATAGTTTGTAACTAAAGATTCCAATCTGTATCTCAGCGCTGAATATCTTCTGTCTATTTTATTGTTATTAATCATTTCCTGCATATATTTTTCTATGCCTACTAATACCACTAATTTTTTTGCCCTTGTAATTGCAGTATAAAACAGGTTACGGGTCAGGAGCATTGGAGGACCCCAGACAATGGGCATGATAATAACCGGAAATTCGCTTCCCTGGCTTTTGTGGACTGTTGTAGCGTAAGCAAGTATAAGCTCGTCTAATTGGCTGAAGGGATAGATTACTTCCTTTTCTTCATCAAAGGTTACGTAGACTTCTTGTTCTGTTTCATCAATAAAGGTTATAAATCCAATATCGCCGTTATAAATTCCCTCACCGGTAACTGTCTTGCCCTGCGTTGTTTCTACAGCCCATTGTGTTTGGTAATTATTTTTTATTTGCATAACTTTGTCGCCCACTCTGAAAATGTACTTACCGAACATTTTCTCTTTTTTATGCTTGGCAGGTGGATTTATAGCCGCCTGAAGCTTCAAATTAAGTTCTATGACACCTGCATCGCCCTTTTTCATGGGTGATAAAACCTGTATGTCCTTAACAGGGTCATAATCATATTTTAAAGGCAGACGGTTAATATACAAATCCACAATAATATCAACAATATCATCAGCATCCTCTCTCATAAAGAAGAAGTCGGTGTTTTGCTTGTTATATATCGGCATTTCTCCTTTATTTATCAAGTGTGCATTTTGCACAATCATGCTTCCGGCAGATTGTCTGAATATGGTGTCAAGACGTATTGTCTTAATTGTACCGGAGCCTATAATATCTGATAATACGTTGCCTGCACCTACTGATGGAAGCTGGTCAACATCACCTACCAATATAAGCCGGGTTCCTTTTTTAATGGCCTTAAGCAAGTTATTCATCAGCAAAATATCTACCATGGACATTTCATCTATTATTATCGCATCACAATCAAGAGGTGAATTTTCATTTTTATTAAATGATAGATTACTGTCAATTTCGCCATAGGTATATTCAAGCATTCTATGAATTGTTTTTGCCTCTCTGCCTGTTGATTCGGTTATACGTTTGGCGGCTCTGCCTGTGGGAGCACAAAGAAATACCGTCTTGTACATACTTTCAAATATTTTAATAATTGAAAGTATGATCGTTGTTTTTCCTGTCCCCGGACCGCCCGTTATCACCGTTACACCGTTTATAATTGATTGTATGATGGCCTCATTTTGTTTATCCGACAGATTAATTGATGATGAGCCCTCTATATTTTTAAGATATGGGATGATATCCATTTCAGTTATATTAAAATTAACAGACGATAAGTTAATTAATTCCTTACATATATTGACCTCTGCTGTGTGGTATGGTATATAGTATACAGCCTTTTCATTGTTTATTGTTTCTATATGTATTTTACCGGTAAATGCCATGTTGCGCATTTCATCCTCAACACTTTCTTTATCAATTCCTAATAGGTTTATGGTTGTGTTTAACAGTAAATCATATGGCATATAGGTATGACCTCTGAGCGAATATTCTATCAGAGCATACCGTATACCTGAAGAAATTCTGTAAGGCGAATTTTTTTCAATACCAATGGACCCTGCTATTTTATCAGCAAGCTTAAAGCCAATACCGTAAATATCTTCCGATAACTTGTACGGATTTTCGGTTATTATTTTAATAGTGTCTTTTTCGTACCTCTTATATATTTTAACGCTGTAGCCCGTGCTTATATCATGGTTTTGCAGAAACATCATTATTTCTCTGATATCAGCATGCTCCAAGAAGCTTTTAGAAATCATGTTTGCTTTTTTTTCGCCTATTCCTTCAATTTCCATTAACTTTTCAGGATTATTTTGAATTATATTAAAGGAATCTTCTTTAAATAATTCAACTATTTTTTTAGCTGTAGATTTCCCGACGCCTTTGATTAAGCCGGAGCCCAAATAATTTTCTATTTGGTCAATATTTGAGGGAATAACAGTTTCATATATTTCTGTTTGAAATTGCTCGCCGTATTTTGGATGTTTCACTTTCTTGCCGTAAACAACAATTGTTTCACCTGCAATGTCGGTCCCAAAGGTTCCTGTTACAGTTATAACTTCATCCTCTGTTTCCATTACAGCCACTGTATATCCGTTTTCATCATTTCTGAAAATTGTTTCTACAATCATACCTTTTAAGGTTTCCATGCAAGCTCTCCTTAGGTTAACATAGCAAAATTATACCATAAAATAAAAGTAATGTGATATAATAATATTGGATTACAAATTTTTCTTTTATTAATCAATAAATTGTGATAATATAACTAAGTCAATCGGTTGAAAATTAAAAAAAACAAACATTTATGTGTAATACTATATAGAGTATTATTCAATAATAATTTATAAATTAAATAAGTAAGAAAGGAATTATCATGTCTAAGGAAAATTTTATTAAAGGCGCTGCAATATTAGGCATAGCCGGATTACTGGTTAAAATACTGGGAGCAATATACAGAATACCGTTAACAAATTTAATAGGAACAGAAGGAATAGGTTATTATCAACCTGCCTATAATATATATAATTTATTGCTTGTTGTGTCTTTATCCGGATTCCCGACGGCAATAGCAAAAATAGTATCAGAAAAAAGAGCTTTACATAATTATGAAGGAGCTTATCAGGTATATAAAGTATCCCTTTGGGGATTGTTTTTAATAGGGTTGATTTCATCTTTGTTTATATTAATTTTCGCAAGAAATATAGTCAGCTTTATCGGTTATCCGGGTTCTTATTATTCAATGCTTGCTCTGGTTCCTGCCTTGTTTGCTGTTCCTTTATTATCTGCATACAGAGGATTTTTCCAGGGAACGCAAAACATGGCACCAATAGCAATATCACAAATAATTGAGCAGATATTCAGAGTAGCTGTCGGTTTGTATTTAGCATATGTATTGGTCGGAAGGGGACTTGAGGAGGCTGCGGCAGGTGCAACCTTCGGAGCGTCAGCAGGAGCAGTTGCAGCATTTATACTTATATATTTAATGTTTTTCTTAAGCAGAAAAAGCATTAAGGAAGAAATTAAGCTATCTAAAAATAACAGAACAGAGCCCGTATGGGATATAGTTAAAAAACTTTTATACATAGCAGTTCCTATTACTATAGGGGCTTCAATCGCTCCGCTTATGGGAAACATGGACTCATTTATAGTTTCAAATCGTCTTGCGGCTATTGGCTACACTGTTGAACAATATACAGATATGTTCGGTGAGTTAAGCGGGACAGCACAAACCTTAATTAATTTCCCTCAGGTTTTTTCAACAGCTGTTGCTATGAGCTTAGTACCCGCTATTACTGAGGCGTTTACAAAAAAACAGATTACGAAACTCAATATAACTGCAAATGCAGGTGTTAAAATGTCATTGATTATAGGACTTCCCAGCGGAATGGGTTTATTCTTGCTTGCTGAGCCGATTATTGCCTTGTTGTACGGCTCATTGGGACCTGAAAAACATGCAAGTTCAGGAGCACTTTTGGAAATATTGGCAATAAGCGTTATTTTCCTTACTGTAGTTCAGGCATTTACTGCAATCCTGCAATCAATAAATAAACAGTTTCATCCGGTTAAGAACTTAGCAATTGGTTTAGTTGTAAAAGTAGTTTTGTCATATATATTGATAGGGATACCTACAATTAATATTAAGGGTGCCGCAATAAGCACAACCATATCTTATCTTGCAGTAGCAATATTAAACTGGTTTGATATTAACGATACTAAAGTAAGAATTAACTTCATTCAAATAACGGCAAAACCTTTACTATCAACTGCGGTAATGGCTGCAGTCACAGCTGTATCCTTCAGATTATTTAAATCTTTGTTAAACAGCCAAAATTTTGCAACCTTGGGCTCTATAGCAGTAGCAGGTATAGTGTATGTTATATGCTTGTTTTTAACAGGCGCAATTACAAAAGAAGATTTAGAATTAATACCTAAGGGAGAAAAATTACAAAGATTTGTGAGGAAATAAAATGAATACAGTCCAGATAATCGGCTTGGGTGCAGGGAGTATAGATGATTTGACAGTAAAGGCATACAATGCATTAAACGAAAATATCCCCACTTTTATCAGAACAGAAAGGCATCCAATCGTAAATGAGTTAAAAAAAAATATAAAAATAAAAAGTTTTGATATTTTTTTTGAAAAATTTGAAACTTTTGATGAAGTTTATGAAAAAATAACCGATAATATAATAGAGTTATCAAAACATCATAAAAAAATCAATTATTGTACTGCAGGAAGTCCTTATTACGGTGATATTGTTACAAAAAAGCTATTAAATGAATATAAAGACGACATTAATATAATAATAATTGATGGAATAAGTTTTCTTGACAAATGTATAAAATTATCTGGTTATTCCGATTATAAATCCATAAAGATATTAGATTGTCTCGAAGCAGACGAGTATTCCTTTGACGTAAATTCTATGAATATTATAACTCAGATTTACGATGAAGAAATGGCTTCTTCGGTTAAATTAAAACTTATGGAAACATATCCGGACTCAACCACCGTATTGAATATAGATGTATTGGATGAAAAAGTTAAAAATATACCTCTTTATATGCTGGATCAAGAAAAAAAATATGGATTTTCAACCTATTTTTGCATTATGCCTATTGATATTTCAAAAAAGACGGTGTATAATATTGATAATCTGTTAAGAATTGTCAAGATTTTGAGGGGTCCTGACGGTTGTCCCTGGGATATGAAACAAACTCATCAATCTATCAGACAGCATGTTATTGAAGAAGCATATGAAGTTGTGGATGCAATAGATAATGATGATGTAGATAATTTAATTGAAGAACTTGGCGATTTGCTGTTTCAGGTGGTGTTTCATGCAGAGCTTGGCAGCGAGGATGGGTATTTTAATTTTAATGACATTCTCAACAACCTATGTAATAAAATGTATTTTCGTCATCCTCATGTATTTGGAGATATAAAGGTTAGCAATGCCGATGATGCATTGAAAAGCTGGGAGTCTTCAAAAGCTAAGCAAAAGAATTTAAACACATATACTGATAATTTAAAGGATGTACCGAAATCACTGTCATCATTAAGCAGAAGCTACAAGATACAAAAGAGGGCTGCTGAAGTGGGATTCGATTGGCCAGATGCAGAAGGAGCAATCGAAAAAATAAAGGAAGAGCTTCTTGAATTTATTGAGGAGTATAAAAAGTATGATTCCGACAGAATGGAAAATGAATTTGGAGATTTGTTATTTGCTTTAGTTAATCTTGCACGTTTTGTAAATATAAATCCTGACGTTGCACTTAACAAAACAATCAACAAATTTATAAACAGATTTGAATACATTGAAAAACATGCTGAAAAGGATTTAAAACAAATGACTCTGAAGGAAATGGATGAGTTATGGGAAGAATCAAAGTTCCATTTAGGAATTTAGATAAAAAAACAAAAGAATTTAATAAGGAGGGTTTTTAATGAATAAAGCTGAATTAATCGCAAGTGTTGCAGAAAAAACTGGTTTTACTAAAAAGGATGCTGAAAAAGCATTAAACGGATTCATGGAAACTATAAAAGATGAATTAGTAGCAGGCGGTAAAGTTCAATTAGTTGGATTCGGAACTTTTGAAGTTAGAGACAGAAAAGAAAGACAAGGCAGAAATCCGAGAAATCCTGGCGAAACAATAGAAATACCAGCTTCAAAGGCACCTGTATTTAAAGCAGGAAAATCATTGAAAGAAGCAGTAAATTAGTAAGAATACAAACATATTAAAAGGTCGTAGAAATACGACCTTTTAGGCTGCTGAAAAAGCCCCCCTGCTTCGTTGCCGTCCAGCCGGTCAATCCTCACGTATGTCTAATACGCTGCGGTTGCCCGTCTTCCGGCGCCTTGCAGGATAAACTTTTTCAACAGCCTTTTTATATCCTTGTTGACAAATAATAGCAATCAGAGTATAATTGCAAATGCAAATTACTTGCAAACAGGAGGATATATGCTGCATATTTTAGAGCATTCAATTATTGATTCATTAAAAATATTACCGTTCTTATTCGTAACGTATTTAATTATTGAATATATAGTTCACAAGTCATCAGGCAAGATTTCGAATGGTTTAAAAAATTACGGAATTGCAGGGGGAGCTCTTCTTGGAAGCTTACCTCAGTGCGGGTTTTCCGTTGCAGCCGCTAATTTATATAATAATAAGCTTATTACTACGGGTACGTTGATAGCAGTTTTTATTTCAACTTCTGATGAGGCAATACCTGTCCTGCTTGCCAATTCAGGCAGCTTAGGTACTGTAATTAAGCTATTGGCAACAAAAATAATATTAGCAGTAATAGCCGGTCTTATAGCTGATTATGCTTTTTCAAAATTTTTAAATAATAACATATCGGATTCACAAAAACATTTGAAGATAAGCCATCCTCACCATTGTGAACATGGTGTCATACTACCGGCGCTAAAGCATACGGCTAAAATATATGTATATATTATCATTACAATGTTTATTATGGAATTAGCAATAAGCTTAGTAGGAGAAGAGAATCTTTCAAAGATTTTGATGACAAATACCATAATCCAGCCGGCGATTACCGGATTAGTAGGGTTAATTCCAAACTGTGCATCTTCAATTATTCTTACTCAGCTGCATTTATCAGGCAGCTTAAGCTTTGGCTCTGCCGTGGCAGGGTTAAGTACCGGTGCAGGCGTTGGATTAATAGTATTATTTAAAGCGAGAAAGAGCATAAGAGAAAATATAAAAATAATGCTGTTTATATATGTCTTTTCAGTTATAGCAGGAAGTGTGATTCAGCTTATAGCTTAGAGGTGTAAAATAAAAAGCAGGATTTATCCTGCTTCATTGCTATTTCTTTGTTGTTCCGAGATATGCATCTTTAACTTTTTCATCCTGTAAAAGATATAGCCCTTTACCTTCCATTTTTATATTGCCTGTTTCTAAAACGTATCCGTAATCTGCAACCTTCAGGGCCTTATTGGCATTTTGTTCAATCAGCAGTATCGTAGTTCCTAATTTGTTTATTTCTTTAATTATTTCAAATATACCGTTTACTATTAAGGGTGCAAGACCGAGTGATGGTTCATCCATCATTATAAGCTTAGGTTTAGCCATTAATGCTCTGCCAACCGCAAGCATTTGCTGTTCTCCTCCGGATAATGTACCGGCTAACTGCCATGAACGCTCCTTAAGCCTTGGGAATAAATCATAAACCTTCGATATATCATCATCAATGCTGTCTTTTTGCAAATAAGCACCTATTTTTAAATTTTCAAGAACAGTTAAATTGGCAAAAACTCTTCTTCCTTCAGGAACTAAAGTAATTCCTTTGGCAACAATATTTATGGTATCCATTCCTACGATATTTTCACCTAAGAATGTTATTTCGCCTTCACTTGGTTTAACTATTCCTGCAATAGTTCTTAAGGTTGTGCTTTTTCCTGCTCCATTGGCACCAATCAGTGTTACAATGGATTTTTCGGGAACACTGAGGGTAATACCTTTAACAGCAGAAATTCCGCCATAATTAACGTGTAAATTTTTAATCTCAAGCATCTTCTTCCACCCCCAGATACGCCTCGATAACTCTTTTGTTGTTTTTAACTTCATCAGCTGTACCTTGTGCTATAAGCTGACCGAAGTCCAAAACATATATCTTATCTGATATTTTCATTACTAAGTCCATATGATGCTCAATCATGAAAATAGTAAGCTCAAACTCATCACGTATGGTATGAATAAAATTAGACAGCTGCATAGTTTCACTGGGATTCATACCTGCTGCGGGCTCATCTAATAATAACAGCTTTGCATCTGTCGCTAAGGCTCTTGCAATTTCAAGCTTTCTTTGCTCTCCGTAAGGAAGCGAATGAGCAATTTCATTTTTTAAGTTTAAAAGACCTAACTTTTCCAAAAGCATTTCGGATTTTTTTCTCATGCTTTTTTCTTCACTTCTTGACCAGGGCATTCTTGTTGTATATGACAAGAAATTACTTTTAACATGCAGATGGTTAGCAAT
The DNA here is from genome assembly GCF_032080165.1 of Sedimentibacter sp. Taxonomy (GTDB): domain Bacteria; phylum Bacillota; class Clostridia; order Tissierellales; family Sedimentibacteraceae; genus Sedimentibacter. The sequence continues at coordinate 235,651 of NZ_DAMASY010000001.1, forward strand.
TAATATATTGTCTAAAACAGTCAAATTTTTAAATAAACGGATATTTTGAAAGGTTCTTGCGATACCCTTGTGAGTTATTTTATCGGGAGAAAGACCGGTAATTTTTTCTCCGTTAAAGTATACATCCCCCTTGGTTGGTTGATATACACCTGTAATTACGTTGAATGCTGTTGTTTTTCCGGCACCATTAGGACCTATCAATGCAACTATTTTTCCTTTTTCAACCTCTATATTAAGGTTGTTGACAGCTATAACACCGCCAAACTGCATAACAATATTATCTGCCTTTAAAACACTCATCGTTTGTACCTCCTTCGCTGTCCAAACCAATCTCTTACCATGCCCCATGAAAGCTCTTTTTGTCCTAAGAGACCGTTTCTGAAGAATAATACCAATACCATTAATAAGGCTGAGAAAATAACCATTCTGAAGCCGGCTCTGAATATTGGAATAGTAACACCGAAAATAGTCAGCGGATCATCGAAGAATCTTAGAACTTCAAGTCCGATTGTAACTATGAAGGAAGCAATGACGGTTCCCGAGATACTTCCCATACCGCCTAATACTATCATTAACAGGAAGTTATAGGTCATTGTGAAATAAAATTGTTTTGGGTCAACAGTTCCTAACAGTGAAGCAAGCAAGCCGCCGCCTATACCGGCAAAAAAAGCACCTATTGCAAAGGACATAACCTTGTGCTTAAAGAGGTTTATACCCATTGCCTCAGCAGCAACCTCGTCTTCTCTGATTGCTTTAAAAGCCCTTCCATAGCTTGAATTGATTAATAGTACTATTAATGTAATTGAAACAATCATTACTCCGAAGAAAATCCACATAGTCGGCATTCTTGGTATACTTTTAATTCCAAGGGCACCATTGGTAATTGATTTAGCGTTTGTAAAAACAATTCTTATAATTTCTGAAAAACCCAATGTAGCTATTGCCAAATAGTCGCTTTTTAAACGAAGTACAGGTATTCCTATTAGTATTGCAACCAAAGCGGCTAACAGCCCACCTAAAATTATGGCTACAACAAAAGGAATGTGAATTCCTGCAAGAACAGGGTTTTGCGGTATAACATAAAATATAGAAGCTCTATATTCAAGAGGCACGGTGAATATTGCTACGGTATATGCACCGATTGCCATAAAACCTGCCTGTCCCAATGAGAAAAGTCCCGTAAATCCGTTTACTAAATTCATTGAAACACTCACAATAGTATAAATAGCAGCAAGGTTTAAAACACGTCTTACATATTCATCTCCAATATACTTTAAATCAAGTAAGGTAAGGAATACTGCAAATATAATAAACAATAATATATAAGCTTTAATATTGTGATTTTTTCTTTGATTTATCATACTTTATCAGTCACCTTCTCTCCAAGAAGTCCTGTCGGTTTAACCAACAACACTACAATTAATATAATAAATGCAATTGCATCTCTGTAGCCGGTTAATGCAGGTAAGAATGTAACGAGCATTATTTCCGACATACCTAATATGAATCCGCCGAGAACAGCACCGGTTGTATTTCCTATACCTCCTAATACGGCAGCTATGAAGCATTTAAGTCCAGGCATTACACCCATTAAAGGTATTATGGAAGGATACTTAGATCCCCATAATATTGCGCCTATAGCAGCAAGACCTGAGCCAATAATAAAAGTTGTTGAAATAACTCTGTTGATATTGATTCCCATCAATCTTGCAGTCTCGAAATCTATTGAACTGGCACGCATTGCCATGCCTATTTTTGTTTTATTAGTTATAAATAATACCACGTACAGTAAGATAATTGTTATTACCGGTGTTATTAACGTTACAACCGATAAAGATATATTACCTATGCTTATTGCTTTTGTTAGTATTGCTATGTCAGGAAATCCCTTAGGAACTCCTGTAAATAAATACGTTGCTAAATTTTCTAAAAGAAAAGAAACTCCGATTGCTGATATCATTATTGACATACGAGGAGCATTTCTAAGCGGCTTATATGCTGCTTTTTCAATAAGAACTCCTAATAATACAGTGGCTGCTATTACAATTATTATTGATACGTACCATGGTAAACTAAAGTTAACCATGCTGAATATCATAAAATAAGCTGCCATCATAAAAATATCACCGTGTGCGAAGTTGATTAACCTTAGAATTCCATACACCATTGTATATCCTATGGCGATGAGAGCATACAAGCTTCCTATAGAAATTCCATTGGCCAGTTGTTGCATGAAAGTTTCAAAAGATACAAATGCCATATTTCATTCCTCCAATAACAGTTGAATAAACAATTGTAAAAGGGCGAACGACCAGTTCGCCCCGTAAGTCTATTATTAAACTATTTAACTTCAACTGTGTCGATGTAAACAAATCTTCCATCCTGAACTGTTTTAATAACAGCTATATTTTTGTCTGCATCCCCTTCACCAGTAAAGTTAATTACTCCGGTAACACCTTCAAAATCTTTTGTAGCATTTAATGCATCCTTGATAGCATCTCCGTCTGCTGAACCGGCACGTTCAATTGCGTCTCTTATTAACAGGTAAGCATCGTATCCTAATGCCGCAACTGCCGGAATAATAGGTTCTTTATCTCCTAATTCTTTTTTATAACCTTCAACGAATACTCTTGCTTCGTTTGTTGCCGGGTCGTTTTCATCAAAGAATGTAGATAATACTATACCTTCGGCATCAACACCTGCTACATCTATAACTGCAGGATTTTCCCAAGTATCGCCACCCATTATTAAACTGTTGATGCCAAGATCTCTTGCCTGTCTGATAATTAATGGTGCTGTTGTTGCTGAGCTTGGAGCAAATATTACATCAGGATTTTTTGCTTTAATGTTTGTAAGTATAGCATTAAAGTCAGTATCATTTACCTGAAATTCAGAAATATCAATTATACTGTTCGGGTCTCCTGTAAGCTCCTTAAATGCATCGATAAAGAAGTTTCCAAGACCGATTGAGTAGTCGTCTCCGTTTTGCATGATAACAGCCGCTGTTTTAGCTCCTTGTTGTAATGCGTAGTTTGCCATTACTCTTCCCTGGAAAGGATCTAAGAAGCATGCGCGGAAATAATATTCATTTCCTTGTGTAACCATCGGGTTAGTACAAGAAGCACCCATAGTCGGTATTTTAGCGTTTTTAATTATATCTCCTGCCGCTATGGAAACACCTGAACCGTAGGAACCGATAATTGCTGCAACTTTGTCTTTTTCAATTAATCTTGTTACAGCTGTAGTTGCTTCACCCTTATCGCTTTTATTGTCTACTATTACAAGTTCTATTTTCTTTCCTAATACTTCCGGATACATTTTGTTTGCATATTTAATACCATCAAGTTCTTGCAAACCTCCTCCTCCGTTTTCACCGGTCAGCGGTTCAAATACTCCTATTTTTATTACATCAGATTCATCATTTTTAGCACATGCTGCAAAGCTGGCAAGTACCATTAACAGGCATAACAATAACGATAGTTTTCTTTTCATAATCTTCTCCTCACCTATTAAAAATTATAATAAATTTCTATGATTATAACACCGAAAGTATTTTTCCGCAAGATATTTTTCCGCCACGTCAAATACGACTTTACGCGATTTGCGGACATTGCATAATAAATGTTTTAATTCGGCGCTATAAATAATTAAGCTGTAAAAAAAGACAGCCTTTTAATAAATTATATTAAAAAGCTGTCCAAGTTATACATGCTTTATATGAATTTTGATGTTAAATTCAAAACTTTTTGTTTTAACAAATTGTGATCTTCTTTTTGACTCAATGCGCTGTCAATAATGTCAGCAAGTTCTGTCATTTCAGCTTCCTTCATACCTCTTGTGGTAACTGCCGGAGTACCGATTCTTAAACCGCTTGTAACAAATGGGCTTTGAGGATCAAAAGGAATAGTGTTTTTGTTTGTTGTTATGTGGATTTCATCAAGAAGCTTTTCTGCTTCTTTTCCTGTTAACCCTTTATTTCTCAGATCTACAAGCATCAAATGATTGTCAGTTCCTCCTGATACAATCCTGAAACCTTTATCAGCTAATTCTTTAGCCAATGTCTTGGCATTATTCAAAACCTGTTGTTGATAAGTTTTAAAGCTGTCTTCCATAGCTTCTTTAAAGCATACTGCTTTAGCAGCTATAACATGCATCAGAGGTCCGCCCTGAATACCCGGGAATATCGCCTTATCTATTTTCTGAGCAAATTCATTTTTGCAGAGAATCATACCGCCTCTTGGGCCTCTCAGTGTTTTATGAGTTGTAGTAGTAACAAAATCAGCATATTCAACAGGGTTTGGATGAAGATTTGCTGCAACAAGACCTGCAATATGAGCCATATCAACCATAAAGTAAGCACCAACTTCATCCGCAATTTCTCTGAAAAGCTTAAAATCTATAAATCTTGAATAAGCACTTGCTCCCGCAACGATCATTTTAGGCTTTTCAAGCTTAGCGATTTCTCTAACCTTGTCATAATCAATTGTTTCAGTTTCCTTATCTACCCCGTAAAATACTACATTGAAATATGATCCGGACATATTTACCGGACTGCCATGAGTTAAGTGTCCGCCCATTGACAAGTCCATACCTAATATTTTATCTCCCGGTTTTAAAACTGAAAAATATACACCGAAATTTGCATTTGAACCTGAATGAGGTTGAACATTAGCATGGTCGGCACCAAATATTTTTTTAGCTCTTTCTCTTGCCAGATTTTCAACCTTATCAACAAATTCGCATCCGCCGTAATATCTTTTGCCCGGATATCCTTCAGCGTATTTGTTTGTTAAGTGGCTTCCCATTGCCTGTAAAACATCTTCTGATACAAAGTTTTCGGAAGCTATCAGTTCGATATTGACATTTTGTCTGTTTTTTTCCTCCATCATTGCATCAAACAGTTCTTTATCATTTTTCTCAATTAATTCAAAGTTCATAATATATCTCCTATACATATAATTTTGGCAGCCTTTTGCTTCCTAAATTAGTAAGCACTTCATATGATATAGTACCTCTCATGTTAGCCACATCCTCAGCAGTCATTGCTCCGTCGGTACCGTCACCGTAAACTATTGCTTCGTCACCTATTTGTGGATTTTCAACATTAGATAAGTCCACCATGAATTGATCCATGCACACCTTACCCAATATAGGGCATTTTACCCCTTTTACAACAATATAACCCTTGTTTGACAATAATCTTGAATAACCGTCAGCGTAACCTAAAGGTATGGTACCGACAACAGTTGGTTTTTCTGCACTGAATAAATGTCCGTAACCGACACCTTCGCCGGCTTCAATTGTTTTAACATTTGCAATTCTTGCTTTCAGCGTTACACAAATTATAAATTTGTATTCATCCATGTTAACTTCATCTGAAGGATAAAAACCGGACAATATAATACCCGGTCTAACCATATCAAAATAATATTCCGGAAGGTCTATAATAGTTGCGCTGTTAGCTATATGCTTTATAGGAATAGTAACATTTCTTTTTTCAAGCAAGCTCATGAAATCTATAAATACTTTTGCTTGTTTATGAGCAGTTGTTTTGTCTTTTTCATCGGCTTTTGCTTGATGAGAAAATGCTCCCTCAATTCTTACATTTGATAATTTAGAAATTTCTGAGATCTTATCTGCATTCTCTTCTGTAGGCAGGAAGCCAAGACGATTCATTCCTGTTTCTATCTTTAGATGTATCTTTGCCACCTTGTTCATTTCTTTTGCCACTTCGTTTAGCTCTAAGGCAAGGTTATAGTTGTAAATTGTAAGCGTAATATTTTGATTTATCGCATCATCAAAAAATTCTTCAGGCGTATAACCCAGGACTAAAATATCTTTGTCTTTTATTTCTTGCCTAAGCTCAAATGCCTCTCCTATAACTGCTACGGCCAACATATCAACACTGTTTTGTAAATACATTTTAGAAAGTTCTATTGAACCCATTCCATAGCTGTCTGCTTTAACAACAGCGCAAATTTTTACATTTGGACCTACAGCTCTTCTGACTTCTGAGAAGTTATGAATTGCTTTTTGTCTGTTTACCTCCACCCAGGCAGGTCTTATCTTTTCGTTCATTTATTTTAAGTCCTCCTAATATTTACTATTAGCTAATTATAACAAACTGGTAAAAGTAAATCAATAAAATGTAAAAAAATACTTTGTAACAAAAACATATTTACAAGTTTGTATTTATTTTATATTATATGAGAGGTTAATTACAAAAGTAAGGAGTTCTTATGAGTATATTAGATGTAAAAAATGTAACCCATGGCTTTGGTGCTCGTGCCATATTGGAAAATGTCTCATTCCGTTTGCTAAAAGGGGAGCATGTGGCATTAATAGGAGCAAACGGAGAGGGAAAGTCAACATTTTTAAATATAATAACAGGGAAGCTAATGCCTGATGAAGGAGAAGTTTCATGGTCTAAAAGAGTTACGGTGGGATACCTTGATCAACACTCTGCATTAAAGCCGGGGACAACAATCAGGGAAAATCTTCGTCTTGCCTTTGATGAGTTGTTTAAAATGGAGCAGGAGCTTTTAAAGCTATATGAAGATATGGCAGCTGCCGATGATAATGAAGTAAACAAGATGATGGAAGATGCTGCTGAAATACAAACAATATTAGACAGCAGCGGATTTTATACAATTGATTCGAAAATAGAAGAGGTGGCAAACGGTCTTGGTTTAGGTGATATTGGATTAGATAAGTTGGTTGATGAGCTTAGCGGTGGTCAGAGAACCAAGGTTTTATTAACGAAGCTGCTATTACAAAATCCAACCATACTTTTATTGGATGAGCCCACCAACTATCTGGATGAAAATCATATCAGATGGCTTACAAATTATTTGCAGAATTATGAAAATGCATTTATATTAATTTCCCATGATATACCGTTTATTAATGACGTTTGTAATATCATTTATCATGTGGAAAATTTAAGCTTAACAAGATACGTAGGTAACTACGAAGAATTCAGAAGGATATATGAGCTTAATAAACAAAAAGAAGAGCGTGAATATGAAAAGCAGCAAAAAGAAATTGAACGTCTTGAAGATTTCATAGCAAGAAACAAGGCAAGAGTTGCAACGAGAGGTATGGCAAACAGCAGGATGAAACAGCTTGAAAAAATGGATATTTTGGAGAAACCCAGAGATAAACCGAAACCGACATTTAGATTTAAGGAAACAAAAGCACCAAGCAGATTCTTAATCGATGCAAAGGATTTGGTAATAGGATACGACCATCCATTAACTGAGCCGATGAATTTTCAGGTAGAAAGAAATAAAAAGATTGCATTAACAGGGGTAAACGGTTTAGGAAAATCAACCTTGTTAAAAACCATATTAGGAATATTGCCTACTATAAGCGGAAGTGTGACATTTGGAGAAAATGTTGTGTATGGTTATTTTGAACAGGAAGATTCCAAAGATAACTCCAATACCGCATTAAATGAAGTTTGGAACGAATATCCTTCATTAACAAATCATGAAGTTCGATTGGAATTGGCCCGCTGCGGTTTAACCACCGAAAATATAACAAGTATGATGAAGGTTTTGTCAGGCGGAGAAAATGCAAAGGTAAGATTGTGTAAGTTATTATTAAAGGAATTAAACTTTTTGGTTCTTGATGAGCCCACAAATCACTTGGATCCTGAAGCGAAGGATGAATTGGAAAAGGCATTGAAGGAATTCAAAGGTACGATTCTGTTAGTCAGTCATGAACCGTATTTTTATGAAAGCTTTATAACGGATGTATGGAACATTGAAAACTTCACAACTAAAATAGTATAGCAGCAATTGATTTGCAATAGATAAGCTATAGATTATCAGTGGGTGAGCAATTGTAAAATATAAAAAAGGGCGTTCTGCCCTTTTTTTCATTAACTATTCATTGTTCACTATTTACTGTTAATTGTATATTATCGCTACGTCAATTATGCCGTCAAAGTTTCCATACAGGTCATAAAGCTGTACTGTTGAGCCGGATTTTAAATCAGATTTGGAACCGGATTTAAGACCTATAACATTTCCCGTCTTATCTGTTGTACAGATATAGACGGTTATATTATCTGCATATTCCATATACGTTATACTGTCTATCTGTATTTGTGTAGAATAAACCTGTGTAATTTTAACCTTATCGGTTTCCGGAGTTACTCTTTCCAATCCTGTTATTACACCGTTAACTATATCAGCTTTTACATAGTTATTTATCAAGGATTGAGCTGACTTACCTGCTGCTGATGTATTAGAAACAGAGAAAACATTGCTGTTTTCAAAAAACTGTATATGGCTTGTCGTATCATTAATTTTGGTTATACCCTTAATCATGCTGTAAATTTTACCGCTATAGTTTTGAGGCGTTTCCGAAGGTATGTCTACAGCGCTTGTGGATTTTATTCCTTTTGATAAATATAGAGCATCCACATGTCCGTTGCTTCCTACAACTGCTTTTCCTTCCAGGTAGGTATCTAACTGGCTTGGCTGAAGCAATTGATATTTCCCGTTTGATTCATAAACAATAAATGTATCGGATGATATTTTGTATCCGTTTGACAATGTCCTGTCATGCTCATTATAGTTATATGCGATATAATGGGGAGAAGGAACAAAATCAATAATTTTTACGGAATCGCTGACTGTAGGATCAAATTTCACAAAATCATTTTTCTTTAAGGATGTTTCTTTTAATAAATTTGAACCGTCTTCGGTAACCTTTACAACACTTGAGTTATCAGCCAGTGAGTATGTTCTGAGATTTCCGTTCTTATCAAATATTCTTGCAGAAGCACTGTTATTTTTACTGTTGGTTGCGCTTAACACAATTCCGAATGTTGTCGGTTTTTTTCCGTAGCTTAAAATATTAATTTTTATAATATTGTTGTTTTTATCAAGTATTAATTTAACCTTATCATTAACAGATGCTTTTTCTGTTGAAATGAAATTGTCACCTGTTTTGTAGCTTATGTTGTTTACAGTATAAAAGGTATTTTTGTTTTCGTCCTGAACGTTTGTAACCATTCCGTCAGTCTGTTTTCTTAAAACAATTAATCTAAGTGCGTCTGCTTTGTTTGACCCCTTAGCTTCATAGAAATAAACAACGTCATTTTCTTTTATATCCTGTAATGTTTGCGCGTCACCGGATATATGCAGCTTATTGTAGTTTATTTCATAATTGCTTTTAACAGGAAGGCTTTTACCTGCAAATGATTTGCTGCCTTCTTTATACAAATTATCCCTGTCAACAACTATAACATCGGTTTCTTTATATGCAATTATGCCTATTACATCACCGTTAAATGAATCATTTTCATAAACAACCTTTATGCGGCTGTCCTCTAAGTCATTAAAATTTCCCATTTCGCCGTTTATAACAATTGAAACGTTAGGTAATTGAAAAGCTCTTACATTGCCGTAATCATCAGTTACAAAAATTACTCTGTTAGAAAGTAAACTTGTAACCTTTCCCGAGAATTCATTGTATTTCGGATTTGTCAGATAAACAACATTTCCCTTGATATCATAATAAATATCCCATTTATTGAACAAATAATCCGTTAAATCGAAGCTTTCAATTTTTAAATCCGCAATATTAACATTCTTAGTTTCCTTTTTTCCCAGCAATGTTAAAAGGGGTTTGTTTGTTTGTGTAATTTTGTTATTGTCCTTTACATTAACTAAATTCAGGTTCAAAGCATTATATATCATTATGGAAACATCTCTTCTTGAAGCAAATTCCTTTGTAGTGTCAATGTTTTGGAATAAATTCAGCTCCAATGCTTTTTCATAATAATTTTGCGGCCAGCTGCCGCCTAAGGATTCATCAGTATAACCTAATAATCTGATTACCATAGTATAAGCTTCCTCGAATTTAATTAAATTGTCAGGACCGTATATATTAGGTGAAATACCTTTTACAATATTCAGGACATTGGCAAGCTCTACATAGCTTTCAGCCCAGTGTCCGTTCATATCTTCATAAACCGAAGTCATATTTTTAGAGTATTCAAACCAACCTGCAGCAACGGTTACTATTTTTGCCATTTCGGCTCTCGTAACATATTTATCCGGTTTAAAGCTGCCGTCAGGATATCCTTCCATAATCTTATAGCTTGATAATAAGCCCACTGCTTCCTGCAGGCTGCTATCCTTATTTACATCAGGAAAGCTTTTGGCATAAGCGGTGTTCAGCATGGATAGGGTTATTATTAATATTATTATAAATAGTGTTTTTCTCATATCAGTCACCCAAATCAAATAAAAAATACTATATAATTAGCATTTATTACATCTATTATATAATATATCCACATATATAGTATTACATTAAAATTACAATGAAAAATTTTTTCCCTGATAGCTGTCTCTCAATTTTAATTCTTTATCGATATCAGAAAGTACTTTTAATTTGTCTAAGGTCCAAATCGGTTCGATTAATTCCGACTTTTTTCCGTCTCCGGTAAGCCGGTGTATAACCGTTGACGGATTTAACAGTTCCAGGCTGTCACAAACAATATTGACATATTCATCCCGGGATAGAATTTTGAAATTATTTTTCTTATAATAATCTGCCAAATCGGTATTTTTTAAGATATGAAGCATATGCAGCTTAATTCCCCAAATTTCTTTTTCAGCAATGTATTTTAAGGTTTCTGAATATTGCTCCTTGTTTTCCGTAGGCAAGCCGACAATCAGATGAACTACCGTCCTGATATTTTTCGACTTTAACAATTCATATGATTTTTCAAATTGCTCTAAATCATATCCCCTTCGGATGAAAGCGGCAGTCTTATCATGAATTGACTGCAGTCCTAATTCTATCCATAAAAATGTTTTTGAATTTAATTCCTCCAACAACTCTAAAATTTGTTCATCGATGCAGTCAGGTCTCGTTGCTATTGCAAGTCCCTTTATATTTTCACAGACGAGAGCTTCATAAAATTTTTTCTTTAGGTTTTCAACAGAATCGTATGTATTTGTATAGCTTTGAAAATATGCAATGTAGGTATTGCTCTTCCACTTTTTAGACATTATTTGTTTTTGTTCTTCTATTTGATTCGTTATGGATATATTTCTATCTGAATTAAAGTCTCCCGAGCCTCTCTCACTGCAAAAAATACATCCCTTGATGCCGATTGTTCCATCCCTGTTAGGGCAGGTGAAACTCCCGTCAATAGATAATTTTATAGCTTTTTCACCAAAAATTTTTTTCAATTCGTAATCTAAAGTATGATATCTTTTATCATTCCACATATTTTCACCGTTTTTTAATAAGTTATGCACAGTTTGATCTGTTTGTTAAAAATAGTTATACACAAATTTTATGCTTTTTTAGTCACTTGTCAACAGATTTATCCACAAATGTGTACATTCACTAATTTTTATTTAAAAGATGAGTGTTTTTTTCTTTGAGTTTATAGTTCATATAGGCATCTATAAATTGCTTGATTAAGCTTGCAACAGGAGTTGCTAAAAATAATCCCACCGCTCCAAATAAACCACCTCCGATTATTATGGAAATAATAATTAAGATGGGCTTGATTGCAAGCTTACTGCTTAAAATTTGAGGGTCGATTATAAGATTGTCAATTTGTTGAACTATTAGAATATATATTAACATTAAAAATCCCTTTTGCGGATTATAAAGTACATTTATTAACAGTACAGGTATACCGCCTATCAATGTTCCAAAGTAGGGTATTATATTTGTAACTCCTATCATAAGCCCGTCAATGACAGGGTAAGGATTTTTGATTATGTATTTAGAACCTATATAAACCAAAAATCCGGTAATTAAAGAAGCGATTATTTTGCCTGTGATATAGCTTGATATATTGTCATACAAGCTGTGAATAATTTTAAAAATTTCACCGGCTGCATTTTTTCCGAAAAAGGTGTGACATAATTTAAAAAGCCACTTTTCAATTTTTTCTTTGTCATACAGTATGTATATTGAAATAATTATAGCTAAAAGTAAATTGCCGATTGCAGCAAAAATGTTTATAACTTTTTCAATGGCGAAATTTAAAATTGATGACATAACTGATGAAAACTTGTGGGTTATTTCTATCAGATAGCTTTTTAATATTGAATTTTTATTACCGAAATCAGACATATAACTGTCTGCTTTATAAAATAAAACAGGAATATCCGTTATTAAATGCTTAATGCTTTTTGTTATATTAGGAGTAATTATTGTAACAATAACAGCAATGATTAATATAATAAACAAAAAAGTTAAGAATATAGCTAAGTATCTGTTTTTAATTTTCAATCTTTTTTGGATATACACTAAAAAGGGGTTCAATAAAGTAGCGATGATTATTCCCATAAAAATAGGAAGGCACACGTTAATTATAACAGTCAGGCCATTTTCCAAATAAACAAATCTGAAAACAGATATATATAATACAAAGACAGGCAATAAAACAATAAATTTTTTCAAACAATCACCCTCAAACATGCTTATTAATAAATATTAAAAATTAACAAATATATGAATAAATAACTTTAAAATGTTAATAACTATAATACAGATAATACTTTTTTTATCTTCTTCCAAATCATATAAACATCCCGTGGCTTAATTAAACCACGGGATGTTTGTTTGTAATTGGTGATGCAGCCTGCTAAAAGCCATAACCTTGCAATTAAATTAACATGCATTGACGCTTTTAATTAACTGATATATAATTATTTAATAATATCGACAGAGGAAGGGGGACACATCTCTTTTTATCAGAGAGAGTCTCATAGGAAGGGGACACATCTCTTTTTGTCAAAGAAAGTCTCCGAGGATAGGAGAAATGTCCCCGTTTAGGAGGAGAGAAGAATGAAAAAGGTTTTATTGGGCAACACAGGTATGGAAGTATCCGTTTTAGGGTTTGGCGGAATTCCTATCCAAAGGGTAACTCAGGAAGAAGCAACTAAAATTATCTTGGAATGCAAAAACAGAGGAATAAATTTTATTGATACTGCACAAGGATACACCGTAAGCGAACAATATATAGGAAATGCTTTAAAAGAAGCAGGAAGAGAAAATTTTTATATAGCAACTAAAGCAATGTGTCATGATTATGATTCAATGAAGGCAACTATAGAAAGCAGTTTAAAATCAATGCAATTGGACTATATCGATTTGTATCAAATTCATAATGTAAGTAAAATGGAACAGTTTGATAAATCATTCTCAGAAAATGGGGCAATTAAGGCATTATTGGAGGCAAAGGAAAAAGGAATAATAAAGCATATTGGAATAACAGGTCATATAAAAGAAATACTGCTAAAAGCAATCGAGCGTGATGAAATAGAAACAATTCAATTTCCTTATAACCCTGTTGAATCACAAGGAACTGAATTGTTTGAACAAGCTTTGGCTAAGGGTATCGGAACAATTGCTATGAAACCAATGGCAGGCGGTGCGTTTACTAAACAAAAATTGTCATTAAAATACATTGCTAACAGTAATTTAATCTCTGTTGCAATCCCCGGAATGGATTCAGTAGAGCAGGTAATTGAAAATGCATCTGCAGTTGAAAACCTACAACCTTTGACACAGGAAGAAATGGACGAAATAAAAAGAGAAGTTCAGGAGCTTGGCAATAATTTTTGCAGAAGGTGCGGTTATTGTAAACCTTGCCCTGAGGGTATAGACATACCGGGAGTATTTATATTTGAGGCATATGTAACAAGATACAATCTGCCTGAATACGGCAAATCAAAATACGATGCATTGCCTGTTAAAGCAACAGCATGCGTAAGATGCAGAAAATGTGAAAGAAAATGTCCTTATGATTTGCCTATAGTTGAGAAACTGAAGCATGCGGTTGGAACTTTTAAAAATTGTTAAATCCATACAAATAATTAGATGAATTAGGAGATAAGTATGAGGGATTATGGTGTTTTTGATATTTTAGGACCAATAATGATTGGACCTTCAAGTTCTCATACGGCCGGTGCCGCGAGATTGGCTAAGGTTGCAAGTATTATAGCCGGAGGAAAAATCGCAAAAGTAGAGTTTTTGCTTTATGGTTCATTTGCGCAAACCTATAAGGGTCATGGAACAGACAAAGCATTGGTTGCAGGAATATTGAACATGGAACCATGGGATGATAATTTGAAAAGTTCATTTAAAATTGCAGAAGAAAAGGGCATAGAGCTAATATTTACTGAAACGGATTCAGGTGATGTTCATCCAAATACAGTTAAATTTATTATAACAAAGGATGATGGTAATATAACAGAAGTAACAGGCTCATCCATAGGTGGAGGAAACATTACAGTAATCAGTATTGATGGTCAAAATGTGGAATTTACAGGAGAACGTCCTACAATACTTACAAATCATAAGGATTTACCGGGTGTTATATCAAAAATATCATCAATATTGTATAAAGAAAATATCAATATAGCCAACATGAGAGTTTTCAGGAGCGGAAAAGGCAAGATGGCAACCATGGCTTTAGAAACCGACAGTTTAATTTCTGAAAACTTAATGGATAGAATTAAAGAAATAAAAGAAATAGAAAACGTTAAGTTTATAAACCCGATTATAGAAGGAGGCAACTAATGTTTGTTTCAACCGGTGCCGAATTAATAGATGTATGTAATACAGAAATTATACCTATATGGGAATATACCATAAGGGAGGAAATGGAGAAGTCCGAGCTGAGCAGGGAAGATATCATTGAAAAAATGAGAAAAAATCTTCATGTAATGTTGAGTTCATCTAAGATTGCTCAGGAAAAAGAAATTAAATCAGTGAGTGGTCTTATTGGAGGAGATGCATACAAGCTTCGAAAATATGCAGACAGCGGCAATACATTGACCGGTGATTTCATGGTAAGGGCAATGGCAAGCGCATTATCCTCTTCGGAAGTAAATGCAGCCATGGGCAGAATAGTTGCAAGCCCGACGGCCGGTTCTTGCGGCATTTTACCTGCTGTTATTATTTCGGCGGCAGAAATGTTAAAAAAGAATGAAGATGACATGATTAATGCATTGTTTACTGCTTCAGGAGTCGGAATAATAATAGCAAAACATGCTACATTAGCAGGTGCTGAAGGCGGATGTCAGGCAGAATGCGGTTCAGCGGCAGCAATGGGCTCCGCGGCAGTTGTAGAAATGATGGGTGGAACTCCGTCTCAAGCTTTAAATGCTGCAGCGATGGTTTTGAAAAATATACTTGGGCTCGTTTGTGACCCTGTGGCGGGCTTAGTAGAGGTTCCCTGTGCTAAGAGAAATTTTGCGGGAACAGTCAGTGCCCTTACTACAGCAGATGTAGCCATGGCGGGAGTGGAAAGCAAAATACCTTTTGACGAAGTTATTTGGGCAATGAACAGAGTGGGTAAACAGCTTCCGCCTGAATTAAGGGAAACAGCGCAAGGGGGAATTGCCGTAACACCTACCGGATTAAAACTAAAGAAAGAAATATTTGGGCAATAGCCTTTAATAGAATAAAAATATTCCCGTTAGCATAAATAATTACTAACGGACCTCATACCGAGGTTCTGACATGGAGAGTTGTCCGAGCGGTTGAAGGAGCTGGTCTCGAAAACCAGTGTACCTACCCGGTACCCAGGGTTCAAATCCCTGACTCTCCGCCAAATATATCAAAAAGTCGAAAATATATATAACGAATATTTTTCGGATTGAGTAATAACAATCATTATTTATGTTAAGTGCTTTGGAACAGAAGATGTACTATTGTTTATTTCTCTCATTTTTTTGTCGTAAATATTCTGAGCTATTTTTTCTGTCTGCTCAATCAGCCACATATAAGTGGTTGTGCCTTCTGAATAATCTGCTTCGGCATACATATCAATTCTTCCGTTGCTGCGTAATTCCTCAACTTGCTTAAACTGCTCTTTATTATTGCATGGATATACGGCAAATGTCTTTCCGCCGTACTGCTTGATTACCGAAAAAGCAGGAATGTCACTGGGACCGTCTGCTATATAAATCATATTTTCAAAAGGAATACGTCTGAATTTTTCATTTACTCTTGAATTAACATCAATCTGTAATTCTTTAATGTTAGTACCTTTGTTAATTTCGAAAAGGGCTCTTGTTTTAGTTGTGTTGTCTATGGTATATCCTATTTGGCAAATTTCCTTTTCTGTGCCTGTATTATTACATACGTTCTTTTGCGGTTCATATTTTTTTGCGTCCTGTTCATTACATATCAACTCAGAGGCCTTAACATCTTCTATAAATTCGCAGCCCCAGATATCCTTAAAATAACCGATTATTGATGAGCCCCTTATAATTTGTGCCATACCCGTACTTACAATATAATGCTCTACGGCAATATTAAAATGACTGAAATTTTCGTTAGTGTGTATGTTTTTATTAATGGCTTCGAAAATATCAGGTATTCCGTTATAATATTTGAGCTTCTTACCGTAGCTTAACAGCTTCTCGTTATTAAGACCTTTGAATATTCCTTGCTTTGTGCATGTAATAAAATGGTTTAAATAAATTGTATCCGGGTTAACCTTAATACCTTGTTTCTTATAATATTCTTTTAATTGATTGGTTTCATTCCAGAATTCACTTGGATCTATACCGTAATCCTCAAATATGGGCGTCTGCATATATTCGCTTATAAGCGTCTTATCAAAATCCCATATAACCGCAATAATGTTTTGCTCCATTCAGCCCTCCAAAATAGATTTCATATAGTTTTAAAAATTCCGGAATTTTTACATAACCAATTCATATATGTTCAATTCACTGTCTATTCTTAATTTTGATATAATCGGTACTATTCTCATAAAATGTTCTGTCTTCATGTGAGCGTCCAGTGCTTCCCGGTTTTCCCATTCCTCAATCATGGTTAATATTGAAGCATTTTTTACGTCCCTGAATAAGCTGTAGGAAATACATCCTTTTTCCTTTCTTGTTTCAGAAACAAGTTCTTTAAAAAGTTCAATCACTTCCTCGGCCTTGCCATCAAAATATGTACCCTTTGCAACTACTTTAATCATATAATTTATCCTCCATATTAATTTTCATACTGTAATTTGTACAGTTTATAGTAAATACCTCGTTTAGTTAACAGCTCCTGGTGAGTGCCCTCTTCTCTGATTTCGCCTTTATGCATTACTATTATTTTATCAGAGTTTTGAATTGTAGATAATCTGTGTGCCACAATTAATGTTGTCCGGTTTTTCATTATTTTCTTTAAAGCATCCTGTATCAAAACTTCGGTTTCTGTATCTATGTTTGCTGTTGCCTCATCAAGAATTAATACGTCAGGTTTAAAGGCCAGGGTTCTCGCAAAAGAAATTAACTGTCTCTGACCGGCTGAAAATGCCGCACCGTTTTCTATTACGTGTTCGTCATATTTGTTTTCTAATCTTGAGATAAATTTATCGGCATTTACGTATTCAGATGCCTCAATTATCTCTTCATCGGTTACATTTTCATTTTTTAATCTTATATTGCTTTTTATATCTCCTGAAAACAAAAATACATCCTGAAGCATTTGACCGATATTTTTTCTTAAATCCGAAATTCTGATATCATTTATATTAACTCCATCAATTAATATTTCACCTTTTTGTATATCATAGTATCTGCATATCAAGCTCTGAATGGTGGTTTTTCCTGCCCCCGTTGCGCCCACAAAGGCAATGCTTTCCCCGGGGTTTACTTTAAATGAAACATCCTTTAATATCCATTCATCTTCTTTATAGGAGAACCATACATTTTTAAACTCTATACTTCCTTTAAAAGTATCCGTTTCAACCGAATTTTCACTTTCCTTTATTTCCTGCTCTTCATCTAATAGATCAAATATTCTTTCAGATGCTGCGGCTGCAGATTGGATAATGTTAAGCTGTTCGGCTAATTCCTGTATCGGTTCAAAGAATTTACTTATGTATCTTTGGAAAACAATTATAGTTCCTATTGAAATTACTCCCTCAAAAACCATTTTCCCACCGAACCAAAGCAGTATTGATGTGGCGGTTATATTCATAAGGAAGTTTGTGGGGTTATATATACTGAATGTAAAAAGCTGTTTCATATGGTCAATTCTAAGCTTTTCATTTTCATTTTTAAACTTATCAAAAACTTCATTCTCAACTGCAAATATTTGTACTATTTTCATTCCGGACACGTGCTCAGAAATGAAAGCATTTAAGCCGGAAATTTTACTTCTTATATCTCTGTGAATTTTCATAGAAACCTTTTGGAAAGTGAATGTAAAAAGCATTATAAAAGGTATTACCGTAAATGTGTAAAGTGACAGCTTTAAGTTATATGAAATCATTGTAATTATTATTCCTATCAATACAAAGCTGCTTTTTAGAACATTGACTATAACACTTGTATACATTTCATTCAGTGCTTCAGTATCGTTGGTTACCCTTGTTACCAGCTTACCTATGGGGTTCTTGGTAAAGAAGTTTAATGACAATCCGCTCAAATGAGTGAAAATTTCCATTCTGATGTTATAAATTATTTTTTGTCCTGCAAAGCTGAGTATTAATGCCTGTGCATAGTTTAGAAAAAATATAATTACAACTGTTAATAAATATATGCCGCCAATTTTAACAACGCCTTCTATATCGTGCTTCCTGTCTAAAATTTCGCTGCTTCCCTTGCTCCCGTATTGAGATAAAAATGTATCTACGGCATCACCTAACAAAATGGGTTGATAAAGCTCTATTGCAACTATTATTAAAATAATCACTATTGCTAAAATGAAGTACCATAGATATGGCTTAGCATATTTTAATAATCTTCTATATAAATTTTTATCATATTTCTTTAAATTATCTTCCATGTATGTACCTATTCCTGTTCATTCAGCATTTTTTCCAACAATTGTTTTTCATAAATCGAATAATAGAGTCCCTTGTTTTTCAGAAGTTCCTTATGGGTACCTGCTTCAGTTATTTTACCTTCATCTAAAACAATAATCAGGTCGGAATCTTGAATTGTTGAAATTCTGTGGGCTATTATAATATTGGTTTTATTGCTTCTTAATTCATTTAAATAGTGAAGTATTTTTTCTTCTGTATCGGTGTCTACGGCAGAAACAGAATCATCAAGTATAAGTATTTCGGGATCTTTAATAAGTGCTCTTGCAATTGATATACGTTGCTTTTGACCTCCGGACAAGGAGATGCCTTTTTCACCTATAACGGTATCATATCCGTCTTTGAATTCCACTATATTACCGTGAACAACTGCTTGCTCGGCTGCCGCTTTTATTTTATCTATATCTGAATTTCTTAATCCGAAATCAATATTGTTTGAAATTGTATCTGAAAATAAAAAGTTGTCCTGCGGAACGTAGCCGATACTTTTTCTGAGTAAATTCAAAGGAATATTTAAGATGTCGGTTCCGTCTATGTAAATGGAGTTTTTATCAGGGTCAAATATTCTTAAAAGCAAATTGACCATTGTTGTTTTCCCGCTGCCTGTCCTTCCTATAATTCCTAAAGTTTGTCCTTTTTTTACTTCAAAGCTGATATTTTGCAAAATGTAATTGTCTGTGTCGGGATATTTATAATTTAAGTTATCAAATTTTATATTTCCTTCTATATAATCAATTTTTACAGTATGCTCATTGTCCTTTATTTCAACCGGTTCATTTAATATATCCTCAACTCTTGACAATGAAGCGGCACCTCGTGAAAAAATATTAATAGTAATACCGATTGCTATCATTGGCCAAACAAGCATGCTTAAATATGCAATAAAGGCAGTGAAATCACCTAAGCTTATTTTGGCTATAATAGTCAGATAACCGCCGTAGCCAATGGTAACTGCTAATGCAAGCCCTGAAATTAATTGCATAAAAGGATGCATAATTGATTGTAACTTCATTAATTTCATATTTTTTTCATAGGTATTTTTGTTTTCTTTTTCAAATGCCTCAATAAACTTATCTTCTTGAACGAAGGATTTAATTACTTTTATGCCTGAAAGGTTTTCTTGTACAAAATCTGATAAGGTTGTAAATGCCTCCTGTCTTTTTGTAAACCTGCTGAACATTTCTTTTCCCGCAAATCTTACTGAAACAGCTATCAGCATAAGAGGTACAACCGCAGCCAATGTAAGAAGCGGGTCAATTTCTGTTACCATATTAAACAATGTTATAGTTCCGAGGGCTATTACATCAAACAATGTCAAAATGCCCTGAGCTAATGCCATACGTACTGCTTCCAAGTCATTTGTCATATATGCCATTACTTCACCGGGGCTGTGTTTTTGATAATATTTTGCAGACATTTTCTCAAGATGAGCGAACATGTCATTTCTTATATCTCTTTCAATGCTTCTGCCTGTACCAAAAATAAAAAATCTCCATAATATTCTGCCTGCATACATGATGCCTGCAATTACGAAAAGTAAAATAATTGATGTCTTGATTGCAGATAATTCAATACTTTGCTGTTCAATTCCATCTATTACTCCGCCAACGATAATAGGAACCCTTGTTTGAGCAATATCAACTATTAAAAGTGCTATAATACCTAATATATAATTAAGTGAATATTTTTTTAAGAATCCTCTTATGTATTTGCTTTTAGTGAATCCGTTGGGGTTATTATGTTTTTCTGCAAAATCCATTGTGATCTCCTAAGAAATTTTTATCTATTTCATTATACTCCTTTCTCCAAAAAATAACAGCACTTTATTCATAATACTAATAATTTTTTCAATTCATTAAATATAACTAAATTAAGATGTCCCCCCGCCTCTAAGATGACGACAACATGTATTATTAATCTGTTTTTTGATGACTATTTATTAGATTTTATTTATATTTTTTAAAAATAACTATTGACAAATTGAATTCTCGCACATATAATTGAATAAAAATTATGAAATATGTATAATTTAATGATTGGAAGAGTAAATTGAATTTTAACTTAAGCGAGTCGGAACAGAGTGTGAGTCTGATAGTTATATTTAATCGAAGAGAGCCCATGAAGAGATTCTCAGAATTAACAGTATGAGGATACGGTTAAATACCGTTAAAATGGAGAGTAAGCAATTGCTTAGAAAAAGAGTGGTACCGCGGTGTAATCATCGGCTCTTTACTAAGCATTTTTTTATGCAGGTGCATTCCCCCTGCGTATTACAAAAAGGAATAAATATACGTCTATTAATGCGCATATTAATACTATTACTAATAATTATATTTTGGAGGCATATGAAATGGAAAAAGAAAAAGTAGTTTTAGCATATTCAGGTGGTTTGGATACATCTATTATAATTCCTTGGTTAAAAGAAAATTATAATGATTTAGATATCATCGCATGCTGTGTGAATGTAGGTCAAGAGGATGATATGGAATTTGTAAAGAAAAAAGCGCTATCATCGGGAGCAAGCAAGGTATATATAGAAAATGTAGTAAATGAATTCGTTGAAGAATATGTTTATAAGGGTATTAAAGCAAATGCTGTTTATGAAGGTAAATATCTTCTTGGTACTGCCTATGCAAGACCTTTAATAGCTAAAAAGTTAGTTGAAGCAGCACACAAGGAAGGGGCAAAATACATTGCGCACGGTTGTACCGGAAAAGGCAATGATCAGGTTCGTCTTGAAACAGCAATAGCAGCTTTGGACCCGACTATTCAAATTATAGCTCCATGGCGTATCTGGGATATCGGTTCAAGGGAAGAAGCAATTGATTATGCAGAATCAAAAAATATAGATCTTAATGGAATTACAAAAGAAAAAATATATTCAAGAGATCAAAACATTCTTCATATAAGCCATGAAGGGGGAATGCTTGAAAATCCCGGGCTTGAACCGGATTATGACGAAATATTGGTAATGACGAATACGATTGAAAATACCCCGGATTTAGCTGAATATATTGAAATTGAATTTAAAGAAGGGATACCTGTAAAATTAAATTCTAAAAAGCTAAACGGAGAAGAAATGCTTAAAAGCTTAAATAAAATAGGCGGAACTCACGGTATAGGCATTATCGACCTGTTAGAAAACAGATTGGTAGGTATGAAATCAAGGGGCATTTACGAAACGCCGGGAGGAACATTGCTTATTGAGGCACATAAATATCTGGAAAGCTTCGTATTGGAAAAAGATACGGCACATTTTAAAGATATGATGTCACAAAAATATGCAGAACTGGTATACAACGCTATGTGGTTTTCGGGTTTAAAGGACGCATTTGATGCATTCATAGATTCTACACAGAAAGCAGTTAACGGAAAGGTAAAGTTGAAGTTGTATAAAGGTACAATCAAGTTTGCAGGTATGGTATCAGAAAATGCATTGTACAATGAATCTATTTCATCATTCAGTACAGGAGATTTATATGACCAAAAAGATGCAACAGGATTTATTCATCTTTATAGTTTGCCATATAAAATTCAAGCACTTAACAAATTAAATAACACAGTTTCAAATACAGAAGTGAAATATAGCTTTAAAGAATAATACTATCATAAAATTAAATATTTTTTTGGCACACAGCGGATGTGTGCTTTTATTTTTAGAACGAAGATTCCCCATTGCATTTTTATTAAGTTATGGTATACTAATCATTATCTCATCGTGGGGGTGCTATATGGAAAATCGTGATGATAATAAAATTGACAGTAAATCAATTAATACTATGACTGAGGGCAGTCCGCTTAAAATAATACTTACTTTTGCATTTCCTATGCTCATAGGCAATGTATTTCAGCAATTATATAATATGGTAGACAGTATTGTCGTAGGAAACTATGTAGGAAAGCTTGCCTTGGCCGCTGTAGGAACCGGCTTTCCAATTATCTTTATGATGGCAGCTATGTTTATAGGACTTGGAATAGGAGCTACAATTCTTATTTCTCAATATATAGGTGCAGGGGATATGGATAACGTACGGAAAACATCTCAAACTATATATACAGCAATGATTGTCGGATCAATACCAATTACATTTATAGGAATGTTTTTGTCTAAACCGATATTAATATTAATAAATACGCCGTCAGATGCTCTTCCGATGGCAAATACATACATGATGATAATATTTGCAGGTATGATAGGCAGCTTTGGTTTTAATGTTAATGCAGGTATATTGCAGGGATTTGGTGACAGCAAGTCTTCTTTATTATTTCTTTCAATAGCAACAATAATAAATATAGTGCTTGACTTAGTATTTGTAATTGTTTTTCATTGGGGTGTTGCAGGAGTAGCAATAGCAACAATAATTGCTCAGACCGTTTCCTGGGTATTCGGTATTATTTACATGCGTAATAAGTATGAGGTGCTGAGATTTTCAATATTTAAGTTTAGCTTTGATAAAGAAATTTTCAAGAAAATTCTTAAATTGGGATTACCCACAGGTATACAGCAAACATTATTTTCAATAGGTATAATGAGCTTGCAATCACTGGTTAACAGCTATGGTTCTGATTTTATAGCCGGCTTCAATGCAGCTAATAAAATTGATACATTTGCATTTATGCCTATTCAAAGCTTCAGTAATGCAGTTACTACGTTTACAGGTCAGAATATTGGTGCTAAGCGTATGGACAGAGTGCATCAAGGAACTGTTACAGCAATTGGCCTATCAGTTATAGTATGTATTGCCTGCTTAATAATAATACCTTTTGGACCATATTTGTTGCGATTGTTTAATTCTGATCCGGCAGTTATAGAGGCGGGAATGATATATTTAAATAGTGTAATGCCTACTATAGCTCTATTGGCAATTGTCTTCACAATTAATGCCGTTATAAGGGGAGCGGGGGAATCAGTCGTTCCTATGATCGGTGCCATAGTATCTCTATGGCTTGGAAGAATTCCCGCAGCATATTTTATAGCCGACAGATTTGGCAAAGAATATATATTTTTAAGCTATGCGGTCGGATGGTTATTATGGCTGTTGATTTCAGGTCCATATTACGCATCCGGAAGGTGGAAAAGAAAATCAGAAAAGCTGCTTGATATGAAAAAAATACCGGAGTAATATCTACTCCGGTATTTTTTATTTCAAGTTATCTAATACTTTTTTTATTTTAGACGGTGCAATTCTGCATTTATCCTCTGCAACTGCACATACAGCAAATCTTAAACCTTTCTTTAGTGCTACAACAAATAGGTTTTCTTTAATCAACTCAGCTGATGCTTCTTTTGCATTATCACAAGGAATACTTACAAAAAACCCGTCTCTGTAAGGTAATATATCTAAACCGCATTTCTGAGCACCTTCAACAAATGCATTAGCACGATTTCTAAGCATGGTTTTGTATTTGTTAACTTCTTCTTCGTATGCTTTTTTCTTTGCAGTATCCTTCGCGATGTTAGTCATAACTGTCATCGCACCTCTTGTTCCGTTTGACCAGTTAGCTCTGTTAGCATGCATACATGTATAATAGAATTCGTTAACTATTTCTTCTTTGGAAGAAATACCAATTGCCGCACCTGATCTCATGCCATACATTGTATAGCCCTTTGACATACTGTATGCAACCATTACAAATATGTTTTCAGGTAAATCGGAGAATTTAGAGAAGAATTTTCTTCTTTCCGAACCAACACCTGCATAATCGATGTAAGCAACGTCAACTACTATGATTATTTTGTTTTCTGAATTTTTTGCATTTTCTTTTGCAATATTTAAAACTTCATCCCATTCTTCATCGGATAAGCTGTATCCTGTCGGGTTGTTAGCTGGTGAATTTAATATAGTTACTAATCTTTTTTGCTTGTTTAACAAATTCTCAAATTTTTCTTTGAAGGAATTAATGTTGAATTCACCTTTTTCATTGAAAAACTCAAAGTTTGTAACTTTTCTTCCGAATTCTTCGGAAATTGTTACATAAGGTGACCAGAACCAATCGCATACTAATATTGATTCTCCTTCATTTGTATAATTCCATATTGCATGTCTTACTGCTCCTGTTCCTCCCGGAGTTGCTACTGCTTTTATGTATGCTTCGGGTTTGTATTCTTTAAAACATGCATCCTGAACTGCCTCCAAGAAATCTTCTTGACCTGCAACTTGTGCATATGCCGCTATTTGTGCATTCGGCAAGGATTTCAATTCGCTGTATACTGTATCAAGACATATTAGGTTACCGTCATCATCAACTAATGCTCCAAGTGTGGAGTCAATAACATTTTCTTTTCCGTATTTATCAATTGCTTGCTTTGCCTTAGCCGCCAAACCAAATATTGCATCATTTTCTTCCGGCCATTTAGCATGAGCTGCAACCATATTAAAACCCATATATATCACCTCGTTTTTCTTTAATTTTAACAAAATAAAAAATATAAGTCAACATATATAACTAAATTAAGATATCCCGGCTCCTATAGGCGGCGGGACAACCTAATTTTTGCTATGTGGCGAATCGGAAAATTACAAATCTTATAATTATTTATTAAAATTATTTTTATAAATAGTTGACAAGATTAGACAAGTTGGTTATTATATAAAAGTTATTATTTATGATCCATTAGCTCAGCAGGCAGAGCACTTGACTTTTAATCAAGGTGTCCGGCGTTCGAATCGCCGATGGATCACCATTATAAACAACATTTGACGCTTCTTTTGACGTTGGATGTTGCTTTTTTTTTGCGAATTATAATTTATTTTAATTTATCATAAATTATTTTGTTATATTACATTTTTCTACAAATTTTTCTCTTTTTACATTGTATATTAATTGGGATAGAAATTAAGAAAATATTGGTAAAGGGGAAACGATGTTAAGCGAAGAAATGCAAGTTGTTGCAAGAGAAGAAATTCTAAGAATGGCATCTGATAGCGAAGAGATGTACAAAATGCAGGAAATGCGAGAATTGGCAAAAAGACAAAGTGAAAAAATGGCCGCCTTAGGGCAATTGGCAGGTGGTATTGCACATGATTTTAACAATCAATTAATGAGTATAATAGGCAATGCTACCATGATTCAGAAGACGGATGATCCGGCTAAAATAAAAGAATATGCCGAAAGAATCATCCACATATCACAAAATTCTGCTAATCTGACAAGAAAAATATTGATGTTTGCAAAAAAGGAAAGCAGCACTAACAAACCGATCAATTTAAAAAAGGTAATGGATGAAACCTACAGGATGGTCGAATCCATAATCAGCTCAGAATTTGAAGTCCAGTACAATTACGGAGCTGAAAACAAAATTATACTTGGAGATGAAGCACAAATTGAGAATTTATTGGTTAATCTGATATTAAATTCCAAGGATGCGGTAGAGAGTCAGTTTGGTAAAATTCGAGTGGGTACTGTTGACACAGTTGTTTTTTCTCCAATGGTTTTAAGCCATGGAGAAATATTAAAACCGGGTAAATACATTAC
This sequence comes from Sedimentibacter sp., assembly GCF_032080165.1. GTDB lineage: Bacteria > Bacillota > Clostridia > Tissierellales > Sedimentibacteraceae > Sedimentibacter. Next base: position 261,962 of record NZ_DAMASY010000001.1, read on the forward strand.
AATTTATGTTGAGGATAATGGTGTTGGCATCAGTGAAGACGTATTTATGAAAATATTTGAGCCATATTTCACAACTAAAGAAAAGACAAACGGAACCGGATTAGGACTTTCGGTTGTTTTCGGAACAGTAAAATCCCATTCCGGCTTTTTAGACGTAAAGAGTAATGTAAACAGTGGAACAAGATTTGAAATTTTTCTTCCGGTACATTCTAAGAAGCAAATTATCAAAAGGTCAAAAATTGATTTTAGGAGCAATTTGATTATGCTTGTTGATGATGAAGAAAATGTACTGGACATAGAAGCAGAGCTTCTTGAGGATTTAGGTTATGATGTAGTCAAATTTAACAAACCCTTAGATGCGTTGGATTACTATTCGCAGCATTATAGGTCGATTGCTTTTTCGGTAATAGATTTATGTATGCCCGTAATGACCGGTAAGCAGCTCTTTGAAGAAATGAAGCAGATTAATAAAGTTTCAAAGGCATTTTTTATAACCGGTTACGCAAAACAAGCAGATTATGAAGAGCTGACAAAAAGAGGTTCCATAATAATTGAAAAACCATTTACATACGAAGATTTATCTACACAAATAGCGAAGATATATATGTAAAAATGAGTTTAAAACTATAACAGCGAAGAGAATAGATGTTATAGTTTTTTTTATGAATTGACCCAATTTTTTAGGCGATTTTTCCTAAAAAATTGTTGGTAATTCAAATGCACAGAATGCCAAATCTGTGCGAACGACAGTGAGTAAACAGATTTGATGCATTCCCCTGCTATGCCCTAACCCGGCTCTCGATTCCCTGCTTATGCCCTAATCTACCTTTTCATTCCCCTGCGTATTGTAACAGCTACATAAATTTTTGTAATAAGACAACCATATTGTTAAGATAACTTAACAAAATTTAATCCACTTTCTTTTGACAATTATTAAATTTTTGATAGAATGTAAAAGAAATTAACAGTCAGATAAATGGAATTGGTTTTTAACAGGAGGGAAAAATGGATATAAATGATTATGTGTACAAAGAACCACATCCTTTTGGCGATTTATCAATTATTGCCATGAAAGGTTGTGAAGAAATTGCATCGAAAATCGACTACTACTTAAAAGCTTGGAGACAAGATAATAACGGTGTTATATATTCAGAGGATTCTCAAGAAAAGACATTCTTGCTTGATGCTGTTTGTCCAAGATTTGGATCAGGCGAAGCAAAGGGTGTGATTAATGAAACAGTCAGAGGTAAGGATATATATATCATATCAGATGTTTTTAATTATGGAGTAACTTTTAAAATGTATGGTATGGAAGTACCTATGAGTCCGGATGATCATTATCAGGATTTAAAAAGAATTATTGCAGCCATGAATGGTAAGGCAAAGCGTATAACAGTTATTATGCCGATGCTTTATGAAGGCAGACAGCACAAGAGAGCTACCAGAGAGTCTCTTGATTGTGCATTAGCGTTGCAAGAGCTTACATCCATGGGAGTAGAAAACATAATATCATTTGATATTCATGACCCAAGAGTTCAAAATGCTATACCGTTACATGGATTTGAAGATTTCCATCCTCATTATCAAATGATAAAAGCTTTTGTAAGAACTTTTCCGGATTCTAAAATAGACAGAAATCACATGATGATTATTTCTCCGGATGAGGGCGGAATGTCAAGATGTATTTATTATTCATCCGTTATGGAATTAGATCTTGGAATGTTCTATAAAAGAAGAGATTATTCGGTAATAATTAACGGTAAAAATCCGGTTGTCAGCCATGAATTTTTAGGTGACAACGTAGAAGGCAAGGACGTTATAGTAGTTGATGATATGATTGCATCAGGAGATTCAATGATTGACGTTGCTAAAAAACTTAAAGAAAGAAAAGCAAGAAACGTATACGTTTTTTCTGCCTTTGGTTTATTTACCGAAGGATTTGCCAAATTTGACAAAGCATATGAAGAGGGAACTATTTCAAGAATATTTACTACAAACCTGATTTACAGAAAACCTGAATTAGACAATAAACCATGGTGTGTTGAAGTAGATATGTCTAAATATATTGCAAATATAGTAGATACACTTAATTATGACAGATCTTTAAGCGAATTGTTGGATCCTGTACAAAAAATCAAAAAGCTACTAAAAAAATGCTAATAAAAACAAAATGTCTGTTTTTTAAACAGGCATTTATTTTAATGTTAATTTAAGGAACAAAAAAAATTGAAATAAATATGGTTATATGTTATAATTTTTATCATTATAACTAAATTAAGATGCACCCCGTCTCAATAGGCGGCGGGTTCCACGAATGACGGGCATAGCCCTTATTAAACTAAAATTACAATTAATAAATGCAATTTATTGAACAGGAGGATAAAATGGGGTTCAGAATGGATATTGGAATCGACCTTGGAACTGCAAGCGTGTTGGTATACATCAAGGGCAAAGGTATAGTGATTAATGAACCTTCTGTTGTTGCAATTGATATTAATACCAATAAAATACTTGAGGTTGGTGAAGAAGCAAGAAAAATGCTGGGACGAACACCCGGAAACATTGTTGCCATCAGACCTTTAAGAGATGGTGTTATATCTGACTTTGACATAACAGAAAAAATGTTAAAATACTTTATCAAAAAAGCAGTAGGAAATTCAATTATGAAGCCGAGGGTAATAATTTGTGTTCCAAGCGGTGTTACTGAGGTTGAAAAAAGAGCAGTCCTTGAAGCAAGCATGAATGCAGGAGCTAAAAAGACATATTTAATAGAAGAGCCGGTGGCAGCGGCGATTGGTGCCGGACTTGATATTACAAAACCGTCAGGTCATATGATTATAGATATGGGCGGCGGTACTACGGACATAGCAGTCATATCTCTTGGAGGAATCGTTGTAAGCAGATCAATAAAGGTTGCGGGAGATAAATGTGACGATGCTATCGTAAGATATGTCAGAAAGAAATACAATGTTATGATCGGTCTTAGAAGTGCGGAAGAACTGAAAATGAGCATAGGTGCTGCATTTCCTGCTGATGAGGAAATGTATATGGAAGTTAGGGGAAGAAACCTTGTAACAGGACTTCCGGTTAATTTGACAATTTCTACTTCAGATATGCTTGAAGCATTAGAAGAAACCATAACATCTATAGCGGATGCGGTTCACTCGGTGTTAGAAAAGACACCTCCCGAATTAGCAGCGGATATCAGTGAAAAAGGTATTATAATGACAGGCGGCGGTTGCCTGATTAAGGGAATGGATAAATTGCTTGAAAAAAGAACCGGCTTAATCGTTCATATCGCTGAGGATGCCGTATCATGCGTTGCTAAAGGTACGGGACAGAGCTTAGAACATATGGATGTATTAAAGGACTCTTTAATTACAGATAATATAAAAACCAATTACGGCTCACTGTAAAAAATAAATTTGATGGCTATAAGCAGACGACCCAAATCTTTGATTTGGTGTCGGTCGCTTATGCTGTATGCGATATTTGGTGTCGCGCTTATACTGTAAGTGAAACAATAATCAATAGATTATTTAATCTATTGATTATTGTTTCACTGTCACTTAATATATTGACGGCTATGACCGTGAAATAGAATAACATGAAATAGATAAATAGAGGTTAAAAATGAAAATTAAAAAGGCAATTATACCTGCAGCAGGGCTGGGGACCAGATTTTTACCTGCAACCAAGTCAATTCCCAAGGAAATGCTGCCAATTGTAGATAAACCCACAATTCAATACATAGTTGAGGAAGTTATCGGCTCCGGAATAGAAGATGTTTTAATTATAACGGGAAGAAACAAGGGTTCAATTGAAGAACATTTTGACAGAGCGGTTGAACTTGAAGATAATCTGCAGCAAACACATAAAGAGGAGCTTTTAGAAGAGGTAAGAAAAATTTCTCAAATGATTAATATCCATACGGTGAGACAAAAAAACCCACTTGGTCTTGGTCACGCTGTCTATTGTGCAAAATCATTTGTAGGTAATGAACCCTTTGCTGTTTTATTGGGAGATGACGTTGTTGATTCACAAAAACCGTGTTTAAAACAGATGATGGAAGTATTTGAGCAGTATAATGCAACAATTTTAGGAGTTCAGCCGGTAGCGCGGAAAGATGTCAACAAATACGGAATAGTATCAGGACAAAAAATTAATGATAAGGTATATTCCGTCAACAATTTGGTAGAGAAACCGGATGTTGAAAAAACACCTTCAAATATAGCAATGCTTGGAAGATACATAATTACCCCTAAAATTTTTGAAATCCTTGAGAATACTAATAAGGGAGTGGGGGGAGAAATACAGCTTACAGATGGATTAAAAAAACTATGTAATTTTGAAGAGGTTTATGCATATATATTTGAAGGCAGAAGGTATGATGTGGGCAGCAAAATAGGTTTTCTTGAAGCAACTGTTGATTTTGCACTTAAGAGGGAAGATTTAAGAGATAGCTTTAAGAACTATTTAAAGGGCATTAATTTAAATTAGGGAGATTTTTATGAGTAAGGAAAAGTATGAAATGTGGCTTGACAGTCCGTATGTTGATAATATATTAAAAGAAGAATTAAAATTAATTGAAAATGACGACCATGAAATTGAAGATAGATTTTATAAGGAATTAGAATTTGGGACCGGTGGCATGAGAGGAAAAATCGGTGCCGGCTCCAATAGAATTAACATAGTTACCGTTGCAAAAGCAACACAAGGAATCAGCAGCTTTTTAAAAGAAAAATATACAGATGAAGAAATAAGTTCCGTAATTGCATACGACTCAAGGTATATGTCAAAGGAATTTGCGGAAAAGGCAGCTTGTGTATTTGCGGCAAACAATATTAAAGTATATTTGTTTGAAAGCTTGAGACCCACACCTGAATTATCATATGCAGTCAGATATTTTAAATGCAAAGTCGGTGTCGTTATAACAGCAAGTCACAATCCATCAGATTACAACGGATACAAGGTTTATGACCAATACGGGGGACAAGTAGTTCAAGATGCTGATGCTATTGTAAGCAGCATTAAAAAAGTTATGCTAAAAGATGTAATTTGTTCTGACCTTGAAAATAACGAAAAGATTATATTAATAGGAAATAATGTAGATACATCATATATTAATGAAATAAAAAAATTAAGTTTAAATTGCGATGTTGATAAAGATACTAAGGTAGTATACACTCCTCTTCACGGAACCGGCAATATGTTAGTAAGAAGAGTTCTTGAAGAACTTGGATATAAAAATATTTTTGTTGTTAAGGAACAGGAAAATCCGGACCCTGAATTTTCAACCGTAAAATCTCCAAATCCGGAAGAAATCAGTTCGTTTGAAATGGCCATTAAAAGAGCAATCGAACTAAATGCAGATATTATTTTAGGAACTGATCCTGACTGCGACAGAGTCGGTCTTGTTGTAAAAAACCACGAAGGTGAATATGTGCCGCTTAACGGTAATCAAACCGGAGCGCTTTTAATGAATTACGTTCTAAGTTCATTAAAAGAAAAAAATAAGCTTCCTGACAACGGTGCTATTGTCAACACAATAGTAACAAGTGAAATAGGAAGAGCAATAGCGGAAAAATACAACGTGTCAACATTTAATACGTTGACAGGTTTTAAATATATAGCAGAATTAATGCAAAATTTTGAAGAAACAAAAAAATATAGCTTTTTATTCGGATATGAAGAAAGCTATGGATATCTTGCAGGAACATTTGTAAGAGATAAGGATGCAGTAATTGCATCTATGCTCATTTGTGAAATGTCTGCATATTATAAGACAAAAGGGAAAATACTATTAGATATACTTCAGGATATATACGAAGAACACGGATATTACGTAGAAGAAACAATATCACTGAGCTTTACGGGCCTTACCGGTCTGAATAAAATGAGATCCATTATGGATGATTTCAGAGAAAATAAGCTCAGAATATTGGCGGGCAAGAATATACCATATTTTTACGATTATAAATTAGGTATAGTTCTAAATCTTACAAACGGAAACGTTGAAAAGTTAAATTACCCAAAATCAGATGTATTGAAGTTTTTATTTGAAGACGGCTCATGGATGGTGCTTAGACCATCAGGAACAGAGCCGAAGCTGAAAATTTATTTTTCAATAAAGGGTGTAAACAAGATTGATTCTATGAATGTTTTAAAAAGTGTAAAAGCAGAAGTGTTAAACCTAATTGACCGAGTACAGATTCACAGCTAAGAGGTTTAAATCAAAATCAGGGAGGCAGAAATATGAAAATATTAAAAAATGCCCGAAAAATAATTTTGATAATATTCGTTTTAGTGTTAATATTAAACACATTCGTATATGCCGATTATAATCCACCACGCGAAGAATTAGAAAAAATGATTGATGAAGTTGCCTTAAAAAGAGGGATACCTTCGGTTATTTTGAAATCAATAGCAAGAGTGGAATCGGTTTATGAGCATTTTAATAAAGACGGAAGTCCCAAAATATCAGGTACAAGTATCGGATTAATGCAAATAAACAACAGATACGGCGGATATGATACAAACAAGCTGAAATATGACATTATATACAATATTGAGGCAGGTGCAGATGTTCTTCTTAATAAATGGAGCATGAGTTCATATCAGAGCGTATCATGTGTTGGTAATATGGACCCCAACATATTAGAAAATTGGTATTTTGCTCTTTGGGCATACAATGGCTGGGCACAAAGCAACAATCCGAATATGTTGTCGTCCTATGCAAAAAAATACACATACCAGCAATTAATATACGACATTGCAAAAAAAGAATATGGACAAACAATAAATAACATTGATTTCTCGTATTTACCAAGTACCGGAAAACCCAGCAGATCATTAGTAGTTCCTACTCCTGCATATACAAATTCGGGAAACATTGTGTTATATGAAAAGGGAGACTACGTCCGCACTGACGGTGTGAGAGATGTATATCAGCTAAGAGACGTACCGGCAGGCAGATATATCCATGATATTGCAATTAACAGCTTAGCTGTTATTGATGAAGGACCGGTATTACAAAACGGATACTATTGGTACAAGGTAATAGTTAACGATGATAAAAGCGGCTGGATAGAAAGAAACTGGCTTACCCGTACCGGTGACACCGAGCACGGCAGGTATGTATTCGAAGACATAGCGTACCATTGGGCAAGAAAATTAATTATGGACCTTTACCATGAAGGCATCGTAAGTGAAGCAGCAAATTTCTATCCTGAAAATCTGATAACCAAAGAAGAGTTTTTAATTTTAGTCAGCAAGTCATTGGACAAATTTGATGAATTTAATCAAAAAAATAATGTGGCAGAAGATGAAGAAATAATCGGAACTGAAAAAATCATAGGAAATGAAGAATCGACAATTTTCGAAAACGGTGAATTACCATTTACAGACGCTCAGGACATAAATCCATGGGCAACAGAATATATTCAGGATTTAGCAAACTATGGGCTCTTAAACAATTACGAATATGAATTAAAGCCCTTAGATACCATAACAAGAAAAGAAGCCGCATGTATAATAGACGGCATATTTACAGACGACAATGAATACAAGGATTTAGACATCCATTCTATTTTCAAGGATTTAACTTCATTGAGTGACAATGAGGTCAAAGCAATTAAAACAGCATACATTAACGGCGCCATATCCGGCAAGAGCTCAGGAGTTTTCAGTCCCGATGATTATCTGACGAGGGCAGAAGCGACAGCGATAATGGTTAAAATTTTACCGTAGTTCATCCTACGGTTTTTTTATTGCTTGAAATTTTTTCCTGTTATAAATATAATAGAAGAAAATAAAATACGCATTAAGCTCAAAAATGCACAAGGGGGATATATGGCAAGAATCAAGCAGGTCAAACCCGAAACACTGTTTTTTCCCAAGAGAATCATGGAACGTATGAACTCCGTCAAATCATATCCGCTTACGCTGATAGAAGCGCCCTCCGGATTTGGAAAGACAACATCTCTGAGATATTTTTTTGATACGCATGTTCCGGAGACGGCACTGGTTATATGGCGCACTTTTTCACCGGAATCACCAAACGCTTCATGGAAATCCTTCTGTACCTCAGTAGGTGTTTTTGATACGAATGCTGCCGAACGACTGTTGTCAACAGGAACACCAAATGCAGATAACCTTTCGGAAATAAGAGAAATTTTCAGACAAATTTGTTGTCCGGATGAAACTTACCTTGTGTTAGATGACTTTGCTGCATGGAAACTTGAAAGCAACGGTATGTTTCTGTCCGCACTTTCGGAGCATGGAGGCAGAGGACTGCACATTGTTGCCGCTTCACAGGTTCTGACCGAGGATGCACATAGAAGTATGCTGCCCAGTGCCCGCTTTTTTTTGCTTCAGGAATCCGTATTGGCATTTTCCCTTGATGATATTGATGCATACTATCGAAGTGCGGGTATTTCCCTGACATATGTACAGCTTGAGGAAGTGAAGCAAATTACAGGTGGATGGGTCATGGCGCTTTATCTGCAGCTTTTGTCCCTGATTGAAACCGGTAATTTTGAGAAAGGCAGCATGCAGAATCTTATACACAATGCTCTGTGGAGCCGTCTGAAATTTAAAGAACGGGAATTTCTCATGGCAGTTTCAATTTTTCCTCGATTTTCTCTTACACAGGCGGTGGCTCTTTCCGGCATGAGTGCCGCAGAAACGGAGCAGTTCCTGCGTGAAAAGAGAGTATTTATAAACCATGACAGAGAAGTAAGACGCTTTTATCTGCACGCACTGTTCCGGAACTTTCTTACGGACCAATTTGTGCTTCTCTCGGACGAAAAACAAAAATCCATCTATCTGACCGGAGGCGATCTGGCTGAGCAGGCAGGCGACAGGGTAAACACTCTTCGCTTTTACTATCTTTCAGGAGAGTGGGAGAGGCTTTTGGCTCTGCCACTGACAAGCTACGAAATTGCAGATGTGGTGGACGAGCACACTAAGCCAATGATACTGGATATCATGGAAAACACTCCCTTTGAAATAAAAAAGAAATATCCGTCATCCATGGTTCCGTTGGCTTTTACACTGTTTTTCCTGAATGAAAATCAAAGGCTGCTGAGCTTTAAGGAGGAAATTCTTAAAGTAATCGAACAGAGCAATCTGCCAGATGCTCAAAAAAATGCCTTGTCAGGTGAAATGGAGCTGCTCCTGTCATTTTTGGAATACAATCGCATCGACGATATGAGCAAAAAGCACCGCAAAGCTCTGGACCTGCTGGGAGGTCCCGCAACCCTTATAAATGTAAAAAGCACATGGACCTTCGGCTCTCCTTCGGTGCTGTATATGTTTTGGAGAGAAAGCGGAAGTCTTGACGAGGAGCTTATACAGATGGAAGAATGCATGCCCGTATATTATACATTGACCTCCGGACATGGCAGCGGTGCCGAAATCATAATGCGCGCAGAGGCATATCTGTTGCGGGGCGAAATTGATCAGGCCGAAATATTATGCCATAAGGCAATGTTCACTGCCGACAGTAAGCGTCAGAACAGTATATATCAGTGCGGTATTTTTCTTTTAGCACGTATCGCAATTATGCGGGGAGACGAGAGCATGCTGCAGAATGCCCTGAATTCTCTTGAAGAACGCTCACGACAGAACACCGAGGACCTGTGCCGTTACACACTGGATTTAGCTAAGGGTTTTATTATGGTGCTGTTTGGCAGGGATGGGGAAATTTCTCCATGGCTTTTGGAAGGCGAAATAAATGATAAGCGTCTCGTTATTATGACGCAGCCCTTCGCCCTCATAATTTACGGCAGGATTTTACTCGGTCGCGGCGAATATCAGAAGCTGTTGGGAGTAAGTGAATTCGGGTTAGGTATATCCGGTATTTTTCCGAATCTGCTGCCGCAGGTATACATAAAGCTGTACAGGGCACAGACCTTTGAAGCATTGGGAATACACACACAGGCAATCGAGGCAATGAACGGTGCACTTGATATAGCAGTGCCTGACGGCATCCTGCTGCCCTTTGCTGAAAACTACGAAGGAATTAAAAAGCTGCTCCCAGATGCCAATTGTGACGACAGCACTCTTAAAAAAATCAGAAATCTTTATGAAACTCTTGCACATGGGATTGATGCTTTCGGACGCAAAAAACTTACATTCCGGGAAAAAGAAATTCTGGAGTTTCTAAAAAAAGATATGACCAACAAAGAAATTGCAGAACGCATGCATCTTTCGCCCAACACCGTACGCAACGTAATAAGCAGTATGCTGGAGAAGTACGATTTTAACTCCAGAGAACAGCTCAAAGCATTACCTGAATAAAAAGCAAAATAAAAGTACATTGTACCATATGAAAAATTAATTCCGCACCCTACAATAAACGTAGGGTGTATTTTTTATGAATTTGACTGCAATATTTAATCCTAAAGGAGGAATATTTATGACAATGTCCATGATTGTATTTGCAGTACCTTTTGACGAACATCGGCTGGCTGTCGAATTCAGCGGCGGCAGCTTTCTGATTCTGGATATGCGTCATCGTATGCAGACCACACGCCACTACAACCTGAGCGAGCCGTTGATATTTCGCGGCGCATACACTGACGGATCCAAAATTATATTTGACCCGGATTCGGTATTCATTCCGGATATTTTTCCTCAGGAGGCAGTGAACATGGCTCTGAGGGCATTACCCTTCGATGTCATATCCTTCATGAAGGTGCGGCCGGAAAGAAACAGACGTATACGGCTGGAAATGGCAACCGGAAGCGTCATGATTCTCAATATGGAGAATCATGTAGGTACCGAACGATACAGCCTGCTAAATGACCATGATATGTTCATGTCCGTACGGGCAGACAGAGAAAGCTTAATTTTCGGTACCGCCGCACAGGACAACGTGCTGCGAATCGACGAGGATGAATTGATACATCTCATGCTGTCAATTCCCTCCGGACTCTCATTGTGAGCACCGCTCGTGTCATTGCTATGAATAAACAAAAATCGTCCGCTATGTCATTCCGAGCGTCAGTGAGGAATCTCATCCTTTGAAGTGCTGAGATCCCCAGTTTCATTCACCAATGTATTTACTCCCTTTGGTCGTATACATCGGGAATTCGTTGCGAATGACCTTCTCAGAAAAAAGACTCTGAGAAATAGGGTTAGGGCAAATTTCGCTATCGCTCAGGATGACGACTACAGACTCATTCGTTCGTCGTGTTGTGGCTGACATGTGAAAATTACGAGACCAGAGAATCTCAGGTTTTATTAAAAACAAAATTATAAGGAGGAAGTATTTATATGATTAAAACAAAAAAGCGAATTTGCTTAATACTGGTTGTATGCATGATTGCATCAATGCTGCCGGTGACGGCGTATGCCAGAACAGATACAGTTATTCCAAGTAATGCATCTGATGTGGAGAGTGCACTCAGAGAGAATATACCAAAGACAATTGAAATTAACGGCTCTTTTACATTGAATAACGAGGTAATCATTGGTGCAAATCATACTCTGTCAATTTCTTCAGGCAGTGCAATATACCTTGCAGGTTCCTGTAAATTAAACATACCTGCAGAAAATGATCTGACAGTCAACGGAGGCGGAAAATTAGTTTGCCATGACACCTCAAGCAACACTATTTCAGTGGAGGGCAATTTAAATCTCAACGGTATTGATTTTGAAGTATACAGCTATGGAAACCAAATCCAATCCAATGGTAAATTGACAGCGACGGATTGTAATATTAAAATCGCGAATACATCGGAACTGGGTATTATCTCATTTGGAGAACTGAAAATTACAGGTGGAAGCTTGGATATCGGAAATATAGGTGATTATACAACCGGAGTCTTTTCATTTTCCGACAGTCCAATATCAATATCGGATTGTGAAGTGGAATTGAATAGTAAGGGCAAGAATGTAACTGCTATTCAAGGAAATATGTATGTAAAGGATAGTAAAGTTTATATTAAAATTGACGGCGACTATAATTCCGAAGGAATATACTATAGCGAGAAACTGATTTTCGACAACAGTACCGTGTCAGTAACTAATAAATTTCAGTCAACAGGTATCCATAGTTATGGAGGGTATGGAGAGGCTTCGGAATTTAAAATCATAAATGGGAGCAAAGTTCAAGTGGAACATAAAGGCTCAGGAACTGGTATATTCATCTCCCCTATAACGATCGCACCTACGTCACTTATAATAGACGATTCCGTTTTAGAGTTTTACCCTGGTGGTGTTTGTGCGCTTGGTCTTAACAATGATGCAGAGATACAAGGGGACAATTATGGAAAGATTATTTTTCACGAAGGCAGTGAGGTATACGGTGTTCCGAATAAGATAAGGGACAGGGATGTAATCGTCGTCACTTCAAAAATCATAACCGTAGGATCTTCATCGGCTCCTGCCGCAAATAATGCAATTTCCGAAGGAACATATATTTGGAATAGTACACATTTCAGCAATACCACAATTGTTCCGACGGACATTAGCTTCACTGCAGTACAGACAGGAGGAGCAAGCGGTACAGCAGATTCAACAGGAATTAAAATTACCTTCAGTGAGGATGTTACAGGACTTACAGAAGATAAGATAAGTATTGCAGATGGTACAGGAGCAGCTGTAAAGGGAACACTTAGCGGCTCGGGAAGTAACTATACAATATCCTTGATATCTGTAACTGCTGAGGGAACAATTAATTTTAGCATTGCAGACTTCGGAATTTATAGAGTTACAACACCTGTCCGGACTGTGAATGTATATAAAAACACTGCAGGCACAAAGCCGGACAAGGATGACGATGATGACGATGATCCGGTTAAGCCGACAGTACCTTCAACACCTGCAGCACCTGCAGCACCGACAGAGCCTCCGAAAAGCGAAAGTAAGACTGTTGAAGAAATATTGAGAGATGTGAGCAGCCATTGGGCTGTCGACAGCATCCAAATTGTATATGGCAGAGGCATAATGACGGGAACATCATCGGAGCAATTCTCTCCTGATGCACATATGAACAGAGGTATGCTTATTACGGCGCTGGGACGTATTGCAGGGATAAATGCATTTGATTTTACATCGTGCAGCTTCGATGATGTGGATGCGTCATCATATTACGCACCATATGCTGAGTGGAGCTTAATAAGCAATATAACAAGGGGAACGGGCAGTAACAATTTCTCACCTGACAATCCTGTAACGAGAGAAGAGCTTGCCGTAATTTTGGTAAACTTTGCACAAGCCATGGGATACGTACTTCCGTCAGGTGAAGGTTCAAAATCATTTGAGGATGACAGCACCATAAGCCCGTGGGCAAGTGAAGCGATAGAAATACTGAGAAATGCAGGTATAATGAACGGAGACACTGACAATAATTTCAATCCGAAGGCTCCCGCAACAAGAGCGGAAATAGCAGCCGTACTCCAGCGCTTCATAGAGCTTATGGGAATATAACATAACATAAAAAACAGCACACACCCTTTTTTCGGAACGATGTGCTGTTTTTATACTTTGATTTTATTCTACATTATGAAATTTTATATCGTATATTCTTTCCTGCTCATTGATATCTTTATTGTATGTCGTCGCTGACCTGTTTCTGTGCAACAACTTTACGATTCTGTAAACATCTATCCAGATTTCAGCCAAGGCTTCCTTTTGTGATTCATCAAATATGAGCTGCATACCGAAATGAAGGTGAGGGGTATTTATATTGTTTACGTCCTCACGTGTGCTGTAGCCCGTCATACCCAGGTATCCGATAACGTCACCTGCATAGACGATATCTCCTTCCTTAAGCGATTTTACATAGGGATGCCCCTTTCTCAGATGTGCATAGTAATAATATCTCATATTGTCAAGACTTCTGATTCCGATTCTCCAGCCGCCGTATTGATTCCATCCCAATGCTTCTACTCTTCCTGTTTCAACAGCTACAATGGGTGTGCCTACGGAGCCGATTAAGTCATTGCCTAAATGAACTCTCCTGAAGCCGTAGCTTCTCGAATTTCCGAAGTCATCGTAATGACCATAGCTGTAGCCGGCAGCTATGGGTGAAAATACCTTGAGACCGTATTTTTTAACCCATACTTTTTTGCTGGGGTCATTTTCATCCTTGACCTGAATTTCGTATGGACCGACGAAGTTACCCAACACTGCTGAATACGCTTCATAATAATAGTCGTAATGCTTTAAATCCTTGGTCAGACTTTCTATGCTTTCGCCGCTTTTTAGTTTGTTTATGAGATTGTCCATGTCCTTTGCTTTGTATCTGGCAAAATTACCTCCATACCTTGTACCGAGATATGCCAATATTTCAACCCAATTTAATTTTACTTCCTCATCTATGCTGTTTATGTCTGCCTTTAATGCCTTATCCATTGCCTCGTATGATACTCTGAAATCAACCCATTTAATAAAATCATTCTCTTCATCGGCTGAAACTAACTGTGCGGAGTCATATAGTGTATTAAAAGCAATTCCTAATATTAAAATAAAAGCAGTAAATATAAATAATGATTTAAATTTCAATTTAATAATCATAATATATCCTTTTAAAATAATGTTCTCATTTACATTTATATGATTATCTAATTTGTTATATGATTAAAATGTCTGAGTAATGGGCAAACCCATATATTAATGAATAAAATTATTTGTAAACTTCAATTAATTGTGATAGTATATATTGAATTAGTTCAATGTCTGAGGTACATAAGGGGAGGACAAGGTGAGGTTAAAATTTTGTTCATTATACAGCGGAAGCAGTGGCAACTGCCAATACATAAAAACTGAAAACACTACAATCCTTGTTGATGCCGGCTTAAGCGGAAAAAAGATTCAGCAGGAAATAGTTAATATTGGAGAGGACCCTAAAAATATTGACGCTATTTTCGTTACCCATGAACATATAGACCATGTTCAGGGAGCAGGTATAATGTCAAGGCGTTTAAATGTGCCTATTTATGCTAATGAAAAAACCTGGGAAGCAATGCTTCCGCTAATAGGTGAAATAAAATCACACAATATAAAAATTTTAGAGGAATGTCAGGAAGTCGGTGATTTAACGATAATGCCCTTTGACATATCCCATGATGCGGCTCATCCTGTTGGCTACAATATATTTTATAACAGCAGAAAAATCAGCTTAGTAACCGATACCGGTTGTGTAAATGAAGTAATTGTTAATAGACTGATGGATTCGGATTTAATGTTAGTTGAATCAAATCACGATGAGGACATGGTACTCATCGGTCCTTATCCATGGCCTTTAAAAAGAAGAGTATTGGGAGATTTTGGGCATATGTCCAACGATACTGCCGGAAATTTAATTTCAAGGGTGGTAAAAAAAGGAAAAGAAATAGTTCTCCTCGGCCACTTAAGCAAAGAAAATAATTTTCCTCAATTAGCATATAAAACAGTAGAAAATATACTGAAGGAAAACAGAATAGAAGTAAATCCCGGAATTTTGCTCGATATGACTTATAGGGATAAATCAAGCAGGGTATATGAAATATAACTAAATTAAGAGACTGACACCAAATTAAAATTTGGGTCATCTGCTTAATTTTTTCAATGCCCTTATTGAGGTGAAAAAATGGAAGATATAATTATATACGCATGCAGAGAGCATGCTGAAATTGCAATAGACGATTTTGTAAATGACGTGGAAGCAGCGCCGCAAATAACAGCAGTTGACAATGAAATGTGCAGTTATTGTAATGAAAAAGCTGAATATGAAATAAGGAAATAAACATTTTGTAAAAAAATGCTTGTATTAGATATGGCTAAGTGCTATAATGTTTACGCTATCCTTGCTCCTGTGCAAGTAGGAGCCGAAAGTCCAAAGGGAGGTGACTCAGAATGAGAAAATACGAAGGTGCTTTTATCTTACTATCTAATTTAGAAGAAGATGTAAGAAATGCAGAAATTGAAAAAGTAAAAAACATAATAACTGAAAGACAAGGTACTATAGAAAAAGTCAATGAGTGGGGTCAAAGAAGACTTGCTTATGAAATTGACAAAAAAAGAGAAGGTTACTATGTATTTATTGAATTTACTGCAGGAGCAGATGCTGTTAATGAAATAGACAGAATTTGTAAAATCAGCGACAACTTTGTTAGACACATGATCACTGTAGATGAATCAAATTAATAAAAAAAGAGGATAAGATATGAATAGTGTTGTATTAATTGGAAGATTAGCCAGAGATCCGGAGCTAAGATTCATACCTTCTTCAGGTATGGCTGTAACAAGATTGACATTAGCGATAGACAAGGAATTATTTGGTGAAAAAAAGCAACAAGCAATAAGCCAAGGTAAACCTACAGCGGATTTTATTAACGTAACTGTTTTTGGAAAGCAGGCAGAAAACTGTGCAAACTATCTTGCAAAAGGCAGAGAGTGCGCGGTTCACGGCAGAATTTCGACAGGAAGTTATACTACACAAACAGGCGAGAAAAGATATACAACAGATATTATAGCAGATAGAGTAGAATTTATCGGAGGCGGAAAAGGTCAATCATCACCGCAAGGAAAACCCGTTCAACCGGATAGCAGCTTTTTCGGAGATTTTCCTGATGAAGACAATGATATTTTCCAACCGGTAGATGATGAAGATATCCCATTTTAGCAGAAATTAAATATCCGGGAAGGAGGAAATCAAGTGAGTTCAAGACAAGGATACGATAAAGGTGACAAGAATGACAGAATGGGTCAAAAAAGAAGACCTCGTAAAAAAGTTTGTCAATTCTGTCAGGAAAAGACTACACATATAGATTATAAGGACCTTGGAAGGTTAAAAAAATATACGACTGAAAGAGGTAAAATATTACCAAGAAGAATTACGGGTGCTTGCGCTAAGCATCAAAGAATGGTAACGAGAGCTATAAAAAGAGCAAGAACTATTGCTTTACTACCATACGTAGCAGACTAATAAATAAGCAGATGACCCAAATCTCTGATTTGGTGTCAGTCGTTTATACTGTAAGTGAAATTAAAATAAATAATTAAACATAAAAGGATTTGTGCGATTGCACAAATCCTTTTATGTTTAATGACCGCCGCATCCGGTACATCCACCGCATCCACCGTTGCTGCCTCTTGATGCCGGTTGAACTATCGGTTTAAGGCCTACGCCCTGACCATCATTTTCTTCGTTTGAAACTATTATAAAACCGCCGAATTCCTTATTTATCGCTTTACTGACTATAAAATTTATGTCATTAATTGTATCTATATCATCATCATCGGCTGCTTCTCCCGGATAAACTCCAAAAATAGGACCGTTGCAACCATATCTATCTAAATCAATTCTTATATTATAAGATTCAACATCAGCTTCATCCAACATTTCCTTGAATTCTTTATAGGCCGTTTCGTTTATAAAAATCATCACATTATCCTTTCTAAAGTCAATTTTTATAAACTAATAATAACATATTGTCATTCTCAGCGCAAGCGAATGCTTTTTGTCATCCCACCTTACCTCATACTGACAATCTCAACTCCTGTATAATAATGCTTCAAAATCTCCTTATAGTTGTAACCTTCATCAGCCATTCCTTCAGCACCCCATTGACTCATACCAACACCATGACCATATCCTGTAGTTACAATTTCTATTTCATTTCCTGATTGTATAAAACTGAAATTAGTAGAGTTCAAATTAAAAAGAGATCTGATTTCACGACCTGATATTTCAGT
The DNA here is from genome assembly GCF_032080165.1 of Sedimentibacter sp. Lineage (GTDB taxonomy): Bacteria > Bacillota > Clostridia > Tissierellales > Sedimentibacteraceae > Sedimentibacter. Next base: position 279,650 of record NZ_DAMASY010000001.1, read on the forward strand.
ATTATCTATAAGAATTGTTTTAATTTTACCCCCTTCACTTACTTCTCCAAGTACAAATTTTTCACCTAAGTTATTTCTTGAAATATTTATGTCACCATATACAGATTTTATTTTACTTATAAAATCGTCTACATTCAGCTTAATTGAACCGTGCATACGAGGTGCTTCGCTTTCATAAGGGCTTTCGACACTCCTTAAGTACGGAACAGATGCTGAAAAAACATCCTCAGAATTTTCGGTTCTTCCTCCGCTGGTAGAATGAAACAACGGCTCAATAATCTTGTTTTCATAGGTTAGTATTTGACCTTTTGTAGACGTAACAGCACTTTCTATTTTCCCCCAATACTGCTCATACCAACCTTCATCATGTAAGGCAATTAAATCATCCTTTGAATACCATGCCTGACAATGTACGTCGGTGCAAACAGGCGCATCAGGATGATCAGGATGACCGTTCGGGTATTTTTTTAATCTGTATAATAAGTATGTCCTTGCTGAAACCGCTTGAGCTTTAAGTGCTTCAGAGTTAAATTCCGCAGGCATTTCAGAAGCGACTACACCTTTAATATATTCTTCAAAATCAACGACCATAACTTCTTTCGTTTTTGTATTGTAGACTTTTATAAGCTCAGGTTCTTCAATATTTGATTTTTTTAACGACTCTTCGTTTTTTTTACTTATATTTTGGCTGTTATCATAAATCTTATCCTCTGCCTTAGTTGATGCATTATTTATATTCATTTTACTTTCTAAAAAAGTCAATGATAAATTTGGAATTGCTAAAAGCATTATAAATACAAGTAATGCATAAATCAGACGGTTTAACAAAAAAATCCACCCCTTTATCGTAAGTTTACTATCATACTATGAATAAATTAAATTTTTTAGAACAATTTTGTATTAAATAAAAAAAATGGGACACACTATTTGCAGATAATAAAGAAGCATGTAACGGAGGTTTAAATGAAAAACAGATTAAAAAATGCAAGAATAAAAATGAAAAATTTCTTTATTAGATTAAAACACAAGGACACAAGTTTTTTTATAATTGCCCTTTGCATTGTTTTACTATCAACAGCAATCGTATGGAGATATACTTCAAATTCCGGTAAAGAGAATAACGTAGCAGACAAAAAAGAAGATGAAAACATCGAAGCTAATATGGATCCTCCCCGAGAATATATTGAAGGAATAATCTCAGACTACGAAAATGCTAAAGATAAAGAAGACGAGAAAGACAGTGAAGATTCTAATAATATCAACACAATGAAATTACCGTTAGACGGTGAAGTTATCAGAGAATTTACAATGGATGACCTAATTTATTATGAAGCAATTGGAGAATGGAGAGTACATAGAGGAGTAGATATTAAGCCTAAGGATACCTTGATGATTGAATCTGCATTGGCAGGAACTGTTGAATCAGTCAATACATCAGAAATAATGGGTACGGAAATAATTATAGACCATGGAAATAACATTAAAACACTTTACAGCAATTTAGTAACAGCTTCTGTAAAAGTAGGAGAGCAGGTGCAGCAGGGACAGGTAATAGGAAATGTAGGAAAAATATCAAGCATTGAATCAGCAGATGGAGCACACTTACATTTTGAGTTGCTTGTAGACGGCAAAAATGTTAATCCAATGGACTATATTAAATAGCACAATAAGGTTCTAATAGGACAAAGAAATGCATAAAAATGTAAATAAGACGGTATAGCCAAAGGGGGTTAACAATGAAAGATTACATAGAACGGAGAGCCATGGAGATTGCGGAATATATTATAAGTACTGAATCTACCGTGAGGCAGACGGCGAAAAAGTTCGGCGTGAGCAAAAGCACTGTCCATAAGGATGTAACAGAACGTCTTCCCAAACTGAACCCTCCAGCTGCAAGCGAAGTAAAAAAAGTTTTGCTGAAAAACAAATCTGAAAGGCATATCAGAGGAGGTAAAGCAACTCGCTTAAAATATAAAGAAGCACATGAGCACGAAAAAGTTAGCAATATGTAATTAACCACTTGATGAAAGACACTGACCGCACGGTTGGTGTCTTTTGTAATTTAATAAAAAGGATTAATTTATTAAGAACATACGGTACTGAGACAGGACTAAAAACAGCTTTGGGACATTTTTGGGACAAAAAAGTATTAATTCCATTAATAAAATAAACTATAAAAAAACCTGAAGTAAAGAATTTTTACTTCAAGGTGATTTTAATGCTTTCATCTTTAAAAGAATAGGATTTATATTAATCTATAATAATGCTTTTTTAAACTATTTTGAAATTTTTAATAAAAGTAATTGTTAATTCCTGTCGAAATCCGTATATTATATAAAGTTTAGAAATATATTTTAGTAAATTTTATTTTTAAAAAGTTATTATCCTTATTGTTCGTATATAGTATAATATTTACGAACGATGGCGAAAAAAGGAGCGTTAATATGTCTGATAAAGATAAGGTTTTTGAATTAATGAAAAGTAATAACGGAATTTTAAATGTAGAATTAACAACATATGGTGAAAATGGATTTATTGATTTAGGGAGAAGCGGTATTGCTGATAAATATCAGGATATTGCTCTTTGCTACAGAAGTTTACGGCATAACTTTGATGGAAGGTATGGAGAAAAAGTGTATGAAGGGTTTGATGTCATAATGTTCTTCGATGAGTTAAACATAGTACCGGATTGGAATAAAATCAAATTTTATATTTTAATGGACGAATTATTTTATGATAATGCAGCGGGAAGACTGAACTATCTATATCGTAATATCATGATGTAAAGAATCTTTACCTCATAGTATTTCCAGTGCTTGCAGCCGTTAAAATAAGGGGGAGTTGGTATCTTTTATCGTTAAGATTCTTAGGGTTATTTACAAATCAGTTTAATAATAGTATAATTTAAATAATTCTGAAAAGGAGAAATAGGTTGTCGAGAGATATAACAAATATTATTAAAATTACTGATACAGCAAAAAATTATTTATATAAGAGAAATAAATTAAATGTATGCATTGAATATCCGGAGTACAGAACAGGAAACGATTGTGCTTTTGTGCAGGTGCCTGAGATATTTGCAAAAAAACCAAAAAAGGAAGAAGGATATATTATAATATCTTTAGAAGGAATTACTGTTTTTTTATCAAAGCTTATTAATTTGCCGGACAATGATATTATAATAGATGTAAATTCTTTTTTAGGAATAAAAATATTAACAGTTTCAGGGTTTAATTCAAGAGATTAAGGGGTGAACAATTTGAAGATAGTTATATTGGATGGATACACATTGAACCCCGGAGATTTAAGCTGGGATGGATTAAAGAAGCTTGGAGATGTTACTGTTTATGACAGAACGCCGGCAGAATTTGTTTATGAGAGAATTAAAAATGCGGATATAGTATTTACAAATAAGACACCGTTAAATGAAGAAGTTATTTTAAAGTGTACTGATTTGAAATATATCGGAGTGCTTGCGACCGGTTACAATATTGTTGATGTAAAAGCAGCAAGAGAAAGAAGCATACCCGTGTCAAACATACCTGTATATGGAACGACCGCTGTGGCACAAATGGCAATTGCATTGCTTTTGGAGATTTGTCATCATGCAGGTGCTCATTCGGATTCTGTACATAATGGTGATTGGACGAATAATGCGGATTGGTGCTACTGGAATTATCCTCTTATTGAGCTTGCAGGCAAGACGATGGGAATCATCGGATACGGGAGGATAGGTCAGAATACTGCTAAAATTGCTGAAGCTTTAGGAATGAATGTAATAGCATACGATGGAAATTCTAAATATTCTTCTTTGGATGAGCTTCTTGCCAAGTCAGACGTAATTTTTCTTCACTGCCCGTTATTTCCATCTACCGAGGGGATAATAAATAAAAACACGATAGCGAAGATGAAGGACGGAGTAATAATTATAAATAATTCCCGGGGACAGCTTATCGTAGAGCAGGATCTTGCAGATGCATTAAATTCAGGAAAGGTGTATGCAGCGGGACTTGATGTGGTATCCTCAGAACCGATTAAAGCTGACAACCCTCTTCTTAAAGCAAAAAATTGCATAATAACACCGCATATTTCATGGGCTCCAAAGGAAAGCCGCCTGCGTCTTATGGATTTTGCCATAGAGAACCTTGAAACATTTTTAAAAGGAAAACCGATTAATATAATTAATTAATAGATTGAAGTGACAATAAAGATTCCTTGATTCTTTATTTGTCACTTTTTCTTTTTCATTTTATCTCACTTTATCCATTCGTTTTCATAGTATATAGTATTACTTATTGATGGAGGCAAACATGGGTATAGATAATCAAAATAATATAGATACAGGTTGTATTACTATTGGAAGGATGGCTCCGGATTTTACTACTTTATCAACTGACGGAGTTATAAGATTGTCGCAATTCAGGGGTAAATGGGTGGTGCTGGTAGATGAGCCGGGAAATTTTGCAGCTACTTCAACCTCATCCCTTTTAGCACTTGCTAATAACAATGAAGAATTTGTAAAAAGAAACGTACAGATTTTATGTTTAACAATAGACAACAATTTTGCAAACATAGAGTGGCTTGTAGATATATATAGAACTTACGGAGTTTTTATACCATTTCCGCTTTTGGAGGATAGAAATGCAGATATTGCAAAAAGATATAGTATTGTAAATCCTGACAGAATTTATGAACAAAGTGTAAGAGATGTGTTTATAATAGGTCCCGAAGGAAGGATACGCTGCATATTGACATATCCTAATTCATGTGGTAGAAATACTTATGAAATGTTAAGAATTATAGATTCGCTTCAACTGACTGATGCTTATAATGTTTATACTCCCGCAAATTGGATGCCCGGAGACCCTGTTATGATGCCGACAACTCATTCATTTAGAGAAGCTTTATTAAAATCAATAGGGCAGTCCGGCACTGGTTTAACTTGTAACAATTGGTACAGCTGCTATACGGACTATAATACACTTGGGACTTCTACATTAATTTAACCTTGCAATATATCCGTAACAAAAGATGTCGATTTATATGATATAATGTATTTATTAATGGTGCAAAGGTGTGTGCACCTTTGTTGGACATGTATTCATTTAATCGGTATGAAACATAACGATAAGCGGCTGACTTATGATTGAATGCAGAAAAGTAATAAGAGAGGTGAAAATATGAAGAAAAAGGTATTTAGTGGTATTTTAATTGCTATATTTTTAATGATAGCATTGTTTAATGTTGTGCCAAAGGCGTATGCCGATGGTTCCATCAGAATTATAATTGATGGAAAGATAGTTGCTTCTGATCCGGAGCCGTTTATTAAAAATGACAGAACTTTTGTTCCGATTAGAATAATAGCTGAAGAATTAGATGCAGAAGTGAGCTGGGATAATGAAAAAAGAACAGTACATATCTCCAAAGATGATATGCATGTATCTCTTATAATTGATAGCCATTTAATAGAATATACAATAGACAATGAAACAATTTATAACTTAAGTGATGTGGCGCCTTTAATTCAAGAGGACCGCACCTTCGTTCCAATCAGATTAGTCAGTAATGCTTTAGGAGTAGGAATTGATTGGGATAATGATAAAAGAGCAGTTGTAATTAATTCGAAAGAAAAGTCAAACGTAGAGCCGTTTTTTGATGTTAATATTTCATCTGTAAAATCGGGACAAGTTATAACAGGTACTTCAAATTTAAGTATAACAACAAAAAGTGAAATTAAAGGGGCAGCTGAAATAAAATATTTGCTTCTTAACCCTGATACAAAAAAAGGTTTTATTATAGCAAAAGGAACTAATTTAACAGGTTCATACAAATGGATTCCGGCTATTGAAGATAATGGCTCTAAGGTTCTTGTTGCTGCGATATATGATAAGAACGGTAAATTTATAGCAGGAGATTCAATTCCCGTTAAGGTTAATGTTATACCCGATATTAAGCTTAGAGGTTTAACCGAAGGTCAATTAGTAACAGCTGACAGTGTTCCGTTAACTGCAGAATTGAATTTTTCAGCATTATATGTTAAATATGAAATAATAAATCCTGATACGGGAGCATACTATATATCTTCAGAGCAAGATCCGTTAGGGTCGTTTACTATGGTTCCCGAAATGGAGGACAACGGCAATATGTCTTTACGGGTAATAGCATATGACACTAAGGGCAACCCTTATTATGGTCCATATACAAAGGTAAAGGTGGAGGCAAACAGAAGATTATCACTTGGCGGTATTTCACAAAATCAAACAATTGATGGTTCTGTAACGTTAAGAACAGTTAGAAATTTCGGAGTATCAGAAACTGAATATGTTGTTGTCGATACTAATACAGGTTCTGAAACTATTTTATACAAATCAGGGTACGGAAATTATACTTGGTTCCCTGGTCCAGACATGGCAGGAAACAAACAGCTTTACGTTAGAGTTAAGGATACGGCAGGAAATTCATTTGTAAGTAATAAAATAAATGTTAATGTTACGGGAAATCCTAAGGTATCTCTGCAAAGCGTTGCACCGGGGCAAGTAGTTACAGATGCAATAAATTTAAAGGTAGGAAGTAATGTAGCCTTAGACAGCGTAAAATATATTTTAACTAATATAAATACAGGAGAACAAAAGGTTTTAACAGGACAAACATTCACTCCTGCTGCCGGTGACGGAGGTTCCTGGAGCTTAAGAGCGGAAGCATCTTATGCAGGAAAAGTTATAAAGACGGAAGAAGTTAAATTTACAATTTATACAGGTAAGCTTTATACAGCACTGCCTATAATTGAAAAAGATAAATTTTTAGATTTCGCTTCTAAGCTTGCCGTTGAAACTCAAAAAGAGACAGGCATGTCAGCCGCTTTACAGACAGCTCAGGCAATTCTTGAAACAGGATGGGGACAAAGCGTTCCGGTTGATAAATATAATGGAAAGTTCTCATACAATATGTTTGGTATTAAGGGTTCTTCTACAAACGGTTCTGTAATTTCCAATACATGGGAAGAATATAACGGTGTTGCTTTCAGAGTAGACGATAACTTCAGAGCTTACAACAATGTTAATGAAGCATGGGATGACCACAATGATTTGCTTCTGATAGTAAGCAGATACCAACCGTTCAGAGAGGTTATGTATAACAGCATGCAGGGTGCATGGGCACTTAAAAGATGCGGCTATGCAACAGATTCACTATATGCTATAAAGCTTGTGAATTTAATAGAAAATTATGATTTAAAAAAGCTTGACGAAACAGGAATTTAAAGGTATGGGGACACACCTCTAAAGTAGAGATAGCCTTTGGGGATAGCTTTAGAGGAATGTCCCCGTAAATTTGAATCCGGCATGGTATACCCTGCCGGATTTTTTATGATCCTACCAACCATTTTTCAGAGTCTTTTTTCTGAAAAATGGTTGGTAGGTAGATGATTTGGAATAAAACTTCATTCTTAGTCATATAGCTTTAATACTTAATATTATTTCAGGTTACCGGAGGATATATTGATTAATAATGATGTAAAACAAATTTATTCTATTGCAGGTGCATTTATTGCTTTCTTAATAGGTTCCGGATTTGCCACAGGTCAGGAAATAATGCAGTATTTTGCTGCTTATGGATTTGTCGGGTTAATAAGTGCAGCAATTGTATTTCTTCTATTTATGTATGCAGGGGTCAGCTTTATTACAACAGGGTATGTACATAAGTTTACTAAAGGAAACGACATATTTTTATATTATTGCGGCAGAAATGTCGGTCGGATATATGATTATTTTTCCGTAATATTTGCCTATATGTCCTTCTTTGTAATGATAGCAGGAGCAGGTGCAACATTAAATCAGCAGTTCGGACTGCACGTATCCTACGGCTGCATTGCAATGGCAGTACTTTCAATTGTTACGGTAATATTCGGTTTAGATAACATAGTCAATATAATCAGCAAAATAGGTCCGGTAATAGCAACCATGGCTATTTTATTAGGTTTTACAGCCATCTTTCAAAATCTTGATGGCTTAAGAAACGCAAGCATTATACCTAAGCTGAATATCATGAAGGCATCAGGTAATTGGCTGTTTTCATCATTATTATACGTTGGTTTCAATATACTTCTGCTTTCGGTTTTTATGTCATCCATAGGAGCAAGAACAAGGAGTATTAAAATTGCTTCTAAAGGTGTATTTTTTGGAGCGGCAGGATATTCCATAGCCGTAGCAGTTATATCTGTAGGTTTAATAGCCAATATAGAAAAAGCCGCACATTCTCAAATACCTTTACTTATGTTAGCTTCAGGGATTAACACCTCTGTTGCAATAATATTTTCACTAAGTATTTTTGCCGAAATATTTACTACTGCTGTTCCCCTGTTATGGATAGTTTCCTCGAGAATAGCTCATGAAGATACATATAAATTTAAAGCAGCAACAATTATATTAGCTGTTTTAGGTGCAGCAATCGGATTAAAGGTTCCCTTTAATCGGCTCGTAAATATTATTTACGTTATTAACGGATATGCAGGAATAATATTTTTATTTTTTATGATAAAAAAATCAATATTAAAAAAATAACGATCTTCTTAGCAAGCCGTTATTTTTTAATTGTTAATACAGTGCTAATCGGGTATAATAATTTCATAAAATGCTTAGGAGTTAAAATGGAAAGAGAAAATAACAGAACAAAAGAAGAATTAAGACCGGTTAAAATTACAAGAAATTACATAATGCATCCGGATGGCTCGGTATTGATAGAAGTAGGAAATACAAAGGTAATATGTACAGCCGTAGTTGAAGATAAGGTTCCTCCTTTTTTAAAGGGAACAGGCAAGGGCTGGATATCAGCAGAATATTCAATGATACCCGGATCAACTAAAACAAGAAAGACAAGAGATGTAAACAAATTAAAAATTGACGGAAGAACACAGGAAATTCAAAGATTGATAGGAAGAAGCTTAAGGTCTGTTGTTGATTTAGAAAGTATCGGTGAAAGAACTGTTTGGATTGACTGCGATGTTATACAAGCTGACGGAGGAACGAGGACGGCTTCCATTACAGGAAGCTTTGTTGCAATGGCAGAAGCAATCTATAAATTATATAAAAACAACGAAATTGAAAATATGCCTGTAAAGAGTTTTGTATCCGCAGTAAGCGTGGGAATGATAAACGGAGAAACGATAATAGACTTAAATTATGAGGAAGACAGCAGTGCCGATGTTGATATGAATATAGTTATGACTGATAAAGGTGAATTCATAGAGATTCAGGGAACCGGTGAGGAAGCAACATTTACTTATAATGATTTAATGAGCTTAATATCCTTTGCAACGAAAGGATGTAAAGAACTAAATGATTTACAGCGTACAGTCTTAGGAGAAGAAATCAGCGGAGAAATAGGAAAATGAACAGAAGAATAATATTATCCAGCGGAAATAAACACAAAGTAAGTGAAATAAAGGGCATTCTAAAAGATATGCCCTTTGAAGTAATATCTAAGGATGACTTAGGATACAATGATTTTGATGTAGAAGAAGATGGGACTACCCTTGAAGAAAACGCATTGAAAAAAGCAGCAGAGCTGCATAAGTTAACTAAAGGAATAGTAATTGCAGATGATACAGGATTGTTCGTAGATGAATTGAACGGAGAACCAGGGGTATATTCGGCAAGATATGCAGGTGAACCGACATCCGATAAGAATAATAGAGAACTTCTTCTTAAAAATTTAGAAAATGTTCCTTTTGAAAATAGAACAGCATATTTTAAAACGGTCATAGCAATTGTCTTTGAAGAAGGCAGTAAAATGACGGCTGAAGGAAAAGTTACCGGAACAATCGGATTTGAAGAAAAAGGAGAAAACGGATTCGGTTATGATTCTTTATTTATAGTTGAAGATACCGGCAGGACATTTGCAGAAATGACAGATTATGAAAAAAATAAAATCAGTCATAGGGCAAGAGCGCTGCAAAATCTAAAGAAAAGCTTAGAGGAATATATATGAGGATATTAGTAGTAAGCGACAGCCATAATATGGTTTTGAATTCGCAAATAGAGGAAATAAGCACTTATGGCAGCTTTGACATTCTTGTTCATTGCGGTGATAAATATAAAGATGCTGATAAATTTGCAAGCAGGCTGAATATAAATATGGTATATCGTGTTCCCGGCAACTGTGACATAGCTCCAAATAATATGTCTTCAATATTGACTGAAACAATCAAAGGTAAAAAGATAATAATAACGCACGGTCACCTTCACTGTGTTAAGTCGGGTATAGACAATATTAAAGATTATGCCAAAGAAGAAAATGCAGACATTGTGTTGTACGGGCATACACATTGCGCACAAAATGAGATTATTGACAACATATTATTTTTTAACCCCGGAAGTACAATTTCAGCTAAGTGTGGAGATGAAAGCTTTGGAATAGTTGAAATAAAATCAGATAATATTAAGAGCTCAATAATTTTATTGAAAAATTAGCAAACATAGAAAAGAGATAGGGTGAAGTAAAATGCTAAACATTAATGGGTTTAAAGTAAATAGCGTTGATTATATTTTAATTGTGGACAAGGAATTTACTGTTACTTACAATACTCGTTTTGATAAAAGAGTTAATACTGACTTAAGCTTAATTGAAAGTGAAGAATATCTAAATAAAAATTTATTTGAAATTTACCCATCTATTGAAAAGGATGCTAATACGTCCTCTATTGTTAGATGTATTACAACCGGGGAGATTGTAGTTAAAAAGTTCCAGAATTTTAACGACTTTAATGGTAATAAGTACTGCACACATAACATAACTATTCCTCTGATTCACAATGGTAAGATAATAGGAGCGGTTGAGCTGGTCAAAGATATAAAAACTATTGAAAATATAACAGATGATAATTATAAATTAAAATATTTAGAAGATTTTTTCATAGTAAACAATGCCAGCAAGTCTACATTTAATTCTATTATAACGAATGACATCAAAATGTTAAAAGCTATTGAGCAAGCGAAAACAATGTCCATAATAGAAAGCCCGACTCTGATTTATGGTGAAACCGGTACAGGAAAAGAAATATTTGTACAAGCTATGATAAACTATAGCGGAATTTCAAGGGACAAGGTTATTATACAAAACTGTGCCGCTTTACCACAAAATTTAATAGAATCAATTTTATTTGGAACAAGCAGGGGAGCATACACTGGTGCTGAAAATAGGCGTGGGTTATTCGATGAAGCTGATGGCGGAATAATATTTTTGGATGAATTAAATTCAATTCCATATGACGTACAAGGGAAGCTTTTAAGAGTTTTACAGGATGGAAGCTTTAGACCGGTAGGTTCAAATGTACAAAAGAAGGTAAATGTAAAGATTATAGCCGCAATGAATGAAGATCCATTAGAAGCAATCAAAAACCAACATCTAAGAAAGGACTTATTTTACAGATTAAGCAGTGGCATGATTTTTTTACCGCCATTAAGAGAAAGAAAGGGAGATATACTTCTGTTTGTTAATTATTATATAAAAGAATACAATGTAATGTATGGCAAAAATGTTAAAGGAATAACCAAAGCATTAGAAAACTTCTTTATGAATTATCATTGGGAAGGAAATGTAAGAGAACTAAAGCATATTATTGAGTCAATGGTAAGTTTGTCGGATTGCGAAATTTTAGATGTGCAGAATTTACCGGCTTACATGTATGACAGAATTTTTAACGATGGAAAAGCAAACACTAATACAGAAACAGATAAAAAGATATTTATAAATTTTGAAGATTATAACTTAAAGAAAAAATTAGTTGAAAAGGAAAAAGAAATTATTAAAGAAGTATTGAAAATTACAAAAGGAAACAAGACAAGGGCGGGAGAAATATTAGGTATTCCAAGACAGACCTTAAAATATAAAATTGATAAACTAAATATAGAACAATGACAATATTCTGTCGCTGCGACGAAATATTGTCTATATAGGACTTGAAAACGACAATAATTTGTCGTTTTTTTATTTTATCAGGCTTGACAATAAAATAACATTGAAATTTCACTAACTAAAATTTGGCATAGATATTGCTATATATATTATTGTATTAGTTTCAATATATCTTAAATAAGGAGCTTAAAATGAATTTAGAACTTAGGAAAATTCAAATTAAGGATGTTGTTTTTGGTCAAGAAAACAAAATAGAAAATGATATTCTGAATTTAAACAAAGGCAGTCTGAGTGACTTAATAAAAGAAGATAAAAGAATTAAAGAAGTTGACTTTGATATTGCTAAATCAGGGCAATCTGTAAGGATTTTACCTGTTAAAGATGTTATAGAGCCAAGGGCCAAATTAAGTGGTGAGATATTTCCCGGAGTATTCAAAGAGCACATGGAAGCGGCAGGAAGCGGTATAACATATGTTTTAGAAGGATGTGCAGTTGTGACTACAGGACCCATAGTTGGTTTTCAAGAAGGATTAATTGACATGAGCGGACCGGCTGCTGATTACAGCATTTTTTCCAAGCTATTAAACATTGTTATGATTATAACAAAACAAGATTATGTAGATCCTCATGAACATGAAGAAACAGTCAGATTAGCCGGGATAAAGCTTGCAAAATTCATAGGAGAAATTGGACTTAATTATAATAAATATGAGTCTGTATCATATGAATGGAAAAGTGTAGGCGAGAAATTCGGTGAGTACCCAGAATTGCCAAAAGTAGCTTATGTTTACAACTGTATGAGTCAAGGACTTTTACATGATACTTATTTTTATGGCAGAGATACCAAATACATTGCTCCTTGCTTATTATCTCCTTTAGAAGTAATGGATGGAGCAGTTATAAGTGGAAACTGTGTTTCTCCAGGTTCAAAAACTACCACTTATCATCATTTGAATAATGCGGTTATTAAGGAATTGCTGAACAAACATGGCAAAGAGCTTAATTTTATGGGTGTTATTTTAAATCCGTTAATGGTTACATTAAAAGAAAAATATAGAAATTGTATGTTGGCAGTAAAAAATGTAGATATGTTAGGTGCTGAAGGAGTAATTATCTCTCAAGAAGGGTTTGGTAATCCTACAACTGATTTAATGGTAGTATGCCAGTCTTTAGAAAACAGAGGAATTAAAACAGTAATAATTACAAATGAAGATGCCGGAATAGATGGTATGTCAGAATCATTGCCTGATAGCGTTACGGAAGCTAAAGCAATTGTATCTACAGGTAACAGCAATGCAACAATCATGTTGCCAAAGGTAGAAAAAATAATAGGAAACTTAAAAGAAATTGAAAAGACAACAGGTGGAAACGTTGATTCTATACAAGAAGACGGTAGATTGCTGGTAGAAATTCACGGAATTATGGGAAGTCATAACCTTCAGGGAAATACTTACCTAAGTGCTACGACAATTTAGGGAGGTGCAAATTGAAAAAGATAATATTTTATACTAATCAATTTTTTGGTCAAATAGGCGGTGAAGATAAAGCTTATACAGAGCCGCAGTTTCACAATGGACCAATAGGCAATGCTAATGCATTTGCAGAAAAGATAGAAAATGCGGAAATTATTCACACAATAATATGTGGTGATAATTATTATGTTGAAAACATGGATAAAGTTAAAGACTTTATAAAAGAACAATTAAAAAACATTGACTTCGATCTATTTATTGCAGGACCGGCATTTAATGCAGGCAGATTTGGAATAGCCTGCGGAGACGTGTGTTCATTTATTAAGAAAGAATATAATGTTGAAGCTATAACCGGATTGTATGAAGAAAACCCTGCTGTAGAAATGTATAAAAAGGATTTATATATTTTAAGAGTAGGTAAATCTGCTGCAGGTATTAGAAAAGCCGTTCCATTAATGGCTGAGTTTGCAAACAAGTTATTAAGAGGAGATGATCTTGGAAGCCCATCAGCTGAGCAATATTATGCAAAAGGTAAAAGGATTAATATTTTCAGAGAAAAAAACGGAGCAGAAAGAGCTGTTGATATGTTGTTAAGAAGACTTAACAACGAGCATTATGAAAGTGAACTGGAAATTTCAGTTTATGAAAAGGTTGAACCTGCAAAACCAATAAAAGATTTGAAAGATGCTAAGATTGCATTATGCACAACAGGAGGTATAGTTCCATTTGGAAATCCTGACCACATCCCTGCTGCAACTGCTAAAATTTTCAAAATGTATGATATATCTGATAAGGAAATGCTTATGGAAGGCGAGTTTGAATCCGTTCATGCAGGTTATGATCCGGTATATGCAAATAAGGATCCTAATAGGGTAGCACCGTTGGATGTATTAAAAAAATTGAAAAATGAAGGAATAATCGGTGAAGTATATCCATATTTTACAACTACTACCGGTAACTCAACATCAGTTGCGGATGCAACAAGAATGGGAAAAGAAATAGCAGAAAAATTATTAGAGGATGGTGTTGATGGAGTAATATTAACAAGCACTTGAGGCACCTGTACACGTTGCGGTGCAACGATAGTTAAACAAATCGAAAAGGCAGGTATACCGGCAGTTCACGTATGTACTGTTACTCCTATTTCCAAGACTGTGGGGGCAGCAAGAATATATCCGGCACAAGCAATACCATACCCAACAGGCAATCCGGAGTTGTCTAAAGAAAAGGAAGAAAAGAGAAAAAGAGAAATTGTTCTAAATGCACTCGGACTATTATTACAATAGGCAGAGTGAAAATATAAATTCAAAATTCAGGAGGCAATAAATGAAAGTAGCTGTTTTAGGTTCTGGGAATGGAGCTCTTGCCACAGCATTTGAATGGGCAAAAGCTGGACATGAAGTGAGTATTTTCGATTTTGAGCAATTTCCTAAAAATATTGAGCAAATTAACAATGTCGGCGGAATATATTCAGAAGGGGAATTAGAGGGATTTCAAAAAATAACTTATGCAGGACATGATATTTCTAAGGTTGTATCAGATGCTGAATTAATTTTTGCAGTTGGACCTGCATACAGTACTGAGCCATTTGGTGAAGCCTGCAAACCATATGTTAAGCCCGGACAGAAATATGTTGTATGCCCTAGTTCTTGTGCAGGAAGTATTGTATTTAAAAATGCATTAGGACTTGATATTAAGGATGATTCAGTAATTGTTGCAGAAACATCTACATTGCCGTATGCAGTAAGAATAATTGGTGATGCCAAAATAGCTGTTTACAATAGGCTGAAAGGGGGTTATTTTTTAGCAGCCCTTCCAACTAAATATACAGATGAAATATATGGTGTTTTAGCGCCTGTATTTAATACCATAAAAAAAGCAGAAAATGTTTTAAAAACAACTTTACAGAATGCTAACCCAGTAATACATCCTGCAGTATCTTTGTTAAACGCTGCTTTAATTGAAAGAACAAATGGAGAATTCTATTTTTATGAAGAAGGTGTAACTCAATCAGTAGGCAGACTGATGAAAGCAGTTGATGAAGAAAGAATTAAGATAGGTAAAAAATTAGGTATTACTGTAATTCCTGATCCTATATTAGGAATGGAACAAGGTTATCAAGCAGAACCAACATATGATACTGGTTATTCTGAGGCACCTGGATTTAAAGGTATTAAGGCTCAACCATCATTAGATTACAGATATTTTAATGAAGATGCAGGTTTTGGATTAGTATTTTTTAGTGATTTAGCTAACCAGATAGGTGTTGAAACACCTGTTATGGATGCAGTATTAAAATTAGTTTCAGTAATAATGGATAGAGACTATAAAGCAGAAAAAGCCAGAACAATGGAGGGAATTGGGCTGTCGAAGTATAGTTTAGAAGAAATAAAAGAAATTCTTTAATTTTGTACTATGCATTTAGGAGGACATGTTAATGATTATAGGCGTATTAAAAGAAATAAAAAACAATGAGTACAGAGTTTCAGCCGTACCTTCAGGTGTTGCTGAGCTTGCAAAAAAAGGACATAAGGTTTACGTAGAACATAATGCTGGCTTTGGCAGCGGATATACTGATGAAGATTACGAAAAAGCAGGAGCAGAAATAGCAGATGCAGAAACTATATGGAAAGCATCAGAAATGATTTATAAGGTAAAAGAAATATTACCGGCAGAATACAAATATTTAAGAGAAGGATTAATTGTGTACACATACCTTCATTCAAATGCACATTTAGATATGACGCATGAAATGCTAAAATCTAAAATTATTGGAATCGCATATGAAGATGTAACGGATAAAAACGGTAAGTTTCCATTGTTAAGCCCTATGAGCGAATTAGCCGGAAAGGGTGGATTTCTATCAGCTCTGCATTATGGACAATCAGTACATTGCGGCAGAGGAATTCTATTTAATAGAGTTAGCGGAGTTGACACTCCGGTTGTAACAATTATAGGAGGATGCGGCAATTCAGGTTTAGGAGCTGCTGAAATAGCTGCAAGTTTAGGAAACAAGGTAATAATATTAGATGTAGATAAGGAAATTATGGATGAAGTAAAAGCAAAACTACCAACTAATGTTGAATTCTTGTATTCAAACAGGGCTAATTTATTAAGATGCTTAAAAGAAACGGATGTTCTTATGAATTGTATTTTATGGAATAAAACACGTAAAGATCATCTTGTATATAAAGAAGATTTAAAATTAATGAAAAAAGGTTCAATGATTGTCGATATTGCCTGTGATGATAATGGTGCTATTGAAACATGCCGTTCAACAACACATGATGATCCAATTTATTTTGTAGAAGATATTATGCACTATTGTGTTGATAATGTTCCATCTGCTTTTGCAAGAACAGCATCAATAGTACTTTCAAATTCTACATTGCCTTATGCATTACAAATAGCTAATAAAGGCTGCGAAAAAGCACTTAAAGAAAATGAGCATTTGTTAAAGGGTTTAACATGCTACAAAGGAAAATTAACACTAAGAGAAACTGCTATAAAACATAATTTAGAGTTAGTACCACAAGAAAAGATTGTACAAGAATTTTAGTTATAATCCCGGGTCTATTCCCGGGATCATATAAAAAAATTAAAAGGAGAACGTTATATGGACTATGGAATTTTATCTTTAGCACCGGCATTAGTTGCTCTTGTTTTAGCTTTTATAACCAGAGATGCTTTGTTTTCAATTTTAATAGGTGTGTTAGTAGGAATTTTAGTAACAGGTCAAAATTTATTATTAGGATTTACTTCTATTTTACAAAGTGCTTTAGGAAATGCAGACTTCATTTGGGTTATATGTATAGAAGTATTTATAGGTATGATGGTTGCCTTGTTTCAAAAATCAGGCGCAATTGAAGCATTTGCAAAAGAAATCGGAAAGTTCAATATTAAAGCTAAAGGTGCTCAAGTAGTATCATGGTTACTTGGTATATTTATATTCTTTAGCGATTACTTTAGCCCACTGTATGTAGGTACAGTAATGAGAGGAATTACAGATAAAGCAAGAGTATCAAGAGAAAAACTTGCATATATTTGTGATTCCACTTCTGCTCCAATATGCACATTAATTCCATTTTCATCATGGGGTATATACATGGCTGGTCTTTTAGTTGGATTAGGTCCAATTATAAACTCAGATATGGCAATGGAATCAGTTATAAGAATGGTACCATTTAATTTTTATGGGATAGTATCAATGTTGTTGGTAGGTGTAATTGCAATAGGTATAATACCTGACTTTGGTCCAATGAAAAAGGCAGAAAGAAGGGCAAGAGAAGAAGGAAAAGTTGTAAGTGATACAGCAAAACCATTGTTAAGCAATGAATTAGACAAAATTAAACCTAATGAAGGAATTACTTCAAACTTGTTTTTGAATTTCTTTGCTCCGGCTTTAATTATTATTTCGGTTACATTAGGCACATATATAGTTATGGGCTCTGCTAAAACATTAGAAGCTTTTGTTGCAGCAGTAGCATATCAATTCGTGGTTATGTTAATTCAAAAAATGGGTACATTAAGTGAATTAGTTGAAACTGCAGTAGAAGGTATTAAAAGTGTTATGTCAGCTATGTTGATATTAGCTTTAGCATATTGTTTAAATGCAATAAGCAAAGAATTAGGAACAGCCCAATTTGTTATAGGTGCTACTGAATCATGGATGACACCAACTTTCCTATTACCTTTAACATTCCTGCTATGTGCATTCATTTCATTTTTTACGGGAACTTCATGGGGCACATATGCTATAATGACACCAATTTGTGTCGGATTAGCTTTCCAATTAACAGGTGGAGTTGTTAATGCTATAATATATGGAACAGTTGCAGCTGTTATGGGCGGAGGGTGCTTTGGAGATCATTGCTCTCCATTATCCGATACAACCATATTGTCATCACTAGCATCAGGCTCTGACCATATAGACCACGTTAAAACACAGTTACCATATGCTTTGACAGCAGCAACAATATCTGTTATAGGATATTTTATTATAGGTATAACATTAGCATAAGAAATAAAATAATTTAAGAGAGAAAATATATATGTGTGAAAGAGCAATTATTGAATTTAATTGCTCTTTTTGATGTTAAAGTAATACACATGAGAGCTTTGGAATTATAAAAATTTCAGACGATAAGGTTCAAGGTGAAATAATTGCACTAAGTAAATAAAGTGGTAATTATAACCTATGTGTTTTATGATTAGCTTGATTATTTATTGGTTTTATTACCATAAGTTGCATTATTTTGTATCGTATCTTACGTATTGACATTGATATTAAGATTATATATAATTAATTTAATAAAAACGTATAAACATTCTAAAAAAGAAATAAATATAAATTTAAATCAGGAGGTCATCAAATGGGTAAATCAAAAGAAGTAATACAAAAGACGGAAAAATACGGTGCTCACAATTACAAACCAAAGGAAGTAGTATTTGATGCAGCGGCAAATGTTAATGTAACAAATCCGGAGGGTGAAAAGTTCTATGATATGCTCAGTGCATATTCTGCTTTGAATTTTGGACATAATCATCCTGAATTAATACAAGCTGCTAAAGATCAATTAGACAGACTAACTTTGTCATCAAGAGCGTTTTATAACAGCGTATTGGGCGATTGGATGGAAAAGCTGTGCGAACTTACAGGCAAAGAAATGGTATTACCTATGAACACCGGTGCCGAAGCTGTTGAAACTGCTTTAAAGACAGCAAGAAAATGGGGTAACTTCGTTAAAGGTGTAGAGGATGGGAAACAAGAGATAATTGTATGCTCAGAAAATTTTCACGGCAGAACAATTACAATAGTTTCAATGAGTACTGATGAGGAAGCAAGAAAAGGATATGGTCCATTTACTCCCGGATTTAAGGTTATAGAATACGGAAATGTTGAACAGCTTAAAGAAGCAATTAATGAAAATACGGTTGCTTTTATAGCTGAGCCAATACAAGGTGAAGCAGGAGTTATAATTCCTCCGGCAGGATTCTTCAAAAAAGCATATGAAGTTTGTAAAGAAAACAATGTATTGTTCATAGCTGATGAGGTTCAAACAGGTTTTGCAAGAACAGGTAATATGTTTGCTTGTGAATATGAAGGTGTTGTACCTGATATATATGTTCTTGGTAAGGCATTAGGCGGCGGAATAATTGCGGTATCAGCAATAGCAGCAAATGAAGATATACTTGGAGTATTTAAGCCCGGGACACACGGATCAACATTTGGCGGCAATCCATTAGGAGCGGCAGTTTCTATAAAGGCTATGGAAATATTAGTAAGAGATAATTATCCTAAGATGGCTAAAGATAAAGGCGATTATTTCATGTCTAAAATAAGAGAAATTAAAAATGAGGATATTGTTGATATACGAGGAAGAGGACTTTTAGTTGGTGTTGAATTTAAGATGGATGCTGCACCATATGTTAAGAAGCTTATGGCAAACGGAGTTCTTGCTAAAGAAACTCATGAAAGAACGATTCGTTTTGCGCCACCTATCACAATATCCTATGAAGAAATGGACGACGCAATAGAAAGAATTAAAAAGGCTTTAACTAAATAAGCATTTGATTAAGATTAAAAGAGAACTGACAGGAACATATCCTGTCGGTTCTTTAAGTTTAATACCATTTTTTGAAGTTCTTGCGAAAGTTTTTTTATTGACTTATATATTCAAAAGATATATAATACGAACATACGTTTAGAGAGATGAGGTGAAGTATGGGTCAATTCAAAATAAAATCGGATTTCAAGCCAACCGGAGATCAACCTGAAGCAATAGAAAGTATAGTTGCCGGATTGAATAATAATTTAAAACACCAAACACTTTTGGGTGTAACCGGGTCGGGTAAGACCTTTACCATGGCTAATATAATTGAAAAAGTACAAAAACCTACCCTCGTTTTAGCTCATAATAAAACATTGGCGGCTCAGCTATGCTCGGAGTTTAAGGAATTTTTTCCTGACAATGCGGTTGAATATTTTGTCAGCTATTATGACTATTATCAACCGGAAGCATACGTGCCGAGCAGTGATACATTTATAGAAAAAGATGCATCCATCAATGACGAAATAGATAAATTAAGACACTCTGCAACAGCTTCCCTTTTCGAAAGAAGAGACGTTGTAATCGTAGCAAGTGTTTCCTGTATATACGGATTGGGAAGCCCGGTTGACTATGAAAACCTGGTTATTTCTCTCAGACCGGGAATGCAGAAGGACAGAGACGAAACAATGAGAAAGCTCATTGAAATTCAATACAAAAGAAATGATATAAGCTTTACCAGAGGAACCTTCAGAGTGAGGGGAGATACCTTGGAAATATTCCCTGCATCCTCCTCCGAAAATGCCATAAGGGTTGAATTTTTTGGTGATGAAATAGACAGAATAACGGAAATAAATACGGTTACAGGAGAAATATTAGGCAGAAGAAATCATATTTCAATTTTTCCTGCAACTCACTATGCAACGACAGAAGAAAATGTAAAAAGAGCCGTTATAAGCATCAGAGAAGAATTAGAAGAAAGATTAAAGAATTTTGAACGTGAAAATAAGCTTTTAGAAATGCAAAGATTGGAGCAAAGGACAAACTATGATTTGGAAATGCTCACGGAAATGGGATACTGTAACGGTATAGAAAACTATTCGAGACATATCAATAATTTAAAACCGGGCACAAGACCGTTTACCTTGTTAGATTATTTCCCGAAAGATTTCTTAATGATAATAGATGAATCCCATGTTTCCGTTCCGCAGGTAAGAGGTATGTACAACGGAGACAGAGCAAGAAAAACAACCTTGGTTGATTATGGATTCAGACTGCCGTCGGCACTTGATAACAGACCATTGAAATTTGATGAGTTTGAAAAAATCATTAATCAGGTTGTGTTTGTAAGTGCAACACCGGGGCCGTATGAAGGGGAGCACTCACAAAATGTAACGGAGCAAATTATACGTCCTACCGGTTTGCTGGACCCGCCTATTTATGTGAGACCTGTTGAAAACCAAATAGACGATTTAATTAATGAAATACGAATTTCAACAGATAAAAATCAAAGAGTATTGGTAACCACACTCACGAAGAAAATGGCGGAGGATTTGACATTTTACTTTAAAAATACCGGCATAAAGGTAAGATACCTGCATTCGGATATAGATACATTAGAAAGAATGGAAATAATAAGAGACTTACGATTGGGTGAATTTGATGTATTGGTCGGAATTAATCTGTTAAGAGAAGGACTGGATTTACCTGAGGTATCACTTGTAGCAATACTTGATGCTGATAAGGAAGGATTCCTGCGCTCCGAGACATCCCTTATACAGACTGTCGGCAGAGCTGCCCGTAATGTGGACGGCAGAGTTATAATGTATGCAGATAAAATCACCGGCTCCATGGACAGAGCAATCAGGGAAACAAACAGAAGAAGAGAAATACAGGATAAATATAACAAGGAGAACAACATAACTCCTAAATCAGTTATTAAGAGTGTACGTGATGTAATTGAAGCAACCAAGGTTGCTGAAGGCGAAGAAAAATACACTGTAAAAGGTGAAGCAATCAAGGACTTGTCTGCTTATATCATAGAACTTGAAAAAGAAATGAGAATTGCAGCAGAAAACTTAGAGTTTGAAAAAGCTGCCAGGTTGAGAGACGAAATCAAGGAATTAAAACTACTATCGTAAATACAATATCATCCGCCGCAGCGAAGGATCTCATAATAACGAAAGGATAACAAATGGATAAAATTATAATTAGAGGAGCGAAGGAGAACAATCTTAAGAACATTAACGTTGAGCTTCCAAGAGATAAATTAATTGTTTTTACGGGAGTCAGCGGTTCGGGGAAAACATCCCTTGCTTTTGACACCATATATGCAGAAGGGCAAAGACGCTATGTTGAGAGCTTATCCTCTTATGCCCGAATGTTTTTAGGACAAATGGATAAACCGGATGTTGAATTTATAGAAGGATTGTCACCGGCAATTTCCATAGACCAAAAAACAACCAGCAAAAACCCTCGCTCCACAGTAGGTACAGTTACCGAAATTTATGATTATTACAGGCTACTGTTTGCAAGAGTAGGAACACCCCACTGTCCGAATTGCGGAAAACCCATAACAACGCAGACGGTGGATCAGATAACCGATAAAGTTTTAGAATACGAGGAAAGAACAAGAATACAAATATTAGCTCCAATGGTTAAAGGGGCTAAAGGTACACATAAAAAGCTTCTTGAGAACATCAAGAAAGACGGCTACGTAAGAGTCAGAATTGACGGCGAGCTATATGAATTAGAAGAAGAAATAGAGTTAGAAAAAAATAAAAAGCATACCATAGAAGTAGTTATAGACAGACTAATAATTAAAGAAGGAATACAAAAACGTCTTGTTGACTCGGTAGAAACCGCACTTGAGCTTTCAAACGGCATGGTTCTTATAGATGTTATGGGTCAGGAAGAGCTGTTAATGAGCACAAAATTTGCATGTACGGATTGCGGCATAGGTTTTGGAGAAATATCTCCAAGGATGTTTTCCTTCAATAATCCTATCGGTGCATGCAAGGTTTGTAACGGCTTGGGAGTAAACAGAGAAATTGATCCAAGCTTAGTTATTCCGGATTATACAAAGACAATAGCAGAAAGAGCAATCGCACCTTTCGGCTCTGAAGAAGACGGCTACTACTATCAAATATTTAAGGCCATAGCTGTCTACCATAAATTCGATATCGATAAGCCATTATCTGAAGCTCCAAAGGAATTTATTGATGAAATACTTTTCGGTACGAACGGCAGAGAAGTAACCGTTGAGTTTGTAAGTAAATTTCAGGGACCAAGAACATATATAAGAGAATTTGAAGGAGTTGTTAACAATCTCCAAAGACGATACATGGAAACAAGATCTCCTGAAATGAGGGAATGGATAGAGGAATATATGCAGGAAAACCCTTGTCCCGAATGTCACGGAGCAAGGTTAAACCCTGTAAGCTTAGCCGTAAAGGTTGGAAATAAAAACATATATGAAGTGACGAAGCTTTCAGTTATAAAAAGCTTAAAGTTTTTTGAGGAATTAGAGCTAAGCCCAACAAACAAAATAATCGGAAGTCAGATAATAAAAGAAATTAATTCAAGATTACAATTTTTATCAGATGTTGGTTTGAATTATTTAACACTCGAAAGAAACGCAGGTACGTTGTCAGGCGGAGAGTCGCAGCGTATAAGATTGGCAACTCAAATCGGGTCAAGCTTGGTGGGAGTATTGTATGTGCTTGATGAGCCGAGCATCGGACTTCATCAGCGAGATAACAGTATGCTTATAAAAACGCTCAGAAATCTCACAGATTTAGGAAATACCCTCATAGTGGTGGAGCATGATGAAGAAACTATGGAAAGCTCCGACTATATTTTAGACATCGGTCCCGGAGCAGGAATACATGGGGGAGAGGTTGTTGCATTCGGAACATATGACGAAATAAAAAATAATGAAAATTCTATAACAGGTCAATATTTAAGCGGCAAAAAGAAAATAGATGTACCCGAAGTCAGAAGAAAAGCAGATAAATTCATTGAAATAAAAGGTGCAAGAGAAAATAACCTAAAGAATCTTGATGTAAAAATTCCATTAGGATTGATGTGTGCCGTTACAGGTGTTTCCGGCTCGGGTAAAAGCTCATTGATAAATGAAATTTTATCCAAGGGACTTCATCAGAAATTGTTCAAAAACAGCAACCGACCGGGAGCTTATGATGAAATGTTAGGTGTTGAAAATATAGACAAGATTATTACTATAGATCAATCACCTATCGGTAGGACACCAAGATCAAATCCTGCAACTTACACAGGCGTATTTGATTATATACGGGATGTATTTTCCATGACACTTGAAGCTAAGGAACGAGGATATCAAAAAGGCAGATTCAGCTTCAACGTTAAGGGCGGCAGATGCGAGGCGTGCCGCGGTGACGGTATATTAAAAATAGAAATGCACTTTTTACCTGATGTATATGTACCCTGTGAGGTGTGCAAGGGCAAAAGATACAACAGGGAAACCTTAGAAGTAAAATATAAGGGGAAAAACATATCTGAAGTGCTGGATATGACAATAGATGAAGCTTTGGAATTCTTTGAAAATATCCCTAAAATTCATAATAAGATTAAGACGCTTCAGGATGTGGGACTCGGTTATATCAAGCTTGGGCAGCCATCACCCGAATTATCAGGCGGAGAAGCGCAGCGTGTAAAGCTTGCATATGAATTGAGCAAGAGAGGAACGGGCAAGACATTGTATGTGCTTGATGAGCCCACAACGGGACTTCATATGGCTGATATACACATGCTTATAGACGTTCTGAACAAGCTTGTGGAACAGGGCAATTCAATAGTTGTTATAGAGCATAACTTAGATGTAATTAAGACAGCAGATTATATTATTGATTTAGGTCCTGAAGGCGGAGATGGAGGAGGAACAATTGTAGCAGAAGGAACTCCTGAAAAAGTAGCTAAAGTAAAAAAATCCTACACGGGGCAATATTTAAAGAAAATTTTAAAGAACTGATAAAATTAAAGGATTGACTCATGCATTTATTGTATGGTTAATCCTTTTATTAATGTTTAAATTTAACATCATCTAAATGCATACTCAATAATTGTAATAATCTGCAAACAAAAGTATAATTAATATAAGCTTTAAATTATTTTGCATAGGGAGGGACTATGATATTTTATTTATCACTGATAGAGAATCAGGAAGACAAGGACAAGTTCGAATACATTTATACAAATTACAGGTACACAATGCTATATGAGGCAAGTCAGGTATTAAAGGATGAACACATGGCGGAGGATGCTGTTCACGAGTCATTTATAAAAATAATTCAAATTATTTCAAAAATTTCTCTGAAAAATTGTAACAAACTCAGGAGATTTCTCGTACTAATTGTGAGGCATAAATCCATAGACATGATAAGGAAGAACGATAAAGTTAAAAATATTCCTATTGACGATATTTCAGATACAAATGTAGAACTTCGGGATGATGTGTTTGATAAAGTTATGTCTGTTCAGGGAGTAAAGTGTCTTATGGAAATTATCACGGAACTTGATGAAATTTACAGGATACCCTTAGAGTTAAGCATATTGTATGGGTATAGCCATAGAGAAATCTCTGAAATATTAGACTTATCAGAAAACCTTGTAAGAATTAGAATTTTCAGAGCCAGACAGCAGGTTAAGAAAAAATATGAGCAGGAGTTGGAATAAATGGAGTTAAACAAGAAACAAAAGGAAAAACTTTTTGAGGTATTACTGTCCTACGCTGTAAAAGAAAGTGCAATAAAAGAAATTAATGAAATGCCAACAGAGGAACAAATTAAAGAGAATGTTTATTTTTCTGCAACCTTTGAAAACAAGATGAAAAAATTGCTTAAAAAGCAAAAGCATAAAAGAATTTTAAGAAGTGCATACGTTTACAGCAAAAAAATTGCAGTATTTGTATCTGTTATCATATCAATCGGATTTGGAACACTAATGACTGTAGAAGCAGTACAGAAGGCAGTTATCAATACAGTGGTTGAATGGTATGAAGACCACAACGGATTTATTTTCAAAAATACAAGCAATAAGTCAGCCGAAGAAATACTGAATGAATCAAAAATAAAGCTACCCGCATATATACCCGAAGGTTTTGAACTATCCGAATCTGAAGATTATGACAGCTTTAAAATATACGTGTATAAAAATGAAGAGGGAAAGAACCTTGTATTTAATGCAACAGTTGTAACGGATAAAAATGAAACATTTATTGATAACGAATATACTGATTATGAAATTATTGAAATTAACGGCAATGAAGCTTATTTATTTATGGGTATTGAAGATAACTATGTAAGTATAATCTGGACCGATGGAAATATCTTATATAACATAAGTTCAGACAGAAATTTAATAGAAATAATAAGAATGGTAAAAAGCTTAAAGTAAACAAAAAATGTTACGATATTTTCATATTTTTTCTGATAAAACTTGTAACGATTGTCCAAATTTTATCGTACTAATAGTAGAAAGAAAAATATAAATTTGGAGGATAAAGTATGATTAGAAAAACAGCTATAATAATGATGATTTTAGCCATATTGTTGGGAGCATCAAATGTTTATGCTGCAGCGGGTAGTGGGGATATGTTAGATAACAAGGATATGATTATTGTTCCATTTTGGGAGCATGCACAAAAGGTAATACCTACTATTTCCTTCAGTAGTGGTATATATTCGGGGCAAATAAGCGGTAATTCGGATGTTACCAAAATATCTATGACAGTTATTTTAAGTGAAAAAAATGCAAACGGAACATATTCTGAAGTAAGCAGAACAAGTAATAGTGCAAATTCAAATTTCGTTACAAAATCAAATACATATAGCTTTGTAAAAGGAAAAACATACAAGCTTACAGTAACGGGTCAAGTTTATGTTGGTTCAACATATGAAAATGTAGAAAATTCAATTACTGCTACATATTAAATAATGGGAGAATAGCGAGTATAAGTTTTTATACCAAAGAAGTAGCAAAGACATGACAGTATGTTTAAATATAGGGGGAGAAATAAGCATACTTCGTTATAGAATTAAACAGAAGTGGGTTAGGGAAATGTTACATATAAGGTCGCCAAATAAATTGAAAGACCCTATAATATCTTACAACTTGAGAACTTAATACCACAAAAGCCAAATTGAAGAGATTTGTAGAGTCTTGTTGTGATTAGTATACCATATAAAATATGGTTTCAATACTTAATAATAGAAAAAATCTAGCGAGGTGAAAAAAATGAAAAAAAGAATAACAATGTTTTTATTATCTTTGATAATGATGTTAGTCTTTGCATTGCCTGTATATGCCGATTCATATGAGAATCCTTATTATGAAAGCAATGAAGATTATTTACAATATGATAATTTGGCTGAGGCTTTTGAAGCTTTTGAAAAAACAATTGTCCTTGATGAGTGGTATGAGTGGTTTAATAAATTAACTCCAGAAGAGCAAGAAACGATAAATTATCGTCCAAAGAACTTTGAAGAAACTCAAAGTGACAAGTATAGAAATGACTATACAAATGCCTCAACAGTCATTCAAGTAGATCCATTAATGACAACTAATGACAAAAAATCTGATTTATTAAAGACAGAAGACGTGGGTATTATGGCAACATTACCAACCAGTGGATGGGAATTACCTTATAATCCAAGTTTTTGGAATAGTAGTTCTGTAAAACCATATACAAATTGTTATTGTTATGCATTGAATGTTGTTACAGTTTGGGATAAAGGGATGAATCCAGGTTATTTATCTGGGAAAACTTTATTACCAGAAAATCTTAGCACGAGTATATTAGAAACTTATATAAAGGCAGATATGCCATATATAGAAAGTTATACGAAATGGAATAATATTGGTGAGACATCAACACCAGCAGCTAAATCATATAAAGTAGGCATGTGTTTTGCTCCTGGTAGAGATTATCATTTTTACAGACAAGATGATGATGGTTACTGGTCACACAAAAGAGGAGCAAGTGACTTAATTTTCTGGGATGCATCTCAGGCGAATATTGTAAATCCAAGAACATGTGACAGAAACTATTCTAGTGTAAACTATTCTACTTGGTGTGGCTTCTATCAATATACTTATACAAACTAATTTTTTAATAGACTGATAAACTGCATCTTTCTATAAAGATAAACAAAAGCGGGCAGGTTTGTAAATAGGCTCGCTTTTGTTGTAGAATTGCTATATGAAAGTTTTAGTCAACATAATAAAAAATTTATTACGTAGCAGTATATTAGACGATCAAAGCATTTAAAAATATAAAATAAAGTAAATCACATAGGACTATCATTAAAAAGCTGAATTTAATAATGAATTTGTTTTTATTTATTCTATGAGAATTTATTAATAAAGTATATAATATAATTATTATAATTTATTATAACAAATAGTATCTTGTTATTGCATAGTAAGGTAAGGAGGTTAATAAAATGTTTTTCAATAGAAAAGGAATGTTGCCTATATTAATGATTATAATTTTTTCTATTTTTATTTTATTAATAAGCATAAAAATATGGGGGAATAAAAAGGAGGAAAAAATAATGAAGGAATATGAACCTATTAATTCAGTTGCATCGGTAAGTTCAGAAAAGGTACGACAAATAACCATTGATATGAATTATTTTAATATTATTGATCT
Organism: Sedimentibacter sp.; assembly: GCF_032080165.1. GTDB lineage: Bacteria > Bacillota > Clostridia > Tissierellales > Sedimentibacteraceae > Sedimentibacter. The sequence continues at coordinate 308,269 of NZ_DAMASY010000001.1, forward strand.
TCTTGGCCAAACCAAATCAGTTGGTTCAGGATTTTTTATTTTAGAGTATGAAGTTGATAATGAATATACATTATTACTTACTTTTACAAAATCTCTTTCACAGCCCGCAGGATTTACAGGTAGTGATTTATTAACACAATTGTTACCTAAGACTAAATAAAGGATTTAAATGTATAATATGTCAACCAATTTGACGCAAAGTATATATGATACATCCCATTATATTATTGAGGAGAATGATAATATTATGGATATTGATGCTGCAGCGAGGTATTTAGGGTTAGACGTGTATGACCTGGTTAAGGTCATACACGCAGAGGGTGTGGAATTTCCCTATGTTAAAGTGGGAGGAAGATTTATTATTAATAGAGCTTCATTAGATAAATGGTTGGAAACAGCAAGGATTGAAATAAAATAGAAAAGATGGCTGCTTATTTTTATGTAAGTATTGATTTTAGTTAGCTATCATTTATTATCCGGAGGATTGTTATGTTAAAAGGAAAGAGTATAATCAGCTTATTGATAATTGTGATCTTATTAATAAGCATATGTGTTGCATGCTCACTTAATAAGAGTTCAATTGATGAAAATGAAGCTTTCAGGTACAAGGTTACACCACAGGATGATGAGTGGAAAACATTTAAAACTCATGATGAAATGGTTCGAGCCTGTAGAATTCCGTCAGAAACATTAAAAAAGATGACAACTGCTGAAGTTGTGGATGCTGTAGTAGATTTTCCTTTACTCTTTGATGTATTTCTTTATGATTCTAAAGAAGAAGGAGTAAAAGCTATGTTAAGTATTTCGGACGCATTTAAGGAGTTGACCATAAGGAAAGATGCTAAATCGGCTTTGCAAAATAAGCTGTCTTATTTTAAAGAAAGAAACATTCCGGGGGAATCACTGTACATAAAGGCACTGGAAATACTGTTAACAGAAGAAAATATATCACAATCGGATTAGCGATGAGATGATTTAGCTTACAGAGCGATGCTGTTATCTTTTATGAATTAACAGCATCCGCTCTGTATTTTTTTACAATATAAATAGTGCTACTATTATTGCTGCTGCAATTCCGCAGAGAACCGGAATTAAGTTCTTTCTTGCTAATTCCTGTGGTTTAACATTACAAATTGCTGCAACAGGGATAACAGCCCAAGGAATTATGGTTCCTCCGTCTACCCACACAGTTATGACTTGACCTAAAGCAGCCAATCCAGCCATATTTATATCAACTATATTAGAAAATGTGTAAGCCAATGTACCTACAATTGGAAGTCCGGAGAAACCGGAGCCATCAAGACCGGTGATTACAGCTACAGTTGTCTGAGTTAAAATTGCTGTCAGCTTATTCATTTGGAAGCTTTGAGATAAGGATATACTTATATCATTGAGTATGCCTGGGGCACCTTCACCTAATATTGCAATTGCGCCACCCTCATTACCAATGAAGAAAAATCCAGCGATAAACAAAACAGGTGCAAATACTGTAATTCCAAACTTAAATCCTTCTTTAATATAGTCTGCAATCTTTTCAAAACCCACTTTTATAGGAAATGATGTTAAAACAATTATTAGCATTATTAAAATTGCAGTTCCACCAACAAGAGCTGTGGCATCACCGCCTGCCAAATTGTACTTTAGCATTGCTGCAATATCAACTAAGAAAGCAATAGGCGCTAATATTGAAATAAACTTTGTGGTTTTTCCTCTTTTAACTATAACAGTTTCATTTATTGTTGTAGGTTGGAATAGAGTAGGATTTTTTTTCATATCCTTTCGCATTATGAAGAAAGCCACAGCTATAGTAACCGCTGACATTGCAAACCAAATTGGAACAGAAGCTGCAATTACTTCAGTTGCTTCAATTCCTGCACCTGATGCTGTTATAGTAGGTGCACCCTGAATAAAGAAGTCACTTGATAATGCAATACCGTGACCAAACAAGTTCATTGCAACGGCAACATACATTATGGGCAGACCGGTAGCAACTGCTGCAGGCAACAACACGGCACCTACAAGCGGAACTGCCGGGCTGGGCCACACCAACCATGATATAATCATCATAGTCAAGCCCACTGCCCAAAATGCCATAGATGGGTTAATCATAACCTTTTTGATCGGTGACATAATTAAAACATCGGAACCAATTTCCTGCAATCCTTTAGACATTGCTACAACCAGTGAAATAATAACAATGATGCCCCAAAATTCACTGCCGGCGTAAATAATGGCATTAAATATAGATTGGATGGCAAAAACAGCATTTCCCGAATAAAGATAACCCATTGCAAAAATACCTATAATACATGGAATAACAATATCCTTTTTCATAAGCATAATACCTAAAATAATCACTACCATAACTATATAAAGATAGTGAAGTGAAGTTAAAACCATAAATATACCTCCTTGGAATTAATACGGGGACATTCCTCTTACTCACATAGACTATCCCAATAGAAGAGGTGTGTCCCCCTTCCTATGTCGGGAACATTCCTCATATGTACTTATTTATGGTATTGTCAAAAACCCTGTTAACTCCATCAAAGTCCATGCTGTTAATATAAAATACTTCTAAAAGCTGATGCTGTTTTTTAGCTTCATATAATTTATCAAGTGCCTTGTTAATCAATAAATCATGCAGGTACAGGTTGTTTTCTATTTCAGAAATGTGAGCTTTTAATTTATCCGTATCCATAAATTCATGAATATCAAAAATTTCTTCATATCCATTATGAATTGGATTTTCAGTGCTGATTATCATCAAATTCATTTCAGGAATACAAAGGTGCTGCAATTTTTCTGCTGCCAATGGTCTGTAAAAGCATTCGATATCATATCCTCTTTTTACTGCTTCATCAGCAATTATACTTAATAAGCTTGAAGTATAATTAGTATTTTCGCCGACAACAGCCCAAATTTTTTTATCCTGGTACAATGGCTGAGTATAGCTTATAAATCCGTCTGATGTATAAGCTTCGGAGAACATATTGACAGATTTCCCTTTTTTGTCGGACCAAAAATAAACAGGAAATAGCTTATTTATTACTTGATTACACATTTCATTAAATTTTTTATTATCTATAAATTGGTCGTATAAGGAATTGATTTCTTCGGATATAATTGCAGCTGCCTGAAAATATTTGAATGCGCTCTTGTAATAATGAGATTTGGTTTGGTTTATTTGGATAATTTGATATTTATGCTTTTGTAATTGTTCTCCATCGAGGAATTCGCCTAAATTAATGATTTCATCTGCAGTCCCCGGAAGAATCGGGTCAATCGTATGAGGTGCTGTTCCGTCAACGAAAGCAATTTTCAGTTCGTGTACGATTATACCGTCTATACTATCATTGTCGCCTGCGCAATGTATATAATCTACGGAATAATTCTTTGCTTTCATCTTATCTGCAAATTTTTTCATGAATGAACTTTTTCCTACTCCCGGTCCTCCCTTGAGGATGTATAGCCGATTTAATTTTTCCGGATTTAAAATTGACTCGAAATAGCTTGATAATCCTTTAGATGCGTTACTGCCTGCGAAAAAATGCTTTTCTTTCAAATAATAACCCCCCAATTTTAATGATGTTTTTATTATATGTGGATGTATAAATCTTGTTAATAAAAAAATATGGCTGTACATTTAGATTGACGGAAAAATGGACAAATAATTAATCCTATGCTATAATACTTTGGCAATAGGTTAAAAAAGGAAGATTTTTATGAAATTAATAGTTACCGAAAAACCTTCAGTGGCTAAGGATATAGCCAGAGTTTTAAACATTAAGCAATCAAAAGAAGGATACATACAAGGCACGGAATACATAATTACCTGGTGCGTGGGACATTTAATTCAGCTTGCATATCCCGAAGAATATGATACTAAGTACAAGGTTTGGAATATTAATGACCTGCCAATTTTTCCAAAGCAATTTAAATATTCTGTCAACGAATCTACAAAAAAACAGTATGAAATTGTAAAAACTCTTATGAACAGAGACGATGTTGATGAATTAATCTGTGCAACTGATGCCGGTCGTGAAGGTCAGCTGATTTTTGGTTACGTATATGTAAATGCATGCTGTACAAAGACGGTAAAAAGGTTATGGATAAGCAGCATGACTGATGAAGCAATAGCTGAGGGCTTTAATAACCTCAGGGATAACAAGGAATACTTCCCTTTGTATCAATCAGCAAGAGCTCGTTCAGAAGCGGATTGGCTGGTGGGAATTAACGCTACACGATTATTTACCGTTAAATACAATCGTATGCTTACAATAGGCAGGGTTCAGACTCCAACCCTATCACTGATAGTATCAAGGCAAAAGGAAATAGATAATTTTGTTTCGCAGCCCTTTTATGAGGTTGCTGCTGATTGTGAAATGTTTACGGCTACCTGGTTCAATAAAAACGGAACTCGAATAGATGAGCTTGAAAAAGCAGAAGCAATAGCAGAAAAATGCAGAGGTAAGGAAGGAACTATAACAAAATTAAATACAAAGAGAGCAACAACCGAACGTCCATTGCTATATGATTTGACGGAGCTTCAAAGAGACGGCAATAAAAGATACGGGTATTCTGCGGAGCAAACTTTGGATGCGGCACAAAATCTATATGAAAAATATAAATTAGCAACGTATCCGAGAACTGATTCAAGATATTTAACAAAGGATATGAAGTCAAAATTAGCAGGATTACTGCAAAATATTAAGGATGGATGGAAGGATTCTGAAGATACAAAATATTGTGTAGATAAAATATTCAAACAAAAAATAAACGCGGATAAAAGAGTTATCGATGATTCAAAGGTAACCGATCACCATGCCATTATAGTTACGCCTAACATACGAAATATTCATAATATCAGACTTCCGGAAAGAGAGGCAAATATTTTAAAATTGATAGTTGCCCGGTTTATAGCTGTATTGGACAGAAAGCAGGAATACGACCAAACTGATATTGAATTGCATATAGACAAAGAAAAGTTTAAGGCAAGAGGAAAAAAGATAGTAATTCCCGGTTGGAAGGAAGTAGAGGATATAATGCTCGGCAAGGTTAAGGAAGAGTCGGAAGATGGTGAGATAAATATAAATCTTACGGAGGGAGATAAAATAACCCCTAAGGAAATAAAGGTTTTAACTAAAAAAACATCTCCTCCTAAATCATACACAGAGGCAACCCTTCTTACTGCTATGGAAACGGCAGGGAAGCAGATTGAGGACGAAAAATTAAGAGAGGAAATGAAATCAATCGGTTTGGGAACTCCTGCAACGAGAGCCGGCATCATAGAAAAGCTCATATCGGTTGGTTACATTAAGAGAAATAAGAAAAACTTAGTTCCAACACAAAATGGTATACAGCTTATAGAAATTGTTCATGACAAGCTTAAAAAACCTGACTTAACAGGTGAATGGGAAAGTGAATTAGGTAAAATAGCCAAGAAAGAGAGTTCATCCAAGGACTTCATTGTGGATATAAAAAAATATGTGGCTGAAATTATAAATGAAGGCAAAATCAGTTCAACCAAAAATGTAAGCTTCGAACATACAGGGAAGAAAAGCAAAAGAGAGATTATAGGCATATGTCCAAGATGCGGGAGAGAAATTTTTGAAAGTAAAAAAAGTTTTTTTTGTGCAGGATATAAAAATTTTCCTTCTTGCAGGTTTTCCTTGTGGAAAGAAGATAAGTTATTATCAGAAAAGGGAGTTACATTAACGAAGGAAATTGCTGCTTCGCTTTTGAAAAACAAGCAAGCGGAGGTAATAACTAAAATGAACGAAAAAGAGCAGAATATTACAATAAGTATGACAGATAACGGATACAAAACAGAATATATATTTACAAAAAAAGATTGAAAAATGCAGGGGTAAGCATCATCCTTGCATTTTTAGTGATAGGGTGAGTATTTGTTAGAATATCGGAGTGATTGAGGGATAGAATAAGCAAATAGCGGTTAATTAAATTAAATTCGACAGAAAATTAATAATTTTTCGTATTGTGAATAATTGCTTATAATTATTTTATGTAATAGAATACTCAGGAATATACTACGAGGAGCAGAAAATGGAATTTTTAATTCAAGGGATTACACAAATTACATGGCAGCAAATTTTAATGTGGATAATAGGCGGTATACTGATTTATTTAGCTATTGCTAAAGAGTTGGAACCGGCTCTTTTACTTCCTATGGGCTTTGGAGCGATATTAGTAAATATCCCCATGTCGGGAGTTTTAAATCAAGTATTGCCCGGCATAGGGGAAGTTCATGGAATAATTGACTGGTTATTTGAGGTTGGTATTGGAGCATCGGAAATGATGCCGCTGTTACTTTTTATAGGAATTGGAGCGATGATTGATTTCGGACCGCTTTTATCAAACCCAAGATTGTTATTGTTTGGTGCTGCAGCACAATTCGGTATTTTCGCAACAATAACAGTTGCCGCATTATTAGGATTTAATATTCAGGACGCAGCATCAATAGGAATAATAGGAGCAGCAGACGGACCCACATCCATATTGGTTTCTCAGGTTCTCAAAAGTAATTATATCGGGCCTATCGCCGTAGCGGCATACTCATATATGGCACTTGTACCAATAATTCAACCTTTTGCAATAAAGTTATGCACTACAGAAAAGGACAGGAAAATAAGAATGAAGTACAATCCTAAAAGTGTATCAAGAATGACAAGATTGTTATTCCCGATAGTAGTTACAATAATTGCCGGTTTAGTAGCTCCTGCATCAATAGCACTCGTTGGCTTCTTAATGTTTGGTAATTTAATAAGAGAATGCGGAGTTTTAAGATCCTTATCTGAAACAGCACAAAAAGATTTGGTAAACTTAATCACATTACTTCTTGGAATTACTATCTCAGCAAGTATGAAAGCTGATGTGTTTATATCATTAAACACATTATTGATAATGGGACTTGGTTTGTTGGCTTTCATCTTTGATACAATGGCAGGAGCATTGTTTGCTAAATTTTTAAATCTTTTCCTGAAAGAAAAAATTAATCCTATGGTTGGGGCAGCCGGTATTTCTGCATTCCCTATGTCGTCAAGAGTCATTCAAAAAATGGGACTTGAAGCAGATTCACAAAACCACTTGTTGATGCATGCGGTAGGAGCCAATGTATCCGGACAAATTGCATCAGTTATAGCAGGCGGTGTAATAATTGGTCTTGTAGGACTAATGTAGGAGGTTAAATATGAATATAGACGTAATTAATTCCCTAAAGCTTATGGGGATGGGAATGGCAGCGATATTTTTAGTTATAATAGTAATATATATATCTGTTAATGTAATGTTAAGGTTGACAAGTGAAAAAAAGTAAAATAAGCTAATAAGGAGAATAATGATTTATCTATTATTTATCATTATTCTTTCAATTTTTTCAAAGGAGAAAAACATGAGAATCAATAAATACATGTATATTCCTGTCATGCTTTTTATAATTTGCGTAGTCCTTGTAGCTGTCTTCGGGATACATGCAGGTTCATTTAATGTAAGAGGTATGAAGGATATTAGATTTGGAATTGATATACGGGGAGGAGTAGAGGCAGTATTCGAGCCGGCTAATCTTGACAGATTGCCTACAGAAAGTGAACTTGAATCCGCAAGAATAATAATGGAAACAAGAATGGATGCCCAGAATATTTTAGACAGAGAAATAACAGTTGATAAAAACAGCGGTCATATAATAGTTAGATTTCCTTGGAAATCAGGAGAAACAGATTTTAATCCTCAAAAAGCGATAGTAGAACTCGGAGAAACAGCAAAGCTTACATTCAGAGATCCTGAAGGAAATATTATGGTTGAAGGTAAAGAGGTTAAGGAAAGTCAGGTTCAATTAGACAGCAGAACAAATCAACCTGTTGTTACTTTAACCTTTACCGATACAGGTGCTAAACAATTTGCTGATGCAACAGAAAAACTTATAAATCAACAAATGTCAATCTATATGGACGAAACATTGATTTCTGCACCGTATGTCAACAGTAAAATAACCGGAGGACATGCTGTTATTGAAAACATTAAAAGCGTAGAAGAAGCAAAGTCATTATCAGATAAAATTAATTCAGGTGCGCTTCCCTTTTCACTACTGTCAAAAAACCACAGTACTATAACTCCTACAATGGGTTCAGGTGCTTTGAACGTTATGGTTAAAGCCGGTATTATCGCTTTCGTATTTGTGTGTTTGTTTATGATGGTTTATTATAGGCTATTAGGAGTAATAGCATGCTTAGCATTGCTTCTGCAGGTGTCTGTTCAGATGCTGGCACTTTCAATACCTCAGATAACACTTACCCTTACAGGTATTGCAGGTATAATTCTATCAATAGGTATGGGTGTTGATGCCAATGTCATAGTATCAGAGAGGATAAAAGAAGAATTAAATGAAGGAAGGTCTTTGGGATACTCTATTGATACAGGATATAAGAGGGCATTTTCAGCAGTATTTGATGGCAATATAACAACTGTAGCAGCGGCAGTAATAATGATGATATTTGGAACCGGTTCAATGCTATCATTTGGTTATACGCTTATGGTAGGATGTATATTAAACTTCCTGTCAGGTGTTACTGCTTCTAAGCTTATGACAAAATCACTTTGTATGAATGATGCATTTTCAAGAAAATCCCTTTATGGAATGAAAGTAAAGGAGGCGAAATAAATGATTAAATTTTATGAGAAAAGAAAAATATTCTTTACTATTTCATTGATAATTATGTTGACAGGGATAATTTCAATATTTATAAACGGAGTTAATTTGTCAATCCAATTTAAAGGCGGGGCAATTCTTAAGTATTCTTTTGAAGGTGAAATTGATACAATAAAGGCAGAAAGCGTAACAACCAAGTTGTTGGATAGAAACACGGAGGTCCAGATAACTGAAGATTTAGTAACACAAAGTAAAAAGTTAGTGTTAAATCTTTCGGGTAATGCAGGACTTGAAGCCAGCGAGCAAGATGAATTAGAAAAGACCTTAAGGAATGAATTTCCAAATTCAAATATTACATTGGCTGAATCAAATGTTGTTGAACCTTTTATAGGTAAAAGATTCTTAACCAACGGGATGATAGCAGTAGGACTTACTTCATTGTTTATTATACTTTATGTAAGATTTAGATTTCAAAGAATTTCAGGTTTATCGGCAGGTGTTATAGGACTTATAGCAATGCTCCATGATGTGTTGGTTGTGTTCTTTACATTTATAATCTTAAAAATGCCTATAAATGACTCGTTTATAGCGGTAACTTTAACGATTATAGGTTATTCAATTAACGATACCATAGTTATTTATGACCGTATAAGAGAAAATCAGCCGTATTACACTAAAAAGTCATTTGAAGAGTTAGTGGATGTAAGTATAAACCAATCATTGTCAAGATCAATAAACACAAGTTCTACAACAGCTATAAGCATTTTAATAGTATATATCCTCGCTTTTCTTTACAATATTGAATCCATAAAGACATTTTCAATACCAATGTTTGTGGGAGTTATAAGCGGGTGTTATTCAACGGTTTGCTTAGCAGGACCAATGCTTGTAATGTGGCATAATAAGAATTTAAGTTCAACAATATAAAAAGAGGTCTGTTTATGAAAAATTATATTTGTTCAAGATTAGTTAAATCAGAAGAATTAAATCATCACGGTACTCTGTTTGCAGGAAGGACAGCAGAATGGTTTGTGGAATCGGCATTTGTCGCGGCAGCATCAACTTTGGGGGATCCTAAACATGTAGTATGCTTGAACATACATGGTTTATTGTTTAGAACTCCTGTTAATAAGGGCGATATAGTTACATTTACAAGTAAGGTTGTTCATTTAGGAAAATCCAGTATTGTCGTATATACGAAAATGACTACAGAGTTGGCAAAGACAACACCGGTTGATGGTTTTATTACTTTTATTTCAGTAGATTGCAAAGGAAATAAAGTTGTTCATGGTCTGTCTTTGGACGAAACAACCGATGAAGAGGAGTTAAAATTAAGAGAAATGGCGAAGAACTTGAATAAAAAATAATATGCCATTTTGAGTATAATGTCATTCTTAGACAAAGTCGAGGAATGACATTTTTGCATAAGTTGCCAAAAATCGACCTATGTGATAAAATAAGTAATATCTTATTAAGAGGTATTTATGAAAAAGATTACAAAAATAGAATACCAAAAGAAAAACAAAGACAGAGTAAATGTATACATAGACGATAATTTTGGTTTCGGCATTGATTTAAATATTTTAATTAAATACTCACTGACTAAGAATATGGAATTGAGCGATGAATTTATAGAGGATATATTAAAAGCAGAGGAAGAAATCAATGTGTATAATTATGGTTTAGCCGTTTTATCAAGAAGTTTGAAAAGTGAAAAGCAGCTTAAAGAGAAAATGCTGGACAAGGGTTATGATCCTGAACTTATTGACAGGGCAATAGAAAAATTAAAGAACCGTAGATACATAGATGACGAATATTACTGTGACTGCTTGGTTAACTCAAGGATTAACGGAATCAAATACGGTAAACGAAGAATAGCACAAGAATTATATGAAAAAGGGGTAGATAGAGAAATTACTGAAGACAAGCTTAAAGGAATTTCAGATGAAGAAGAATTTGAAAGAGCATATGAATTAGGATTAAAAAAGTTAAAATCAATTAAGGAAGAAGATACCCGAAAAAAAAGCAGTAAATTGTCGAATTATCTAATTTATAGGGGCTTTGACTATGATACAGTAAAAAAGGTTGTCGAAAAAATTCTAAAATTATAGGGGGTTGTATGAAGGAATTTGCTGAATATATATCAGATGGTATAGTGCAGTGCAAAATAGCAAGAAAAAATTCAGGCAAAATAGACATTGTAGCAATCTATGCAAACAAACAATCAGAAGCTATTACCGGTAAGCCGGTTGATGAAATACTAAACAGAGGAATGACTGAGGTTTATCCGGCTATTGTGGATTCCATATTTAACTGGCCTCAAATATTAAGTGAAGCTGCAATGACCAGCGATCATAAAATTATCGAACAATATGTTACCGGTATCGAAAAGTATGTAAGATTCAGTATATTTGGTTTTAAAGATGATACATTTTATCTTGCAATGCAGGATTTAACCGAGCAAAAACAAACAAAGAAGTTGTTGCTTGAGAAAAACAGAGAAATAAAATTTCTGGAAAATGAATTAAAGTCAAGAGCGAATGTTGATCCGCTGACTAAACTTTATAATTTCCAATTTATTAATGAGTGTATAAAAAACAGCGTTGTAAATTATAAAGAGGAAGGAGTAAACTTCTGTCTTATAACAATAGATATAGATGATTTTAAGAAAATTAATTTATTATTCGGCATGCAAAAAGCGGATACAATGCTTCAGGATGTTGCTAAAATATTAAGCTCAAATGCTCGTAAAATAGATGTGGTCGGAAGGTATGGCAATGATAAGTTCATTATCATACTAAACAATGTGGATTTAGATATTGCTAAAATTATGATGGAAAGAATTAAGATGGAAATAGAAAATTACAGCCTAAATTATGAAAGTAAATTAAACATATGCGGTTCCATAGTTGAATATGAAGGTGAAACCATAGAGCAATTTATAGAAAGATCAGAATCTCTTTTAAAAAAAGCTCAATCCATAGGAAAGGGAACAATATTATCATAACAGGGAACTTAATGTTCCCTGTTTCTATGAGAAGATTCTGCTTATATCTAATACACCTGCTCCCTGTTCATAGGAAGATGCTTTAATTCTTGAACATGCATTTACTAACTTCCTTTTTATATCATAGTGGCTGTAATTAGGATTTTCATTTAATAATAGTGCTGCAGCTCCTGATACCATCGGTGCTGACATGGATGTGCCGCTTAAGGATGTATATCCGCTTAAATTATTGTTGGACAGTGAATTAATATTAACTCCCGGTGCAATTAAATCAGGTTTTCTGATTCTGTCTAATGTTGGTCCCCTGCTTGAAAATTCAGCAATTCTTTCTCTGATTGATTCTCTGTCATCCAATGCGCCTACTGAAATTACATGTCTTCCGGTAGCAGGAGATAAAATAGTATTTCTCATAGGACCGCTGTTGCCTACAGCTGCAATCACTATAAAATCATTTTCAATAGCATGATTAGCAGCTTTAACAAGAGGGTCCCTTCTTTCCCTGTATTGAGCGATAGCACCCAATGAAAAATTAATAATTCTTGTATTATAATCCTTCTTGCTGTCGATTATGAATTGAACCGTTTCTAATATATCCGATGTATTTCCGTTTCCGATTTCATCTAAAACCTTAATAGCTAAAATATTTGCTTCCGGTGCTATGCCTCTATATTTTCCGTTGGACGAATATCCGCTTCCTGCCAAAATTCCTGCGCAATGAGTGCCATGACCATTATCATCATATGCTTTAGTTTCACCATTTACAAAATCCTTGAAACCGACAATTCTGCTTGTTGGATAAATTAAATCTGTATGTGGAGATATGCCCGTATCAATAATTGCCACAGTTACTCCTTTACCTGTATAACCGGTATTAGTTATTAATTCGGCACCGACTGCCTCTCTTGCCAAATCCATAACTGCAAATACCTTAGCATCATAGCTGATAAATTCAACATCATAATCAGCTGTGAGCTCTAATATAGAGCTCATGCACATTTCACATGCACATCCGTTAATTATGGGCAGGGTATAATTTAATTTATTTGATAAAGAAGAAATTTTACTTTCTTTGATTTTTTTATTATCTTTATAACTTACGATTATCGGTATGACATTATTGTCGTTTGAGTAAATTTGTCCCTTAATAGTAGGACACAACTTATTATAGTCAAAATAATTTCTCATTTAATTCACCTACCTTAAATTAATTTATGCTTTTAATTAAAGATGGTGTTCATTTTTTAAAAACATGGTATAATAATTTACAATAGATTAACAATAGAGGAACGATGGATAGGCAATAGATTAGCAATGGATAAAAAAAGAGAATAATTTTCAGTAAAAATACAATTGCTAAGCAATAGATAGTCAATTGCACATCAATCGCAAATCAATTGTTTAAATAGGAGGAAACTATGCCTAAAATATTAGTAGTAGATGATGAAAGACCAATAGCAGAGATAATTAAATATAATCTTCAGAAAGAGGGCTACGAAGTCCAAACTGCATATGATGGTGATGAAGCAATTAAAATGGTTCATAAAACGAATCCTGAGTTAGTAATACTTGATATTATGCTTCCGAAGAAAAACGGCTTTGATGTATTAAAAGAAATAAGAATGGAATATGTTATGCCTGTTGTAATGCTTACTGCGAAGGAAGAAGAAAATGATAAAATCACAGGGCTTGAATTAGGAGCCGACGATTATATTACTAAACCTTTCAGCAATAAAGAATTGATAGCAAGAGTTAAAGCGAATCTTCGGAGAGTGAAACTCTCAAATGTAAATGAAGAAATGAAATCTAAAATAATTGAAGCAGGTAATTTAACGATAGACATGAACACCTATGAAGTAAGTAAAGATAATAAAATAATAGATTTGACAAACAGAGAATTTGATTTATTGAAATACCTGTTTTTGAATGCTGACAGAGTTTTTAACAGAGAACATTTGTTAAAAGAAGTTTGGGGATATGAATTCGGTGACTTAAGGACAGTCGATGTTACTGTAAGAAGGTTGAGGGAAAAAATTGAAACCGATGAAGATAAATATATAGTTACAAAAAGAGGAACAGGATACTATTTTAAAAGCAAATAAGATGCACTAACTCTATTTTTAAGAGTCTTACATTTGAGGAGCCGTTATGTTTAAAAGTATTAGATGGAGATTGATTTTAATTTATTTTTTGCTTGTATTTCTTGCTATGTCCGTAGTCGGAATTTACATTGTAAGTCAGCTTGAACAGATTCAGCTCGAAATGAATACAAAAAATATGAGTACAAGAATTAAAACTATTATAGATACATCCAGTTCGATCAAGACAGACAACTGGACAGACAATACGGATAAAATCCAACAGAATATCAACAGTATACAGGTCGGATACAATGAATATGTCTATGTTATTATAAATGATGAAAAGAAGACAATTATTGCAAGCAGTGTCCCTGACACTGTCGGACAAAGTGCTTTTAATGCAAATCAAATAAACAATTACGTATTGACTAAATCCTTTGACGGAAGCCCAGAACACATAGCACCGCCGGATCAATATGATGAAAGTGAAAATCCAAGATCTTACCACATGTCTTTTCCTGTATATTCTGACGGAAATATAAAGGGCTACATTTATTTAGTAAACAATATAGAGCATATATATGAAACAGTGGACCAGTCCAAGGAAATAATGACACAAGCTACTATTATTGCATTGGCGTTAACCGTATTTCTCGGCTTGATATTGTCATCCGGAATAACAAAGCCAATCAAAGAGCTTACATTTAAAGCAAAGCAAATGTCTAAGGGAGATTTTGATCAGAAGGTAAGCGTTAAATCAAATGATGAAATCGGGCAGCTAGGCAGTATGTTCAACTTTCTGATTGATGAGCTTAAGCAATCCATGTCCAGCTTGGTACAGGAAAAAAGCAAATTAGAAACTACATTTAAGTATATGGCGGATGGAATTCTGACAGTTGGTATTGACGGAAATATAATACATTCAAATCCGGTTGCCAAAAAGCTTTTATCCTTGCACAGCGAAGATGAAAAATACGATGATGTTGTGAAAAGTATAGATGATAAATTGCTTCTATCTAAATTAAAATCAAAAAAATATCACGGCACCGAAATTTTAGAGCAAAACGGAGAAACATATAATATTGACTATGCACCGTTTATGAATAATCAGAATAAGGTAGGCGGCGTTATTATTGTATTTAAAAATATAACTGAACAGTATAAAATTGATAAGCTTCAAAGAGAATTTGTCGCTAACGTTTCGCATGAGCTGAAAACACCTATTACAACCATAAAGAGTTACACAGAAACATTGCTTGAAGGTGCCATAGAGGAAAGACAATTGGCAGAGGATTTCTTGAATGTTATAAATTCGGAAAGCGATCGTATGTCAAGGCTGGTAAGCGACCTTCTGAAATTATCCAGAATGGATTATGAGCAGACAAAATGGAAAAAGGATAAATTAAATGTAACGGAAATGATTAACGAAATAAGTAAGAAGCTTCAGATACAAGCGAAAAACAAAGATATTAAACTTCATGTAGACTTGCCTTATGACATGAATATATGTTTTGACAGGGACGGCTTTGAACAAATAATACTCAATATTGCCGGAAATGCTGTAAAATATACTCCCGATGGAGGGAATGTATGGCTGAGCGCATCTAAAAATAACGGCAAGGTCAGTATCAGCATTAAGGATGACGGAATTGGTATACCTATGGAGGATCAGGCAAGAGTTTTTGAAAGATTCTACCGTGTAGATAAGGCAAGAAGCAGGGAATTAGGCGGAACAGGTCTTGGGCTGTCAATTGCAAAGCAAATAGCGGAAGCTCATGACAGCACCATAAGCATTAACGGAGAACTAAAGGTAGGAACTGAAATTATCATAACAATTCCTGAGTTAATCTGAAAAAAGGGGATAGTTCATGAAGCATGGTAAAATAAAAAACATTATATTAACGGTAATGGTAATATGCTGTGTATATTTGAGCAGTAACGTATGGCTTAAATTACCGGATTTTATAAAATACGAAACATCGGCAGAAGAAGATGATGATATCAGTAACGTCATCATACAAATCTGGAATGTAGTAAAACCCGTTAAGCATGTTATAAATTACGATGAGAATTATACGGTTGATTATTCTGATGAAAATAATATGTGGGGCAAGGCAGTACAGGTTTTGAACAATGTATTTGCCGCTTTTAATAATGCAGATATTTCCCTTACACCTGCGTTTCCTACGCAATATTTAAAATTCGATTTTTCTGATAATATTCCTGTCGGAATTTTTACAGGACAAATGCAGATTAACAATAAAAATATTTCAGATACAATTAAATATATAAAAAATGTAATTATAGATTTAGATAATGCAAATTCAATATATATATATAACGGTGAAAATACTATTAAAATTACCAGCAGTGCAATAGATACATCAGAACTAGCTGATATTATAAAACAGTATAGCTTTGAAAATTCAACACAATTTGCATATTATCAAAAAATAGGCAATGAAACCATCCAGGTACCCATCCCATTGGAAACAGTAGCCCGAAATCCTATATTTGTAAGGTCGGAGCTTGATGTGTTCGATACAGAAGCAATAAATAGAATTGCCAGAGGATACTTCAAAAAAGATTATGACTATGTGAGAAAATCGGTTGAAGTAAACGGTAATGTTTCGTATATGTACCGAACACAAAAGTTATTGCGTATAACGGGAGAAGGGCTTCTGGATTTTTATGATGCAACAACGGAACTGGAGAACTCCTCGGATGTATATGAAAGCTTTGTAGCTGCAGTGGGATTTACAGAGGGATTTTTAGGATTTCCTAAGGATGTTTATTTAAGTGATGTAGAAAATATAGATCATGACGGAAATCATGGCTACAGATATATATTTTCTTATAAAATTATTGACAGACCAATTTTATTCAGCAGAGTGAGGGCAAATGCAGCACTGCAAATAGATGTTGTAGGAGATGATGTAGTAGCATATAAGAGATTTATAAGAAATATAAACGAATCACAATCAAGCCAGATGAATGAAATTGCAATAATTCCGGCTATTGATGTTATTAATAAAAATTTAGATTATGATACACCTGATGACGGCTCAGACCAGGCACCTGAACTCAAACCTTTAAAAGAAGAAATGATTAAGGATATAAGCAATATATACTTAGGATACTTTGACTTGTCCAGAGTTTCGGGAGAGCAGCTGCTGAGAGTATGCTGGGTAATTGAAGTTAAGGATAAGACGTTTATATTTAATGCAATAACTGGAAGCCTGATAGAAGAATGGTAGCAAGGATGTGATTTGAGTGGATTGGAACAAATCAAATATAATATTTATAGTTGCGTTTATAATTTTGAATATATTTCTTCTTTCATATTCTTTTAACGATATTTTTTCCGAAGAATATAATATAATGTCCGATAAGGATTTTATTGAAGATGTGGAAAATATTTTAAAGGAAAAAAACATTGTAATTAATTGTGAAATACCGAAAGAAATATACACTCTTCCTGTATTGGACACAGAATACAGAATTATTAATATAGATAAAAAAATGCTGGAGAAATTTTTAGGCGAAGGAATTGATCCGGTTGAAAATGTTTTTTTATATAGCAATCAAAAGGGAGAATCAATTGAAATAATTGAAGGTAAAAAATTTATTTACACCCTGAGAGAAAAAGTAAACGGTAAATTAGAAGCTAATTTGAAAATTGCGGATGAAATAGATAATTTCTTAAAAAATAAAAATATTGATGGGTCAGGCTTTAGCGAAAATTACAGAATCATTACGGATGACTCAGGCTTTATAATGTATACAAGATACTACAATAACGTAAGCGTTGATAATTCCTATATGAAATTTTACATTGATAAAAATGGTATCTATAAATTTGAAATGCAAAAAATAATTGCCATAAAAGAAATAGCAGAAAAATTAAATACATTCACAGCTGCTGAAAGCTTATTAAAGCTATTGTCCTATGATGATGTAGACAATAAGGAAATTATAAGAATAGATATGTCATATTATAGTATAGAAGATGAGAATTGGCAGGTTATTTCGGGAATAAATTCATATCCTGCGTGGAAAGTTATTTTTAGTGATGGAACTCAAAAACATTTAATAAGCCCTAACATTTATTTTTATTGAAAAAATTACAGTTATATTATATTATTATATGATGAAAGATGCCCTAACCCTATTTTTAGAGTCTTTTTCTGAAAAATAGCGGTAGGCAATTCAAACACAATTAAAGCACTTTTTAAGGTATTATTTTACTTAATGTAATCATACTTATATTCATTATAAATAAACAAGAATTGAGGAATTATATATGTCAAAATTCGTTATAGAAGGTGGATCAAAGCTAAAAGGCAAAGTTAATATCGGTGGATTTAAAAATGCTGCAGTTGCAATAATCCCTGCAACATTGTTATGTCCCGGCAAATGCACTATTCAAAACGTACCTAATATAGAAGATGTTAATGTTTTTTTAGATATTCTAAAAGAGTTAGGAGCTGAAGCAAGGTATATAGATGACACTACTATTTATGTTGATTCAGCAAATGTTGAGGGTTGTTATTTAAAAAATGGTTTATCTAAAAAAATGAGGGCCTCATATTACTTGCTTGGGGCAGGTCTTGGAAGATTCAAAAGCAGTTCATCATTGCTTCCCGGCGGATGTGATATCGGTGAAAGACCGATTGACCAGCATATAAAAGGCTTTGAGGCATTAGGAGCAACTGTTGATATTACGCCTGATGGCAGAGTCAACGTACATGCAGATAAATTAATAGGAAACAAAATATACTTAGATAAAGTAAGCGTTGGGGCTACAATTAACATAATGCTTGCAGCAGTATATGCAGAAGGCAGGACTACAATTGAAAATGCTGCAAAAGAACCGCATATAGTTGACACTGCAAATTTTTTGAATTCCATGGGAGCCGATATAAAAGGTGCAGGAACTGACGTTATAAGAATAAACGGTGTAAAAGAGCTTACGGGATGCACATACAGAGTTATTCCTGACCAAATTGAAGCAGGAACATACATGATAGCTGCTGCGGCCACAAAGGGAGATATTATTATAGATGATATTATACCGAAGCATCTTGAACCGATTACAGCTAAGCTGAAAGAAATGGGCTTAGGCATAGAGGAATATGGTGATTCTATGCGAGTTTTTTATGACCGTGAACTGATTCCCGTTAATATTCAAACATTGCCTTATCCCGGTTTTCCAACTGATCTTCAACAACCTATGACTGTTCTGTTATCAACATTAATGGGAGAAAGTACAGTTGTTGAAGGGGTATCGGAGGATAGATTTAAGTATGTGAATGAAATCAACAGAATGGGTGCTAACATAGAATTTACTAAAAAGCAGGCAAAGATAATCGGTACTGACAAACTGAAGGGAATGGTGGTACAAGCCACGGATTTAAGAGCGGGAGCTGCTTTAATAATTGCCGGCTTAGTTGCCGACGGTTTAACAGAGATTACTAGCATACATCATATAGACAGAGGATATGAACATATAGAAAATAAATTTATGAATCTTGGAGCAAAGATTAAAAGGGTGAAAGACGAAGAATAAGGGGGCAAAAAATGTTATTGAAGGATTTAAAGTATTTAAAAGTAAATCTTCCCGAGGATATACTTAAAATGAAAATGAGCGGTAGCTTTGCAGATGCAATTAAATTAATCGATTTAAGATTGAATAAGCAAATTCCTGCTGCTATGAGGAAAAGATTAGAGTTAGAAAAAGAAATTATAAATATAATTAAAGGCGAATACACATATACATTTGATGAAGCTTTAAAGAAATGTCAAGATAACATAAAGGATTTTACTAAAGAAGAATTAATATTCCTACAGGAAGACAGTCAGGCAGATTGGATATTAGTAGACGGTCAAGTGAAATTCAATGATAGTTTCTACGGTTCCTTGCTCGTTACGAGAGCTGATTTAAACGAAAGATTGATAGAACAGAAAGAATCACGCAATGAAAGAGCGGAATACTTAGATGCAAACATCAAGGATATGAAAGAAAACAAAGAAGCTTCATATTATATACATTTAAAAACAACTCTTGAAATAAAGGACGAATGCACAAGAACAGGAGAAAAAATAAGGGTTCACATGCCTCTCCCCGCAAATTGTCAGCAGAAAAATATAAAAATAATAAAAACAACACCGGAAGCAACGTTTATAGCTGATGAAACCCATCCGAGCAGGACGGCATATTTTGAAACAGTTTTACAGGGAAATATGGAGTTTTCAGTAGAATACTCCTATGAAAGTCATTTGAGATACAATGAACCATATTCAGAAAAGGTATCAAGAC
The DNA here is from genome assembly GCF_032080165.1 of Sedimentibacter sp. Taxonomy (GTDB): domain Bacteria; phylum Bacillota; class Clostridia; order Tissierellales; family Sedimentibacteraceae; genus Sedimentibacter. The sequence goes on from NZ_DAMASY010000001.1 coordinate 328,338, forward strand.
AGCAGCCAACTTTTGATACCAATGAATTTGAACCTCAAGTTATGTTTACACCGTATATTAAAGAGCTTGCAAATGAAATAATTGGTGAAGAAACGAATCCTTTAATAAAGGCAAGAAAAATATATGATTATATAACTCAAAATGTAAAATATTCATATATGAGAGCATATTCAACAATTATCAATATCCCTGAATATTGTGCATTAAATTTAAAAGGTGATTGCGGAGTTCAGGCACTTTTGTTTATAACGCTGTGCAGATATGCAGGTATACCTGCTAAGTGGCAGTCAGGCTTGGCTGTAACACCGTATCACGTAGGACCTCACGACTGGGCACAATTCTATGTGGAACCATATGGCTGGCTGTTTGCAGATCCGTCATTTGGGGGCGGCGGTTACAGAAACGGAAACATGGATAAATGGAATTTCTATTTTGCTAACTTAGATCCTTTCAGAATGGTAGCTAATTCAGAACTTCAGCATGAATTTGATCCGCCTAAACAATATTTCAGACACGACCCATACGATAATCAGGTAGGCGAATGTGAATATGAAGACAGAGAAATAAGAAGAGAAGAATTTAAAGTAAAATTTGAATTGATTGAAATGAAAAAAATATAGCAAAATTTATTACGTGTAAAGCAGATAAATTGGTTAAAGTGGTGCGTGCTTTAACCAATTTATTTTAATTAGCTTTTAAATTATTATAAACCTTTATACCTTTCTCATTAATTTTAGTACCGCCTCTGCCGTGGGACATTTTAATAAGACCTAAATTATTTAAATCATATAAAATACTTCTTATTTCCTGCTGTGTAAGAAAACGTCCTAAAGATTTTGCATGCTCAGCTATTGAATTTCTGCCCATTGTTGTTTGTTTAACATATCCATTATACAACATTTCCAAAACGAAACAATAATCGTCCAATTTATTTCCGGATATTTTTTTCAACAAATTAACATCCAAATCATTTTCATGTATTTTTGGTTTTATATTTAATCCCTTATGAAAACTTACAGGCAGATCTTCATATTCAATATAATCTTTATCCAAATAAGTAAGGTATTCAATATAATTGTGGAGCTCTCTGACATTACCGTTCCAATCGTGTACCATAAAAGCATTTTTCACTTGGGGAGAGAGTTCAAATTGTCCGTTAAGCTTCTTTTTTATATCTTCAAGCAAAATCATTATATCCTCACCTCTGTCTCTTAACGGAGGAATTTGAATAGGCAAAGTATTTAATCTGTAATATAAATCACTTCTGAAAACACCTTTTGTAACAAGCTTTTCTAAATTTTCGTTTGAAGCTGCTATTATTCTTACGTCAACACTTATTATCGTGTTGCCGCCAACTCTCATAATTTCTCTTTCCTGTATAACTCTCAAAAGCTTAATTTGCAATGCAGGACTCATTCCTTCAACTTCATCCAAAAATATAGAACCCTTGTGAGCAAATTCGAAAAGTCCTAATTTACCGCCCTTTTTTGCACCTGTAAAAGACCCTTCTTCATATCCGAAAAGCTCACTTTCCAATAAATTATCAGGCATAGCAGCACAGTTAATTGCTATGAAGGGGTTATTCTTTCTGTCAGATTCATTGTGAATGGCATGGGCAAAGAGCTCCTTGCCTGTTCCGCTTTCTCCTGTAATCAGTACAGCTGAATTATTCGCAGCCATTTTTTTAGCTATTGCACATGCCTTTTTAACTGTATCGCTTTCGCCTATTATATCATCAAAAGTATATTTAGCCTTATGCCCCTTATTTAAAAGTTGAATACGCAGGTTTTGCTGTTTGGATTCTTCTTCCGTAAATCTTTGTATAGTAGCAAAGGCACCAATATATTCATTTCTTCTTATAACCGGAGCAACTGTAACATTTATGTCAACGCCTTTGAATTTTACAAGGCGGTTGGTTATTTTTTTTCCCGTTTGTCTGCATTCATAAATTGGCAGGAAAGGAAAAGTAGATTTTACTTGCGTTTGTATTGCTTGCACTTTATTTATGCCTGTTATTTCTACCGCTTTTGAATTACAAGCATAAATAACATCGCTTTCATTAACTCCTATAATTCCTGCATCAATTATTTCCATTAATATTTCAAATTGGCTTTCCATGTTCAGGGAACGATCAAAAATCTGATTAAAGTTGTAGTTACTTGAGGCTATTGAATTGAAATATTCCTTGAAGTTTTCCCTTTCCAGTAGGTAATCAAGCTTTAAACGAAGGGCCATTTCAACAACAGTGTTTGAATCAGGCACACGATGACCAAGATCTATAATATTTTTTACCGTCTCTGGTACGTATCTGCTTTCACCAACAGTAATAGCGAGTCCACATTCCTTTGCGAGTTTTGCACCGGGGAAACATGGTACTAAATTAATGTGGTTAATACCAAGCTGTGAAAGTCTCGCAATACATTCCCGCACCATAATTTCGCTTAAATTTACAAAATAAGCGCAGGTACCCTTTGGAACTTTCATTAATGCTTCAATATTCTTTTTTGTGAATTCAACATTAAGCTCAACTTTAGGAGTGTCCGCAGGCAGGTATTTTTTATAGTCATTAATATCTTCAAAGGCATCAGTTGTAACAACAAATACATCTGCATTATCGATATTATTGATAGAACCGTTCAACACGCTGTATGAGCTTATACTGACTAAATCTCCAAAAAGTGATTTTATTATGTTTTCATAAAATGTAGAAACATGTTTGCCTAATGTTATAACAGCTACTTTTTTAGTCATGCTTTCACCCTTTCTAAATTCTGATTTTAATGTTATAGGTTTTTTTATAATATGTCAAGAATATGTATATATCTATATATTATGTTAAATTTCAACTTTACTTGGCATAAAATTTGCATAATTATCTTTGTAGAGTTATAATTTCAAATAATAATTATTAAGGGGATACTATGTTAAGAGAAATTAAAAATAACATCTTGTATTTTGACGGATGCAGTACAGTGGAATTAGCTGAGAAATACGGAACACCTTTGTATGTAATGAGTGAAACATCTATTGTGGAAAAATGCAAAGAAATAAGAGATACATTTTTAAACAAATATGAAAGAACGAGAGCTGCATATGCTTCAAAAGCATTTTTAACTCTTTCAATGTGCAAGATAATTGAAAGAGGAGGACTGTGTATGGATGTAGTTTCAGGAGGAGAATTATATACAGCTATAAAAGCAAATTTTCCTGCAGAAAAAATAGAGTTTAACGGTAATAACAAATCAATTGAAGAATTAGAGCTTGCAATTGATTATAACATCGGAAGAATAATAGTAGACGGTCTTGACGAGTTAGACATTATAGAAAGTATTTGTAAGGAAAAAGGAAAGAAAACCAATATATTATATAGAATAACTCCCGGAGTTAAAAGTGATTCTCATGATTATATAGTTACAGGGAAAAAAGATTCTAAGTTTGGGATTCCGTTAGATGATGAAGTTATATTTCCTGCAATTGAAAAAGCGATAAATTCAACGTACATAAATTTTATGGGATTTCATTTTCATGTCGGTTCACAGCTGCATAACAATGAATCACATTTAAAGGCATTAGAAATTGCATTAAAGTTAATAAAAGATACTATAGATAAATATAATTATACTATACCTGAATTAAATATAGGAGGTGGATTCGGAATACGCTATACAGATGATGATGATAAAAAACCATATGCATATTTCTTAGATCCAATGATGGCAAGAATCGAAGAATTTTCAAAGGAAATGGATATAACAAGACCCGAAATTGTTATTGAGCCGGGCAGAAGCATAATAGGTGAAGCAGGAATAACGCTTTATACAATCGGTACTATAAAGGATATCAAAGGTATAAGAAAATATGTGTCTGTTGACGGTGGAATGACCGACAATATAAGACCTGCATTATATCAAGCTAAGTATGAAGGTATTATAGCTAATAAAGCAGAGCAACCAAGCTCAGATTTAGTTACAATAAGCGGAAAATGCTGCGAATCAGGAGATATACTTATTAAGGATGCACATATAGCATTAGCTGAAAGAGGAGATATACTTGCTATATTTTCAACGGGTGCATATGGTTACTCCATGGCAAGTAACTATAATAAAAATCCTATACCGGCAACAGTGTTGGTTAAGGACGGTAAATCAGAAATTATAGTAAAAAGACAATCATATGATCATATGATTGCAAATGAAGTAATACCGGAATCGTTGAAAAAAATATGAGGAAGTGATGTTATGGAATTTTATAAAATGCAGGGAGCAGGAAATGATTTTGTAATTATTAATAATATGAAATTAAATATCCCTGTAAACAAATTACCTTCAATTGCAAAAAAACTTTGCCAAAGAAAATTATCAATTGGAGCTGACGGCTTCATGGTGGTTGATTACCCTGAGGGAGAAGCTGATTTTAAGATGCGTTTTTATAATCGTGACGGCAGTATAGGTGAAATGTGCGGTAACGGCGCAAGATGTATTTCTCGTTATGCATATGTAAACAACATAGCAGGTAAAAAGATGACATTTGAAACAGGGGCAGGACTTATAAATTCTGAAGTATTAGAAGGACGTTTGGTTAAAGTTTTACTTAACAAGCCTGAAGTGATTAAGCTTAATAATGATATTGAAATAGACGGCATTAATTATGAATGTTCATATATAGAATTAGGAAATCCCGGATTGCCTCATGCAGTTGTTAAATATAATCTTCAGAATGCAGATGAAAACAAATTGCGTGAAGCAGGTATTAAGATAAGGCATTTTGAAGGTTTTCCCAAAGGAGCTAATGTTAACTTTTTTGAGGTATTAAATAAAAATGCTGCATTAGTAAAAACTTACGAAAGGGGGGTTGAAGACTTTACATTAGCATGCGGTACCGGCTCTGCATCAACTGCAGTTGCATTAATGTTAAAAGGTTATTTGAGTGGAGATAAAGCAAAAATTATAGTTGATGGCGGAGAATTATTTGTTGAAGTTGAAAGAACGAATAATAATATTAATAAACTGTACCTCATAGGTGATACAAATATAGTAGCAATTGGGAAAATAATGGATGAAGATTTAATTATTTAAAACAAAATATTAAGGAGAAATAATATGAGTACATCTAAAAAGACAGTATGGGAAAACTACAAATTTTCCATAACATTAATTGCTGCAATTGCAATTGGCAGTATAATTGGTATTATATTTGGTGAAAAAGCAATAGTATTGAAACCATTTGGAGACATTTTCTTAAATTTAATGTTTACAGCAGTAACACCTCTGGTATTTATTACAATTGCCAGTGCGGTAGGAAGCATGGTAAATATGAAACGTCTTGGTAAAATATTAGGAAACATGTTCCTGACATTTGTAGTAACCGGTTTAATAGCAGCTATTTTAATTATTGTGGTAGTAAAAGTATTCCCGCCAGCCCAAGGAGTAAACTTAGAATTACAAGCTGCTGATGAATTACAAAAATTATCATTTGCAGACCAAATTGTTGCGGCGCTGACAGTAAACGACTTCAGTAAAATTTTATCACGCTCTAATATGCTACCGTTAATTGTATTCTCAATTATATTCGGATACTGTGTAAGTGCTGTGGGCGGAGAAGACAATGTAGTCGCAAGAGCTTTAGATGCATTATCTAAAGTTATGATGAAATTTATAAGTGTAATTATGCTTTATGCACCTATAGGACTTGGAGCTTATTTTGCAAGCTTGATAGGTGAGTTCGGACCACAGCTTCTTGGAGCTTATGCAAGAGCAATGGCAGTATATTATCCATTATGTATTCTATACTTCTTCATAGCTTATGCAGCATATACATATTATGCAGGTGGCATGGATGCGGTAAAATCCTATTTTAAAAATATTATTGAGCCATCTGTTACATCAATTGCAACACAAAGTTCAATTGCAACTCTTCCTACAAACTTAAGGGCTGCTCAACGCATAGGTGTACCAAAGGATATCCGTGAAATTATACTTCCAATTGGTGCTACAATGCATATGGACGGAACGGTACTTTCATCTATATTAAAAATATCCTTCTTGTTTGGTATGTTTGGTCAGGAATTTTCGGGAATGGGAACATACCTTACAGCAGTAATGTTATCTGTATTAGGCGGAGTTGTAATGTCAGGTGTGCCCGGTGGCGGACTCATAGGAGAAATGCTTATAGTTAATATGTATGGATTCCCTGCAGAAGCATTCCCGATAATAGCAACCATAGGATTCTTAGTAGACCCGCCGGCAACATGGTTAAATGCTACAGGTGATACAGTTGCTTCGATGATAGTAACACGAATAGTTGAAGGGAAGAATTGGATGTCAAAAAAACTAACACAAAGCGAAGAAGTATTGTAGGTAAAATCGGTGACGGTTCTTTTTGCTTCCACAAAAGAACCGTTTCAATTTTTATTTTTTTACCCTTCATTTTTTACAGATTTACTCTCAAAATACTTTCTGAATATTCCAAAATCTAAATTTGAAGTTACTAATCCAATCAATATTATAATAACTCCTATCCACTGCATGCTTGAGAGCTGCTCATTGAGTACAATTCTTGCTGACATGAGAGCTATAACAGGAACCAACAGGGGAATAGGTGCTACTTTTCCCATAGGATATTTGCCGATAAGCATACTCCAAACTCCGTAGCCGAATAATGTTGCCCCTATTGCCAAGTATAAAACAGCAAATATTGATATGCCGCTAAAATTAGCCAACGCATTAATTATGTCTTGTGGTGTATCAAGAACAAATGCCAATACCATGAGCGGTATAATCGGAATCAGTGATGACCAGACAACCAGACTGAACATATCAAGCTTTTCGCCCTTTGCTTCCTCCTTGTCAGATGCAATTCGTGCAACTATGTTTGATGCTGACCAGAAAACAGGAGCTAATAAATTTAGTATGATTGCCAATACAGGTATTGCGTTGATACCGTCTCTGGCATTTGCCGCACCGATAATCAGGAGTCCCGCAGCTGCAATTACAAAACCGATAATTTGCTTAGTCTTAATTTTTTCATTTAAATAAAATACTGCCATTACCGGAGATATGAAAGCCTGTATCTGCAAAACTATGGATGCGATACTTGCGGGCATTCCGATTTCCATGGCATAAAACAAGCAGGCAAATTGTCCCACACCTACAAAGAGTCCGAAGAGCACAATATATTTTAACTCTGTTTTTGGTTTTTTAACAAAAAATACAGCAGGGAAAGCGGTAAATAAATATCTTAATGCAATTAACAGCATTGAAGGTACACCCTTAAGACCTAATTTAATTACGGTAAAATTAATACCCCACATGATTACAAGCAATGCTGCAAGCAAAATATCTTTTTTCTTCATAATGATTACCTTTCAATCAACGTATATAAGAACAATTATATCACTCAAAATTATATTATCAATTATAAATATAAATTTAACAAGAAATATGCTGCCATTCAAGTATTGTCATCCTGAACATTGAAGGATCTCATTGTGAATTAACCATTAATGTTACGTATTTCTTAACCGCCTTCAGTGACCCTTTTGTTATTCTAAAAATATTTTCTATTCCATATTTCTTTATCATTTCAGTGTTTTTATTTACAAATAAATTTACATACAAATTAGTTTTCAGCAATTCCAAGTAATATGCTTTCAAGCTTATTCCCGAAGGTTTTATCATTACCTGACCAAAGCTCCACTTTTCATAGTCATCGGCGCTGTAAAGCAATCTGTCTTTATAGTGCTCATACATAGCAAGGTTAGGGAAGGGCGTAAGTGGACTTATGGAAGTAATCTGCGGCTTTAAGCTCTTTATATAGCTTCTGAATAATTTAAAATCATTCCTTTCCCAATCAGGATGAGCCATAAAAGAAGCCCAGACGTCGATTTGCAGCTCTCTTAATATTTTGGCAGCCTCAAAATTATCCGATGTGCTTGATTTTTTATGATAGCTAACCATTTCATCATCATTGAAGGTTTCATAACCAACCAGCAATGCTTTCAGACCAAGCTTCTTAAGTTCCTTTAAATATTCCTTGTATTCAATTATACCTTTAACTGAGCCGTACATAATATAATTTTTATTTAGATTCAGTTCTTTGACAATTTTGATAAATGATACTATTTTTTCTTCATTTCCCAAAAAATCATTGTCCATAAACATTATTGTCGGTTCCTTAATGCTTGATAAATCCCTTTTAGTCAGCTTAATATCAATTAACTTTTCCTTTGCACCTTCAATTCTCCATCTGAGACAAAAGTCACATACCTTTTCGCATCCCGTGCCAAATTCCATAATCGCAGCAGGGCGGTACCCAAAGTAGGAATACTCATGCCGGTATTTTTCAGTTGAATTTCTGTCCGGCAGCATATATTCATTGCGGCCTTTTATTCCTGTTGATTGGTAGCTAAGCTTCTTCGACCTGATTCCGTCTATTAATTCAATTTGATTATCCTTTAAGATTTGCATTAATTTTGTTAAATTATCAGAGTTTGTAAATTCAAATATATGATCAACGGAAGCGTGATAAAAAGCCCCGGGATTTAAAAAGCTTTGAGTCCCGCCAACAAATGTTATAATTTTTGAATCCGTATTCTTTACTTCATCACAAAGCATTAAAACCTTATTTACATCGATACAAAGAGAAGTGATTCCCACTATATCAGGTCTATACTTAATTATTTTTTCAGATAAGCTTGTGTTTTCAATCATCATATCAAATATTTCAACATCATCTTTATGTTTCAATATACCATAAATCATTTCAAGCCCTAACGGTTCTGAGAACATAAAATCACTTAATGTAATTGCCTGCTTTATCCTTGGCGGTCTTACTAATAATATTTTCATAAATAACCCCTTTTATGTTATCCCGAGCGTAGAGATGGATCTCTCTTTTAAAATATATTCGGTGTTATTCTTCTGTTTATCTGATATCTGTAAAACAAATTCACAACACAATAAAATAAATATTTTCCCGGGGTTTTCAAAAATTCTCTGCGTATAATATTCCTTTTCAAAATGGATTTATAAGTGAACAGAGATTCGTATAAATCCCAGTAGGCTGATGTCAATTCCTCAGGTGTCATATTTTTAGGTTTATGAACGGCTTCAGTACCATCAAAGGAATATATATTATCGTTAATTAATCTGTCTTCAGCCACAATATCTTTAAAAAACTTAGTTCCCGGAATGGGTGTAAGAATATAAAATCGCGGAACAGAGATTTTATTTTCTTCTATAAAATCTTTTGTCATTCTTATGGATTCCAAGGTGTCTCCCTCTCCGCCTACCACCATTTCAGTTGAAACGTCAATTCCATGTCTTTGTATGTTCCTTATTAATTCAGGATATTTTGAAGGATTTGCCCAGCCCTTATTCATTCCTATTAAACTTTCCCGGGAAATACTCTCAAGCCCGAAGCTGAGTGTTGTACAACCGCTTTCGGACAATTGCTTTAACAGTTCATCATCCTTGCCGATTTTTATATCACATTGGCTCATCCACTCCATGTCAAGCCTTTTTATTTCATTTAACAATTCATGCAGATATTCTCTGTCGGAAAATATATTGTCATCTAACAGCAAAAATTTTTTAAAGCCCAATTCCTTAACCTGCTTTATATCCCTTACCACCTCATTCAGAGGTTTTTTGATGTAATGACCTTTATATAAGCATGCAACAGAACAGAAGCTGCATATGTTGGGACAGCCCCTGCCTGCTTGTACAGGAAGGAAATCTCCGATATTTTTGTCAACAATTAAATCAAATCGAGGTAAAGGTGTTGAAAAGAATCCTTTCTCTAAATTCTTTTCATATATATTTTTGAGTTTTCCTTTTTCATAATCTTCTAATAGTTCCTTCCACACTAACTCAGCATCGCCAACTACCACAGCATCGCAATATTTTAACGCTTCCTCCACCATAATGCTTACCATGTAGCCGCCTAATATCACTGTCTTTCCCATTTCTTTAAATCGCTTTGCTATATCAATAGATCTTATGACACCGTGTCCCATTGAGCTTATGCCTATAATATCAGCATCAGTATACCAGGGTATATCCTCTAATATTTCAAGTACAATTTCCGACTCCCAGTCATCAGGCATCATTGCCGCCAATAAAGGCATGGCAAGTCCCACAAAGTACAATCTGCTTTTCTTTATGGGCTTACGGTTTTGGTCATAGGGACTCGGTTGTATAAGCAATATCTTTTTCATTAATGTCCCCTCACAATCTTTTTTATATACTGCATACTTACAAAGCTGCTGCCTGCAAGCATTTTTAAGTTTGCCCTGAAACCGTACTTCTTTATTAAAAACAATAAGTGTTTTGGTCTCATAATAACCTTGTAATACGCCTTCAATAGCTGTGCATAAAATTTTCTTATACTCATAAATTCCGGTTTTAACACAACGTGCGCCATATCCCAGACCTCATAGCTTTCTCTTTTTACCAATAAATCCGAGGTATAAGAATCAAAAATATCAGTGCCCGGCAAAGGAGTCAGGGGCTGAAGATTGACAAATCTCACATCCATGCTTTTAAGCCATGTGGTAAGCTCATTAAAATCAGAAACCGTAAAATCCAAAGGTATAATCAATGTGGCATATAGCTCGATATCCAAGTCTCTTAAAATTTTAATGCACCTTTCATTTATATCCTTCGTGGTTCTTTTGTTATATGCCTCAAGGTCCTTAGAACGAACGGATTCTATTCCTACTATCACAGCCTGAAGCCCCACATCCTTTAATTCAGTTATTAATTCCTTGTTTTCCGCTATGAAATCAGCCCTGCCGTAAACCAAGAATTTTTTCTTTAAATTTCTGTTCCTGACACCTTCGATAAACTTTCTGAGTTTGTTTACATTAAATAAAAAATCATCGTCCACTATATATATTTCTTCTTCTGTGATTGCCTGAAGCTCGTTTAATACATCATCCATATCTCTCGAAAAGTACTTACCATCGGTTATTTCCTTACAAAAGCAGAAGGAACAGTTATACGGACAACCGAAGGAGGTTTTTATCAAAGCGCAAGGACTGTGAAACATATAGTAATAATGCTTGCGGTATTTTGAAACCGAACTTCTGTCGGGATGCTTATGGTTAAAGCTGTCATTTTTGGCAGCCTGATTAATTTCATTTTTTATTTGTTTGACATCATTGCCCTTCAAAATCATGCTTAATGTTTTATTGAATCCATCTATGCCATTTTTGCTGTAAACAAAATCAATATATTCGGAATTATAATCCTCAGGTACAACCTCTGCATGTACACCTCCAACACCTGTATAGATGAATGGCAGCATTTTTTTAGCAGTTCCGGCCATTTTCTTTATAATACCGACATGAGTAATATAACCAGTAAATAATACGAAATCAGGTTTATCCTCTGACAATATATCCTCATAGCTTTTCTTCTCAACAATTAAATCATAAATTTTGATTTGCACCTGATTTTTTATTTCTTCATTTACATTGGAAATCAAATATTCAAGCTCTAAAGGCTCACAAATCATAACGTGCTGAAGCCCGATTGTTTCATTGTGAGGTCTTGGGCGAATTAACAATACCTTCAACATATTACCGCCTTCTTTAATTTATATACCGCAATCCTCGGCATATAGATTTTTTCCTTAATAATTCCCAAGCTTTCCACCTTGAAAAAGGAAGAGATAATTTTTCGAAATCCCTCATCAGAAGGGTAATTAGCCGGTCCTGTGGTTAATTTAACAAAGCTTAAAATTAATTTATCATAAAAATTATTTCCACTGGCAAAACCAATTAGCAAATTACCGTCATCATTTAATAATTTGCTTAATTCCATCAATACTTTTTCCGGTTCCTTATAATAGGGAAGTGAATGTGTACAAATTATTAGATCGTATTTATCGTTTATTTTATATAATTCATCGGCATTCAATTTAATATGCTGAGCCATTTGATTCCTTGCTTGTGACATTTCAATCATTTTTTCGGAAAAATCTATACCTGTTATATTAAGATTATTAAACATGTGAGACATTTCATGTATTAATTGACCGGAACCGCAGCCTAAATCCAAAACCCTGATATTTTTATCTATATTCATATCAGAAATAGCTTTTAATACATAATCCCTTGTTGGCTTTAAAGAATATTTCTGAACCCAAAGCTTATCATATTTATCAGCCCAAAAATTCCATATACGTTCTTTCATAATAATCTCCTTACCGATTTTGTCATCATAGCCTATCTCCCTATGAATTTCCACACTCTCTTAGATTTTATCAATCTCACATGCACCCCATAAAACATCAAATAAAACAACCACTTAGGAAGGTTGGATTCAAGCACTAAGTGCATAAAATCAAACCTTTTCGGATTATCGGTTATTAATTCATCTTTCAACGACTCATAATCATTTGTGCCCTTTATGGGTGTAAAAATGGAAATCGTGTAAACCTCTATTTTATTTTTCTTCATAAACCTGTATAAATTTCTGAAATCCTTAATACTATATTCCGGATGCACCATAAAAAGTGCGGTTAAATCAATATTATTCTCTTTCAGTAAAGATATGATCTCAGGATAGTCAAGAGCGTTTGTAGTTTTTTCATAACCCTCTAATTCATCATTGTTTGTTGCTTCAAAGCCTACTATAACTTCCGAAAGTCCCGCCTCTTTCAGCAAAGGCAATAAATCCTTTTCTCTTAAAATAAAGTCAGCTCTCAGATATCCGATAATTTTAACCTTCAAGCCTTTTGATTTTATTATATCTATGAAATTCATCGCTTCATTTCTGTTGGGAAAAAGCACATCGTCCACTATCCAAAAATAATCGGCTTTAAGATTTTGCATTTCCAAAATCATCTTTTCAAAATTCGGCTTAACGTAATGTCTGTCATTCAGCTTTTTGCAATAGCAGTATGAACAATTATAAGGACAGCCGATGCTTCCTTTAACCAAGGCTACATTTCTTTTGTCAAGATATCGGAGTTTGCTTGACATTTGATAAAATAAACCTCTGTCAGGAAGAATACCTTCTTTTTCATACAAGGTCACTTTGTTTCCGTAAACCCATTTACCGCTGTTGGAATTTTCATCTTTGACATAAGAATCTACACCGGAGGTAATGCTATAATCCTGTCTGTTTATTTTATAAATCAGTTCCTTAAATGTACTTAAGCTTTGAGTATGACATACATAGTCGATTGCAGGAGCATAGAATTCATTTTTATTTCCTTGGATGTGAACACCGCCGACTATAATTTTAACGTGGGGATATTTGTTTTTATAATTTTTTGCATCCTTGATGATTTCATTTTCAGCAACGTTGTAGCCGGTAAGCACAATAACATCAGGTATAACTGAGGGTTCCTTTAATTTGAACAAATTATCAATTATATAATTTTCTATATTCATGCTGTCTAAAACAGATTTCAGATAACAAAGCTCCAAAGGTTCTGTTATAACCGGTTCAAATGCAGAAAATACGGTTTTTACCCTAACTTTTTTTAAAAATACAATCATAACTACCTTCTAATCTTTAAACACATGGTGTTTAATTTTATACGGCTTATACGAAAACAACGGCAATGCCATTTGAATAATGAAATTCAATAAAAAATTGCTGTGATGCACATATAAATATTTATATTGTTCTCTGCAGCCGATTTTTAATTTGCTTTCTTCAGCAGTCTGTCCAAATTCTATTGTCTTTACCTGCTTTTCAATTCCTTCTTCAATAATTTTAAGAAGCATATTATAGTATATATCATATAGCTTTATATCTTCTTTATTAAACCCGCCAAACAAAAAATAAAGAGTATCATCTATTGACTTTAACTGGATAAAGCCTATGACATCATCAGTATCCACATCTGAAAATTCATATATCTCAGCGTCATATTCTCTGAAAAAGTCCGGTGGTAATGTTTCTAATGGGTTTTCGGTCCTTTCCATTATGCTCAGATAAAGCTTGTAATGATCTTCATTGAATTTATTGTTGTCTATTTTTCTTATATTTAATTTATTTCTGAAGACGAGAGCTTTGTTTATACGCCTTCTGTACGGACTTCTTAAGCTGTTTAAATAATCATCAAAGGTTGAAAATTTGTTATCAAAAACAAAGGATGATAAAGTTTTTCCACCACCTTTTAAAAAATGGGTGCCGTTAAGGAGGATTTTTAATCCCTTCTTCTTTTTTATTATACTTTCAATTTTAACATGATTGCCAAAATAACCCTTCATGCAGACTGAAACAGGCAAGCCGATTATTTGAACATTAGCTTTTAAAGGGAACAAATTTCTGAAATTGAATAAGTTTAATTTATGAGAATATGAAATCAATAAACAGCTGTCTGTAAATTCATATTCCTGATTGCAGGGATTGACTTTTTCCAACAGCTTTAAAAGAGTCAGAAGCTCCTCCATTCGATTTTCATATATGAAGTGATAATGATTCGATTCAAAATCATTAATAGTTTTATATTTGCTCATTATTCAATACCTTGATGTATGCCTTATAGCGCTTAGATTCACAGTCAGCCCATTTGATGCCGAAGCTTTTAGATTTAGTATTATCCGATAAAATCCAACCGGATTCCATATAATCATACTTACCCCTGATGCATTTGAAGCAATAGTTGAACAGGCATAGTATTGCCCCTTTGCTTCTTTCACCCGGAATTACACCCATTTCCACAATTTTAAAGGTGTCTATTTTGCGGGAAAATAACTTGTTTTTAATAACAGTTTTTAAACCGACTGTTTCATTTGAACTCATTATTTGATTAAAATCCGGATACCAAAGCATAAAACCAACAGGAGTACTGTCTTTTTCAACAAAAAGTAAATTCTCCGGCTTAATTAAAAATCTTAGGTCCTTAAACAATTCGTAATCTTCTTCCTTTTTTCTTGGATAGTAAAATAAATGTTCTTTGAAGCTTAAATTGTTTATTTCGGTATATATTTCAGCTTCACGCTTTAAATTACTAAAATCGGCTTCTCTTACAGTATAAATTCCGTTTAATTTATCAACCATTTCATCGCTTAACAGCTTGTCCGTATTACGCATGTCTTTTTTGTAGCTTACCATTTCAATAGCTTCAAAATTATTAGCTGTAAAGAATTCGTGATAAAATTCAGGATTATGTGCCATACCAAAGCTTTGCTTTTTATTATAGCCGCTTGCCAAAAATCCAAGTCCGTAATTAACATGTATATTCAAAGAAGCACTTATTTTGTAAGCACCCTTTTCGTTTGCAAATTGTTCTGCTCTATTCAATATTAATTGAAATGCTTCCTGGTTTAATTCAGTGGCTTCAAAAAAACCAATCTGTACAAAATTCTGCATTCTATAAGCAAATGCTAAAATGCAAATCATTATTATTCTATTATTATCTATAACCATCAATGGTTCCAAATCCACTGATTTGCATAGCTCAGAGGTTCCATAAATCAAACCCTTTAACAATCCTGACATAGAATCCCTTTTAAGGGGATTATTTAAATATTGACTTTTATAAAAATTTAAAAACTTTCTTCTGTCTTTATCTGTTATATTGAATAATTTCATTGTTAGCTCCAATTTTTGCTTAACACTTGTCTCTGAACTTTATTTTAACATGGGCGGAATCGCAAAATGGTTTAATTTTAGATTTTCCGCAGCGGCAAAGTGTTTGTCTGTTTCTTACTTCATATATAACACCGTCAACTGACTCTATAGGTATATACCCCTTAACGTAAATAGGACCGCTGATATTCAATTCTTCGTCCTGAAGTATTTCTATAGAAGGTTTTAGCTCCGGTTCAATTTCTTTATTGTCCTTAGTGACTGCAAGCAATCTTCCTGCAGGGCATTCCACAGCTGCAATGACTGCTTCTTCTTTAAGATGCTCATCATGAGAATTTTCAGTCAGATCCCATGCATCTCCGTCGTTTCTGTGGCAAAACCGGGCATAGGCGCATCTGCCGTCATCCAGCAATGTGATTTCAGGTCCTTCAAATACTTCCGCACGCTCCTTAAACGGTTTTTTTGAAGCAGTTTCCGTTCCGTCAAATTTAATTTTACTGTGAGTTCCATCACAAAAAGGATGTTTTTTAGAGCGGCCGCATCTGCATAGTAAGTAGCTGTCAGTACCAATTAATTCTTCTCCATCCTTGTATTCGTATTGATTCCCGTTTAAAACAATAATTTTTTCACTTAAAGGAACATTGCCTGTAACCCTGTAAGGACCATTTTTTATAATTTTTATTTTTTGTTTATTATTCATAAACTTATCCTATCATAATTTTGTCTTTCACTGATTTTAGTTCAAATAATTATAACATACATTGTCAAATACGTAAAATGAGTTAAAATAAAATTTTTGGGTATAACTCATATATACTATTAATAAGGGAGCGATGCAATTGAAGGCAATGGTAATAAATAGAGTAGGTGGTCCGGAAGTTTTTGAAATGATGGATATAGATTTTCCTGAATTAAAACCGGGATATGTATTGGTAAAAGTGGTTGCAAGCAGTTTAAATCCTTTAGAAACTAAAATAAGATCCGGGTTAACCCCTGCAATTATTCCTCCATTCCCTGCAGTTCTTAATGCAGATTTTTCAGGATCTGTAATGCGAGTCAGTGAAGGTGTGGAAAAGGTTAAAATAGGGGATGAAGTTTATGGTTTCGTTGGTGGAGTAAAAAATGAATGGGGTGCATTAGCAGAATATATACTGGTGGATGAGGATTTATTATGTATCAAGCCAAGCAATTTAGATTTTTATGAGGCAGCAATGTTTCCATTGGTAGGCATCACTGCCTGGAGGGCAATTATTGAAAATTCTGATATAAAAACAAATGATAAGGTGCTTATACACGGTGCCGCAGGAGGGGTGGGACATATTGCGGTGCAATTGGCAAAATTATTGAACGCAAAAGTATATGCTACTGTTTCCGGCGAAGAAAAAGGAGAAATTGCTAAAAGCTTCGGGGCTGATTATATAATAAATTATAAAACAGAAGATGTTGAACAATATGTAAATAAATATACCGGAGGATCCGGCTTTGATGTTGTTTTTGATACAATCGGAGGCAATAATCTATTAAATAGTTTTAATGCAGTTAAGATAGGTGGTCTTGTTTTGACCACAAATACGAGAGTAACACTTGACTTAAGCTTAATGCACAGTAAATCAATAGCTCTTAAAGCAATATTTATGGTACTTCCTGTTATAACAAATGCAAACAGATACGAAATAGGCAATATTTTATATGAAATGAAAAACCTGATAGAAGCCGGCAATCTTAGAATTTTAAAAGATAAAAAGGAATTTAAATTTTCACAAATAGCCAAGGCACATGAATACTATGAATCAGGTCAGGCAACGGGGAAGATATTACTTATAAATGATTTACAATAATAACGTGCGGAATTTCCGTCCGTTATTAATTTGTTTTTGTTTGCCAATAGTATATTGCAAGCTGTGTTCTGTCACGCAGCTCAAGTTTTTCTAATATAATTGAAATATTGTTTCTCACAGTACCTTCTCCTATATAAAGCTGATTAGCTATTTCTTTGTTGTTCAGTCCGTTAGCTATGAGTTCTAATATATCATTTTCTCTTGGTGTCAACAGCTTTGATTTCTTGGACTCAGAAAAGCTTTTTAAAGCATCTTCACTTATAATCGGCAGACCTGCATATACTGCTTTAATAGTTGTTTTTTGCTTTTCCGTATCATCAGATTTCAATAAATACCCTGAAGCACCGGCTTGTAATGACTGGTGAATATTTTTATAATCATGAAAGGTAGTAAGCATTATAATTTTAATGTCAGGATTAATTTTCTTGATGGTTCTGCAGGCACTGATACCGTCCATAACAGGCATTTGAATATCCATCAGAACAACATCAACATTATTTTTTTCGCAAAAATCTACCGCTTCATTGCCGTTAAGAGCATGACCTGTTATTTCAAATTCATCATCTACAGATAAAATAATATCAAGGGATTCAATAATTATTTCATCATCATCTACTATCAGCAATTTCATGATATCACCTGCCATTTTCAATCGGTATAATAATTATTAGTTTAAAGCCGTCTTGTTTTTGAATACTTAAGCTCCCGTTTATCGCCTCTAACCTGCTGCGCATATATCGTAACCCATTTCCGCTTATTTTATCACTATTATCTTTTATACCATCATTTTCAATTACTAATTTAACTATATAATCTGTAACAGCAAGCTTTAGGGTTATATGTTCTGGGGTTGCATGCTTTGTAATGTTAGTTAAAGCTTCTTTGACAGATATTAAAATTAATTGCCATATATATGGTTTTAACTTTAAAATATCTCCGCTATGTGTAAAATCAATATGATACGTATATTTTTCAATTAAATAGGTTAAGTCACTAAAACCATGTTCCTGATAAGGTTCGATATATTTAACAGAATCCTTTAGTTGCTTTAGGGAATGTTCTATTTTTTTCTCTACCTTTTTCAGTGTATTTTGAGCTTGCTCCTGTTTATTGTTATCTATAAGTGCTTTATATGCCTTGATAGACAAATGTGCAGCTGTAAGCTCATGACCTAAGCTGTCATGCAGTATTTCAGCTATTCGTTGCCTTTCGGTAAGCCGGGATATTCTTTCGGTATCCTGATAGTCAGAAAGCAAGTGTGATTGAACTTGTTCTAACTCATAAATTCGTCTGCGCAGATTATCAGTCAGATTTATATTGTAAGCATTATCCCTTGACCACAGATATAGTATGGTTCCAAATATTATTGCCTGCATCAAAAGTAAATATAAAGTTTGATAGTTAAATACAAACCCTGTTATAATTATGGGAATCATATATATAAATTTATTTTTATAAGCAAAATAATACGCAAAGATAAATAAGAATAAATGTGCAGAAGGATATAATATAGAAATTAATATGATTATACCTTCATCGATTAGCATGTACTTCGGATTTAAGTCGAATCTCCATCTTAAAATCATACTAAAGACTGTAAAGATGAAAAGCAAAAAAACCATTGGACCGCTTACAGGTATTATTATGTTTAGCAATATAAAAAACTGCATTATCATAATTATCAAATATAATTCCTGTGGATTAACGTTCGATGGTTTCTTTGCTAACATTTAGTATCTCCTTATACTGCCAATCAGTAAGAATATTATTGAGTATAATGATAACACAAAAAGTGATATTATTACAATTTTAATATTACCCTCGTACAGTGAATCAAGTCCATAAGGAAGCCAGTAAGTGGGCAGAAATATTGTAATATTTTGAATCGTCTCCGGTATAACACGTAATGGCATTGATATTCCGCTTATTAAACACAAGACTGAGCCAACTCCTGAAAAAATACCAAATGCAAGATTATATGACTTAAAAAGTGAGTTCCAGAAGAAGCAAAATGCAACAGCCATTATATTAAATGCAAAATGCAGAGAAAAAACCAAAGCATAGTTAATAGCAATATCATTCCAATAAAGAGCAAATCCTATTATAAATATAATGTCTTGTACTGCAAGTATAAGCGCATAAGCTAACAAATGCGAGAACAAATAATTAATATAATCAATCGGAGATGCTGAAATACGAAGTATTATTTTATTTATGCGCTCCTCAACTATCGGCTTACATAAAAGGAAGCCGGTAAACAGACTAAGCATTCCATACAAGTATAAACCGTTTGGATAACCGTCTCCAATAGGTGGTATGAATATTAAAGCTATTGGTAAAATCAATATTAATAATAAATTAATGGGCTGAGAAATATTTCTCTGTAAGGCATGCTTAAATATAATCATAAAATCACCTTCTTACTTAGAGGTTTTATTGAAATATATAGAATCACTATTAATACTAACAGTGAGGTAACCCCTATAATTATATTTTTAATGTCTTCATTAATAATACCATATATTGCCGTATTAGCTAAAGACATTGGTGTAAGATAGTCTTTAAAAAGATTTAAAATTCTGTTATCCGGAAGTGGAAAGTATAACCCTGTCAATATAGGTGCAACAACACCATATAAGGACGTTATAGCAGTTGCGGTATTTACTTTTTTAGTTAAAAACAAAATTACTGAGCCAAGCAGCTGATTAAAAATAACTGAAATTAACATTACTATTAAAATAAGGACTAAGTTGTTAAATTTCGCATCGAGGACAATTATTGAAAAAAGGATAATTAACAATGTTTGTAAAAAACTTACTATAATGCCTGTAAACATTACAGACAAAACAATTTTACGGGGGTTAACCGGTGCTGCCAATAATCTGTCATGCATCGGCGTTAAAAAATCCTGTCCTAAGGTTTCGAAACTTATGGCAGAGCCATATATTTGAAATGTTAACGCGAAGCCAATGGTCAGTACAGTTGTTATATGGCTTAGGTCAGCTCCCAAATATCCAAATTGAGTTTTATTAATATAGGCAAAAAGAGCTATTAATAAAATAGGCAAAAATATGAGGATAAGATGTCCAATCAAATCTCTGCCGGAACGTAATAAATGAAATTTAAACATTATTCCACCCCATCTCTTAATTGTTTCCCTGTTAATGTTAAGAAAACATCCTCAAGATTTGGCTGCTTAGAGTTTACATTAATAATTTTCAGAGGAGCAAGTACTGTCACAATTTTATCTATAATAGAAACTCCTCCCGGCACAATAATATGATATTGATTATTCTTTATTATAACTTCTTTTATATCAGGAATTTCCAATAATTCTTTTCTTTGAGTTTCGCTTGAAATTGCAACATCAACTAAAATATGAGAATCTCCTTTTATGCGACCTATGAGCTCCTGCAGTGTTCCGGAGGCAATTACGTGTCCTTGGTCCATTATATAAACTCTGTCGGCAATGGCTTCCACCTCTTCAATGTAGTGAGAAGTATAAATGACACTCATACCTTCAGCAGCAGCTTTCTTAACAAATTCTAATATATAGTTCCTTGATTGAGGATCAATACCTACAGTTGGTTCATCCATAATCAGTAACTTTGGTCGGTGTAAAATAGAACATCCAATATTTAATCTTCTTTTCATACCTCCGGAAAAGCTACCTGGGCGGTCATTCAATCTTTCTTCCAATCCAATGATCTCAGCCACTTCATTAATTCTATCTTTTAATTCCTCCTTTTGTAAGCCGTATAAGCTTCCGAAGAACGCAAGATTTTCTTTGGCCGTCATGTCTTCATATATTGTTATTTCTTGAGTTACAAAACCTATTTTGCTTTTTATTTCTTTATTTTTTCCATCCTGTTTCATATTAAAAACAGATATATCACCTTCATCAATAGGAAGCAAACCGATTATTGCCTTTATACAGGTTGTTTTTCCTGCACCGTTAGGACCAAGAAGGCCAACAACCTCTCCTTCGTTTACTTTTAAAGATAGGTAATCTAACGCTAAGTTTTTACCAAATCTTTTAATTGCATTTTCCATATTTAAAATCATTTTTTTCACCTCAGTGACATTATAATATACCAAATTATTCTTTTTTAGTTACATTTGTAACTATTTTTAACATAAATAAAAATAGGCAAGTATTATACCTCCACTGAAAAAGTTAAGATGTCCCCGCCGCCTAAGAGGCGGGGACATCTTAATTTAGTTATTATCAAGTTTAATTTCTTCTATTTTTCTTTTCAGGTCATCAATATTTTGCAATGAATCAATTATTTTACCAATCAAATCTGCTACAGGGCTGTCAGGGTTATTTCTTTCTTGTTCAAATATTAATTTACCGATTTCAATATAGTATTGATTAATTTGTTTTTCTTCAGAAGATATCGCTGAATTAAGTTTAGTAGTTTCAGCAAAATCCTTTGCCTTTTCGGTTGCGGTACCGGCTGCATCACTGAGTTTCTTACCTAAATTATTTAAAAAAGCCATAACATCCACCCTTCCTAAATTTATTATATTTATTAATTTTATACCAATTTAATAAAATTTTAAACGAATTTTGTAAAACATTTATAATTTTTTAAGAAATATATAATATAATGAGAATGAGTTGAAAGATTTATAGGAAGGGTGACATACCTCTTTTTCACAGAGTTAGTCTTTGTGGGATAGGAGGAATGTCCCCATTTAGGAGGAGGAATTATGGATAGATATTATTACAATGAAAATTCTACTAATAATTTAATAAATAAAGTATTAGTAGAATTTTTTGGTTTGCTTTTAATATGCACTATCGGTATGATATTCGGATTAATGTTTGTACCGCCTCAATTTGCATTCATAGCAGGAATTGGGTCATTTATAGTTTTGCTGATAGCTGCAATAACCAAAAGAAGAGAATTTAAACCGCTTTCAAGATTAAATTGTTTTTCGGTAGCATTTTTGATGGGAATAAGCTTATATCCGACACTTATGTATTATTGGTCAGTTATGGGGTCATTCTTAGTCTTAGTATCATTGGGTATAACTACAGCTATATTTGGCGGCTTGGCATTATATTCATCACAATCCAAAAGAGATTTCACATTCCTTGGCGGCACATTGTTTGCAGGAATAATTGCTTTAATATTAATAAGCTTGATAGGATTTTTCATAAGATCAGATATATATCATCTTGCAATAGCATGGTTTGGTATATTGATATTCAGCGGTTATGTGCTGTATGACATTTCAATCATAAAGAACAGACCGTTTACAGAAGCAGACGTACCGGCTATAGCATTAAACTTATTCCTTGATTTTATTAACATTTTCATATATGTTCTAAGAATAGTTTCAAGATTCAGCAGAAGGGATTAGGGTGTATTATGATTACTAAAAATATTAAAATTGCAATATTAGGATTTGGAAATGCAGGAAAAGCATTTGCTAAGCTGTTGACAGAAAAACAGGAAGAAATATTTAATAAATTCAACTTGAATGTTGATGTAGTAGCTATTTCAACCAGGTCAAAAGGGTGTTTAGTCAATGAAAATAGAATAGACTTAATAAGTGCATTAAATGACTTGGAAAAATTGAATCATTTTGATGAAAGCAAGAGTGATTATAAAGAAATCAGTTCAATGGAAATTGCTGAAAATATCGATTATGATATTCTTTTTGAATTAACTCCGCTTCAAATATTTTCAGGACAACCTGCAATAGATCATATAAAAGCAGCACTAACAAGAAAGAAGCATGCAGTCAGCGCAAACAAAGGACCTATTGCTTGGGCATTTGAATCCTTGCGTGATTTAGCAGCTGAAAATGAAGTGCTATTTTACTATGAAACAACAGTAATGGATGGAACACCGGTATTCAACCTTGTGGATGAAACATTGAAATTCTGTAAGGTAACAGAAGTAAAAGGAATATTAAATTCAACCACAAATTTTGTTTTAGAAGAAATTGCAAAGGGAAAATCATACGATGAAGTTATAAACGAAGGAAAAAAAAGGGGCTTTGTAGAAGAGGACCCATCTATGGATATAGAGGGGTGGGATGCAGCAGCGAAAACAGCAGCACTTTTAAATGTCCTCATGGGAGCAAACATCACCCCTTATGACGTTGACAGAAAAGGTATAGAAGATATAACCTATGAACAAATCAAAGAAGCAGAAGATAGAGGCAATGTGATTAAGCTTATTGGCTATGGCGGTATGGAAAATGGCAAAGTTATTGCAAGAGTGAGACCGGAAGAAGTAGATAAAAATTCCCTGCTTGCAAGCATAACCGGAACAACGTCCATAGTCAGCATAACAACAGACCTGATGGGAACTGTATCTATAGTAGAACATGAGCCGGAAATAGAGCAAACAGCTTATGGAGTATTCAGTGATTTGATAAGAGTGTTAAGCAATAATTCATTGACAAATTAGATGTATTATAATAATATCAAGCAGGAATAAATGATTTGGAGATGAAAGATGAACACAATACAAGTAATGGGCAACACATATTGCATTGATGCGTGCAATTCTTATATACCGTTTTATAAATTAAATGAAAAAGATATCATCCTGTTAGATACAGGACACATACATGAAAGAGAAATAATAGAATCAGTTATAGAAGAAAATCAATATAATATAAAAGGCATCATTAACAGTCATGGTCATCCTGACCATGTGGCGAGCAACCAGTATTTCAAGGATAAATACGACTGTCCGATTGCTGCACCAATGTATGAAGCACAAATTTGCAGCTCAGCCATTAATCTTAAGGCATACTATAATGACAACACTCTTACGGAAATAAAAGACAAATACGGATATATGCTGTTTGAAACAGATGTTTATATAACAGATAAGCAAAATGAGATAAATTTTTGCGGAGTAGAATTTAAAATAATGCATACCCCCGGTCACAGTCCTTCACATATTTGTATTACGACTCCTGATAATGTTGGCTATGTGGCAGATGCTTTAATAACATATGAAATAATTGAAACAGCAAAAATACCCTTTGATTTTGTACTGTTGAAAGATTTAAAAAGCAAGGATAAATTATTAAGCTATGGCTGTGATATGTACATTGTTGCACATAAAGGAATATATGATGACATAACAAATCTTATAGCTGATAACATTGCCTTTTACATCCATAGGGCAGAAAAAACCTATGAATTAATTGACGGTAGAATGACAATGGGAGAAATAGTTAAGCAGGCTTCTATAAAATTCGATGTTAATTTAAACAATATATACAAATATGACTTAATTAGAAGAATGCTGCAATGCCATATAGATTATCTTTATGAAACAGGAAAAATAAGATTAGTTATCGACAAAGGCTTCAGAAAATACGAAAAAAATGTAGATTATGAAGGAATCATTTAGATTTATTACCTCATCTGACTTTGTCATCCGCCGCAGCGAAGGATCTCATTTTTACAAACAAAAACCTCTGAAATCATTATGATTTCAGAGGTTTAATTTTCTGCAAACTTCATCAATTCTTCATTAAACTTTTCTTTCTCATCATAAAAAGCACCATGACCGCTAAACTCAAATGGTAATAATATAGAATTTTTAATCTCATAGTGTTGTACTTCGCCTAATTCAAATGGAACAACCTTATCATGAATTCCATGAATGATTAAAGTAGGAACCTTTATTGATTCTATATCATGAAATAATTGCTCCTGCAACCATGTATTTGCAATAGCAGCAGTTGACCAACCGGCTGCTTGTAAACCTAATTGAAAGAACCAATTTGAGAATGGTTCAGAAGTATGCTGAAAGAAAAATATTTCTCCAAAATCTCTCAGCATTTTTGGGCGGTCATTGTAAGTGCCTTTAATTATATCCAAAACAACACTTTTATCAACTCCATAAGGGAAATTAGAGAGTTTGACTAAACTTGGAGCAGCTGCTGCAAATAAAGCAAGCTTTGACACTCCATATCCATTATACCTTGACATATATCTTAGAGCAATAGCACCACCGGTGGAGTGACCTGCCAACACAAAGTTCTGCAGCTTCAGAGTCTCAACAACGCATCTCACATCATCAGCCAGACGATTGTAATCATACCCATGCCATGGCTTGTCAGATTTTCCAAATCCTCTTTGATCTATTCCGATACATCTGTAACCTCTCATAGGCAGAACATCAAACTGGTATTCAAATAAATTGTGACTTCCGGGCCAACCGTGCAAAAATACAATTGTCTTATTGCCCTTGGGATTAAGATCTTCAACATACACTTGAACAGTCGGTTCAACATTTATATAGTAACCCATAAAACACCTCCATAATTAAGTGACCTATTGATATACTATTCATTTAAATGATGAATATGATTTATTGCAAAAATCTTTATATTAATAGATGTATTATATATTCCATTTAGAGGGTGCTGGTGGAAAAATAGCAAAGGTACTTTTTTATTTAAAATATTGTTTAATATTGACTTTAATAATATTAAAGAATATAATTAACTTTAGTAAAGGGGGTTTTAATATGTCAATAGAAGTAGTTCCCGAATGGATGATTAATCTTGATGATGAAGATATTTCATTTATGAAAAAATTTATAATGGCATCTGGTTCTTTAAAAGAGATTGCAAAACAATATGGTGTTACATATCCTACTGTACGACTTAGACTTGATAAGCTAATCCAAAAAATTCAAATTAGTGAAGATACTGCAAGTGAACCATATATTGCCTTTATTAAGCGACTTGCAGTAAACGAAAAGGTTGATTTTGATACTGCAAAGATTTTGATTAGTGAATATAAAAAAGCAAGAAGGGGTGGCATTAAATGAAAAATAGTTCTATCATAACTATAGTATTTTTGCTATTTTTAGTAGGTATCGTCTTGTTACAAATCTTTTTATCAAAGAAAAGAAATAAATGGCTTGGTTTAGTTATCCCTTTGATTTGTTTTATATTTTCATTGATATCTGTGCTGTCAATACCTATGTACACAACATTAAGTACTACTATTAGAACAGAAACCGATAGCGGTGTGTTAATTGAAGAAGTACAAGTTGAAGATAGTATAGAAAAACCAAGCATTGGTAAAATGCTTGCTATGACCACACCAGTATTTTTAGTATCAAATATTCCTACCATAATTTTATTAGCTATTTACTTTGCTTGTAGGGAAAATATAAAAAGAAAAAGCGAACTTGAAAAAATGAATGTTCAAGATCTAGAGTAACCTTTTGTTATGACATAATATGAAGTTAAGTTAAGAGGATGGTGTTCAGGTACGTGGTTATTTATGGGTATTTGATGAATTACTTAGAGAAAATATTATTTCTAAGAATGAATATATAAAATATATGAAGGATTTAAAACAATTTAATGGTAGTGAAGTTAGATTACCTACGTCAGAAATTGAAAAGAGAATTAATTTATAATATGGTGGCAGGCTATTGGAGAATTTCCAATAGCCCTTTAAATATTATTTTACAATCTCATACGGCCAATCATTAATTCCGCCAAAGTCATATACATTCGTATATCCTAATTTAATTAAATCCTTTGCTGCAGTGGCGCTTCTGTTTCCGCTTCTGCAATATAT
The DNA here is from genome assembly GCF_032080165.1 of Sedimentibacter sp. Classification (GTDB taxonomy): domain Bacteria; phylum Bacillota; class Clostridia; order Tissierellales; family Sedimentibacteraceae; genus Sedimentibacter. Next base: position 355,316 of record NZ_DAMASY010000001.1, read on the forward strand.
CAGAATTTTAGCATTCTTGTCTACAAGAACTTCCTCTGCCCTATTAGCAATTTCAGTTACAGGTAACAATACTGCATTTTCTATATGTCCGCTATTATATTCTTCTTGGGTTCTAACATCCAGTATAATTACATCCTCACTGTCAATTATGGCTTTTGCTTCTTCTGCGCTGATTTTTTTGTATTCGACATTATTATCTATATTATTGGAATTATTACAGCCGGTTAAAACTATTGTTGATATCAAAAGCATTATAAAAAATTTTTTCATTATATTTTCCTTTCTCATATCTGTAAAATTATTATGATAAATTATACCCTGAAGTATTCAATTTAAACAATTGTAAAACTTATAGGAAACTATGATATAACTTTGTTAAAAAGATTAAATAAGAAAATGTTTTCATGGCATATTTTGTAATATTATGTTATAATTATTTTATTATAAACAGTTATCAAATTAAGAAACATATTAAAAAAATATTATACAGATGCATTAAAGGAAAATCTTATTAAAAGGACAGATGATAAAGTTAGCAATTAGGCTAAAGGAGTTAGTTAATAAACGATATTATGAAGATCTAAGAGGTGGAGTAAGAGGAGTAATTTCAGACAAGAGAATTTATTAAATAAAATAAAATTGAAATTTATATTTTATATGATAGAATAAAATAAAAAACAAAGAGAATAAGAGGTCAGTATGCCTGCATTAAGATTAAAAGCAATAGATGGAAAAAAAGCTTTAACAATAAGCAAGCAGCTAATTGATGAGCTGCAGGAGCTGATTCAGTGCCCAAGAGATTATTTCAGTATTGAATTAGTGCAATCAAAATTTATCATGGATGGAAAATTTGTTGGAGGTTCTCAGATGGTAGATGTTTTATGGTTTGACAGAGGACAGGATATCCAGGATAAAGCAGCAAAGATAATTACTAAACACATTAACTCAATCGGATATAAAAGTGTTGATGTAATATTCCATTCTCTTGAACATAGCAAATACTATGAAAACGGGGAACATTTTTAGTAAGTAAGTAGATTTGATGGAGGAGTTTGGTTCAGAAGCACCGAAAAAAAAGACGGTTCTATTGTTTGTTAAACAGAACCATTTTCGTCCTTTTCTCTAATATACTCTGTATCCATGTGGCTGGAATTTAGCAGAAAATCTGCAGTTGATACATTGGTGGCTACCGGGATGTCGTAAAGTACGGCAATTCTTAACAGTGCTTTTACGTCAGGATCGTGGGGCTGTGATGATAAAGGATCCCAGAAGAAGATCATGAAATCAATCTTGCCTTCTACTATAGAAGCTCCAATTTGCTGATCTCCACCCAAGGGACCGCTTTCAAATGCTTTGATAGGCAGAGATGTTTCTTCATTAATCATTCTTGCTGTAGTGCCTGTACCGCACAGGAAATGCCTTGACAGTATTTCTTTATTTTCGTTTATCCATTTGATAAGTTGAACTTTTTTGCCATCATGGGCTATCAATGCAATATGCTTTTGTTTTTGTATATCATTTAGTTTTCTCATACGACCTGCCTGTTATGTATTTTCGCATTATATTTTACGCACTTTTATTTAATGTAATAATATTATATATAATATTTTTAGTTAAAGCAATAAAGCAACTTTATTTTTTTTGATTAACAAATATATTTTGGGTATAAGCATTATATAATATTTAAAAAGGAGAGTGATGCGATGAAAGCAATGGTAATAAATAATTTTGGAGGACCTGAAGTATTTGAGCTAATTGATATACCTAAACCGGAAATTAAGCCCGGATACGTTTTAGTCAGAGTTATGGCAAGCAGCTTAAACCCGTTTGAAGTGAAATTAAGGTCAGGACTTTTGCCTGAAATTACTCCACCGTTTCCTGCAATATTAAATGCAGATTTTTCGGGGATAGTTGTTAAGGCTGGGGAAAACGTTGAACTGTACAGACCCGGAGATGAAGTCTTTGGGTTCATAGGTGGGTTAAAGGATGAGAGTGGAGCTTTGGCAGAATATGCTATAGTCGATGAAGAGCTTTTGTGTATGAAGCCGAACAATGTGGATTTTAAAACTGCAGCATTATTTCCATTGGTAGGCATCACTGCTTATAAGGCAATTATGGAAAAATCCAATATCAGGCCGAATGATAAGATATTGATTCACGGAGCAGCGGGCGGAGTCGGCCATATGGCGGTTCAATATGCAAAAATGTTGGATGCCACTGTCTATGCCACTGTTTCAAGTGATGAAAAGGCAGAAATTGCTGAACATCTTGGCGCAGACCATGTTATAAATTATAAGAGGGTAAGTGTGGAGCAATATGTGAAAGAATTCACAGACGGTAAGGGATTTGATGTGGTTTTTGATACTATAGGTTGTGAAAATCTAATCAACAGTTTTAAGGCAATAAAACCGGAAGGGCTTGTATTAACAACCAATTCGAGAGTATCCTTGGATTTAACTCTGATTCATCATAAATCAATAACCTTTAAAACAATTTATATTGTATTACCAATTATAAATTATGAACATCGATATGAAATAGGAAATACATTAAATGAAATGAAAAAGCTTATTGAATCAGGAGATTTAACTATTTATAGAGATAAAAACGAATTTTTCTTTTCGGAAATAGCTAAAGCGCATCAATATTATCAAGACGGAAATACTACAGCCAAGATTTCTTTAGTAAATGATTTGATTTAATTGAGATTTTTTGAGAAATCCCTTTTACTATTAAGCCTTACAATAAAACCTTGCAGCAAAAGCTGCAGGTTTTTTGTTTTACACTTACAGTATAAGCGACTGACACCAAATCAGAGATTTGGTGTCAGTCGCTTATATCAATAAAATATTATCGTAAAACGATAAATAATTATTGACTTATATAAAAATTTTGATATAATTATGATTACAAATAACTTTTGGAGGCAGTTATGTATCAGAAGAGCATTATTCATTATATAACAAAAATTTGTATTGATATTTTATTTTTCGCAGGAATTATATGTTGTGCTTATATTCCGTTTTCATCAAGGCTATTATGGAATTATTTTGGAGTAGCAAATCAAACGGCGGTATTTGTTAAGGCAATATTACTGTGCTCAGGGATTTGTTGTGTATATATTTTATGGCAACTGAAAGTGATATTTAAAACCTTATTGGAAGGTAATCCGTTTATCCATGCCAATGTTACTTGTCTTAGAAAAATATCTATGTCTTGTTTGACGGTTTCAATTATTTACTTAGTTAAAATGATTTTTATGCCTACTATTTCAACTATAGTTATTATTGCGATATTTGTTGTTGGATGTCTCTTGTGTTTAACTTTAAAGGATTTGTTTAAACAATCTATTTACTACAAAGATGAAAATGATTTAACGGTGTAGGGGGGTATTGTTATGGCAATTATAATACAGCTTGATGTGATGATGGCTAAGAGAAAAATAGGACTCATGGAGTTAGCTGAGAAAATAAATATAACCCCGGCAAATCTTTCAATATTGAAAAATAATAAAGCAAAAGCGATTCGTTTATCAACATTGGATGAAATATGTAAGGCGTTGAATTGTCAACCGGGCGATATTATAGAATATGTGGAGGATATTGATGGAAAACAGGATGAAAATTAACTTATCGTTATATGCAGTTTTATCTGCAGTTACATTTATTTTTTTAATAATGACTCCTAATCCGGGAATCAGTATACCCTTGTTTATATTAATTCAGTTTGCAGCTATTTATTTTGTAATAAGAAACAAAGGAGAAGTAAAAAATTTCAGGGGTATTTTTTGGATGGTACCAATCTTTATTATATCCTTAAATAGATTTATAAGCGCAAGCGACTTGTGGGGACCGATGAATTTTTTAGTAATCGTTGGCTTATACAGCGTTATGATTCTTATGCTTAAGGGTAATTTGATTATAAATAAGTTGAATTTAAAAGGTATAGTATTGGTTATATTGAATGTTTTTGTGCCGATAATTAATTTTATAATACCTTTCAGGTGGATTGCGGAAAGGTCTAAGGATAAAGAGAGAACATTACTTATAAAAAGAATTGTAATTGGTATTTTAATATCAGTGCCAAGCGTATTGTTTCTTGTTTTTATGCTTTCTTCCGCAGATATGGTATTTAAAAATAATTTTGATAATTATTTGATGTGGATAGAAAAAATATTTGATACTTTTAATATTTTCAAATTGATAGTAGGAACAATAGCGGGCTTGTATTTATTCGGGCATTTATATTCAGTATTCGAAGAAAAAGATAATAGCATGGAAAATATAATTACTTTGAATTCAAATTCTTTTAAAGCCAAAGGAGATATGATAATTTTAAATATTTTGTTGGTTTCAATATTATTTATTTATACAATATTTATGGTTATCCAATTCAGATATTTGTTTTCGGCCGGAGAGCTGCCAAATGAGTTAAATTACGCAGAATACGCAAGGCGTGGATTTTTTGAATTAGTATTTTTAAGTGTGTTGAATATTGGCTTGATACTGCTCATTTCATATTTACTTAAAGATAAAATATACGTTGAAAAGAACAAGTGGGGCACCGTTACTAAAATGATGTTGATTTATTTGTGCATAATAACCGGTACACTGTTAGTTTCTTCTTATTACAGGATGTCCCTTTATGACGGTGCCTACGGTTTTACAAGATTAAGAATTTTAGTTTATTTATTCTTACTCTTTGAAGCTGTTGGTTTAACAGCAACACTGATTTATATACTTAAACATAACTTTAATTTATTGTTCGTATATGCAGTTATAGGAATCGGATTTTATTTAACCATTAACATAGTCAAAATAGACACCATAATTGCTAAAAGAAATATAGATATGTATTTAGCGGGGCAGACCGAATCGCTGGATATGGATTATCTTACAAGCTTATCTGTTGATGCAGCTCCTGAAATTATGAGGCTGGTGAATGATGATATTGGATTTATGGTTAAATATCAGGCAAGAAGCTATCTGCAAGCTAAATATGAATACCTCAGCAATCGAGAATATAACTGGCAGAGTTATAATTTATCAGTTGAGAAAACTAAGAATCTGTTAGAGGGGAATAAGGAAAAGTTATTGTTGGAGTAGGGAAAAAGGGCAGATGCCCTTTTTAATTAATAAGTTATTTGGTTTCTTTTGTTGTAAAGTGTTTTGTATCCAAAGTTTAACGAACAAAATACTGTTAAACATACTGATGTACATATAGCAATCATAATAGCAATTTGGTACATAATTGCTGTTGTTGGAAGTGTTCCGGACAATATTTGTCCTGTCATCATACCGGGGAGGGATACTATTCCCATTCCAAGCATTGAGTTTAATGTTGGAAGCAATGCTGTTTCTATGGCGTTATTCACATAGGGCAGCAATATTTTTTTTGGCGTCGCTCCTAAATTTAACAATGTATCTATTTTAGTCCTTTGGCTTTTTATATTTTCGGTAAATGTTTTAAGTGCTAATGTTACCCCTGTCATTGAATTTCCCATAATCATTCCGGCTATGGGGATTGTATACTGTGGATTAAATATGCTTTCTCCGACAACTATAGATATAAAGTAAATAATTATAGATAAACCTGAAAATGATAGGGACAATGAAACTGAAATTTTAAAATTGCGGTTGATATCCTTGTTTTTTGACAATACTCTTCTGATTGAAAATGCAACCATTGATGCAATATACAAAATCACAAAAACAGGATGGGGAGTTTGGAATATATATGTAAGTATCAGACCTGCCAATATGAGTTGCACTGTCATTCTTATACTTGCTGTAATCAATAAATGTGTTTGATTAATTTTGGATTTTTTCATTATTGCCAATACAATTAAAAGTAATAGATATATTAAACTGAATTGAAAAATACTTAGCTTTATTATTCCCTGCATTTAATTTTCCTCCATGATTATAATTGTATTCTCGGAAAATTTATCGGTTATATTAGCATCATGGCTTACTATGATAACTGTTATGTCATTATCTTTGCAATAAGACAAGACATTTTCAATTACATTTGTGCTGTTTTGTTTATCTAATGCTGAAGTTGGCTCATCAAGCATTAGTATTTTTGGTTTAAAGGATAAGAATATTGCTATATAAATTCTTTGTCTTTCTCCTCCTGACATGGTTGTGCAATTACTTTCTAATGAAAAGCTAATTGAGCATAAATTTAGAAAATATTTTATTTCTTCATCTGTGGGAGGTGTTAAATCTCTGTATTCATAAAAATGTTTGAAATTTTCTTTGATGCTTGTATCAAACAAAAATACTGACTGGCTGATTAAAAGTATTTCATGGCGCAGGTCTATTGTGTCAACTTCAGATATATCTTTGCCTGAAAAATGAATATTGCCGTTGCTTGGGCTTAACGTTCCGTTAAATAGGCGAAGCAGGGTTGATTTACCCGTTCCGCTTTTGCCCACAATAAAATTATGTTTATTTTTTATAATTTGAATATCACTATAGCTTATCATTCCATTAAAGGTTAGGTTTTTTGTTTCTAAAATAATACTATCCAATTATACTCTCCATTTTTAATGAAAACCCACTTTTTTAGTGGGTTTTCATTACTAATATTAAAATTATGTGTTTACTTCTTTTTGCGATGCATAAATGAACTGCCTGTTTTTAAGCCTAAATATGATATTAACAGTATCAGAATGAAATATACTAAGTACAGTACATTAAATTCTTTATACATATAATACAGTAGGAGCACTAAGCCTGTGATGTCCAGCCATGGCAGGTACAGCATCGGCTTTATTGGTTTTATAAATCCGATAATAATACCTGCTATGGCATATATTATTAATATTACTAATATTGTAATTGCTCTTTCGTATGTTGACCCGTCAGAAAACACTGAATTAAAAACACCGAAAAAACCAAGAAGCGCTCCGATTATTAAAACTACAATGTAGCTTATTTTGGACTTTTTATTATCTGTGTTCATTTAATTCACCTGTCTTTCTATGATTAATATCCGTTTAATACTCTGACGATATAACTGTCAGCAGGTAATATGACTGTTTTATCTCCCTGCATTGTTGCTTTTAATGCTTCTAAGCTTCTGATAAATTCAAAATACTCTACTCGGTCTTCTGTGGAGTAAGCTTCAGCGATAATTTTCATATATTCACTTTCTCCCTGACCTTTTAATTCCTCAGAAGCAGCCTTTGCTCTTGATAACAGTATACCCACTTCTTTGTCAGTTTCATTAATAACCTTGCTTGCTTCTAAATTTCCCTCTGCTCTGTAGCTTTCCGCCATCTGAGTTCTTTCGGAAATCATCCTGTTGTAAACAGCCGTTTCGTTGTCGTTTGGAAGATCAAGGCGCTTAATTTCAACTGCAACTGTTGAAATACCGTAACTTTTAAGCTGATTGTTTACCATATCAGTTATTACTGAATTAACATCATCTATTGAACTGTTGTCAGAATTTATAATGTCTGTTTGATTCATTGTTCCCAATGTATTTTTAACTGCATTATATACAACCGCATCAATACGGTTTTCCATCTCGGAAATTCTGCTTACAGTTCGCATAAATGTATATGGGTCATCGATTTGCCAAACTGAGAAGTTATCAACTACCAATGTTTTTTTATCTCCGGTCAGAACCTCTGAAGGAGGCAAGTCATACATCATTCTGTATTGAGGCAGTTTTTCTACTTTATCGAATACAGGAACCTTGAAATGCAATCCGGCTGTGTCTTGGATTTTAACAAATTTTGAAAATCTTGTTACGTATGCATATTCATTTTCTCTTACCATATATGTGGCATTGCTTACTGAAACAATCAATAATATCAGCAGTAATATTTTAAATATTCCGCTTATCTTACTTTTTTTCTTAGTTTCCTGCATTAATTTTCACCTCCTTGAGTTACATTGGATTCAGTAAACCCTTTTAGGGGTAATAGCTTTTGCACTCCGCCTTCTGATGAGTCGATATATACTGTTACGTCCGGCAATATTTGTTCGATAACCTCCAGATACATTCTGGTTCTTGTTATATCCTTATTCTTAGCATACTCGGTGTACATCGCGTTAAACTTTGCCACGTCACCCTTTGCTTCGTTTATTTTGGATTCCTTATAGGATTCGGCTTCTCTTACTAATTTGTCTGCCTGGCTTTCTGCCGCAGGCAATGTTTTGTTCTTATATGCCAAGGCCTCGTTAATTCTTGTTTCTTTTTCCTGTTTTGCGGTTTCAACTTCTTTGAATGCTTTGATTACATCTGATGTAGGCGGTTCACTGTCTTGGATTTTAACGTCTAACACTTGAACTCCCAAATCATAATGTTCTAATTTGGCTATTATTTTTTCCTTAATTTCAGCTTGGATAATAGATTTTTCGGTAGTCAAAACACCGTCTACATTTTTTGAGCCAATTATGCCCCTTGCTGAAGATTGAGAAATCATCTTTAATATTTGAGAAGGATTATCTGAATGATATAAAAATTTTACAGGGTCAGATATTTTCCATTCGATAAAGAAGTCAATGTTTACTATATTAAAATCTCCTGTAATCATTTTGGCTTCTGCTGCTACTGCAGTATTGCTTTGTTCATTTGAACCCGAATAACCTATCTGCAATTTTTGAGTTCTGTTTACTTCTACCTTTGTAACATTTTGTATTGGATACGGAAGCTTAAAATGCAGTCCTGCTGTTTCTACGCTTGTTACCTTGCCAAGCGTTGTTACAACCGCTTGTTCTGTTTCCTCTACAGTGTATTGGCAGGATAGTATTCCAGCTCCTATTAAAATTAATAACGGTAAAATTATCAGTCCTTTAAAATTCCTTTTTTTCTTAGGCGGTTGTTCGCCCATATCCTGATAGTCTGCAAACTGATCTTTAAACCCGTTTGCCTTTGTTTGTAAATTCAACAACTTTTCAAACAAATTTCTTATTCCCATGGCATCTCCTTTATAATAAATTTATTACTTATGTCATAATTATACCACGAAACTCTAACCTTAAAAAGAAAATATAATTAAAATTTCATTAGAATTTTCATTAACCTGCAGAATAATAAAATAATAAAAAAGTTGTTAAATATGTAAGATTTGGATAAATTAACTTATATATATTTTTTGCCGGCTTAATAAATTTATTTTCTCAATCTATTGACAGCCGTATTTTACTGTGATACTATTTACCTGAATAGGGGAGCTTAATGAATTAGGCTGAGATAAAACTACTACAATGTTTTGACCCTGAAGCAGGAAAAATAACTGCTTTGAACCTGATCCAGGTAATGCTGGCGTAGGTAATGTATACTGCGATATATATAACCTCTCCCGTTGCCGGAGGGGTTTTTCTATTTGTTGGAGGTTTAATTATGCAAGCAAGTGTAGCAATTCAGGTTTTACCGCAGGTAAAATCAACAGAAGAGGTTTTACGTGTAGTTGATGCGGTTATCGATTATATTAAAGGTACGGGACTTAATTATTACGTTGGACCTTTTGAAACAACAATTGAAGGAAACTATGAGGAATTAATGGAAATCGTAAAGAACTGTCAATTAATAGCTGTTAAAGAAGGTGCTCCATCTGTAATTTCATACGTGAAAATATTCTTTAACCCGGATGGTGGTGTGTTAACTATTGAAGAAAAAATTTCTAAGCATCATCAATAAGTCTTCATCCTTTGCCGTAATAGTTGCAATTTTAATATTGTGGCAGATTTTATCGGCAACCGGTGTTGTTCCGAAATTCATGCTGCCGTCACCTGTTGATGTGGTTATGGCGTTTATCGGAGATTTTCCTTTGCTGATGCAGCATGCTGCAACAACATTGACAGAAGCATTTTTAGGCTTGATAATAGGTACCTTATTAGGGTTTGTAATCGCTGTAATAATGGATCACTATCCAATTGCCTACAAATCCGTATACCCGTTGATGGTACTTACTCAAACTGTTCCGACCGTTGCGATTGCACCGCTTTTGGTTTTATGGATGGGGTACGGGCTGCTGCCTAAGGTTACTTTGATTGTGCTGACAACATTTTTTCCTATTGCTATCGGTCTTTTGGATGGCTTTCACACAGTTGACTCTGATTCCATAAGTTTGTTAAAAGCAATGGGAGCTAACAGATTACAGGTTTTTACACATATTAAACTGCCAAGCAGTTTAAGCCACTTTTTTGCGGGTCTAAGAATTTCAGTATCATATTCTGTGGTGGGTGCTGTTATTTCTGAATGGTTAGGTGGATTTTATGGTCTCGGTGTCTATATGACACGGGTAAGAAAATCCTATTCATTTGATAAGATGTTTGCTGTTATATTTTTTATCTCTTTAATCAGCTTGGTGTTAATGTTTGGGGTGACACTGCTCAAAGATGCGGTGATGCCATGGGAAAGAAAAAGGTAAATTTGAACAATTAAAAATGTTAAGAAAGGTATAGTAATATGAAACGAAAATTATCAATTGTTACAGCTGTTTTGTTGATAGCTTTGTTAGCTTTATCTGCATGCTCTCAACCAAATGGACAAAATGAAACAGAAGGAAACGAAAAGGTTAGAATAGTTCTTGATTGGACACCAAATACAAATCATACCGGCTTATACGTTGCAGCAGAAAAGGGATTCTTTGCTGAGAAAGGAATTGATGTTGAAATTATGCAGCCGCCTGAAGGCGGAGCAGAAATGTTGGTAGGCGGAGGCGGAGCAGAGTTCGGTATCAGCTTCCAGGACTATATTGCACCTAACTATGCATCAGATAATCCAATGCCGTTTACTGCAGTAGCCACTATAATTCAACACAATACTTCCGGTATAATTTCCTTAAAGGAAAAAGGAATAGACAGACCTGCAAATTTAGCGGGACATACGTATGCTACATGGGATTTGCCGATTGAAAAAGCAATCATCGATAAAATAGTTACTGATGACGGTGGTAATTTTGAAGATATTAAGCTAATCCCAAGCACTGTAACAGATGTTGTTACTGCTTTGCAAACTGATGTGGATTCTGTGTGGGTTTACTATGCATGGGATGGAATAGCAACACAAGTTAAAAATTTAGAAACAAACTTTTTAAACTTTGCCGATTACGGAATTGAGCTTGATTATTATAATCCTGTTATAATCGTAAATGATGATTATGCTAAGAACAAATCAGAAGTAGTTAAGAAAGCATTGGAAGCAATCAAACAGGGATATGAATTTGCTATTGAAAATCCTGATGAAGCTGCCGACATATTAATGAAAGCTGCTCCCGAGTTAGATGAAGAAATAGTAAAAGAGAGCCAGAAATGGTTATCCGGACAGTATAAAGCAGAAGTAGAGCAATGGGGATATATTGATCAAAGCAGATGGGATGCATTCTATGGCTGGCTGTTTGAGAACAATCTTTTAGAAAAAGAAATACCTGAGGGAGCGGGATTTACAAACGAATATCTTCCTGAATAATATTTCGGGGAGATCCGGAGGAGAAAATGGATAAGCTGACTGCGAAAAACATAACGGTAAGTTATGAAGGTGCCAACATAATTGAAGACATTTCAATAGAATTGAATAAGGGCGAAATAGTAAGCCTTTTAGGAGTAAGTGGTGTTGGCAAGACAACATTGTTTAATGTTATATCCGGTCTCCTTAATCCGGATGAAGGTAGTGTTGAGCTTGATGGCAGAAATATAACAGGTAAAGCCGGGAACGTAAGCTACATGCTTCAAAAAGACCTGTTGCTGCCTTATAAAACCATAATAGATAATGTTTCACTTCCTCTTGTTATCAGGGGCGAAAAAAAGTCAAAGGCAAGAGAGGTTACTGTTAAATATTTTCAGGAATTCGGACTTGAGGGAACAGAAAATAAGTATCCTTTTCAGTTATCAGGCGGTATGAGGCAGAGGGCTGCATTATTAAGAACATATTTATTTTCCGACCAGGTTGCTCTTTTGGATGAGCCGTTCAGTGCCCTTGACAATATAACAAAGAGTGTCATGCATGAATGGTACTTGCAGGTAATGAAGCAAATAAAATTATCTACTCTTTTGATTACTCACGATATAGATGAGGCCATCATATTGTCAGACAGAATTTATGTAATGGCAGGCAAGCCGGGCAGAATCAAGGAAGAAGTAATAATTGCCGAGCCAAAGCCAAGAGACAAAGATTTTAAGGTAAGCGAAAGCTTTATGAAATATAAAAGGCATTTACTGAGTATCCTAATATAAATATTAAGATGTATAAAAATGAAAGGGTTTCAATATAACATGGATTGAAACCCTTTCATTTTACATTTACAGTATAAGCGACCGACAACAAATCAGAGATTTGGGTCGCCTGCTTACTTTAATAATCAAAGTTTATTAATTTGTATGCAGCAAATACATCAAAAAACCACGAATAATAAGTAGAAAAAGTAAACGTTATTTGCATAATTATTTCATATTGACATAAATATGCAAATATCCTATAATGGTCATATCATTAGAGGGAGGACATAGCATGAAATTTAATCTGATAGGTGTTCCTGTCAACTATGGATGTGACAGGAATGGGGCGCAATTTGGACCTGAAACTTTTAGACAACATAATATAGCTGACTTGATAAAAAAAGAAGGTCACAAAGTACAGGATTTAGGAGATGTAAAAATACCAAAGGTTTCTCCTGAAGAAAAATATTCAAGTCATAAAAATTTAAAATATTTAGAACCGATTGCCGAATATAATCACAATTTAGCTGAGGTTGTTTATAATACATTGAATGACAGTGTATTTCCGTTTGTATTAGGTGGCGATCATTCTCTCGGAATGGGAAGCATTGCCGGCGTAAGCAGACATTTTGAAGAGATAGCTGTAATCTGGATAGATGCTCACGGAGATATAAATACAGAAGATACATCACCGTCAGGCAATATTCACGGTATGCCTTTAGCTGCATCAATGAACGTTGGAAACCCGCATTTAACAAACATTTATTACAAGGGACAAAAGATAAAGCCCGAAAATGTGTATATTATAGGTGCGAGAGATATTGATTCCGGCGAATTTGAAATTGCCGATAAAACTAAACTTAATTTATATACGATGGAAACAGTGCGTGAAAAAGGATTAGCAAATATTATAGAACTAATTATCGAAAAAATAAACAATTCAAGTGTAGACGGAATTCATTTAAGCTTCGATATTGATGCTCTTGATAAATCAATCGTACCCGGAACAGGTACTGCAGTATCAGAAGGGTTCAGCTTAAATGAAGGTAAGGAAATATTTACAAAATTTATCAGTCAGTTAGATATAACATCTATGGATTTTGTTGAATTAAATCCTGTTATAGATGATGAAGACGGAAAAACTGTTAAAAATTGCCTTGAATTGTTAGGACATATTTTCAAAACATTCAAGCAACGTGAAGAAAGTGGCATAGAATACGCAATATAAGGTATAAATAAGCGACTGACACTAAATCTCTGATTTGGTGTCAGTCGCTTACACTTTATTTCTGCCTTCCTATTTCGTTGATGTTATAGGGTGTTTCCTGATATATAACATTTATCCAGTTTTTGAAAAGCAGGTTTGCATGACTTCTCCACTTTACAAAAGGAGTCTTTGAAGGGTCATTGTCAGAGTAATAATTTATAGGAATATTAATTTCTTTTCCTTGACTGACATCCCTGTCGTATTCTTTTTTTAAGGTTAACGGATCGTACTCTGAATGTCCCATTATAAATATTTTGCTGTAATTATCCGTAGAGACAATATGAACTCCTGCTTTCTCGGATTCTGCCAAAATAACAAGTTCCTTAACAGCTTCAATATCTGATTTAGGAATTTCGGTATGTCTCGAATGAGGCACATAAAAAATATCATCAAATCCGTTCAAAAGCATGCATGTACTATGCTTCTTTTCATGCTCGAAAACCCCAAACATCTTCGCGGGAAGCTCTTTTTTTTGAAGTCCGTAAAAATAATTTAATGCAGCTTGTGCACCCCAGCAAATATACATTGCTGAAGTGACATTGTTATGTGAAAATTCAATTATTTCTTTTAATTCATTCCAATAATCCACTTTTTCAAATTCCATAAGCTCCACCGGTGCTCCCGTAATAATCATACCATCATACTTTTTGTTTCTTACTTCACTTATGCTTTTATAGAAGTTTTTCATATGACTTTCCGATGTGTTTTTTGATTCATGTGTGCCGGTATGAATAAATTCAACATTAATTTGAATAGGAGAATTGGATAACAATCTTACAAATTGAGTTTCCGTATCAATTTTTGCAGGCATCAAATTGACAAGTGCAATTTCAAGAGGTCTGATGTCCTGACTTTCAGCCCTTTCCTTGCTCATAACAAAAATATTTTCGTTCTCCATTGTTTTGTAAGCAGGTAAATCTGATGGTATAATAACGGGCATTTGCATCTTCCTTTCAAATTGAATTTATTGCAGCGCTTGATTAATATCGTTAATAATATCGTCTACGTTTTCTATACCCACATTTATTCTTATTGCTTCCGGAAATACGCCTGTCGTAATCTGTTGTTCTTCCGTAAGCTGTCTGTGGGTAGTGCTGGCCGGATGAAGCACACAGGTTCTCACATCTCCAAGGTGGACCGCATTATTAATCCACTTTAGTTTTTTAGTAAATTCACGTCCTTTTTCAGACCCGCCCTTTATACCAAATAAAATTATTCCGCTGCCGCCGTTCGACAGGTATTTATCTGCAAGAGCATAATATTTACCGCTTTTCAGCTTAGGATAATTTACCCAAAGTACATTTTCATGACCTTCAAGAAATTCTGCAACCTTAAGTGCATTTTCAGAATGTCTGTCCATTCGTACATGCAGTGTTTCAAGACCTCTTAAATAAATGAATGCATTAAAAGCACTCAGCGCCGCACCAAAATCTCTTAAAATATGAGTTCTTGCCTTTGCTATGTACGCAGCTTCCTTAAATGTCTCATGATAGCTTAAACCGTGATAGCTTGGGTCCGGTTCCACAAGTCCCGGAAATTTTCCGTTGTTCCAATTAAATTTACCTGCATCAATAACAACACCGCCTAAGCAGGACGCCTGTCCGTCGATATATTTAGTTGTTGAATGAATGACTATATCGGCGCCGTGTTCTATAGGTCTGCAATGATATGGTGTTGCAACCGTATTGTCAACAATAAACGGTACTCCCGTCTTCTTTGCTACGTTAGATAATTTCTCAAAGTCCAAAACATTTAACCCAGGGTTTCCGATAGTTTCACCAAATATTGCTTTTGTGTTGTCTTTAAACAAAGCCAATATTTCATCTTCGGTGATATCGGGACCAAAGAAGGATATATCTATGCCTAACTTTTTCAGGCTTGATGAAAGCAATGTAAATGTACCACCGTATATGGTTGAGCAGGCAACTATATGGTCTCCGGAATTGCAAATATTTAAAACTGCCATGGTTGTTGCTGCCTGACCTGAAGATACTGCAACAGCTCCGGTACCACCTTCTAATTGAGCTATTTTGTTTTCAAATGCCTGGACTGTCGGATTGCCGATTCTTGAGTAAAAATAACCTGATTCGGTTAAATTGAACAAACCCGCTACAAAGTCCGGATCCTTATAATTGTAAGTGGTGCTTTGTACCAACGGATAAACCCTTGATTCTCCTTCTTGAAATTCTTCTAATGATTGAACTAATTTTGTTTCTACTTTAAAATTTTTTTTCATATTTTCCTCCCATTTCTTCATTTCGTACTAAATAAAAAAATCCTCTAAGTGAAGAGAGGAAAATTTGTATTAACCGTCTCCTCATCTTTCAAAGTAATCTTTGACGGAATTAGCACCTTACAATATTTGTAGGTTGCCGAGATTTCACCGGGCCGTTCCCTCCATCTCTCTTGATAAGAAGTTTTTTATTTAATTTTTATAAACTTTAAACTAATAATTTCTATTTGTCAATATCATATTTTTGAAAATATTCCATTTTTATACAAATAGCTTTTGGTTTTAATACCATTTATATAAAAGTATATTTTATTTTTGCAGTGGGAAGATAAAATTAATTAAATCAATATGAGGTATTAAAAATGCAGTTATTAAAACAAAAGAAAATAAATTATAATTTGTTAGATGATGATAATAAAGAAATTTTTTTATATGAAATAAACAATCATTTATTGATGGGTGAAAAGCCGTCGGAATTTTTTGAAAATATAGTTGACGTTCCATTAATGCAAAAACACCCATTTCATATGCTTTATAACCTGACAAAAGCGGAACAGTCACCTGTACATCATCCGGAAGGCAACGTCTGGAACCATACAATGCTCGTTATAGATAATGCGGCTAAGGAAAAGCATAAAAGCAAAAATCAAAAGGTTTTTATGTGGGCAGCATTATTGCATGATATAGGTAAGCCGGACACTACCAAAATCAGAAAAGGGAAAATTACTTCTTATGATCATGAAAGAGTTGGTGCTGTATTGGCACATGAATTCCTAAGTGAATTTATTACTGATGAGCTTTTTATAAAAAATGTTACGGCTTTAATCAGGTGGCACATGCAGATACTTCATGTGGTTAAGGTTATGCCTTTTGCTGATATAAAAGCAATGAAAAAAGAAACAGATATACATGAGGTAGCTTTATTAGGTTACTGTGACAGGATGGGCAGGAAGGATCCTGATGCGGATAAAGAAAAGCAAAACATTGATATGTTTATTAAAAAATGCAGAGAGTTTGAGGAATAAGCAGATGACCCAAATTTTTAAGCAGATGACCCAAATTTCTGATTTGGTGTCAGTCGCTTATGCTGTATGCGAAATTTGGTGTCAGTCGCTTATACTGTATGTGAATTAATAAGGAGATTCATCGTTTGGATGAATCTCCTTATTAATTGCCTTCACTATTTTCAACAGTTTTTTTCATTAATATATTTTTTACATTGATAAATGTTTCAAAAATATTTTCATGTACCACTGCCTTTATATCAAATTTTAATAATTTAAATGTTGCCTGAAGTATAAAGCTGATTCCGAATACCGCTATAACTGTTCCTATACCAACCTTTGCCCCCAATAAAAAACCTATAATCAGCACAGTTCCTTCGATTGAACCTCTTATTGCACCTATTGGCACCTTGGGAAATAATTTACTCATTGCCACCATAAGAGTATCTCGTGGTCCGGAGCCCATTCCCGAGCTTATATAAAAATATGTAGCTAAGCTCACTATCACTTGACCTGAAAGAAGCATAAGTATTCCTAAAAAGAAATTTGTCATGACCGGTATTAAATGAATTGACTGTATCAAATCGAAAAATACTCCGATTAATATGGTGTTTAATATAGTTCCCAATCCTATTTTTTCCTTTAGAAATCCTGCCACTATGATTAATATTACAATTCCTGTCAATATACTTACATTTCCATAGGATATGCCTGTAATATAAGATACCCCCATGCCGAATGCATCCCAGGGAGCAAGACCTATATTTGCATGAACGCTTAATATCAGTCCCAATGAATAAAGAAATAAACCGAATAACAGTCTTACGGTTCTTTTTAAATAGTTTTTCAAAGTGTCACCAGCTTTCAATGTTATGGATGTATTATATTTGTTTATAGATTGGGTGTCAATGACGAAATTTATTGTCGTTTAGTTTGTGACAAAAGGCTTTCAATACAGCATAAATATATGGTATAATAATGAAAAAACAAGGAGGTATTTATGTGGGACAGAGTAGAACTTAAATCATTGGCAAAACAATCTCTCAAGGGCAACTACTGGCAGGCTTTTTTAATAGGCTTGGTCTTAGCACTGGTATCCGGTACCGGTGGAGGCGGCAGCTCCGGAAGAGCCGGTGATAGAACCGGTGAATATATAGCACGGAATCCTGATATTGTTATTATTGTTTTTGCCATATTAATTTTAGCTTTAGCATTCAGATTGCTGTTAGGCTATTCGTTAGAAATAGGTGCAAGAAGATACTTTGTGAATTTAGCACAATTTAAAAACATTAAAGGCTATTTCAGCTTTGCTTTTGACGGAGCTAATTACAAAGGAATTATATTTACAATGCTATTAAGAGATATTTTCTTATTTTTATGGACATTGCTTTTAGTTATTCCGGGAATTATAAAGGGGTACTCATACAGGATGGTGCCTTATATATTAGCTGATAATCCTAATGTAGGAGCTGAAAATGCAATAACCCTCAGCAGAAAAATGATGGATGGTCACAAATTTAACACTTTTATTTTGGATTTATCCTTTCTTGGATGGTATTTATTGGGGATGTTGGTTTTTGTAGTTGGAATATTTTTTGTATATCCTTATTTTTACGCTACAGAAGCTCAGCTTTACTTAGCTCTCAGAAAAAATGCTTTGGAAGCACAGTACTGTACCTATGAAGATTTAAACCTCCGAAGAGAATTTAACGACTTTGATGATTATTACAGAGATGATTACAACAGAAGAGATGATTTTTAACACATAAAACACCCCCCACCTGTATATACTAATATACATGGGGGGTGTTGCATTTGAATCCAATTGAAGTTCATTACAAAAATAGTTTTGCAGCATTAAAAATAGGTCACTATTTAAGCCATCAATTGAATAACAACTCTGCAATTGTATGCATCGGTACTGATAAATGCATCGTTGACAGCTTAGGACCGCTGACAGGAACTTTACTATTAAAAGCAAATTTAGATATTGACATTTACGGTACACTTGAAAAACCGGTGCACGCATTAAATATCAATGAATACATAAGAATAATCAAAAAGAAAAAATACGATAAGGTATTTGCCGTAGATGCCTGTTTAAGCAGCAAAAAAAATCAAGGAATTATCGAAGTAAGGGACGGTCCCATAACACCCGGTAAGGGAATAGGAAAAATGCTTCCTGAAATAGGGGATGTATCGATAATTGGAATTGTAGATTCCAGTGATAGGGATTTTCATGATTTGGTTCAGGATACACGACTTTGCTTTGTTTATGAAATGGCCGAGATAATAAGCAAAGGCATATTAACATCATTGAATATAAATTACAATATAAATGATTTAAGTGAAGCATCGATCAGTATGTAGATTGCTTTAATAAGCAGATGACCCAAATATTTGATTTGGTGTCAGTTGCTTATACTGTAAGTAAAAAAATGGAGATTCTGAACGTAGTGAAGAATCTCCATTCATATTTATGATATATTACTTATTCAGTGCCTTAATTGCTTCTTTCAGCTGTAAATCTTCAATATCTCCCTGTGCATGATTCATCAACGCATTGTATAATGAATTTTGTGTTGCAATGTCTATTGTTCCGTAGGAATATAAAAAGTTGTCCTTTTGGAATTTCACAATTTCATTAAAGGATTTTTGATCGTAAACTCCATCTGGTTCATTTACATCGTATCCCAATGTGTTTAATATCATTTCAGCCGCCAGTACATCTAAGCTTACGGTGCCTATGACAGGCTTATCTATTTTGCTGAAAGCCGGATATTTCGACAGGTCGATTTTCTCATTTTCAACAATTATGTCCGGTGTAATTCCTATTTTATGTACCGGTGTTCTGTCAACCGAGAAATATTCTGCTGTTGTAAATTTAACTCCGCTGCCGCTTATTAAAGGATACAATGTTTGAACCACACCCTTGCCGAAGGATTTAGTTCCAACTATTATACCTTCGTTTTTATACTTTACCGCACCGGCAAATACTTCGGTAGCACTTGCACTTCCACCGTTTATCAATACTGCTATTTCATATTTTTGTTCTTTAAGCTCGCTTTCATATATGTCCTCTTTACCTGAAGCATAATCAACATATACTACAGGACCTTCAGTAACGAACAAGTTTAATAAATCTACTGCTGCCTGTAATGTGCCGCCGCCGTTGTTTCTCATATCGATTACGATTTTCTTTACGTTATTTTGGTCAAATGCTGAAAGCTCCTTTTCGACAAGCTCAACCGTGTTATCTGAAAAATCCGTAACCTTCAGATAACCTATGTTGTTGTCCATGATTTTACCTTCAACAATGCTTGTTGTAATTTTTGATCTGACAATGTCAAAATTTAAAATTTCTTCTCCTCGGAGAATTCCTATTTTTACGCTTGTCCCTTCAGTACCTCTGATTAAAAGAGACGCTTGAGATGAAGTAAGACCTGTTATATCATAGCCATCAACGTATTTTATAATATCTCCTGCTTTAATGCCTGCGTTTAGAGCCGGTGAGCCCTGTAGCGGGGTAACAACTATAACCTGATCGTTTGCGTCAATTATCTGAACGCCTATTCCTGTAAATTCTCCTGCTGTATTTTCAAGCATTGCGGAATATTCCTTTGGAGTATAGTAAACGCTGTAATCGTCTAATACGTTAAAGAATCCGTCATATAAGCCTTCAAGAACTTCTTCCTGATCTACTTCATATTGATAGTTATCAAGTACAAAGTAAATTACATTCTTTAAAAATTCAACATCTGTAGTAAATTTATCTTTATCTATTTCTTTTGCAAAGCCAACAGAAGCAAATGAAGATAAAATTAACAATACTGCTAATAATAAACTAACTTTTCTTTTCATATCGCACCCTCTTTACTTTAAGTATGTCATATTAAGTATATTCCAAAATGTGCAATGTGTAAAGCTAAATCAACATTTGCTCATCATAACTTTAAGAATTTCGTCATCTGTATTTTTCATACCGATGTTGGATACGTGAGCCAAATTTATAATTGTTTTTTCGGGAGTATCGCCTAATATGCCGTTGTCATCCGGGATAAAGATGTTTTTAAGAGCCATTTCTGAAGCATCAACGGCAGCATCAACGGATATTGACAGCTTATAAGAGCATCCTAACTTAGCTCCGTCACAAAGCATGCCTGATATTCCTGCTACCATGTTGTTTATTGAGCCCTTAATTTGATTTATGTTTCCATCGAGCAAATAAGTAAGACCGGCGGCACAGCCCACACCTGCCGCAACTCCGCAGCCGCAGATCGGGGATAAGGAACCTAAATGAACCTTGACAAATATTGTTACAAGGTGACTTAACGTAACGGCTCTTATTATTTTTTTCATATCTATATTTTTTTCTTGTCCTATAAAGGAAATTGGAATTATTGCCACAAGTCCATGATTTCCTGAGCCGGCGCTGCTCATAACCGGTAATAAGTAACCGGACATGCGCGCCTCTGAAGCTGCTGCTGTATATGCTTTTGCCATTGAGAAAACATCTTTTGCACTGTTGTAGAAATAATTTCCTAAGCCGACACCTGTTTGTCCGGATAAACCGGCATCAGCAATTCTCATATTTAAATCAATACCGTTTTTAATAAATTCAATGTCTTCAATTGGTGCTTCATCAGCAAATTGAATTAAATAGTCAATATTATATTTTTTGATTTCATGTTTTATTTCAATAGAGCTTGCAACATTAACCGTATTATCCAGTATAATTTCATCATTTTTTGTTTCGCTGATAATATTTGTATGTGAATGTCTTATTGTAACGCAGGATTTATCATTTTCACCAAATGCTTCTACTTTTATGAACAACCCTTGAATATTTTCAAGCTGCAGGCTGATTATACCGGAATCAACAATTTTCAGTGCTTTGTCTATGCTGTCGTTATTCACATCCTTTAAAACTTCTAATTTGTATTCTGACTTACCTATAACTAAGGCCAGGGCTGCTGCAAAAATGATTCCGTGCTCGTTTGTTCCGGGTATACCTACACTCATACCGTTTTTAATTATGTTTTTATCTGAATATATGTTTAATTGTTTTACTTCGCTGTCCAATATTTCCTTAGCCCTTGCAACTGCATAAGCAACTGCCCCCGGCTCCGTGCATCCTAAAGCAGGAACAACTTGGTTTTTTAATATATCTACTAATAATCTATTATCCATAATACACCTCCTACTATATACTTGCACGATTTGTGCCAATTTAAGAATATTTATAAAAGAAAACGATTATAGTACAATTTGAACACCTTATCGTCTCGCATATATTTTATTCTTAAAAAATTATTATCAAAAATGATAAATTTTTATATTTGTATAATTGAGGACGTTGAAATTATTTAATTGCGTATTTTATCATTTTTGAAAACAATTTATCAAAAATGATAAAAATCCTATTTTTAATTATTTAAAGGGCAACAAAACTTTTGTATAATCAGTAAAAATGTATTATAATGTATGTAATTCAGGATGACAAAAGCTTGCGGTATGTCATTCCGAACACTGAGGAATCTCATAAAGAAAGGAACGATTATGAGCAGGTTAAAGAGTATCAGTTCTGAGCTGTTGCACATAATAGATGCATTACAGGCAGTTACTAATGTAGATATTACCATAGTGGACGAACATTTGGACAGGGTGGTTACTACTGTGAAAAGTGATATTGAATCAGGCAGGAAGGCGCCTGTTAATTCTGCATTCCATAAATGCATATTGACCGGTGAACAATATTTTATAGAGAATCCGAAGGAAAACCAAATGTGCTTGGACTGCACTAATTCTGCCGACTGTAAGGAATTAATCGAATTCTGTATTCCTATTAAATACAATGATGAAATAATAGGTGTATTGGGTATGTGTGCATATGACGAGGTTGCAAGGCATAATCTTTTGTTAAATAAAGCAGGTTATATGAATTTTGAAAGCAGATTAAGCGATTTGATATCAACCATACTCAGCGAAAAAAACACCGTAAAAATGCTTGAATACAGATCATCGGAGCTTCTTACTTTAATTAATTCCTTAAATGACGGTATTATTGTAATCAATAATAATAAAGATATAATAACTACGAATAAATATATAAATGAAAAACTAAATTTAAATATTAATAATATGCCGCGAATCCGGGAATTGTTGACCGAAAAGATTTATAATCAGCTGTTGTACGTCGGCTTTAACGGAGAAGCAGGACCTGTTAAGTTAAATGGCATGGAATTTATGATAAATGCAAATCCTATAGTGGTTAAGGGAAATAATGAAGGATTTGTGCTTTTATTTTCTGATTTCAATAAAATGAAAGAATCGGTACTTGAATCTAACAGGAAGAAGGATTTAATCACCTTTGATGATATAGTGGGTGAAAGTGAAACCCTGCTGCAAGCGAGAAGGGAAGCGATACAGGTTGCTGAAAATGATGCATCTGTCTTAATTTACGGAGAAACAGGAACGGGTAAAGAGGTATTTGCAAGAGCGATACATAATGCCGGCAGCAGAAAGAACAATGTGTTTATGGCACTAAACTGTGGTGCTATTCCTGAAAATTTAATTGAAAGTGAGCTTTTCGGATATGAAAAAGGCTCGTTTACGGGTGCTAAAACTACAGGTAAAATAGGTAAGTTTGAAATTTGTAAGGATGGAACCTTGTTTCTTGATGAAATCGGTGATTTACCTTTTTTAATGCAGGTTAAATTGAACCGTGCCTTAGAAGAAAAAGAAATAACAAGAGTTGGGGGAAGCTCTTCTATTAAAGTTAATCCAAGGATTATCTCTGCGACTCATAAAAATTTAAGCTCGTTGGTTGATAATAATCTGTTCAGAGATGATTTATATTACAGATTAAATGTTGTGCCCATACATTTGCCGCCTCTCAGAGAGCGTGGGTATGATGTAATCATTCTTTCAAGGTATTTTTTGAATCATTTTTCAAAAATTTACAGCAAGGATATAAAAGGATTTACGGCAGAGGCGGAAATTATGCTTTTAAATTATAAATTTCCCGGCAATATAAGAGAACTTAGAAATTTAATAGAATATGCCGTAATATTTGAAGAAAACAGCATGATAGGTATGGACAGCATAAAAAAGAAAACAGGAACCGACAGCAAAGAAGAAAATATTAAGCTGACTGACTTAACCAAGGGCTATGAGAAATCTGTCATATTAAATAAAATTAAAATGTACGGAAATGACCTTGATGCAAAAAAGAAAGCTGCCAAACAGCTTGGTATCAGTATTGCAACGCTTTATAGGAAGCTTGAGTAATAAAATAAGTTTTTGACTTTATATTATTTATAAGGTAAAATAATATAATTAATATAATAAAGAGGTAGCAATGAACAGAAATTATAAAACATCAAGTATTACTGAATCTGCAATGATTACAGGCATACTTGTTATTATATCATATTTATCTTCTTTTTTTTCTGTGATAATGTTTTTTTATCCTGCTCCGGCTATAATTTTAGCTAAGAGAAAGGGATTAAAATATGCAGGTTTGTCATTGATAGCGTCGGATTTAATTATATCAATGCTCTTGGGCGTTCAAACAGGTCTTATATTCTTTATTCTTTATACCCCTCTGGCAATTGCTTTGGCGTATGGAATTTGCAAGGATAAGGAAGCAAACAGAACAATTCTTTACGGAACTGCCTCTTATTTGATTTCATTTGTAATCCTTATATTTCTGATGGATTTAATTATTGGAGTTAATTTCATACAGCAGCTGAAGGATATTTATAGTGAAAGCTTTGAAATGATGAAGGAAATGCTCAATAATTACCCTGCAGGATTAGCAGGTGACAGGGTTGAAGAAATGAAAAAGACCATTGAAGAAATAGGACCAATGATGATAAGCACTATTTCATTAATGTTTCCTGCTATGTTAATTATTTCATCGGTTATGACTTCATACGTAAATTACTTAGTAGCAAGCAAATTTGCCAATAGGTTTAAAATAAAAATTAAAGCTCATGAAGGGCTTGGATATTTTTCGTTTCCTAAAACCTTTATGGTTGCAATGGCTGTTATGCTTTTAATTTCATATTTGATGAGCGCAATGAAAATAAATGTTAATGCTATTCAGCTCAATTTATTTTTAATAATGTTTGCTGCTATGTATCTGCAAGGTATTGCTGTAATAAAAATGTATTTGATAAACAGGCAAATGAGCAAAAATCTTCAGAACTTGATGATTGGTATGGTTGTATTTATGTCGTTGTTTGTTTTTGCGGGAGCAACTATATTGATTGCTTTGTTGGGACTTGTCGATTTGACTGTTGATTTAAGAAAGTTAAATAGAATTGTATAATTTATTTATGGAGGTAATGATTTGGAAAATAAAAATACTCCTAAATTTTTAAAGGATGACAGTATAATATACTTGACGGTGATAATTGTCTTAATTGTGATTTTCTTAATTGAAGGCATGTATATATATGCCGGTATTTCAAGCTTGATTTTAATGGGTGTTGCCGGATTGGCTTTAAAAAGGCAAATACAAAGAGAAAAAGAACTTAAAAACTACATAATAAATTATACAAAAAACATAGAAAACCTGTCAGTAAATTCATTTTATTATTCACCGCTGCCTATAAGTATTATAGGTCCTATGGGTAAAATTTTTTGGTTCAATAATAAGTTCAGAGAGCTTATTGATGAGGAAAATGAAAATATTGAATTTATAAACGACTTTATACAAAACTTTCCTTTGAAAACATTGGAGGACTACAAGGAAGGTATTTTAAGCAACATTGAAATAGTTGAAACAGGTAAAACATTCAATGTAATGTACTACAAGTTAGAAGAAGGAAGATTCGGAGACAGTGTATCATATGTATGCTACTGGAATGAAAACACTGCATTTGCTAACTTAAAAACAAAGTATAACGATGAGAGACCAATAGTAAGCTTAATTCAGATAGACAATTATGATGAAATATCCGAGAAACTTGATAAGGGCGAAAAAGCTGCCATGACTGCCGAGGTGGAAAAAATATTGAACAGATATGTTTCGGAAATGAATGGCTTTGTTCTGAGATACGATACATCTAAATTTTTAATGATGTTTGAAAATAAGTTTTTAGAAAATCTTGAAGCTAATAAGTTCAGTATGCTTGAAGAGGTAAAATGTCTTAAGGGTGGCACGGATTTTAATTTTACACTCAGTATCGGAACCGGTGCATTAGCCAAGAACTTAACTCAGCATTTGGAATATGCTAAGGGTGCCTTGGATGTGGCACTTGGCAGAGGCGGAGATCAGGCGGTTGTTAAAAGAATGAATTCCGTTAAGTTTTATGGAGGAAAGAGCAAGGCAGTTGAAAAAAGAACTAAGGTCAAAGCAAGAATTATATCTTATGCACTCAGACAAATAATCGACCAAAGCTCTAATGTATTAATAATGGGTCACCGCGTAGGTGATATGGACAGCTTAGGTGCATCTATAGGGATTTACGCAATTGCTAAAAGCAGGGGCAAAAAAGCATACATCGTTTTAAATACTGTAAATTATGCTCTTAAAAACATGTATGAAAGAATGAAAAAGGAAGACAGTCACTACGTTGAGTCCGTAATCAGCACTGAGACGGCACTTAACCTTGTGGATCAAAATACGTTGGTTGTAGTAGTGGATACTCACAGACCAAGCTATACGGAAGCACCTGAGCTTTTGCAAAAAGTTGATAAAGTAGTGCTTATCGACCATCACAGAAGAAGTGAAGAATATATAGAAAATGCACTTTTGGATTATATAGAACCATACGCATCCTCAACCTGTGAACTTGTTTCTGAAATTGTACAATACATGGAGGAACATATAAAGCTTACTAAATTTGAAGCTGATTCATTATTGGCCGGAATAGTTGTGGATACAAATTCATTTACGTTTAAAACAGGAGTAAGAACCTTTGAGGCAGCATCGTTTTTAAGAAGAAACGGTGCAGATACAACTGATGTTAAGGAGCTTTTTAATGAAAGCCTGGATTCCATGAAAAAGAAAACAGAAATTATCGAAAGATCAGAAATTATATTTGATGATGTTGCCATATCATATATAGATGAAATTTCGGAAAATTCAAATGTCATCGCCGCACAAAGCGCCGATGAGCTGTTAACCATTAAGGATGTCAGGATGAGCTTTGTGCTTGTAAGAAATGAGGATTATATTAATATCAGTGCCCGTTCATCCGGAACTGTCAACGTACAGGTAATCATGGAGTATCTTGACGGAGGCGGCCATTTGAATATGGCAGGAGCTCAAATACCGACTCAGGATATGGAGGAAGCAAAGAATAAGCTTTATGAGGCAATTTCACATTACAAGAAGGAGAGTAAAGATAAATGAAAGTAATACTGTTGGAAGATGTTAAGAATGTAGGAAAAAAGGGAGCAATAATCAATGCAAAAGACGGTTATGCAAAAAACTTTTTATTTCCTAAGAATTTAGCTATAGAAGCAACACCGGTAAACTTAAAAAATCTGGAACATGCAAATAAACAGAAAGAAGCAAAAGAAAAAGAAATATTCGAGGAAGCAAAGAAGCTTGAAGAAGAATTAATGAAGGTTACAATAGTTTTGAAAGGTAAAGCAGGTGAAAACGGCAAGCTTTTCGGAGCTGTGACCACAAAAGAAATCGCTGAAAACCTTGAAAAAGAACATGGTATAAATATCGACAAGAAGAAGTTTGATTTAGATGATCCAATAAAATCAGTAGGAGAATATTTTGTAAAGATTAAGCTTCATCCTATGGTGAATGCAAAATTAAAAGTAATAGTAACTGATAAATAAGAGGAAAATATGGCTGATTTGATTAATTTTGGAAAAGTACCGCCGCATAATGCCGAGGCAGAACAAAGAGTTCTTGCCTCTGCTTTGATTGACCACGTAGCTGTTGAAAAGGTCATCAATCTGTTAAGTTCCGAGGATTTTTATTTTGAAGCAAACAAAGAGATTTTTGATTGTATTAAACAAGTCCATATGCAGAATGTTCCGGTGGATGCTCTTACGATTACGGAGGAGCTGAGTAAAAGAGGCAAAATTGACTATGTCGGAGGATTTGAATATCTGGCAAACCTTACCGAAAATATTATTACTTCTAAAAATGTTGAAGCTTACTGCAATATTATCAGAGAAAAATCAACCTTAAGAAAATTAATAAGTGCTTCCAATGAAATTATTGAGAAAAGCTATAAAGAAAATGACGAGGTTCAACGAATTATTGAGCTGGCAGAATCGAGAATATTTTCTATATCGCAGAACAGAAGCATAAATTCCTTTACTGAAATTAAGGAAGTATTAATGAGTGTTTTCAATCAGTTAGAGGAAAGAGCCATGAATAAGGGCGGACTGACCGGATTGACTACGGGTTACGATGATTTGGACAGAATGACATCGGGACTTCAAAGGTCTGATTTAATACTTCTTGCTGCAAGACCTTCAATGGGAAAAACTGCTCTTGCATTGAATATTGCAATGAATTCAGTTAAGACAGGGGCATCTGTTGCGTTATTTTCCCTGGAAATGTCTAAGGAACAGTACGTTCAAAGAATTATAAGTATGGAATCAATGGTTGACAGTTCAAAGCTCAGGACGGGAAACCTCAGCGACGATGATTGGACAAGGCTGATAAGTGTTATGAGTTCAATTTCAAACTATAAAGTTTTTATAGATGATACTGCCGCAATTACGCTGTTTGAAGTTATGTCTAAATGCAGAAGGTTGAAAATCGAACAGGGACTGGATTTAATAATAATAGACTATTTACAATTGATGTCGGATGGGACGAGCTCTTCAAACAGACAGCAGGAAATATCAAACATATCTCGTGGGCTGAAGGCGCTTGCGAGGGAAATGGATTGTCCTGTAATGGCATTGTCACAGCTTTCCCGTGCTCCGGAGCTGCGTAATGACCACAGACCTATTATGTCTGACTTAAGGGAATCCGGTGCAATAGAACAGGATGCCGACGTAGTTCTCATGCTTTACAGAGATGAATATTACTATAAGGAAGAATCGGAGAAAAAAGGCATAACCGACGTAATTATAACAAAGCAAAGAAATGGTCCTGTTGGAACCGTAGAGCTTGCATGGATCGGTCAGTTTACAAAGTTTGGAAATATCCAACGATAGCGATGGATTGGCGATAGACTTGCAATTGATTAGCAATATATTAGCGATGGATAAAATAAAGAGCGCGTGAGCGGAGACCGTTTCAAGTTTTGTCTTTACACAAAACTTGAATGGTCTCTTTTATACTTTGAACATTTACTCAATAGTTTTTTATAGGTGAATATATTTTGCTTTTCTCAAGCTTATTTCTATATATTGTAGACTAAAATATATTTCCTGACACAAATTCTGCACGAAACACCCCTAAAATAATGCATGAATCGGATAACAGTATATCCATACATACCTATATATCTTCTTTTAATCTAATCTTCCTAAGTTCATCTCTACATCATTTCCGTAAAAATCCATCGCCCTTATTTCACTATTAATTCCTCTATCGTCAAACAATATTATTTTATCCTTAAATATAAAAATATTTTCTTTTATTATATTTCCAAGGGGTTCTGTATACTCAATACGATGTATATTCGTGAGTTCACTTCCGTCATTCTTTACACGGTAAATTTCAAAAATATTATCCTTGTTTAAACTGTATGCAGTAAAAAATATATATTCATCAAAGGCATATAATTTTCGGATATAATCTTCATTAACTGAAACCACTTCCGATACTTCATTATTTGTTAAATCTGTTGTATATAATTGATTGTAATCTGTAATATAGTACAGATTATCATTATATGCATGCATGCTGTAAGAATGTTCAGCACGGTTTATAACTCTTGAACCTCCCGACTTAATATTATATTCCTTATAGTCTTTATATGCAGTATAATAAAGCATATCATTATAAAGGAATATAGGCACGTCCCATATATACTCTTCTATTATTTGTTCGTTTCCCCCATCAATGCTCATGCTGCATAGATTGTACTTTTCAAATTGAAATTCATCAAAAATTCCCGTACCTTTAATATAATATATGTTTCCGGCGTCAATAGCAAAGAAGGTTCTTATATCAATCACTGTCTTAAATCCTGTTCCATCCTTGTTTACGCTGCATACATCAACGTTATCTCCGGAAATTCTATTGAAGAATATTTTGTCTTCATATAAAATTATATTTCCCTGAATTCGTTCATCAAGCACCTTTTCATTTGTATTCTCTTTAGTATCCAGCCTGTAAAGTTTATCCCCGTCCATTGAATTAGCATAATAAATATACCGGTCATCCATGGCTGCCTTTCCCCCATTGGCTATATTTGCCGATGTATTTGTTAAGATTTTTTCTTCATTATCATATGGAGGCAAATCATTTTCCTTCGATTCCTCACCCTGCCGTACATCCTCTTCCGTTTCGGGATCATAACCATTATCTGTTTTATGAATACCTCCGTCGGTACATCCTGTAAGAGCTGTAAGCACAATTAATATAATAATTAAAAGTTTACTTTTCATTGATTTACCTCCATAATAATATAAGTAATGTCATATGGTGCTTCAACTGCAATAAATAAAGATATGTTTTTAAGATTTACCCCCAAATATTGCAGTTGTTTTTAAACCTTTTTTCTTTTTATTGTTTCTGAGAATACCCCTTTAAATCTTAAATTTCATTGGATATTTTCTCTATCTTATTATAATATATTGATAGACTATCATCAACTTGTATCATTTCATTAAATATTTTCAGATCTTCAGAACCAATTCCATATTTTTCAAGTTCATCATTGGTCATGGATACTAAATTCTCTATATCTATCAAAAGTCCATTTATATCAATACCAAATAGACGTAACTCACCTGAATATCCTTCAAATGTTTTTTTCTCTATCGCATATTCGCCATCATAACTATTTATTGTGTTATAACATGTATTACAGTATAATCCAGACCATAAATATTTTGGATTAAATAAATTCCATGTCGTTGCCGATTTACTATTTGCTGATTGCGTTTCAAAATGTAAATGAGGTGCTGAAGAAAGTCCTGTATTTCCGGATGTACCAATTTTTTGACCTTTTACTACAGTTTGACCATTAGTTACTGATATAGTATCTAGATGGCAACTACGAGTACGCATATATTTTTGTCCTGTCACACTTTCAGCGGGATTATAGTCATGAGTTATAAGTACATTTTTCCCCCACGTCCATGGATCATATTCATTTTCAGTCTTTGGATATTCACCAGCAAAACTTACTATTCCATCTGCAGCGGCATATACATTTTGACCTGTTGTAGATTTAATATCTATTCCCCTATGTTGAATAGGCAATCCATATCTAGGACAATGATAACAACAATTAATAGACGACGGAATTTGAGGTGAAGTATATCCTGGCCATACATATTCAAGCATCTTTGCTCTCAACCAATAATTAGCATTTGTTGGCAAAGTTCCTGATGGATATGTAACCTTTATATAATATACTGTATTTGCTTTCACAGATGCTTCACTAATTAACTCCTGAGTACCTGTCGTACTAGTTGATGACCATTTCGGTGTACTTGTTGCTTTTCTTCCAATTAAAAAATACCTCCAAATAGACAGTCTGCTTTTAATTAATTAGACAGTCTACTTTGGAAGTATTATATCGAAACGCGCTCTTTTCAATTGCCTGTCAATGCCAATCTATTGATCATACCATGCGTGCAATTATAATTTTCGAGCCTGGTGTTACTACATTGTCTTCGGGTAAATTATTTATTTCCTTTAGATAGTTGATTGAGAGGTTATAGTTTTTGGCAATGTCCCAAATGCTTTCGTTAGGCTGAACAACTCTGAATACCAAGCTTGGCATTTTACCTCTGTCTATGGGTGTTGTTTCAGCAATATTACTGATAACGGTTATTTCGTCTTTATTTTTTAATTTCATGCATACGTTGATATCGCAGTTAACAATTACCGAATTGCTTCCTTTTCTGTAAGCACCGGGTTTTGTAATGGTAATATCCGAATCAATTTCAGATTTAGTTTCATTATCTTTCAAATCAAAGCTTGTTGTAAACGGCAATGATGCATATGCCTTATCAATCTTATTGATATCGCCGTTCAGATACAATATATTCATATCCATAAAACCATCAATAACATACTTGCTGTCAAGAATTCTTTTTTCAGAAATTTTCGGGCTGATATCAACAGTGTAAATATCTTTGATTGTACCGGTTACAACATCAAAACTATTATCATATTTTACCGTCTTGTTTATTATGTCTGAAATACTTGTCAAGTTTACCTTGTCGGATTCTAAATCGAGCATGTATTCTGTTGAATAGCAGTCAGTAATAATGTTCTTTTCGATGGTATCAAATAAATTTGCATTAATCATGAAGGAAAGATCAAATTCAATCAACTTTAATTCATTGTCATAATTTTCACTTACCTTATATGTCATGTCGTTAAGAGAAATATTTATGTCTTTTAACATATCATCGCTTAAATTCTTTGCTTCTATGTAATGAGTGAACGGGAATTCTTCTGATACATAACCTGTTGAATTTAAATTGTTGTTTTCCGAATAAAGGAATGCAACCTTACAGGTTCCTTCAACAAGCATTTTTTCATCCAATATATCAATGTTTGTTATATATACCTCTGAATCTGCTTTAAGTATTTTGGCAACTTCATCAGAACCCTTATTAAGCTCTACGGCATCACTAATGTTTACTTCCTCCGACAATGAGTTAACTTCATCCGTATATTTTACATTTCTTGTTTTTGCTTGAAAGCTGCCGTCTGATTCTAAATTGGACACAAATGTTACGGGATGATTGTCAGTCAACTCTGTATCCAATAAAAGTACAGCTTTGATTGAATAGGTTCTTTCTGTGGGTGAGTCAGAATCCATGTAGTCAACAATTGTATCAACATGTGCATTCATACCTTCCTGAGCATTCGTAAAAGCAATTTCTTCTGTAAAAGGAATTGCGTCTGTAATTGAATATACTAATACCTCTTCATCATTTGAACGGTAAATAATGTTGTAAACAACTTCTCCATCTACTGTTACAGAGCCATCATGGACAGTAACACCCCTAATCCTCGCTTTGCCCTCCGTAGATACGATTTTTTCTATATTTGGAGCATTATCAGGGATCGTAAACTCGTTTTCCAACAAAACTTCAGTTGAATTTGAGTCAATAAACTCATTAATATTAAAAGTATCGCTAATTAATTTATACAAAATAAATCCTCCTTTAAGATAATACAGTTAGAATCAGCATTCTTTTATAAATGTATATGCATAATAAATTTCAATAGTACAACGTATATGTAAATTTTTTTAAAAAATCATTGACCTTTTGCTTTAGATAATATAGAATTGTTTAGTAAATACTTTTGAAGAATTTTGTAAAATTATATACAATAATATATTACTGATTAGCAAATAATAGAGCCAAAAAAAAAACCCCTTTTTTGTCTCTGTTTTTTATGTTAGAAAGAAATTTGGGTCAAACCCATGTTAAAAATATAAAATTAGTGGAATAATATTAGAAGATAAACGCAGGAGGAAAAAATGCCAAAATACATTTTTATAACGGGAGGAGTAGTTTCTTCATTAGGAAAAGGGATTACAGCTGCATCATTAGGAAGATTACTTAAAGCAAGAGGATTGAAGGTTACTTTACAGAAGTTTGACCCATATTTAAACGTGGACCCCGGAACGATGAGTCCTTATCAGCATGGTGAAGTTTATGTCACTGATGATGGTGCGGAAACCGATTTAGACTTAGGGCATTACGAAAGAATTGTTGATATAGATTTGACCAAATATTCAAGTATTACATCAGGTAAAATATATTGGTCTGTTTTGAACAAGGAAAGAAAAGGCGATTATCTTGGGGGAACCGTCCAGGTAATACCTCATATAACAAATGAGATAAAATGTATGCTTAAAAGAGTTTCAAGTGTAAATGACGTGGATGTAGTCATTACCGAAATCGGCGGTACCGTTGGTGATATTGAAAGCTTACCGTTCTTGGAATCAATCCGTCAAATACGCTATGAAGTCGGCAGAGAAAATGTAATGTATATACACGTAACATTACTTCCTTACTTAACTAAAGCAGGTGAATTAAAAACCAAACCTACTCAGCACAGCGTAAAAGAATTGTTAAGTATCGGTATCCAGCCGGACCTTCTTGTGTGTAGAAGCGAAAAAGAAATAACAATGGATTTAAAGTCTAAAATAGCCTTGTTCTGTAACGTTGAAAGTCAAAATGTAATTCAAAATACAGATGCCGATTCATTATATGATATTCCTTTATTGTTAGAAAAAGAGGGTTTGGCAAAAATAGTATGTGAGCATTTCGGTTTAAACTGCAAGGAACCTGATTTGACTGAATGGAATGACATGGTTAAACGTTCAAAGACATACAACTCTTGTGTAAAAATTGCTTTAGTGGGAAAATATGTTGAACTAAAAGATGCTTATCTTTCTGTTTATGAAGCGTTGAAACATGCAGGTATAGATAATTTAGCAGATGTAGATGTTTCCTGGATTCATTCCGAAAATGTCAACGAAGAAAATTATAAAGAAATACTAAAAGGTCATGATGGCATATTAGTTCCCGGCGGATTTGGAGACAGAGGTATAGAAGGTAAAATTTTAGCAGCAGGATATGCAAGAGAAAACAAAGTTCCGTTTTTAGGAATATGTCTTGGTATGCAAATGGCTGTAATTGAATTTGCAAGAGGGGTACTTAATTATAAAGATGCTCACAGCTCAGAGTTTAATATAGAAACAGAACATCCGGTAATTGACTTAATGAATGACCAAAAGGAAATTGAAAATAAAGGCGGTACAATGAGATTAGGAAGCTATCCATGCAAGCTGATTGACGGCACAAAGGCAAAGGAAGCTTATGAAGGTGCTGATATGATCAATGAAAGACACCGACATCGATATGAATTCAATAATGATTTCAGACAAGTCTGTATAGAAAACGGACTGATAATTTCCGGTGTTTCTCCTGATAACAAATTGGTTGAGATTGTTGAGTTAAAAAATCACCCTTGGTTTGTGGCTGCTCAATTCCATCCTGAATTTAAATCAAGACCAACAAGAAGTCATCCGTTGTTCAGAAACTTTATTAAAGCAGCGGTAGATAATACTAATTCGCATTAATAAGTTTACTTGAAGCGAAACAGTATAACAAATAGAATGATAAAAGCTCCATTAACTTAATGAGTTAACAGAGCTTTTTTTGCACTTACAGCATAAGCGGCCGACACCAAATTTCGCATACAGTATAAGCGGCCGACACCAAATTAAAATTTGGGTCGTCTGCTTATGGAAGCTTTTACGATTCCTCCGTAAATACACAGTATCATCATTATTTGCGGCGTAAGTGCAACCGAATCAGCTAATCCGTGTATCAATGACATTATTAAGATAGCTAACGGTGTTATAAATTGATTTTTGTTTTCTATAAATTTAATATGTAAATACTTAAATATTTTTATTATGAAACATGTAAATATTCCGAATCCCAAAATTCCTGTTTCAGTAAATACCTGCAGGTATAAATTGTGACTGTGCTCAATTTTAATGCTTACTATACTTGAATAATTTCCCACATGTTTGAACAGAGTGCCAAAGCCAATACCTGATAAAAAGTTATCCCTTATAATTGCTATGGATGCTTTCCAAACTTCCAATCTGTAAATCATGGAACTGTCCCTGACTGCTTTTGAAGGATCTATTCGGCCTGCCTCTAAAATAAAATCAGTACAAAATATTAAAATAGCCGTTATCAATGCATATTTAAAATATTTTTTATTCATAAAGCCGGTAATCATCAAGGTCATTATTAAAGAAATCCATGCAGTTCTTGAAAACGTCAAAATTAAACAAAAGACAGCGCTTAAAAATACAAATGATTCTAAATTTAATTTTCTTGTATCCAAGCTTTCACATGCTAAAAGTATTATAAAATTTATGTAAAAACCAAACACATTGGGATTAAAG
The DNA here is from genome assembly GCF_032080165.1 of Sedimentibacter sp. Lineage (GTDB taxonomy): Bacteria > Bacillota > Clostridia > Tissierellales > Sedimentibacteraceae > Sedimentibacter. Next base: position 391,066 of record NZ_DAMASY010000001.1, read on the forward strand.
AACGTGGAATATATTCTTTTGTTTAATTTGTATTCGGTTGTATCAACCCATTTGTCAGGCAGAATAAAATCCGGACTAATATATTGTAGAATACCGTAAAGAAATACTATCAGCGACACTATAAATATATATTTCTTTATTTTTGTAAAATCGCCTATTGTTATTGAGTTGCTGAATATGTTAAAGGAATGAATGCACAACACCATCAACGATCCAAAAAATAAAGAAATAATTTTGTATTCTGATGATATTAAACCAATTGCTATATATGCATATAATGAAGCAATCGGTTTATTAAAATTTATTATCGAAACTTTTTTAAACGGTTGTTTAATTAAAAGTGCTGCCAAGAACATATAAGCAGCAGGAATAAATACAATTGATAATATTAATAATAAAAACAGAACTTTGTTGGTTTTATCATTTGATAATTCAGCAATCTGTTGATTTGTTATTTCATAATTCATGTTAGTGTTCCTCTTTGTATAACTTAGTTCTTAATTTTTAATCTTTCATTATTCTGTGTAATAAGGTAGTTTAATATACCTGTTATGATTATTACACCTCCCAAAAGGGTATATAAAGAAGGTATCTCTTTAAAAATTACCAATGCCATCAAGCTTGCAAATATCGGTTCGCTTAATGTTGATACGGATATAAGCGTTGATGACACATACTTAACCATGTAATTATACAATGTATGACCTAATATTGAGCAGAAAAATGCTAAGCTTATAAACAGCATAAATTCTCTTGGCGGGTAGGGATAGACAGATGTACTGCTTAATAAGCACATAATGAACAATACAACTGTTGATACCGAGTAAACTATAAATACATAAGCACCTGCACTTAAATTCTTTCTTACAATACCGCCAATAACCAAATATCCTGCTACAAAAATAGCACCTAAAAATGCAAGAGTGTTTCCAAGCATCATATTGCTGGCTGATGCGCCTGCAGATCCTAAGGCAATTATAATTGTTCCTGCAAGCGAAACCACAATACTCATAATCATCTTTTTGCTTAGCTTTTCTTTAATGATAAAGTAATTTGCCAGGCATACAAATATGGGACTGCACGAAACCAATATTGTGGAGTTGGCAATCGTTGTCAATTTAATGGAGGATATCCATGTTGCATAATGAAGTGCAAGGAATATTCCGCTTATTATACAAAGAATTATGTTTTTCTTGTTTAACTCGGTAAATTCATTCCGGTTTTTTATAATGACAGGCAGCAGGATAATACATGTAAAAAGCATCCTGTAGGATGATATTACTAAAGCCGGAGCTGTTGAAAACCTGATGATTATTGATGATAATGATGTAAAAAAGGTTCCTGCTAATACTATATACTTTGACGGTGTACGTTCCATTGTATTACCTTCCTTAAATAATATAGTCATAATAGCATAAAAAAGTTAATATTTCAATGGATAGGAACAAAAAGAATAAATTGTAATATAAAGGTAATAAATATATAAATCTTATTGTTGAGGGGGTGTATTATGTTTGATTTTTTCAGTGCAGTTTCTTTGATTTATTTAATTAACTTTGCAATGGCGGTAATTGTAATTTTCCTGGAGCGTAAAGACCCTACAGCAACATTGGCTTGGGTGTTGGTGCTGTTGATATTGCCCGGCATCGGATTCGTATTTTACTTGCTGCTTTCCCAAAATTTCAGCAGAAAAAAACTCTTTACCATGAAAATTTACGCTAAAAAAACATTCGGCGATTACATAAAGGTGCAGCAAGAGCTTTTTAATGAAGGTAAATTGGTCTTGCATGATAAAAATATAGAAGAATATAAAGATTTAATTAAAATGAATTTGTTCTCACATGATTTCTCTTATACACAAAATAATGAGGTTAAAATTTATACCGACGGACAAGATAAATTTTATGATTTATTAAATAACATCGAAAATGCAAAACATCATGTTCATTTGGAATATTACATTATAAAAAATGATAATTTAGGTAATAAGCTGTTTGATTTGCTGGAAAAGAAGGCAAGAGAAGGAATAGAGGTCAGGTTTTTGTTTGATTCCATAGGGGGCAGGCATGTACCCGAAGAAACTATTGAAAGATTAAAAAATTCAGGTGTGAAAATTGCCGTGTTTTTCGCCAGTAATCTACCCTTTTTTAATTTCAAAATCAACTACAGAAACCATCGTAAAATTGTTGTAATCGACGGCGAAACCGCTTTTATAGGAGGCTTCAATGTGGGGGATGAATACTTAGGCTTAAATAAGAAAATAGGATATTGGAGAGATACACATATAAAAATCAAGGGAGATGCGGTTATTGATTTGCAGACACGATTTTTCCTGGACTGGGGCTATGCTTCTAAAGAGGATTTAATGTTTCTGCCCAAATATTTTCCCGACAGCAACAATAATGGTAATGTGGGTATACAGATAATCAGCAGCGGACCTGACAAGCCGAATGAAATTATTAAAAGCAATTACGTTAAAATGATTAATTCTGCCAAAAAAAGCATTCTGATTCAAACACCATACTTTGTACCGGATGCCAGTGTTTTTGAATCATTAAAAATAGCAGCAATGTCGGGAGTGGATGTAAAAATTATGATACCTTGCAAGCCGGACCATCCCTTTGTTTATTGGGCAACCTACTGGTATTGCGGAGGGCTTTTGCAGTACGGCGTAAAGGTGCATACTTATGAATATGGATTTTTACACGCTAAAACTATAGTTATAGACGGAGTTGTATCTTCCGTAGGAACGGCAAATTTTGATGTCAGAAGCTTTAAGCTTAATTTTGAATGCAATGCTGTAATTTACGATACTAACACCTCAACAGCTCTTCATGAGTTCTTTATGGAAGATTTGAATTATTCCTTGGAATTAACAAGAGAACTTTATCTTGAAAGAGGAATTATAATCAGATTTAAGGAATCAATCTGCCGGCTTCTTGCCCCTCTTTTGTAAAGACGGACAATGGCATATTGAAATTATTAATAATTCTGGTAAAATGAATTAAGTAAAGAATTACTTATGAAAAGGTGATAAAGTGAAAAGATACTATGTAATTTATAATCCTTCGTCCGGAAAAGAACTTGCCGGACAAAAAATATTTCGCGTTTCTGAAACATTATTAGAAGTGGAAGATGTAGAATTTACCTTTTACGCAACAAAGAGAAAAGGCGGTGCGGAGCTTGCTGCAATAAGGGGTTGTCAAGAAGGTTATGATATGATTATTTCATGCGGGGGAGATGGTACGGTAAGCGAAATAGTAAATGGCATAATGAAAAGTCCTGTTAAAACAAAGTTAGCCATTTTGCCTGCAGGAACGGTAAATGATTTTGCTGTCCAGCTTAAAATACCGAAGGCATATGCTAATTTTGCCTCTCTTGTTATGAAGCAAAATTTCAGAACGATAGATGTTGGTAAAATTAATGATAAGTATTTTATCAATGTTGTGGGGGGAGGAGCATTTACAAGTATTCCTCACAATGTAACAATTGAGGCAAAGACTATATTAGGAAAATATGCTTACTATTTTCAAGCTGCTTTAGATGTTCCGGGACAGCTTGAAAACACTCACGAAGTTACATATATAATAGATGGTGTTGAATATACTTACCAAACATTATTGTTTTTAGTTATAAATTCTTCAGGGGCAGGGGGATTTAAAAAGTTGTGCCCGAAAGCAAAGCTGGATGACGGCTTATTGGATGTAGTTATTTTTGAAAAAACAAACAATGCAGAATTATTGCAGATATTTACGAAGGTTTTTAACGGACAACATATTACTCATCCTAAAGTTCATTATTTCCAAGGAAAAAATATTAAAGTACTTTCGGAAAAAGGAATACCCATAGATACGGATGGAGATTTATGCTGTAATGTACCTGCAGAAATATACTCAGTGCATAGTGCCATAGAAATACTTACACCATAAATAGGCTGCCGAAAATGTCCCCCTGCTTCGTTGCCGTTCAGCCAGCCAATCCTCACGTATGTCTGAATACGCTGCGGTTGTCCGGCTTCCGGCGCCTTGCAGGATGAACATTTTCGACAGCCTATTTTTTGATAATAAAATTTACACTAACAAAAATTATCCTTTTTTGGATTTATTTTTAATTCCGTTTCAAAAATTTTGTTAATTTCAATGTTATCGCCATAATTAACAGTTAGTGATAAATAGGGTAAGCTATGATTAGGCTCAGGTAATACATTACATCCTGAAAGCCGTACATCTATTACCTGAGAAATATTTTCATTGAAAATTTCTTTTGTAAAATCGTCATCATTTACATATTTATTTGCCAGTGCTCTGTAAGGATTTTCACAAGGCTTTACAGGATTGTTATTTTCGCCTTCACAAAATGATGTGGAAAAGATAACAAAAACATCCTTGTTTTGTGATAACGGCTTTAATATTTCTTCTGTTAATCCTGCTAACGGAGCACCTGTTATAAGAATCGTCTTAGCATTATTATTTTTATTAAATATATCGATACTTGATGATTCTTTTAATATACTATATATTTCAGAAAGCTTTGAATATCTTTCGTCTAAATCTAAAATAAACTGGCTTCCATATATTATATTGTATAAGTCACAGACGTTTATCGGACATTTTCTTTTCATATACATATTAATAATTTTTACTGTAATATCACTGATGCTGTTAACTTTATTAATTACCGCATTAAGCTTTTCTTCATTCATTTTTTTAGAAAATTTATTTTCGATAAAATCAACAAATTGTATATATTCCAATTCCAGCTCATCGGCATTTTTATAATCCTTAATAATATATGTGTCTTTAAATTTATCAATTTTTGAAATCATTGAAACCTTATGAGGACACATATCATTGCCGATGATTATATCGGATGAATATATCAGGGGACATCTTTCTGTGGCAGTATAGCCATAGCTTGATTTTACAACAGAGCAATTTTCTTTATCTAAAATTCCATGTGATGCAAAAATATTGGAGCCGTCAATACCATAAACATTAACAGGTGTTATATCCAATGCCCATAAAAATTCTCTGGGAATATTTTTGCCGAAAATGCCTGCAACATGTCTGTACTGACTTTTTAAGTATATGGCGTCAACATAAGCATTTCTTCTGGCTTCCTGAAATTCTTCCAATAAATTATAAAGATTCTCCATTTAATTCACCCTTTAGAGATTTCTTCGACCTGCTCCACGAGATTGAAGATTTCCAACATTATACACTTAAATCCTCCGCGTTTTAGATTTTAAGAAATCATTGAAATTTTAAATTTAGTTATATCGATTTTAAAAATTCATTAATAAGCTGTGTTGATTTTTTGGCCGCTATTTGTGTAAATGTAGGAAAATCCATATGTGCCGAGCCGTTAGCTTTATCGGACATAGCTCTGACTATGCAAAAATCCACATTGTTGATATAACAGACCTGACCGATTGCTGCACCTTCCATTTCTGCACACAGTGCATCAAAATTATCAACGATAAAATCTTTCCTTTCACTGCTGCAAATAAACTGGTCTCCTGAAGCGATGGTTCCAACGGTTACGTTTGTTCCTTCGATGGTATCTGCAGATTTTTTGATTTTCCGAACTAAATCTTGAGGGCAAGGTATTTTAACTAAATTAATACCGGATAAAAATCCTTTCGGATCGCCGAATGCCGATGTATCAAAATCATGCTGTACTACGTTATCGGATATAACAAGGTCAGCAATATCTAAATCTGAACTTAAGCTTCCGGCTACACCTGTATTTATAATCGCATCAGGGGCATATTTTAATATCATTGTTTGCGCACAGATGCTTGCATGAACTTTTCCTACCCCGCATCTTGCAACAATAACATTTTTTCCCTGTAATGTGCCGCTGTAAAAAGTAATTTGGCTTATTGTTTCTTTTTCTATATTTTCCATGTTTTCTATAAGTTCTTGAACTTCTATTTCCATGGCTCCGAGTATGCCTATTTTCATTATTTCCCTCTCTTCAATTGTTTTGGCATTATTTTATTATATGAAAATATAAAAGTCAAATATAACTAAATTAAGATGTCCCTCGCCTATAGTCGGGGGACATCTTAATGCGGACAAATATTTGTCCGCATTTTAAAATTAAAAAAGTATAAGTACTATTTATAAATATTTTGTGTTAAAATAAATATCATGTTAATAATAAGGATGATAATATGCATTATATATATATTGTGAAATGCAGTGACGGTTCATTGTATACGGGCTATACAACTGATTTGGATAGAAGAATGAAGGAGCATAACAGAAATCAGGGAGCAAAATACACAAGAGGCAGAACGCCTGTTTCTTTAATGTACTATGAAGAATTTAACAACAGGGGTGATGCAATGAAAAGAGAGTGCGACATAAAGAAATTACCAAGAGAAAAAAAGTTATTATTAATAAATACTAATTCGCATTAAATTAGTTCCCTTGAAGCGAATTAGTATATACTGTTTTCCAATGCCGTGGACAAATACTTGTCCGCTTTATAAAATAAAAACAGTATAAATAAAATATAAATTGTATAGCATGTCAAATTTTGCTATAATTAGTTTAATAAAATTTAAGCGAAGGAGAATTTGTATGAAAGATAATTTAATAGTTGACAGTTGTGTTGACTTTAACGAAGATACACAGGATATCGGTAGAATACCATTCAGAATTCTAATCGACGAAGAAGAAATAATTGATGAAAATTTAAACATACATAATCTTATAGCAAAAATGAAAAATACAAAGAACCAGATAAAAACAGCTTGTGCTCCTCCTGAGGATTTTATCAATAAATTAAGGGAGCATAAAAATAATTTTGTGGTAACTATATCCAGTCAGTTAAGCGGTTCCTACAACAGTGCAATGGTAGCTGTTGAAAGCTTTAAGGAAAAGTTTCCAAACAGCTTTGTACACATTTTTGATTCAAAGACTGCCGCTACAGGAGAAACATTAATTGCTATGAGGGTAAAGCAATTAATAGAAGAAAACTTTAATACTGCAGAAATTATAGAACAAACAAACAAGTATATTTCCAAGGTGCGAACATTTTTTATACTTGAATCTTTAGATAACTTAGCTAAGAACGGAAGAATTTCAAACTTTAAAGCAATACTTGCAAATATGCTGCACATTGTTCCTATCATGGGGGAAGATGGTGAAGGCAGAATAGAATTAAAGGAACAGGTTAGAGGCAGAAAGAAAGCTTTTGCAAGATTGGTTGATATGATTGCCGAATACAATGTGGATTTTGAAAATACGGTATTGGGTATTACACATGTGAATTGTCTTGAAAAAGCAGAAAAGCTTCGCGATGATATAAAAGCAAGATATCCGTTTAAGGACATTAAAATATTTAATTCATCAGGATTAAGCACCGTTTATGCTGACGATGGGGGAATCGTTATAGCATTTTAAATCTTTAGAAAATTAATTGTTATTTTTACATAATAAGTGGGTATAAAAGCTATAATAAAATGAATACGGAGGGAATGTATGGAATACAAAGACATTATTTCAAGAATCAAATCGGTCAGAGATTATAAAGAAGATACTGTAAGTCCGGAAGTATTAGAACAGCTTAAAGATTATTTTGAAAAAGGAAAAAGATTATTAAACGACATACAGATTGAAGTTATATTAAAAAATAAGGATGAGGTTTATGACAATCTTAAAAATATTGCAGGTTATAATGATCTAATGATTGAAGCACCTCATTATTTAATTTTTCTTTCAGAGGATAAGGAACATTATATAGAAAATATAGGATACACTGTACAGAATGTAATGCTGAAGGCTTTTGAATCAGGAGTCGGCTCATGCTGGATAACTATTAAAGACGGCGATGCAATAAAAGAAAAGTTAGACATCAAGACAGATAAAAAATTGTCTGCTCTTATTGCTCTTGGTTATGATGACAATAAAAACAAGGTATTATATGAAAATATATCTGAATATAATCCTTCTCATGCTGAAGTGGAAATAGTGGAAGATAATGTTTCGGAAAGAATGAGAGTCAGAGATTTGGTTTATTTAAACAAATGGGGTGAAGATGTTAACCCGGATGAATTGGCGAGATTAGGACTTTTAGAAGCGTTCTTTTATGCGAGGTTAGCCCCGTCAACAAAAAACAGACAGCCATGGAGATTTATTTATGATAACGGTACTGTTGTTCTTACTTTGAGAAAAGATGAAAATGTAAATGAATATGAACAAAAAGTTGATACAGGAATAGTGATGCTTTACTTTAAATTTATTGTTGACAGCACATTGTTCAACTTAGAATGGAAATTTGGCAAGCCGGAAAAAGATTATGAAATACCGTCAGACTATGAAATTGTAGCATACTGCATCAGTTAATTATTGTCATTCATAAGTCAGAGACCGTAGAATGACATAATAATATATTGATTTTATTGGGGCGCAGATGCGTCCTTTCTTAAATTTAGGAGGACATATGAAAATAATAATTGATAAACATTTTTATGAAATAGTTACAAAAGCATTTCCTGAGATTGAATTTTACACTGAAATCGATCAATGCCCGGATGCCGAAGCAGTAATTGGTCAGCCGGAGTTAATGCAAAAAGGAAATTTGGAGAAGCTGCCTGAGCTAAGCTGGCTGCAGCTTTTCAGAGCCGGGTTTGACATGCTTGATATGGATTATATCAGAAAAAGAGGTATTATCCTGTGCAACGGAAAAGATATATTTTCCATACCGATAGCTGAAGATGTAGTTTGTAAAATATTGATGCACAGCACTAATGCATTTAAATATTTGGAGAATAAAAAATCTCATATATGGGATAATCATTTAAAAAGGGATGAACTTAACGGACAGACGATTGGTATAATCGGAACCGGTTCAATTGCAACTGAAATAGCAAAAAGGTTACAGCCTTTCGGAGTAAAAATATTAGGATACAAGAAAACTCCTGTTATCAGTATGCCGTACTTTGATGAAATATACGCAGGAAAAAAGGGTTTGGAATTTGTAATGGCAAACAGTGACTATTTAGTTGTGACTGCAGATTTAAACAAAGATACATACCACTTAATCAATAAGGATAATATCAAGTTCATGAAGGAAACTGCTTCTGTTATTAATATTGCAAGAGGAGCAATTATTAATGAGGAAGATTTAAAAGATGCTTTGAAAAATAAGACAATAAGCTACGCAGGGCTTGATGTATTTGAAGTTGAACCTCTGCCGGAAAATGATGACCTTTGGAATATGGATAACGTATATATAACACCTCATGCTTGTGCTTTAGTTAAGCAAAACAAGGATAGATGGGAAAAACTGATTATAAAAAATATTAAAAACTTTATAGAGAATGAAACGTTAATAAACGTAGTCAAATAGCTGTCCGAATTGGAGGATATTGTAATAATGGGGTTAGCGAAGGATGGAAAAATTAAAATAGGGAAAATAAAAAAAGGTAACAGGAACTTAATTACTGATGTTGAAGGGGTCAAGGTTGGTCATGTAACATTAAGCGATGGCAAAATAAAAACCGGGGTTACTGCCATATTGCCGCATGGAGGCAATATGTTCAAGGAAAAGGTAATGGGAGCTGTAAGTGTTATCAACGGTTTTGGCAAAAGCATGGGACTGCTGCAGATAGAAGAGATTGGAAGCATTGAAACGCCAATTATGATGACTAATACATTAAGTGTGGGAACTGTTGCTGAAGGATTAGTTAAATACATGCTCAGTGAAAATGAAGATATAGGTACTAAAACAGGAACGGTTAATTGTATTGTAACGGAATGCAATGACGGTAATCTCAATGATATAAGAGGTCTTCACGTAAAAGAGGAGCATGTACTTCAGGCAATAAATAATGCCGGAGCTGATTTTGAAGAAGGAGCAGTAGGAGCAGGCACGGGAATGGTATGCTTTGATTTAAAAGGCGGCATTGGTTCTTCTTCAAGAATTATTGAATTAGATAACAAGGAATATACAATTGGTACACTTGTATTAGCTAACTTCGGTTCAAAAAAATATTTGACTATAAACGGTGATAAAATCGGGGAAAGAATCAATAACAGCGATAAAGTAAGTGTCGATCAAGGATCAATAATAATAATTATCGCAACAGATATACCTCTTAGCGAAAGACAATTAAAAAGAATTGCTAATCGTTCTGTGGCAGGCCTCGTAAGAACCGGCTCATATTTAGGTAATGGAAGCGGAGATATCTGCATATCCTTTACTACGGCAAATATATTGAAACATTACCCGGATACAAGCATAATTGACTTGAAAATGATTGAAGAAAATTCAATAGAATATATTTTTAAGACAGTGGCTGAATCGGTTGAGGAGTCTATTATAAGTGCTTTGTATCATGCTGAAACCACAACAGGAATTAACGGAAAGACAGTTAAAAGCCTAAAAGAATATTTATAGCCGTTGAATAACGGATAAAATCCTTATTGAATGAAAGAAGATAATAATGACTTCTAAAATGAGAAACATAAAACATTTATTTTTATTACCCTTAATAATTATATATTTTGAAACGGTTTTAAAAGTATCTGTATATGAAGAAGTATTAAATGATGGTTATATCTTTATGTGTTTGTTTTCTATTCCCGCAGGTATTGCTTTTTATTTACTGACATCGGGATTTAAAGAAAAAACAAATAAGATACTGTTTATAACCATATTATCATTGTTAACAATTTATTACGGCGGACAAATGCTTTACTATAAGATTTTTTCCACCTTTGCTTCATTGTATTTTTTTATAGGAGCTAAAAAAGCGGCACAATTTGCATTTATATTATTTGAGACAATAGGAAATAACCTTATTCCATTGTTTTTTATGTTGCTGCCTTTAATTGTTACCGTGATTTTGTTTAAGAAAGTTAATTTGTTGAAGATACCCAAGGAAAATATTTATAAAATTGCCTTTTCTGCTGCATTGCTTCAGGCATCGGTAGTATTCTTTGTGGTTTCTTCCGATAAGGGGATGCTCAGCCCTTCTTATTTATATACTGAGGTTTTTCTGATACAGGATTCTGTTGATAAATTTGGACTTTTAACAACAGGACGTTTGGATATAAGGAACATACTTAAAAATATAGATGTTTATGCGGAAGAATCCGGACCCATAAAAATAGTTGAATCCGAGGACATAATAAATAATGATACACCTGATGTCATCGAAACAGAGATAGATGAAAACAATATTGTTTATGCATACAACAAGTTAAATATTCCTTTTGATGAGCTTATAAAAAATGAGAATAGGTCATCTGTCGCAGATATGCATAAATATTTTATGAATGTTGAGCCCACTAAGAAAAATAAATATACAGGAATATTCAAAGGTAAAAATTTAATATTAATAACTGCAGAAGGATTTTCACCATATGCAATAGACAAGGATATTACTCCAACCCTGTATATGATGCAGAAGAGCGGCTTTAAATTTACGGACTTCTACACACCTCTTTGGGGAGTCAGCACATCGGACGGAGAATATGTAGCTTGTACAAGTCTTTTGCCTAAGGAAGGTGTTTGGAGTTTTTACAAGTCAGCAAAAAATTATATGCCTTATAGTATGGGAAATCAGTTGAAAAACGCAGGGTATAATACATACGCGTACCATAATCATTATTATGATTATTATTTCAGAAATGAATCTCATCCTAATATGGGCTATATTTATAAGGGATTGGGTAACGGGCTTGACGTAACGGAAACTTGGCCTGAATCAGATATAGAAATGATAGAATTATCTGTGCCTGAATTCATAAACAACCAGCCATTTCATACTTACTATATGACAGTAAGCGGTCATTTACAGTATAATTTTACAGGAAATTACATAGCGGCTAAAAATAGAAGTTTAGTAGAGCATCTTAATTATTCGGAACATGTTAAAGCATATCTTGCATGCAACATAGAGCTTGACAGGGCGATGGAAATACTTATTGCCAAACTTGAAGAAGCAGGAATCGCTGAGGATACATTAATAGCCATAAGTCCTGACCATTATCCTTATGGTTTGACTAAACAGGAATTAAGTGAGCTTGCGGGAAAAGAAATTAAATCTGATTTTGATCTTTACAAAGGTGTCTTTCTGCTTTGGTCCAAGGGTATGGAGCCGGTTGAAATTAATAAGGTATCTTCAAGCTTAGATATTATACCTACAATTTCAAATTTGATGGGTTTGAATTATGATTCAAGATTGCTGATGGGCAGGGATATACTGTCTGATACAGAACCATTGGTTGTATTTGAAGACAGAAGCTTTATAACAGATAAAATTATATTTGAAGCAAAGACAGAACGAGTTACAAATAAAGAAGGATTCGATGCCGACAGCTCTTATATAAACGAAAAAATTAATGAGGTTAAGCAAAAATTTAAATATTCAAGTTTAATTTTGGATAATAATTATTATAAGGCGGTATTTAATAAATAAAAAACATGAGATTCCTCACTGCGTTCAGGATGACAAAGTATTTCGTCATTCCGAACGCAGTGAGGAATCTCCCTATTTATTATCATTCTATCGTTAAAAGGTGTTCGCAGCCTGAAGGGCATTGAGTGTATGTTGAATTGTTTATACAATTGGAATTTAATTTGCTTTTTAATATTCTGCCCTGTTCAACATCATCCTTTACTTTGACCATGTAGCCGATTCTTTTAATTTCTGAGGGCTGCAAGCTCCCCACATCCCATTTGACAATTGTTTTTCCATTGAAATTATACACATTTTTAGGTTGAAGGTTGCTGGAATCTCCTATAAATGCTAATCCATTGTCTAAGATACACCTGACATAGACGCTTCTTGCCATGTCGTACTGACCGGTGCTGCAATGGATGTAATACTTGATTGATTTTCCCTTTTTTAGCTTATCAGCATCACATTTGACTGTAAGCTCGTAGTCGCAAGCAAGAGATGTGGCGGAACAGGAGGCTACATAATCATTGCATATTAAATGACCATAGTAATGAATTTTCTCTTTGTGAGGTATTTTATCACCTGCATTTTCAACGCAATCAAGAGTATATTTATCACAAAGACCAATGTCCAAGGTTATTATATTTGTTGAATTGGGTGATAAATTAATATTGTTGGCGAATACTATTACATTATTGTTGTACACATCCTCGCATGGTTCAACAATTTTTACTTTATCAGCTATGTTATCAGGTCCCGTATGCTCCATATTTTTTAAATATCTTATTCCATTACCTAATGTAGAACTAAATGAACATAATTTAAATTGATTACTGTTGTTTATAAATTCAATATTTAATTTATATATGTAAGATGGTATAAATGAAGTGTTTGGAATACCTGCGCCCTTTAAAATTTTATCAGGTGGCTTGATTGAAATAATTAGTTCTTTCATATATTTCATTCCTTTCATGTTTTAATAAGCATAATTGTATAATACTAATTTGCATTAATTCCCTCTAAGCAAATTAGTATATACTGTTTTCCCATTCTGCGGACAAATATTTGTACGCGTTTTAAAAAAGAAACAGTATAAATTATATTATTCCGATTAAACTTATTTGTGAAAAATTCAGTTAAATATTTATGGAGTTATATTATAAGTTATGGTAGAATAAGCGAAAAGATACTTTCTTAGGAGGAACATATGAAAAATATAAAAATATTCTCAAGCTCAACATGTCCTAATTGTACGTTAGTAAAGGATTTGGTAAAGGAAAAAGGATATGACTATGAAGAAAAAAATGTTTCTTTAGATGCTGAAGCAAAAAAGGAACTGATATCAATGGGTTATATGGGTGTACCTATAACATTTATTGATGACGAGGTTGTTGTTGGTTTTAATAAACAAAAATTAGAAGAATTGTTATAAAAGATAAATTAAATGAGCAGGAAACTGTTTTTTCAACAGTCTTCCATCTTGATGACTTTGTCATCAATCTGACGAGCAGGAAACTGCTCATTTTTGTAGGAGGCATTAATGAAATTAGAAAGTTTACAAAGAATTGAAACAGGATTTTATAAAACACCTATTCACAAACTTGATAATTTGAGCAAAAAGTATGGCATGAATATCTACATAAAAAGAGATGACTTAACGGGTTATGCACTTGGCGGCAACAAACTTCGAAAGCTTGATTATTTGTTAAAGGATGCATTAGATAAAAATTGCACTGTTCTTTTAACCTACGGAGGACCTCAAACCAACCATGGAAGGCTGACAGCTGCCGTAGCTGCAAGATTCGGGTTAAAATGCGGTATTATAATGGATGGATCTGCTCCAAAAAAAGCTACAGGAAATTTAATTCTTGATAAAATGATGGGTGCTGATTTATTTTTCATGGACGATACGGATTTTGCCGATGAACCAAGGGAGATAAAGACAGCAAAATATAATCAATTAGTTGATAAAACTACCAAAGAAGTAGTAAAAATGTATGAAGAAAAAGGCGAAAAGGTATATTTAATCCCTGTTGGAGGAAGCAGTCCTGTCGGTGCGGCAGGTTATGTAATGACCGCAAAGGAAATCAAGGATCAGCTGAATGAAATGAATTTAAATATTGACTATATATTTACCGGCTTTGGATCAGTTGGAACGTATGGTGGTCTTTATTTAGGTGCAAAATATTTTGATGCGGGATTTACCCCTGTAGGTGTGTGTGTTTCTCATAAAAATGATGCTGAAATACGGGAAAAGGTAGATTTCATAAAGGAAACCAATAAGTTTTTGGAACTTGGAGTTAATGTTACAAATGATGATATGTGGATTGAAAAGGGTTACGTCGGAATTTCCTATAATGTTCCGGATCCGGAAACGAGAAAATACATGTATATGATGGCGAGAGAAGAAGCAGTAATTTTAGATGCTTGCTATACATCTAAGGTATTCAGAGGAATGATTGACTTAATTGAAAAGGGTAAAATTGCAAAGGATAAAAATGTAATGCTCCTTCATACAGGCGGAGCACCGGGGATATTTTCCGAAGGACATGCCGATGCAATGCAGGAAGAGCTATGGGGAGAAACTCAAAAAGTATTTAAATTATAAGTTTAATTAACAATTTTATCTAAATTAACTAAAATATTTGTATACTATTAATTTTAGAAATGTAAACAATAAGTTCATAAGCAGATATTCATTGTTTGCTTTTTAAATAGAAAACCGGCATTTATTGCAATTCAGTATTTTCAAATGCTTTGCTATGAGAATAAATCGATATTTAAGTGATCCGATAGATATGACATCAGTTAATATGCATAAAGGATACCAAAAATAAGATCGTAATCTGAATTGGAATTTTGCCGGTTTTGTATGCTTTAACCCTGCTTATTATTAATTATTTAAAGCTGCAAGCAAGTGTTGTAAATCCATTCCGTGAACAGCTGCTGCTTCTTCTAATGTTTCCATTTGAGCACCCGGGCATCCTACACAACCCATTCCGTGCGCCATCAATATTTCTGCAGCTTCAGGTTTAGATTGAATAATTTCACGAATAACCATATCTTTAGTTATAGACATAATTTTCCTCCTTATTAAATTGTTAATTTAATTATACATGATGAAAAATTCAGATTCAACAAAAATTATAAATTACCAACGTATTCCTGTGGATTGGTATTAAAAACTGTTTGAATCATAAATTGATGTATGATATACTTACAAATGTTAAGGACAGTATAAATTGTTTTATCTATATACATATCTCGTTTATATAGGTCGCAGTAAAAGGAGAACTAATATGCATCGTGAGTTAAATGAAAGAATCAGTTATGTTAAAAAATGTATGGAAAAAAAGAATAAATTAAATACTCTTTTAAAACAAACTGAACAAGATATGATTAAGGAAAAATTACTTTTAAATAAGCTTTCAGAAGAATTACGAAAAGAGAATGAAGATGTTTTAAAATTAGAAGCTGCAAATATGACTTCATTATTTTACGCCATATTAGGAACTAAGGATGAAAAATTAGAAAAGGAAAAGCAAGAGGTATTAAAGGCTCGCCTTAAATATGACCAATGTAAAAATAATGTTGAATATCTTGCGAGGGAATCCAAGAGGTTGGTTGATGAGCTTTCAAAGGTTGAAGTCTGTGAATCGGAATATGAAGATTTAATCAATAAAAAGTTAGCACTTATAAATCTTGAAAATAAAGAAATCAGTGATGAGCTTAAAAAGCTTATTGAACGTAAAGAAAGCATGCATGCTAATATAATTGAAATCGATGAGGCGATTAAAGCAGGAGAGGAATCTTTATTTGAAATTGAAAACACGATTAAAGAGCTTGAAAGTGCCGAAGGATGGGGTATTGCAGATATATTAGGCGGTGGCCTTATAGTTACTGCCGTAAAATATGACCATATCGACAAGGCAGGCAAATATGTTGATGACGCTCAAAGAGCCCTCGGCAGATTTAAAAGAGAAATGTCAGATATAAAAATGATCACCGGTACAGAAATTTCCATAGGTACATTCGATACATTTGCTGATTACTTTTTTGACGGTTTAATTTTTGACTGGGTTGTTCAATCTGAAATCGGTAAATCATTAGATGCTGTTAAAAATACCAAGAATCAGATAGATAAAGCAATGTCAAAGCTTTACGAAGAAAAAGTAACCGAAGAATTTATGTTAAAACAATTGGAAGAGAAAATTAAGAATATTATAGAAAGTGTATGAAATAAAAAAAATTTAAAATACTGTTGACAAATATAAATTTATAGTATAAAGTGTTTTTTAACAATTAAATAAGAATTACTTCTTATCAAGAGAGACGGAGGGATCGGCCCGGTGATGTCTCGGCAACCTGCAGTTTTGCTGAAAGGTGCTAATTCCGACAAAGATTTTCTTTGGGAGATGAGGAGACGGTTAAGCTATTATACCCTCTCGTCATTGAGAGGGTTTATTTTATGCCCTAACCCTATTTTTCAGGGTGTTTTTTCTGAAAAATAGCGGTAGGTCAAACGCAACTAATTCCAAAATTTTGCGACTTCAGGAGCAGAAAATTTTGTGAATTTGACTGCGATATATAAGGAGGGTTTTATATATGTCAATAGAAAAAGTCAGAGAATATCTAAAACAATTTGGTAAGGATCAGGATATTCTTGTAATGGATGAATCAACAGCAACGGTTGAATTAGCTGCAAGAACTCTTGGAACAGAAGAAGCAAGAATAGCTAAATCACTTTCCTTTTATAACGGAGATGATGCAATGATTATCGTTGTTGCAGGAGATGCTAAAATTGATAACAAGAAGTTTAAAGAGTATTTTGGATTTAAGGCAAGAATGCTCGTGCCTGAAGATACGGTAAAATTTACAGGTCACGCTATCGGCGGTGTTTGTCCCTTTGCACTTACTGAAAATGTAACAGTATACTTAGATGATTCAATGAAAAGATTTGAAACTATGTTTCCTGCTTGCGGCAGCGGTAATTCTGCAATTGAACTTACACTGAATGAATTAGAAAAAATATCAAAATCACAAAAATGGATTGATGTATGCAAGAATTGGAGATAATGTAATATTAAGATTTTAAAAATTTATAAACAGAGGATAATATGTTAAACGAATTTTCAAGAACACAGCTTTTATTAGGCAAGGAAGCAATGGACAAATTAAAGAATGCAAAGGTGGCGGTATTCGGCATTGGCGGAGTCGGAACATTTGTTGCAGAGGGCTTGGCAAGATGCGGAATAGGAAGCTTTACACTCTTTGATGATGATAAGGTGTGTTTGACAAACATTAACAGACAGCTTATAGCTACAAGAAAAACAATCGGTAAAAAAAAGGTAGAGGTTATGGCTGAAAGGATTATGGAAATAAACCCTAAAGCAACCGTAGAAACACATGTATGCTTTTATTTGCCTGAAAATGCAGATCAATTCGATTTATCGAATTATGATTACATAGTCGATGCTATCGATACTGTTTCTGCAAAAATTGAATTGATAGTAAGAGCTAAGGCAGTTGATGTGCCTATTATCAGCAGCATGGGGGCAGGAAATAAATTGAATCCCACAATGCTTGAGGTTGCGGATATATATAAAACATCAATGGACCCGCTGGCAAAAGTGATGCGGCATGAACTCAAAAAAAGAGGAATCAAAAAGTTAAAGGTAGTTTATTCAAAAGAAAAACCATTAACACCGATAGATGAAGATAATATAAGCTGCAAAGATAATTGTGTATGCCCGCCAGGCACAACAAGAAAATGTACACACAGAAGGGCTATACCGGGCAGCGTATCATTTGTTCCTTCCGTAGCAGGATTAATAATAGCAAGTGAGGTCATAAAGGATATAGCAGCACAGTAAGGAGGGACAAAAGTGGAGATTACTCCGTTTATACAAATAAAAAATTTAGAAAAAAATTATACAAGCCATAATAATACGGTAACAGCCCTTTCGAAAATCAATTTAGATATAGAAAAAGAAAGCATATACGGAATTATAGGAATGAGCGGTGCCGGCAAAAGCACATTGGTAAGATGTATAAATTTCTTAGAAAGACCTACAAGCGGTACAGTTATAATAGGCGATAAGGATTTATCCAAATTAAACGAAAAGCAGTTAAGACGTGTAAGGCAAAAAATAGGTATGATTTTTCAGCAGTTTAACCTATTGATGCAAAGAAATGTAATAGATAACATATGTTTCCCCTTAGAAATAAGCGGTGTAAAAAAAGAAGAAGCAAGGAAAAGAGCTGAAGAGCTTTTAGAATTAGTAAATTTATCTGATAAATGTAAAAGCTATCCATCACAGCTAAGTGGAGGACAAAAACAAAGAGTTGCAATTGCAAGAGCACTTGCAACCAATCCCGAAATACTACTTTGCGATGAAGCAACCAGTGCATTAGATCCGGATACGACACGTTCCATACTTTCGTTGTTGAAGGACATTAATAAAAAACTTGGAATTACAATAATAATTATTACTCATGAAATGAAGGTTGTGGAAGAGATTTGCGATTATGTGGCAATTGTAGACAAGGGTCATTTAGCAGAGCAAGGAAAAGTTTTAGATGTATTTTCGAATCCAAGTACAGAAGCTGCAAAAAGGCTTGTATATGTAAGGAGTTGATTGATTATGTTTAATAGTGATACGATTGTAATGTTATTAAATGGAACTAAGGATACATTATATATGACCTTTGTTTCAACTCTGTTTGCATATCTTTTTGCTTTTCCGATTGGAATAGGTTTAGTAGTTACTAAAGAAGACGGTTTACATCCTATGGGATTTTTAAATAGATTTTTGGACGTTATAGTTAATATAGGACGTTCAATACCATTTTTGATATTGTTGATAGCAGTTATCCCTCTAACGAAATTAGTAGCCGGCAAAAGTTACGGTTCAACTGCAACAATAGTACCATTGGTAATTGCCGCAACTCCTTTTATAGCAAGATTGATTGAATCTTCACTGCAGGAAGTAGATCATGGAGTTATTGAAGCGGCACAAAGTATGGGAGCATCAATTTCAACAATTGTTTTTAAGGTAATGATACCGGAAGCAAAGACATCTCTGATTGTGGGAGCCACAATTGCTATCGGTACAATACTAAGCTATTCAGCCATGGCGGGCGTTGTTGGAGGCGGAGGCCTTGGAGATATTGCAATCAGATTCGGGTATTACAGATATCAAACGGATATAATGCTGATAACCGTAGTATTATTGGTAATACTTGTACAGATTTTGCAAATAACAGGGATGAAAATCGCAAAAAAAACCGATATGAGAATTATATAGACATAGATTGACAATTGACTTGCTATTGACTCGCGATAGATATGCAATTGATTGCTCAAAGCAGCATAAAAATTAATTAACAAAAGGAGAGCATCATGAAAAAATTAAAAAAATTATTTTTAATAATATTAGTATTAGCATTGTCACTTACAGCTTTTGTAGGATGTCAGAATAATGAAGAACAAGACGATAAGGTATCAGGTAAAATAAAAGTAGCTGCCTCACCAACACCTCATGCAGAAATATTAGCACAGGTTAAAGATGTTTTAGCGGAACAAGGATATGAATTAGAAATAGTAGAATTTTCAGATTACGTACAGCCAAATTTAGTTGTTGATTCAGGTGATCTGGATGCAAATTTCTTTCAGCATAAACCGTATTTAGATGATTTCAATAATGAAAAAGGAACAAAATTAGTTACTGTTGCACCGGTTCATTATGAACCACTTGGAGTTTATGCAGGAAAATCATCTGATTTGGCAAATATTCCTGACGGGGCTTCAATTGCCGTACCAAATGATACGACTAACGAAGCAAGAGCATTGCTGTTGCTTGAAACAAATGGTGTTATAAAAATCAGAGAGGGTGCAGGACTGGCAGCTACAAAAAATGATATAGTTGATAATCCTTACAACATTGAAATTATTGAATTAGAAGCGGCGCAGGTTTCAAGAGTCATAGGAGAGGTTGATTTTGTAGTTTTAAACGGAAACTATGCACTTGATGCCGGATTGAATATATCAGAAGCTGTTGCCAAGGAAGAACAAGAATCAGAAGCAGCTGTAGTCTATGCAAACATCCTTGTTGTGAAAGAAGGAAATGAACAAAGAGAAGACATTCAGGCATTAGTTGATGCATTAAAAAGCGATGCAGTGAAACAATACATTAACGACACATATAAAGGTGCAGTTATAGCAATTGATTAATTATAAGGAATTCTTCGATACAGCGACCGACACCAAATTAAAATTCGGGTCATCTGCTTAACTAATTTTATTGGTAATTTTGTCGAATAATATTATATAACTAAATTAAGATGATACCCGTCTCTGTAGGAGGCGGGTAAAAATACATTAAAGGTATGGGCATGGAGAATATTGATAAAAAAATTTATAATTATTTGACAGATCCGATTAACGATTTGTTCAATAAAATAAGCAGTATCGGAATATACAAAGGACAGGCTATAGCTCCTGTTTTGGATGAAATTAATTTAGGGTTTAATAAGTTAGACAAATTAATTAATTTAATTGAGAATATGAATCAGGATGTTTCGTTTGAAGGTATATTAAATTACATATATTCAACATTTTCAGAGTTTATACCATATAATCATATAGGTATTGCTTTGTTAAAGGATGAAGGGAAAGTTTTGGAAGCTTCATATGGAATTTCTGATACATATTTAGATGATTTGCCTAAAAAGCTTGTGGGTATCAGAGCTAAGGTTAGTGAAACAAGCTTAGAAAATATAGTAAAGCATTGCACACCGAGAATTATTAACGATTTAGAAGCTTACACCAAAAATAAGGATGCTGACTATAACAAAATTTTACTGCAATCCGGAATTAAATCATCCATTACGTTGCCGTTAAAAGTTTATGATAAGCCGATAGGAATAATATTTTTCTCCAATATCAGGAAAGATGTTTACAATGAAAACCATATTGAATTTTTAACTACATTATCAAACAGCATAGCCATAAGCTTAAATAAGAATATATTTATAGATGAAATGCTGTATTCCACATTGCTGGCATTAACTAAAATGGCGGAGGCACGAGATGAAGACACAGCCGAACATCTTGACCGAATGACAGCATATTCTGTAAAAATAACAGAATTTTTGCTTCATGACAAGCTTTATTGTGATCAGTTAACAGTTCCTTTTTTAAAGGGTATCGAAAGATTCAGTCCGATGCATGATATAGGTAAGGTTGGTGTTAAGGACGGCATATTACTAAAAGCGGGGAAATTAACCGCAGAAGAATTTGACGAAATGAAAAAACATGTAACTTACGGAGCTGATGTTTTAAGAACTGCTGAAAGTAATATAGCAAAACAAAAATACAGTATGTTTAAAATGGGAATTGAAATAGTAGAAGGACATCATGAATGGTGGGATGGCTCAGGGTATCCTTATAATAAGAAAGGATATGAAATTCCGTTAAGTGCAAGAATTGTGGCTGTTGCAGATGTCTTTGATGCTTTAACAAGCAAAAGGCCATATAAAAAGCCTTATGGATTTGAAGAAAGTATAAACTATATTATTGAAGGAAGCGGCAGTCATTTTGACCCGAATATTGTAGAGTCGCTTTCAAGATATCAAAATGAATTTTATGAAGTATATTTAAACTTCCATTAAAAAACAAGCCAGATTCTGGCTTGTTTTTATCTTAAAACCTTTAGAGCATCGCTCCAACTAATAACCTGATTTATCATTTCAGTTACTTCATCTTCATGGCGCGGGTCCGGCTTGAATTTGCTCATGTTTATAAAATCTGTATATAAGTTCAGCATAACCTGAGCTCTGACATCAGCCATATGAAGTTCACCTGCTATTTGTCTTAAATGTTCTGCTGCGCGAGCACCGCCTGCACTGCCGTAGCTGACAAAGCCCGCAGCTTTATTTTTCCATTCAACATTAAGATAATCAATGGCATTTTTCAATGCACCCGGTACACTGTGATTATATTCTGCAGTTATAAATACGTAACCGTCAAATTCATTTATTTTTTGTGACCATTTTTTAGTGTGTTCTTTCTGATATTGCTGCATCATTGCGGGATACGGCTCATCATAAAGCGGTAAATCGTAATCAGCCACATCAACTAATTCAAACTGTGCATCATTTCTTTTCTTTGTTATATCATAAACCCATTTAGCAACGGCTTCTCCGTTTCTTCCCGGTTTTGTGCTTCCTAAAATTATAGCTATTTTTGTCATTTAAATCCTCCTATATTAATATCTATCAAATTCGGGACATTTCTCCTATCCCGCAAAGACTATCACTCTCAAAAAGAGATGTGTCCCCTTCCTATAATTCTAACTAACAAATGTTATGCCTTATTAATACCCGAAAAATTAAAATTTAAACACCTTGATACATAATATAAAATTGAGCGGACAACATATTAATTAATTAGAAAATAAATGTTTACCATATTATTTATGTGTTGTAAAGGATGTAAAAATATGCTAATATTAATTTAACATGAAGTATTTATAATGAATAGAAGGGGAATTAAAATTATGAAAAATTATGTTATAGTAACAGATTCTACAGCAGATTTGCCCGTTAATATTATTGAAGAATATAATTTAACGGTAGTTCCTTTGAGTTATAGCTTTGAAAATGAAAATTATATAAATTATCCAGATCATAGACAATTGGCAATAAAGGAGTTCTATGAGAGGATTAAAAAGGGTGAAAGATCAACTACTACCCTTGTAAATGCAAAAACCTTTGAAGAATATTTAACACCTTTATTGGAAGCGGGAAATGATATTTTATATTTAGGATTTTCATCACCACTTAGCGGTACATACGGCTCTTCTCTAATAGCAAGGGAAGAACTATCGGAAAAATATACGGATGCAAGAATAGAATGTATAGATACATTGGCTGCATCAATGGGTGAAGGTCTACTAATTTATTATGCTGCTAAAATGAAACAGGAAGGAAAAAATCTCGATGAAGTAAAACAATGGATTTTAGAGAATAATCTTCATTTATGTCACTGGTTCACTGTAGACGATTTAAATCATTTGAAGCGCGGAGGAAGAATAAATGCCATGACTGCAACCATAGGTACAGCTCTTGGTGTAAAGCCGATATTACATGTTGATAATGGAGGACACTTGGTATCTGTTACAAATGTCAGAGGCAGGAAAAAATCCATACATGCCTTATTGGAACAAATGGAAACAACGTGTATAAATCCTGAGGAAAATTCAGTTTTTATAAGTCACGCTGACTGTTTGGAGGATGCGGAATACTTAGGTAATTTAATTAAAGAAAAACTAAACGTAAAAGAAGTTGTAATCAATTTTATTGGTCCCGTAATAGGATCTCATACAGGACAGGGAGCATTGGCATTGTTTTTCTTTGGTAAAGAAAGATAATTTTACTTTACTGCTTTGGCCGAGAGGCAGGTAATTAAAATAATTAATTACCTGCCTCTTAATGTTATATTAAATTTAATTTGAACTTATACTATTAATATGATATCATATGGTTAGTTTGAGCTAACTTGAATAGCACAAATAGTATTAATTAAATATGGCAGAGGAAATTATGAAAGAAAATATAAATGAAATCATAAACTATTTTGCAAAAGCAAATATATCATTTTTGGATTTGCTGAAGTTCACGGTATTACCGCATAGAAGCTGCAAGGGGGCTATAACCGACCCTTCATCAGGTGGTCTGATTATTCCTATTTCCGGAAGTGCATGTTTTACTTTGGAGGGAGAACCTTATATAATGAAGCCGGGCATGGTTATTCATGCCGGTCCTGACATGTGCCTGGACAAAGAAGTTATCGGTGACGAATCATGGAAATATGCGGTTATACATTATAAAATTCCTAAAAGTGAGATTAAAAAGTTTCCGTTGTACCAAAGCCATTTTGCACTTTTAACAGGTCAAAACGGGAAGATTTCAGATTTGCTTCAACAGCTCATGCTTAGTCAGTCAACACCGGGCGCTTCAGCCTTGTTCAGAACAAAGCTATTGTTTACTACCCTGCTGAGTGAAATTTTTGATTCGGTAAAAAAGCAGCTTGCAGATAATGATACTGTGGTGATTGAGCAAGTTATGGAACATATGAGGAAAAATTACGCAGAATCCATAACCATTGCTCAGATAGCCATGGATTTTAATATGGACAGACGAAGACTTTTTTATTTATTTGAGCATCAGATAGGCATTACCCCCAGCAACTATTTAATACAGTACCGTATGCTAAAAGCAAAAGAGCTGTTAGGAACTTGCGATTGTCCTATAAAACAAGTTGCTGAATGTGTGGGGTATACAGACAGTTTATATTTCAGCAGGGCTTTTAAAAAGCGGACAGGCATGGCTCCGTCAGAATTCAGAATGTTCATAAAAAACAGTGTATAACAAAAAATAGTTATAATATATTAAGGTAAAATACACCAATATTGCAGTCAATTCTACTTATAAAATTCGGACAAAAGTCCATATAATTTTGTAAATTATCCTATTCACATATGTCTTGATGTTTGCTATACTTATGAAGCCGAGTTAGGTTCGGCTAACTTTATTTATTGGAGGATTAATATGAAAAAATTTATGGGATTTATTGTCTCAGCTGTACTTTTGGTAGGACTATTGGCCGGATGTGCCAAGGCGCCTGAGGAGACTAACAATATACCTGTATCTGAGAGCCCGGCTCCGGAAACAGAAACAAATACTGATATAAATACAGAATCAGAATGGCCCAGAACATATGTGGATGCTTTGGGAAGAGAAGTTGTAATAGAACAAAAGCCGGAAAAGCCGGTTATGATATTTTTCCGTAACCTTGAACATCTTTTTGTAATGGATGAGCCGCCGGTGGCAGGAACTGAAGTAGTGGATGTGTATAATGGTTGGGAGGTCTTCAAACCATATGCAGAAACACATGAAGTTATTGATTTGGGAAGTATGAGCGCGGTAAACATAGAGAGACTCTTGGAAGTTGAACCCGATTTGATTCTTGTTTACTCAGGAACTTACGAAAAAGTTGGAGAGCAGCTTGAAAAGATTGCTCCGACTATAGCGGTAAACAATTATGGCGACGATTGGCAGACGCCTTTAGTTGAATATGGTAAGATTTTTGGAAAAGAAGATAAGGCACAAGAGGAGATTCATAAATTAAAAGTCCAGCTGAAGGAAGGAGCTGAGAAATTGGCTTCTTACAGCGATAAAACTTTTGCTTTTCTTTCTATGGAAAGTTCAAAAGAGTTTACAGTGTATGTATTGGACTTCGTTTACAACAAGGAAGCCGGGCTTGGTCTTAATGCACCGGGGGATTATCTTGATAAAGGAAGAACTACAATATCACTGGAAGGTATAGCAGAATTTAATCCGGATTATTTGTTCATTTATAATAATGCACTAAATGATATGGATGAATCATATATAGAGGAATTAAGCAATAATTCTGTTTGGAATTCACTCGAAGCAGTTAAAAACAATAATGTACATTTGATTGACCGTTCGGCGTTTTCAGGCGGACCATTGTCAATAAGCTATGGAATTGATGCTATATTGGAAGCTCTAAAATAAGTATTCATTAAGAGGAACTAAAATATGAAAAGATTTATGAAATTTATCATTTTGTTTGCTTTTGTTGCAAGCATGTTAGCAGGGTGTGCCAAGGCACCTGAAGCGGATAATACAACTGCAGAGGATAGTAATAATCAAGTTGCAGAAACCGAAGTACAGGATAAAGATGCTGGAACTGATTCTGAATCAGCATGGCCGAGAACATATGTTGATGGATTAGGTAAGGAAGTTATAATTGAAAAAGAGCCTCAGCGTATTGTTGTATTGCACTTCGGCTACACTGAGTACCTTCTTGCCCTTGATGTGGTGCCTGTAGGTGTTGCATCACTGTCCATAGCCCAGCAATTTGAGACCCTTAACCAATATGAAGAATTAAATACAATTATTGACGTAGGTGAAACGGTATCCCCTAATTTGGAAAAAATTCTTGAACTTCAGCCGGATCTTATTATTGCAGGCGCAGGAATACATGATGATATGCGTGAAAGCCTTAAAAAAATTGCTCCTGTTGTATTTAAAAAGAATTACGGCAAATGGGATGAAACTCTGCAGGACTATGCCCAGATGTTAGGACGAGAGGAAAAAGCGGAGCAATACATAGAAAGTTCAAAGGAAATTATTTCTCAAACATACAGAGAGTTGGAAAAATATTCGGATAAGACATTTGTGTTTCTCAGACCTTCTTCAAAAAGCGAATTTGGAATTGTCGGAAGCGAGATATACTCGCATTATCATGATTCCCAAAATGGCTTTGGCATGAATGTGCCTGAAAATTATCCTGAATCGTGGGCGGAAATTTCTCTTGAGGCACTGGTCGAGATGAATCCTGACTACATTTTCTTCCAGGATAAAGAAGAACTCTGCCGTCAAAAAGTCGCGGAAATGGAATCCTCTTCCGTATGGAATTCCATTACGGCTGTTAAAGAAGGAAATATCGGCTATCTGGATATTTCTCTGAATACGGGAAGCCCGTTAGCAATACGCCTGGCTTCAGAACAGATTCTTGAGTATTTAAAATAGGATGTAATTTTATACAGGATAAAAACCGGGCGCAGATTGTTCGGATAGTATGCGCACGGTTTTTGTATTTGAAAGAACAATAACCTGTATCAGATTTTGTCAGTCGCATATAGATATGGCATCAAGGAGGCAAATCGTTTAATGAATGAACATAATAAATCGGTACAAACAACAAAACTTAAAAACAATAGCCGAATTTTGACGGCTTTTATAATTATATTAATTGGACCTGCAGTTCTTTTTTTGCTCATGTCCTTTTCTATAACAAGGGGAGCGGCGCAGATACCCATAAGTGCAGTATGGGAGGCATTTTTTAATTTTAACCCCGATAATACCCAGCACCTGATTATAATTGATTTAAGGCTGCCCCGAGTTATTGCGAGCGCCTTGGTAGGAGCGGCATTTGCGGTATCCGGGTCGATTATGCAGGGAACTACCGGAAACCCTCTTGCAGATTCCGGGCTTATGGGTCTTAATGCAGGAGCAGGCTTTGCATTGTCAATATGCTTTGCTTTTTTCCCGGGAATGAAATATACAAAAATAATACTGTTCTCTTTTGCAGGTGCTGCTTTAGGTGCGGTATTGGTAAATGGCATAGCATCTATGCGCAGAGGAGGTGCTACTCCCATGCGGCTAATTCTGGCAGGAGCAGCAGTCAGCTCACTGCTTGCAGCTCTCAGTCAGGGAATTGCCATATATTTTGATGTGGCACAGAATGTTATGTTCTGGACTGTGGGAGGTGTAGCCGGGTCCAACTGGGAACAGATACGTACTATGTTTCCTTGGATTGCAGGTGCGCTTTTGGGAGCCATAGTACTTTCACGCTCAATTTCGCTGTTAAACCTTGGAGAGGAGACTGCAAAGGGTCTTGGACTTAATACAGCCGCAATAAATATATTATGCTCTCTTATCGTTCTTATTCTCGCAGGATCAGCCGTATCGGTAGTAGGTGCGGTTGGATTTGTGGGACTGATAATACCGCATCTTGCACGTTTTCTTGTGGGAGTTGATTATCGTTGGGTAATACCTTCATCAGCAGTCTTAGGAGCTGTGCTGGTTGTCGTGGCAGATTTAGGTTCCAGAACTCTCAATCCGCCTTTTGAAACACCTATAGGCGCATTGATTTCTCTCGTGGGCGTTCCGTTTTTCTTATATTTGTCCCGCAAGCAAAGGAGGGCATTGTAATGAACAACGAACAAACAACAATACAACAAAAAAATGAAGCTTATAAAAGAAAAATTGCTGTTCGCAATACTGTAATTCTTACAGTATGCGGAATTCTATTAATATTGTTTTTCATTATAAGCATGAACACAGGATATACAAAACTTACTCCATTTGATACACTCCGTACTTTGTTTGGAGGCGGTACTGATAAGGAAAATCTGATTTTATTTGATTTCAGATTGCCGAGAATTGTTATATCCATGCTTGTTGGTGCAGGATTGGCACTTTCCGGCTGTATAATACAGGGAATTTCCAGAAATGGTCTGGCAGATCCGGGGTTACTTGGTATCAATTCCGGGGCAGGAATGATGGTAATTTTATATGTGCTGTTTTTCGGAGCCAAGTCTTTCTTATCAACCTTTACTCTTCCTTTCCTTGCGCTTATCGGGGCAGGAATTACTGCAATAGTCATTTATATTATGGCTTTAAAAAAAGGTGAAGGTATTGCACCCATGCGCCTGATTCTTACGGGAGTAGCCGTGCAGGCAGGCATTTCAGCGTTAACTACTGTGCTGGTAATCAAACTGGATGAAACTCAGTTTGATTTTGTGGCTGCAT
Source organism: Sedimentibacter sp. (assembly GCF_032080165.1). Lineage (GTDB taxonomy): Bacteria > Bacillota > Clostridia > Tissierellales > Sedimentibacteraceae > Sedimentibacter. The sequence goes on from NZ_DAMASY010000001.1 coordinate 419,894, forward strand.
GGCAGGCAGGAAGTATTTGGGGCTCAAACTGGAAATTTGTGATTGCCCTGCTTCCATGGCTGTTGATTTTAATTCCCTATGTAATGATGAAATCCCGAATGCTTGATGTTCTGACTTTGGGAGATGAAATTGCATATGGATTGGGAGCTTCGGTAGAAGGAGAAAGAAGAAAGCTTCTTGGAGCTGCTGTTGCGTTGGCTGCATCCTGCGTAGCTGTAAGCGGCAGTATCAGTTTTGTGGGTCTTATTTCTCCGCATCTTGCAAGGAAACTGGTGGGACCCAGACATGGAGTTTTGCTTCCTGCATGCGCAATGGTCGGAGCAGTACTGGTTTCTGCGGCAGATACTATTGCACGGGTAATTGTGCAGCCTTCAGAGATACCTACAGGAACTATGGTGGCAATTATAGGAGCACCTTATTTTCTATACCTTCTTGCAAAAAGTAAACAATAAAAAAGGGAGATAAATTATGAATAGTATTATAACGGAAAATCTTGCAGTTGCTTATGAAAATAACCTTGTAGTGGAAAACCTGGATATTCAAATACCTCGTGGAAAAATTACAACCATTATCGGATCTAATGGCTGCGGTAAATCTACTGTTTTAAAAGCTGTGGGACGTATACTTAAGCCAAAAGGAGGTATGGTATATTTAAACGGCGAGGACATACAACGCTTAACCACCAAAGAGATTGCGCAGAAGATGGCTATACTTCCTCAATCACCTCAAGCTCCCGCAGGTCTTACGGTTGGAGAACTGATAGCCTATGGGCGTTTTCCGCACCAGAGAGGATTTGGAAAATTAAATACGGAAGATAAAAAAATTATTCAATGGGCATTAGAGGTTACAAAACTTACCGAACACGAAACTAAAGCAGTGGACAATCTTTCCGGAGGGCAGCGGCAAAGGGTCTGGATTGCTATGGCGTTGGCTCAGCAGACAGATTTAATTTTATTGGATGAACCAACCACATATCTGGATTTGTCATATCAGCTGGAGGTGCTGGAGTTGTTATACAAGCTTAACAGAGAACAAGGATGTACAATTGTCATGGTTCTTCATGACCTGAATATGGCAGCCAGATTTGCTGATTATATGATAGCAATCAGATGCGGAAAAATTATCAGTCACGGAACTCCGCAGCAGGTTATGACACCTCAGGTATTGAAAGAAACATTTAATATTGATGCGGAGATTGTAAAGGAACCTCGCACCGGACGTCCTGCCTGTATCTTTTACGACCTTATAAAAATGAACAAAAATGAATGCGGAGGATGTATAAATGAAAAAGATTGCAGTATATGGTAAAGGCGGTATAGGTAAGTCTACTACCGTGTCAAATATATCAGCGGCTATGGCAGCCATGGGGCTTACTGTAATGCAAATCGGCTGTGATCCTAAAGCTGATTCCACACGCAATCTGACAGGAGGAAAAAATATTCCTACTGTTCTGGATACACTGAGAGAAAATGGGGATGCGGATTTAAATGACCTTGTAGTGAAAAGCACCACCGGAGTTTTCTGTGTAGAATCCGGAGGACCGGTTCCGGGAGTGGGTTGTGCCGGCAGGGGTATCATTACAGCTTTTGAAAAGCTAAAAGAATTAGATGCCTTTGAAGTTTATAAACCGGATGTTGTACTGTATGATGTATTGGGGGATGTGGTATGCGGAGGCTTTGCCATGCCCATCAGAGGAGGATACGCAGATGAAGTATTTGTCGTAACTTCCGGGGAAATGATGTCTCTTTACGCAGCAGCCAATATCTCTCATGCAGTGAAAAGTTTTGGCAAGAGAGGGTATGCATCCTTGAGAGGGTTGATTCTCAATGCTAAAAATATAGAGAACGAAGATGAGCTGACAGATAAGGCAGCAACCGAAATCGGAACAGAAATAATCTATCGTCTGCCTCGTCACGCTCTTGTTCAGCAAGCCGAAGCAGAAGGAAAGACAGTTGTAGAAGCTTTTCCTGACTCTGATATGGCAGCCCATTACAAATCTCTTGCGAAAATATTATTAGAGGAGAATGAAGCATAATGGATAACTTAAAGCATTTAAAAAAATTATCGGCAATAAAGTCCAATGCCGGTGTTAAGTTTTTGACTCCTGCTGCTTTTCCGGGCAGCCACTGTCCTATGCATACTGCATTGGCTCTTTCCGGAAAGATTAAGGGGTTATCAACTCTGATTATCGGAACATCGGAGTGTACTACGTACAGCCGCATGGTAATTCCGCAAGCCACCGGGAAAAATGGAGAATTGCATTGGATGTATGTATTGGATTCCCATGAAGTGGTATTCGGATGTCGGGATGGAATTGTTAATGCCCTCAAAAAAATGGATTTGGCCGGAGCAAAAGCAGTTTTAATTATTGTAACCTGTGTGCCGGAAATAATCGGAGAAGATATTGAAGGTATTATATTCGAAATACAGCCGGAGATTAAGACCAGCCTTACTTTTGTTTTAATGGGGCATTTTAAGTGTAACAGCTATCCTTCTGGATCGTGGAAAACATTGCTGTCAATCGGAAATCTCATGAGAAAAAGAGAAACATCCCTAAATACGGTAAATGTACTTGGTCGTTCTCCGGAGGAAGATCATGTGCCTATGCCTGCGGTTTTATCATTACTTGAGAAGAAAGGATTTTCCTTGCGATTTCTTGCAATGGACTCTTCACTGGATGATTTTCTTAATGCGGCGGACGCAGCTTTAAACATTGTTATATCTCCATTCACACAGCCTTTGGCTGTAATGATGGAACAAGAATTTGACATTTCTTATATCAGCTTGCATAATATATACGATGTATTTGAGATTGACAAGGCATATGCAGAAATTGGAGAAAAGCTAAGTATAAAATGGGGAAAAGAGTTTGAAGAAGATAGGCAGCATGCTTTATTTTCGCAGGAAAAAGCTAAAAAGATATTTGCAGGTCTTAAGTTTGTTTCTGCATTTATAGGTCCTACAATGGTTGTACCATTTGCTTCCTATCTGACCGGATTTGGTATGGAACCTCTGCTTCTTCATATGGAGGAAGTATATCCGGATGATAAACAGTATATTAAAGAACTGGTAGAAAGGGGATATAACCCTCCTGTATGTCATATGATAAACAACAATTCAGATATACCTGTTATAGAAAGATTGTCACCGGATATTTATTTCGGATACTTGGCAGGAGAGAAACTCGATTTTACTCACGTTCATGATATACATAATCTGTATGGGCAGATAGGATACGGACGTACAAGCTATCTGCTGAATGATCTGCTTCAAATATTTGATAGCCGGACACAATCAGGAAAGGAAGTTTTAGAAAATGGGATTGCATAAATTTAAACCTATGCCTTCAGGGCGTATGGGAATTCTATGGACTCTGGCATCTGTTAAAGATGCCGCACTTGTTGAATACGGATGCATGGGACACATGCTCTATGCGCGGGCATTTCTAAATCGAGCCGGTGTTCCGAAGGCATGCAATCTGTATTCTACTCATATTGATGAAACTGACATAGCGCTGGGGGGAATAGAACGCATACGAAAAACAGTAGATTGTGTAGCAAAAAATAGTACTGCAAAAGTTATATTCCTGCTTCCGTCTTCTGTACCGCAGATAATCGGAACAGATCTTCCTGCAATATGTGAGGAGCTGCAGCCGGAATATCCGAATATACGCTTGCTTCCATTTGGATATGGAGGTTTTGATATAACCCAACACAGAGGAATACAGGAGGCACTTTTACTTCTTGCCAGGACATTGCCTGTTAAAGCAGAAAAAACACGGGAGCATACATTTAACATAGTAGGTTCATGTGCCGACCTTTTCAATTTTCATGCTGACGCTAACGAAATTGTACGTATAATGGAAGGGTCGTTTAATATGAAACCACTTTGTATAATGACATCAGATGCTTCCGTTGAAGATATAGAAAAAATGGGTGGTGCTCATATTAATTTAGTTCTGCGCAGGGAGGGAGAGCCTGCAGCAAAACAACTGCAAAATAATTTTGAAACACCGTATTATTTGGGACGTCCTTACGGAATAGAGGGAACTATACAATGGATAGAGAATATTGCAAGAATTTTAAATATAACGCCTGACAGAGATTTCATCGATAGTCAGCGCGAAGAAGCTTTACGGTTAATTTCATCCGTTAAACCTACATTCCGCCATCTTATTCACGATCATCCTGAAAAAGTACAGCTTTCTTTGGGAACTCATGCTGATGTCGTAAATGGTATTCTTGGTTTTGGATGCGATGAGTTTAATTTGCCTAAAGGAACATGCTGGTGTGACAGCCGGGAAATGTCTGGTAAAGAGCTTCCTTATTTCACAGAGGAACAACTGATGCAAAATGTATCGGAACAAAAGGACGGAATACTCATGGCGAGCGGAGAACTATTAGAATGGACCGGCCGCAACAGAATGCTCCAGATTTCAAATCCGGACGAAAAGTGGCGTATAAATCCTTACGTTCCGCCGTTTGTTGGATTCAGAGGTGCACTTCATCTTGTAGAATTATGGGTTAATGAGGCTATGAGTAATAATGATAAAACTTAAAGAAAAATTTTGTAATTATTTTGAAAGAATCAATCATACTTGTTATTGAATATTTAATATGTTAATATATATCAAATGCTAAGCATAAATTAAATTGGTGAACTGGTATGAACAATTATAAAAGAAAGATAACAATATCAAGCATAATGATTGTCGCATGTATATTAATGTACTTGGTAGAATCTTATATTAAACCTGTCTATGTAATTAAATCATTATATAAAATAATTATATTTGCAGGGTTGCCGTTGATTTATTGTGTGTTGGACAAGGAAGTAAAGTTTAAAGAATATTTCATAATAAATAATAAACAAATAAAATTCGCTGTGGCACTTGGACTGGGTGTTTATCTGCTTATACAGGCAGGATACTATATCCTTAAAGGATTTATTGATTTAGATAATATTGCAATGACTCTTGAAAATAATCTGAGTGTCAATAAGGACAATTTCGTCTTTGTTTCACTTTATATATCATTTATCAATTCCTTGCTGGAAGAATTGTTCTTCAGAGGATTCGGTTTTATTACGCTTAGAAAATTCTCATCAAAAAGGTATACATACATAGTCAGCGCACTTGCATTTTCTGTTTATCATGTGTCCATACTTGCTGATTGGTTTAACATAATAATTTATATATTATTTATAACAGGTTTATTTGGAACAGGATTATTTTTTAATTGGTTGAACGACAGATATAACAATATATTTAATTCATGGATTGTGCATATGTGTGCGAATTTTTCCATTAATACGATAGGTTTTATGATGTTCGGGATAATATAACTGTAAAAAATGCTGCGAACCAAAAATTGATCCGCAGCATTTTTATATTATTTCATTTCGCCGGCACCGGAAGAATTTTGCGTTTGATAAGCAACTAATACATAACCTAATTCACTTTCCATTTTTTTAATCTTTTGTTCCTGTTCTTCTGTTAATTTCGCTATTTGCTGTTTCATATATACTCCTTGTATAATCTTATTTTGTCATATATTACTGTAAACTACACTATATATCCGAAGAAGCATTATAGATGCCTTTGAAAATAAAATATACATTTAGTATTTCATGATAAATTTAAAATATTTTAATTTTTTATAATTGTTTATTCCATTTCAGGTAAATGCTAAAAATCCATTGACATTTGATTATACTATAGGATATAATATCATTTGCTGTAAAGCATTTTTGGAGAGTTGTCCGAGTGGTTGAAGGAGCACGCCTGGAAAGCGTGTATACGGGGAACCGTATCGCGGGTTCGAATCCCGCATTCTCCGCCAGAATAGACAAACCTATTTTTTAACGGTAGTTAAAGATGGGTTTGTCTTTTTTATGTCCCAAAATGCAGCCTATTGCATAAGAAACAGCCATAAAGATTGTTAAGAGGCACATATTTAGTATTCCAAGCCCATTCTAAAACTGGTTATTCCCATATGTTTTTTTAAAATTGAAACCGCTCATGAGCTCCTTCGATATCATAATATTTGACAAAGCGCAACTTATTGCGTATAATAAATACACAATAAGTTGTGCGATATTTTGGAGGATTATAAAATGGATATTCCAACCAAAGAATATCTCTTTGGCAGCATTTTTCTTCTCGCAAATAAGCTGCAAACGTTGGGAGACGCTTTCTTGAAGCAGATGACATTAAAGCAATGGTTACTGCTTATCATGATTTTTAATATGGAGAAGAAACAGCCATCCGTAACGGAAATAGCGGAGTCTATTGGTAGCACCAGGCAGAATGTACGAAAAATGCTGGAAGTTCTCTCCGCCAAAGGTTATGTGGCGCTTTGCGTGAACGAACGGGATAAACGGAATCTGTCCGTAGTCCTGACTGAAAAGACATTTCTGTTCTTCACCCAGTTTGAAGCCAAGGGCGCTGCCTTTCTGGAACAGCTTTTTGACGGAATTCATTCTGACCTTCAGAAAAGCACCAGAATTACGGTGGAGGCGCTTTTTAACAATCTTGAAAGGATGAAAATGCAATATGAAAAAAGTGATCGTCATATATAAATCCAGGTACGGCTTTACAAAAAAATATGCGCATTGGATTGCCCAAGAATTAGGTGCGGAGCTAATGGAAGCCGGAAAGATAAGGGCTTCGGATTTGCAAAATTACGATGTTATTATTTATGGTGGCGGTCTTTATGCGGGCGGCGTAAACGGTTTTTCGTTGATCAGCAAGTCGTTTCAATCTCTTGCGGATAAGTCGCTGTATCTGTTTACTGTGGGTGCTGCTGATGTAAGCGATGAAAAGAACATAAATAGCATCCGCAGTTCATTGTCGAAGGTGCTTTCTGTTGAAATGGAGAGCAAGATGAATATCTTCCATTTTAGAGGCGGCATTGATTACCCGAGACTCAGCTTTATTCATCGTATCATGATGAGTATGATGGTGAAAACAATCCGAAAGAAACCGGAATCCGAATTAAGCAATGAAGAAAAAATCATGCTGGCAACCTATGGTCAAGTTGTCGATTTTACTAGCATATCAGCCATCAGCGACATGATTGACCAGATAAAAACCGGAACATAATTACATTTTCATTAGCTAAGAAAGCATGGTGGATATGAAAAAGCAATTATGGGACTATCAATCATTGCTGTGTTGTCATCCGTGATCTCCGCCAGTATCGGCGTTTTCTATATATATTTACCGGGTTAATTCTGCTTACCATCTTGCTCGCTTTTCGAAACAGAAAAGTCGGTATCCTTCTTCAAGCCGGATTGTTGGCCATCATTTTGTATGCGTTCACCTGCTTGATTATGGGAGTAAGCTTCAATCAACTATTTCTTTTATATGCGATTCAATTTGGGAGCTCGCTCTCCTGTCGTTATAACAGATTCTAAGCATGGAGACATATGCGGAGGACGTATACGACAGGCTTTCAGGGGAACGAGTATTTTTTTGATCATCAGCGCCTGCTCGGTTTTAGTATGGTTAACATTCATTTTAAAATTCATCTAATTAATACCTATATAGTTGGAATATATTCTGAAATATAGAAGGAGTCATTCTTACTCCTTTAGCACATTGACGGATGAGCAAAATTTATTTGACAATGAGAAAAGAATATAATATAATATAATATAGCCAACATACCGACGGTCGGTATGTTGGCTATATTATTAAAATCAAGGAGCTGATGATATGATTGCACTAAAGGAAAGCAATGTAAAGCAGCATATTTTGAATGTCGCTATGGAGCTATTCTATGAAAAAGGCTATGATAATACTTCTATAAACGCCATTATTGAGAATGTGGGTGTTTCAAAAGGGGCATTTTATCACTATTTTAAGTCGAAGGAAGATGTATTAGAAGCAGTTGCAGGGCGTCATATTGAAGTGGAAATAACCATTACGAAAAAGGCAGCTGAGGAGCGATATCTGAATGCTCTTGAGAAGATTAACAAGGTATTTAATGAGGTATTAACGCATAAGGTTCTCGATATGGGTGAGCGTCAAAAAATTTCTAAGTTTTTTGAAAGTGAAGGAAATGTAAAATTTCAGCGAAAGGTTGTAGAGAATAAGATAAAACTGCTAACTCCACTGTATCTAAGCATAATAAAACAAGGGATCATGGAAGGCATCTTTAAAACATCTTATCCTGACGAGGTAGCGGAGCAGATTATACAAATGCTAATTATTTTGAATTCAATGGTTGTAAAATTGACTTCAGATATTAATGAGAAACCTGAAAATATAGCAGTTATCAAGCGTAAAATTGAGGCCTACCGGGAAGCGGTAGAAAGAATTCTGGGGGCTCCAAAAGATTCGATTAATTTTTTAGAAAATATCAGAATTTTTGAAGAATACATGAACAATAAAAAATAAAAAGAGAGGGTTAGAATATGGAATTGATATATGGCTTTAATTCTAAGGTGTCACCTGAACTTACACAGGTTGGAGGAAAAGGGATGTCTTTGATCCGTATGACAAATCAGGGGCTGCCAGTGCCTCCTGGATTTGTCATGTCAGTGGAATTCTTTAAACCTTGGTTTGACTATATAAAAAGTACTCCGGAATGGCATAGCGTTATAAATTCCTCAGCCAATGAACTGAAGTTAAGTTCAGAAGCTATGAAAAAACTGTGTATGAGCCTGAAACTAGATGAAGAGCGCAGAAAAGCTTTGATAGAGGCGTTAAATATTCTTGAAAGAAAAGTTAACAATCGTCTGTTTGCAGTAAGATCATCTTCTCCTGAAGAGGATCTTGAAGGAGCTTCGTTCGCAGGGGGTTATGAAACCACTCTTGGAGTAAGAAAAGATAATATTGAGGATGCCTTGCGCCGCTCCTTTGCATCAAGCCTGGATGAGCGAGTTTTTGTATACAAGAAAGAGCATGGTTTTCCTATAGACAATCCAAGAATAGCTGTCATTGTACAGTCTCAAATTCAATCAGAAACTGCAGGTGTAGCTTTTTCACTAAATCCTCTAAACAACTGTTATGATGAGGCAGTAATCAATGCTAACTTTGGTTTGGGTGAGTCAGTTGTCTCTGGTTTAGCCACACCTGACACATTTATTGTTGATAAAAACTCCAAGAAAATACTGGAGAAGAAGGCAGGGAAGAAGGAAACGTCCATATGGCTTGATCTTGATGGAGGAACATATGAAAAGACTCTGTCATCTGCACATGGTGTGTGTCTGGAGGATAATGATTTATTATCGCTGGTGAACATGCTTATAGATGTGGAAAGATACTATAAAATATTTGTTGACATTGAATGGGCATTTTCCGACGGTAAGTTGTATCTTCTTCAAGCCCGGCCTATCACCGCATATATACCACTGCATGAAAAAATGCAAACTGCTCCGGGACAGCAAAAACAGTTATACCTTGATGCCACCCTTGCTAAGCAAGGTATACATGAACCCCTGTCGGTTATGGGTACGGACTATCTTTCCATGTTCCAGTCGAGAATTGAGATATCTATGACCGGTAAAGACAACTCCGGAGTTGCAGAAGGCATACAAGGGTTTTTTCAAGGGAAAATGTATCTAAATGTTTCTAATAATATTAAGCTTTACGGCAAGAAGAAGTTGATAGATACCTACCGCCTCTTGGATATGGCTTCCGCCGAAATTATTGCAAATATTAGTGAAGATGAATATGTGCCTAAGGAACTACCGGAAAAGCTGCGAGGAGTCATATCAGGTACAATTCGAAACAGCCTGGGTATGGGGGTTAATACTATAAAAGCTCTGAATAATCCCTCAGGATATGAGAAAATATTTCTTGAAAAGGCGGAGGAGTTTGTTAAAAAATTAAAAAATGAGCGGTGTAAGGAGCAAGCTATTAAGGGCTTTGCAGAATCTGTTACCGAGAAGTATGTGTCTTTCTTTGTTGTTTCCCTTCCGATACTGGCGGTTATAGCGGTTGCAAAATCAGGACTGGGGAAAATTTTTAGAGACAGCAGTACGGAAATAAAGAGTAAGGTAACATTTATTGAGAAGGCGCTGCCAAACAATATAACCACAAAAATGGGACTTAGTATGTATCGTCTCTCACTTTTTGATGAGATCAAAAAAAGTCCGTCTTTTGAGGAGTTTGAGGAAAAATGGGAAACAAAATCCCTTTCTGCGGATTATATAAATGCCTGGGAAGACTTTATGGAAAGGTATGGATTCAGATGCCCGAAAGAGCTTGACATAGCTACACCTCGTATGTATGAGGAGGCTGAAGCATTTTATAAGCAGTTAAAAACGCTGGCGGAAAACACAGATCCCGAGCATAATCCAGAGTCCATATTTAACCGGGCCAGACAAGAGCGTGAAAGTGATTTCGAGTTATTGCTAAGAGAGGCGGAAAAGAAGAGGAAGTCAAAGAAATTCAAGAAATACTATGATATGCTAATTACGTTTTCAGGATATCGGGAGGCCCCCAAATATTACTGGATAATGACTGTTGCAGAATTAAGGAGAAAAGTAATCGAAGCTGCAGAAGCTTTGGCGGCATTGGGACGTATTGATAATTTAAACCAGGTATTTGATCTCACCATAGATGACTTGGACATGGCAATGGCTGATACAACGATTGATCTTAGGCAGCGTGCTTCACAGAATACAGTATTTCTCAAAAGGCTTGCGAATATAAAAGAATTTCCCAGAGTCATAGATTCCAGAGGGAAAATATTGCATCCGCCTAAAAAGGAAGCACGTAATGGTGAGTTGGCTGGAGAGCCTATCTCTCCAGGAACGGTAAGGGGGCCTGTAAAGGTTCTTAAAAGTCCTGAGAAACCTGTACTGCCCGGGGAAATACTTGTGGCAAGAGCTACAGATCCTGGATGGACACCTTTGTTTATTAACGCGGCCGGAGTGATTCTTGAGGTCGGCGGTATGCTCCAGCATGGAGCTCTTGTTGCACGGGAATATGGAAAACCTTGTGTTTCAGGAGTAGAGAATGCGGTTTCAGTTTTGAAGGATGGTCAACTGGTAGAAATAGATGGACTCAATGGAATTATCAGACTGTTATAGTACGGATGTAAGCTATTCCCTTAAGCTTAAGATTCCAAAACAGCTTGTCAGTTATTTATCATTCCAATCGCCTGTGTGGAAGAAAGTCCGCGAAAACATTTATAAAGAAGCAAGGGGTGTTATTCATTTTCAGCGTTACCGAAAAGCCCATAATAAAGCAGCTTTCCCAAATCTATACGCTCCTTCGCGTTGGCGGCGGTTCTTAAAGCCGCGCTGACCGAGTTGATGAACAGCAAAACGGCGCTGGGCGATAAGCTTTTATCAATCGCACCCTCCTGTTTTCCATGCTCGATCAGCTCCATATAAAGCGGGATTGTTTTTGTATTGCCGATCTCTTCAAAGAATTTTATCATCTGGGGATCACTTTCAATGTTGAAGCTGATTATGTCGTCATTGATAGTGGCATATGTCTCATCATCGGAAAATTGCAGTATTTTTTTTGCTTTTTCGCGAAATGTCAGGTCGCTTTTGACGATAGATTCAAAGTCCCGTATCCCCTCGTCCATTACCCTGAAAACAACCTGCTTAACCAAATTCTCCTTGCTCCCGAAAAAGTTGAAGATGCTGACGGGTGAAACCTTCGCCTTTTCTGCTATGCTGTTGACGCTTGTGGACTTAATGCCCTGGTTTTTAAACAGCTCGAACGCCGCATCCAAAATATCGTCCATTTTTCTTTTCCTGCGCAGTTCAAAACCGTTCATGTTTATCATCCGTTCCTTTCGCTTTCGTTTTAAATACAGCTTATCATAAATTATGAATTAAATCAATAGAAAACTTCATATTTTATTGACAAACGCAGCTCGGAGTGATATTATGAAGTGAAATCGAATAATACTTCATAATTGGAGGTGGGTAATGTGAACAAATTCGTTTTAAGCTTCAAAGAGATTGATAAAACCATGCTGCCGGCGGTTGGAGGTAAGGGGGCGAATCTGGGCGAGTTAAGGAAAATCCCCGGTTTGCGCGTTCCCGACGGATTCTGCATCACTACGGACGGCTATAGGAAGGCAATTGAGACGCTGAACGGCGTGCGAGAATTGATCGTACAGTTGTATTCAGTTAAACCGGCTGAGCAGGATAAGATTTCCACAATCGGCGTCCAGATCCGGCGGCTCATAGAAAATGTGGAGCCGGATCTGGAATTGGCGGAGGCGATCACGAGACGGATATGCGAACTCGGTGAGGATGCCGCTTACGCCGTGCGTTCCAGTGCCACGGCGGAGGATTTACCATCCGCTTCCTTTGCCGGTCAGCAGGACACTTTTTTAAATGTACGCGGAAAGGATCAAATCCTTACACACGTCAAAAAATGCTGGGCGTCGCTCTTTACCGACCGCGCAATCACCTACCGAATCCAAAACGGATTCGACCACGAAAATGTGTTTTTGTCAGTAGTTGTGCAGAAAATGGTCTTTCCCGAGTGTTCGGGAATCATGTTCACCGCCGACCCGGTCACGTCCAACCGCAGGGTATTATCCATAGACGCGGGCTTTGGGTTAGGTGAGGCGCTGGTCTCCGGATTGGTAAGCGCGGATAATTACAAGGTACGCGAAGAGAAAATCATCAGTAAGAATATATCTTGTAAGAAGCTCGCGATTGTGGCGCGCCCGGAAGGCGGTACGGCGGAAAGTGAGATCGAAGCTGTCCGACGGGACGCGCAGGCGCTGTCCGACGCGCAAATACTGGAATTGGAGCGTATCGGCAGGACGATTGAAAAACATTACGGATGCCCTCAGGACATAGAGTGGGCTCTGGCGGACGGCGTGTTATATATCCTCCAAAGCCGCCCCATCACAACGCTGTATCCTATTCCGAAAGGGCCGGACGACCGCAACCGCATCTACGGCTCCTACGGTCACCAGCAGATGATGACAGACGTGGTAAAGCCTTTGGGAATAACGTTTAATAAACTCTTTTTCTTCTTCGCTATCCCGGATATGATGGCAGAGGCTGGGGGCAGGATGTACATGGACATGTCTTCCGACATGAAGTCGCCCCTTACACGAAAGTTTATTCTGAACAGCTATGCCACTCAGGACCTGCTTATGTACAGCGCGCTGCGAAAAGCGGTAAGCGATAAAGAGTTTATCAAATCCCTCCCCAAGGGAAAGAGTGCTACGAATTTCCTTGCCAATCCGCAAGTGATAAGTATCATCATGCGGGCAATGAAAGAGGCGAAGAAGGGCGGAACCGTCCTTGAAGCGCATGTTAAGGAGCAGCGGCTGATCCTTAACATGCAGGTAGAAAAAATAAGGGACGATCTCCGCGAAAAATCGGGAGACGCGGTTTTCGCCTATATACACGAGGACGCAAAGAACTTCGGAAACAGAATGTTTGATAAAAATAATTCGATGCAGTATGGTCTGATGGTGCTTTGGAACCTTAATACAAGCTGGGTAAAGAAGCACATGAAAAAATGGCTCGGGGAGGAAAACGCCATCGACGACCTCACCAAGTCCGTGCCGGGCAACATCACCACCGAGATGGGACTCGCCCTTATGGATTTAGCCGATACCGCCCGGAAATATCCCCGCCTCTGCGCATATCTGCCAAACGCGAAAGACGACACACTTTGGAGTAATCTAAAAGCCTTGGATGGCGGGCAGGAGTTTGGCAAGGAACTTCAAGACTTCCTGAAAAAGTTCGGCATGCGCTGTCCCGGTGAAATCGACATCACGAGAGAGCGTTGGATCGAGAACCCCACGGCGGTGATTCCGATGATACTGGGGAATGTCAGGAATTTTGAAGCGGGTGCCGGGGAGGTTATGGTTGAAAAAGGCAGGCTGGAATCGAAGCAAAAGGAAAAAGAATACTTGGAGCGTATCCGAAAACTGCCGGGAGGCCGGCGTAAAGCCAAACTCGCTGAACACAAGATCGATGTCCTGCGCAGTGTCACGGGATACAGAGAATATCCCAAATATTGCTTTATCTCCTATTTTCAGGCATACAAGGAAGCTCTGATACGCGAGGCGGAAAGGCTGGCGCGGCAGGGCGTGGTGGAAGCGCCGGAGGATGTGTTCTATCTGTACTTTGAGGAATTTTGGGAGGCCGCCCGCACCGGCAAGGCGGATAAGAGCGTTATTGAAGCACGAAAGCAGGAGTATAAACTGTTTGAAAAGCTGACGCCGCCCCGCGTCATCACATCGGAGGGCGAAATCATCAACGGCGAATATGAAACCGAAAACCTACCTGAGGGCGCTCTGCCCGGTACGCCTGTTTCCTCTGGTGTGGTCGAGGGTCGCGCGCGGGTGATACTTGACCCCTCAAAGGCGGATCTGATGGAAGGTGATATACTGGTGACGATATTCACTGACCCGAGCTGGACACCGCTGTTTGTGTCGGTGAAGGGGTTGGTGACCGAAATCGGCGGGGTTGGGACCCACGGCGCGGTCATCACGCGGGAATACGGTATTCCGGGCGTTGTGGGCGTCGAGAACGCGACAAAACTCATCAAGGAAGGGCAGCGGATCAGAATAAACGGCTCGGTTGGGTATGTTGAGCTGCTTTAGGTGTGTTATATGGGCAATATAGTAAAGAATGAAAAAATCAACATGAACCTGATCCTTTTGCTGGCAGGCCGTATGGTTTCCGATACCGGCACAAGTATTCAGATGGTCGTAATGCCGCTTTATATTATCGACATCGGAGGTTCCGCCGCGACAATCGGACTGTATTCCTTTCTGTTACTTGTACCCGCTTTGCTTGTCTACCCTTTTGCCGGAGTGCTGGGTGACAGACATAACCGGAAGACGATTATGGTTTCAACAGATTTTGCCTGCGGCGCGGCGGTATTGCTCCTCGCGTTTCTGGCGCATTCCGGGTCGCTTACGCTGCCAATGCTTTTATTAGCACAGGTAGCTATTTCTGTGCTGAACGGTTTGTTTGACCCGGCAACAAAAGGCATCCTGCCTCAATTGGTGGAAGGTGATAAATTATCCCGCGCCAATTCATCCGTCGCCACTCTGAGAACCATGTCCGGCATGGCGGGACCGGTTATCGGCGTATTGCTTTATACTGCTTTTGGGATTCAGATGCTTTTTCTTATCAATGGAATTTCATTTATCCTGTCTGGTCTGAGTGAAACATTGATAAAATATGTATATCGGAAACAGCAGGCTGAAACAAAGTTTTTTGCGGACTTGCTTGACGGATTCAGGTTTATTCTCAACCAAAAGATGATTCGGAACCTGTGCTTTTTCCTTCTTGCGATTTACACGATGATCATGCCGTTATTTTCTGTTGCGCTTCCTTTGTTTTTCAGAACCGAGCTTAATTATTCCGACGCGCAGTACGGTTTTCTGCAAACAATAACTGTAGCCGGAGCGCTAATTGGCAGCGTACTGGTAGGAGTGTTGTTTGGAAAGGGCAAAAAGGAAATAAAAGCGATTATCGTTGGTTTATTTCTGATGATGGGTATGACGCTTAGCTTTTCAATGTTGCTTTTCCCACAAAGCCTTAATTTACTTGGGAGAGATACCGTATTATACTATTGCGTTTTTGCCGGTGTTATAAGTTTGCTCTATGTGTCCATTATGTTTATCAATATTCCGGTACAGACGGTTATCCAAAGAGAAACTCCGGTAAGTCATATGTCCAGAGTGTTCGCCATTGTCGGCATGATCACAAGGGGCGGACTTCCTTTCGGTGCGCTGATATACGGCTTGCTGCTTGAAAAAATCGCGACACATTGGGCGGTATTGTCTACTGTGATTTTATTGCTGCTGATTTCCATAATGTTTCAGATTTCCTTACACAGACGCCCGGATAAGGCGAGTTAATCTCTTTTGTTTTATGATGCGGAATACATTTATTCAACTTACCTGATTCAATTGCTTTAATAAATTCACTTATTATGATTTCCAGAACTCTTTAAACATCGGTTTTTAATTTCCGTTTGAATTTATATTAGTGATATTACTCATTAATGAAACATCTGTAAGTTATCTTCAAAAAATGTGTAGTAACTTCTCAAATAGGAAGCCTTGGGTCATATGCTTTAACAGTTGATAATATTAATATACTCAAAGATGGACACAACTGAAAAAACATTGATGACATCTAATACGACCTCACTAAAGAGAAGGTTGTTTCATCCAAAAACTTTTTTTTTCATATAAATTATGCAAAATGAGCAGAATAATAAAAATAATACAATACATATTGACCGATGGTCAACAAAATGTTATAATTATACTGACCAATGGTTAATTAAATTTTAAGAATATATAATGCATAGGAGGTATTGAATATGACCATCCCATTTCAGATTAAAAGTACTATTGATTTACGGCG
The DNA here is from genome assembly GCF_032080165.1 of Sedimentibacter sp. Taxonomy (GTDB): domain Bacteria; phylum Bacillota; class Clostridia; order Tissierellales; family Sedimentibacteraceae; genus Sedimentibacter. The sequence goes on from NZ_DAMASY010000001.1 coordinate 436,229, forward strand.
CTCGACACGCAGTTACAAAATGAACGGTGTTGAAAAGGATGCCCTTGATACTATAAAGGACTTTGCAAAGTCACTGTCAGTTCCTTTTGATCACAATGTTGAGATTAAGTTTTTTAATGCTGACCCGACAAAAACTCTTTATTTGCTCATGACATCTCCACCGGACAACATTGCATTTATGGCAGAAACTGATATTATCTCAATATCAAAGACTGGTTTTATCGGGGAGTTGCTTGTCCTCTTTGCTGAGAGTAAAGGTCTATCAACCTGTTGGTACGGACATTATAAACTATCTGAGCTTGAGCGTTTAATGCCTCATTTACAAACGCCTGAGCAGATAAAGGAATCAAACGCGGGTTACGGATACTCGAAAGGTGTAACCACCGGCAGACGGGCAATATGTATCTCGCCGCTCGGTTATTACGAAACCGGCGGACTACGGCTTATGGACAGATTTCAAAATAGGACTTCAAGCTTCAAACGTAAGGAAATTAAAGAGTTGCTTGAGAATCACGATGATTATGGCAAGCTTTCTGATGACATTTTGTATGCGCTTGATCTGGGAAGAAAAGCACCTTCAGCAGCAAACTCTCAAATGTGGAGATTTGCCTTTGAGGATTCTTTTAAAACAATCACTGTTGCTATGCCAGTGGGATATAAGCATTTCAAATGGGAACATCCAAACATCGATATAGGCATTTGTGCATGTCATGTCTGGCTCGGATTGATTGACAAAGGGTTTAATCCGAATGTTACTGTCAGCGACGATTCCGGAAGAGCGGTTTGGAGAATTTCAATATAGCTGTAGACTAACAAGCGGCAATTTGTCCATCCGTGGCAACCCCCGATTTTACCCGATAAGAGAAACATGGCGCCAACCAATTAATACAGGTTGGCGTTATTATTTCTGATATTAAAAAAATATTATAAATCACCTGTATAATGAACTGTTAATTCATACCGTAGGATATCATTGCATCGGCAACCTTCATGAAGCCTGCAATGTTTGCTCCCTTGATATAGTTTCCCGGAGAATTGAATTCTTCTGCCGCATTTTTTGAATTTTTGAAGATATTTTTCATAATATCCTTTAATGTATTGTCAACCTGTTCAAAGCTCCAGGACATTCTTGCGCTGTTTTGAGCCATTTCCAAGGCTGAAGTGGCAACACCGCCGGCGTTTGCAGCCTTGGCTGGTGCAATCAGGATATTATTGTCCAGCAGCAGCTTTACCGCTTCGTTTGTGGTTGGCATATTTGCACCCTCGCCTACAGCAATGCAGCCGTTATCAATTAATACTTGAGCTTCATGCACATCTATATCGTTTTGAGAAGCGCATGGAATAGCTATATCACATTTTATATTCCATAAACCTCTTCCTTCTGTGTATACTGCTGTCGGTATCATATCGGCATATTCCGAGATTCTCTTTCTTTGCACTTCCTTCAAAAGTCTCATCTTTTCAAAGTCTATTCCGTTTTCATCAACGATAAAGCCTGTTGAGTCACTCATGGCTATTACCTTGGCACCGAATTCCTGTGCCTTCTTGCAGGCATACAGTGCCACATTGCCGGAACCTGAAATAACTACTTTCTTATTTTCCAAGCTATGCCCGTGGTGATTCATCATTTCATTTATAAAGTATAATATTCCGTAGCCGGTGGCTTCTTTTCTTACCAGAGACCCTCCGTAGGTCAGTCCCTTTCCTGTCAGTACATCCGGCTCAAATGAATTGAGAATTCTCTTATACTGCCCATAAAGGTAGCCTATTTCCCTTGCGCCGACCCCGATGTCTCCGGCAGGTACATCCACATAGTGTCCGATATGTCTTTGAAGCTCAGTCATAAAGCTTATGCAAAAGTTCATTACCTCCAGATCCGTCTTGCCTTTAGGGTCAAAGTCGGAACCTCCCTTTCCCCCTCCTATGGGAAGTCCCGTCAATGAGTTTTTAAAGGTTTGTTCAAATCCTAAAAACTTCATTATGCTTAAGTTTACCGTGGGATGGAATCTAAGCCCTCCCTTGTATGGACCTATGGCACTGTTAAACTGAACTCTATAGCCTCTGTTTACATTAATATCTCCTTTTTCGTCTATCCAAGGGACTCTGAACATAATCTGCCTTTCAGGCTCCACCAGTCTGTCCAAAACCTTATACTTTATTATATCATGATTTTTTTCCAAAACAGGTACAAGACTCTCCAAAACTTCCTCGACTGCCTGCAGAAACTCAGGCTCATTAGAATTTTTTGCTTTCACTTTTCCTGCTAATTCTTCTAAATAGCTCATATAACCTCCGTTATGTAAATATTTTTCATTTATTATATTACCTAAAAAAATTTTGATTAAACAAATTATATATATTTTTTTTAAAAGAAATAAATAAATGAAATAAATCTAATTTCAAACAAAAAAGGTCTATATAGAATTTTATTTTTACATATGGTCATCCTAAACAATAATTAATATTTTTATGGAGGGATATATGTCTGAAACAGTTTTAGAAAGAATGGAAGGTCGTGTTTCATATCATGATTCTGTTGAGGAAATGTTAAAAAGAATCAGAGAGGATGGACTTTCCAGCGTATTTTCAAGATGGTCCGAACAGGAAAAAATACGGTGTACTTTTTGCTTGCAGGGATTAAGCTGTCAGTTATGTACACAGGGTCCATGCAGAATAAGTGAGAAAGCAGGTGCTGTAAAAGGTGTTTGCGGAATTGATGCTGACGGTATGGCAATGCGCAGCTTACTTATGAGAAATATAATGGGAGCTGCAACATATGGACATCACGCCTTTGAGGCATTCAGAACTTTAAAAGCGACGGGAGAAGGCAAGACACCTTTTAAGATTACAGATGTTGAAAAGTTAAAATGGATGTGTGAAAAAACCGGTATTGATACTAATCAGGATGTAAATCAAATGGCAATACAATTGGCGGAGCTTCTGGACAAGGAAATGAAAATTTCACCTGATTATGAAAGTGTAATGGTTGAAGCATTTGCGCCCAGGAAAAGAAAGAAAATATGGAAGGACTTGCACATTTATCCGACCGGTGTACAGCATGAAGTGGAAAATTGCATAGCAAGCTGCTTAACTAATGTGGATGGTGACTATGTATCATTGGCTAAAAAAGCACTTCGCTTAGGATTATCCACTATTTACACTGCTCAAATCGGCTTGGAAATGACACAGGATATTTTATTTGGAACTCCAATGCCTCATGAGGTTGAAGTGGATTTAGGCATAATGGATCCTGATTACGTTAATATTGCCTTTAACGGTCATCAGCCGTGGATTGGTGTAGCGGCACTGCAAAAGGCAAGAAAAAAAGAGTATCAGGAAATGGCAGAGAGGGCAGGAGCAAAGGGAATTCACATAGTTGGCTCTATTGAAACAGGACAGGAAATGCTGCAAAGATTCCAAACTGACGATGTATTTGTCGGATTGATGGGAAACTGGCTTGCTATTGAACCGTTTTTGGCAACCGGAACCGTTGATGCCTTAGTAATGGAAGAAAATTGTTCACCTCCGGCTATCGATCAATATGCGGAAAAGTATCAGGTTGCCTTAATAAGCGTAAGTACGATTATAGGTGTTCCCGGAGCGGAGCATCAGATGCCATATTATCCGGCAGAAGCTGATGAAATGGCTGAAAAATGTATAAACGTCGCAATTGAAAACTTTAAGAAAAGACACGGAAAAATTAAACCCATGGTACCTAAACACATAACAAAAGCAATTGCAGGTTTTTCTACCGAAGCAGTTTTAAAAGCAATCAACAATGATTTAAATGTGTTAGCGGATGTGATAGTTAAAGGACAATTAAAGGGTGTCGTAGCATTGGCAAACTGTGCGACTTTACGTAACGGTCCCCATGACTGGAATACAGTTAATATTACGAAACAGTTAATCAAGAAAGATATACTTGTTGTAGCAGGAGGATGCGGCAATCACGGATTGGAAGTAGCCGGGCTTTGTAATCTTGATGCAATTGAATATGCAGGTGATGGACTTAAAGGAATATGCAAGCAATTGGGAATACCGCCGGTATTGAGCTTTGGAACATGTACGGACACAGGAAGAATATCAATGCTGGTAACAGCTTTAGCTGATCACCTTGACGCTGATATTTCCGATTTGCCGATTGCGGTTACGGCTCCTGAATGGATGGAGCAAAAAGCTACCATAGACGGTCTGTTTGCAGTTGCTTATGGCTGTTATACACATTTGTCTCCTACACCGTTTATAACCGGAGCTCCAAATTTAGTTAAGCTTCTTACTGAAGATGTAGAAGGTTTAACCGGAGGAAAGGTGGCAGTTGGAGACGATCCTGTTGAAGCCGCTAACGGTATAGAGAAGCATATAATGATGAAGAGACAAAAGATGGGAATATAAGTATATATAGCTGCCGATAAATGTTTGGCAGCTTTTTCTATGTAAAGTAAAAAGGTATTTTCCAAAATATTAAGGAAAAATTACTTAAAGTTTACATTTATATGGTTTTAATTATATATTTTTTTATTATTATGACCTCAAAATATTTATAAAAAATCGGAGGAAATAATGAAAAGAATTATAACCGCATTCCTATCATTGGTAATGATAGTAGGAACATTAACAGGGTGTTCGACAGTAAATGCTCAAACACAACAAGCTGTTCAACAATTTGCTTCAATTAGCAGCCAAGCTTCCGCAACAAATTCAAAAAACGCTCCTAAGTACATATTTATGTTTATCGGAGACGGTATGGCAGCAGTACAAGTAAACTCGGCTCAAATTTACGGTGGAACTAATGAGCACAATAATATGAGCTTGGATGAAATGAATTTCCAAAAATTTGAAGCAGTAGGATATCAAACCACTCACGATGCAACATCATTTGCACCTGACTCTGCATCTACGGCTACTTCTCTTTCATCGGGATTTAAAACATGGAGCGGAACTTTAGGATTAAAGCCGATAGGTAATAAAGCAGGCAATAAGGATGAAAACGTAGATGGAAAAGATGTTCCAAAAACTATTGCAGAAAGACTTAAAGCAGAAAAAGGTATGAAAGTAGGTATCATTTCAACAGTAACACTTAATCATGCCACACCCGCAGCTTACTATGCACATATTGCCTCAAGAAATGATTATTATGATATAGCTTTACAAATGGCAGATTCAGGATTTGATTACTTTGGTGGTGGTACTTTAAGTCAGCCGTCAGGAAAAAATAATGATCAAAAAGATGCATATGAAGTTATGAAAGAAAAAGGATACAAAGTAGTAAATACTAAAGAAGACATATTGGCTCTTAACAATAATTCGGGTAAAGTATATGCGGTAACTCCTGTTGTTCAAGACAGCGGTGCTATGCCATATGCGATAGATAACAAAGAAGAAGATTTAACACTTGCAGATTTTGTTAAAAAGGGTATAGATGTCCTTGATAATAATAACGGATTTTTCATGATGGCTGAATCAGGTAAGATTGACTGGGCAGGACATGCAAATGATGCAAAGGCAAATATAGGTGATGTTATAGCGTTTGAAGAAGCTATACAGGTAGCTGTGGACTTTGCAAAGAAACACCCTCAAGATACTTTAATAATCGTAACCGGAGACCATGAAACAGGTGGTATGACCATAGGACAAGCAACAACCGGATATGATACAGCATTTAGCGTATTAGAAAGTCAAAAAATGTCTTATATTGCATTTGATGAATTAATAGATGAGTTGATTGAAAAAGACGAGGATGGTTTAACATTTGAAAAAGTAATGCCTGTTATAACTGAAAACTTCGGTCTTAAGAACGAATTTACCGATGCTGAAGCTAAAGATAATGAAGCTGCTAAAACATATATGACTCTTGAGCTTTCAGATAGAGAAGCAGCTAAATTACAAACGGCATTTGCTGAAACAATAGCAGCTGAACCTACTAAAAATGAAGAAACAGCTTTGTTATATGGTGGTTACAATCCTCTTTCGGTAACATTAACACATATACTGAATAATAAAGCGGGTATAGGCTGGACATCATATTCTCATACAGGGGTACCGGTTCCGGTATACGCAACAGGAGTTAGAGCAGAATTATTTAACGGCGCGTATGATAATACTGAAGTATACCATAAATTAGTAGAAGCTGCAAAACTTAAATAATTCATTTAGATTTTAAATAAGGCCGGAATTATTTCCGGTCTTATTTAAATAGAGGAGTGACGTTGAAAAAGATGTTTAAGAATGTTAACAGAAAAGAAGTTGTTTTTATTATGACTTTATTGATAGTAATAGCAATTATTACAATAATACCCACAGGGTTTCAGAAGCAAGAATATAGATTTACCGAGGGTGTCCGGGCTAAGGTTATTTCCGTCAATAACATGGGCATACACAGTTCGGGGATTTTTAAATTAGGTGATCAAAGCGCTTTAATAGAAATAGAAACCGGTTCTCGCAAGGGTGAACAGATTCAGGCAAATAATATGCTTACCGGTAGATTATCCGCGGACAAAATTTTTAAAGCAGGGGATACAGCTTGGGTATTAATTGGATTTGATGAAGATAACAATATTAATTTTGCAAATATGATAGATCATTATCGTATAGATAAGGAAATATTATTAATTGGTTGCTTTGCTGTTGTTATAATTATATTTTCCGGATATACCGGAGTCCGCACATTGCTTTCTTTTGCCTTTGCACTGTTAAGTATCTGGAAAATATTAATACCTGCAATGCTTAATGGTTATAATCCGTTAATTGTTGCATTAATTGTTGGAAATATACTTACCCTTGTTACGCTTCTTTTAGTGGCAGGATTTTCAAAAAAAGCATATGCAGCAATTATCAGTTCTGTCATTTGTTCTTTAACCACATGTATTCTTGCAATTATCTTTGGGAATTTATTTAACATTCATGGTGCGGTAATGGAAGGAGCAGAATCACTTTTGTACGCCGGATTTATGAACCTTGATTTAACTTCTATTTTCCAGGCAGGGATATATCTTGCCAGTTCAGGTGCAATTCTTGATTTGGCTATAGATATTTCATCAGCACTTGAAGAAATCATAAATAACAATCCAAGCGTTGCTAAGGCAGAACTGGTAAAATCAGGACTTAACATTGGAAAATCTGTAGTTGGAAGTCAAACTACTACTTTATTATTTGCATATATGGGAAGCTATATAACTATTATGATGGTATATGTAGCACAAGGAACTCCGATAATGAACATTTTGAATTCAAAAACAATTGCAGCTGAGATACTTCATACATTTGTAGGTTGTTTAGGTCTTGTTTTAGTTTCGCCGCTGACATCAGTAATCAGTGGATTAATTTTCGAAAAAGAAAGAAATGCTGTGGATAACGCACACACTACTTTTCAGCCCTAAAAGCTCTATAATTGCAATAGAAAAAATTTTTTTTCATTGATAAATAAAAAATTTGGGTTATAATAAAATAAAAAACTTGAATAGGGCTGCTATGAATATTTATATAAATATACCAAAAGAGGTTGAAACGGCATTAAGTATTTTAAATAAAAACGGTTATGAAGCATACATAGTCGGAGGTTGCGTAAGAGACAGCTTATTAAGTACGGTTCCTCATGATTGGGATATTACCACATCAGCTAAGCCAAATGAGATTATAAATTGCTTTAAGAATTACAGAACTATTAACACAGGGCTTAAGCACGGAACGGTTACGGTACTGATCGATAATGTTCAAATTGAGGTTACCACTTATCGAATTGACGGTAAGTATACAGATAACAGGCGTCCTGACAACGTGGTTTTCACTGATGATATATATCATGATTTAAAACGAAGAGATTTTACCATAAATGCTCTTGCATACAATGATAATGGAATTGTGGATTTATTTGACGGAATAGAAGATTTACAAAACAAGGTAATAAAATGTGTTGGAAATCCGGATGAAAGATTTAATGAAGACGGACTTAGAATTTTAAGAGCACTTCGCTTTGCTTCTGTTTTAGAATTCAGTATAGATGATAAAACTTCAAACAGTATACATAAGAACAAGGAGCTGCTAAAAAATATTTCCAAGGAAAGAATAAATGTAGAGCTGAATAAGCTTATTAACGGAGAGAATTTTTTAAATATTTTAAACACGTACAGGGGTGTTGTAGAGGTACTTATACCTGAAATAAAAAGCTATACCCGGATGGAATGGGAGCATGCGTTAAAATCCATGTGTTTTGCAGATAATCAGACTGTTAAATTGTCATTATTGCTGTTGTATACAAATAATACAGCAGTTATTTTAAAGGATTTAAAATATGATAATGCTACAATCAGTACAGCAGAATTATTAAGCGATAATATAAACGAAATGATTATAGCCGACAAGATCAAACTAAAAAAGCAATTAAATAAATTTGGCCATGATAATTTAACATTATTATTAAATTTTAAAACTGCGGCGGCTTTGGCCGATAATATTGTCAATGAGGTTATAATTATTAAAAATTCTAAAAAAATAACAGATGAAATCATAGAGAACAATGAAGCATATGATTTGAAATCATTGGCAATCAACGGTGATGATTTAATGAAGGAAGGTTTCAGAAGGGGTAAGGAATTAGGTTCAATTTTAAATGATGTTTTAAACCAGGTAATAGAAGAAAGATTAGAAAATGACAGAGATATATTAATCAATTTTGTGAAAAAATACAAATTGTTGAATATTATTGAATAATGATTAGAACTCATATTAAAAAAATATGTAAAAAGGTGAAATTGGGCGTATCCTCAATTTCACCTTTCGCATTATAGTGGAATTATATATTTAATAGTATTTTCTTTTTTTAGATACCAGACATCCGTCATATCCCCAACCATCTAAGAATTCTCTTTGTTTTTTATTTACTAACTCTCTTTTATATTTATATTCTGCATATTTTTCACACTTACCATGACAAAATAACTTGCGTTCAGTGCAGTTAAAACAACTATTGCTCACAACGTCACCCCTATAAATACTTGTTTGATTAATTACATGATACAATTGAAATTTATTTAAACTATAAAAAGTACGTAAATTTTTTATGTATTTTTTATTTCTATATTTATCTTTTAATTTTTAAAAATTATTTTACAATCAATTAACGAGAAATTCACCAAATGTTGAAGGAATCTTTAAATAAACAAGCTATATTTAAATTAATAATAGTGGAAGGTGGGGAAAACAATGAACCTGATTACACATATTACCTTATCGAAAATACTATACAACAATTTGAATAGTATTATGGATTTAGATAAAAGAGCTTTTATTTATGGAAATATTAAGCCTGACATGACACATACTTTATTAAGAGATTCTCATACTTTAGAAAATTATTTCCTGATAGTTTGTAACAGTGCCGAAAAACTAATGAGCAATAAATCATCCCTACAGAAATTTTCATTTGAATTAGGAATAATATGTCATTATGTATGTGATTTCTTTTGTCAATATCATTTAAATTATGAAATCTTTCATAAATTCAGAGAACATTTCATATATGAATTGAAGTTGCATTTTGTGCTTATAATGAATTCCTCCAAAATAAATAAAAATCCTGAAATAAAAGCAGTAAGGCGTAATATATCTTCCATTATAAATGAATTGCGAAAAGAATATACAGCTGTTCCTCCTGCAATGAAAAAAGACTTAGAATATGCATTAAAGGCGACAATGTGGATATGTGAATCTGTATATTTCTTTTCTGACAATTATGTAAAAAGCAATGATAATCAAGAGTTAAATGAATCTTATCTTACACTTCCCATAGCAGGAGGTCAATAATGAAAATTGCAATATTTTCCGATACTTACTCTCCTCAGATAAATGGAGTTACAAATACATTAGATAAACTTGTACAGTATTTTGAATCTAACCACATAGAATACAAAATTTTTGCTCCTAAATATGATGATGAAAATAAAGAAGAACACACTGAAAGATTCTATAGTTTGAAATTCTTCATGTATCCCGAATGCAGACTTGCATTACCGAATATATTCAGAATTTCACAATCATTATCAGAATTTAAACCTGACATTATACATCTGATGACAGAATTTAATATGGGTATGACAGGAATGATTTACGGTAAAAAAAATAACATACCGACTATATCAAACTATACAACAAATTTCTCTCAATATACCGAATATTATAATTTAGAAATTTTTAAGCAACCGATTTGGGACTATATGAAATGGTTCCATAACCAAAATAATATTACTCTTTGCCCTTCAAATGAAGCACAAAAATTGCTGAATAAAAACGGCATAAATAAAACTTCATTATTTTCCAGAGGCATTGATTCACATAAATTTAATCCTTCGTACAGAAATGTAAAATTAAGAAAAGAACTTGGTATAGAGAATAAAACAACATTTTTGTATGTTGGAAGAGTGGCAACTGAAAAAGATATGGATATTTTAAATGAAAGCTATAGATTGATTAGAGAAAAACATCATAATACGGCACTGATTATAACAGGGGAGGGTCCTTATTTAGAAGAATGTAAGGAAATGTTCCCTGAGGACACTATTTATACAGGATTTAAAAAGGGTCATGAGCTGGCAGAAATTTATGCATCCAGTGATATGTTTGTATGTCCGTCCTCTACAGAAACATTTGGAAATGTCGTATTGGAAGCAATGGCTTCAGGTTTGGCTGTCATAGGAGCAGATGCAGGAGGTATTAAAGAAATAATATCTCACAAGCAGAACGGATTAAAGTTTAAAGCAAAGGATTCAAATGAATTAACAAACTGCATGCAGGAATTAATTGAAAATAAAAGTCTAAGAAATTACGTAAAATCCAACGGATTAAAGTTTGCTCAAAATAGAACTTGGGAAAGAATAATAGATAATCTTTATGTTATTTATTGTGAAATATTAAAAGAAAATCAATACATCAGTGCGTAAGGCGGCTTTATGGCTGAAAAAGAATTAAACTCCCCCTATTAAATTATAAAAAATAAAACCTAAGCAAATAGGTTTTATTTTTTATATTAATATAATTTACATCCTTTTTGCTGCATCATATGCTAATTCTGAACGCATACACTCTGCAGGAAGCATAGTGAGCTGCCTTTCATTTTTTTAAAACTTATCGTAATATATTTTTTCTAAAGGAATTTCTTTTTTTAATAATGCTTCTACTATAGAGTCAATCATTGCCGGACTGCCGCAAAGATACGCAGAATAGTTTTCGCCGTTTTCTATATATTTATCTATTGCTACAGGGACTCTGCCCCTTTCGCCTTTCCACTCCTGCGATTCTTCCCGGGAAAGAGTCGGAATAAATTTAAAGTCATATAGCCTTTCTTCAAGCATTTTCAGCTTATCCAATAAAAACAAATCATCCATGGTCCTTGCACCAAAGAAAAATATCGCCCTACGTTTAATATCATTATCCGCCATATACTGCAGAATTGATATAATAGGTGCCATGCCTGTTCCGGCTCCTGCAAGTATAATAGGTCCTCCGTCGTCCTCGTGGTAGTAGAAATCTCCATAAGGTCCGTTGATGTGTGCCGGGTCACCTTTTTTTAAATGATGGTGGACATATGTGGTTGCTATGCCTCCTGTATAACCAATAAGAAGTTCTACCGCACGTGTGTCATTTACGGATGATGCAATCGAGTAAGCTCTGTAAACCTCAGTATCATTGCCTTCATAGGCAGGGGCTTTAAGCTGTATGTATTGTCCCGGTTTAAAGGCTATTTCTTCACTACCGAAATTAAAACGCAGCAATTTTATTGTAGCTGTAAGCTGTTCCATTTTTTCAACGTAGACAGCATATTCCTTTACGTTGAACAGTTCTTCGGGAATCTCTATTTTAATATTCTGTTTTATTTTGCATTGACAGGTCAATCTTACATTATTATCGAGCTCTTCTTTGGAGAGCAGGGGCTTTTCCGTTGCCAGAACAGGACCTCCTCCATCAAGTACCTTTGCTTTGCAGTAGCCGCATGAGCCCTTGCCGCCGCATGCCGATGGTATAAAAATACTTTCAGCTCTGAGAGTGTCTAACAAAGTGTTACCGCCTTGAACAATATATTCCTTGTCATTATTTATGGTTAAGGTTACCTCACCATAATTAGCAATGGTTTTATTTGATATGGTCAGCAATGCGGCAAGTATTGCCGTAATGCAGGTAACGATAAGTATGGTCGTCAGTATTGTATTCATTGCTTCCTCCTACTGTATTTGCACCATGCCGCTGAATCCTATGAATGCAAGTGCCATGATACCTGTTATAATTAAGGTGATGGGTGTGCCTCTGAGACCTTCGGGTATGGATTTTTCATTTAATCTTGACCTGATTCCTGCCATTGCGGTAATAGCAAGCAGCCATCCTATTCCCGAGCCTACGGCATAGCCCAATGTTTGTGTAAAGCTATACTGTCTTGTTACCATAAACAAAGAAATTCCTAAAATTGCGCAGTTTACTGTTATTAACGGTAAAAATATTCCCAATGAGTAATATAAAGTTTGCAGATAACGCTCTAATACCATTTCCAGTAACTGTACAAATGCAGCTATAATCAGAATAAAAATTATATACATAAGATATTCTAAATTAAATCGAACTAAGACAGTCCAGTATACTATGTAATTCAGCATTGCTGTAACAGTCATAACCATTGTTACGGAAATACCGAGTCCTATTGCCGTTGGAATTTCTTTTGAAACGGCTATGAAGGAACACATTCCGAGGAAGTTTGAGAAAATCATGTTGCTGGTGAATATGGCAGCAAAGAGTATTATAATCGGGTTAACTTCTATCATCTTTTCTCAGCTCCTTTTCTTTCAAATTTTAGTCTTCTGTTGTTGGCAGCCCACATAATGCATGCAAGTATAAAAAATGCAGATGGAGGCATTACCATGAGTGTCCATTTGGTGATTGTTTCGGGCAGTATTTGAAAACCAAATACAGTCCCAAAACCTAAGAGTTCTCTTATTGATGATATCATTAATAAAACCAAGGTGTAGCCAAGTCCCGAAGCGATGCCGTCCAGAAAAGATAAAGAGGGAGGATTGGCTTGTGCAAAGCCCTCAGCCCTGCCCATTATAATGCAGTTGGTTATAATTAATCCTACATATGGTCCTAATGCTTTGCTCATATTGGGCATATATGCTTTTAAATAAATATCGACAATAATTACGAAGGATGAAATTATTAACACCTGAACCATCATACGTATATGCTTTGGAGTATGAGCTTTTAAAAGTGATACGGTCAAACATGAAAATGCGGTTACAAATGTAAGTGCTATTCCCATAATTAACGAGTTCATCATCAGGTTGGTTACGGCAAGAGCAGAGCATATTCCGATAACCTGGACAAATACGGGGTTTTCTGTATAAATTCCTTTTTTAAAGATTTTTTTAACTTCAGTTTTCTTAATCAATTATCTCACCCCCGGCGATTCAAAAAATGTATTTAAGTCTTCGTTTATCATCTTGACAACGGCAGATGATGTCTGTGTTGCCCCTGCTATGGCATCTACATTACTTCCCGGCTGAGGTGATGATATAATGTAATTTCCATCTGTAACACCTTCAATATCAATGGCTCTGAATTGATTTTTATATATGTCCTCTGATATTCTGCCGCCTAATCCCGGAGTTTCTGATTGGGTTACAAACTCTATACCTATTATTTTTGTAAAGTCATTATTCAGTCCTATATAACCGGTTATAGAACCCCAAAGACCGGGTCCGTTTATCGGAACTGCATATGCTGTTTCCTGATTATTCTCAACAAGAGCATATACTTCAATGTTATTAATAGTTTTTTGTTTTATTTTCTCATCAAAAGTTCGTTTAATTTCCTGTGGGTCATCATTCTCCGGTAAAATGTCAAATATGTAAAGTATTTTTTGCCTCAGTTCACTTTCCCGGTTGAATGCTATAGTGTCGGTAAGCATATAATTAATTGATGACAGCATCGCAATAAATACTACTGTGACTGCTATCATAAATAAAATCGGGTAATATAATGAATTTTTCATGAAAGTGCCTCCAATTTATTTTTCTTTCTTGCTGCGCTTTCTTTCACAAAGTAATCGATTATTGGAGCAAAAGTATTACCGATAAGAATTGCAAACATCATACCGCCGTTAAAAAGAGACAATGACCTGATTAACAGTGTAACCGATCCTATAATTATTCCGTAAATCCATTTTCCTGTCTTGGTTTTTGGTGCACTGATGGGGTCTGTTGCCATAAAAACCGCTCCGAATAAAAAGCCGCCCATGAGCATTCCGTACAAAGGATTCAGTACAGGTAAATTGAAAAGATAAAACACTGCATTTGCAGCAATAAATCCAATTACTGTTCCAACCATAATTTCCCATGATGCAACCTTTTTATATATTAAGTATAATCCGGCTAATATTATGAGTAATTTAGCGGTCTCTCCTATTGCACCGGGTACGGTACCTGATATAAGAGATTGAATATCATATAATTCTGTAGTGTTGTTATACAAAATCATAGGAGTTGCTTCTGATATGGCATCAATATGATCGGTTAAATATGTACTGAATCCGCCGGGAAATATTGATACAGCATCGTTCCATGAATTTGTCAGCGGTTCAGGAAAATTTACATATATAAAAATCCTTCCCACAAGGGCAGGGTTAAAAGTATTTTTGCCAAATCCGCCAAAGAAAAGCTTGCCGAAAAAAAGACCGAACAGTATACCTGAAATTGCAATCCATATAGGAGTAGACACAGGCAGTGTTAATGTATATAGAACGCATGTAACAAATACTGCTTCGGATGCTTTGTTACCGTAGTGCTTTTCCCACAGATATTCGGCAATGGTTCCCGTGACTGCAACTGTCGCAAGGAGAACAAGGACTCTCGTTCCAAAAAGATATGTAGAAAAAATAATAATAGGAATTAAGGACATAAGTACTGTACGCATTAATTTTTGTTTAATAAAAACGTCTTTATAAAATTCATTCAAAATATGCACCTCCATAATAAAGCTACGCTTTCACTAACTATATATACCTCAATTTTTATAAGATAAAACATTACTAATGACATACTTTTGATGATATAATATAATTAAGGGAAATAATAACCTTATAATACAATTTAAAGCAAGTTATATTGAAATTAATTTATGGAGGGAATAATGAATTTTCAGAACCATATTACAGAAATTATAAAAATCAGATCATCATGCAGAACCTATGATTTAAAGAAGATTAATGATACAGTATTTGAAAAATTAAATAGTCATATAGAAGAAATTAATCAAGAAGCAAAAAATAATGAACGATTTTTAATAATAAATAAAAAACATGCTGAAAAGGCCGAGAAGTTAGGAACCTACGGTGTTATTTCCGGTGCAAACACATATATTGTGGGAGTTATTAACAGTGAAAAATACGATGCAGTCAGTTTTGGCTACTTGTTTGAAAAAATCATATTGTTTGCGACAGATTTAGGTCTTCAAACCTGTTGGCTGGGGGGAACATTTAAAAGAGAAGATTTTATAAAACATTCAAATTTAAAAGATAAAGAGTACATACCTATTGTTTCGCCTGTGGGCTATAAAAAAGATAAGTCAAGAATAGTCGAAGCAGCAATGAGAAAGGTTGTCGGCGCAAACAACAGAAAGCCATGGAATGAATTATTTTTTGATGGGAGTATATCTGAAACTCTTGAACAAGGAGATGCAAACTTCTATGCCACTCCATTAGAAATGGTGAGGTTAGGCCCTTCAGCTTCCAACAAACAGCCTTGGAGAGTTATAAAGGATAAAAACTCATATCACTTTTATCTTTGCAGAACCAAGGGTTATGGAGCAGATAATTATGACATACAAAAAAATGATATAGGTATTGCAATGTGTCATTTTGAATTAACTGCTAAAGATTTAGGATTAGCAGGGAATTGGAATGAATTAAAAGATGTATATAAGCCCGATGATTGGGAATATATTATTACTTGGATTGCTAAATAGCTGATTCATTGACAAACCCTGATTTTGTTATTCTGAGCGATAAGGAAAAAGTAGAACCAAGGTCTTTTATTTGATAGGTCATTCAGCAGTGATGAAATAAAGATGGCTTAAGGAATTAATATAAAAAAATTACAATATATTCCATTGACAAAATTAAGCAGCTGATGTTAAACTGCTTAACAATAATACAAAAACAAACCGTTGAAGCGAAGATTAAACTGATATGTGCACTTACAGAGAGTCGGGGAAGATGAGAGCCCGGCAGAACGCAGTACGGACAAATGGATCGCCGAGGGTGAGGTGAACGGGTTAACACTCAAGTATCTGAAACGTATGCCTACGTTACAGGCAGAAAATGTGATGGCATTTTTGTTAAAGTGGATTGAAATTTCAGTCAATTAAGGTGGTACCGCAGGT
Organism: Sedimentibacter sp.; assembly: GCF_032080165.1. Classification (GTDB taxonomy): domain Bacteria; phylum Bacillota; class Clostridia; order Tissierellales; family Sedimentibacteraceae; genus Sedimentibacter. The sequence continues at coordinate 452,642 of NZ_DAMASY010000001.1, forward strand.
TATACCTGTCCTTTTATGTTAAGGACAGGTTTTTTGTTTTTGTAAATATAAATCCGGAGGATAACATGAAAAAAATTATTGCAGTTTTAACATTAGTATCAGTACTTCTTACATCTTTATCAGGATGTGCAGAGAAGGTAAATGAGGTCGGAGCTTTGAGTAATGACAATGACAAAAAATTCAGGATAGGAATAGTGCAGGCACAAAATCATCCGTCTCTGGATGAAATAAGAGAATATATAATCATAGGACTTGAAGAAGCAGGCATGAAGGACAGCATGGAAATAATTTACAAGGATGCACAAAATGACCCAACAAATGTGACCACAATTGTAAACCAGTTCGTAGGAGACAATGTTGATATGATAATTCCTATCGCAACGGGTGCTGCACAGTCGGCATTGGCGGCGACCAGAGATATACCCATAGTGTTTGCGGCGGTGAGCTATCCCGTACAGGCAGGGCTGGTTGAGGATATGAATAAAACAGACGGAAATATAACAGGGGTATCCAATGCAATAGCGGTGGAAGACATATTCAGGCTTTCTGCCGAGCTTACACCTGAGGTTGAAACCTATGGCTTCATATACAACCCGGGAGAAGTGAATTCAGCATCAGGCATCAAGAGGGCAAAGGACTACTGCGATGCAAACGGTCTGAAGTATGTTGAAGCAAATATCGCAAATTCAGGTGAGCTTCATCAGACGGCACAGTCACTGGCAAGCAAGGTTGATGCCATATTCGTACCAAATGACAACACCGTGGCTGTTGCAATGTCCGTACTTGCACAGGAGGCAATAAATGCGGGTATCCCCGTTTATACGGGAGCAGATTCCATGGTTAAGGACGGAGGCTTTGCGACGGTAGGTATTGATTACAAGGTTCTGGGCAGACAGACTGCCGCCATGGCAGAAAGAATTTTAAAAGGGGAGAAAATTTCCGATAATCCCGTTGAGATTATAAGTCAATATTCAAGAATGGTAAACACAACCACGGCAAAATCTCTCGGTATCGAAATTTCCGAGGATGCATTAAAGGAAATAAAAGAGTTTGAATAATAAGGGAGGCACAAATTGAGCTTGACATCATTTATAGGAGCGATAGAGCTGGGACTGGTTTATTCGCTCCTGGCATTCGGAACATATATATCATTCAGAATATTGAATGTAGCTGATTTGACGGTGGACGGGAGCTTTGTTTTGGGAGCGGCTGCTTCGGCAGTGTTCACAGTTTCAGGCAATCCGGTTCTGGGACTTATAGCGTCAATTGCAGCGGGGGCACTGGCGGGGATTATCACCGCCCTGCTTCAGACCAAGATGGGCATACAACCAATATTGTCGGGTATTCTTACGATGACGGGACTATATTCTATTAATCTGACCGTAATGGGAGGAAAAGCAAATATACCACTGCTGAACAAAACAAGCATCTTTACCTATGCCGAGCAATTGTTTCAGGGGAGAGGATACAAAATAGCTGCTCTGTTTATAATCATAGCATTTGTATTTGCCACCCTGAACTGGTTTTTCAGAACACAGCTGGGTTTGTCCATAAGAGCTACAGGAGATAACGAAGAAATGTGCAAGGCATCGTCCATAGATACGGATTTTATTAAAATTGTAGGATTTTCATTATCAAACGCCATAGTTGCCTTATCAGGCGCACTTGTTGCTCAGATGCAGCAATCGGCAGATGTGAACATGGGAGCGGGAATGGTTGTAATAAGCTTTGCATCAATTATCATAGGAAGCACTGTAATAAAAAACAAAAATATAACACTGGGACTTTTTTCTGTTATAATAGGCTCCCTTATATACAGATTTATAATTGCACTCATACTTACCACCAATTTTCCACCGTCATATCTGAAGCTGATATCATCACTGATTGTAATAACGGCACTTTCTTTTCCGAGTATTAAAAAGAAAATGGATGTAAGAAAATTGGAAAGGAGGAAATTGTATGCTAAGAATTGAATCGGCTCATAAGGTGTTTAATAAAAATACACATGATGAGTTTATTGCATTAAAGAGCTTGAACTTATACGTTTCAGACGGTGAATTTGTAACAATTATAGGAGGAAACGGCGCAGGTAAATCTACTCTTTTCAATATAATTTCAGGAAACATTTTATGCGATTCAGGCATGATTGAATTAGGTGGAATAGATATAACCTATATGCCGGAATATAAACGAGCTTCTTATATCGGACGAATTTTTCAGGATCCAATGAAAGGGACGGCTCCAAATTTGACTGTCGGAGAAAATTTAATTATTGCATATATGAGAAGTATGAAGAAAAACATTTTAAGCATTCCTTCTAATAAAGAAAAGAACTATATTAAAGAGCGTTTGGCTGATTTGAAATTAGGACTTGAAAATAGATTAAACACTAAAATAGGTTTGTTATCAGGTGGTCAAAGACAGGCAATAGCTTTAGTTATGGCTACACTAATTAAACCAAAGCTGTTATTGCTGGATGAGCATACGGCAGCTTTAGACCCTGTGAGTGCAAAAGCGGTAATGGAGCTTACAGAAAAAATTGTAACGGAAAATAATATAACGACACTGATGATTACCCATAATATAAAGTCCGCTTTAGATTACGGAGGCAGAACAATAATGATGGATCTGGGGGAAATAATTATTGATGTATGCGGAGAAGAAAGAAAAAAACTAACCGTTCGGGAGCTGGTTAGTCAGTATAAATAAATATTTCTTCAAATCCGCATTCAGGGCAGTTTACTGTTACTTCATATGTATAAACAGAAAGCACCTTTACTTTTGTTGCTTCACTGCCATTTTCGTCCTTGCCCTTAAATTTTACTTTTTTTTCTGCTTCAGGACCTTTTGCATAGTAATAATTATATCTTTTACCGCAGTTTTCGCATTTGCGTCTGCCTTTAACAGCTATCATCAATTCACATCCTATATAAATTTTGCAATCATAGTATATCTTTTTATAAAAAGTTTTTCAAGATTAAATTGAAAAACCAATTTTTAGATGTTAATATGAATTTAATGTATGTCAAAGGTTATAGGGAGGCAAAAATGGATTGGATATGTGAAAATAGCGCGTTGACTGAAAATGTGTTGCATAATTTACAGATTAAGAATGACTATGTTGAATTAAAGGAAAATTATGAAGAAGGTTATTTGGAAACTCCTGTAATTGAAACCGAAAAGTTTAAAGAAATAACTCCGTCGTGGAATTCAAAAACTAACATTGACAGCTCAGTTGAATTATTAATAAAAATAAGAGTAGAGAATAGCTGGACTCCATATATCAGCTACGGTATATGGTCAACAGATGGAAATAATATAGGTATTAAAGAACGTGAAAACTATGATCTTATGAGAGTTACAAGTGACAGAATATTTGTTAAGGATGAAAAATTCGGGGATGCTGTTCAGATAAAGGTATTATTCAAAGGAAACAGTCCTAAGCTCAAGCTAATTGCATTTAGTACTGACGGAGGAGGGGATGAGGCTGTCGAAGGAAACTATTTGAGGATTCTTGAAAATATCCCGCTGATTTCCCAGCTTGCAAGCGGTCATAAGGATGCCCGCGTGATTTGCAGCCCCACTTCTTTAACAATGGCTTTAAAATTTCATGGAATGAATGTTGGTTTAAATCAGGTTGCAAGAGGGACACTTGACTCAGGTAACAATGCTTACGGGAATTGGCCTCAAAATGTAGCATTGGCAGGCGAATTAGGAATGAGAGCGTACACCAAGAGATGCAAGTCTATAAATCCTGTGAAAAATTTTATTGCTAAGGGCATTCCGGTTGTCGCTTCCGTATGCGTACAAGATAAAGAACAATTAGCAGGAGCCATATCTGCATTTCCTCACGGACATTTGATGGTTGTTGCAGGTTTTGAAATAAAAGACGGAGCAGAATACATAGTTGTAAATGACCCTGCTGCCAATTCCGATGCAGAAGTAAGAAAATCCTATCTGCTTGATGAATGGGTTAAGGTGTGGAGACATTATATATATGCGGTAACAATGGATTAAGCGATTGAATAAATCCCTGTTATTTATACGGTTAACTCTAATAAATATGATGCTAAGATTATTTCCCCTTTATATTGTTCCTTGGCTTGAAACACTAAATCATCTATGCTTCCAAAATGGGGAAGGTGTGTAAGTATTAATTTTTTAGCACATGCTTTTTCTGCTAACATGCCTGCTTGTGAGCTGTTTAAATGTCCTGCATCTGTACCATCCATATGTGAATAAAAGCTGCATTCGGCAATCAACAGATCTGAATTTTTAAAGAAATCGGCCAGCTCATCAAAATATGAAGTATCGGAAGTAAATGATAATATCTTATTATCACATTTGATTTTAACGCTGTAGCTTAAAACAGGATGATTATTTTTCAGGAAGCTGATTTCAAAGGGTCCTGAATTTAATGTGCTGCTTTCATCAAAGCTCTCACCGTAGGTGTAATCTTCCCATTTTAAAAGCTTAAAAAATTCACCCTCAGGTGCATAAATGGGAAGGGGTTTATTTATCTCTTTTAGCTGAGTTTTTATTTGACGCGCATATTGCAAAGGTCCTATATCGCAGCAATGGTCGTAATGATAGTGTGATATGAGTACTGCATCAAGATCTCCTATATCCGCAACCTTTTGAACCGAGCTGATTACTCCGCTGCCGCATTCTAATAACAGCTTATAATTATCATGTTCAATTAAGTATCCTGAGGTTGCTTCCCCTGCCTTGGGGAAACCTCCCCAGTGTCCTATTATTGTAACTTTCATAATTTCTCCACTACATATTTTTAAATTGTGAATTGTACAATTCTGCATAAATACCGTTATTGTTGATTAAATCTTTGTGTTTTCCTCTTTCTATGATACCCTTATCCGTTAAAACAATTATTTCATCAGCATTTTTTATTGTTGATAATCTATGAGCTACTACAACTGTTGTTCTTCCCTTTGACAGCTCTTCCAATGAATTCTGAATAAGTAATTCGGTAGCATTGTCAAGAGCGGAGGTTGCTTCATCCAATACTAATATCGGCGGATTTTTCAAAAATACTCTTGCTATTGAAATCCTTTGTTTTTGCCCGCCTGAAAGCTTTACTCCACGCTCGCCTACATATGTGTTGTACCCGTCCGGCAGTGACATTATAAAATCATGGATGTTTGCCATTTTAGCTGCTTCTTTTATTTCCTCTTCAGTTGAATCGAATCTGCCGCACTGTATGTTATCAGCAATAGTTCCTGTAAAAAGGAAGACATCCTGTTGTACAATACCTATATTTTTTCTTAAGGATTTTCTTGTGAAATCCTTAATGTTGGTATTATCTATATAAATATTTCCTTCTTCTACTTCGTAAAAGCGGGGAATCAGGTGACAAAGAGTAGTCTTACCTCCTCCCGAAGGACCTACAAATGCAACTGTCTTACCTTTTTCAATATCGAAGGTTATATCTTTTAATATTTCTTTGTTATCGTCATAAGAGAAGCTCACATCTTCAAATTTTATATCGCCTCTTACCGATTCAATATTTTTAGCGTCCGGTTCGTCGGATTCAATATCCTTGTCCATAATTTCGGTGAATCTTTTGAAGCCTGATACACCTGACTGATATTGCTCTACGAAGTTAATCAGCTTACGGATAGGATTTAAAAAGTTTCCTATATACAATATAAATGCCGCAAAATCACCAAAGTTTATGTAACCTTTAAAGAAGAATATACCGCCGGCGCTCAACACCAAAATGTTCAGAAAATCTATGATAAAGGATGATCCTACATGAAATTCAGCCATAACCTTGTAGGCCTTTTGTCTTGCCTGCTGAAATTTAACATTGTTTCGTTCAAATTTTTCAATTTCATTATCCTTGTTGCTGAATGCTTTAGACACTCTTATGCCGGAAATACTGTTTTCAATTGTGGCATTTACCTCACCGATGGTTTCTCTTGTTTCCATAAATGAATCAGACATTCGGATTCTTAATTTCATTGCCAAAAATACAAGAAAAGGAACGACTGAAAACACTATTAAAGCAAGGGGCAGGTTTATTGTGCTCAATGCAATAAACGAACCAATTAGCATTACAAGTGAAATAAATAAGTCCTCAGGACCGTGATGAGCTAATTCTGAAACCTCCATCAAGTCATTGATAATTCTTGAGGTCAAAGTTCCTGTCTTATTCTCGTCGAAAAATACAAACGGAAGGTCCTGAAGGTGTTCAAATATATCTCTTCTCATGTCTGACTGCATCATAACGCCCATTATGTGACCGTAATATGTTATGTAATAGTTCAGTCCTACTTTTAATAAATATAAAAAACCAAGGATTAAAAGCCAGGTAATCATTAGTTGGAATTGCTGGTTAGGTACATAGATGTTTATTATGTTCCTTGTAATCATAGGGTAAAACAAATCACAAACCGCCATAATAAATGCACATATCATATCTATTATGAATATTTTTTTGACAGGCTTAGGTTTGTAATATGATATAAATCTTTTTATCATTATTATTGCTCCTTATTATGTTTAGAAAATATTGCCGCAGTAATTACGTAAACAAATACTGCCGCTAAATTAAATAATAAAATAGAAAAAATATTAAATTCCTTTAAATAACAAATAATGGCTACAGCTGCTAATGCAATCAGCATTGCTATATTTGCTTTTTTGGACTCTTTTAATTTAAAAATCCTTCTTGCTAAATCTCCCACACTTCTTAAATGCATAATAAAACTTAATAAAATTACAGGAAGTGAATAACCTATATTAGTTTTAATTAATGAACATCCTTGTGTGTACACAAATATAGCAGCTGCTAACAAGGCGTAACTCCACCAATTTTTTTGCTGCATTTCTTTTTGCTTTCTTTTTCGCATTTCGTTCATAGGGCACCTCGGATATACATATTATGTATTTATATTATCATTTTTCAATGTACTTTACAACGTCAATTTTGGGACAGTCCTTTTCATTTCCTTAAAATTCTCAATTGTTCATTTTCTATTGACATTTTAATGAAATTGTGTTAAACCTAAAATGATTTATAATAATATATATTTTTATAGCTTATTACAGATACATATTAATGATTTGATTATAAAGTTTGAAAATAGGCAGAATATTATTATATTGAAAAAGTAGTTCAGTAAAAGATATTTTACAAAAAATTTTATTAACTGAAAGGATTAAGAAGATGAAAAACTTTAAAACTATTTTAGTTTTAGCTGTTGTTCTTGTGGTTTTAAGTATAACAGCATGTGCAAATCAAGAAAACACACCAAACGAGAATGCAGATATCAAGACGAATCTTGTAATGGGTTATACCACAGAACCCGAAGGTCTTGATCCTCACAGAACTGCAGCAGCTTCCACATTTACAGTAACTAATAATATTTATGATACCTTGGTTGGAGTAGCACCCGATTGGGAACTGATTCCGAGATTGGCTAAAAGCTGGGATATTTCTGAAGACGGTATGGAAATTACATTTAATTTAAGGGATGATGTAAGCTTTCACAACGGAAGAAAAATGACTGCAAATGATGTAGAATATTCATTTAACAGACTGAAGGATGCAGAAAGCCCGAGAGCAAGGGATTATGCAAATATAATTAAAATAGAAGTTTTAAATGATACTACTATAAAATTTATAACAGAAACATTGGATGTTGAATTGTTAAAAAACTTTGCCTATCCTTGGGCAGCGGTTGTTCCCGAGGAAGCGCAAGCTGATTTAAAAACAAAACCTATCGGAACCGGTGCGTTTACATTGAAGGATTGGGTTCCTCAGCAGCATCTTACATTGCAGAGAAATGAAAATTACTATGGAGATAAGGCAAAGCTTGAAACAGTTAAATTGGTACTGATACCTGATGCGACATCTATGATGGCAAGCTTTCAGTTAGGGGATTTGGATATAATTCCATTAACGGGTGATCAGGTTACCATAGTTGAAAATACATCTGAATACAAAGTTATATCTGAACCGATGAATGCTGTTCAAATTATGTCTTTAAATACAAATAATCCGATATTGTCAAATGAAAAGGTAAGACAGGCGATGGCGATGGCGATTAACAAAAATGAAGTGATTGATGCTTCAATGTTTGGCTATGGAGATAAAATCGGTTCACATTTGCCTCCTACTTCACCGGATTACTTTGATACAAATGATGTAATAGAATATAATCCTGAAAAAGCAAAGGAATTGTTAAAGGAAGCAGGATACGAAAACGGATTTGATGTCAGACTATCACTTCCTAAAAATTATCAGCTTCATGTTGACGCAGGTCAGGTCATTGCAGATCAATTAAGCAAAATCGGCATAAATGCTAAAATAGAAATAATTGAATGGGGAACCTGGCTAAGCGATGTTTACGGAGCAAAGAATTTTGATATGACTGTGGTAGGTCATACCGGCCGACTTGATGCCTATGCATTTTTATCAAGATATAAATCAACAAGCAATGATTATATAAGCCTGACGACAGGCGAAGTTGATATATTGTTAGAAAGAGCTTTGCAAGAGCTTGACGGAGATAAGAGGAAAGAAATATACAAAGATATCCAGGTTATTCTTGCTGAGAAGCTTCCTGCAATATATCTGCAGACACCAAGAACGATGCTTGCTTTGCAGAAAAATGTAGATGGAATGCAGATATTCCCGTTAGATTTTTATGATTTCAAGGAAGTGTATTTTACCTAATAATAAAACAAGGTGAAAAATGTTAAAATATGTGATAAACAGAGTTAAAAGCTCTTTAGTTATACTGTTAGTGGTATCAATGATTACATTTTTTGTTCTCATGATTATACCGGGAGATCCTGCACAGCTTATACTCGGCACAGATGCAACTCCCGAGGCAATAGAGGACCTTCATATAGCCATGGGTTTAAACAGACCATACTATCAGCAATATTTAGGATGGTTATTTGATTTGCTTAAATTTGATTTGGGAACATCCTATGTATATGGTGAATCGGTTACTGCACTAATACTTAGAGCAATACCTGTTACATTTTCAATAGCAGTTTTTGCCATGACCATAGCAACGATTACAGCTCTTTTTTTCGGTATTCTGTCTGCTGTGAAAAAAGATTCAATAATCGATTATTTTTCCAGAAGCATTATGCAGCTCGGAACAGCCATTCCTTCCTTTTGGATAGGAATGGTTTTTATTGTTTATTTTGGGCTTAAGTTAAAAATGTTTCCTATATCCGGCTTTGTTCCCATAAACAGCAGCTTCGAAGGATTTTTAAAAAGCATAACCCTTCCTGCTATAGTTCTTGCCATAGGTGAAACAGGGACGCTTCTTCGAATAGTCAGAAGCTCCATGCTCGATTCATTAAAGCAGGATTATATGGATGCTGCAAGAATTAAAGGGCTCAGCAAGTGGAAGATATATATGAAATACGGCTTAAGAGGTGCATTAATTGCTCCGGTCACAATCATAGGCATGCAGTTTGCAAAGCTTGCGGGAGGAACAGTGGTTGTAGAAACTATTTTTGCTCTTCCGGGCATAGGAAGGTTAGTTTTAACGGCAGTTGAAAGAAGAGATATAGTTCTGTTGCAAGGATTGGTAATGTTTATTACCGCAACAGTTATATTTATTACTTTAATGGTCGATTTATTGATAATGACTATAAATCCAAGGATTAAATCCGTCGAAAGAGGAGAATAAATGAAAAAAAATTTAAGCATAGCTCTTGGAATTTTTCTTGTAATTTTAATTTTGGCAGTTTGCTTATTGTCATTCATATATATGCCTCATGAACCGAATGAAATGAATATTTCACAAAAATTTTTAAAACCCGGTATGAACAGTGAATATATTTTAGGAACCGATAATTTTGGACGAGATATACTTTCAAGGATTATGTACGGGTCAAGGAATGTGCTTTTAGTAGGAATCGGTTCTGTAACCTTAGGTACGTTTATCGGAATTATATTAGGGGCAATTGCCGCAATTAACAATAAGTTTATAAGTGCTGTTATTATGAGAATAATGGACGGTTTAATGGCCTTTCCGGGAATATTGCTTGCCTTGATGCTTGTTACGGTTATAGGAAGGGGTATCAAGGGGTCGGTGATTGCCATAAGTATTTTTATGGTGCCTGTTTTTTCGCGATTAGTTTACTCGATGATTTTAGATACTGAAAATCTTTTGTATATAAAGGCTGCAAGAAGCTATGGCAGTTCAAATTCAACAATTTTTGTGAGACATTATATACCTGCGATGCTTCCAAGGTTGATAACTCAATTCAGTTCGGCCATAGGTTCCGCAGTTATGATCGAAACGTCATTGTCATTTTTAGGACTTGGAATACAGCAGCCCTTTGCAAGCTGGGGTCTGATGCTAAGTGAATCGAGACAGTTTTTTCTTAATTATCCTTATTTAGCGGTTGCTCCCGGAATAGCGATAATTATAACTGTTCTTGGATTTATGCTTATTGGAGACGGATTAAACGATATGTTGATTCACAGGAGGTCCGGCAATGAATGAGACGGTTGTATTAAAAAACCTTAATATAAAAGACGGAAACAACACTCTTGTGAGTAACACATCCCTTACTATCGAAAAAGGCGATATATACGGATTGGTGGGAGAATCCGGCTCAGGAAAAACCTTAACCGCAAAATCAATTATTAATTTGCTGCCTGAGGGACTAAAATTAACTGCAGATGAAATAACAGTTGCAGGGAAGAACATTTTAAAAACCTCACATAGCGAAGCGGCTTCGTATATAGGAAAAAAAGCAGGGTATATACCGCAAAATACCGTATTTTTCCTGCATCCCATGATAAAAATTAAAAATCAAATAACTGACGGATACGTGCATCATATGAAAAGAAGTAAAGCTGAGGGCTTAAAAATCAGCTGTGAGCTGCTGCGCATGGTTGGTTTTGATAACCCGAAAAATATTCTTAATTTTTATCCATGGCAATTAAGCGGCGGTATGCGCCAAAGAGTAAATATCGCGATGGCATTGATGAATAATCCTGATTTTATAATAGCAGATGAACCAACAACTGCATTGGACAGCACAGTGCAAAAGCAGGTTATGGAATTGTTTAAGAAAATCAATGAAGATACGGGAATTTCAATATTGCTGATATCACATGACTTAAGCTTAATAAAGCATTACTGTCTCAAAATTGGTGTAATGTATGCCGGTCAAATCGTAGAATCCGGTTATAGGTCGGATATATTTGAAAACCCAAAGCATCCCTATACGAAATTATTAATAAAATTGATGCCTTCCATGAATATTAAAAAAAATGAACCGATTCCTGAAATAAAGGGGTTTGTTCCTGAAAAGGGAAGAGACAGTCAAGGATGCCTGTTTAAAGAAAGATGTCCGTTCGTTATGGATGTTTGCAGTATGAGCGTAAAGGAACATAACGATGGCGGACATTATTACAGATGTAATCTATATTAAGAGGAAAAATGAAAACAGTTATTGAAGTAAAAAACATAAGAAAAGAATATATTGTAAAAAAGCATTTCCTGACAGGTAAGACACAGGAAAAGGTGACGGCAGTTAAGAATTCCTCCTTTAAGGTTGAGGAAGGAAAAACTGTCGGAATTGTAGGAGAGTCCGGAAGCGGGAAATCAACAACCGGTGAAATTGCAGGAGGATTACAAAAACCATCCTATGGCAATGTATTTTATTATGGGAAAAATATAGAGGAAATGACGAGTGAAGAATGCTGCGATTACAGGAAAAATGTTCAATTCATATTTCAGGATCCCAAGGGCTCCATGGACCCTAACTATACAGTAGGAGATAATATTGCCTTTCCGTTAATCACTTTTAATATAGAAAAAAATAAAAAAGATGCAATGATTAAAGTAGAAGAAATGCTGGAGAAGGTCGGGCTGGATAAGAATATAAAAAATAAATATCCTTCGGAAATCAGCGGCGGTCAGTGCCAAAGAGCAGCTATAGCAAGAGCTTTAGCTGTAAATCCAAAGGTGATAGTTTGTGATGAACCGGTTTCGGCATTAGACGTTTCAGTTCAGGCTCAAATACTGAATTTATTAAAAAAGCTGCAAAAGGAATATAATATTTCCTACATATTTATTTCTCACGATATAGGTGTTGTAAATTATATGTCCGATATGATAATTGTAATGAGCAAGGGCAATATAGTGGAAATGGGAGAAGCCAAAGAAGTATTTTTAAATCCAAAAGAAAGCTACACAAAGAAGCTGTTGGAGAGTGCATTTTATGAACATAGAGCTTAAAGAAAATGAAAAAATTGAAGATCTGCAATGTAACGGATTAAAAATCATTCAAAATAAAAAATGGTTCTGCTTTGGCATGGACGCAGTCCTGCTGACAAATTATTGCGATATAAAAAACAATTCTACCGTAGTTGATTTAGGTACTGGTACAGGCATAATTCCTATACTTCTAAGCGGAAAAAAGAATTATTCCAAAGCATATGCAATTGAAATACAGGAAGAAGTAGCGGAGATGGCAGCACGAAGCGTCAAGCTGAATAATCTGCAGGATAAAATTGAAGTTTTGAATATTGATTTAAAGGATGTTTTAAATTATCTCCGGCCAAATTCATTTGACGCAGTAATTTCTAATCCTCCATACAAACTGAACAACAGCGGAATTATAAATCCTTCAGATAAAAAGGCAATCTCAAGGCATGAAATAATGTGCTCCTTAGAGGATGTTATAAGCAAGGCATCGTCCCTCTTAAAGCAATACGGTCGTTTTTACATGGTTCACCGTCCCGACAGATTAGCAGATATAATGTGTCTTTTAAGAAAGTATCGTCTGGAGCCAAAACAAATACGCTTTGTCCACCCGAGAGCTGCTGAAAAGCCAAATATGATTTTAATCAGAGCTTCCAAAAACGGAAATCCTGAATTGAAATTCGATCCGCCGCTTTATATTTACGGTGAAAACGGCAAATACACAAAGGACGTATACGAAATATATGGTATGTAGGCTGCCGAAAAAGTCCCCCTACTTCGTTGCCGTTCAGCCGGTCAATCCTCACGTATGTTTAATACGCTGCGTTTGCCCGGCTTCCGGCGCCTTATAGGATGAGTTTTTTCAACAGCCTATTATCTATCGTGATATTTTCACATTATGAATTCTGTCCAAGGGGTTAACCGCAGGACCTTCCAACACATTTCCCTTTATATCAAACCTTGAGCCGTGACATGGGCAATCCCATGTTTTTTCTGCTTCATTAAATGAAAGTGAACATTTCAAGTGAGAACATACAGGATTGATTAAGAAATAATCTCCCTTTTCATCCTTATATACACCAACCTTCATGCTGTTGTGATTTATAATTTTACCTTCTCCAACTGCAATATCATCGACATCGTCAGGTGGCGGAGCCACTCTTTTTGCAAATGATTTTAATATGACGCCAACAGATTTAAAAAATTCCATTGAAGATTGAGCTATAGTATATCTTGATGGATTGAATACATCAGAAAAATCATCTTCTATATTCAATATTTTGTTTCTTAAAATTATGGCTGCAGCGGCAGAGTGAGACATACCCCATTTTTTAAAACCCGTTGCAACGTATAAGTTGTCTACACTGTTGGAGTATAACCCGATAAAAGGTATTTTATCGTAGCTCTTACAATCCTGTGTCGACCATTTTGAAACTATTTCTGCGCCGGTGAAGTTTTTGTTTAAGAAATCCTCTAATTCCCAGTAGGAATCCTCTTCATTTTCCTTTTCTCCCGTACGGTGTTTTCCTCCCCCTAATAATAAAAAATTTTCCTTATCAGAAAACTGATATCTCATGGAGTATACAGGGTCAGTGTGATTTATATACATTCCTTCAAATGGTTCTTCTTTTGTTTTTGCAGCGATAACGTATGACTTTTCCTGATATAGCCTTAAAAAGTATAGCCCGAAGCTGTTATCAAAGGGATAATGCGTTGCTGCTATTACCTTATCAGCTTTTACTTTTCCTGCATCTGTTGTCACTAAATGTTTACCCTCTGAAGGTTCAATATTCAGAGCCCTTACGTTTTCATGAATTTCACAGTTTTCAGACTTGCTGATAATGTTATATAGTGTATATAAATATTTAAGAGGATTAAACTGTCCCTGATTTTTAATGCCTATAGCCCCCTTTACTTTTTGGGGGACAGGAATGCTTTCAGTGTAAAAACCGTCAATTCCAAGCTTATTGTACGCCTCGAGCTCTTTTTTTATTTCATTATGCTCATTATCATCTACAGCATAGACATATGCAGTTTGCTCCTTATAATCACATTGAATATTATTTTCTTCGATTATTTTTTTATATAGCTTTATTCCTTCTTCATTGGCTTTAAGATATTTTTTTGCTTCCTCAAGAGAAAAGCTGTTTATTAAATAATCATAAATCAAGTCATGTTGGACGGTAATTTTAGCAGTTGTATAGCCGGTTACTCCATAACCGACTGTTGCAGCTTCTATTATTCCTATTTTCAGACCGCTGTCTTTTAACAAATAAGCAGTGTTAAGTCCTGTAAGTCCTGCTCCGATTATTAAAACATCGTAGCTGCTGCCGTTTAATTTATCCTTACTTTGTGTAGCTTCAATTTTATTATCAGCCGATTCATGCCAATATGAACGTCGTGGGTATTCCATATATTACCTCTTTCTTCTTTACACAGTTTTAAATATTGTTTCATAAATAAATCAATTTATTCTATACATTATTCTTGGTTTAACAGAGTTCTGTCTTTGACAGATGTGAAGAAGAAAGAGTCTGAGAAATCGCATCCGTCGGTCAACTTTACAAAACCTTTATTAAGCTCAATGCAACCTTCGCGTTCTAAGGATTTAATTATTTTTGAGGTAAAATCGGTGCTCCAGTGGAAATAAATTTGTACAGCTTCAACTTTCGATCCGCTGACTTCTTTTTCACTGCTTTTATGGTTATATAGGTGAAAGAGAAGTGTGGCTTTTGCAAATTCAAATTTCTGTTTTCTGCGTTTAAACATAGTGCTTAGAAGTCCCTTGCGCGGAGTGAAAATAAATGCCGCAAAAAAACTGAATCCTGTTATTACTGCCATGCTTCCCGCGATGGAAACATCCAGCGCAGCTGCCGCCTGATATCCTATAATTCCGTTTATCGCTCCTATAACTCCGCTTAAAATCAGCATATTTTTCAGGTCATCGGTTAACAGATAAGCCGTTACAGGAGGACCGATCATAAAAGCCACTACAAGGACGGAACCTACTGCCTGAAATGCACCTACGGCGGTAAGAGATACCAGCGTCATCAGTCCGTAATGCACCAGCGCGGGTGAAATACCCAGTACGGCAGCCAGCATGGGATCAAAGGTTGTCACCTTCAATTCTTTGAAGAAAATTGTTATGGATGCAAGATTAATGAGTAAGAGTGTTCCCGTGGTGTAAATTGCTTTTGCACCTATATCCGTACCTGCCACTATCATCCTGTCAAAAGGCGCAAAAGCCAGCTCTCCCAAAAGTACGGAGTCTGTATCAAGGTGAACAGAACCGGCATAGCGGGTAATCAGGATGATGGCGATTGAGAAAAGCAAAGGGAACACTACACCGATTGCGGCATCCTCAGCTAAAAGCCGCGTCCGGCTAAGTGTTTCTGTTATCCAGACGGTCATAATACCCATAAGGGCAGCTCCTGCAATTAATAAAGGTGACGAAAGATCATGTGTGATGAAGAAGGCAATCACAATACCCAGCAGTATGGTATGTGTAATGGAATCAGACATCATGGACATTTTCCGGAGAACCAGAAACACACCCGGCAGAGCACACCCTACAGCCACAATTACAGCAATAATCTGAATTTCAATTTGGGGAGACATCTCGTATACCCCCTTCCAATTTATATAATATCCGGTTTTTCCTGTGACGGTAAAGCTGGTGAAGCACACCTCTGCCCGGTGCGAACAGCACACTTATCAAGACGATAAAGCTCACGCATACTACAATGGCAGGCCCGGTGGGCAGCTTTGGAATCAAAGAGCTGGATATGGTTCCCGCAACGCCCGACACAGCTCCGAACAGTGCGGAAAGGGTCACCATTCCCCGGAGTGTATCAGTCCATTGCCGGGCTGCTACTGCCGGAGTAATCAGCATGGCGCTCATCAGGATGACACCTACGGTTTGCAGCCCGATAATAATTGCCATTACAATCATAAATGACAGAAGGAGATTAAGCTTGCCGGGAGAAAAACCGAGACTCTTTGCAAAATCACTGTCAAAGGTAAAAAGCTTGAATTCTTTCCAGAATAACAGCACTAAGGTCAGCAGGATAATTCCGCAAACAATCATAAGGATAATATCTCTTTGCAGCAGTGTGGATGCCTGACCGAAAATAAAGCGCTTCAATCCTGCCTGATTGGAGTTGGGAATTTTCTGTACATAGGTCAACAGCACAAGACCCATCCCGAAGAAGACAGACATCACTAAGGCAAGAGCACTGTCAAACTTGATGCGGGTATGCCTTACTATACCTACAATAAAAAGAGTAGATAAAAGACCTGAAACAAGGGCTCCTAAAAGAAGAATTTCCGTATTTTTGCTGCCTGTCAGAATAAATGACATGACAACGCCCGGCAAAGCGGAGTGGGATATTCCGTCACCTAAAAGACTTTGTTTGCGCAAGACGGCGAAACTGCCCAGTACACCGCTGATTATACCCAAAAGTGCGGAACCGAGTGCTACGGTTTGAAAAGTGTAGTCCTGAAATAAAGCCAGAATGTTATCCATGTCATACCACGCTCCTCAGAAGTGTACCGGAGCTGAGGTAAGTTTTCTTAAGATTTTCGTCGTGAAACACTTCTTCCACCGGACCGCTGGCAACTACACGAAGATTAATCAGTGTCACCCAGTCGAAATAATCCGGTACAGTCTGCAAGTCATGATGGACAACTACAACAGTTTTTCCTTGCTCCTTCAATTCCTTCAGAAGTGCAACAATGGCACGTTCCGTCCGGGCATCCACACCCTTAAACGGTTCATCCATGAAATATACGTCAGCCTCCTGAGCAAGGGCGCGGGCAAGAAATACCCGTTGCTGCTGCCCTCCGGAAAGCTGGCTGATTTGCCGTGAGGCATATTCCTCCATGCCGACCTTTTTAAGCATCTGCCGTGTCAGCTCTACATCCGTCTTGCGGGGACGGCGAATCCAGCCCAGCTTGCCGTAGCAGCCCATCAGCACCACATCCTGCACAGTGGTCGGAAAATCCCAGTCTACACTGCCGCTTTGAGGCACATATCCGATACGATTTTTCAGCATACGCATATCACCGTTCCCATTCATAAAATGAACCGTGCCGGTTACAGGTTTTAATAGTCCAAGCATAGCTTTGATCAGCGTTGTTTTTCCCGCTCCGTTTGGACCCACAACTGCCATAAGCTTTCCCTTCGGGATTTTGAGGTCAATATCCCAAAGAACCGGTTTAATATCATAAGCAACGGTGAGGTCTTCCACCTCTACCGCATAGTTTTGTTTATTCATTTTATACCTCCCGTTACTTCAAGGCATCTACAATCGTGTCAATATTTGCTTTGACGGTCAGGATATAGGTAGAAGCTCCGGAATTTGCATCACCCAAAGAATCGGAGTACAGCTCGCCTCCTATGGCAACATCAAAGCCTTTAGATTTTACCGCTGCCTGCAATGCTTCTATGGTTTTGGGAGGAACGGAGGATTCCACAAATATGGCTTTAATCTGTCTTTCCACAATGAAATTTGCCAGCCCGCTCACGTCCGCTGTTCCTGCTTCCGAATCTGTGCTGATGCCTTGTAGGCCTCGAACTTCAAATCCATAGGCTTCACCAAAATATTGGAAAGCATCATGAGCCGTCACCAATATCCTTTGTTCTTGTGTCAGCTCTGTTGCTCTGTTACGGATGTAAGTATCTGCTTCATTTAGTTCTTTCAGGTAAGAGTTTAAGTTTTTCTGATATTCGGTCGTACCCTCAGGGTCAGCCTTGGAGAGTCCATCTGCCACAATTTTGGCGGCATTCTTCCACAGTGATACGTCGAACCAGATATGCGGGTCATGTACCGAGCTGTCATCCTCCGATGCGAGAAGCTGAGTTTCATCCATACCATCCTCAATACAGATGACTGTAAGTCCCTGTCCGGACAGATTTTCAAAGATTTCACCCATTTTGCCCTCAAGATGCAGACCGTTATATACGACAACATCAGCTTTTTGCATAAGCGACACGTCACCTGCGCTGGCCTGATAGAGATGAGGGTCAATACCCGGACCCATCAGACCGTTTACATTAACCCGTTCTCCGCCTATAACGGCGGATAAATCCGCAAGCATGGTTGTAGTTGCTACTATGTTTATCTTATCTTCCGAAAAATCTGTATTTGCCGCGGGAGCAGAGCAGCCCGCAAATAATAATGCAAGACTTAAAGCTGTGCTCAGAAGAGCACTGATTTTCTTATTCATATAAACCTCCTGAAATAATATATTCGGCGTTATTGCCGTGTCTCATCTACATAGATTTGACAGACAGCTTTATAACTGATTTGAATACATTTGCCGTTGATTTCAAGAGTGAATGGACCTTCGTATGCTCCTGCCTCCACAATACGGACAGAGCTTCCGATGGTGATTCCGGATGACTGCAAATAATCCAGCAATTCTTTTTCTTCCTTTACCCGGCGGATATGCGAGGTTTCTCCCACAGGCAGCAGGTTAAGCGGAAGTAACGGCGTGCTGTCAATCTGTCCGTCAGTACTTGGTATCGCACTGCCGTGAGGACAGTACGCCGGATAATTCAGAAATTTATCAAGACGCATAGTCAGGCGCGGCGGAGTGATATGCTCCAGAAGCTCCGCATCCTCGTGAGCCTCGCTCCATGAATATCCTAAGTGCCGCATAAGAAAAACTTCCCAAAGACGATGTCCTCTTACCAGAGTGATTGCAACACGTATTCCTTCCTGAGTCAGCCGTGAACCTTTGTATGCTTCATAATATATCAGCCCCTCGCGTTTCAGTTTTCCAAGCATCTCCGTTACGGAAGCAGGGGCAATTTGTAATTCATCCGAAATTTGCTTATTATTAACCAGATGTTCCATTCCTCCAAGTTTGTAAATAGCTTTCAAATAATCTTCTTTATTTGGTGTCATATTGCTTCCTCCTGATATTTAGGTATACCTAATATTTATTACATTATATACCTAAAGTTCTGAAGATGCAATAGCTTATTTTGATTTTTATAAAAATATATCTCTTAAAAGTTAGCGGCGGGAAACAATGTATCCTTAGGCTAATTTATGAGATTTTATTGAAAATGTTACAATACAGACTGAAATGATTGCAATAAAAAAAGAAGGTACACATATTGAGTACAGACATTATGTAAAAGAGAGAGATAAAGAGAATCAAATAAATCAATCATACATTATTAAAAATATATCTTAAAAGTGTTGATAATTTTAGTGTAAGATAGTATAATATAAAGTAAGGAAAACAATGAATGGAGGTGTTGTTATGGAACTTGCTAAGATTACTTCAAAAGGACAAATTACTTTACCTATTGGTATTCGTAGAAGTCTTAATTTAAAAGATGGAGACAAAGTTGCTTTTATAGAGGAAAATGGCAGATATGTGCTTATTAACCCTACCATGATTGCCTTTGAAAATATCAGGAAGGAATTCGACGGAGAAGCAGAAAAATATGATTTAAAAGATATTGATGATGTAGTTAGTATGGTAAAGGAAGTGCGTGCTGAGCGGAGGAAAGAGTAAGATGAGAGTCATGCTTGATACAAATATCTTAATTTCAGCTATTGTATTTAGAAGCAGAATTATGAATGAAATCATTAAATCTCTTGCAACAAAGCATTCATTGGTATTATGCTCATATGTAGTTGCAGAATTACGTTATGTAGTAAAAGAAAAATTTCCATCAAAAGTAAAACAGATTGAAGCTTTTCTTGTGAATTTACCTTTTGAATATTTTTATACCCCAGAGCCGATTCCTGATCATCATCTGTTTGAAATTCGTGACAAAAATGATGAGGCAGTACTATATTCCGCTATAACAGCAGATGTTGATATTTTAATTACAGGTGATAAGGATTTTACAAATATAGAAATAGAGCGACCTGAAATATTAACACCATCTGAATTTTTAGAGAAATATGTATAGATATATGATATTTATAGTTAAGTTACAAATAAATCAAGATTAGTTGAGATATAGTACGCAAGTCAAGCAAAACAAGCTTGTGTAATGGTATTGATATTTTGTGCAGAGGTAAATATGAAAAATTATACTCAAGTTTATGTGAAAAGTAGTTTTGAAGCGGCAGAAATGTATTGCAAAGCTTTTGGCGCAGAAATTACATTTGAAGTGAAAAATGATACCGAAACTGCTTATGTACACTGTGAATTATCCGTAAATGGTGAAGGTTTTTTAGCATTAGGCGAAGCAGCAAACCCTTGTGACATAAACTTAGTTCATAAAATGAAATGGGAAACAATGACTTTTAATGTTTTTGAGATGGGAAGCGAAGAATCGGTTTATAATGCCTTTAATATTTTGAGCAATGGCGGTGTTATTATTAATCCCATTCATGAAGTTCCGTGGAGCAAATGTTGTGCCACTGTTATTGATAAATTTGGAGTGTGTTGGTGGATTTCAATTTAATAAATAAAAACAAGCATTTTTTATTAGTTATTAAAAATATTATAACCACTTGACTGTCGAGAAGTTAGTATGGTTAAAGAAATTAAATCTTGACAATATTTTTGATTTAATGTAAGATGATACGTATATTAAAATCCAAATACAGTGATTGGAACAGTAGGCGCAGGGCGGTCTAAAAGAGATATAATCATTTGGTGCGAGATTATAATTCCAAGTGTGTTGAAAATCATCCATGAGTTTAATTTCCGAAATAACAGTAAGAGATTACGTATAAATGCGTTAAATTTTCGAGTGACATATAATTTAGAGTATTTATATGTAATTTGGGTGGTACCGCGAATTTCGTCCCATGTCTTTGACATGGGACTATTTTATTACAGGAGGAAAAAGCATGAAGCAATTTAAAGATATCTCAAAAGCAGATTATAAACAATATGAACAAGAAATATCAAAATATTGGAATGAGATTGATTTATTAAAACAAAGTGTTGAAACAAGAGAAGATAAAGAACCGTTTATATTTTATGAGGGACCGCCGACTGCTAACGGCAGACCGGGTATTCACCATGTTATAGCAAGAACATTGAAGGATTCTGTTTGCAGATACAAAACAATGGAAGGATATCAGGTAAACAGAAAAGCAGGCTGGGACACCCATGGATTACCGGTAGAAATTGAAGTTGAAAAACAATTAGGATTAAAGGATAAAACAGATATTGAGCAATATGGTATCGATAAATTCAATGAAAAGTGTCGTCATTCAGTATTTACCTATGAAGCACAATGGCGCGAAATGACTGAACGTATGGCTTATTTAATAGATTTGGACGATCCGTACATCACATTGGAAAATGACTATATTGAGTCAGAATGGTGGATACTTGACAACATGTTCAAGCAGGGACTCATGTATGAAGGTCACAAAATACTTCCATACTGTCCGAGATGCGGAACAGGTCTTGCATCTCACGAGGTTGCACAAGGATATGAAGAAATAAAAACAGTAACTGCATATGCAAAATTCAAGAGAAAAGATGCAGATGAATATTTTATTGCATGGACAACAACTCCGTGGACCTTATTGTCCAATGTTACCTTAGCAGTACATCCTGAGGTTGATTATGTAAAGGTAAGAACAAAAGATAAAGAGGATGTAAAAGGCGAGGTATATATTCTTGCAAAAGCATTGGCAGATAAGGTTGTAAATGAAGAATACGAAGTAATGGAAGAAATGAAGGGCAAGGACTTGGAGTTCATCGAATATGAACAGCTTATGCCTTTCGTTGAAGTTCCGTCAAATAAAAAAGCATTCTATGTAGCATGTGCCGATTATGTAACGACTGAAGACGGTACAGGTATAGTTCATACTGCACCTGCATTTGGTGAAGATGACTATAACACGGGAGTAAGATATGGTCTTCCTGTTTTAAATCCTGTCGATGACACGGGCAGATTCAGAGGAACACCGTGGTCGGAAATGTTTGTAATGGATGCTGACCAGCCGATATTAAAATGGTTAAAGGAAAACAACAAGCTTTATAAAAAGGAACCTGTTCTTCACAACTATCCGCACTGCTGGAGATGCCATACACCTTTATTGTACTACGCAAGACCAAGCTGGTACATTCAAATGACAAAATTAAAGGATATATTAATTGATAATAACAATTCTGTTGAATGGTATCCTGAATTTGTCGGTGAAAAGCGCTTTGGAAACTGGCTTGAAAACTTAAATGACTGGGCTATTTCAAGAAGCCGTTATTGGGGTACTCCGCTGCCGCTGTGGAGATGTGATTGCGGTCATGTGGAAAGCATCGGCTCAAGAAAAGAGTTAGCTGAAAAAGCAGTAGAAAAAATAGATGAAAAAACAATAGAGCTTCACAGACCTTATGTTGATGATGTTCATATAGTTTGCCCTGAATGCGGCAAGCATATGACAAGAGTTAAAGATGTAATCGACTGCTGGTTTGACTCAGGTGCCATGCCTTATGCACAATGGCACTATCCGTTTGAAAATAAAGAAAGATTTGACGATTTGTTCCCGGCAGATTTTATCTGTGAGGGTATCGACCAGACGAGAGGATGGTTCTATTCACTGATAGCAATTTCCACTTTCGTTATGGGAAAATCTCCGTATAAGAGGGTGCTGGTTAACGACCTGATACTTGATAAATACGGCAAGAAAATGTCTAAATCAAGAGGAAATACGGTTGACCCTTTCGATTTGTTTGACAGATACGGCGCAGATGCATTGAGATGGTATTTATTATACGTTTCACCTGCATGGGCACCTACAAAATTTGATGAGGACGGATTAAAAGAAGTATTAAGCAAATATTTCGGAACTATAAAAAATGTTTATACATTCTTTGCTCTTTATGCTAATACAGATTCTATAAACCCCAAGGAATTCTTTATCGAATACAAGGACAGACCTGAATTAGACAGATGGATTATATCTAAATTCAACAATTTAGTTAAATATGTAAGAGAAAGCATGAACGTTTATGACCACAACAAGACCGTAAGAGCAATTCAGGAATTTGTAAATGAAGATTTGTCAAATTGGTATATCAGACGTTCAAGAAGAAGATTCTGGGCAACAGACCTTACTGAAGACAAGAAGGCAGTTTACAATACAACATATGAAATATTGGTTGGTGTTGCACAATTAACGGCCCCGTTTGCACCTTATTTGTCTGAAGAAATATACAGAAATTTAACAGGAGAAGCATCAGTTCATTTAAGCTACTATCCTGAATCACATGAGGAATTAATAGACGAAAACGTTGAAAAGAGAATGGATCTTGTAAAGGATTTAGTTAAGCTTGGAAGAAGCTCAAGGGAAAATGCTAAAATCAAGGTGAGACAGCCGATAAGAAAAATTCATATAGACGGAAAATATCAGGAATTAATAGAAGATTTAGTTCCGTTGATAAAAGAAGAATTGAACGTTAAAGAAGTTGTGTTTGAACATGATTTAAAAGAATTCATGGATTTCTCACTTAAACCAAACTTTAAGGTTGCAGGACCTTTGCTTGGAAGCAACGTTAAGCTTTTTGCTGCTGAATTGGCAAAAGCTGATTCCTTAGAAATAATCAGCAAGGTTCAGTCAGGAGAAAAATGTGAGCTAACTGTAAACGGTCAGACGGTAGAGCTTAATGATGAGCTTTTGGATATCCGTATAGCTGCAAAAGAAGGATATGATGTATCAACAGGCAACAACTTATTTACGATCATAGATACAGAATTAACCGAGGATTTGATTAATGAAGGTTTTGCCCGCGAGTTTACATCCAAGGTTCAGCAGATGAGAAAGAACAACGGATATGAAATGATGGACAGAATAAAAATATTCTATAAAGGTACAGAAGAAATAGACAAAGCTGTTAAGGAATTCGGCGAATTCATCAAAATAGAAACACTGGCAGATACAATTGAAAAAGTTGATGACGCTGCGATGGAAGTTCAGAACTTAAACGGCATTGACACAGGAATGAAGTTAGAAAGAATTTAAGCAGATGACCCAAATTTTTAATTTGGTGTCAGAAAACGGTATAGAAAACCTCTATACCGTTTTGTTATCCCGAACGTAGTGAGGGATCTCCCTACTTATTACGAAAAATCCTCATGACCTCTCTTGTATCCTCAACACTCAGCTGCCCCGGTGCAGAATTTTTATTCAATGATGCGTAGGTGATACAAGAACCAAAAAACTCGGAAGCCACCCTTGTTATGGTGCCTAAAGAACCCATGGACAATGCTATAAACGGTCTGTCGGCTTTCAGGGTTTTCATTTTTAGGCTGACAGACAATAAAGTCAAAATATCACTTTCTGACGTCGGCATTACTGCTATTTTTGAAATATCAGCTCCAAGAAGCTGCATTCTTAGCATTCTGCTTAATATTTCTTCCTTATCCGGAGTTTTAGAAAAGTCATGATTGGACAATATGACCTTTATATTGCTTTTGTGAGCCGTTTCTATAAATTTTTTTATCTTATTTTCCGGCTTAAATAATTCAATATCTATCAAATCCACTAATTCGGATTCTGTCACATAATTGTTTATTTCAAAATATGCATCCTCATCTATAAATTTCATACCGCCTTCGTCTTTTGTCCTGAGGGTGAAAATAATTGGTTTAAAATATATTTCACGTATTTCTTTCAGAAGCTCTATGATTGAATTTATATGGTAATATTCAAAGTAATCTATTCTTAATTCAATTAAATCGTGATCAGTTTTATTCACTTGCTCAATTTCATTTAATATTTGATTTTTTGTGGTGCCAACAATTGGTATACATATCTTAGGTATATCATTACCTAATAATAAATCTCTGACCTGGACCGCTTTCATATGAACTCCTTTTGTTATTGTTTATCCTCTACATAATGAGATTTCCCTGTTTATCATTATTAATTCTATTATATATCATTGCCTCTATAATTGAAATATAAATGTCACATGAAAACATTATCATAAATAAATGTTGAAATTGCAATATTATCCGTTGACAATATGTTATAATTAATACTATAATATTATAACTAAAATAATTGCCTCCCACTTTTATGGCGGTGGGTTCTGTTACAAAAGATGATTTTAAGGCAGAAAGGTAGTGAGAGTATGAAAGGATTAGGAGTTTCACCGGGTATCGGAATTGGCAGGGCTTTTATCATTGAAAAAAAGCCGATGGATATAAATAAAATTCATGTCGATGATACTCAAAATGAAATAAATCGTCTCAGAAATGCAATAGAAGACGGTAAAAACCAATTAAATGAATTATATTTAAAAACTCTTAATGATATAGGCGAAAAAGAAGCTCAAATCTTCAAATCTCATGAAATGATGCTTGAAGATGATACTTTTTTATCAGAAGTAGAAAATAAAATAAAGAGTGAAGCGGTAAATGCCGAGTATGCTTTCAATGAAGTATCAAACTATTATATTCAATTATTTGAAAACATAGAGGATGATTACTTGAGAGAAAGATCGGAAGATATAAAGGACGTAATGTCGAGAGTTTTAAAATCTTTGCTTGGTATTAAAGATACGGATTATTCGAAAATACATAGCGACTCCATAATTGTGGCAAAGGATTTGACACCGTCAGATACGGCACAATTTGAAAAAGGAGAAATTGAAGCAATGATAACCGAAATTGGCGGGAAAACTTCACATGCAGCCATAATAGCGAGGATTATGGGTATCCCCACAGTAATAGGAATAGATAATATAATTGACAAAATCAAGGATGATGATATTGTTATTTGCGACGGCAAAACAGGGAAAGTAATAGTTAATCCTAATGAAAAGCAATTATTCTATTATCAACAGAAAAAAGATAAATTAGAAAAATTAGCGATAGAACTAAAAAAACAAATTGGTCTGCCTACCACTACAAAAGATAACTTTGAGGTATCTCTGTCAGCTAATATAGGTACACCTCATGATGTTGACTCTGTTTTGGAAAATGATGCTGAAGGCATCGGTTTATTCAGAAGTGAATTTATTTTCATGAACAGAAACTGTCAACCTACAGAGGATGAACAATTTGAAGAATATAAGGAAGTATTGCAAAAAATGGGCGACAAGCCCGTTATCATAAGAACACTCGATATAGGCGGCGATAAAAATGTCCCTTATTTTGATATCCCGAAGGAAATGAATCCTTTCTTAGGATACAGAGCCATAAGATTGTGCCTTGGAAATGTTGAAGTATTCAGAACACAGCTGAGAGCAATTTTAAGAGCAGGTGTTTACGGCAACGTAAAAATTATGTTCCCCATGATTTCTACAATAAAGGAACTGAGAGACGCAAAAAAAATCCTTGAAAAAGCGAAAGAAGACCTTAAAAAAGAAGGAATTCCTTTCAAAGATGATATTGAAATAGGAATAATGATAGAAATACCTTCTGCTGCTATTATCTCCGATTTATTGGCCAAGGAAGTTGACTTTTTCAGCATAGGAACCAATGATTTAATTCAGTATACATTGGCAGTCGACAGAATGAATTCAAAACTGTCTCATTTGTACAGCCAATATCATCCTGCACTATTAAGATTGATAAAGGGTATAATAGATAATGCACATAATGCGGGTATTTGGGTTGGTATGTGCGGAGAAGCGGCAGGTGATCCAAAGCTTATTCCTATATTTTTAGGTATGGGATTGGATGAATTCAGCATGAACTCACCATCAATATTAAGCTCAAGGTATATAATCAGGAATTTATATAAAAATGAAATGGAGCAAATAGCTAATAGGACGTTAAATATGGAAACTGCAGTAGAAGTTGAGGACTATTTAAGCTGTTTGTTTGCAGAAGACAATGACTATTTGAAAAGGTGCAATATAAGGAGCAAAAATTAATGAGCAAAAAAGTTTCAATCGTATTTCACAGTGTATGTGGAAACAGCTACTTAATGGCAAAAGAATTCTTTAATGAATTTAAAAATCATAATGCGGAAGTACAAATATTAAGAGTAAATGATCCGAATTACAGCGAGCTTGCAAAACAGTTTAATATTGCAGGTCAATATAAAAACGAAATAATAAGTGTTGAAGAAGCAAAAGCAGAGAAACTTTTGTACAGTGACATTATTATAATAGGTTCTCCTACGTATTACGGCAATGTATCGGGAGCGATGAAAAGCTTTATGGACTCATTTTCACCCTATTGGGCTGATTCAAAGTTTTGGGGTAAAAAAGCTTTTGCTTATACCACAGCCGGCAATGCTGAAGGCGGAGGAGATATGTGCTTAAATGCTATAAATATATTTGCTCAGCACATGGGAATGACTCCCGTGCCCGTTCCGGCAGATTTATTGACGGGACAAAATTTTCCGGCTTACGGACTCATACATTACGTAGGCGATTATTCAAACTTAAGACCCAGCAGGGAAGTAGTTTTAGCAATTAAAGAAATGACTGAAAGATTATTACAACTATAAGGACGACTACAACCTAAGTCGTCTTTTTTGATAAATAACAATAAAGGGGTAAAATATGAAATACAAAGTAAAAAACAAACAAAAAATAAGCAAGTACTGCTTTGTGTGCGGAACAGATAATAAAGAATCATTAAAAACTAAATTTTATGAATTAGAAAACGGCGAGCTTATGTCCGTCTCAACACCAACACCCACTCACCAAAGCTATCCCGACAGAGTTCACGGCGGTGTTATTTCTTCAGTTTTAGATGAGATTATAGGGAGAGCAATCATGATAGAAGAGCCGGATGCCTGGGGTGTGACAGTTGAGTTAAGCATCAAATATAAAAAACCGGTTCCCATAGATAAACCAATTAAATGCGTTGCAAGAATAACCCGTAATACCCGACTATTATTTGAAGGAACAGGCGAAATATTATTAGAGGATGGAAGCATTGCAGCAACCGGATACGCAAAATATTATAAAATGAGCTTAGAAAAATTAGCAAAGGAAACCGGCGCAGATAATACATTAATGATGGATGATTTATCATTGGCGCCCGAGGAAGTAGAGTATTAAACAATAGATATGCAATGGATTAGCGATAGAATAGCAATAGATGTGCAATGGAAAAAAGAACTTTATCAATTGCTTGTCTACAGCAAATCAATCGCTCGTCAATTGCAAGTAGGAGAAATAATGAAAAAGAACGACATTATAGAAGTAACAATTGAAGATATGAATTTTCCTAACATAGGTAAAGCAACCTATGAAGGAAAAAGAATAAAAATCAAAAATGCAATTACAGGGCAAAAGGTCAGAGCAAGGATAAGCAGATCAAGAAAGGACAGCGCAGAAGCTAAGGTTGTCGAAGTTATAGAACCGGCAGAATATGAAATAAAATCAGGATGCGATCATTTCTTGTTTTGCGGCGGTTGTTCATATCAGAATATTCCTTATGAAAAACAGCTTAATATGAAAGAGAACCAGGTCAAGGATATATTAGACAGCGTTCTGACGGAACCGTATGAATTTCTGCCGATTGTACCAAGCCCTAAAAAAACAGAATACAGAAACAAAATGGAGTTTTCATTTGGTGATGAAATAAAAGAAGGCCCCCTTACATTAGGTATGCATAAAAGAAACAGCTTTCACAGCATCGTCAATGTTAGCGGCTGTTCAATCGTCGATGAAGATTTTCGACAAATATTATGTAAGATTTTAGGCTATTTCCAAGGAAATAGTCAATCCTACTACCATAAAAGCACTAACATTGGATTTTTAAGATACTTATTGGTAAGAAAAGCAGAAAAAACAGGACAGATATTAATTAATTTAATTACCACCAGCCAAAGCACCTTAGATGAAAAGGAATTTGTTGACCTTATACTAAACACAGAACTAAAAGGAACAATTAAGTGTATCGCTCATTCCATTTTCGACGGTGTCGCTGACGTAGCAAGAGCGGATACAATGAAAATTATCTACGGAGAGGACAAAATAGAAGAAGAGCTCTTGGGCTTAAAATTCAACATATCCTCCTTCTCGTTTTTCCAGACAAACTCCCTCGGAGCAGAAAAGCTCTATACAATAGTCAGAGATTTCATAGGAACAACAAAGGATAAAACTATATTCGACCTTTACTCCGGAACAGGAACCATAGGTCAGATATTAGCACCTACCGCAAAAAAGGTCGTAGGTATAGAATTAGTGGAAGAAGCAGTTGAAAAAGCCAACGAAAACGCCAAGCTGAACAACTTAACCAACTGTACATTCATAGCAGGAGACGTTCTCAAAAAAATAGATGAGCTCAACGACAAGCCCGACATCATAATTCTCGACCCCCCGCGTGAAGGCATCCATCCAAAAGCCATAGATAAAATAATAAACTATAAGCCGGAAACCTTTATTTATATTTCCTGCAAACCGACATCTTTGGAGAAGGACTTGCCGGTGTTTTTGGAGAATGGGTATAGGGTGGAAAAAGTTCAGTGCGTGGATATGTTCCCGATGACTCCGCACGTTGAGAGTATAATTCTGATGACGTATTGTGGTTCAGGGGGAAAAAAGTAGGGGTTGACCACAACATATAGTGGTTTAAGGACGGTTTTGGAGCAAAAATAGAGCGAAAAAACATCGTTTTTTGACCCCTGTTTTTGGGGTGATTTATAGATGACATAGGGTAAAAAGAGTGATGACATTATAAAGGTGGAAAAATTGATGGCTCAGAAAGAGGGAGAAATAATCCTCTGGGATGATAAGAATTTTATATAATCTAATGTAGTGGTAGTTGTTTTGAAACAGCTACCACTATAGTTTTTTAATAGTTTGAAATTTTATTTCAAACTTTTATAGAACCTACAATAATTGTATTTTTTAAAAAAAGTTTGTATTGAAATCACCCTTTTATGGTACTAATGTCGTAATAGATGGTTTTGAGATATTTCAAATAATATAAAAAAACACTTGAATAAATGCTCATATAACTATTGACATATGAGAAAAACAATAATATAATAAATACACAACGTATGAACGCTTGCTCAAGTATTCAGGTGAAATGATTTAAAAAGAGGTGATAATATGACTGAAAAGTTTAATTCAATTGAAAGATGTGACTGCAATGTAATTCATGAGGATATTGTAAATCAAGTTAGAGATAAAATGCCTCAAGAAGAAAGCCTTTATGATCTAGCAGAATTATTTAAAGTATTTGGAGATTCAACACGAATCAGGATATTATGGGCTTTACATGAAGCTGAAATGTGTGTTTGTGATATCGCTGTATTACTTAACATGACACAATCAGCAATTTCCCATCAGCTGAGAGTCTTAAAACAAGCTAATTTAGTGAAAAACAGAAAAGAAGGCAAAGTAGTATATTATTCATTAGTTGATGATCATGTAAGAGAAATATTTGACCAAGGTCTAATTCATATCAACGAGAAGTAGTAATGCTGTAGAATAGAATATTTTTTGAAGATATTTGGGCAGATATTTAAGTCTTCATATCAAATGAGCAATGCTTCAAGAAAATTTGAAAAAGACTTGTAGTATTCAAAATAAAATTACAAGTAATATTTAGGAGGATTTAATAATGAAAAAGAAATTTATACTTGAAGGTTTGGATTGTGCAAATTGCGCGGCAAAAATGGAAAAAGCTATTAATGAGCTTGATGGTGTGAAGGAAGCCACTGTAAACTTTATGACACAAAAACTTGTTATTGAGGGTGAAGATGAGAAGATGCCTACAATTGTACAAGAGGCAGAAAAAATCGTAAAGAAGATTGAACCTGACACTGTTATGAAAAAAGCATAAAGGAGGAGTAAGAACATGAAAAACCGTCTTTGGAGAATAATCATTGGTGCAATATTCTTTATTGTCGCCATAGTAATTGATACAAATATTGAGTGGTTAAATATTGCTCTATATCTAATCAGTTATATTATTGTAGGTGGAGATATAGTAAAAAGAGCTGTTAGAAATATTTTTAAAGGTAAAGTTTTTGATGAAAACTTTTTAATGTCTATTGCTACTATTGGTGCAATGTTAATCGGTGAGTATCCAGAAGGTATTGCAGTTATGCTGTTTTATCAAGTTGGTGAGCTGTTTCAAAGTTACGCAGTTGATAAGTCAAGAAGATCAATTGCAGATGCTATGGACATACGACCAGATTATGCCAATGTTAAAAGGGGCGATGAAGTTATAAAAGTTGACCCTGATGAAGTACAAATTGGTGATATAATCGTAATTAAACCTGGGGAAAGAGTTCCTCTTGATGGTAAGGTAATTGAGGGAAATTCAATGGTTGATACATCAGCACTTACAGGTGAGTCTGTTCCGCGTGAGGTAGAAGTAGGGCATGAAATCCTAAGTGGATGCATCAACGTTAATGGAGTTATTACTGCAGAAGTTACAAAGGAATATGGAGAATCTACAGTAAGTAAGATTCTTGATTTAGTTGAAAATGCAAGTAGTAAAAAATCCCAATCAGAACAATTCATTACGAAATTTGCAAGATACTATACTCCAATTGTTGTAATTATTGCAGTTTTCCTTGCTATTATTCCGCCTCTTGTTATAGATGGGGCAACATTTAGCGACTGGATATATAGAGCATTAACGTTCTTAGTAGTTTCTTGCCCATGTGCTCTTGTAGTTTCTATTCCTTTAAGTTTCTTCGGTGGAATAGGTGGAGCATCTAGAAAGGGTATTTTAGTTAAAGGTAGTAATTATTTAGAGGCATTAGCAGAAGCTGAAATCATAGTATTTGATAAAACCGGAACACTTACAAAGGGTGTGTTTAATGTACAGGAAGTTCATCCAGAAGGAGTTTCTAAGGAAGAGTTATTAGAATTAACTGCATATGCAGAAAGTTATTCAAACCATCCAATTTCCAATTCCTTAAAACAAGCCTATGGCAAGGAAATTGACAATGGACGTATTTCAGATGTAGAAGAGGTATCAGGTCATGGTGTTTTTGCAACAGTGGATGGTAAAAAGGTTTCAGCGGGTAATATTAAACTTATGAAAAAGTTGAATATACCTTGCTATGAAGGTGAAGTTGTTGGAACTGTTGTACACGTTGGGATTGATGACAAGTATGCAGGTTATATCGTTATTGCAGACGAAGCTAAAGAAGATTCAGCTCGGGCAATTATGGAACTTAAGGAAGCTAAAATTAAGCAAACTGTTATGCTAACAGGTGATACAAAAAATGTTGCATCAAAGGTTGCTAAGCAGCTTGGATTAGATAAGGTATACTCCGAGTTACTACCAGGAGATAAGGTTGAAAAGGTAGA
The DNA here is from genome assembly GCF_032080165.1 of Sedimentibacter sp. Taxonomy (GTDB): domain Bacteria; phylum Bacillota; class Clostridia; order Tissierellales; family Sedimentibacteraceae; genus Sedimentibacter. The sequence continues at coordinate 485,038 of NZ_DAMASY010000001.1, forward strand.
GGAATTATTAGCACAGAAATCTGCAAAGGGTAAACTTGCCTTTGTAGGTGACGGAATCAATGATGCTCCTGTTTTAGCCCGTGCAGATATTGGTATAGCAATGGGTGGTTTAGGTTCTGATGCGGCAATTGAAGCTGCGGATATTGTAATTATGACCGACGAACCTTCGAAAATTGCCACAGCAATAAAAGTTTCTAAGAAAACATTAAGAATTGCTCATCAAAACACAGTATTTTCAATTGGAATAAAAATAATTGTTCTTATTTTGAGTGCTTTTGGAATAGCTACTATGTGGGCAGCTATATTTGCAGATGTAGGTGTAACTATTATCGCAGTATTAAATGCTTTTAGAGCACTTAATGTTAAAAATCTGTAGTATTATATAACTGAACTATATAAAAAGATCAATTTAGCAGCATGTTTATCGGCTATAATCAGCTACAAACATATATTTTATCCTGATATTACTTTTCAACAGTTTTACAGTGCGATAATTAGGAAATAAAAATAAATCATGGATGGAATGAAAACAATGGGAAAAGAAATTTTGAATAAATGTTATTGTGGAAATACAAAGAAATCTTCTTGTAAGATTGAAAAAAATAATTTGTGCTCTATATGTGAGAAACAAGGTATTCCTGTAAAAAGCATTACAGTAAAGCACATGGTACTTGACGAACTAACGGAACAAGTTGGCGACAATGATTATTTTTTATGTATGAGTGAGGAATGTGATATTACTTACTATAACACAGAATCTAAAAATAAATTTAATAAACAGCAAGTAAAAGTACCAATATGGTTTAAAAATGATGCAAATCCTAAATATGCATGTTATTGTAGTGAAGTTACAGAAGAAGAAGTAATAAATGCGGTAGTAAAACATGGAGCTATCAATATGAAAGAGGTTTTAGAGATTACTGGAGCAATGAGTAACTCACAATGTCAAAAGAAAAATCCGCTAGGCAAATGCTGTCATCAAATAATCCAAGATGCGATAGATAAAGGATTAATTATGAAATGATTATTGTTTTGAGTGCTGCGATAGTGAAAAAATAGGTTATATTCCATTAGCATAAAATGAGCATATATTTTATACTAACAATAGCATGAAAAAACTTCAATAGCACTGAGATGAAAAACTCTTGGTGCTTTTGTTTTATATAAATCCAAAACTAAATATAGAAACCAAAAGAGGCGAAGTCTTTGATCAACTTATGATCGATAGGCTTCGCCTCTTTTTTATTTCAAAATAAAATTGAAAGGACTGAGAACAATGTCAAGATATTTTATGTATGGTACAACACTTGGAGGAATAGAACAGCTGATGATGCTGGCACCTAATTTTCCTCAAAGAAGAAGCGGAATAGTCATTAATAATCATTTTAATTGCAAGGGAGGTATTAAGTCTTGTAATGGATGTCTATCTACGGCTAAAACCAGAGGTAACCCTAATGATTGTTTTTGTTTCAAAGAAAAACTAAAGGCAGATGAAATTGAATATACAGATCTAATAAGAGATTGCTTTGGAAGAATAAAAAATTATGCTCTAAAAAACAGATTGAAATTACTTAGCAGCAAATTTACTGGTGAGCTATTTCTAGATTACAACCATAAGGAAAGGTTTCATCATGTAAACCATAAGCAAGATATTGAAGTATGGGAAAGGACACCGACCTATCTTGCAGTAATATTTCTTCTTACTGCTGATGAAGTATTATGGAACATCTCGGAGCATGCGGTCTGTTTAAATGGATTTGATTTTACACAGATACATCTTAGACAAATTAGTACAGCTGGCTACGCCCTATACCAAACAGCAAAAACTATATGGTCAGGAAAAGAATATATAAGAATCAGTGAGATAGCAGATAAAGAACTTATTGATGATTATGCATTTAAGATAATAATCAATGCATCATTAATTGCAAAGTATGGTGCAGATGTATTTTCAATTGAAAAATAGAATGGAGGAGAGATATGCTAATTAGAATAAAAAGAATCGACAGAAAAGAAAATGAGTCAATTATGTTTAATTTCCCTTATGAGGAAAGTGAAATATCCAAGGTATATAATCAGCTGGAGCTTGAAACTTCAATTGCTCCCAACTGCTATATTGAAGAAGTAGTTTATGATCCAGATATCAATGAAGTTCTAAAAGGTAAAGAGTGCAATATCGATGAATTAAATTTCTTATTTAAAAGGATGGATAGTTTCGATACAAAGGAAAGAAAAGTGTTTTTTGCTTCAGCCTTTGCAGAAAATTCGAAAACAATAGCAGAGTTAATCAATTTAAGCTTTAATACTCATTGCTATAGCCTTGTAAGTGACTTTAATAATCTGGAAACTGTAGGAAAAGACTTATATCTATCAGAAAAGCAAGCAGTAGCTACTAGAGAATTAGAAGAGCTTGATGGTGGATCCTTTGCAATGGAGGTAATAAAAAACAATCCTAATTTTAGAATTACTCCTTATGGAGTCTTATATAAGAATAGCAATGAACCAGAGCAAATATATAATGGCAAGCAGTTTCCCCAATACCATTGGAAAGAAACTGTAGCAACAATACAGTTGACTGCAAAAGGTGCAAATGAATTTATTTATCTTCCTTGTTCTGATGTTGAAATTGAAAAGGCACTGTTGAGATTAGAAACTCCTTACTTACATGATTGTGAAGTTGCAATTGATAGCCATAACTTTTCAGATAGAATAATAAATATCATTTCTGATGATACAACACGATTAATTAAGATAGATACCTTAAATAATTTAGCAGAATATTATAAGGAAATAGGCAACCATGATATAGAATATTTTGAAAAACTTATGGACTATGTTAAACCTCGAACTGTTGAAGAAATCTTTGCACTAGCAGATTCTATGTATGAATTTGAATTATTTGATGGTATCCATAGTGTAGAAAGCTATGGAAGATATATGATTTGTGACTCGGGACATTTTGAATATGATTCAAATATTGAAGAATATATTGATTTTAAAAGATATGGCAGAGAAAAAACGGCACAGGAAGATGGAGCATTTTCAGATAAGGGATACATTATTTATCATGGATATAATCAAAAGCTTTCCAATTTACTATTCGAAAATCTTGGAATAATGATTCTTGAAGAAAAAGAACTAAAGACATTAAAGCTATATATGCCCCTTACAGTTAATATTTACGAAATAGAAAATCAGCATGGATATCGTGAAATATCAAATGAGCCTATAGAATTAGAAAGCAGTGAGTTAATATACAATATGGATGAAATTTTACAAGCTATTGAAGTAAGCAATCTTCCGGGAGAAGAGCAAAGAGGACTGATGAAATATTATGATGCCAATGATAGCGTTAATGCTAAGGTTTCAAAATATGTATTTACTGTAGAAAAAGTAGGAGAAGAAATAATGGGGGTGGCTGTACTTACCTTAAATGATGATTTAACATCTTCAGAGCTTGAAAAGATCAAGGATGAAATAACTGGCCAAGCTTCAGACGGCTGGGGAGAAGGTTTTGAACAAAGAGAAATAAGCACAGATATGGGAGATCTCTACATTAGTTTCTGGAATAGCAGTAAAAGCTGGTTTATTAAAACAGCTGAAGAAATGGGAATAAATCAAAATCAAATAATGGGAGGGATAAAATTTGAATAATAGAAATCAAGTAGAAAAAATTAAAAAGATGTACCCTGCAGGAACAAGAATAGAATTACTTTCAACCATGGATGATCAGCAGGGGGTTGAGAAAGGGACTAAAGGAACAGTAATTCTCGTAGATGATATAGGAACCATACACATGAAATGGGATAATGGAAGAGGTCTTGGTCTTATTCCCGGAGAAGATAATTTTAAAGTGTTATCTCGTCCGCAGGAAGAAGAGATTAAAGAGTCAGATGAGCCTTCAGAAGAGCAATCACAAGGTATGGGAGGAATGAGTTTATGAAAAACTTAGAATATCTATGGAAAGATATTGAAGGAACAGAGAAAGAAAATGAATATCTAGAAAAGAGATTTGCTGAAATGTCAGTCAAAGAAAAATATATTCTAGAGGGTGCTGTTCAGATTGTGGAAGTCAATAATGTATCAGATTTGATTAATCTAACAGAGCAACTAAGTAATTTTGATTTTCATTACAAAGCTACTGATAATGAATCTCTTGGAGAATATATAGCAAGACATAAGGAATGTGCATCTGATGATATACTTCCCTTTATTAAAACCAAGCAGCTTGGTAGTGAATACCATGAAGATTTCAATGGGATATTTACGGACAACGGATATGTATATCAAAGAAATAGTCTCAAACAAATCTATGATGGCACAAATTTAGATGAGATGACAGGGGATGATTGGACTATAAAAATTAAAGTGGGAAGTAAGGATTATCCTGAAGGTGTATGGATAAACTTGCCTGACTATGAATTTTCTAGTTTAGAACCTGATGAAATGGCAATAGCCTTAGATGCACTTGGTACAAATAAGTGGAGTAGATGTGCTTTATTAGATGCAAAGTGTGTATTCCCTAATATTAAAGAGCTGGCAGAACAATATGACTCCATAGAAGAATTAATATCTGATGGTAATAACTTTGGATATGCCTGCGATGAACAAGGACAAGGCAGAGCTTTCTTTATAGAACATTTAGAGTCAGCGATGGAGCTTGAAGGTTGTACTAGACTTGACTTTGCCCTTGATATTTCACAGAATCTAAACTGTTATGATTTTGCTCCAAAGGAGGACAAACTTGAAAGCTATGGGAGATTACTTGCGAGAAAGAATGGTATTGTAGAACCTGATACCATACTTGGAGATAACTTTGATTATACCTTATATGCAAAAGCAGACATTGATAATAGAGGGTTAACGCCTTGTAAAAATGGTTTTATAAAATCAAACGGGGAACAGTTTCACTATGAATTCAGTAAAAAACTAGATAGTATGGGAATATCAATGGAGTAGTAAATTTTCTTATTGATATATCCCATAACTTAATATTCTAGGGTAGCACGGAAGATATCCGTGTTTTTTTAATATCTAAAAACAGATAAGGCCGATTGTTAGCTGTAATTTACAGCATAGCAATCGGCCTTTTTTGTTGTCCAAAACCAATCATATCCACAATGTTATGGTACATGGCATGCGAAAAGGAGGCGAGGAGGTGGAACATGATTTTTTAATTTATATAAAGAAATGCCATACAGGAAAAGAAAAAGCAGTCCCCAGTGCATTTCTGCAAAGCAGATTCTGTATCAGTTCAAGAACTGTCAGGAAATTAGTCAATCAATTAAGAAATGATGGCAATCCCATATGCAGTGGTGACAACGGATATTATTATGCATCAGATAGAAAAGAACTGCTTGCTAGTATAGGGCAGATGACAAGTCGGATTAGAGAAATTGCAAAAGCAAAGAGAGGACTAGTCAAAGCATTAGAGCATTTTCCAGATGCAAACGGACAATTGAGACTAGACCTTGATAAAGAGGTAAGAGAGAGGTGATGAAGTATTAATAGTTTTATGAGTTGGATAGGTGGCAAGAAATCTTTAAGAGAATTAATTGTATCTCTCTTTCCCTTATATTATGAACGATATATAGAAGTGTTTGGAGGCGGAGGTTGGGTACTATTTCATAAGCCGCCTGGCAATGATTTTGAAGTATATAACGATTATAATGGTCTTCTAACGAACCTTTATCGCTGTGTAAGGGAGAAACCAAACGAATTAATAGATGCACTATACTTTGTGTTAAACTCTCGTGAGGATTTTGACATAGTAAAGGAGGCCCTTGCAAGAGACAGTCCTACAAGTGATGTAATAAGAGCCTCATATTTTTATCAATTGATTCGCTATAGCTATGCCTCTGGACTTACTAGCTTCGGAAGTCAGCCTCATGATATGTGGAGCAACTTCCCTTTAATTGAACAAGCACATAGAAGGCTTAGTAAAGTAGTGGTTGAAAATAAAGATTTTGAAAAGCTGATTAGGCAGTATGACCGCCCTGTCAGCTTTTTCTATGCAGATCCACCGTATTTTGAAACAGAAAAATATTATAAAAATGTTGGTGAAGATGGATTTAAGAAAGAAGATCATATAAGACTTCGAGATACCCTTATGGGCATTGAGGGAAAGTTCTTGCTTTCTTACAATGACTGTTCCTTTATCAGAGAGCTATACGATGCACCAAACATCCAGATTGAAAGTTATACCCGTATCAATAATATTAAACAGCGCTATGATAATGGGGCTCAGTTTCCTGAAATACTGGTAGCAAATTATGATATGCACGAAAGGGAGATAAATTCTCCATCACAAATTAATTTATTTGAAATGAAAAATGGAATAGGAAAACAGGAGGGAATTTATAATGAAAATGATTAAAGAGTGTTTTGACAACAACGTTAGTTTACCAAATGAAATACTCAATGCAGCAGACCTTACAGGGTGTGAAGAAATTGAATTTAATACCTTAGAGAATGCTGTTGTTGCTATGAAAACAACTATGAATGCAATTGAGCTTATAAAGGTAGCTGAAGGACTTAAAAATCTCTCAGAAGAGTTAATTGTTCATCTAGCAGGGATTTGTGGGAGATGTCATGATTGCTCCTACTGTGAGAGATTTGAAGAATTTGATGAGATTATTGTCCCGGATTATCTCCTTGAAGAAGCTGGTATTCCAAAGGATGCAAAACTATGTGCTTGTACTGAGGAAGACAGTGGTGAAATCATAGTGATGCAGGCAGATTATGACTATGATATAGCTGATGTACCAAAGTTTGTTATTGATATCTTTGAGATGTCAGGTATCTGCATCAGAGAATTAGAAGAAAGAATTATGATGGAGGATATTGTCTATGGAGATTAAATGATGGGAGGTGCTTTATGAGAGGCATTGAACTAAAAAATGGCTGTATATTTTACTATGGAAATCCGTCAGGATATGTGGAAGAGGGTACTGCAATAGTAGATTCTATGTTCCAGAATGAAGAATTTAGTAAGTGGCTTAGTAACCGTAAACTGACAGCAAAATGGACAGAGGGTGTGTTTGAAAGACTTTCAAAAGAAGGTGTATCCTTTATTAATAATGAAAGACCAGTACCTCTTAAAGACTGTCGTATCTGGCAGCTAAGAGCTGATATAAGTCCTGAATATAAGTTTATTGGATATGAGGAACTTAAAGAAAACTTTGGAGAGCCAGATAAAAATAACTATGAGCTTGTATATGAAGGAGAAATAGAAACAAATGATTTAGAATCTATCTATTCAAAGTTTAATCTAAATCATCCTTGTGGATTTACTGGACACTCACTGTCAATGTCTGATGTAGTTGAGCTATATGATGACAATGGCAGTGAGTTTTATTATGTAGATCGTTTTGGATTTAAAGAAATAGATTTTGAGCAACAGGATCAAATACAAGATATGGATATGAGTATTTAAAAAAAATAATGGAGGAAAACAAGATGAAAAATATCTTAAGAAAATCAAATGAATTTATGATAAGAAAGGCTATTGCAGCAAAGGTAGCAGTTAGTAATAACCGTGGAGAAGGATATATTGATACAGCTGTAAAAATCCTTGTTGCCGTTGTATTAGGAGCATTGCTCCTTGCAGGTCTGTATGCATTATTCGGTGAAGTAGTTATGCCGACACTAGAAGAGCGAATCAAAGAAATGTTTAACTATGCAGGCTAAAAGGGGGAAAGTTAAAAATGAATCATAAATCAAAGAGAATAATAAATATTCTTTTGGTAGTTTGTATTTTAATTACCAGTTTTGTAGGCTCTGCCTATGCAACAAGGTTTGTATTTTCTGATAGTGTAGGTCATTGGGCTGAAGATGCAATTAATAATCTTGCAAGAAAGGGTGTAATTCATGGATATCCAGATGGACTTTCTCATCCAGATGAAATAATTACAAGGGGAGAATTTTCTGCTCTTTTAGCAAGAATTATGGAACTTGAGTCAAAGGAATCAAATACTGTTAACATAGTATTTGAAGATATTGCAGGACATTTTGCTCAGAAAGAAATTGAGGCACTTATTGATGAAGTTATTATCATAAAAGAAGAATATGGTGCTAAATATTTTCCGGATGAGCCTATTACTCGAATGGAAATGATTAAAATGTTAGTTAGAGCCATAGGTAAGGAAGAACATAATATGGATTGTGCCTGTAATACAGGGTTTACTGATGAAGATGATTTGACAGAAGAAGAACGTGAGTATATCTGTGCTGGCAAACATTATAATATAATCTCTGGTTATCCAGACGGAACAATACGTCCTGACGGAGAGGCAACACGAGGTGAAGCCTTTGAAATCCTTGATAGGCATGATGAAATTAAAGAGATAATCAAAATAGAAGAAGATGTTGTAGATTCTCCTGATGTGGAGCAAGAAGATAAGCCTTCAGATAATGGTTCATCCTCAAATGGAGGTCCATCTTATGTACCAGCACCGAAATATGATTATACACTTCCAAACACTGCTTATGTAGGAGAAGAAATAAAAATTATCCCAACTAGAAGTTATGTAAAATCTGTAACATGGACAGTTACTAAAAATGGTATTCCTACTGAAATTTCCTCTGTGTTAGATGGAGAATTGAAAGAAGAAGGTGGAGTAATTAAAATTAAGGCTGCAGGTAGTTATACAATTTCAGCTACGGCATTAAACAGTAGGGGCAGAACAGTTGTCTGTGAACAGACTGTCAGCATCTATCCAGTTATATCAGCACAATTTAGCTTGCCTGAAACAGCACATACTGATACAACAGTAGCTGTGGATCTTGTCACTGAGAATCTAGGAGATAATTCCTTGATATGGACGATTAAAAAAGATGGCAAAGAAATAGACCTTGAAACTGTAATTACAGGAGAACTTACAGGTAGTGGTGGTTTAATATTATTTAAAACTAATGGAGTATATGAACTAAGTGCCACAATTACTGATGAGTTAGGTAAAGAAGTTACAGTATCAGATATTATTACTGTATATCCATTAGCAGGAATAAAAATGGAGCTTGCAAATATTACCCATACGGATAAGACCATCACATTAAATACAGAAACAAAGAATGCAGAAGAGATGGAGATTGAATGGTCACTTACTCAAAATGGCAAAGTAGTTATTATTGAAGATTTCATTGAGGGCAACATCTCAATAGGGGAAAGCAATATACGTTTTAAAGAAAAAGGAGTATACAACCTTAGTATTTCATTAATTGATAAGACCGGAAGAGTATTTAAGGAAACTGTAGCTATTACAGTATATCCTGTAGGCTCAGCTGGTTTTTATCTTCCCGAAATATTTCATACAGACGATACCATAAAGGTTGAAGCTACATTTGGAGAAATCGGAGATCATATTGCTGATTGGTACCTTGTAAAAGATGGTAAGGAGGTTAAGCTTTCTGACTTCATCATTGGTAAACTTTCAAATGATGGTGGAATGATCCAATTTAATCAGAAGGGAGAATACACACTAAAGGCATCATTCATTGATGATGGAGGAAGAACTTATAACTATAAGCAAGCACTCAAAGTCTATCCTGTGCCATCCGTGAGCTATGCACTCCCTAAATATGTTCATACTGATAGTGATATTAGTGTAGATGTAGATAGTGCAGAACTTGATGGACTAAAGATTGAATGGCTAGTTGATAATACCTTTGGTTATCAGGACTGGTCAACCTATGTGGATGGCAAGTTAGCTAATAACGGTGGAAATATTCAATTTAAAAGAGCTGGCATATATGAATTGGTAGCTAGAATTACCGATGACACTGGCAGAGTATTTCTTTTTGAAGTGGGTGGTAAAACAGAAGTACTTCCTGTGTTAAGCATAGGATTCGAACTGCCTGTCCTTGCATACACCGACAGCATAATTGATATTAGAACTCATGGCAACAATAACGTACTGCCAGTGGAATGGGGTATTACAAAAGACGATAAACCCATTTCTGAAAGTAAAGCATTTGATGGCAGCTTAAATGCACATGGTGGAAAAATCACTTTTCTTGAAGAAGGGGAATATGTTCTAACTACAACAATGACAGATTTTCTAAAAAGGAGTTTCTCACATTCCCAAAATATAACGATAAAGCCTGTTATAGAGTATAGTTTTACAATGCCTGAATCAATTCATTATGGCAAAGAGTTTGAAGTAAAAACCACTTCTGAAAATCTTGGAAATAATGAGGTTCAGTGGACATTAGAAAAAGTAAGTGAACCAGCCTCTTTTAGTGGAGAACTTGCAAATGATGGAGGTAAGATTTCAATATCAGATATAGGGGTATTTACTCTTATCGCTACAATTACAGATAGTGAAGGTAGAATATTCACTTACAATGACACTATTACAATTGCTAATACTGCACCAACAGTGACGATAACTGCTACACCAACTCGAACTGTTAAGAGTGGTAAATTCTTCGTTGATATTAAGGCAACAGCTAATGACGCAGATGGGGATGCAACAACCTTGGAATATGACGGAACAACAGCTGATAACTACTATGCAGTAGGTACACACACCATCCGAGTACGAGCAAAGGATATAGCAGGTGCTTATTCACCATGGGTGGAAAAGAGTTTTACAGTTATAAATTCAGCACCAACAGTAACATTCACGGCTACACCAACTCGAACCGTTAAAAACGGTAAATTCTTCGTTGATATCAAGGCAACTGCTAATGATGCAGATGGAGATGCAACAACCTTGGAATATGACGGAACAACAGTTGATAACTACTATGCAGTAGGTACACACACTATCCGAGTAAGAGCAAAGGATATTGCAGATGCATATTCACCATGGATGGAAAAGAGTTTTACAGTTATAAATTCAGCACCAACAGTAACACTAACTGCTACACCAACTAGAACAGTTAAAAATGGCAAATTCTTTGTTGATATTAAGGCAACTGCTAATGATGCAGATGGAGATGCAACCACTTTGGAATATGAAGGAACAACTGCTGATAACTACTATTCAGTAGGTACACACACAATTAAAGTACGAGCAAAGGACATAGCTGGTGCTTATTCGCCGTGGTTAGAAAAGAGTTTTACAGTTATAAATTCAGCACCAACAGTAACACTAACTGCTACAC
>NZ_DAMASY010000001.1:496246-541084 GCF_032080165.1 Sedimentibacter sp.
CAACTAGAACAGTTAAAAATGGCAAATTCTTTGTTGATATTAAGGTAGCTGATAATGATGCAGATGGGGATACAACTACCTTGGAATATGAAGGAACAACAGCTGATAACTACTATTCAGTAGGTACACATACCATCCGAGTACGAGCGAAGGACATAGTTGGAACATATTCGCCATGGGTAGAAAAAAGCTTTACAATTGTAAACTCAGCTCCAACGGCTCCTGTAATTAGTAGAACTCCAAATGGAAATAGTGTTGCCCCTGGAACAAAGGTGACTATTACAGCTAGTAGTACTGATGCAGATAACGATCCAATCACTTATATTTGGGAAGGGCGTAATGCAGAACAACAGGTATATCCGTTAGGGAAAAATGTAGTTCGTGTTAAGGCAGTAGATTCAACAGGTGCAGAATCTCCTTGGGCAGCAATTGTATTCTTTGTTGCAGATTCCAATGGTGGTGGAGGAATGATTTTGACGGGTCCAGATTCTGTTATTTTAGAAAATGGATTAGAAGGTGCAACTATAACAGAATATACTTTTACTGTTCCACCTGTATCAGGACATAGCGGAAGTGACCATGGCCGAGTTCGAGGATACAATGTATTGACAAAGCAGTGGGATCAGCTTGATTATGGAACTACAAGCAATGGAATTACATTTAGTAGAACTCTTGGTGCTGGTGTTTATTCTAAACTAGAATTTTATTACTATACCAACCATAACTGTATGTATAACAAATCAAATATCACCTATTCCGTTAATTATCACTTTGAATAAATGGAGGAATCACTATGAATAAGATAATGATAAAAACAAAAAACTTTTTAGTAAGACAAGCAGTGGCTGTAAAGATTGCAATTAAAAATAACCGTGGAGAAGGGTATATTGATACTGCAGTAAAAATCCTTATTGCCGTAGTCTTAGGAGCATTGCTCCTTGCTGGCCTGTATGCATTATTCGGTGAAGTGGTTATGCCGACATTAGAAGAGCGAATCAAAGAAATGTTTAACTATGCAGGCTAGTAGCATCCTACAAGGGGTGCTTTTTTCTTCTCTGCTTTTGGTAGCATCTTATACGGATATTAAAAGAAGAGAAATTCCAGATACAATCTGCGTACTCCTTGTATTAACAGGATTTCTAAAATTTAGTTTTCAAAATCTATTAGGAATATTTGTTGCTTTGCCTTTTCTTATAGCAGCAATGTTGAAAGAAAAAAGTATTGGAGGCGGAGATATTAAGCTAACTGCCACAGTAGGTTTTGTCCTTGGATTTTGGAAAGGAATCTATGGATTAATAATAGGGCTTACCTTATTGATATTGTTTTATATCATGTTAAGAATTTCATCAATCATCAGAAAAAAGCAGGTGGCAAAGAATTTATCTATGCCACTTGCTCCTTTTTTAGGGATAGGTTTTATAGTGATGTATTTTATAAATTAGGAGGAATTTACTATGAGTTTTTTTAGGAATAGAACAGTAGTTGGAGTGATTTGTATCGTATTGTCGCTCCTTATATGTTTTGGTATTACACCATTATTTAATAAAGGGATCAGTCAAAAGACAGAAATTGTGCGTGTGACAAAGGAGATAAAATCAGGTGATGAAATCACAAAGGATATGGTTCAAGTAGTAGAAGTAGGTGGATTTAATCTACCTGAAAATGTAATTCGTACCAAAGAAACAGTGATTGGTAAATATGCAACTTCAGATTTGGGAATTGGAGATTATATTTTAAGTACAAAATTATCAGAAATACCAGCAGCTGAAAATACCTATTTATATAATCTAGATGGAAGTAAACAGGCAATGTCCATAACTATTAAGACCTTTGCAAATGGTCTTTCAGGAAAGCTACAAAGTGGAGATATTGTATCTGTTATTGCCCCTGATTATAAAAAGCAAGGTGCAACAGTTATTCCAGCAGAGCTTAAATATGTAGAGGTAATTTCTGTTACTGCCTCATCAGGATATGATGCTAATACAAATGAACAAGGAACAGAAGATGAAAGAGAACTTCCATCAACAGTAACACTCCTTGTAACCCCTGAACAAGGTAATATTCTAGCAGAATTAGAGGCGGATTCTAAATCACACCTATCACTTGTATATCGTGGAAGTCCAGAGAATACAAAGAAATTTATTGATATGCAAGAAGAAATTATAGAAGCTCTCTATTATCCAGTATCAGAAAAACAAACGGAAGAGGTATCTGAAGAAGAAATAATAGATGAGGTAATAGATAATTCAAACACATTCTCTGAAGGAGTAGAAGAAACAGGAAGTGAGGGAGAGTAAGATGTTAAACTTTAAGAAAAACAGTATTTTTACTCGTGGTTCAAGGGATGAAAATATTAAAGAAGAAATCTTACATGGCGGAGTTTTAGCTGTTTGGGGGAGTCCCGGGAGTGGAAAAACAACAGTAGCCACAAAGATTGCAAAATATCTTGCTGATAAGAAAAAGAATGTAGTGCTGGTATTGTGCGATATGACAGCACCAATGCTCTCATGCATCTGCCCGCCACAAGAACTTGAATGCGAAAAATCATTAGGAAGTATCCTTGCTGCAACCCATGTCACAGAGCCACTAGTAAAACACAATATGATTACCCATAAAAAGCTGTCATATCTTACGATCCTTGGTATGTTAAAGGGAGAAAACGAATATACCTATCCGCCCTATTCAGAAATACAGGCAAGAGAGCTGTTTGATAGCCTTCGTGAAATCGCACCATTTATTATTATAGATTGTGGCAGTTATATCGCAAATGATGTACTATCTGCTGTCGCCCTAATGGAGTCTGATGCTGTATTAAGACTTGTTAATTGTGATTTGAAAAGTATCAGTTATTTATCAAGTCAATTACCTCTTCTTCGTGATGGAAAGTGGGATGCAGATAAGCAGTATAAAATAGCCTCTAACATTAAACCACAGCAAGGGGTAGACCATATGAGTCAAGCACTTGGAAGTGTAGCCTTTAAGCTTCCACATTCACAGGAACTTGAGGAACAATACCTAGCTGGAAATCTCTTCGATGAATTATCCATGAAGGATAGTAAAGCTTTTCGTAAAGAAATAGAGAAGATAGCAAGGGAGGTGTTCGGATGTTAGGTAAAAAAAGAGATAGTTCTGTGTTTCTAAACACAAAAGGGCAACAGAAAGTAGCACTTCCAAACGAAAATACAGAAAAAGATGAAACTGAGAGACATATATCTAATGTGAAAGATTTAAATGCAGCTAATGGAAACACTTCAGAGGCAAAAGTAGAATCAAAAGTCTTCAAAAGAGCAATTGAAATGCTGGAAGTTCAGGAAGTAGAGCAAGAAGTTCAAGAAACACAAAGGGAGTTAGGTTCTGAAAATAGAACTCACTCCCTATTTTTTACCCCTGAAACAGAGGGTAAGGACTTTTCTACTGTTCTAAAGGACGTTCAAGAATATATTTCAAGTAATTATTCTGTTCTTATTACTGATGGAACTATGAAGGATTCTAAAGAGCAGATGAAACGATATATCTCTAAATACGTTCAGGACAGCAGAATCTCAGTAAAAGGTATGAGTGGCAATGAATTAATAGATGCACTTTATACTGAAATGGCTGAGTATGGTTTTTTAACAAAATATATTTATGGAGAGGGCATTGAAGAAATAGACATTAACTCATGGAAAGACATTGAAGTCCAGTATTCTGATGGAAGAAATGAAAAACTTAAAGAAAATTTTGATTCTCCTGAACATGCAATTAATGTAATAAGAAGAATGCTCCATGTTTCAGGAATGGTACTTGATAATGCTAGTCCAGCTGTCCTTGGTCATCTTACAAAGAACATTCGTATTGCAGTGCTTAAAACTCCCTTAGTGGATGAAGATGTTGGTATTTCAGCCTCTATTCGTATTGTAAATCCTCAAAGTATGAAAAAAGAGGACTTTGTAGATGGTGGTACAGCAACAAATCCTATGCTTGAATTTTTATCAGAGTGTATTCGCTATGGTATTTCTGTCTGTGTGGCAGGAGCAACCAGCTCTGGTAAAACAACAATTGCTGGATGGTTACTTACTACCATTCCTGATAATAAGCGAATATTTACTATTGAAAACGGCTCACGTGAGCTTGCCTTAGTTCGTGAACAAGAAGGAAGAGTAACTAATTCTGTTATTCATACCATAACACGTGACAGTGAGAATGAAAGGCAAAGAGTAGATCAGATTACTTTGCTTGATATGTCTTTAAGATTTAATCCAGATATTATTGTAGTAGGGGAAATGCGTGGAGCAGAGGCTAATGCAGCACAGGAGGCAGCGAGGACAGGGGTAGCTGTTCTTACTACCATCCATTCAAACTCTTGTGAGGCAACCTATCGCAGAATGGTATCCCTTTGCAAGCGAGCAGTAGATATGTCAGATGAAACCCTAATGGGATATGTAACAGAGGCTTATCCTATTGTTGTGTTTTGTAAACAACTTGAAAATAAGGAAAGAAAGATGATGGAGATAATGGAATGCGAGATCCTTCCAGATGGCAAAAGGAATTACCGTCCATTATATCAATATGTGATTACTGAAAATCGTATGGAGGGTGGGAAATTTATAATTAATGGTTACCATGAGCAGATCAATAGCATTTCAGATAGCCTTAGTAAAAGATTCTTAGAAAATGGAATGCCAATTGATATCATAGAGAAATTGAAAACAAAGGAGGTGGAAACTATATGAGTACCATCTTGTTGATTGCCTGTATCGGAATGATTACAGGTTTTTTTATTTTATTTGGAATTTCACCCATTGAGTTTACGGAAGATATATTTAAAAAGCTGATGAGTAAACCAAGGAGCATAAAGGATGAGATTAATGAGACTACAAAACGAAAGAAAGTATCTTTTTTAAGACGTGAAATCATGGAAGTGCAAGGGATTTTAAAAGTAACAGGGAGAGAAAAGAAGTTTCCTATGCTTTGTGCCTTATCCTTGTTATTGTTTGCCATTGGAGGGTCTATTGCTATCATGCTTAATAATTTTTTCTTAGTACCAGTTATGGCAATAGGCTTTATGTTTCTGCCATTTTGGTATGTAAGGCTTACTCAAAGTTATTTTAAAAGGGATATTGCTGCAGAGCTTGAAACAGCACTGAGTATTATAACAACAGCTTATTTAAGAAACGAGGATATTCTTACAGCAGTTGAGGAAAACATGAACTACTTAAATCCACCTGTATTGTCTGTATTTAAGGGTTTCGTTTCGAGGATAAAGCTAATAAATCCAGATATTATAGGAGCTTTGCAAGCTATGAAAGGACAGATTAATAACGCTGTGTTTCGTGAATGGTGTGATGCTTTAATAGCCTGTCAGCTTGATAGAAGTTTAAAGACAACCTTAACACCTATTGTAAGTAAGCTATCGGATATGCGTGTAGTAAATGGAGAACTTGAAAACATGGTCTTTGAACCAAGAAAAGAATTCATTACCATGGTTATATTAGTCATTGGAAATATACCTCTTTTGTATTTTCTAAATAAAGACTGGTATCAAACGTTAATGCATACATCTCTGGGACAAATTATTCTTTCTATTTGTGCTATGGCTATTTTTATATCAACAGCTTTCGTAATTAAATTAACTCAACCAATTGAGTATAGGAGGTAGCCGAATATGACATTCTTAATATTTACATTTGGCATACTACTTGCCATTGGTCTATTTCTAATTTCTGCTGATTTGCTAAAATTGCCAAGCATTGCAACACAAAAGGCTATGTTATCTTCTGGTAAACAAGGGAAAGAAAAAGCTAAAACCGTAGATACACTTCTTATGGGATGGGCAGTAAGGATTGCTAAATATATTCCAATGGATGAGTATAAAAAAAGCAGAATGAAAAACACATTAAATGCTGCTGGAATGAACCTGACTCCAGAAGAATTTATTTCATCAGCAATATTAAAGTCGGGAATAATTGCTCTACTATTTATCCCTTGCCTTATGATACTTCCACTTATTGCACCGATACTTATGTTTTTAAGCATTATAATATATTTCAAAGAAATCCGTAAAGCATATGAAATATTAAAGATAAAGAAAGAGAAAATTGAAGTGGAGCTACCAAGATTTGTAGCAACCATTACTCAGGAGTTAAAGGCAAGCAGAGATGTATTATCTATCTTAGAGAACTTTAAGAAAAATTCTGGAGAAGATTTTACAGATGAATTGGATATCTTAACAGCAGATATGCGCTCTTCTTCTTATGAAGCAGCACTTACAAGGTTTGAGGCAAGGATTAATTCACCGATGCTATCGGATATAACGAGAGGGTTAATTGGTGTTCTTCGTGGAGATGATGGTTCCATGTATTTTCAAATGCTCTCCCATGATATGAAACAACTTGAGCTTCAAAGGTTAAAGGCACAGGCAATGAAAATACCACCTAAGATTCGAGTGTTTTCTTTTGTAATGCTTATGTGTTTCTTAATGACCTATATGGCTATTATTGTATATGAAATTATACGTTCCCTTAGTGGAATGTTCTAGGAGGTGTCTATGTGTTAAAAATCTTAAAATCCAAACAAGGAGAGGGATATATAGATGTTGCAATTCTTGTGCTTTGCGCCATGCTTGTTATTGCTCTTGCAGTGAGAGTATTTCCAGCTTTTATTATAAAACAACAGGTAGATACCTTTGCTACAGAGCTTGTAAGGGAAGCAGAAATTGCAGGAAGGGTAGGATCAGAAACTACAAACAGGGAGCTTATACTTCGAGAAAAGATAGGTATTACACCAACGGTTAAATGGTCGAAGACAGGAAGAATTCAATTAAATGAAGAGGTAATTGTTACTGTTACTTTTGAAACAAATATAGGTTTTTTTGGAGGATTTGGTTCCTTTCCTGTTACCTTAAGAGCTGATGCTGCTGGGAAATCAGAAGTATATTGGAAGTAGGTGAAATCTTGAATAAAATAAAAAGAATATTAACCGATAAAAAAGGCAGTTCTTTTCCGTTGATTGTTGCAGTGACTTTGTGTCTTGTAATGATTTTTACAGGAGTATCAGAATACTTTAGGCTGATGATCATAGCACAAGGTGTGCGTGATGCTGTTCAAGATGCAGTAATTTCTACTGTAAATGACAATTATGATGATGTATATCATGGAGTTCGTGAAGGGTATTCAGGAGGATACCAGCCTATGGCAGATGACTTTGAAGAATCTATTGATTATGGAGTGATTTATGATAGACTAGATACAATTCTTGGATTAAGTAGGGAAAGTGGATATCATGTTAAGACCACATCAGAAGGAAAAATAGAGTTTAAAATATGGAATTTAGAAGTAGATATAAGGAATGCTCCTTTAGCTTCAGGGGATAGGCCAGATTCAAGATTTGAGGCAGATAGTAGTCTAATGCTTGAAGTACCAGTATCCTTTGGAGGCAGACTTCTTCCAAGTATGAAGATGAAAATAAAGACAAGTGCAGGCTATACACCTAAGTTTTAAAAGATTTGAAGAATTTAATAGACTTTCAGGAAATCTTGTGGTAGTTTGTAGCTTGAAAGAAACAGATAATTTAGATTAATAAGGAGGCAGAAACCTATGAACAATATAAATGATAAGACAAAAAGAAGGCTGATTGTAGCGAGTGGTTTAATAATCAGTGTAATACTTATAGTTTTAATAAGTGCTCAGTTTAAGAAAGAATCCATAGAGGATGCAGTACTGCCAAATCAAAGCATAGAAAAAAATGATATCATAGTAGAAAAACCTGTAATTACAGAAAAAGAAGATGAAATTATAGTACCAGAAATTGAGATTCCAGATACGGAAACGATAAATAATGGCGCGATAGATACAGGCACTGAGCAAACCATTCAAGGAGATGTAGAAAAACCGAAAGAGCCTACAGAAGAACAGCTTACAGATCCAACACAGAAACCAAATGGTGAGAAAGAGGAAACACCACCTGAACCTGTAGCTCATGACAAGGTGGAGAAACCTACAGAAACACCGAAAAATATTGATGTACCACAAGGTGGAGATACCAATAATCAAGGGAAAACTTACTTGCCTGGTTTTGGGTGGATAGAGAATAGTGGAGAAAATCAAGGGACTGTAGATGAAGATATGTATGAGAATGGAAATAAGATAGGAAATATGGATTAAATATAAATAGTAATGAAGAACACTGCAGAGATGCAGTGTTTTTTGTTGTAGAAAGGAGAGCAGATGAAAAAAATATTAAAGATTTTGATAGTATTTATAATGCTATTTAGTTTAATGATGCCGATTGTGGTATTTGCAGTTGGAGATGGAAATATTGACTCGGGTGGTGGAGGTATGGGAGATGGAACGAGTACTGATAAGTGGTCTCCTGGTTACGATGGAGTGCGTGTTACTGTAGTTCGAGCAAGTGACCATGCCACAGTAACTACCCCTATTGATTTAACAAATAAACAACCTCCATCTACTATGTTTCACTTTGGTAAGGTATCTAAGATTCAATATAATGGTGGAAGAAATTTATCTCCTATTCAAGGTGCATATTCTTACATTAATCCATCTCAAACAATGCCAAGAATAGTGAGTACGAATGGTAGTAGCAATATAGCAGCCATAAAGAGCTATTTTACAGATGAGCAAGTTATCCGCTCAATTGCATCAATAACAGGAATGGATTTCGATATTCTAATTGGTGGAGATTACAAATTACTCTTAGAGCCAATGGCATATTACACATTTCAAGGAGTTATGATAGCTACAACTGCAACAGAAGCTGCCATGTATGATGAACAATTAAGTGGATTGCTTAGAAATAAGATGGTATTTTTGTCCCATAAAAACTTGCCCCTTGCTATGTTTCTAGAGGTAGGAGATTTGGGATACCCAGCATGGAGCGGCAGTACTACAAAAGCGGCCTCAAATGCAGATATAAAATCTTCGCTTGGACTTGGTATCGTGCGTTTTACAGAGCAACCTGAACCACCAATGGTAAGTGCATATGATTACGAATATAGAGTAAATACTGAGGTAATCACTTCTGTTATGATTAGTGGAGGACAATCCGACCCTGACAGTCCTACTCGTGTAATCTTTATTATTGATGGAAGAACTTATAATGTCGGGAATGTATATTACCCAAGTGGCGACTCTCAGCTTGCATGGGTGAAATGGACAACTCCTGATACGGAACAAGATATGGTAATAGATGTAATAGTGAATGGACCGGGTAGTACTAGTAAATCAATTATCAATGTTAAGATTGTTGATTTTGATAAAAATCCACCACCAAATCCTGTAGCAGATGATAGAAATGACTCTTTTTCTCATTCCTCTGTTCCAAACAGAGAAGAAAAAACAAATGCAAATTGGAGCATATGGAGTCCTTGGTGGCGGGCATATTGGGTGTGGCATAGTACAGGAGAGGACTCGGGATATTGGTGTGACCATGGTTGGTGGGAGTTTGATCTTGAACAATATACAGCGAGGCTTTCAAGTGATATGAGTATTAAAAACGATAGTAAGAATCCTACTGCAAGTGGAAGTACTTTTAAAAGTGGATATGGAATCAATCAAACAGTGACTGGAAATGTGAGTAGCAATCAAAGTTCAGCAATAACCTATGTTCAAAATGCAGTTTCCTATTTTCCTGAATTCGGATATGAAACCTATTGGAGGTTATTAGAGCGTGTTTCCAGTGGTTCAAATGCAAGGTTTGAGTTTAAGAAAAACAATTATTCCACTTATAAGAATCGTACACATTTTACCCCAATATGGATGCCGGATGGTGTATATACAGTAAATACTTGGCTTATAGATGCATGGACACCTGATGGAATGCTCTCAATGAATCTTATAGATACATTAACAATAAAGGGAAACTTGTGGCAAGACTGGCATATAGCACCCTTAAATCCTTAAACACTACAGAAAAAGAAAGGTGGATTTTATGAAGATAAACAAGAAAATAGCACTAACAATGTGCATGGTGCTGATTGGTATATTGATGTTCAGCACTACAACATTAGCTTCAGGTACAGGAGATGTTGCAGGGGCAATTGAAGATACTTGGAGTGATGCATCAGAACAGATAAAAACGGTTGTAAATAAGGTTGTGTTCCCTGCAATTGACCTTGTTTTAGCAGTATTCTTCTTTGCAAAACTAGGTACTGCTTATTTTGATTATAGGAAGCATGGACAATTTGAATGGGCGGCACCAGCTATTCTGTTTGCATGTTTGGTGTTTACACTAACAGCCCCAGCATATATATGGACGATACTTGGAATGTAGTAAATATAATAATTATATCAGATTGTCTTGATATAGATAATTTGATATAATTATTTAAACTGAAAACTGGATGCCAGACGATCTAAAGATACTATATTTGCATGAAATAATCTTTAAATATCTAATAGATAATTAAGGTTATTGAGAATGATGCATGGAAATAGAATAACTACAGTGATAATTTTTAATAAAAAGAGGTGATTCAATGATATATGTATGTATTGATACAAATGTATATATTAACTTACTCACAGAAGTGATGGATACCGATGATACAGGGCAAAATGACGCACCTACTCAATTGGATGACTTGAATCTTCTATGTAAGGAAGGTGTTGTTACTGTATTAATACCGGAAGTTGTGAAACTAGAACTCCAAAAAGCTAACAATAAATTTGAAGTGGATTGTAAAAGAGAGTATTCTAAATTAATTGATTACATAGATAAATACTCTACAAATTTATGGAGTGAAATTCGTGGTGTAGGAAAGAAAATTATAACTCTAATTGAAGATGAACAAGACAAGAAAATTCATTATTGGATCAATGAGTATAGTAAGTTAATGACATTTTTTGCAAAGGATTATATACAACATATAGAATTAACCCCTGATATAATTTGCGAAGGTTATAAAAAGAAAATTGCTGGATTAATTACTGATAGCCAAATAAATGATGCATTAATAATAGAAAGTATTCATTGTTATTTTAAGCAACAAATATGGAATGATAATGATCTGTTATTCTTTATTACTGGTGATAAAAAAGATTTCTTTGCTAAGGGAGAAGTAGCAGGTTTTAATATTTTAAAAAATAAATTTAAAATTCCTAATTCTAAATTATATGGATTGTATAATTTGAAGCAACTTTATAAATATATTAACGCTAATTTTGATGTTGGACTTCCAAAGGAAGAAATAGAAACGAAATGGAGTGAATTTGAAAAAAGATATCCAGAGTGGGATTTTGAAGATGATGAAGTTAGAGAAGAATATTGTAATATTGAAAAAGATATTAATTTAATGATTAATAAATTATTTGAAAGTAAACTTCAAGATTTGCCTAAAGATATAATAGATATAAGGAAAAGAGTATTGAATGAAATAGAAACTATATTATTAAAATGTAGGAATATGGTGTCATGGGATAATAGAAGTGAATTAAAGTTATATCAATGGTTAAATAGTAGGTCTGAAATAAATCTTTATTCTTCAAAATTAAGTGATTTGTTTTTGATTCGAGATAATTTGCAAGAATACTTAAAGGTGCATGAAAAAATGGATGAAGAAATATTAGAAGGTCATAATTGGAAAAAATGCTGTAAATGTAATAAAACATTTGTTTATCAAGTAAATGACATGAATGTACAAGGAGGCAAGGATAGAGAAGATATAATCTGCCCATATTGTAATGCAACAAATGGTTCAATTATTACTGATGGTTTTATAAATACTTATAAAGCAGAAGAAATACTACAGATATAGTAAGTTGGAATTTTGGGAGTTGATTTTATATAAGAAAAATTAATTTTCAACTTGTTAAGGTTAATTATCCTGGCACATCACATAAAATGGTGTGCTTTTTTTATTGGAAGGGAGGCGATAGTTAAATGTTTATCTGGGATTTTCTCTTAGGGGATGTAATGGATCAAATCATTGATTGGTTTTATGGTCAGCTTGTAGGTTTTCTTGCTGATTTCTTTGCCCAGATGGGAGATATGGGAGTGGAACTTTTTGAGATGAGTTGGGTTCAATCAATTGTTCTGTTCTTCTCCTATCTTGCATGGTCACTCTATGGAACAGGACTTGTAGTGTCCTGCTTTGAAACAGGAATTGAGTATCAATATGGTAGGGGCAACATGAAAGATGCTGCTTTAAATGCAATTAAAGGATTTATGGCAGTCAGTCTTTTTACTACAGTGCCTATAGAACTATATAAGTTCTCGGTCAATTTACAAGCAAGTTTAACTGCTGGTATCACAGGGTACGGGAGTGGAATTGGTGTACTTGCAACATCTATTATTGGAGAGTTAAATAATGTAGGTGATATTACAAACATAGGTGGTTCAGGTATATTCGGTGGCATTTCTATGATAACGAGTCCATTTATGGCTCTGTTTATTATTGTCCTAATGGGTTATGCAGTAATTAAAGTATTTTTTGCAAACCTAAAAAGAGGTGGGATTCTACTTATACAGATAGCAGTTGGAAGCCTATATATGTTTTCTGTCCCTCGTGGTTACATTGATGGCTTTATTCAATGGTGCAAGCAGATAATCGGATTGTGCCTTACTACATTTCTTCAGGCGACTATACTAACTGCAGGACTTATGGTAGTAAAAGATCATGCACTGCTCGGATTGGGATTAATGTTATCAGCAGGAGAAGTACCAAGGATTGCTGGTGCATTTGGACTGGATACATCAACTCGTGCAAATGTAATGAGTGCAGTTTATACAGCACAGGCAGCTGTGAACACAACCAAAACTATAGTACAAGCAGTACCAAAATAAAAATAGAAAGAGAGGATTTAATGAAACTAATATATGTTGCATCTCCCTATAAAGGAGATATAAAAAAGAATATAGAATATGCGAAACAGGCTTGCCGATATGTATTAAACAAAGGCAATGCCTTTTTTTGTCCCCATCTTCTCTACCCCCAGATTTTAGATGATAATAATCCAGAAGAAAGAAAATTGGGAATCAACATAGGAAAAGAGTTTTTATCAAAATGCGATGAGCTATGGGTATTTGGTGAACATATTTCTCAAGGAATGTTTGAAGAAATTGAATTTGCTAGAGGGATAGGCATTCCTATAGAAAGAATTATGAAACTAGATTTTGAAATAAAAGAAGAGGCTCCAATTTGTATGAGGATGGATAGTTGATTACTTTGGGGAGTCTTTTCGATGGGATTGGAGGATTTCCCCTTGCTGCTGTTCATAATGGAATTACTCCTATATGGGCAAGCGAAATTGAATCCTTTCCCATTGAGGTGACTAAAATACGATTCCCTGATATGCTCCATGTTGGTGATATTACAAAATTAAAAGGAGAAGATCTACCCCCTGTTGATATCATTACAGGTGGTTCACCATGCCAAGATTTATCTGTTGCAGGTGCAAGGGCAGGGTTTGCTGGTGAACGTTCAGGATTATTTATGGAGCAGATAAGAATAACAAAAGAAATGAGGTGGGCAGATGCAAGAAGAGGAAAGGCAAATCACCTTATCCGACCTCGATACTTCGTTTGGGAAAATGTCCCTGGAGCATTCTCAAGTACAAACGGAGAAGACTTCAATGCGGTCCTTGAAGAAACCACAAGAATTGCAGACAGCAGCGTATCTATACCTAGACCTCCGGGAGGGATATGGAAATCTGTTGGGTGCATATTGGGATATGAATTCACCATTGCTTGGAGAGTTCTTGATGCTCAATACTGGGGTGTCCCCCAAAGACGTAAAAGAATCTTTCTTGTCGCAGATTTTGGAGGACACACCGCACCCAAAATATTATTTGAGCAAGACAGCTTGTTTGGGAATACTTAGAAGAGCTAGAGCAAGAGGAAAGGAACTGCCTAAACAATTAAAAATTGCTTTAGAAATTCAAGGAGAAGCTGAAGGGGCGGAGGAAAATTCTAATGACAATATGGTTACCGAATATAAAGCATATCATATTAATCAACGCAATGAGGGTATAGACCTAAATGGAATCTCAGGAGCCTTGATGGCAACTCAAAATAGGCAGATGCAGACATTTGTCACAGAACCTATGCTATGTCTGAATGATCAGGGTGGTGAACGAATGGATATAACAGAGAATATTACTTCAACACTTCGAGCCAGTATGGGAGGAAATCAACCTATAGTCATGGCAACTCAGCAAGGTGGTGCAGAAATATGCGTTGACCTTTGTCCTACTATTACTTCAGCAGCAGGAACAAGCGGCAACAACCAACCTGTTCTATTTGATAATCATGCAAAAGACTGTAGATATAATGGTCCACTAAATGTAGCACCAACCATATCGGCCACCTATGGAACAGGAGGAAATAATGAACCATTAGTATCAAAATCAATTGATTCAGACAGTTATTGTATTGCGGGAAATACGATTGATAGACAAGATCATAACGGTGGAAATGGATGTGGATTTCAAGAGAATATCAGTTATACTCTTACTACCAGCGATATTCATGCTGTTTGCTATCCGTCTAAAACTTATCAAGATACAGTAGGAGCAATATGTGTGGGAGATGAAAAAGGCAATGGTAACCAATATGTTAGTCAAGACAAATGCATTGTAGACTGTGAAAAAATGACGTTTGGACAATCAGAATTTGGTAATTACAAAGAAGGTTGTGCAACACTCCGAGCAGAGGGTGGAGATAATGGAGGAGGAAGTGAAAACCTTGTAACTACTAAGAATCTTGTACGCAGACTAACACCACTTGAATGTGAAAGACTTCAAGGCTTTCCAGATGGGTGGACTATAATAGAAAAGTCATCCGATAGTGCAAGATATAAGGCATTAGGTAATAGTGTAGCAATCCCATGTGTAGATTTTATTATGCAGGGGATTGCTTGTTTTTTAAGAAAATTTAAGGAAGAAACGGAGGAATAACAGTGTATATGTATCCTGATAATTTAAAGGCCAAAGCAACATTATGGCTATGGGAATTAAAAGATATAGGAATTATTGGAATCGGTCTTCTTATTTCTGTATTTTCCTTAGCACAGCTTGGATTTATGCCACCTATTGTAATAACAGCAGTATATAGCTTTTTAACTATACAATTTGAAGACACAAGCATACTGAATTTCATTCGTTATGCCTGTGTCTTTTTTCTTTTAAAGCAACAGGTATTTGAATGGAGGTTATAAAATTGGGAAGAAAACAGAAACAGAAAGAAAGACAAAAGCAATCTACTAGAGAACTGATTGGTATTGATGAAATCACAGATTATAGTCTAAAGACTCCATATGGAGAGCTAGTGTATTTTATTATTCATCCAACCAATATATCTGTATTGTCTGAATCAAGTGTAAGTGCAAGGATCTATGCGCTTATGACAGTACTTAAGGGGATTGCTGAAATTGAAATGCTTTGCCTTAATTCAAAAGAAAACTTTGATGATAACAAGCAGTATTTAAAAAGAAGAATGGATACAGAGCAAAATCCTGTTATTCGGCAACTACTACAGCAAGACAGTACCAATCTTGATAGGATGCAAGTTCAGATGGCTACAGCTCGTGAGTTTCTAATTATTATTAGGCTTAAGAATGAAAAAGAATCAGATGTATTTCCTTATCTTTCAAGGATTGAAAAGAGCTTAAAAGACCAAGGATTTACTACTAGAAGAGCTGATAATTTGGATATAAAAAGACTTCTTGGTGTTTATTATGAGCAGAATGTAACTACGGAAAGATATGAAGATTATGATGGAGAGAGGTGGGTGGTATTTGGGGATGTGTAAATGTTAATAATCTGTAAGTTTATTTGACCTTAGATGGCAGTCGGTGATAGAGTTGCTTAGTTTGCTCCTTTTGCTCCATTTACTGGTCATAATGCTGCAATAAAAGAAACAGCAAAATTGAGTGATAAGAGATAACACTACAGATTTAGTGAGTAGATGTACGTAATCAGAAATTCATTTTATAATTCAGTATTTAAAAACTATATCTTAGCATGATGCGTCAAGAACTTGAGATTATTATCCTTGATTTTGCTAAATAACATTGACATCATGACATTTAATGATTATAATAAAAGGGAAAAATATAATTTGAATACAAGGGGTGTATGTCGTGAAGATAAGCTACAAGAAATTATGGATAATGCTCATTGAAAAAGACATCTCACCTGCCACACTCAGAAAGGATTTGAATATTGCTTCTGGAACGATGACGAAGCTTCGTCGAAATGAGGAAGTAGCTCTTTCTGTCCTTTTACGTATATGCGAGTATTTAGACTGTAATATAGGCGATATTTGTGATGCTGTACGAACAGACATTGGTTAAGTTAGTACTTTTGTGCTGAGAGAAGGGAACGATATGGACTTCAAAAATCAAAAAAGATGACATATTGGAGTTTTTGAAGTTGGGAAGCGGGTTTTTAGGTGATTTAGCTTTTGAAATTTATGGTGATAGTCTTAATCAAGTTGGAGAGATAGCATTTTCTGATGCGATTGAAATTGGAATCGAAAATACCATTGATTCTCTTTACGAGGCAAATGTTGATGACAAGGAAATTCTACGTATATTCAGTGAGCAGTGGAGAATTAGAATGGAGGATGTTGAGGATTGCCTTGTTTGGGAAAAGAGGAAATCAGCTATCCGATCATTGAAACAATATTTGAAACTACAAGGATTCACCAAGGGCGAAATCGATCAGTTTATAAAAACTAACCGTGCAATATTTAAGATAGGACATAATAAAGAACTGTGGTAGCTAAGAAGAAATCCTCAAAAGCTAATGAAAGCTGTCCAAGAAAAATAAACTATGTTGGAGGAATGGGATAATGTCATTTTGCACAAATTGTGGCAGGGAATTGAGCGAGGAATTTGAGTTTTGCCCAGAGTGTGGTACATGTACTTCTCGCATAGAACAAGATAATCCGTTTTCTTGTTTTAATAACCAGTCGGTTCATAAACAGTGCCCCAGTTGCGGCGAGTTAATGTCTGAAGATATGTTTTATTGTTTAGGGTGTGGATATCATTTCAAGAATATAGCTACTAAAGGATCAAGTGAGGATCTCAACGTAGTCGTTTATAGAGCAAAGACGATGAATGGCACTTGGAAAAATAAATGGGTGTCGTTGTTGCTATGTATTTTCTTGGGGTGGTTAGGGGCACATAAATTCTATGAAGGAAAATTGATTATAGGACTAATATACCTATTCACTTTAGGGTTATTTGGAATAGGTTGGCTTGTCGATATTATTCGGTTATCTTTTAAGCCTAATCCATATCAAGTTAAATAGTGGAGGTGTTATTGTGATATTTTGTAATAATTGCGGAGAGAAAGTAATTGACGGTGCTAAATTCTGCCAAAAATGCGGTGTTCCTACTCATGAGACATCTTCTAATCACGAAAGTCAACGGCAGCAAGAATACGCTGGAAAAAGTTATAAATGTCCAAACTGCGGTGAAATCTTAAAGTCGTTTGTGACCAATTGTCCGTCCTGTGGATTTGAATTGCGAGGTACGAAAACCACCAGTGCCGTTAGGGAATTTGCAGTTAAACTGGAGGCGATAGAGGCTCACAGAGAACATACGAAACCAGCAGGGATGTTTAATTATAGGCATCTACTGGAGATTTCAAAAACAGACCAGCAAAAAATAAATCTCATCCAGAATTTTTCTTTTCCAAATACTAAAGAGGATATGCTGGAATTTATGATTCTCGCGACTTCTAATATATATACATCCACATTAATAGGAGATGGTAAGGTAACTGAGAAAGCTATATCGAAGGCGTGGGACTCCAAAATAAAACAAGTGTACGCAAAAGCAAAAAATACATACATCGACGATCCTGATTTCTCAAAAATACAGGATTTGTATAACTCGTATCATATTGACGCAAAGAAACATAAAAAGAAAAATATCATATACTTGATTGGATTTATTGGACTTATTTTACTATTTATTTTTGGGCCCTTTATCTTAATAGCTAACGACCAAAAAAATGATTACAAGAAGGAAGAAACAAGATTAGAGTCTATTGTTATTGAAATCGATGACGCATTGGGAAAAGGCGAATACAAACGTGCATTGATGAATGCTGAATTGATGGAATATAATGGCTATAATAAGGAACGTGATAGTTACTGGGATGTTCGCCAGAGATATCTAATCGAGGAAATCCTACATGAAGCAGAGAAACACGGTGTTGAACTGTATTATACTCCACCCGCGGAAGAAGCAGAAGAATAGTATGATTCGTCATCTAATGCAGGGATAGTAGTGGGGTTTGTTATAGGCTTAAGGATGGTATGCAACCCAAGTTGGATACTATCAAAGAAAGTATAAATAAATGTGATTGTACCACAAACGGAGAAGAATCAGGGTATTATCTAAAGATAATGTGGTGAAAGGAGATTAAATATGAGCTTATTTGGGAAACTTAAAACCAGTGGATTCATGGACGAAATTCGTTGCGACGAACCTTCATACTTAATTTGGAAATGGCACCCTGCTGGTTCACAGCAGGGTAATAACAACAGGGAAAATGCTATTCGTTGGGGATCATCTCTCCGGGTTAAGGACGGAGAGGTTGCTGTATTTGTTTATAATCAGCCAGACGGAACAAAACAGGATTTCATTGAAGGGCCTTACGATGGGATCACCAAAACAGACAATTTTCCGGTCATCGCAAGCATAATTGGGTTGGCATATAACGGCGGCACGCCCTTTCAGGCAGAGGTCTATTTCATCAATTTGGCCCGTATCATTCAGGTTAAATTCGGAGTGCCTTTCTTCGATGTCTATGATCCACGTTTCGATGACTTTGGTGTTCCGGTTGCTGTCAGAGGTACAATTAGCTTCAAAATTGATGATTATCGGGAATTTATAAAACTGCATAGACTTAACAGTTTCAATCTTGATAACTTTCAGAAGCAGATTCGGGATGCTGTAACCCGTTACGTGAAAGATACTGTTGCAAATGCTCCATCAGCGAATAGTATCCCATTAGTCCAGATTGAGACTAAGACCGCCCAAATTAATGATGTCATTGAATATGACATTGCTGAAAGGTTGAAAGAAAACTTCGGAGTTGCTGTTTCGGGGGTTGATATTGGGGCAATCGAGCTGGATAAATCGAGCGGTGGCTATGCGCAGCTTATGGCAGTCACAAAAGAGCTTACTACTGCAACTGTACAGGCTCAGACGGACGCAGGCATTAAAAATATCCACGACAAACAGCGTATCGAAGCTGAGAATTATCAGGAAACCTTGCGTATTCAACGTGACGAGGGGCAATATGAGCAACATAAGAAGACGCAAACTGCCAATTTTGCAGCATATCAGACGGAGGCACAGACTCAAGTGGGTGTTGCAGGTGCTGAGGCGTTGGGACAAATGGGATCGAACGGCGCCGGGGGAGTTGACCTCGGAGAAGGTGGTGCTGGTTTCAATCCTGCCGCAATGATGGCAGGAATGGCAGTCGGGGGTGCTATAGGTCAAAACATAGCTGGAACGATGAATAATATGATGTCAGGTACAAACACTCAGTCTACACCAGGAGCAGTTCCTCCACCGATTCCGTCAACAGCTTATCATGTTGCTGTAAATGGTCAAGCAACTGGGCCGTTTGACTTTACCACATTAACTCAAATGGCTAATGATGGACAATTAACTTCAGACATTTTAGTGTGGAAAGCGGGAATGACGCAGTGGGAAAAAGCAGGAACGATTGGAGAACTAAAAAATATATTTACTGTGATACCTCCTATTCCTCCAACAGAATAATGGAGAGTATAATATTTGTGAAGAAATCAGTGCAATACTCCTTGAACTTGAAACATATACAGGCACGATTATATATCTTAATATTCACTTTCCTTTTTGTTTTCGATAAGCAGCAGTTACGCCTAATTTCTCGCATTGACAAAGCCGAAGAAATTAAGCTTTGGTTCAGGTATAACTGTACAATTAGCAAAGATACTGACATGTAGAAGGTTTATAATACTAATATCCATGGGAGAAATTCTAGAGCAGAAAGTAAAGAAGAAGAGGGAGAAAGAAGTAGCTGATTAGATCACCAAACGGTATAATAAATGTCATCAGGTGTGGTAGCACCTAGTGACAGAATTTGAATTAGGTGGTGGTAGTATGTTTGTTTTAGAATTTTGTGATAATCCGAATAATCCTATATTGATTCCGGGACAGGTTTCGTATAGTGATACATTTGAATATGAGTTCATATCCCAGTCAAAAGCATTGGACAAATTTATTTATTTAGTTGATATGTATAGAATTATTGAATCTTGTGCTAGTGAACTTGTTAATGTTTCAATTGATGAAACCGAAGAATTTTGGAAGATTAATAAGTTCTTGCTGAATTATGTCAATTCTATATTCAGCTATAAAGAATTTGTTAATAGCTACGACCCACCGTTAAAGAAAATAACGGAGCACTATTATCAACAAAAAAAATGGTATCGATTTGTATGTGAATATAGAAATAGGGTTATTCATCAATCGACAATTATTAAGGATTATTGCCCTGGAAGTAAAGATATTTTTGTGGATTTAGATGATGTGATTGAAATTCAAGAGGGCTTTCAATTCAAGAATGATTATCAACGAAAAAATAGTGAGAAGTTTAAAGGTATTTTAGAGGAATTAAAAAAGGAATCTAAAGTTAGAAAGGGTAAAAATTATTTGAGCATGAAATATGTTGTTATATGTGCAAATGAGGAAATAAGAGAAATGAAAGATGAAGTTTTATTGATTGCATTCAATAAAGGGGTAAAACCAGTTCTTGAGTGGTTAATATCGTTAATTCCGATAGTTGATGGCAATTTCAAATATGCATTTATCGTAAATAAAGAAAGTTCGCCAGATTCAGTTTATGAACCCAATTATGTACTTGAGGATTTTTATAGAAAAATGTTCAAATGCTTAGGAGTAGAAAATCTTATAAGTAAAGAAATTACTAATTTATTTAAGCAATATAAATATGAAAATTTCTTTGATTAGAATATTGGATGATATTAAGAATAGTAACATAGTGTGATTCTGCTGTATTGTTAGTTACTGGTTTTTGTGATATATTTTTAATAGAGAGTAGTGTGATTTGGCATATGCTACTGAATTGTGGTTTTGAGAGCCAGACATAGTATCTGGCACCATGATTTATAGAAAGGTGGCTACTTTTATGACAAATGAAAACACAGAAATTGTTGTTGCTCAGCAGAAAATGGATTTGAAAGCTGAGGCAAAGAAACAGCTTCAGATTGCAGTGACCCATTCTTTACAATGTGCAAAAAAACCTGCAAAGGATTTGGCGGTCTATGCTGTTGATTACTTTTTAAATTGTTTTATTGATTGGGTGGACAGCAAACTCTCTGCGTAGCGAATACTAGATAAATAGATTTATTTATCTTGCGTTCATGCGGAAGGCGTTATGCTCTGGCAGAGCGCTTTTTCTTTATTTAAAATCATTAGTAGTAGATGGTGTACAAACTCCAGTTTGAACTACTGATAAATAATTAATATAACCAAGCCTTGCACTAAAAATGTAGGGCTTTTTTTAATGTAAAAAAAGAAAGAGAGGTAAGTAGATATCATGGTAAAAAAGAAATTACCAATCACTGAAGATGGAAAAATAAAAACCTTTGTAGATATGATTGCTCCATCCATCATTAAATTCAATACAGATCATTTTATCTGTGGCAACACCTATAGATGCGTATGGGCACTTCGTGAATACCCCACAAGTACTAGTGAACAAGCAATCCTTCGTCATTTAGGAGAAAAAGATGGGGTTACCCTTAGAATCTATACAAGACAAGTAACTTCAAACGAGGAAAAGAAAATCATTCATAATGCAGTCAATAAAAACAGGATGAATACGGCAAATACAAATGATTTACAGCAGACCGTAACAGCAGAAAGCAATTTACAAGATGTTGTCACCCTTGTATCGGCAATGCATAGGAACAGAGAACCACTCCTTCATTGTGCAGTATATATTGAACTTACTGCAAGTGATTATGACAGCTTGAAACTACTACAGACCGATGTATTAACAGAGCTTGTTCGTTCTAAGTTAAGTGTAGATAGACTTATACTACGACAACAGCAAGGCTTTTTGTGTGTTGGTCCGACAGGCAGAAATGTATTTGGTAGTCAATATGAAAGAGTACTTCCAGCATCCTCAGTTGCAAATCTATATCCCTTTAATTATTCAGGCAAGACCGATAGCAACGGATTTTATTTAGGTAGAGATAAATTTGGTTCTAATATTCTCGTAGATTTTGATAAAAGAGATGATGATAAAACAAATCCTTGTATCCTTATTCTCGGTAATTCAGGACAAGGAAAAAGCTATTTATTAAAGCTAATATTATGCAATATCTTAGAATCAGGAAAGAATGTTATATGCTTAGATCCAGAGCATGAGTATGTGGAACTTGCAGAAAATATAGGTGGATGTTTTGTAGATTTAATGAGTGGAGAGTATATGATAAATCCACTAGAACCAAAGACTTGGGATGAGGGAGGAAGTCCACAAGACAAAGATGCTCCTCTTGCATTTAGACAAGCAACCAAACTAAGTCAGCACATTAGCTTTTTAAAAGACTTCTTCAGATGTTATAAAGATTTTGATGATAAGCATATTGATGTCATTGAAATTATGCTTGGCAAACTCTATACCAAATGTAACATCAATGACAGTACAAATTTCAGCCGATTAGAATCTGTTGATTATCCTATCCTTTCAGACCTTTATACATTAATAGAGGAAGAATATAAAAGCTATGACAAGGGGAAATATCAGCTTTACACAGTAGAATTACTACAAGAAATCTTGCTTGGACTTCATTCTATGTGTCAAGGTGCAGAAAGTAAGTTCTTCAATGGACATACCAATATAACTTCCAATCGATTTATTGTATTTGGTGTAAAAGGGTTATTGCAGGCCAGTAAAAATGTAAAGAATGCATTGCTATTTAATGTGTTATCCTTTATGTCAGATAAACTATTAACGGAAGGAAATACTGCAGCTGGAATTGATGAATTGTATTTATTCCTTACTAATCTTACTGCAATAGAATATATCCGTAATTTTATGAAGCGAGTGCGAAAGAAAGAATCTGCGGTAATACTTAGCAGTCAAAACCTTGAGGACTTCAATATTGAAGGCATTAAGGAGCTGACGAAACCGCTGTTTTCTATCCCAGCACACGCTTTTTTATTTAATGCAGGAAATATTGATAAGCAGTTTTATATGGATACCTTACAGCTTGAAGAATCAGAATATAATCTTATTAAATTTCCACAGCGAGGGGTGTGCTTATATAAATGTGGTAATGAGCGTTATAATTTAGCTGTCCATGCTCCAGCATATAAAGAAAAGTTATTTGGAAAGGCAGGTGGGAGGTAGTGACTACTGAAAGTGCTGAATGGGTAAATAAACAAGAAAAAATTGAATCCTATAGAGAACAAAAGCAAGGCATTATAGATGATTTGAGGGTATGCATTAGATATACTCCAAACAGGGATAATGACTTGCTTTGTTTTATGGAACAGTATTTAAAGGCAGAAACAAAGAATAGGCCAAGATTATTGGAGCAAATAAAGTATTGCATTAATGGTGAAAAATATGAAAATCCCTTCCTAGCATATAACCATTATGATGAGGGGCATATTGAAGAATTTGACCATATACTCAATGAATATATTAATAAGCTAAAGCTATCTGGTGGAGAATCCACGCAAGCATCTAGAATTATTGAAAGCACTATACTAAAGATAAATGAACTCCATGATATATGCCGTGGACAGCTGATAGACTCTTGGAGAAATGAAAGACTTACAGAATATATTGTCACTGCTTCTAGGTATGCAGGATTTAAAAAAGCTGAGGACATCATCGAAGCAAAAAAGCAATGGTAAGGTGGTGAGGCTGTGGATTTAAGAGATCAGAACTTTGGAATTGAAATTGAGATGACAGGCATAACAAGAAGAAGAGCTGCTGAAGTAGTTGCCGAATATCTCAATGAGATAGCTGAACATGAAGGTGGTGGTTATGACACTTATAGTGTAAGGGATAATGAAAACCGAAAGTGGAAATTTGTAAGTGATGGTAGTATTAGCTGTCAGAAAAAAGTGAGAAATAGAAAGCAAATAGCTGACAGAGAATACAGTGTTGAACTTGTTAGTCCTATTTGTAAGTATGGAGATATCGAAAAGATACAGGAGATGGTGCGTAAACTTAGAGAGGCTGGAGCTTTTAGTAATAAGTCCTGTGGAATCCATATTCACATTAATGCGGCACCTTTTGAAGCCTACCAATTAAGAAATCTTGTTAATATTGTGGCTGCAAAAGAAAATATGATATACAAGGCATTACAGGTGGATTCAGATAGGGAAAGACGGTATTGCAAAAAGATAGATACAGATTTTTTAGAGAAGTTAAATAAACAGAAACCAAAAACAAAGAGTGGAATTCAAAAGTTATGGTACAAAGGTAGTGATGGCAGTCACCAGCATTATCATGATAGTAGATACCATTGCTTGAATCTTCATTCTGTCTTTCAAAAGGGAACGATTGAGTTTCGAGCCTTTAATGGTTCCCTACATGCTGGGAAGATGAAAGCATATCTGCAATTTTGTATGGCTATTACAGCTCAAGCCTACAACCAAAGGTCAGCAAGTCCAATAAAAACTGTATCAGAAAATGAAAAATATACATTCAGAGTATGGCTATTAAGACTTGGTTTAATAGGAGATGAATTTAAAACAGCAAGGAAACATCTCCTTGACCATTTAGAAGGAAATATTGCATGGAAGTCACCTGAACAGGCAGAAGCACAGAAAGAAAGGTTAAGGAAAAAGAGAGAAGTTGAGCTTTCGAATCCACAAGAAGAAACAATAGAAACACAAAATAATGATATGGAAATAGATGAGCAGGAGGTAGAATCTCCTGCTTTTACTATGTCTATGAATCAGTAGGAGGTCAGGATGAAAAATAATAAATTAAATGAGTTAGGACTAGAAATATTATATATCGCATATGGAAGTAATTTAAATCTATCACAAATGAAACAACGATGCCCTACTGCAAGAGTCATTGGAGCATCAGAAATAAAGGATTATGAGCTTGTATTTCGTGGTTCAAGATATAGTGCAGTAGCAACCATTGAACCTTGTGAGGGAAGTAGAGTTCCTGTTCTGTTGTGGGGAATCCAACCAGAAGATGAGAAATCACTAGATAGGTATGAAGGATACCCTAATTTTTATGAAAAGGAAAACATGGAGATTGTGTTAAATGGCAGTACTGTTTCAGCAATGGTTTATGTGATGACACCTGGTCATGAACTTGGAATACCATCAGAACGTTACAAAACATCCATTGAAGAAGGATATATGGATGCAGGATTTGATACAGATATTATACAGAACGCAGTAGATAAAACTATAGGTAGGATAGAAAATAGTATGGAGGAAAAAGCAGAACAGGGAAGCTTATTCGGGATGAAATGGTGGTGATATTAAATGGCAGACCCTACAACCATAGGACTTATTGCAAAAGCAGCTATATCAGTATTATCAGATGAAAGGCTGAGGAAAGGTATTGGGTGGACTATTGCAGCTATCCTATCTCTATTTATCTTAATCATT
Organism: Sedimentibacter sp.; assembly: GCF_032080165.1. Lineage (GTDB taxonomy): Bacteria > Bacillota > Clostridia > Tissierellales > Sedimentibacteraceae > Sedimentibacter. Next base: position 521,868 of record NZ_DAMASY010000001.1, read on the forward strand.
GTTATTATCTGTGGATTGCTTTCAGGAACAGCAAATCATAACAATACAGCAATTGAATTGTCCTTTTATGGAGGTGCTATATCAGAAAATATTCCTGAAGAATATCGAGGTCAGATAGAAGAAATGCGTAACAGCTTTACAATACTTGATGAAAGAATAGAGGATGTAAATGGTCAAATGGAAGATGGAGATAGTCTGGACTCTATAAGGGTTAAGGCTATTTTTTATTCTCTGTATTTCGCCTCTGACCAGCCATCAGGTGTAGATCAAGGTAAATATATTGACTGCTTTGTCATTTATGAGGAACGGACAAGAACCATAATTGATGCAGACGGAAATGAAGTGGAAGAAACATATCTAGTAGCGATACCAATTGATACTCTCCCAGAAATCTATACAAATATTGAAACAAATATGGGAAAGGCAACTACTTATGAAGATATGGCCAATGCTAATGAAATCTATTACCGAATTAAGTATGGAGTTCCAGCACCAAGTGAAGGAGATGCTTCTGGGGAATGGGGAGATTGGACACATAGCATTACTCCAGAAGAATTAGAGAAGTTGTATCATGATTTACCAGTAGGAGAGAATGGAACAGAGATAGTAAAGCTTGCTATGACAAGGCTTGGAGACCCCTATTCACAAGAAAGAAGAGGACAAGGAAATTATACTGATTGCAGTTATTTGACCATGTGGAGCTATAGGCAGATTGGAATCATCATACCTGGAACTGCCGCAGAGCAAGGAAGATTTTGTGTTAATAATAATCTTACTGTTTCAAAAGAAGATTTAGTTCCTGGAGATTTAGTATTTTGGAGTCACAAGCCAAACGGCAGATTTATGAACATTACACATGTAGGAGTCTATGCTGGAAATGGAAAGGTAATAGATGCCGCATACTCGAAAGGACAGGTGGTATACAGAGATTTATTTGATTCAAACAAACAGGTTCTGTATGGCAGACCGCATATTTTAAAATGAGAGGAGGAGCTTATGCTAACTACAAAAGCAATATTTGAACGAAAGATTTCAGCTTTTGATGCACAAGTATGTGTGATTAATGGAATTGAAGTAATGGATGAAAATGAATTTGAGGAATTTAGCAACAATCTATTAGATGACAGAATCTTTATTGCAGATAGAAAAGAAGAAATGTATATAGATTCAACAGGACAAATCCATGGACTGCTTGCACTAAATATAGAAAGTGGAGATGGGATTTTAATTGATAGTCAAGGATATGATTATCCAAGATATGTTGCATTTATGCCAAACATTAAGCCGTATATAGATAAGCAAATTTCTATTGTTGCAGAGCAAATAATTAAGGAATCTGCTGAAAATACTTCAAATGGTAGTTGGGCTATTTATTTTGATGAGATAGAAGAATCCTATGGAATAGTTGTAAAAGAAAACAATGGTATTGGAACTTTACTCTTAGATGAACTAACAAGCAGAGATGAAATCGCAGAAATTGAAGTACTCGATGACTGCTTTGACATGACAATATATCTTGACTATTGTAGTAACTTAGACGAAGAAATAAAACCAAGTCAAAACATGAATATGTAGGAGGATGAGAGAATGGATAATATAGAAAAGACAATTCGTATCATAAAGATTGAGCCACAAAACTTACCTTATGAAAAAGAAATAGCTAATGACTTGGAGGGTATTCAAGGAGAGGTTGAGGGATTATTTGAATGTATTTATTTAGATGATAATTGTATTTTAGTATGTAATGAAGAAGGAAAATTAAATGGGATGGAACTAAATCGAAGGGTTGGTAATGACATCATTGCTGGTCCTTTTTTTATTGTAGGGGATAGCCAAGATGGAGAATTTGTATCCTTGAGAGATGAGCAAATAGAAAAATACACACAAGAATTTGGAAAGATTCAAGAATTTACTGGAGAAGAACCAGAGGCACAACCAAGGATGGAGTTTATTGGATTTAATTTTTAAGGAGGGAAAGGTATGAGTATATCAACCGAAAAAGCAACTTTACAGATAACTTTTCAAAAAGAAAAGTTAGAAGCATTAAGGTTTTATATGAACGAAAAGGATCTGACTGTAGAGGGAGAATTGCAAAAACATATTAGTAGTATCTACGAAAAATATGTTCCATCATCTACTAGAAGATATCTAGAGAGAAATGATAATGAACAGGAGAACCAGACGGAAACAACGGCCCCTATTAGTGAAAGGTCATCAGAAGTTACTCCAAGAACTACCTCTAATCGTGGAAGAAGAAGGACTGAAAGGGTGCAAAGTGAACAGGCAGAAGTTCCTACAGAAACTACAAATGCAGAAGAAATTGAAGAGTCTCAAGAGCAGACAGAGGATGAAAATCAGGGAATGGTCATGAGTATGTAGTGACTATTCCTTTTCTGTTTTTGCAATGGAAACCATAAAAAGTTAATAAAATGAAGGAGGCATGTTTGAATGAAAAAAGATACTATTAGCGTAAGTCTTGAGGCTGAAAAGTTAAGAGCAATTAAGAAATATATGGAGAAGAAAGAGATTGATGTACAAGATGAATTATCAGAACAGCTACAAAAGCTTTATGAGAAGCATGTGCCAGTCAATGTTAGAGAATATATTGATGAAAAGAATGAGGAAGAAAGTAAAGCTAAAACGACAAGAAAAGTAGCTAAAAATACTGGTGCAGCTACTTCTGAATCTACACAACAGGAATAAAACCATTTTTGGGGCGATATTTGCCCCTGTGTGGGATTGTATGGACGAGAGTGGCACAAGTTATCATTAACGATAGATAAAACGATTTGTGGGCGAATTTGCCGAGATTTATGAATAGAGCAGATTTAGCATTAAGATACTTAGATTTTAGGAGAAATATGAGCCTAAAATGTAAGTGAACCCCCCTATTGATTTTGGTGCAGGATAAAGAGAGGTGGTCGCACGCGACCTCCTCTCGACCACATCGCCCGGCAGTGCCGAGCGTTTCTCTCAATTACGTTAGGTGGTCGAAAAAGCTGTTTTGGGACAAGTAGGTGGTCGTAATAATGTAAAAATGCATTGTTACAAGGCTTGAAAGTGGTCTAAGAGGTGATCAAATACAATATTAAAGGAATTGGAGTGATGAAATGAAACAAATTCAGCATAAAGCAAAGGATAGAACTGCAGTATGGCTTTATCCGGAAACCATTGAACAAATGGATTCTATGCTTGAAACGGATAATGCCAAAAGTCGCAGTGAATTCATAGAAAAAGCACTGCAATTTTATATGGGATATCTGGCAAGTGAAAATACGACAGGATATCTTTCAAAAGTTTTAGTATCTGCAATACAAGGGACTTTAAGAGAAACAGAAAACAGAAATTCAAGTAATCTCTTTCGCTTATCTGTTGAAATGTCAATGATGATGAATATTCTTGCCGCAGGTCTTGAAATTAGTGATGATGATTTGAGAAAACTTCGTGGCAGATGTATAAATGAAGTGAAAAAGACAAGAGGAAAAATCAACATGGAGGATGCGGTGAAATTTCAACAAGGCATTGTGGAATAAAAGCAGAAAGGAAGATTTAAATGGCAAGAATTATTCTGAAGTGCCCGTACTTAAAAAGTGGAACGAAAAAAACTTCAGCTCATCTATCCAATCTTGTAACTTATATGGCTACCAGAAATGGTGTGAAAAAATTAACTGTGGAAAATAAAAATCTTCCTTTTACTCAAAAGCAAGAGAAGCTTATAAATCAGATTATAAATGAATTTCCAAATACCAAAAACATATTTGAATACGAAGATTATGTTAAGAACAGAACCATTGAAAATGCATCGGATTTTATTTCAATTGCATTAGAACAAAACCTTGATAAAATTAATAAGCGAGAAAACTATGTCGATTATATTGCAAACCGGCCAAGGGTTGAAAGAATGGGTACGCATGGCTTGTTTACAGGTGGCGATGATGAAATTGTACTAAGCAGAATTTCAGAAGAAGTTGCTAATCACACAGGAAATGTGTGGACTCCCATAATTTCATTAAGGCGAGATGATGCCATACGTACAGGATTTGATAACGCTGAAGCCTGGCACAATATGTTATCCTATTATGCACCAGAGATTGCGGAAAGTATGAAAATTCCTGTTGAAAACTTTAGGTGGTATGCAGCTTTTCATAATGAGAGTCACCATCCACATATTCATATGATTTGCTATTCCGTTAACCCGATAGATGGATATCTAACGAAAAAGGGCATTGAAAAAATGAAGTCAGGTCTTGTAAAAAATATCTTCAAAAATGAGATGCAATTAATTTATGCTGAACAGAGCCAAAGACGAGATAGGGTAAAAGCCGAGAGTAAAGAAATGCTTTTACAGCTTATTCAGGAGATGAAAATAGGAACGATTCAGAATACACAAATAGAGAAATTATTTTTAAATTTGACAGAGAGGTTGAAACATACCAAAGGCAAAAGAGTGTATGGATATTTGCAACCAAGTGTGAAAGCAATTGTTGATGAAATTGCAGATGAACTTTCCAAAGAAGAAAAAGTGTCTAAAGCTTATGAACTGTGGTATGAAATGCGAAACGAAGTGCTGAACAGTTATATGGATGAACCTTCAGAGCCACTACCATTATCAAAGCAGAAGGAATTTAAATCCATAAAAAATATAATTATTGCTGAGGCAGATAAACTTAGCAAAGGAGAAATTAGTTTTGTTGAAATTGAGAATATTGATACCTTTCTTTATAACAATGATTTTGCAGAATCAGATAACCCTGAAGTTGTTGAAGATACTGTAGATTTTGAGGTAATGGAAGATAACAATGCTGACGGGTTAGATACAGGACACATTTATGTGAAATGGACTAACGAGTATAAAATGGCTCGTGAGTATTTGTTTGGTACAGATGAAATAGAACAGAATTTTAAAGTAACACTAGAATTATTTACGGAAGAATCAGTAAAAGGTAATGCTCTTGCGATGTTTGATATTGGTAGAATCTATTCGGATGGTCTTGGTGTAGAAATCGATATGGACAAAGCTAATAATTATTATAAAAAGGCTCTTTCTAGATTTCAAAAAGTTGAATCACAAAAAGCATGGGAATATACAGAGTATCGTATTGGAAAGATGTATGCGCAAGGTCTTGGAACAGAGAAAGACTTAAAAACAGCAGCTTATTGGTTTAATTTATCTGCAGAAAAGAAATATAAGTATGCTCAGTATTCTCTTGGTGGTTTATATTACCGTGGGCAAGGAGTGGAACAAAATTTTCAAACATCCTTTTCATTGTATTTAAAATCAGCAAATCAAGGGTTTCCTTATGCAGATTTTGAAGTTGCTAAAATGTATCGTGACGGTACTGGTATTGATAAAGATGCAAATGAAAGTAATCATTATTTTGAAAAAGCCTTTGTAGGTTTTGAAAAATTAGAAAAGCAAGGTTGTGATGATAAGATACAATACAGGTTGGGATGGATGCTTCAAAATGGAATTGGTACAAATAGAGATATTGCAAAAGCAAAAGAGTATTTTGGTAAGTCTGCAAAATTTGGAAACATTTTTGCCTGTTATTCATTAGCTAAGATAATACTTGAAGAAGATAAACCAACTAATGAAGAAGTGAAAAAAGCAATTGATTATATGCATATAGCTTCAAACAGTGGGAATAAGTTCGCACAATACTCTCTCGGTAGAATTTATCTGGAGGGTAAACATACCGCGAAAGATATTAATAAAGCAATAACATTATTAACTTTATTGGCTGAACAAGATAATGAGTTTGCAGCATATAAGTTAGGAATGATTTATTTAAAAGATGAAGAAGTTACAAAGGATATAAATAAAGCAATTGCATTTATAACGCAATCAGCTGAAAAAAATAATGAATGGGCAAGTTATCAGCTAGGAAAATTGTACTTGATGGGCGTGGATATTCCCAAGGATACCGAAAAAGCGATTGAGTATCTTACAAAGTCAGCAGAACAGGGAAATCAATTTGCTCAGTATGTTCTTGGAAAGTTATTTCTGATTGGAAAGGATGTTCCGAAAGATAAAGAAACAGCAGTAAAATTTTTTACTCTATCGGCAGAGCAAGGAAATGAGTATGCAAAATTTTTTCTTGAAAACATAGATAAGTTTCGAGAACCATCAGTAGGGTTATGTACATCTCGAGTGCTTCATCATATGAGTAAAATATTTGAGGATAATATACCGCTTAATAAATCTAAGGTAGGATTAAAAATTGATAGTAAACTACTTAGAAAGCTTAAAGGAAAGAAAATAGCTCAAGGACATAAGAGAGATGATCATGAAGAGAGGATGACTCTTTAATAAAAATAACCTATAAATTTCTAAATAAAAGCAGTCTTTCGATTCTATTAATGAAAGGCTGTTTTTTATATCTAAATTCAAAAAATGAGGGATATCATTATGAAGAAAAACTTTATTAAGAAAAAGAGTTTATATAATTTAAAACAGAATATTAAACCTTATATGAAATGCTGTCCTGTCAAAAGGGCAGCATTTCATCGTATTGGGAATAGAAAACAATAAGGAGGAAGCATATGGGTATATATATTCATTTTACAAAGGAACAAAAAGAAAAAGCAAATAGTGTTGATCTTGAAGAATTTCTAAGAATGCAGGGTGAAACACTACTTCCATCAGGCAGAGAAAAAAGACTAAAAAGTAATCATAGTATTACGATTCGAGGAAACGAATGGTTTGACCATGCTACAAAAGAAGGTGGTCTTGCTATTGATTTCGTTCAGAGTTTTTATGGATTAGCTTTCCCAGATGCAGTAACAATGCTACTTGGCGGAGAACAAGGAGAAGTATATTCTATAGTAAAGAAGAAAGAAGAAGTCAGAAAACCGTTTGAATTACCACCTAAGAACAATGAAATGCGTAGAGTGTTTGCTTATTTGATTAAGCACAGACTCATTGATCGAGATGTGGTTAGCTTTTTTGTAAAGGAAAAACTCATCTATGAAAGTAAAGAGCAATCAAAAGATAGAATCAAAGAGTATCATAATGCCATTTTTGTAGGTTATGATGAAAATGGTATTCCTTGTCATGCCCATAAAAGAGGTATTTACACAGAGGGAAAAAGTTATAAAGGGAATATTAACAGTAGCAATCCTTGTTATAGTTTTCATTATCTCGGAATTAGTGATAGAATCTATGTATTTGAGGCACCTATTGATATGCTTTCCTTTATTACGATACATAAAGATAAAGATTGGAAAAAGCACAGCTATGTTGCTCTTTGTGGAGTGTCTGAGCAAGCATTATTTAAAATGCTTGAAATCAATCCTAATTTAAGTCATGTTAGTTTATGCTTAGATCATGATACTGCCGGAATTGAGGCAAGTGAAAAAATAGTAGATATGTTGAAAGAAAAAAATGTTGGTTATAATAGATTACTTTCCAAACAAAAGGATTGGAATGAGGATTTGAAAGCAGGGCAAAATTTAACTGCAATTCCTTCAGAAGAACATCCACAGCATCTTATAAAAGATGAAATTTGTAATGAAATATTGAAAATTATAAAAGAATTAGAAAAGATTGAATTGAAGTATGAGGATGGCTTAAAGGCTTTTCAAAAGACTCAAAAAACAAATGTATTACAGGCTGAAGCTATGAAAATGGCATCAGCTGTTTTTTTATGTCTTACATTAAAAGAATTCAGACAACTTGGAATTACTATGACTTCGGAAGGAATTATTCAGAAAATGAGTGAAGAGTTTCGCGCATATCAAAACAGGCGCAAGTATTATTTAACACTTTTTGATGTAGAAACCGAACTGTCGACATTCAAAAATCAAAATGGAATTTTTTCTGAATCAGATAAAGCTTTAACTGCCAAAAAGTATGAGAAGATAGCATTGGAACTTTTAAAGTCAACTATCAGGTTAGAACTAGAACACCAAAAACAAGTCCAAAATCCGGCATTCAAAATGGCGTAACATACGAGGCATAGGGTATATTCCTGTGCCTTATTTTATAGAAAGGTCGTGTAAGATGAATTCACAAGTATATATGTTAATGGCTGCTGCGGCTATTATGTTTTCAGTTATTGGAGGATTATCTTTGCTTGCTCATTATTATACCCTAAACGGAATTAAATCGAAGACTGTAGGAGATGGACAACATGGTGTTGCAAGATTTTCTACAAAAAAAGAAATTGAAGAAACTTATCAGCACATTCCATTTGATGTTAAAGCCTGGAGGAGTGGAATGCATCTTCCTGTAGATGAAAAAGGAAATGCGATACAAGGCTTGGTAGTGGGCTGTAAAGGAAATAAAGGATCTGTTACCGGACTAATTGACACAGGTGATGTACATTGCCTTATGATTGGTGCTGCTGGTGTTGGAAAAACAGCATTTTTTCTATACCCAAACCTTGAGTATGCCTGCGTAAGCGGTATGTCTTTTATTACTACTGATACTAAGGGTGACCTTGCAAGAAATTACGGAACTATAGCAAAAGAGAATTACGGATACAATATTGCGGTCATTGATTTAAGAAACCCTACAAGAAGTGATGGAAATAATCTTTTGCATCTTGTAAATAAATATATGGATTTATACCGAGCAGATAACAATAGTTTTTCTGCAAAAGCAAAAGCCGAGAAATATGCAAAAATTATATCTAAAACAATTATCTCAACCGATGGAAATAATGCGGCGATGGGGCAAAATGCATTTTTCTATGATGCAGCCGAAGGACTCCTTACTGCGGTGATTCTTTTAATTGCAGAATATCTTCCACCAGTAGAGGAGGATGGACATGTGGTAGATAAAAGACACATTATTTCTGTTTTTAAAATGGTTCAAGATTTAATGGCACCAAGTAATATTAAAGGGAAAAGTCAATTCCAATTATTGATGGATAAGCTTCCGCCTAACCATAAGGCAAAGTGGTTTGCTGGAGCAGCTCTTAATTCTGCTGAACAAGCAATGGCATCTGTTCTTTCGACAGTGCTTTCTAGGCTTAATGCTTTTCTTGATTCCGAGATGGAGCAGATACTTTGTTTTGATACTGCTATAGATGCGGAGACTTTCTGTAAAGAAAAGTCTGCAATCTTTCTTATACTCCCGGAGGAAGATAACACCAAGTATTTTATGGTATCACTGTTCTTACAACAGTTATATCGTGAAATGCTCACTGTGGCAGACGAGAATGGTGGTAAGCTCCCTAATAGGGTAATGATTTATGCAGATGAAATCGGAACAATTCCTAAAATAGAATCTTTTGAAATGATGCTATCTGCAGGTAGATCACGTAGAATTTCCGTGATACCGATTATTCAATCCTTTGCACAGCTCGATAAAAATTATGGAAAGGAAGGTAGCGAAATAATAACTGATAATTGTCAGTTGACAATCTTTGGAGGATTTGCTCCAAATTCTGAAACTGCACAGGTACTGTCAAAAGCACTTGGTAGCAGAACAGTTATGAGTGGAAGTATCAGTAGAGGGAAAAGTGATCCATCACAAAGTTTACAGATGATAGAAAGACCACTGCTTACTGCAGATGAACTCAAGTCACTTCCAAAAGGTAACTTTGTAGTGATGAAAACAGGTGTACATCCAATGAAAACAAGACTCAGATTGTTTTTAGATTGGGGAATTACCTTTGAAAAACCATATGAAACAGAAGAAAAATCACATCGTAAAGTTTATTATGCTAATAAAGAGGAATTAGAAGAAAACATTATGAGGCAAACAATGGCTTTGGAAATAGAGGAAGAAGATGAAACAGCAGAAGAAAGCAAACGAGGTGGTACGTTACATTCTACTACTATGGAGCAATCAAAAGAATCTATTTCTAAACGCAAGACAATGATAAGAACATAGGGAGGTGTTGAAGTTTGAGTTTCTTTGGAAATTTATATCGAGAGGAACTTCCTTCTCGTGCAAAAATTGTTTATATGTATTTGAAAGACAGAAGCAATGCAGAGGGAGAATGTTGGCCGGCTATTAAAACCATTGCAAAAGATACTTCGTTGTCAAAGAGTACAGTAAAAAGAGCCATAGCAGATTTAATACACTGCGGTTTATTAACAAAGGAATCACGCTATCGGGAGAATGGCAGTAATTCTTCAAACCAATATTTTTTGAAAAAATAAAAAAGAGTATACAATGTCTATGTGGAAGGGATAGTTTTCCGCCAAGGTACTATTATGCTTTTTTTGTGGACTGAGTTGGAGTTCACTATGAACTTACCAGAAGGAATCACTCTAATAATTTATTTAACAACAGAGAAATAATAATATATCTGTTATATATGTTTACCTGTTCTGGCGTTAATAATAAATATATTTTAGATAACTATAAAGGACACAGGTATTGGAATCCCAAATGAAGACTTAAAATATATTTTTGAAAGGTTTTATAGAAGCGATTTATCAAGGAGTCGTCAAACCGGGGGAACCGGTATTGGACTTACAATTACAAAGGCATTGGTAGAAGTACATGGAGGAACTATTAAAATCCATAGTGAAGTTGGAAAGGGAACTAACGTAATAGTTGAATTTAATATATAAATTATTATTAATATTATACAAATTCTTTGTAAAACAGAATCACTATGTAATTATTTCTACTCTGTTTTTTATCTATACATTGTAGCTATCTGTAATTCTTATAGTGAAGATGCTATTATGTGCAGATTAAATGTACAAATCATCTAAGTATAAACTTAATATAATAATTAAAAAATTTTTTGACAAATATAATAAACGATATTACAATGAGTTAAATATATAAAACATATATGAATAGTATGTAATTAAAGGAGCGAACAAAATGGCACATATTACACAAGTAAATTATGAAAATGCTTCCCCAGACGTAAAAGAACAATTTAATGATCAAATAAGGAGACATGGTAGAATTACTAACATGAAAAAGACACTTTTACATTCCTTACCAGCATTTCATACATTAATGGAATGGTATACACTAGCTGAAGAAGTTGAAAAGTTCTTAGGTAAGAGAGCTGTAAATTTCTATAGCTATGCAATTTCAACACAGAATAGCTGTTTGATTTGCTCTACTTTCTTTGGTAAGATTTTAGAAGATTTAGATATAGACTTTGACAACTTCTCATTTACAGAAGAAGAGTCCGATATTATTGAATACGGTCAGTATTTAGTAAAAGATCCAGGAAATATACCAGATAAATTATTTGATAAACTAAAAAAGAGATATACAGAGGAGCAAATAGTATTATTAACAGCCTTTGGAAGCATGATGATCGCAACAAATCTTATAAATACAGCTTTAAAAGTTGAACTAGATGATATTTTAGTTCCATATACTAGGGGGTAATGACATGACAAGAGATTTTGAAAATAAAACAGTATTTATAACAGGAGCAGCAAAAGGGCAAGGTAAAGGAGTCGCACTTGCATTTGCAAAACAAGGTGCAAATATTATTGCCTTTGATCTTGGAGAGAAGATTGAATACCCAGCTTATAATAGATCTTCTAATGAAGAACTTGAAGTACTAAAGGAAGAAGTTATTGCACTAGGAGGTAAAATTGAAATCTTTGCAGGCGATGTTAGAAAGGCTAAGGATGTTCAAAATGCAGTAGAAAATGGTGTGAAATCTTTTGGGACAATTGATATCCTATTTAGTAATGCAGGTATCTGTGCTTATGGTCTATCCCATGAATTAACAGAAAATGAATGGGATACAATGATTGATATCAATCTAAAGGGTAGCTGGCTAGTATCAAAATATGTAATTCCATATTTTTTAAAGCAAAAAAGTGGAGTTATTATATATAATTCATCAGTTGCCGGTTTAAGAGGAATGAATCGTATTTCTCACTATGCAGCTTCAAAACATGCATTAGTAGGACTCGCTAAATCACAAGCTATTGAACTAGCTCCACATGGAGTGAGAGTATTAACAATTCATCCAACTGGGGTTAATACACCAATGAATGATGGTTTAGCTGAAATGGAAGGATCTACACCAATAGAAATCGCCGAAAGGTCTGCAGGTAACCTTATACCAGTACCTTGGGTTGAAGTAGAAGATGTGGCAAATTCGGTATTATTCCTTGCAAGTGATAAAGCAAGATATATAACTGGAAGCCAATATCTACTAGATGCGGGATTGTTAACAAGATAATAACCTTATGCTCAATTAAAAATAAAATGTAACACTAATAAAATGACAATAATTTTTGGAGGAAGATAGACATGAAAAATAAAAAAGGTATCTTAAGTATAATTCTAGTATTAATATTAACATTTGCTTTAAGCGCTTGCGCTACTGAAAATAAAGAAGTTGTAAGTGGAGATAAGACTGAAAAAACAGAAACGATAAAAGTAGGTACAATGGGTACTTATAACCCATTTAGTTTTGAAGACAAAGACGGAAAATTAACAGGATATGACTTAGAAGTTTTAAGACTACTTGAAAAACAAGATAGTAGTTTAAAATTTGAATTCGTTGCAGCACCTTGGGATAGCTTATTTGTTGGTTTAGATTCTAATAAGTTTCAAATGCTAGCAAACCAGATTACCACAAACCCTGATAGAGAAGCTAAATACTACTTAACTCAGAATAGATACTTCACTTGTGTTGCAGAAATCATTGTTAGACAAGGAACGACTGGAATAAATTCTTTAAAAGACCTTGAAGGAAAGAAAATAGGTCTTACAGTAGGAGATTCCTTCACAAGACTAGTTGAAGATTGGAATACAGCAAATGGCAACATCTTAACAATAGTTTACTATGAGCAAGGTATTGAAACAATTCTACAGGATCTTGTAAGTGGTAGAATTGATGCAACAGTAAATGATCCTATTGTTGCAAGAGATAAAGCAAAGGTTCAGGGATTGGCTGTTGAACCTGTAGGAGAAAGAATAGCAGCAGATCCAACTTACTTTATATTTAGAAAAGATGAAGATGGTAAAGAATTAAGAGACAAAGTAGATGCAGCATTAAAGAATATTATAGACGATGGTTCTTTAGCTGAATTATCAATTGAATGGTTCGGAGTAGACTATACAAAATAGAAAGTGGGCGATGTGAATGGATAAGTTATTGGACTTCTCTTATATGATAGAATCAATTCCTGCTATCGCTAAGGGAATTCCAATTTCCTTAGCCATAGCCTTGGTTGCATTCTTTATAGGGCTTATTATTGGACTCTTTGTTGCATTAGTTAAGATTTATCGCGTGCCAGTTCTATATCAAATTTCTAGCTTATATGTATCATTTATAAGAGGTACCCCATTATTAGTGCAAATATTTTTATCATACTATGGCATTCCATTAGTAATACGTTATATTAATTCTCGATATAGCCTCAACTGGGATGTTTCCTATATTCCAGCAATATACTTTATTTATGTTGCTTTCTCACTAAATTCAGGTGCATACCTTTCAGAGACTATTAGATCAGCTATACAAGCGGTTAATAAGGGTCAGATGGAAGCTTGTCACTCAGTAGGCATGACAACATCACAAGGCTTAAGACGAATAATTTTACCACAAGCAGTAATAGTTGCTTTGCCTAATATTGGTAACCATTTTGTATCATTATTAAAAGATAGTTCTTTAGCATTTGCAGCCTCTGTTCCAGAAATTATAGGGCAAGCAAAGATAATTGCAGGTAGAACTTCACAATTCTTTGAAGTTTACATCGTTGCAGCACTTATATACTGGGGAATTTGTATTGTTTTCGAAAGATTGCTCGTATATCTTGAAAATAGATTCCGTAAGTTTGAAAGAGGTGTTTAGATGATTGAAATAAAAAACCTAAATAAATATTACAAAAAGAATCATGTTTTAAAAGATATTAATCTTAAGGTTGAAGAAGGTAGCACAGTAGCATTAATAGGCCCTAGTGGCTCAGGAAAGTCTACTTTGCTTCGTTGTATTAATCTGTTAGAAACACCAACGGACGGAGAAATCTATTTAGATGATATTGTAGTTAATGCACATAAAATAACTAAGCAGAGTATACATGAGGTTCAGCAAAATACAGGAATGGTTTTTCAAAATTATAATTTATTTGCTAATAAAACTGCACTTGAAAATATAGCAGAAGCCTTAATTGTAGTAAAAAAGATATCTAAGAAGGAAGCATATAAACAAAGTGAATTATTGTTAGAAAAAGTTGGACTCTCTGATAGAGCAGATCATTTTCCATCTGGATTATCTGGAGGACAACAGCAGCGTGTAGCTATTGCAAGAGCGCTAGCAATTAATCCAAAGGTTATATTATTTGATGAACCAACTTCTGCATTAGATCCAGAACTCGTAGATGAAGTACTTCAGGTTATAAAAAATGTTGCAAAAGAAAAAATTACCATGATAATTGTAACTCATGAGCTTGAATTTGCAAGGGATGTGGCCGATAAGATTATTTTCCTGGCAGACGGAGTAATTGTTGAAGAAAATAACTCAAAAGATTTCTTTAACAAACCTAAAGAAGAACGAACAAAACAGTTTCTAGAAAGATTTAGAAGAGTTTAAATCTCCTCATATTTACACTATCCTTTAATTGAATTAAATTTATAAGCTGATAAAGTAATTTAAGATATCAATTGTCAGCTTTTTTATTTAATTGGAAATTTTCAATTTTCTATTATTCTATTAACAGGAACCAATAATGTTATGCCCAAGCTTATCCAGATTATGATGAATATACTCATGTTGCTATTTCTTTAGATAGAGAACTTAATTATATGTACAGATTTGGAAGAAGAGATACTCATTATCCTTTTATATAATTGTTATATCATAATCATATAAAACTTACATAAGTTCTCCACATTTTTATTATATATTACATGTTAATTATATAACTTAATAAATTGAAAGGTAAAGTAAGATGTTAAGCAAAATGACATTATGGGATAAAATATTAGTCTGCTCACTTATTATAATAAGTTTTGCATGGTTAGGTTTATCTGTATTATTTAATACAAAAGAAGGAACAAAAATTGTTGAAATTAAAGTATATGGAAATATGGTAGAAAAATTATCTTTAACTGAAGATACTTCAAATATCTACAGCTTTGAATTTGAAGAAAACACTGGGTATATAGAAGTTAAGGATGGTGCAGTAAGGATGTTAGAAATGGATAAAGACATATGCCCTGAAGGTATATGTTCAAAAACGGGGTGGATAAAGGAAGAGTATGAAACTATTGTTTGTATGCCCAATGGAATAAGTGTTAACATAAAGAATAATGAAAATAAAGAAAAAGATAACGACATAGATGTGATTGCATAAAAATAAGACCTCTTAGGTCTTATTTTTTCATTGGTTATATCTTTACGGGGGACTAAATTGCTTAATAATTATAACAATTCGAAATCCTTAAATTAATTGTACATAATAATTATGGAGAAATTATGAAGAAAAACACATTAAACATATAAATTTTCTTCATAATAACTACATGATTTATTATTAAAATAATAGTGTATAATATAACCAAATATCATATAATTTTGGTAGTATCAAATATTAGATTAAAAAGAAAATTATAAGGTGAAAAAAATGAATGAGAAAATATTAGTTGTTGATGATGAGATTAACCTTTTAAATGTCATAAAAGATTATCTTTTGCGAGAAACCTATGAAGTTTTTACTGCAAGCCGAGGAAATAAGGCTATAGAGCTATTTCATGAAATAGAACCTGATTTTATAATTCTTGATTTAATGCTTCCGGATATTTCAGGCGAGGAAATATGCAAATTAATCAGAAAGGAATCGGATGTGCCTATTTTAATGTTAACAGCAAAAAGCAGTGAAGATGATAAAGTTACAGGTTTATATATAGGCGCAGATGATTATTTGACAAAGCCTTTCAGTCCTAGAGAACTGGTTGGCAGAGTAAGAGCAATTCTTAGAAGAACTAAAGGCAATTCTGAATTAACTGATGCTTTAGAATTTAATGATAAAGATTTGTTTATTGATATTCCTAAACACATAGTTAAAAAGGCAGGACAAGAAGTAAGTTTAACACCAAATGAATTTAAGGTATTATTGACCCTAGCGCAAAATCCACAGAAAGTTTTCACTAGAAGTCATTTGGTAAGTTTAGCTTTTGGCTATGATTTTGAAGGATTTGATCGTACCGTTGATACTCATATTAAAAATTTGAGACAAAAAATTGAGGATAATGTAAAAGAACCTAAATATATTGTAACTGTTTATGGTGTCGGATATAAGTTTGAGGGAGAATAAGATGATAAAAATAAGCGAACAGTTACGAAAGTATTTTGTAACAATTTCAATATTATCAATTGCATTTATTACAATTACTTCAAATCTTAGTATAAATTATTTTTTTTCAGATTATATTAGGGATTCAAGAAGCAGAGATGATTTAAAAGTAGTTCAGTATGTGGAACGTGTATTCAGCGATTATAAAGAATTAAATTCTCATTCTTTAATGAATATAATGCATTATGCTTTCAGTGAAGATGTTGTAATTCAAATAAGGGACAAGAATAATAATATAAGTTGGAACAGTAGTACATTTGGAATAATGTATGGGATGGTAGATGAATACAGCAGTGATGAAGGTAAATTTTCGTTTAGAAGTTATCCTTTGACATACAATAACTCACAAATAGGAACTATAGATGTTGGACGACCAAAAAGCATTATATCTAATATAGAAGATGAAAAGTTTTTAATTACAATAAACAGTATTTTTGCAATTGCATCAATTTTGACATTGATTATTGCTTTTCGTTCAAGTAATAGTATATCTAAGAAGTTTTTAAATCCTATATATGTTATTAAGGAAAATGCAAAACTAATTGAACAAGGAAAATATAAAAACCTAAAGGAAGTAGAAACAAACACTGTTGAGTTATATGAATTATCCATATCAGTTAAAGAACTTGCAGAAAGGTTGAATAGCCAAGAATCTCTAAGAAAAAGAATGACTACAGATATAGCTCATGAGCTGAGAACACCTTTGGCTGCAATTCGAAGTCATATAGAAGCTTTTCTGGATGGAGTATGGGAACCTAATGATGAAAAGCTATCTGTTATTCATGGAGAAATAATAAGGTTAACAAAATTAATTAATGAATTATCTGAATTATCAATTGTGGAAGATGATGAGATAAACCTGAAATTAAGCAATGTAGATATATCTTCAACATTGAATAATATAATAGAAAGCTATGAGCCTATGTTTTTAGATAAAAATATTAATATAGATAAAAATATTCAAAATGATGTTAATTTTATGGGAGACATTGATTATCTAAAACGTATTTTCGTTAATATTATTTCTAATGCAATTAAGTATACAAATGAAAATGGGTCTGTCAGTGTTTCTTTAGAGCAAATAAAAGATAAAATTAAAATAATTGTAAAGGACACAGGTATTGGAATCCCAAAAGAAGATTTAAAATATATTTTTGAAAGGTTTTATAGAAGCGATTTATCAAGGAATCGTCATACCGGGGGAACTGGTATTGGACTTACAATTACAAAGGCATTGGTAGAAGCACATGGAGGAACTATTAAAATCGATAGTGAAGTTGGAAAGGGAACTAACGTAATAGTGGAATTTAATAGATAAATTATAACCCCTTATACTAATAAATCAAAATTAGTTATAAGGGGTATTTTTTTAGCCCGATGTATTATTGTTTGTATTTTATTCCAGTATTTTTGCTATATTATTAAACAAACTGTTATCATAAAATTCAATTAATCCATTATCAACAGCTAAAGCTATTTTATGGTCAATTGGAAGCTTTGCCAAAACCTTTATATCATGCTTATTAGCAATTTCTTCAATATGACTTTCTCCAAAAATATGATATTCTTTATTGCAATCAGGACATTTGAAATATGACATATTCTCAATTAAGCCAATGATTGGAACATCCATCATTTTTGCCATCTTAACTGCTTTAGATACAATCATTGAAACTAGTTCCTGTGGGGAGGTAACAATTATAATTCCATCTAAGGGTATAGATTGGAATACTGTAAGCGGAACATCTCCGGTTCCAGGAGGCATATCTATGAACATATAATCAATATCTTGCCAAATTACCTCTTTCCAAAATTGCTTAACAACATTATTTAAGACGGGTCCTCTCCAAATAACTGGATCCGTGTCGTTTTCCAATATTAAATTAATAGACATTATATCAATACCGGTTTTGCTTGTGACAGGCAATAGTCCATTTTCATTTGCCACTGCTTTTGTATTAATTCCAAAAGCTTTAGGTATTGAAGGACCGGTTATATCAGCATCGAGTATTGCTGTGTTATGACCTCTTTTGTTCATGGTTACAGCCATCATAGATGTCACAAGAGATTTGCCAACACCGCCTTTACCGCTTACTATACCAATTACTTTTTTGATACTGCTTAGTTCGTGAGGCTTTTCGGTAAAATCTATTTTTTTATTATTTACACTCATAACTTACTCCTTATTTTTGATATTTTTGTACCTATATTTATAAATAACATAAAATTATGTTATTTATATGGAGAAGTAAAACTTATAAAGATATATATATATATTTTTTAATAATCTTGATACAATCTTCATAATTGTTTGCTAGTATTTAAATATCACCGCAGAGGTGGGGTGGTAAAGGAGGTTTTATATTGAATACTATTCATACGGTTAAATTAAAACAAAGTAATATGCTTTGTAACAGGTGTTTAACAAATGTAGTTAAAGCTCTCAGCCTTATAGAAGGTATACAAGAATTAAATGTAAATCTTGATAAAAAATTGGTTAAGATTACTTATGAAAATGATAAATTATCAAAAAAAGTAATTCGAGAAATTATAAATGATTCAATAGTACACGGAAAAGTAGGCAAAAAAATATATATTGATAATAGAGCTTATAGAGAAAGTTAGGGGATACATTATGGATTATAGAAATGGAAATAGTTCAATTTCAAATAAAGATAAATTCAGATATAAATTAACTGGATTGCTTTTAAGTCTAGATTTAACGTTATTAATCATATTATTACAATCTTTAAATGAATTAGCTAGACTAAAAAATATTATACGAATGATTGAATAAAACAGATATTTGTATTTTAATAAATATTTTTAATTGTTCTCCACAGTATCTCCACAAGCTTTTGATATCATTCTTAAGTCCCTGGAATAACTTAAGAATTATTTAAACAGTAAGATAGTTGTATTTGTCAACTGAAAATTAGGTCAAAAGGTCATTTAATTTTAGGTCACTT
>NZ_DAMASY010000002.1:0-190186 GCF_032080165.1 Sedimentibacter sp.
TAGAGCAGGAGACTGAAAATCTCCGTGTCCGTGGTTCGATTCCGCGTTTGGGCATCAAAAAAATGACTTATGGAAACATAAGTCATTTTTATTTTTTGTTAAATACATTATTTAAAATATGGCTTATGACATTTACTACATTATTATTAAATATCTTATCATTAAATTTAATAGGTATAAGATTTTTTTTAATTCCTTCAATTGCGCTATAAGATTTAATATTATAATCAATATTATCGATAAAATAAAATTCATTAATTTTATTATCTGAATAAAAGCTCAAAGGTACCTGAATTTCAATTTTTGAAGCCTTATTATTAATATTTATATTAAAATTTATGTTGTTATGAATATAATCTGTTTTATAGCTTGCAGTTATGTTATATTTACAAATTAAAGTATTTTTTTTGATAGAAATATCATCGTTTATTACATAGATTATAAGATTATTAAAAAATAATAAAGTATCGAAAAGAGTAATTATACGACTATATAATATAGGGAGATTATATACATCCTCATAGTTATGCTGAAGTATAAGATATGAAAATTCTTTTCTCGGTTCTATACGAAATGCTTCATATAATGTAATTATATCTTTACCGCATAAGGTATCATTTCTATTTATATTAAAATAATTTTCAATTGTTTTAAGCTTTAAATCTATTGTACCGATTTTGTTCTTAAATTGTCTTATTAAGGAATACAAATCTATTTTAATAAAATTATTAAAATCAAAATTAAGGTTATAATTTTGTAACTTGTATTCTAAAAACGGCAAATCAAAGCTATTACCGTTGTAAGTTATTATATATTTTTTAGTTTTAATTAAATCCTTAAGATATTTAAGGGCTTCTTGCTCATCTATTTTATATTCACAGAATATTTGATGTATTTTATAGCTTCCTTCTTCATGCAATAATATTGTTATAGAAATTATGTCCGAATAAACACGTGATAAGCCGGTTGACTCTATATCAATAAAGAAAGCTTCTTTAAATAAGTAAGTTAAATCTGATTTGATGTCTTCGTAGTTTACTTCATTTGTCTTTATTATCATTTTTTCTCCTGATATGCTTGTACAAAATTCTTTATTTATTACCTAATTTTTGGTAAAATAATATGAGGTGTATTGTGTATATAATAATTTCTTTGTTTTTTGCTTATTCAATGGGAGTTATTTCTTATGAATTCGGCTTTTTCAGCTATATGTTTATAGCAGTTTTTGTTTTACTTTTTTTTAATTCCTATTACACCAAAAAATATATTTATAATTCTGTTATTATTACATTTTTAATATTATCATTTATTAATTGTTATTACAATTCTATTTCAAAATTATCACAACATATTGATGAAAATATTGAAATAGCAGCTAAGATTAAGGATAGAAATATATCAGAATCGAGCTATTCAAGTTACAATGCTTCTGTAATAAGCATAAATAATGTAATTTTGCCTGGTAAGGAAAATACAGTTATTTATATTGACAGCAAATACGATATTAAAGAAAATAGCATTATTAAAGCAAATGTTAATGTGGCTGACAGTAATATCAGCAAAAACAAGTTATTATTCAATTATAAAAATTATTTAAGGGCTAAGAAGATCAGTGCTGTAGTATTTGCAGAAGACAATATAACGACAATTAAAGAAAACTATTCATATTTTAACACTATATCAGCTAATTTTAAAAATTATACTGAAAAGATGTTTTATAATTCGCTAAACGACAGCAATGCAGATATAATTTTATCTATTTTATTGGGTAATGTAGATTATTTAGACGAGAATTTTTATGATAATGTAAAGGTAATGGGTTTAGCGCATATTTTTGCTGTTTCAGGAACTCATATTGTTCTTATATATGGCTTTTTGTTAACAGTGCTTAAATATTGTGGCTTAAACAGAAGAGCCCGATTGATTATTACATGGATAATAATGTGGTGTTATGGATTTTTAATCGGTTTTCCGATCTCAGTAATGAGGTCACTCGTTATGTTTACCCTGCTGTTCGGAGCAGAAATCTTTTACAGAAAATACAGTTCGTTAAATGCCATCGGTTTAGCTGCCCTTATACTAACGGTGTACAATCCATTTTGGTTATTTGATGCGGGCTTTTTATTATCCTTTTCTGCAGCATTAAGCATAATAATATACAACAAATATATTTTAAAAAATATTCAATCAAAAAACACTATTATCAGGTTAATATATTTATATTTATTTCTTATGTTGTTTACATTGCCGGTTATAGCTTACTTTTTTAATTATGTGCCTGTTATGGGTATTGTATATAATATACTTTTATTGCCGATTTTCACGATTTTAATGATTTATGGATTTATACTATTAATATTTAATGGCTTTGTTCCTTTCTTATTGGTGATTCCATTCAGGATTTTTGATTATCTTTTATACAGCTTAAGGTATACGGTAAATTTTACGGAGAAATTCGGATTTAACGGATTTACTATACAAACGATGACAATTCCATTAATAGCTTACTTTTATATATTGATTATTTTTGTGATATACGTTTATAACAATAATAATTCTCCTATAAAGAAAAGTGGTATCTATACTTTGATTGTCATGTATATAGTTACATTCATGACTCCTGCAAATAATTTGATTTATATAAATGTAGCAGATGCGGGGCAGGGGTTATTCACACACGTTAAATATAGAAATACCGACCTTATAATAGACTGTGGAAGCTCTAATAATAGAGATTTTGGTAAATATACCGTGTTGCCGTATCTTATTAAAAGAGGAATCAATCAAATTGACGGAGTATTTATAAGCCATTGGGACAGTGACCATTATTCCGGCTTAAACGACCTTTTAAGCAGCAAAATAAAGGTTGATAATATATTTGCCCCAGCTACCAATAATGAAATAATAAAAGATATAAGCATATTAAATAAAGGTATGAGCTACAGGACAGATAAATTAAATATTGATATTTTATGGCCTGAAAAAGATATTATATCAGATAAAACAAATAATACATCATTGGTTATGCTGATTAATTTTAATAATAAAAAGATTTTATTTACCGGTGATATAGAAAAAGACGTAGAAAATATTATTATTGACGACATTCCTGAGATTGACATTCTGTTAGTACCTCATCACGGCAGCTCAACTTCTTCATCTGATAAATTTGTATATAACAGCAACCCTGAAATTGCAGTTTTTAGTTACGGTAAGAATAAATACGGTATACCACATAGAGAAGTAATAGAACGATATAAAAATGAAAAAAGCTTAATTTTATCAACCTATGAGCATGGTGAAATTAATTTTGTTTTAAAAGACGATAAAATATATTATAATACTTATACAGATATAAAATCTGAAAACTATTACGAGTTATATTTTTTAGGTTTTGTGACAAAATTAATGGCATTTTGTATACTTTTAATATATATTAAAATACAAGGGAGAAGAATATGAGCTACAAAATTATTTCTGATATACTCAAAAAGTCAAGAGTACCAAGCTTTGTTCTCATTTTTGGAACTGAAGATTATTTAATAGATGATGCAGTGAAAAATATAAAGAAAAAGTATATTGATGAAAATTATGAAAGTATGAATTACATAGAATTTGAAAAAATAGAGAACAACTTTGTGGACTTCTATGAATTCGTAACCACATATCCTTTTATATCCGAAAAAAAGCTTTGTGTAATAAAGGAAGCAATTTTTTTAACATCTACAGGAAGCTTAAATAAAAACGATGAAGAAAAGTTTAATAAAATTTTGGACGAGGGTTCTGACTCTTGTATAAAGGTATTTTTATTAAAGGATAAGAAACCTGATTCAAGGAAAAAAATTGTTAAGAAATTTAAAGATAACAATGCAATTTTTGAAATAAATAAACTCAATGAGTCAGAGTTGTCCAAATATATTGCAGATAGATTTAAGAGCAACAATTTAAACATTAATTTACATCTTGCTAATTATATAGCAAATAATTCGGGATATTTAGAATATGAAAGCACTGTTAATCTTTATCATATCAATAATGAAATAGATAAAATATCATCCTTTAAAACAGGATATAAGGATGTATTAATGGAGGATGTTGACAGCTTATTGATTAAGTCGTCGGAAAGCAATATATTTAAGCTTATTGATAATATATGTGACGGCAATAAAGAGCAGGCATTCGGTATATTGGATGATATGCTGTTAAACAATACTCCTGAGCAGGTTATAATTCATATGCTGGTAAGACAGTACAGAATGCTTTATCAGTACGTTATTTTAAGCAATAAAGGCTATAATTTCAATGAGATAATGAGTAAAATGAAATTGAAAAATTTTGTAGCCAATAAGCTTTCAAAGCAGGCAAGAAGCTTAAATAGCGAGAAAATAGAATATTATTTAGAAAAAATGCTTGAAATTGATAAAAAGATAAAAACAGGAGAAATTGAAAGCCGTATAGGGCTTGAGCTTATTACTAACGGGATTATAAAATAGGGTTAGGGCATAAAAAAAACCGGTGAAGCCGGTTATTTTTATGCCACTTTATTTAACTTAAGAGTTAATCTGCTAACCTTTCTTGCTGCTGCATTCTTATGAATAGTATTCTTTGCAGCTGCCTGGTATAATTTTTTCTCGCACATTACCAATAATTCTTTAGCAAGATCATAATTTCCTTCAGCTATTGCTTTTTCGAATTTCTTTATATATGTTTTGATTTCAGATTTTCTGCTCTTATTTACTTCAGTTTTCTTATTTATAACTAAAATTCTTTTCTTTGCAGATTTAATATTTGCCAAAGTATTCACCTCCTTAGTGTTCTTATAAGCCATTAATTATTTTAGCACATAATTATCATTATTTCAACATTTTTGACAGCAAATCAATTATACAGTCAAATTATATAAAAATCAAGTAAAAAGAATAAAAAAATTTAAAAAATCAATAATAAATTTAATATTGAAATACGGAGGTTGCAATGTTTTATAGGACAGACTTGGCTTATGAAGCTAATGAATCTTTAGCTCAAAAAGCAGAAGGCGTTATTTTAAAAACCGAGAATTTTAAACACGGTGAAGTAGTAAAGCTTGAAATAACTGATGAGACGGCAGAAAAAGCAGTGGGTAAAAAAAGAGGCAAATATATAACATATGAAACAGGAAGTTTAAAAAATTTAAGTAAGGAGTCAAGAGAAGAAGTTATTGACATACTGTGTAATGCAATAAAGGAAGTTTCTAACCTGCAAAGAGATAGAATTTTAGTGGTTGGTTTAGGTAACAGAAACATAACAGCAGATGCCTTGGGACCTAAGACGTTAGATAAAATTAAAGTTACGCGTCAATTTTTCAAGGCATATAACAAGGATTTTGATGAGGACTTTAACGAAGTATCCATATTGGAGCCGGGAGTTTTAGGAACCACAGGGATAGAAACTATTAATACTATCGTTGGCATAGTTGAAAAAATTAAACCTACATTATTAATAATAATTGATGCACTTGCATCAAGAAAAATGAGACGTCTTTGTTCTGTTGTACAAATTACTGATGCTGGAATTGAACCGGGCTCAGGAATAGGAAATATGCAGGGCTCGTTGAATGAAGAAACCCTGGGTGTAAAGGTTGTGGCAATAGGGATCCCTACAGTAGTCGATACAGCAACTATAGTAAATGATACTATTGAGGCAATGGAGGAAGCATTAAAAGACAAGACGGATGATGCAGGAAGCATAATGGGAATATTAGGTGACTTAGAATATGAAGAAAAGCATATGTTTATAAAAGAGATATTAAATCCTATGTATGGTGAGTCTATTGTAACACCAAGCTCTGTCGACGAGCTTATGGATAATTTATCTGATATGCTTGCATTATCCATCAATAAAGCTGTTCATCCCGGATTTGAATCGTAATATAATTGTAAAAAATAACAGTATTATTCAGGAAACAATACACATATAAATTAAT
This sequence comes from Sedimentibacter sp., assembly GCF_032080165.1. GTDB lineage: Bacteria > Bacillota > Clostridia > Tissierellales > Sedimentibacteraceae > Sedimentibacter. The sequence continues at coordinate 5,963 of NZ_DAMASY010000002.1, forward strand.
ATATTACTTTTAAAATAATATATTACTATTAAGAAAATATGTGGAGTTGGATCATGAAAAGAAAAAGAAGAAGAAATAAGAGTGGAACAAGGTTTTACATGATGATGTCAATTGTGTGCTTGACTGTACTTTTTGTTGGATACAGTTATGTATATAATTTGTCGGAGAAAAGAAAGTCAGGGCAGGATATTACTACTATATCTATTCTCTATAATGGAGACAGCAATGAAGGTAAGACAAGTGCCATAGACAAAATTATGTCCTACTTTAATATATTCTTAGAAAGAACATTCAAGGAAAATGAGAGCTCAAACAAGCTAATAGAAAGTGCAGATAAATCTAACACAGAAGTTTTTAAAACAATAGAAAGTAATGAGACAGAAGAAAAAGATTTAGAAATATATAACGAAAGAGAAGAAAAAAAGCCTATAACAAATACACCGATATTTACAGCAAATAATATACATGAAGACTTTTTTAAGATTATAGAATCACCAGCTTCAAGAAGCAGCGCTCCAAGAAATATAATAATCGACGCTGCTTCTGTTAATGAAAAGCTTAATGTTGTGATATTCCATACTCATGGAACAGAGGCATATTTTCCTCATGTTGAAGGTAATTACAGATCTCATGATGAAAAATACAATGTAATGGGAGTAGGCAGCAAAATAACGAGTAATTTGAAAAGCATAGGAATTGATGTTACTCATTTAAAGGATTATAATGATTATCCTGATTATAATTCATCTTATGCTAATTCAAGCTATGCGGTAAGTCAGGTATTGTCTAATAGCAAAAAAAATATACTTATAGATATACACAGAGATGGTGCAGAAGAAAATTCAAGCTATGAACAGTTTTTATCGAGAGTGAAAACAACAATAATAAACGATAAAACTGCAGCAACATGCACATTGGTAGTAGGTGATAAAAACGGAAATTCGGAAGAGCTTAAAAAAAATGCTCAGCTGCTTTTTAATATATCGGAACAAATGTACCCCGGATTGTTTAGAGATGTAATAGTAAGACCCGGCGCATACTTCAATCAATATTATTCGGATTATGCATTATTACTTGAGGTAGGCAGCACGCTGAATCACATAGATGAAGTCAATTATACTATTGAATTATTAACAGATATAATGGTTGAATATATTGACGAAATCAGTAATACTAATTAGCATTAAATCAGTTCCATAGAAGCGAATTAGTATATACTGCTTACAGCAGGAGAATGCATCAAATTTATTTGCTCATTGTATTCGCATAAATTTGGCATTCTGTGCATTAGACCTACCGCCATTTTTCAGAAAAAACACTTGAAAAATGGGGTTAGGGCTTAATATGCCGCGGACAAATATTTGTCCGCATTTTAATATAAGAGCAGTATAAATAATGCTTTTATATTTACATAAATTTTGATATAATACCCTATATCCGTAAATTTAGGGAGGTTACGTTTTTTTGGACAGAAGAAAATATATAAGAAACTTTTCGATTATTGCTCATATAGATCATGGAAAATCAACATTAGCAGACAGATTAATAGAAAATACAGGGCTTCTTTCTCATCGTGAAATGCAGGAACAGGTTTTGGACAACATGGATTTGGAAAGAGAAAGAGGAATAACTATTAAGCTTCAAACCATTAGCTTATTATACAAAGCTCAGGACGGTCATGAATATACGCTTAACCTGATAGATACTCCAGGTCATGTGGATTTTAACTACGAGGTGTCAAGAAGCTTGGCTGCGTGTGAAGGAGCCGTATTGGTAGTAGATGCTTCACAGGGAATAGAAGCACAGACACTGGCGAATGTTTATCTCGCATTGGATCAGGATTTAGAAATAGTACCGGTTATAAATAAAATAGACCTGCCGAGTGCAAGACCTGATGAAATTAAAAAGGAAATAGAAGATGTAATTGGTCTTGATTGTGAAAATGCGCCTCTTATTTCTGCCAAAGACAATATAAATATTGACCAGGTTCTTGAAGCCATAGTCAAACAAATACCTGCTCCTTCCGGAGAAGAAGATGCTCCTTTAAAAGCATTGGTATTCGACTCTTATTACGACAGCTACAGAGGTGTTGTGGCTTTTATAAGAATAAAGGAGGGGCAAGTAAAAAAAGGTGACAGAATAAAAATGATGTCAACTGGCAGAAGCTTTGATGTTACTGAAGTAGGAATTATTTCTCCTACTCAGAAGCCGGTAGCCGCATTGTATTCAGGCGATGTGGGTTATTTGTGTGCAAGTATGAAGGAAGTTAAAAGCTGCCGCGTAGGAGATACTATAACAAATGATTCTAACCCTGCTAAGGAACCTCTTCCGGGCTATAAAAAGGTTACATCAATGGTGTATTGCGGTATTTATCCGGCTGAAGGAGAGGAATATAACTCGGTTCGTGATGCACTGGAAAAGCTTCAGGTTAATGATGCTTCCTTAACCTTTGAACCGGAAACATCTATTGCTTTAGGATTTGGATTCAGATGCGGTTTCTTAGGTTTATTGCACATGGAAATTATACAGGAGAGATTAGAAAGAGAATTTGATTTAAATATTATTGCTACGACACCAAGTGTTATTTACAAAGTTTATAAAACAAACGGTGAGATGATAGTGTTGCAAAATCCTACAAATATGCCTTCTGTACAGGAAATAGATTATATGGAAGAACCTATTGTCAATGCATCAATAATGACTCCTACGGAATATGTGGGAGCAATAATGGAGCTTTGTCAAAACAGAAGAGGAATATTTGAAAATATGGAGTATATGGAAGCAACAAGGGTAATATTACATTATAAGCTTCCGTTGAATGAAGTAATATATGATTTTTTCGATGCATTAAAATCAAGAACGAGAGGATATGCTTCGTTAGACTATGAATTGCATGGTTACGTGCGTTCAGAGCTTGTAAAAATGGATATTCTGATAAATTCCGAATTAGTGGATGCATTTTCTATAATAGTTCATGAAGATAAAGCTTATGAAAGAGGAAGATCAATTGTAGAAAGATTGAAGGACGTAATTCCGAGACATTTATTTGCAGTACCTTTGCAAGCAGCAGTGGGAGGCAAGATTATTGCCAGAGAAACCGTTAAGGCGCTTAGAAAAGATGTCTTGGCAAAGTGTTACGGCGGAGATATAACAAGGAAGAAAAAGCTGCTTGAGAAGCAGAAGGAAGGCAAGAAGCGTATGAGGCAAATAGGCAGCGTAGAAGTTCCGCAGGAAGCGTTCCTGGCAGTATTAAAATTTGATGAAGATTAAGAGGTGATAAATATGAAGAAAGGATTAATAGTATTAATAGCTATTTTAATAATTGCAGGGATATTCGTTATGAGTATCTTTGGAAGCTACAATTCATTGGTTGCTTTAGATGAAGAAGTAAACAGCCAATGGGCAATTGTTGAGAGCAGTCTTCAAAGAAGATTTGATTTGATACCTAATTTAGTTGAATCCGTTAAGGGAGCCATGGCTCATGAACAGGAAGTTTTTACAGCGATTGCAGATGCAAGAGCAAGGTTAGCCGGTGCAGGTTCTGTAGACGAAAGTGTGCAGGCATCTAATGAATTAGAAGGTGCATTAGCAAGATTATTGGTTGTGGTAGAAAATTACCCTGAACTTAAGTCCAATCAAAATGTTACAGGTTTAATGGATGAACTTGCCGGTACTGAAAACAGAATTAATGTTGAGAGAAATAGATACAACGAAGTAGTAAGCAGATATAATACAACTATCAGAAGCTTTCCTAAAAATATATTGGCAGGAATGTTCGGATTTGAAACGAGACAGTATTTTGAAGCAGCTCCCGGAGCTGATGCAGCGCCAAAAGTAAATTTTGATTAATAAGGAGTGATACTGTGAATAAAAATCGGTTAGTCGTTATGCTTGCAGCCTTACTGATAATAACATCAACTGTTGCATACGGACTTAACATTGATTTACCTGAGCCCACAAGAGAATTTTATATAAATGACTTTGCTGATTTAATGAGTGAAGAGTCTAAAAACAATATATTGAAGATTAATTTGAACTATGAAAATACCGAAGAGAAACCTCAAATAGTTGTTGTTACTGTAAAAAACATGCAGGGCTTAGATGAAAATACTTATGCGGTAAAGCTCTTTGAAAAATGGAAAATAGGAAATAAAGGTTATGATAACGGTGTACTTTTGTTATTGGCATTAGAGGAAAGAAGAATTAAAATTGAGGTTGGATACGGTTTAGAAGGAGCCATAACAGATTCTGAATCAGGGCGTATATTAGATGAATCCTTGGATTACCTTTCGGAAGGAGATTATTCCACGGGTTTAGAAAATATATTTTACAATTTAGCTATAGAAGTTAATGACGAATATGGTTATAGCAATGAAGACATATTTGGTGATATAAAAATAGATAATCCGTATGAAGGCAGATCCTCTGACTTTGGTTCATTATTCAGGCTAATAATGTTAATTGTTTTAATCATAATAATTAACGGTTTTGGAGGCGGCAGGAGAAGAGGCCGCAGAAGTGTTTTTATGCCTTATTTTATGCCAAGATTTACTAATTTCGGAAGCGGAACTCACATCGGCGGCTTTGGTGGTCGTTCCGGGGGTGGAGGCTTTGGAGGCGGAGGTCGTTCCGGCGGCGGCGGGGCAGGAAGAGGCTTTTAACGATGGATATACGATAGAATAGCTATGGATTTGCAATGGGTAATCAATAGATAAATATAAAAAGAACCCGATATGAATTATGAGAACACTCTAAAAATCGGGTTCTTTTATTTGATTTTTCAATTGCATTACAATTGCCCATCTATTGCTTATCAATTGTTAAGAAATTTTGCCTAAAAATATAATTTCATCTGTTTCGGCATTTATTATAGAAAGTCCGTTTTCTTCCCAATTTGAAGAACCAAGATAGCCCAATCTGTCATCCCAGGCATCATCGTACTCTTCTTTTGAAGCCTTTTCTCCATCCACATAGTATTCAATTGTAGATTCGATTAATTTAAAACCTTCCTGAGATATAAAATCATGTTCATCATAATCGTAATCATCGTAGTCATCATAATCGTCGTAATCATCATAATAATCGTCGTCATTGTAATAGCTGATATTTGCTTCCGAATCTGTATATAGGTAACCATAATTAATTAGATTATAAAGGCATTCATACGTTTCATCCATGCATTCATTGTTGCTGTAGATTTCAGCCAATTGATTAAAAAAATCCATTATTTCCTGACTTTTTACCTCGTATGTAACTTTATCCTTTGTATAAAGCATTTCTTTCCAATCACCGCTTTCATTTGTTATAGTTATTTTCATTGCCAATCCCCCTAATAATAAATATTATTTGTAATATATATTATGATTTTTTATAAATTATACTGTTTTAATTTTAAAAAATGAGGCAAATATTTGTCTGCAGCATATTAAGCTCTAACTTAATGATGGGGCAAAGCGCTTATTGAAAAAATATTTGGCAATGGACTTTAGCACTAAGACTAATTAAATATGGTTATTATCTGTCAGTTATAATCTAATTATTTCACTATTATGACTTATTTCGATTATATTTGTTAATGTATTTGTCATGTGCTTTTTAAAATCTGAAGTAGTTTGAAAATTATCCCAGAAATGCATTGGAATAAATACTTCAGGCTGAAGCTTTTCTATAAAGTATTCTCCTCCGCATTTATAATTTTGTTCCAATCTTCCGTCAACCGGGAAAAAGGCAATATCTATTTTTGTATTTAATTTTATAATATCACCAATAATTGTTTTAAATGCATCTTCCATTTCCTTTTCTTCCTCTTCGGTATCATCAGACCATTTCCACCAATTTAAATCACCGGCATGGAATATATGAGTTTCATCATCATTAATTAAAAAGCTGACACCCTCATCAGTTGAACCGAAGGAATTGATTATTAAATTGTTAATTTTATTTTCCGTGTTTTGTTTTGCAACATATATATTATCAATGTTGTTATAAAGCTTTATGTCACTGCTTAATATGTAATATTTATTTGATTTTTCTTCAGTAAGAGAAAAAATGCTTTGATTAAAATGATCCTGGTGGCTGTGTGATGCAAAAACATAAAGCGGCTTAGAACTGTCGATAATATTTTTTAACAGCTCGCCAAAATTAAAATTCGCTTGAGTATCCTTTTTATTTTTAAAATAATCAAACATTAAAAATGAATTACCAGTTTCAACTATAAAGCAACTGTGATATACATAATATATTTTCATATCCGAACTCCTGTTTATTTATTTTGATACTATCATATCATATATTATTCATGTGAAAAAGCGGAATAATAACTTTTAATAAAGAAAAAATACATATGTGTTTCCGATAATAAATAAATTTAGTAAAATACTTATTGTGTTAGTTGAATTAACATAGTATAATGAGAAGTTATTAAAAATAAAGGATGATAAACTTAATGAAAATTGAAAATGTAAATTTGAATGACAACATTCAAAGAGGCTTGGATGAAATGGGCTTTGTAGAAGGCACACAAATTCAGCAAGAAGCAATTCCTGTTATACTGGAAGGAAAAGATATAATAGGGCAATCAAATACAGGAACAGGTAAGACGGCAGCTTTTGCAATTCCTATTCTTGAAAAAATAGATAAAGATTTACGCATGCCACAGGCACTTATATTACTTCCGACAAGAGAGTTGGCTGTACAGGTGGCAAATGAATTCAGAAAAATCGCAAAGTATTTAGATGGTATTAAAACGGTAACCGTTTATGGCGGTGCTGATATACGCGAACAAATCAATAAATTAAAAGGCGGAGCCCAAATAATTGTCGGAACTCCCGGCAGGGTTATTGATTTAATTGACAGACGTGTCATTAAATTGAATGAGTTAAAAATAGCAGTGCTGGATGAAGCAGATGAAATGCTTAAAATGGGATTCAGAGAGGACATTGAACTGATACTCAGCAATGTTGACCATCCGGTACAGAATTTGTTGTTTTCAGCTACTATACCTGATGAAATGAAGAAAATGATAAAGAAATTTTTAAATAATCCCGTACCTATAAAGGTTCTCAGAGAAGGTATAACAGCTAAGGAAGTTAAACAAAGCTATTTTATGGTAAAGCACAGTGATAAGGTAGAAGCCCTCTCAAGATTAATAGATACCTATACACCTAAGCTCACATTGGTATTTTGCAATACAAAAAAATCTGTTGATGAATTGTATGACCAATTAATAGAAAAGGGATATAACTGCGATAAAATACACGGAGATATAAAACAGTCACAAAGATTGGATACTTTAAACAAATTCAACAATGGTTTAATTGAAATTCTCATAGCTACCGATGTAGCTGCAAGAGGTCTGGATATTAAAGAGGTTGAGGTTGTTATAAACTATGAAGTTCCTTCTAAGGAAGACTATTACGTTCATCGTATAGGCAGGACAGGTAGAGCAGGAAAAGAAGGAAGCTCTTTTACTCTTGTATCTGCAAAGGAAATGAAAAAAATCGAAGCAATCGAGAAGTATACAAAAAAGCCTCTTCGCAAAAGAACTATTCCTACTGTTGATAAGGTTAACGAGGTTAAGCAGGATAAATTTATAAGAGGTGTAGTAGAAGTTATAGAAAAAAATGACTTCAGTGAAAACAGAGAGTTAGCACAAAGATTATTGTCTCAAGGTTATGATCCCGAAACTCTGATTGCCGCAATGATGAAAAAATTAGTTAAATTTGATTACTCGGAAGAAAGAGACTTAAATGACGTATTGCCTGAAAGAAAGAAATCATTGAGAAGCAAAGAAAGAAGGATGGAGGATACAGTCAGATTCCATGTAAACCTTGGTAAAAAGCAGGGAATAAGACCCGGAGACATTTTAGGAGCTGTTGCCGGAGAATGTGATATACCCGGCTCGGATATCGGTGAAATAGAGGTATTAGAAAATTATTCTTTCTTTAATGCAGCATCGGAGCACAAAAACAGAATACTTAAACATATGGTTGGAGCTCAGATAAAAGGTAAAGATGTCATAATTGAAATATCAAAGGAGAAAAAGTCCAGACAAAGCAGGGGCAAATCATCTGAAGATAAATTCAAATATCAGAGTCATCAAGGTAATCAAAGAAAGAAACCAAGAAAAAAATAAAAAAGTGTTGACAAAACTTTATTGTTAGTAATATAATACTCAAAATAAACTGTGATGGATCGAGTAGAGCAGAAACAGCAATCAAGAGAGGGAAAACATGGCTGGGAGTTTCCTTTGTATGACTGTTTGAAAACTAATCCGGAGTTAAGTCAGAAAGCTTATGTGTAATGACTTGGTATGGATGCCTTAAATCCATTGAGAAGCAATAAAGGTGGAACCACGATATATTCGTCCTTGAACATTTATGTTCAAGGATTTTTTGTTTTTGATTATTTAAAAAATAGGAGGATATTATGATTAAATTAACATTACCTGATAATAGTGTAAGAGAATATGAAGACGGAGTATTGGCTGTTGACGTAGCAAAAAGTATCAGCGAGGGTTTAGCAAGAAATGTTGTGGGAGCTGTATACAACGGTAAAACAATCGGTCTCATGGAGGAAATAAAAGAAGATGGAGCTATAAAATTTCTTAAATTCGAAGATAAAGAAGGAAAGGATGTTTTCTGGCATACATCATCCCATATTTTAGCTCATGCGGTAAAAAGATTGTGGCCGGATGCAAAATTGGCAATAGGACCTGCCATAGATAATGGATTTTACTATGATATTGATGTAGAGCATAGATTTGTTGTTGAGGATTTTGAGAAAATCGAAGCCGAAATGAAAAAAATAGTAACAGAAGGTCTGGCGCTTGAAAGATTTGAACTTCCAAGAGCTGAAGCAATTAAATTTATGGAAGAAAAACAAGAGTCATACAAGGTAGAATTGATTCAGGATTTGCCTGAGGATGCAATAATATCATTCTATAAGCAAGGGGATTTCGTTGACCTTTGTGCCGGACCACATCTTGAATCTACTAAAAAACCAAAAGCAATGAAACTGTTAAGCATTGCCGGAGCTTATTGGAGAGGCAATGAAAACAACAAAATGCTTCAAAGAATTTACGGCATAAGCTTTGAAAAAGCAAAGGATTTAGAAGAATATTTAAAAATGCTTGAAGAAGCTAAAAAGCGTGATCACAGAAAGCTCGGCAGAGAATTGGAATTGTACTTTATGTCTGAAGAGGGGCCGGGATTCCCGTTCTTCCTTCCAAAGGGTGTTGAAGTTAAAAATGAACTTATGAAATTCTGGAGAGAAATGCACAGAAAAGCCGAATATGTAGAAATAGAATCTCCGTTAATGTTAAACAGACATTTGTGGGAAGTGTCAGGACACTGGTATAACTACAGAGAAAACATGTATACAACTGTAATCGATGAACAGGATTTTGCAATTAAACCTATGAACTGCCCCGGAGGCATTTTAGTATATAAAAATTCTATGCATTCTTATAAAGACTTTCCTTTAAGAGTGGCGGAAGCAGGAAGAGTTCACAGACATGAATTGTCAGGTGCGCTTCACGGCTTGATGCGTGTAAGAGCATTTACGCAGGATGATGCCCATTTATTTATACTTCCTGAACAAATAAAGGATGAAATTAAAGGCGTTATAAAACTAATAGATGAAATTTACAAACAATTTGGATTTTCATATAAATTAGAACTTTCAACAAGACCGGAAAAATTCTTGGGAGAAATAAAAGACTGGGATCTGGCGGAAGCTTCATTGAAAGCAGCTTTAGAAGAATTAGGACTTGATTTCATCATTAACGAAGGAGACGGAGCATTCTACGGACCTAAAATAGATTTCCACCTCACTGACTGCATAGGAAGAACATGGCAGTGCGGTACAATTCAATTAGATTACCAGCTGCCTCAGCGTTTTGAAATGGAATATGTGGGAGCAGACGGACAGAAACACAGACCGATAATGATTCACAGAACTGCATTCGGAAGCATCGAAAGATTCTTCGGCATTCTTATTGAACAATATGCAGGAGCATTCCCGACATGGTTAGCACCTGTACAGGTTAAGATATTGCCTATTTCCGATAAATTCATGGAATATGCAAAAAAAGTAAAGGAGCAGCTGTTTGATTTAAACATTAAAGTAGAATTAGACTCAAGAGCTGAAAAGATAGGTTATAAAATAAGAGAAGCTCAAATGGAAAAAGTGCCTTACATGTTTATAGTCGGAGAAAAAGAAGCAGAAAGCAACACTGTTTCAGTCAGAGAAAGACAAAAAGGCGATATAGGAAGCATGAGCGTCGAAGAAATAAGCAATACAATTTTAAACAAAATTAAAAACAGAGAAAACGACTCACCACAGTCAGTATAAAAAAGTGACAGGGAAGTGGTTGATGACACAATCACTTCCTTGTCAGTAAATTTATTTTATATAGTATTAAATGCTAGGAGGGAGTTAATGAGTAGTGAAAAACTGAGATTAGTCAATCCTTCTACGATTTATGAAAAAGAATTTATCAAAAATATTTATGACTATGAAGAGAATAATGAAATAGAATATTATGACACATATAAGGAAGCCTTAACGGACTTTGGAAAATATGTTGATAAGCTTTTAGCTAATGCAAAAGGAGAAAATCTACCAAAAGGATGGACGATAGCCGTTACAACTTTATGGTTAACGAATGAAGAAGAAAGCAGAAAAGTATTTGGATGTATTAGATTAAGACATAAAAATGCAAATATTCATGGTCATATTGGCTATGATGTACCGCCAAGGTACAGACATAATGGATATGGAAAAAAGTTACTTGAACTGTCATTGCCTTATGCAAAAAAAATAGGATTAAATTCAATTTATTTAACATGCAGAGTTGATAATATACCATCAGAATCTGTTATAAGGAGTTGTGGTGGAAAATTATACGATATTATAACTGATCCTAATGGTAAAGTTTTCAAACAATATGTTATTGAATTAGGCACCGATGCGGAAACGGTGTAATAAAAGGACGAGGGTGCCTACATCAAGGATTACCCCCGTCCTTTTATAAATTATAAAAAGGAGATATTATGGAAACGATAAAAAATTAAATTACAATGAATAATTTAGATAAGATTGATATCAGAGTTGGTACTATTATTATTCCTGTTTTAGCGGTGCCTGAAAAACTTGTTCCAAACGGAACACAAGCAGGATAGAAGAGAAACACCATATTATTAAATTATTGTTTATGACTTACATAAAGGGTATAATAATAAATATGGAGGTATTATGTTAAAAATAGGATGTCATTTATCCGTTTCCAACGGATATGAGAAAATGGGAAAAGATGCACTGAAAATAGGAGCTAATACTTTTCAATATTTTACCCGGAACCCAAGAGGAAGCAAGGCTAAAAATATAGATGCCGAAGATGTTGAAAAGCTAAGAGATATAATGGAAAAACACAAATTTGCAAAGGTAATCGGACATGCGCCATATACATTAAACATATGCTCAGCTGATGAAAGAACGAGAGAATTTGCATCGGAGGTTTTAGAGGATGATTTGTTGAGGATGGAATTTTTGCCAAATAATTATTATAATTTTCATCCCGGAAGCCACGTAAAGCAAGGTGTTGAAGCTGGCATAAAATATATTATCGATGCATTAAATAAAGTAATAAAAGAAAATCAAACCACTATTGTTTTGCTGGAAACAATGTCCGGCAAAGGAACGGAAATAGGTCGTACCTTTGAAGAATTAAAGCAAATAGTAGATGGAGTCAATATTTCTGAAAAGTTAGGTGTGTGTCTCGATACATGCCATGTTTACGATTCAGGATATGATATAGTAAACGATTTGGACGGTGTTATAAATGAGTTTGATAAGGTTATCGGACTTGATAAGTTATACGCAATACATTTAAACGACAGCAAAAACCCTTTTAACAGTCAAAAAGACAGACATGAAACAATAGGTAACGGACAAATCGGCTTAGAAGCAATAATCAGGATTATAAATCATCCTAAATTAAGAAACCTGCCATTTGTTTTGGAAACACCTAACGAATTAGACGGTCATGCAAAAGAAATAAAAATGCTCAGAGAAGCATATGAGAAATTATAATATCTAATTAAAAGAGGAGGACACATGAGTACTGTATATTCAAAAGATGTTCAATATCACATTAATATGAAGGAGGGCGATGTAGGCAGATATGTTATATTGCCGGGAGATCCTAAAAGATGTGAAAAAATTGCAAAGCATTTTGACAATCCTGTCTTAGTGGCAGATCACAGAGAATACGTTACATATACGGGATATCTGGATGGCGTTAAAGTAAGCGTTACATCAACAGGTATAGGCGGACCATCTGCAGCAATAGCATTAGAAGAATTAGCAAATATAGGAGCAGATACATTTATACGTGTAGGTACCAGCGGAGGTATGGACGTAAATGTAATGGGAGGCGATTTGGTTATAGCTTCCGGAGCTATCCGTATGGAAGGAACAAGCAGAGAGTACGCACCCATGGAGTTTCCCGCAGTATCTGACTACAAAGTATTGAATGCATTAGTTGAAGCATCAGAAAATTTAGGTAAAAAATATCATGTGGGTGTAGTTCAGTGCAAGGATTCATTTTACGGTCAGCACTCACCGGAAATTAAGCCTGTAAGCTATGATTTGATGAATAAATGGGAAGCATGGCTGAGATTAGGGGCTCTTGCATCAGAAATGGAATCAGCAGCATTGTTTATAGTGGGAGCCTTCAGAAAGGTACGTGTGGGAGCTATATTAAATGTAGTAGCAAACCAGGAAAGAAGAAAATTGGGCCTTGATGATCCTCAGGAGCATGATACCGAAGCTGCAATAAAGACAGCGATAGAAGCAATCAGAATATTAATAAAGAAAGATAATAAGTGACAAGGGACAACAACCCTGCTTTACGTTATAAATTTTATCAGAATAGGAACGGTTATTAAGGATATCAGCGTAGTAGCTGAAACAATTATGGCTGCAAATTCCTTTTCCTTGTTATAGCTTTCAGCTAATATGGATGTCATGGCCGATGCAGGCATGGCTGTCATAATAATTACGGCATAAACAGCTATGGTCATTTCTTTCAGTAAAAGTGAAATCGAATATATTATTACGGGAATAATTATTAATTTAATTATTATCCCGTAATAAACGGTCCAGTCCTTAATATGCTGTGTAATTTTAATCTTAGATAAAATTACACCTATTATAAACATAGACAATGGTCCCGTAATATTACCGATGCTTTTTATACTTGATAATATCGCTCCTTTTATTTCTATGTTGTACAGCATTATAATAATACCGATTATTACGGCAATAATTGAAGGATTAAAGAGAAGATTAACAATTTCTTTTTTTAAATAACCTTTATCTAATTTTCCTTTATAAAGCAGAATACCGTAGGTCCATAGAAAAATAACAAAAAATAAATTAAAAATTGAACCATAAATAACACCTTCATAGCCATATATTGAATTTAATACGGGGAAACCTATATAACCTGTGTTTACAAACACATTAGCGAAATGAAGCACTGTTTTCTTGTCATTTTTAACAGGCAATAAAAGAATAATGGAAACAGCGGCCATAATAGCATAAGCACCTAAGCTTAAATAAAATGTTGCCAATACATTGGCTTTAATAGATTCATCATATGTAAATATAAAGGATGATACAATCATAAAAGGTAATGCAATTTTTATCAGGATGTCAGTCAGACCTTTGTTTATTTCTTGCGTGATAATATTTTTCTTGCTGGCATAAACTCCTACTAACATTATTATGAACAGAGAAAAAACACTTTCTGTAATTGCTGAAGTATCCAAAATAAACCTCCCACTATGTAGCTATCTTTCATATTATGTAAGAGGTTTTAATTGTTTCTTTATATTAATAATAATAAAAATTTATGTTTAATTTATTTTTAATCATTTTCTAATATTGCTGTAAATACATATTAATTATTTAAAGGTATATTAATATCAAAAGAAATAATAAATGGAGGGTGAAATAAATGAAAGTAACATTGGAACAAATTGATGAGCTTAGAAATAGAGTTAATGTAAGCTATGAAGAGGCAAAGGCAACATTGGAGAAAAATGACGGAGATTTAATAAAATCAATTATAGAGCTTGAAAAGAAAAAGGGAAAAAAGACAGAATATAAAGGAAGCTTTACAAGCTTTACCGACAAATTGTTGTCCTTGAGGATGTCAGTTAAAAACGAACATGGAAACAATTTACTGGACGTACCTTTAGTGATTGTATTGTTTACATTCCTGATGGCATTTTGGGCAGTAATAGTATTATTTGTGCTGGCAATTCTAACATCATGTAAAATTAAAGTTTACAGAGCTAAAAGCTCGCTGAATGTTAACGGAATTAAGAAAAACGTGAAGGAAACAGTCGAAAAAATTAAGGTTAAGTCAGAAAATATCATAAAAGATGAAGAATTTAACATAGTCGTAGAAGAAGATGACGAATCTGAAAATGAAATAATTATTGAATAGATTGAATAGAAAAAATAGAATATCAGGGCTTTGACCTGATATTCTATTTTGCACTTATAGTATAAGTGACTGACACCAAATCTATTGATTTGGGTCATCTTCTATAGTATAATGTAAGAAAAAACCTGAGGTATGTTATGGAAAAGAAGAAAATTCTCATTGTAGAAGATGAAGCAAAAATAGCTCGGTTTTTAGAGCTTGAATTAAAATATGAAGGATATGAAATAGAAATAGCTAATAACGGCAGGGACGGTTTGGAAAAAGGAAAGTCGCCGGACGTAGATGTTATAATACTGGATTTGATGCTGCCCGGTTTAAGCGGGATAGAAGTGTGCAGAAGGTTAAGGCAGACGTCGGATGTTCCCATAATCATGCTCACGGCAAAGGATGATATTTCCGACAAGGTAACAGGTCTTGACATAGGAGCAGACGATTATATGACTAAGCCGTTTGCGGTTGAAGAGCTGTTAGCACGCATAAGAGTGCTGTTAAAAAGAACGGTAAATAAAACCAAGACAGATTCATCAATAATGGAAATAGGCAAGCTTAAGCTATCTAAAAATAACTACAAGGTTGAATATGAAAATGAAAATATAGATTTAACCAAGAAAGAGTTTGAGCTGTTGGAATTTTTAATGATAAATAAAAACATCGTATTGACAAGAGAAAAGATACTTGACAAGGTTTGGGGATATGATTATTTTGGAGATACAAATATTATAGATGTTTATATCAGATATTTAAGAAGCAAAATTGATCAGAAGTACAACATAAATCTTATTGAAACGGTAAGAGGTGTAGGTTATATCATAAGGGATTGAGAGAGAACATGATTAAAAGAATACTAAACTCATTATTAAGTATACTGCTTTATCCTTTTAAATTAATACTGAGATTTGTAATCGGGCTTTTAAAGAGGCTGAAATTCTCCATTGCATTTAAGATTTCTGCCTCATATTTGCTTATTTATATTATAATTATTTTAATCGTTGCAGTAGCAACATCTGCCGGATGCATGGTGTTTGAATTTCAAAAGTTTGAACGCAATACTATAAATCAGGATGTTTCCAATATAAAAAAAGAATTTCCTGATATTGAAGGGAATACATCAATAATCAGCAGCGCTAAATCCTTTGAAATATATGATGACAGCTTAAATTCTGTCTATCCTTATAACAACCATAAAAGATATTCCGACAATATAATTGTAGTTTTGGAAAACCTGCTGTATAATAGGGAATATGTATATTCTACCAGTTTTTACTTTAATAATCGGGATTACTATTTAAATATAAGCTATGATGCAGAGCTAATGATAAATGATGCTTTAAAAATAATTGTTTTGGTATTGGTTTCAGGAGCTGTGGGACTTTTGATTTTCGTTCCTATAATATCAAGCACAAGCTACAGATTAATAGGTCCCATAAAAAACATGACTGAAATAACCAAGACCATTACGGTTAACAACATTAATACAAGATTGGATGTAAAGGGTACTCAGGATGAGTTAAAAGAGCTATCCCAAACATTTAATGAGATGATGGACAGAATTGAGCAAGGATATAAATTTCAGCAGCAATTTGTTTCTGATGCATCACATGAGCTCAGAACACCTATAGCGGTAATAAAGGGCTACGTTAACATGCTTGACAGGTGGGGTAAAAATGATAAAGCGGTACTTGAAGAATCAATCGGAGCAATAAAAAATGAAACAGATAATATGCAGGATTTGATAGAGAAACTGTTGTTCATCGCACGTAGCGATAAAGGTAATCTTGCTTATTCGAAGGAAGATTTTAAAATAAGCACAATACTTTACGAAATAGAAAAAGAAACTAAAATGATTGATGCTAATCATAAATTGTATTTTAAATTTTACGATGATGCTAATATATACGGAGATATAAAGAGAATAAAACAGGCAATAAGAATTATAATCGATAATTCTATAAAATATACACCTGCAGGCGGCTATATAATGGTTTCCGGATTTTTGCAGGATGATTACTATGTAATTAAAGTAGAAGATACGGGTATCGGAATTGAGAAAAAGGATTTGAACAAAATTTTTGACCGTCTCTACAGGGCGGAACAGTCCCGAAGCAAGGAAATCAGCGGTCATGGGCTTGGCTTATCAATAGCCAAAATTATAGTTTTAGGTCATAAGGGAAAAATCAAGGTTAAAAGTACAATAGGTAAGGGCTCTGAATTTTCAATTATGCTGCCATATATAATTTAGATACAAATCGACAAATTGCAACAAAAGAAGTCAAGGAAAATAGTTTTGTTTAATAGTATAATAGCTTGTACATTACTATTGAGAAAGGATTTGAGAAAAGTGAATTTAGAATTTTTAGAATCTGGACAAACCTTGACGATTAAACTCAAAGGGGATTTAGATCACCACAGTGCCGATGAAAGCAGAGTGTTGATTGATAAAAAAATTAATGAAGGAAAATACAATAAAATAGTTATAGATTTAAAAAAACTTGATTTTATTGACAGCTCCGGCATTGGTTTTGTAATAGGTCGTTATAAATTAATAAGAAAACAAAACGGTGTTATTGAAATAACCAATGCAAGCAGCAAAGTAAGAAAAATCCTTGACATGAGCGGCATAGGAAAAATAATTAGTATTAAATAGGGGGACGAAATGCAAAATAATTATGTGATTTTTAAAATACCAAGTTTATCAACAAATGAATCATTTGCAAGAGCAGCAGTTGCAGCTTTTTGTGCAAGTTTGAATCCAACTATTGATGAGATAATTGAAATAAAAACCGCGGTTTCTGAGGCCGTAACAAATGCAATAATTCATGGTTACGAAAATACAGTTGGTGAAATTCAAATTGAATGCAGAATCAAGGGGCAGCTAATTGAAATAATTGTTGAAGATTATGGTTTAGGTATAGTAAATGTAGAAATGGCAAGAGAACCTTTATATACAACTAAGCCGGAATTAGAACGCTCTGGAATGGGTTTTGCTGTTATGGAAACGTATATGGATGAAGTTGTTGTTTTATCAGAAAAGGATGTTGGAACAAAAGTTATAATGCGAAAAACAATTAGTGAAAGAAAAAAATAGAAAAAATTAATTATAAAATACAGCATTTTCATATACTTTTCTTGCTAATCATAAGTTGAATGGTGATAAAATTTTACAATTAATATTAAAAAAGGCACTCTTAGTGCTTTTTTTTAGTATTCAAAATAATTTTTTGTAAATAATACTTATGAGGTGATTTATATGAAAAAAAAGATTTTTTTATTAGTAATAGTTTTACTGATTAGCTTTACTGCTATCATTTACGGTAACAGTATAGATCGATCTTTGAAAAAAATACCTGAAAGTGCTGTACTGCTTTAGGAGGAATCGGATGAAATACGATAAAAATAGCTATAAGCAGGTAGTCGATGAATATACACCAAAAAACAAAATGCTGAAAAATTGTATATATGCTTTTATTTTTGGAGGAGCTATCTGCTTATTAGGTGAAGTTATTAAAAATATTTTTGTTAATAATTTTGGTACTCCAGAACAAGAAGCAGGTACAATCAGTTCGGTAGTATTAGTAGCAATGACAGCCTTATTAACGGGATTAGGCTGGTTTGATAAGCTAAGTAAAATTGCGGGGGCAGGTACAGCTGTGCCTATAACCGGATTTGCAAATGCGGTTGTTTCACCTGCACTTGAATTTAAAAGGGAAGGATTTATATTAGGTACTGCATCAAATATATTTAAATTGGCAGGGCCGGTATTGCTATTTGGTTATTTTGCCGCATTCATAGTAGGAATACTGAGCTTAATGTTTAAATAATTTGTTTCAAAGGAGTGAGAAGTTGAAAAAGATTGGTAAACAAACATTTCAGATAAAAGATAATGTATTTGTAAGAGATACATTTACCATAGCAGGAAAAAAAGAAGGCGAAGGTCCAATAGGGAATTGTTTTGATTTAATCGTCGATGATGATTTATGGGGAGAAGACTCATGGGAAAAATGCGAATTAAAATTTCAAAAAGAAGCAGTTAAAAGCTTAATGCAAAAAAATAATCTTATGGAAAATGACATTGATATTTTAATAGCAGGTGACTTATTAAACCAGATAACTTCTTCTTCATTTGCCGCAAGGGATTTGCAGCTTCCATATATAGGAGTTTACGGAGCATGTTCAACAATGGCCCTTTCTATGGGATTAGGTGCGTTAATGATTGACGGTGGCTTTGCAAGCAATGTACTATGCGTTACTTCAAGTCATTTTTGCAGTGCTGAAAGACAATATCGTCTGCCTCTTGAAATGGGTGGACAAAGACATATGTCTGCTCAGTGGACAGTTACGGGAGCTTCAGCAGTATGGCTTTCTAATGGTGGTTTCGGTCCCAAAATTAAAAATGTTACATTCGGAAAAATTACCGACTTAGGAGTTAAGGATGCCAATAATATGGGTGCAGCCATGGCACCGGCCGCCTACGATTTATTAAATCAGCATCTTACAGATACAAAAGTAAATTATGATTTAATAGTTACCGGAGATTTAGGTACTGTCGGAAAATCCATTGTTAATAAAATGTTTAACGAAGAAAATAACAGTATCGAAAATATATATGATGACTGCGGAACAATTATTTTTGATTTGGAAAAACAGGATGTTCATGCAGGCGGCAGCGGCTGCGGATGTTCGGCAACTGTTTTTGGAGGTTTCTTATATAAGAAATTATTGAACAAGGAAATTAATAAGCTTTTATTTACATCAACAGGAGCACTTCATTCGCCAACGGCTACATTGCAGGGAGAAAGTATACCTGGAATTGCTCACTGTGTCGGAATAGAAATGTGAGGTAGACTATGAATTATGTTATGAGTTTTGTGGTTGGGGGGATTATTTGTGTCTTAGGACAGATAGTAATAGATACCTTTAAAAAGAATAATGCGTATCTGTTAGTTTTATTGGTAGTTGCCGGAACATTTTTAGGATATTTCGGAATATATGATAAAATAATAGAAATAGGTTATTCAGGTGCTACGATACCGCTATTAGGGTTTGGTCATGCTCTTGCAGAAGGCGCGATAGAAGAAGCAGCATCGAAAGGCTTTATGGGAGCTTTAAGCGGAGGAGTCATAAAAACCGCACCGGGAGTTGCGGCAGCACTGATTTTCGGTTACATAGTTTCGATTATATTTAATCCAAAAGGAAATAAGTAGTAAAAAGAGTTTAGCTTTTAGGGCTAAACTCTTTTTGTTCAGGATGACCTGCTTTAGCAGGTCAATTTTCTATTGATTCTAAAATGTCATCTAATGGTGAACCGTTGCTGTTTCCATTATTACTATTACCATTGTTTCCGTTATTTCTTCCGTTATTTCCGGATTCAATCAGATCGTTTATAATATCTTCTAAAGAATCTTCGCCATCATTATCGTCATCGCCATTTTCACCGTTGTTATTTCCCGGATTCTGTTCATTCATCCATTGATCATAATGCCATTTAGTGTGGTAGGTACATATTTTTGTAGGAATCTGATATTTATAATCTTCTGTTAAATAACCTGAAAATCCTAATTTATCAACGGTTACTCCCAAAACATGCACCACTTGACCGTTATCATCAAATTCAACCTGGCCGGCGTAAATTTGTCTTAATTCCTCTAAAGAAAATATTATTTTGTCCTCTAATACTTGCTGATAAAGCTTTTTAGCTTCGAAATTATCAGATTTAGCTTCCGGGTTGTAAAGAGGATTTCTTGTAATAAATACTCTTTCCTCAACTAAGTTACCCGGACAGTAAGGTGATTTAAGCAAATTAGAGCTTGTGCATATTTCAGCTTTTACATGTACATCGCATACTTCGGTCGGTTGTGTACCCGGAACGAAATATTCGGTTATTATTTGACTGCCGCGTTGATCGTGAGCGCATAGTTCTCCGGGCAACTTACCCGACTGACTGCAAACCTGAACAGGTATTAAATTCGGATTTAAACCGATCTTTGCAGCAGGCAATCCCTGATGGATAGGAGTCATGATTCCTGCCCATAAACTTGCAGTGATGCCACTGTCTCCCGACAGCTTCATTTGAACATTGTCATTACCAACCCAAACTCCGCCTACATAATAAGGAGAGAAACCAACGAACCAGAAATCTCCGTTTGCCTGAGTTGTACCTGTCTTACCCGCTACTTCAATACCCATTTCTGCAGGAAGCTTAGCTCTGTAAGATAATCCCGGATTAACAGTACTTCTCAAAATATCCTTCATCAGTGAAGCAACTTCAGGAGTAACCACAACATGAGTTTCTGGTATTTTTTCTAAAATAGTTTCACCCTTGCTATTAACAACCTTTGTATATGCATATGGTTCAATATACACACCATCGTTAGCAATAGCACCGTAAGCGGCAGTCATTCCTAAAGGAGTAAAGCCCTTTGTTAAACCGCCTAAGGCAAGAGAAGCTAAGTTCACATCGTTATAAGCAGGATTTTCTGCCGGTGAAACGAATGTATCTTTTTCGGGATTATTCATATTAATTAAGCCAAGCTTAGCTAATGAATTCATAGCAGCTTCTGTGCCGATTGTTTCAAGCATCGTAACAGCATTTGTATTAATTGACTGTTCAATTGATTTACGAAGTGTAGTTATACCATTATACTTGATTTCTCTGTGTTCATACCAGTTTTTCGGCCATCTGTCGCCTTTTTCATTATATTTTGGAAGGTCATCCAAAATATAAGCTGCAGAATATCCCATATCAAGTGCCGCAAGGTATACAGACAATGGTTTTATTGTTGAACCCGGTTGTCTCGCTGCATCTACTGCACGATTAAATGTCTTGCTTCCTTCAATATCCCGTCCACCAATAAGCGCTTTTATTTTTCCTGTTTTGTAATCTAAAATAACGGTAGCTGATTGTGGTTGAACGACGCCTTTTTCCTGAAAAAAGAAATACCCTTCGCTGATTCTTAAAATATTGTCGCTTTCAACCTTAAACATTTCAGAGCTTTCGGCGTTTTTTTCCAAATAGCTTTTAGCTATTTTAAAGCTTCCCTTTGTTCCATTCTTTTCAAGGACTTCAAAATTGTTACCTATGTTAAGAGCACCAATACTGTGTGAAACAAAATTTAATTTTTCATCTACCGTATAGGCATCTACTATATCAATTGTAGAAGCATAAATGTCGAATTTCTTGGAATTAATGATTAAATTACCGTCACTATCGTAATGATATTCATCAGGATTCAAATAAATGCTGTTGTTTTCATCCATTATGTTGTCTTTAGCATAATAAATGAGTTGACCGTTTTCGTTTAATATATTTAAATCAGTGTCAAGCATACCTGTTCCCTGACCCTGTGACCATCTGAAATATCTCCAGTCCTGTGCCACCGGATTATCACCGGTCGGCTCTTTACCTAACAATAATGTTGAAAAGTTATCATATGAATCTTCAAGGGATTTTTGCATATTAACATCAAGAGTTGTTGTAATGGTTAAGCCGCCCTTGTAAAGAAGATTTTCCGCTTCTTCATATGATTTGCCTTGTGCTTCCATTATATCTTCTATAACTTTTTCTTTTACGTAATCCATAGGTGTTGAAGATATACCTTCTATTTTAGTCTGACCCGGATTTAAGGCAACACGCATATCCACCGACATTGCTTCATCGTACTCTTCCTGTGATATAAATTCAAGCTCCAGCATTTTATTTAATACCGCCAACTGGCGGTTTTTAGCGTTTTCGTTGTATACACACGCATATTGAACAGAGCCGATATATACATAACCTATAATATCTTCTTGCGGGATTTCATCTATATTGTTCAGATTGTATCTGTTATACAGAGCATACATCGGACCTTTTGCCGCTCCTGCAAGCATTGCACTTTCTGCAAGTGTTAATTCGCTTACATCCTTTGAAAAATATGTGTAAGCAGCAGTTTGCACCCCATAAGCACTTTGACCTAAAGGAATGGTGTTTAAATAGCCTTCAAGTATTTGATCTTTTGAAAGTATTCTTTCTACTTGTGTTGCAAGATACATTTCCTGTATTTTACGGTCCCATAATTTATCACTGGTTAAGTACAGATTTTTAATGAGCTGTTGTGTTATTGTGCTTGCACCTTGACTTGTAAGGTCTCCGGATCTGACATTGTGTATAATTGTTCCTACTATACGTATTATATCTATACCGAAATGATCTTTAAAACGCTGATCTTCAATAGCTATGAAAGCTTTCTGCAAATTATCGGGTATATTGCTAAGCTTTATAATTTCTCTGTTTTCATTGGGGTCGTGAATTTGTTCTATTGTATTTCCTGCTTCATCAACTATCACAGAGCTTTCCGATAAAGTACCCAGTACATTTGTCGGGTCGATTTCAGGTGCACTTTTTATTATACCCAAAACCATACCGGCAATTGAACCACCAACTATTATTAACGCAACAAAAATAATAAGTAATGTTATTTTCAGAACACGAATTCTTTTCTTTCTTTTCTTCTTACTTTTATTTTTATTACCGTTTTTATTTTCAACTGATTCATTATCCGTCCTAATTGCATTGTCTTTCTTATTTTCTTTTGACATATTAACCTCCGCTAAAAATGAACTTTAGTTGAATCAATACAATCTAATATTGTCAAAGATTTTAAGTTCTTAAACATTATATAATAGAAATAGTGCGAAATCAATAGTTTTAATAATCGCCCCCATTTTAGTTATGTACAGATTAAGTAATTGTAAACAAATATTAAAAAAAATTTACAAATTATATTATTAACAATGATAACAATAATTATTGTGTACTTTCTATAATATGTGGTAAAATGTAAAAAATACTATGGAGGGCATATGGATAAAGAAAGATGTCTGTTAATAGCAGTAGAATTATCAAACGAAGAAGAGTCAAATGACATGGAAGAGCTGAAACTGCTTGTTGAAGCTGCAGAAGGTGTTGTGATTTCAAGTATCGTCCAAAATAGACAGTCAATAGATAACAGATACTATGTAGGTCAGGGAAAAATTGAAGAAATTGCAAATTACGTCAAAGAGCTTGAAATAGATACTGTAGTTTTTAATGATGAATTGAGCGGTTCACAAATAAGAAATATTGAAGAAATAGTTGATACAAAGGTTATTGACAGGACTAATCTGATACTTGATATTTTTGCAAAAAGAGCATTTACCAAGGAAGGACAGCTGCAAGTTGAATTAGCTCAGCTTAAATACAGCTTGCCGAGGTTAATCGGCTTAAACAAAAATTTATCAAGGTTAGGCGGAGGTATTGGAACAAGGGGACCAGGTGAACAAAAATTAGAGCTTGACAGAAGAAGAATAAAGGAAAAGATATCTGATATTCAAAATAATCTTGATGAATTAGGTAAAGTAAGAGAAACAAAAAGAAAAAAGAGAATGAAGGATCAAATACCTATTATTTCGATAGTGGGTTATACGAATGCGGGAAAATCAACGTTGTTAAATGCATTAGTGGAGAGTGAATACAGTGAAGAAGATGCAGAAAACAAAAAAGTATTTTCACATGATATGCTGTTTGCAACGCTTGATACAGAGCTTAGAAGAGTCAGATTGCCCGGAGGAAGAAGAGTTATATTTTCTGATACGGTCGGCTTCATTAAAAAGCTTCCTACACAAATAGTAGAAGCATTTAAGGGAACTCTTGAAGAAATAAAATATGCGGATTTAATAATCCATTTAATTGATATTGATGATGAAAATTTAGCTTTGCATAAAGAAACGACCACAAAATTGGTAGAAAAGATAATAGACAAGGATATTCCCGTATTGACTGTTTACAATAAAATTGACAACATTGTTAATGACAAGATTACAACCGTATCAAACAAAGATATAATTTATATATCAGCCAAAAGCAAAATCAATATTGATGTTTTATTAAATGCGGTTGATTATAAAATCAACGGAGAAAAGAATAAGTATTCTTTAAAAATATCAAACAGTGAAATAAAAAATTATTATTGGCTCTATGAAAACAGATTCACAGAAAATGTTGAATTTGACGGAGAAGGAGTAAATTTTGACGCAATATTATATGAAAATGAAAAACAACAGTATAAAAAATATATAAAAGGTGAGATAAATGAGTAATTATAAATCTGTCCATAAAGTGGGCAGAGATGAAATAATTATTAATAAATCTAAATTTATAGGAACCTCAGCTCCCGTGGGAAATGAAGAGGAAGCAATTAATTTTATAGATTCTGTCAGAAAAGAATTTAAGGATGCGACCCATAACTGCTACGCATATGTTATCGGAGAAAACAAAAATATTCAAAGATATTCTGATGATAAGGAACCGTCAGGGACTGCAGGCATGCCGATACTTAACGTAATAAATCAAGAAAATTTAGTTAATGTGGCAGTAGTTGTAACAAGGTATTTCGGTGGTGTTATGCTCGGCGCAGGCGGATTAGTCCGTGCATATACAAAGGGAGCTAAAATCGGTCTTGAAAGCGGAATTATTGTAGAGAAAAACTTATACTATGATGTATCCTTTAATTTAGATTATACGCTTCTTGGCAAAATGGACAATGATTTGCAAAAAAATAATATCATAGTAAAGGACAAGGTATATCAGGAAACAGTTAAATACAGCTTATTGATTGAGGATGACGGAATTGAAAATATCAGAAATTTAGTAAACGAAATTACTAACGGCAAAATTGATATAAATATTGTACATACGGCATATTATTCTGTTGCGGATGGAAAAATTATAGTATAAAATATTTGAAATAAATATTATTATGTGATAAAATATCTCGTTAAAATTGATAAAGTAAGGAGGAGGTTAATATGTCAGGACATTCAAAATGGTCTAATATAAAGAATCGTAAAGGAAAACAAGATGCCTTAAAAGGTAAAATATTTACTAAATTGGCAAGAGCTATTACCGTTGCGGTAAGAGAAGGAGGCTCTGACCAAGACTATAATTCATCATTAGCAACTGCAATAGAAAAAGCAAAGGCACAAAATATGCCAAATGATAATATAGACAGAGCAATTAAGGCAGGTTTGGCGGCGGCAGCAGGTGAAAACTATGAAACTATAACTTATGAAGGATACGGACCAAGCGGTACTGCCTTTATGGTTCAGTGCTTGACAGACAATAAAAACCGTACGGCAGCAGATATTAGACACTATTTTTCAAAAAACAACGGAAATTTAGGAACAACCGGATGTGTAGGTTATCTGTTTGACAGAAAGGGCGTAATATCTATAGAACAAAATGATGGTATAGATGAAGAAACATTAATGATGGCTGCTTTAGATGTTGGAGCGGAAGATTTCGAAACTCAGGACGACAGCTATGAAATTACAACTGCACCTGAAGATTTCATCAAAGTATTAAACGGTTTAAAAGAAGCAGGATATAAGAATTTAAAAGGAGACATCATGTATATTCCGCAAACCTATGTAAAGGTAGAGGATGAAGAGAATGTTAAATTCCTTAACCGTTTGATAGAAGCGTTGGAAGATAACGACGACGTGCAGGAAGTGTACCATAACTGGGATGAACCAGAAGAAGAGGACGAAGAATAGAAATTATGTAAACACCACTTAAATATGAGTGGTGTTTTGTTACTTAAGGTATTAACAGCTGTAATAGTTTTAGCATTTGCAAGTTTTTTCATCGCAAGTGCTAATAGCGCTAAGTGTTGCACTGCTTATAGTTGCGCCTAAGGTTATAGCGCTTAGATTTGTGATAAGAACTGAATATGTGCAGCATTCATCATCGCAAGCAAAATCACAATCACAAATAAAGAATGAGAATGTACTTGTTTCACCAACTACAAGCGCTACTGTTCGTGCAAATGTAAACGCAGGACCTACCGGTACAGGTGTCAGCTGATTTCTACATTGCTTAAATATTTGAAAACTTAAGGTTCCAAGAAAGCCTACCGGAACAACAATATTGCTTGTAAAATCAAGTCTTGTACAGCAGTTGCTATTTTCCGGAGTTTTTAAACTTAAAGAAGTTGTTGGGAATGTAGATCCCGGGTCCGCAAGAATAGGAATAGTAACTGTACTTGGTGTACTGCATTTTAAAGTAGTTGTTGATTGTGGTCTTCTATTTCTTTTACAGCTATCATCTTCATTTCTGTCTCTTCTACAGAAATCGCTTATATCATTACAACAATAAGATTTTGAATTCATAAATAATGACCTCCATATTAAATTTTAAATTATCTTAAGATAATTTAGGTATTATAATTGATTGTGATAATACATTTTATGCACCTTGTACACATAAGGTGATATCATTGTATATTATTTTTGTCATGACAACATATATTATTATCATCATTTTCTTCAAACAATGGTTGCAAGTTTTGATCAGGATAGAATTCAGGTGCCGGTGATTTCATAAATCTAATGCATAGATTTTCTTCCGGCTCAACATCATCATCACATACTTCTTCCGGAATTGGACAGTAACCATAAGCCGGAACAAGAAGTTGTACATTAAGTTCAGCCTTTACTACTAAGAAATAACCTAAGGTAATATCTAAATACCATTGGTCATCACATTGCACAAATTCACCATCTAAGCACTCTGCTACCATATCAAGTTTAATAATATTTTCATCTATGAATTTCGCCGGTTGATTATTTGTATAAGCAGAAGCTTGTGCTATTGAATCCGGACAGTAGAATTTATTAATTACATCCGTCCTGTTAATTTCATAAAACTCACTTTTATTTACACTGTTGCAATCAATATAATCGGCACAGAAAGATATAGTATATCGTATAATTACTTTTTTGAAATTAGCATTTGATCTTAACGGAAACTTCTCCACTGAATTTAATTTTATATTAAAGTCCCTGCAGCCAATAAAATTTCTTGGCTCGATTAACGGATTGCTTCTTAATTCCCGATCAGTTTTAATTGTGTCAGGACCTTTGTGGTAAACTAAGCATCTTTTTATTAATCGTTGATCAAATATCTTTGGAACCTCAATACATACTAACTCATATGGATCCGGTAAACGTCCTTGCTTATTAACTAAACCCGGGTGTGGTATAAATTTATTAAAGTTAATTGACATAACTGCTCCTCCTTTAAGAGATAAAAAAAATAAAAAATTGTAGTAATTTGTATAATTTATAATATGCATATTCTTAAGAAGAAGTGAACAAGTTATATATAATTTTTTTATTTCAAACAATAAAAATACCACTCATCTAAGAGTGGTATAATTTTTTTGAATATTTCAGCATTTGCAACATCTTTCATTACAAGTAGTAATTGCACTCAGAGTTGCATTACTTACAGTTGCGCCTAAGGTTATAGCACTTAAATTAGTGATAACCACTGAATATGTGCAGCAATCATCATCATCGCAACCGGGATCACAATCACAAATAAAGAATGAGAATGTATCAGCTGATCCAACTACAAGTGCTACTGTTCGTGCAAATGTAAACGCAGGACCTACCGGTACAGGTGTCAGCTGATTCCTACATTGCTTAAATATTTGAAAACTTAGGGTTCCGATAAAACCTACCGGAACAACAATGTTGCTTGTAAAATCAAGTCTTGTACAGCAGGTACTATTATCCGGAGTTCTTACACTTAAAGAATTTGTCGGGAATGTAGATCCAGGATCTGCAAGAATAGGAATAGTAACCGTGCTTGGTGTACTGCATTTTAAAGTAGTTGTTGATTGTGGTTTTCTATCATTTCTATTTCTTCTGCAATTATCATTATCATCATAAAAATAAGAATTTGAATTCATAAATAATAGCCTCCATGTTTAATTTTAAATTATCATAGGACAAATTAGATATTAATATTATTACTTAATTTGTCTACTATATTTTATACACCTTATACAAATCAGGTGATATTATAGTATATTGTTAGCTAATTAATGGTAGTGCTCTTCATCACTTTCATTATTATAGCTGGTATAGAATTTATCTTGACAACATATATAATCGTCATCGTTATCTTGACAGCATATATAATCATCGTTTTCTTCAAACAGTGGTTGCAGGTTTTGATCAGGATAGAATTTAGGAATTGGTGAATTCATAAATCTTATGCATGGATTCTCTTCAGGATCAATATCATCATCTTCAGATGATTCTTCAGGTATTGGGCAGTATCCATAAGCCGGAACAAGAAGTTGAACATTAAGCTCAGCTTTTATTACTAAGAAATATCCTAATGTAATATCCAAATACCATTGGTCATCATCACATTGAATAAATTCACCATCTAAGCACTCTGCTACCATATCAAGCTTAATAATATTTTCATCCATATATTTTGTCGGATGATTATCTGTATAAGCAGAAGCTTGTGCTATCGAATCCGGACAGTAGAATCTATTTATTACATCGGTTCTGTTAATTTCATAGAATTCGCATTTGTTTACACCATTGCAATCAATATAATCAGCATAGAAAGATATGGTATATCTGAAAACTATTTTTTTAAAGTTAGCATTTGATCTTAATGGAAATTTTTCCACTGAATTTAATTTTATATTAAAGTCCCTACAACCGATAAAATTTCTTGGCTCAGTTAATGGATTGCTTCTTAATTCGCGATCTGTTTTAGCAGTATCAGGACCTTTGCAGTAAACTAAACATCTTTTTATTAATCGTTGATCAAATATCTTAGGTACTTCAATACATACTAATTCATATGGATCCGGTAAACGTCCTTGTTTATTAACTAAACCCGGGCGTGGTACAAATTTATTAAAGTTAATCGACATAAGTTCTCCTCCTTTTAGAGATAAAATAAATTTAGAAAATTGTATTATTATGTTTAAATTATCATATGCATTTGCTTTACAGGAAGTGACAAGTTATGTAACATTTTTTTCATTAAAGATTGTGAATAATAAAAATATTAAAAAATATAAATATATAAAGGAGTGATTGATAATGGAAGCTATAAAACCATGGATATGTGTAGATAGCACTAATACTAAATGGAAGTTTACACTAAATGATGATAATGAATTACAATATACTGTTATGAATAAAGAAGGTAAGTGGCTTAAGGAAAAACGTATAGATAAAGATGTTATAGGATTGTACATATATACTTTTGATAAATCAATACATATTATATATAGCACTTTGAATGCGGAGCTAAAATACTGCACCTTTTTAGACGAGCAATGGATGGGAAAGGTTATTTATAAGCTTGATAATAAATATGTTGAAATAAAGGATATAAAAGTTATTAAATCTGGACAAGAAATACATATTTTTTGTTTGCTGATTGATAATAGCAGTAATGATCACGGTATTATATTGCACTGTATATGGAATGGAACAGAAACTAATATTATAAAACAACAAGATATTATTTTATTTTTAGGTTTAAATGAATATTATTTAGTTTACTTAGATGAAAACAGCAATATAGATTTGTTATTTATTTCAGATGAAGGCAATGAGATTTCTATAAATCTCAGCAGTTACAAAAATAATAAATGGAGCTCTGCAAAAAGGTTATATGGTATATTAGGAGACGAATTTGAATTTAATATAGTAAAAGATCAATTCGGAATACATATACTAAACAAATTTAGAGATGAATCGTCTTACTATTTAGAGCATGTATTAATGAAAAATAATGGCGAATTTTTGAATTCAACAATTTGTGATAGCAATAATGAATTAACTGAAACTATATTAGTAAAAATAAAAGATAAAATATATAGCTTTTGGTTGGATGGAAATAAAATTTATGCATCGGTTTTAAATGAATTTGTGTGGAGTACACCGTTCTGCTTAAAAGAAAACAGTAAAGATGAAATCATTAAGTGTAATTTTTGTACAGCAAGTGAAAAAGAATATATTGATAGAGAAGTTTATGTAGAGAAATCTAATTTTAATTTAATTTTTCCCGGTAAATTGGTAATAGGTGAAGAAGAAAAATTGAAATCAGATGAAAATGACGTAAAACAAGAAAAAAAAGAATATAATCATGAATTTATACTTGAAGAGGATCTGATAAATAATGATCACAACAATAAATATTTAATGGCAAAATTATCTCGTATTCAATCAGATAATACTATATTGATGCAAACAATTGCGTCTTTAAATTCACAATCACAAAATCAAGAAAATATTCAAAGTGAATTTGATTTAATATATAAGCGTTTAGAGGATGAAAAAGCTTATATAGAAGAAATTATAGGAAGATTAAAAAGATTTAAAGAAGAAATAGAGTTCTTAAATAATAAAGTGGATAAGTTAACTGAAGACAACGTTAAGCTAAACAGAGCATTAGAATTTGGAAAGAATTTTCTCTTATAACTAAATGTGACGAAAATATTCAATAAGGGCTATAAATAATTATAGCCCTTAATTCAATAGTGATACTATATAGTATGTTCAATAAATATTTTAACACCAATAAAAATCAGGATTACCCCACCTAATATTTCAGCTTTTTGTTTAAACATTTCACCGAATCTTTTTCCTAAATGAGCCCCGATTAATGAATTAATAAATGTTATAACTCCAATAGATAAAACTGCACTTAATATATTAACTTTCATAACAGCAAACCCGATTCCTATGGCTAAGGCATCTATGCTGGTTGCTATTGCCTGCAGTAGTAATGTCTTCAAGGTAAGGCTTTTATCACCGGTAAGGCAGGCTTCGGGATATTTAAGCTCTTTTATTGCTTCGGCTATCATTTTACCGCCGATTAAGGAAAGCAAAATAAGGGCGATCCAGTGGTCTAAGAATAAAATAGCTTCACTGAAAAGTGATCCCGCAAGAAAACCTAATAAAGGCATAATTGCCTGGAAAAAACCAAATGCGAAAGCAGTTGATAAAATATCTTTTCTATTGTATTTTGAATAACACATGCCGTTGGAAATTGAAACAGCACATGCATCCATTGATAATCCAATGGATGTTAAAAAAAGTGTAATTGCGTTCATGATATTTCTCCATTTGATATTGTATTATTATAGCAAAACACAAGTAATATAACAATAAAAATTTATTTAATAAATTTTTAACATAAAAGTGTTGCTTGGCTAATATTATTAATGTATAATGTTAGGCAAGCCCAAGTTTGATAATTAACAAACATGGAATACGAAACATATATACATAATGAAGGGAGAGATTTTATTGTCTATTAATGAAACAAAAAAGAGTTTTCTTGAAAAGGAGACTACAAGACGTGAATTTTTGAAACTGTCCGGTAAGGGAATCGGTGGTACATTTATATCATTATCGCTTTTAAATCTTTTAGGTTGTACAAACCCTAATGTAGAAGAAGTTGCTGCATTTCCGTTAGCTCAAGGTGTTTTAATTGCTGACCGTTCAAAGTGTACCGGCTGTCAAAGATGTGAAACAAACTGTTCTTTAGCAAACGATGGAAAGCTTATGCCTTATATATCAAGAGTTAAAGTAAGCAGAAACTATTATTTCGGAACAGAAGGACCTAAAATTGCTTATTGGAAAGAAGATGGACAATTTGGTAACTTGCTGATGTCTCCTGAAACATGCAGGCAATGCGCTGAACCATATTGTAAAAAAGCTTGCCCGGCTGGAGCAATTGAAGCAAACGAAATCGGGGCGAGAGTTGTTAATGCTGAAAAATGTGTAGGGTGCGGAAACTGTACAGAAGCATGTCCGTGGCATTTGCCTACAGTAGATCCTGAGACCAATAAATCCACAAAATGTGTTAACTGTGGGATGTGTGCAACTAACTGCCCTACAGGTGCATTGAAAATAGTTGCATGGGATGAAGTTAAATATGCTATGCGAAAATTAGGTTATAAAGCTGTTTAATTATCTTATTTAAATACTTATTAAAATATAATGATTTGGAGGAATAAATATGTCTACAGGCGGATGGACCGGTAAAATTTTAAGAGTTAACTTAACAAATGGAAAAATAAGTTCCGTAGATACTAATAAATATCAGGATTATATAGGCGGAATGGGTATTGCTTATAAAATTATGTTTGATGAAGTACCACAAGGCACAAAACCATATGATCCGGAAAATAAAATAATATTTGGTTCCGGACCATTATGTGGAAGTGGTGTTCCATGTAGTTCAAGAACAAATATTACATCATTATATCCGGGAAATGACAAAAATTTAGTTACAGACAGCCATATGGGCGGAAATTTTGCTGCATTTTTGAAATATGCCGGATGGGATATGATAATAATTGAAGGAGCTTCTAAAAAGCCGGTTTGGTTAAGAATAGAAAATGATGACGTAACAATAGAAGATGCCTCTTTTGTATGGGGAACCGGAATCTTTAATACAACAGCTCAAATTGCATCAGTTATGGGAAAAGAAACTTGTGTAGCAGCTATTGGACAGGCAGGAGAAAATATGGTTCCTATGTCTGTTATTATGAACGGAACTTCACACTCTGCAGGTGGTCATGGCGGAGTTATGGGCTCAAAGAAATTAAAAGCTATAGGTGTTATAGGAACAGGTTCTGTTAAAATAGGAAAAGACAAATCGGACCTTATGAAATTAGATACCTTCATGCTAAAAGATATAATTGGTGCTAACAATCAACATGTTGTTCCAAGCACACCTCAGCCGTGGGCCGAATTCAGTGATGAAGCAAGCCGTTGGACTGCAAAAGAAGGACTTCATTGGGGAGCATCATCAAGCAATGTTGAAACAGGACTTTGCCCTCCCGGCGATATAAACAAAGTTGGATATCGTACACAGAAAGCTACAAAAGACCTTGGAGCAGTAGCGGAAAAATATACTGTTAGAATGGGTGGATGTCATTCGTGTCCGGTTAGATGCCATGCTCAAGTGCATGTTCCTAAAATAAAAGAAAAATATGGTCTTTCACCATATGTTGCGAACACTTGTATGGGTTGGAGTTCCCCAAATACTGTTATGATTAAAGGCGTACAGGACCAATTTGAAGAAGGCGACAAGAGTATGATTGGTAAAGTTGTAGGTGCTCAGGTAGCTGATGATTACGGAGTATGGTGCAATTACGGTGAAATAGGAAGAGATTTAAAATATGCATATGAAAATGGAATATTAAAGGAAGTATTATCAGAAGAAGAGTATAACAGCATTCCTTGGGATTTATTAGAAGCAGGTGACCCTGGATTCTTAATTGATTTTTATAGAAGAATTGCATTAAAAGAAGGAGAATTCAGTCATTTAGGAGATGGCACATATTTTATAGCTAAGAGATGGAACTTTGGTGAAGATTTCTGGAATGCTCCAAGTTCTAAAATGTGGTCTCCGTTAGGTTATCCATTACACCATTCAAGTGAAGCAGGTGCTCAAGTAGGAGCTGTAATTAACTGCTTATTCAATAGAGACCCTATGTGTCACACACATAGCAATTTCCTTGGTGCCGGATTACCGATAGATATACTTAAGGAAATAGGTGCAGAAATTTGGGGTTCTGCTGACGCAGTTGACGCACCGGCAAACTATACACCTATGAATGAATATAAAGCAAAATTTGCTAAATGGAGTATTGTAAGAAACTGTTTACATGACTCGTTGACACTATGTAACTGGATGTGGCCTATGGCGACTTCACCTGTTAAGGAAAGAAATTATCGCGGAGATACTACATTAGAGGCTCAATATTTCTCAGTAGTAACCGGTATAGATACTACAGAAGAAGAGTTGGATATGGCGGCAGAGAGAATTCTTACATTACACAGGGCATTAACAGTAAAGGAAATGGGTACTGTTGACATGAGAAAAGAACATGATTTGATGACTGACTGGATTTTTGACAAGGATCCTGATAAGAAAGTCTTCACTCCCGGAACAACCAAACTTGATAGAGATGATATGCAGATTGCACTTACAATGTTTTATAAAGAAATGGGTTGGGATGAAAAAACAGGAGCACCAACAAAAGCAACATTAGAAAGATTGGGAATGCATGATGTTGCGTCTGAACTTGGAAAATTAGGATTATTACCGGCTTAATATTAGTCATGAGGAGGAATAATAGTGTCTAATGAAAATTTAAATGATGAAGTTCTTCTTGAAGATTTAGAGTTTACGGCAAAATATATCAGGGAAAACTCATCAAACGGTAAATTTATAAAATATAATGACTTTTTCTTTGAACCTATAAATCTAAACGAAGAAAACAAAGAAATATTCTTCGGCAAGTTATTTAACAGTGAAGAATTTAGTGATATAAAAGAGTTGAAAGGAAAAGAAAACAGATACTTCTATTCTAAAAAAGAAATGACTGACAGTTATGTTCAATTACTTTTCAGAATAGAAGAAAAAGATTTATTAAAAATAATTGCTCAAACTGTCAGATATAATTCTAAGAGATATCCAAAGACTACAAGTTTAAATGTATTCTTAAAGGAACCATATTGTTTGAAAAAGGAAGAATTATCAAACATTGTCAATCAGTATAAAAATATTCAGGAATATAAAGATATTAAAGAAACAAAAGCTTCTAACGGGGTCGTGTGTTTATATTCTGAAGAATATCTGACAAGGGATTATGCAGCTGCTTTAACAGAATGGGCAGAAGTAACACGTGAAGAAAATCCTTAAAAGGGGGCAATTATGAAAGAGACAATGGTTTTGCAAAAAATAAATATTTGCGAAGAAGAACCGGTACAATTATTACTGAATGGCAAAAATTTAGTAACTTTTATGTGCACTCCAAGTGAACTTAAGGAATTAGCCATAGGTCATCTTTTTAGCCGAGGTTTAATTAATAGTGCAAAAGATCTAAGTTCTTTGGGAGCATGTAAAGATATGAAAATGATCTTTGCAATTTCCTCCGTTGAAGTTGACTTTAGTGGTATTGAATTAAGTACAGTGCTAAGCAGCGGTTGTGGCAGTGGAGTTAAATTTAATGAATCAATAGCTAAGCTTCCTAAAGTCGAATCAGACTTTCATATTTCAATAGAAGGAGTAAAAAAAATAGCTATTGAAATGTTCTCTAAAGCGAATATGTATAAAAAATACGGTGGAATGCATTGTGCAGCATTATCTGACGAAAGTGAAATATTTGCATTATGTGAAGATGTAGGCAGACACAATGCAGTTGATAAAGTTATAGGAAAGGGAATGCTTAAGGAAGTCAATTTCAGTAACACAATGCTTATGACAACAGGTAGAATTTCAACAGATATGATATTAAAGGCAGCTAATGTAAAATGCCCGTTCGTTGTATCAAGAAGTATACCGACTACATCTGCATTAGAATTGGCAAATAACTTAGGTATTACCGTAATTGGCAGGATAAACTCAAGTAATCCGATAGTATATATGTATGAAGAAAGAATAGCAATTTAGGAAAGGAGATATGTATGTTTGGTAAAATAGGACCATGGGAATTAATATTAATATTTGCAATTGCTTTAGTTATTTTTGGACCGTCTAAGTTGCCTGAAATAGGTAAATCATTGGGTGAAGCTATAAATAATTTTAAAGGATATGCAAGCAAAGCACAAAAAGAGTTGGAAGTAGACTTAAACGATTCTGATAAAAAAGTTAGCTAATAATTCTTTCATATTGCCGGTGCCGATTTAATGGGTGCCGGTCTTTTTTTTACTTATATTCGTTATTGACATATATCTTTTATGGGAATATAATTTAATTATAATGACATATGTCAAAAATATATGGAGGTAAAATATGAGTTATAGCCCGTCGCTTGGTAGCACAATAAGTCATACAAGACTTAGAACCCCTGAAAACGTTTCTGCGTTCTCGGGAATGTGTGCAGTATGTACTTCAAATTGTATCGGTACTTGTGAAATTGGTTTGTCTGCTTTGCGAGGTTCTGAAGCAATTTATCCTTTTGAAACGGATATAAACCAATTTGCTTCAGAAAAGAATTATCCCCTTGATTTTGCTCATTTTAATATTAACGGCAGAGTATTCGGAGCATTAGGATGTGAAAAAAGCGCAGAGGAAGCTACTTTTCCAAAAGCTGATATTAAGACATACTTTGGAAAAAACAACAAGATTGAAATTTCGGCTCCTTTTATATTACCTGCAATGGCTAAGTTAAATTGGAAAGATTATTTTGCGGGTGCAGCTATGGCAGGAGTATTGGCTGTCATAGGAGAAGATGTAGTTGCCAAGGATAAAAATTTAGTGTTGGAAAATGGTAAAGTTGTTTCATCTCCACTTATTGACGAAATGGTAAATTCATTCAGACAGTACTACAGAGGATTAGGAGATATTATTCTTCAGGCAAATTATGATGATGAAAACTTAGGCGTACTTGACTATGCTATTACAAAATTAGGAATTAAATCAGTGGAACTTAAATTTGGTCAGGCAGCTAAGGGAATACAAGGAATGGGCAGGGTAAAAGATATAAATGATGCTTTGAAATTTAAAAGGATGGGATATTTACTATATCCGGATCCTGAAGATCCGATAGTTTCTGGAAATTACAATAAAGGAAAAGGTCAAGTATTTGAAAAAATCGGAAAACTTCCGATGTGGGATGAAGAAATACTTATAGACCGTGTAAACAAGTTAAGAGAATTAGGTGCTGAGCATATTTGCTTTAAAACAGGACCGTTTGATTTAAAGGATTTGGTGAGAATATTAAAGATAGCAACAGAAGCAGGAGTGGATTTAGTAACCTTTGACGGAGCGGGAGGCGGTACCGGCAACAGCCCCGCTAAGATGATGAATGAATGGGGTATACCCACTGTTTATTTAGAAAGCATGCTTCATGACATATTAAAAAGAATGTATATAAAAGAATATAAATTGCCACAGGTAGCAATAGCAGGAGGATTTGCTACGGAAGATCAAATTTTTAAAGGATTAGCTCTTGGTGCTCCATATATTAATTTTGTCGCAGTGGGCAGGGCATCAATGGCAGCCGCTATGGCCGGCAGACAAATAGATGAATTAATTAAAGAAGGAGCTGTTCCTAAAGATTTTCAACGCTTTGGAACATCGAAAGAAGAAATTTTCTCTGATATTAGAGAGTTAAAACTCTATTACGTAAATGCTTCAGATATATCAGGGGGAGCCATAGGAGTTTATTCATATATTAACAGAATTTCAGCCGGATTAAAACAACTGATGGCATTAAACCGAAAATTCAAATTAGGGTATATAGACAGAAGTGATATTATTTCTATGACAGATCTTGCATCCCAAATAACCGGCTTAGATACATATGATGATATGTTGGTAAGCGAATTAAATAATCTTTAATTGTATAAATTAAAACCCGGACCTAATTTAGTAAGTAACGTATGGAAGGAATGGACAGTTAAAGATGCCTTTGGTGAATAAATAAAAATTATCAAATCTGAGCCATCAATTCATTGAATTGATGGCTCTATTTCCTTGCAACTTCGTTCAGGATAAGCAACATCACCAAATGATTATTGACATATGACGATTATTGGAATATAATTTAGTTACAGACATATGTCATAAACGGTAAAACAGAGGTAGATTATGAAAATTGCTGTATTAAGCGGTAAAGGCGGAACGGGAAAAACATTGGTTTCAGTTAATTTAGCTGCAGCTTCCGGGAATTCGTACTATATAGATTGCGATGTTGAAGAACCGAACGGCCATTTATTTTTTAAACCAAAGGTTACAGAAGCAGAAACTGTTACCGTTAAGGTTCCCGAGATAAATCAAAGCTTATGCGATGGATGCAGAAAATGCGTAGATTTCTGCAAGTTTAATGCATTAGCATATATAAAGAATAAAATTATTTTATTTGACAAAATATGCCATTCATGTGGAGGCTGTTCCATTGTATGTCCGAATGAGGCTATTACTGAAAAAGACAGAGCTATTGGAGAAATTCGTTCCGGATTATTTGAAGAGGTTCATGTAATAACAGGAATTTTAAACACCGGAGAAGAATCGGGAGTAACTATAATAAAAAATATGCTAAATAAAAAAACAAACGATGAAAAGCTTACATTTATAGATTGTCCTCCCGGTAGCGGCTGCAGTGTAATGGAAAGTATAAAGGATGTTGATTACTGTATATTAATTGCAGAGCCAACGGTGTTTGGTGCACATAATTTGAATATGATATATAAGCTTGTTAAGTTATATAAAAAGCCATTTGGAGTATTACTAAACAAAAGCTTAAAGGGAGAAAATCCGTCTGAAGAATTTTGCACTAAAAACAATATTAAGATTATTGAAAAAATACCATTTGATATTGAATTAGGTAAAATTAATTCCAAGGGTTTAATAGCAGTCAGAGAAAATAGTAAATATAGAGATTATTTTAGTAATTTACTAAAAAAAGTAATGCAGGAGGTCAACCATGAAACAGCTGTTAATTCTCAGCGGTAAGGGCGGTACAGGTAAAACAACCGTAGCAAGTGCCTTTGTGAAACTGTCTGAAGCTAAAGCCTATGCAGATTGTGACGTGGATGCCCCTAATCTGCATTTAGTAACGAAATGTAAAAGTAGCCCTGAAATTAATGATTATTATGGTATGAAAAAAGCAGAAATAGATACCATCAAATGTATTGGATGTGGTTTGTGTATTGAAAATTGCAGCTTTGATGCTATTAGTAAAAACTTTATAATAAACTCCTATGAATGCGAAGGCTGCGGAGTATGTGAATATATCTGCCCATCTTCTGCAATTACCATGAAGGATTTTAAAGCGGGAGATTTGATGTTGTATAAAGACGATGTCGTTTTCTCAACTGCTGAGCTTAACATGGGCAGCGGTAATTCGGGTAAATTAGTTTCTGAAGTTAAAAAGCAATTACGAGACAATTCTAAAGCAGATTTTGCCGTTATTGATGGGTCTCCGGGTATCGGTTGCCCTGTCATTGCATCCATAAGCGGTGTTAATATGATTTTAATTGTTGCGGAACCATCTGTTTCCGGACTTAGTGATATGAAACGGATTATAGAAACAGCAAGAACATTTAAAACCAAAACAGCAGTTTGTATTAATAAATATGATATAAATGAAGAAATCACTGATAAAATTAAGCGATATTGCAAAAACTACAACATTGAATTAATAGGAAAAATCCCATATGATATAAAGGCAGTTGAAGCAATTAACGATGGTGTAACCATTGTTGATATAGATTGTGCGGCTAAACGGGCAGTACAAGAAGTTTATAATAATACTATCAAAATTTTAAATGATCAGGAGTAAATAAATGAGCGAAAATTGTAATTCAAGCTGCAGTTCATGCAATCAAAACTGCAGCAGCAGAACAGAACCAAGTGAATTTTTAGAAAAACCCCATGAATTAAGTAACATCAAAAAGGTAATAGGTGTTGTAAGCGGTAAAGGCGGTGTAGGTAAATCTTTAGTAACATCAATGCTTGCTGTTATTATGAACAGAAGAAATCATAATGTTGCCATTTTAGATGCTGACATAACCGGTCCTTCAATTCCAAAAGCATTTGGTGTAAAAGAAAAGGCAAAAAGTAATAACACAGGTATAATACCATCAAGAACAAAGACAGGCGTAGAAATAATGTCAGTAAACTTATTGTTGGAGAATGATACGGACCCTGTTATTTGGAGAGGTCCTATTATAGCAGGAGTAGTAAAGCAATTTTGGACTGAAGTGATTTGGGAGAATGTTGATTATATGTTCGTTGATATGCCTCCAGGAACCGGGGATGTTCCTTTGACTGTTTTTCAATCTCTTCCTGTAGATGGCATAATAGTGGTGACTTCGCCTCAGGAGTTAGTTTCAATGATCGTTGAAAAAGCAGTTAAAATGGCAGAAAGCATGAATATACCGATTATTGGTGTTGTAGAAAATATGTCATATTTTAAATGTGATGAGTGTGGGAAAGAGCATAAAATTTTCGGTGAAAGCAATATTGATGAAATTACAAAGAAACATAATATTGAAGTTTTAGCAAAGCTCCCTATAGATCCAAAGATTGCAACATCCATTGATAAAGGTTTGGTTGAATTAATCGATGATAATCAATTTAACGGCATAGCTGAAATTTTAGAAAATGATGAATGGAGGAGAAATAAATGAAAATAGCAGTTGCCAGTGAAAACAATACGGTGACAGAACACTTTGGACATTGCATTAATTTTAATATTTACGATGCTGAAAACAAAAGCATTATAAGCAGTCAATCAATTGACAATCCGGGACATAAACCGGGATTTTTACCTAACTTTTTAAATGATTTGGGAGTAAATGTTATTATTTCAGGAGGAATGGGAGCCGGAGCTATCGAAATATTCAACGATAAGGGAATTGAAGTGATAACAGGTGCTAAAGGTGAAGCAAGAGAAGCAGTTGAGCAATATTTGAGGGGGAATCTTAAATCATCAGCTTCAGTTTGTAATGAACATATGCATCATGAGGATTGTGGAGAATAATATGGAGAATTATTATGCCAAGACCTAGAAAATGGAGAAACGTGTGCTGTCTTCCGGACAGTAACAGGTTTGGCCCTTTAAATTCCCCCAATCAAGAAATAATGTTTGTAAATATGACAGTTGATGAGTATGAAACAATCAGAT
This sequence comes from Sedimentibacter sp., assembly GCF_032080165.1. Classification (GTDB taxonomy): domain Bacteria; phylum Bacillota; class Clostridia; order Tissierellales; family Sedimentibacteraceae; genus Sedimentibacter. The sequence goes on from NZ_DAMASY010000002.1 coordinate 46,976, forward strand.
TAATTGATTTAGAAGGACTGTCACAAGAAGAGTGTGCGATACAAATGAATGTAGCACGCACAACCGTTCAAGGAATTTATAGCGAAGCAAGGAAGAAAATCGCAGAATCGTTAGTAAACGGTAAAGTTTTGAGAATAGAGGGCGGAGATTATAAGCTTTGTGATGGAGAAGGAGAATTTTGCAGCAGAGGCAGATGCCGCAGAAACAGATGTGGGATCGATATGGAAAATCAGAATAATTGATGATGATTTTGTTATTAATCTTGGGCGCTTATGCGCCCTTTTAATATTTTTAAGCGACTGACACCAAATCTCTGATTTGGTGTCAGTCGCTTATACTGTAAGTGCAAAAAAAGTTATTGACATATGCCATTAATGGTGTATAATAATATTATAAATGACATATGTCAAAAATAAAAAGGAGGGATAATATGCCGGGAAGAGATGGTACAGGACCGATGAACAGAGGATTTGGTTATGGAAAGAGATTCTGCAGCGGTGATTTGAGAAGAAGCGGCTGCTTTGGCTACGGAATGGGTTACCGTTATAAATTAAGAAAAGAATTTCTTCAAGATTACAAGGATTTTCTTAAAGAACGACTTGAGGAAATTGATGCTGAATTAGAAAATATAAATTAAAAATTGGGAGGGTTAAATGAAAATAGCATTGCCTGCTGGAGAAAAGAATATGAATTCCGGTATTTATGAATCATATGGAAGGGCGCCTTATATTCTTATGTATAATTCGATAACGAAGGAAAGTGAATTTTTAGATAACAGTGCTGTTTTAAATCAAGGAGCAGCCGGAATAAGAGTTTCACAAGTTATAGCTGACAACGGTGTTAAGGTTTTAATAGCACCAAGATGCGGTGAAAATGCTCAGAAAGTATTAAATAATGCCGAAGTACTGATTTATAAATCAGTACCCGGCACGCTGAAGCACAATATTGATGAGTATTTCTCGGATAATCTTAATTTATTAAATGATTTTCATCCCGGATTTCACGGGCATTGATTATTTGCTGAATATATAAGCAGAAAACAGGGAAGTTATGGGAATTGCAAACAACAATCCCATGCTTCCTATTATTGCCTGCAAAAATTCATATATTATCATTTCGAGATTTAAAAGCTGTAACAAATCATTGTTATAAACAACCATTAAAAGTACAATTGACAGAGAACTTCCGATATATGCCAAAACTAAAGTATTTGTCATTGTACCGATTGAATCCTGTCCAATGTTTATACCGGATTTTAAAAATATATTAAAATGTTTATTTTCAATATTTTCAGCGAGCTCATTAACTGCAGAAGAAATTGACATAGAAATATCCATTACTGCTCCTAATGAACCGATTACGATACTGCTCCATAGAATTGCTTTTAGATTTAACGGATTTTCAGGATTTATCATCAATAAAAACATTGAGTCCTGATCAATCATACCAGTTAAATTAAGCATATTGCTTATAACATAGGACAAAATTCCTGCCGTGGCAAGACCGCCTAAATTACCAACAATGGCACACAATGTTTTTTTGTGAACACCATGAATTATTAATAAGCTGGATAATATAATAAAAATACATATAATAATTGAAGAAATATATATGTTTCTTCCGCTTAAAATTGAAGGTATAAAAACCAAAAATATTGAGAGGAATGTAATTGTTAAAGAAATTATCGTATTGATTCCTTTTTTTCGACAAATCAATATAAGCATAGCAAAAAATATAATTGTAAGCTTAATAATCGAATTTATTCTGTAATATTCAATGAAGATCCACTCAGTTTCTTCTATGTTTGTTCTTGAACTAAGCTCGGCAATAAGTATTACATCTCCGATTTCTATTTCCTTAGGATTGATTTCTATTGATTCATCTATATACTGAAAAACCTCAACATTGCTGTTGTCTAAATTCTTATCATTCAACCGAGCCATAAATCTGATTGTTTTGGATGTCATTAACTCATATCCGTAATCAATCTCTTCTTCTGTTATTTCATTAATGGCTAATACCTCTGCTTTGTATGTCTTTACTTCCTGATGTTGAAACAAATCAAGCTTATTCATTCTATATCCTGTAGTTATGAATATAGCAGAAATTATCAATGCTATAATATAAACAACTGTGTTCCCGGTTAATTTTGTTAATTTTAAATTTGACATATTAACTCCACTTTTTATTTTATATATGAAATTTTATCATAAACCTATAATATAATCAATTTTTATTTGGAAACCTAAAAAATGGTATTGCATTAAAAAAATTGTTCTGATATAATACGTAGAAAGTGAATAAATTACTGTGATTGGAAGTAGTAGGTTTGAAAATATTTTAAGAGAGCTGCCGTTTGGTGAGAGGCAGTAATATGAGAGCTGAACTCGTCCATGAGTATTTGGAGCGAATAAAGTAGTTTCAAACGGATATAACCGTTATTAAAATTTAAGTGAGGCAGTTAATGCCTAATTTGGGTGGTACCGCGGATATAGCTTCGTCCCAGCAGGGATGGAGCTTTTTTTATGCCCCAACCCCATTGAACAAAATATACAATAATCTGGAGGACATAATGAAGACATATAATCCAAGCGCCATAGAGAAAAAGTGGCAGGAAGTATGGGAGAAAAATGAAACTTTTAAAGCAGATGATAATTCTGACAAAAAGAAATTTTACGGTCTGGTGGAATTTCCGTATCCATCAGGAGTAGGACTGCACGTAGGACATATACGTGCCTATACGTCTCTTGAAGTAATCAGCAGAAAGAGAAGATTAGAAGGATACAATGTTCTTTTCCCAATCGGGTGGGATGCATTCGGACTTCCTACAGAAAATTATGCAATTCAAACAGGCATACACCCGAGAATAGTAACAGATAGAAACATTAAGGTTTTTACACAGCAATTAAAAGAAGCAGGATATTCTTTTGACTGGGACAGAACGGTTGATACAACAGATCCCGAATATTTCAAATGGACACAATGGATATTTGTTCAGCTGTTTAAGCATGGGTTAGCATTTAAAGATAAAACATACGTTAATTTCTGTAACAGCTGTAAGGTTGTTCTTGCAAACGAAGAATCACAAAACGGAGTTTGCGACCGTTGCGGTCAGGAAGTAGTCCAGCTTGAAAAGGATGTTTGGTTTTTAAAAATAAGAGAATATGCGGATAAGCTGTTAGACGGCTTAAATGAAGTTAATTTTCTGCCGAGAATCAGATTAGAGCAGGAAAACTGGATAGGACGTTCATACGGTGCCGAGGTTGATTTCAAATTAAAAGATACCGATGATAAGCTGAGAGTTTTTACGACAAGACCGGATACATTGTTTGGGGTAACATTTATGGTTATTGCTCCCGAGCATCCGTTTCTTGAAAAATATGCCGATAGAATTTCTAATTTAGATGAAATAAAGGAATATCAGGAACAGTCAAGAAAGAAAACAGAATTTGAAAGAGTTCAATTAGCAAAGGATAAAACAGGTGTAGAAATCAAAGGTCTTGCAGCAGTTAATCCTGTTTCAGGTGATGAGGTTCCTGTCTGGGTTGCCGACTATGTAATGATGGGTTATGGAACAGGAGCTATAATGGCTGTTCCGGGACACGATACACGAGACTGGGAATTTGCCAAGAAATTTAATATTCCTATAGTAGAAGTAATAGGCGGCGGAAACGTTCAAGAAGAAGCATTTACAGACGTTGAAGATGGCATATTGGTAAATTCGGGTATATTAAACGGTTTGAGAGTTAAAGATGCAATAGCTAAAATAATTGACTATTTAAAAGAAAATAATTTAGGTGAATCAAAAACCAACTATAAAATGAAGGATTGGGCATTTAACAGACAAAGATATTGGGGAGAACCGATTCCAATAATCCATTGCTCAAAATGCGGTATGGTTCCCGTACCTGAAGAAGATTTGCCGGTTACATTGCCTGAAGTAGAAAACTATCAACCTACAGAAACAGGAGAATCACCATTGGCAAACATACCTGAATGGGTTAATGTAAAATGCCCGGTATGCGGAGGTAATGCAAAAAGAGAAACTGATACTATGCCTCAGTGGGCAGGTTCTTCATGGTATTTCTTAAGATATATGGACCCTCGCAATAAAGAGGCAATAGCTTCAGAAGAAAAACTTAACTACTGGGGTCCGATTGACTGGTATAACGGCGGCATGGAGCATGTTACTCGACACTTGATTTATTCAAGATTCTGGCACAGATTCTTGTATGATATCGGTGCTGTTACATTCAAAGAGCCATATGCTAAGCGTACCGCTCAGGGACTGATTCTCGGCTCGGACGGTGAAAAAATGTCCAAATCAAGAGGTAACGTTGTTAACCCTAATGATATTATCGAAGAATTCGGTGCAGATACTCTCAGAACGTATATTATGTTTATAGGTGATTATGAAAAATATGCAATATGGAACGATGCAAGCGTAAAGGGATGCAGAAGATTCCTTGACAGAGTATGGAAGCTTCAGGATATGGTAACTGATGAAGCAGGATATTCAGAAAAGCATACTACTTTGATGCATAAAACAATCAAAAAAGTAACAGAAGATTATGAAGCAATGAAATACAATACGGCTATTGCCGCAATGATGAGCTTCGTAAACGATATTACTTCAGACGGCTTTATAACTCGTGATGAATTTAAAGCATTTGTAACATTGTTAAATCCTGTCGCTCCTCACATAACCGAAGAAATTTGGGAGGAAATGAATTTTGGCGGTATGTTAAATCAAGCAGGCTGGCCAATGTGGGATGAAGAAAAAACAGTAGATGATGTTATTGAGTTGCCTGTTCAGATAAGCGGTAAGGTCAGAGGTAAAATTGTTCTGCCAAAGGATGCCGATGTAGATATGGCAAGAAAATTGGCAGCCAATGATGAAAGCATCAGCAAATACCTGGAGGGTAAAAGCATAATTAAAGAAATCTATGTTGCAGGCAAAATTTACAACATAGTAGTTAAGTAATATAAAAAACCAATTGAAAATAAGCGACTGACCCAAATCTTTGATTTGGGGTCAGTCGCTTATACTGTAAGTGAAATAATAAAAACGAGTATTTTTATTGCTCGTTTTTTTAAGTCTAAGGAATGAATAATTTGCATTCTTTGTTAGTTATTGATATACTTTGGGAAATATACTTCATTCCGTTTATGACGGTGAGAAGAGCAATGACAAGACCAAAGGAGGCAAAATGAACAATATCGAGAAAATTAACTTTGATTCAAAGGATAAGTTCTATAATTATTTAAACTTAAAGTTGACAGGTTTGATATGTGAGGAACCGGACTGGCTTGCTGATTTAAGCAATGCATCAGCATTACTGTGGTTATTGATAGATGATATAAACTGGGCAGGATTTTATTTATATAAAAACGGGGAATTGGTTTTAGGACCATTTCAGGGAAAGCCGGCCTGCACCCACATTTCATTAGGAAAAGGTGTTTGCGGAACTGCTGCAGCTGAACTAAGAACTCAGTTGGTTAAGAATGTTCATGAGTTTCCGGGTCATATTGCCTGTGATTCTGCATCTAATTCAGAAATAGTAATACCGATTTTATCTGACAATAATAAATTAGTAGGGGTACTTGATATAGACAGCCCGATCCTACAAAGATTCGATGAAACTGACAAGAAATATTTAGAAAAATTTGTGTCTATTATTGTCAAATATGTTGTATTTCCAGAGAATTTCTCATAAACGTTTACTGAACATTTACTCCTGAGATTCATATAATATGATGAGAAGGGGTGAGTATATGAATTTTGGAAACAGTACTTATAATGATTATTATAAAAATATTATTTACGGTCAAATGAGCAGATGTTTTTGTAATAAATCATTCTTTAGATTGCTAAATACCTATATTGATTGTCCGGTGGATGTACATGTTAATGAAATAGTAATGGGAGAGAACATAAAATCAGGAGGTTTTACCAGATATGCACAGTTTAAGCCGGGAACTTATCGTATAAAAATTTACAAAACAAACGAACCAAAAAAACTTATATTTGAATCCGATATCAATATCGACAAAAATTTGGCGTACACAGGAGTAATTGCTGCTGATGATAATGATAAAACAGATATAAGCTTATTGATAATTCCTGAAGCAAAGGAAAATTACATTAAGGGCGCTATGTCCTCTGTGAAGTTAGCAAATTTGCTTATGGATTCTCCGCAGACGGAGCTTGTTGTCTCGGATGGAGCTGTATGGTTTTCAGGAATAAATTATGGAGGTGTGTCAAATAATGTTGCCATACCCTCCGGAAAATACAACTTAGAATTAAGAGATAAAAAAAATAAAAAAAGTGTTGCAAAGATTATGAATGTCGGGTTTGCACCTAAGATGCATTATACAATATATTTAGTAGGCAACGTAAAAAAACCTGATATAAAAATAATTATACCTGAGGATGGAGTTAATTATTTAGGGTTGTGTTAATCTTTCAGCAAGCATCTTGTATGCTTGTTTTTTTACGCTTTTTTATGGTATAATGAAACAATTGTTAATAATTTTGTGAATTTATCGAGGTGTATGATGAAAACAATAGGAATAATAGGCGGTATGGGTCCTCTTGCTACGGTTGATTTATATTCAAGAGTAGTCATGAGAACGAAAGCTCAAAAGGATCAAGAGCATATACATGTTATAATAGACAGCAATACTAATATACCTGACAGAACAAAAGCAATATTAGGTGGATGCATTGATCCTACGATAGAACTGATTAAATCGGCTCAGAGATTGGAACAAGCAGGTGCTGACTTTCTAATAATGCCGTGCAATACAGCACATTTTTTTATAGATAAAATAAAAGAAAGAGTAAATATTCCTTTCATTAATATGGTAGAAGAAACAGTAAAATATACTTTTAATAAATACGGCAGAGGTACGGTTGTCGGATTGATGGCAACTGACGGAACAATTAAATCAAAAATATACGAAAATTATTATAATGATATGGGAATAAAGACAGTGATTCCCGAAAAAACTCAGGAAAAAATTATGAAATTTATATATGACGTAATAAAAAGCGGAAAATATGAAGAAGGCACAGGTTTGTTTTCTGAATGTGTAAATGAATTAAAGGATATGGGAGCAGAAGCATTTTTGTTAGGATGCACAGAATTATCATCAGCACAATATTTGTATAAAATAGAGGGACCTTATATTAATCCTATGGAAGTTATAACTGAAAGCTCAATAATATATGCAGGCGGAGAATTAAATTAATTTGGAGGAAACATGAAGGAATTGACATCTAAACAAGCTGACTTGATGCTGTTTTTTGTGGCGTTTTTTTGGGGTACAGGCTTTACCGTAACAAAAATGGCATTGGAAGTGTATACTACATATCAGGTTTTATTTTTAAGATTTATATTTGCAATTTTAGTTTCGTTTATATTATTTTATAAAAAGGTGAAAAATGTAACCAAATTAGATATTAAAGCCGGTTTTATAATGGGCTTCTTTTTAGCGGTTGGTTATATTTTTCAGACTATCGGATTAACAGGAACCTCGGCGGGAAACTCCGCATTCCTGACGGGTACAAATGTTGTTATGGTTCCGTTTTTCTATTATATAGTTACAAAGATAAAGCCGGGGAAAAATAATCTTATTGCGGCAGTGTTAATGTTTTTAGGTATAATATTATTAACTGTGGATTTTGAGAACTTCGGTAAATTCAATATATGGGATTTCTTAACCTTTATCAGTGCAATTTGTTTTGCCTGGCAGGTGGTTGCCACAGGTATTTTTGCACCAGATAAGGACCCGGCTGTTATTACAACGATTCAAATGGTAACGTGCACTGTGATATTTTTAGTAATGATGTTATTTGAAAATCAACCTATTGTCTATAATACAAAAGGAGCGTTAGGTATTATGTATTTGAGCTTAGTTGCTACAATGCTTTGCTTTTTGATGCAGACATTCGGACAAAAATACACATCAACGACTCATGCGGCAATAATATTAAGCTTGGAATCGATTATAGGCAGTATCTTTGGAGTGTTATTTCTGCACGAAAAATATTCAGTTATGACAATTATAGGTTTTATTGTAATATTTATAGCTGTCTTAATAGCTGAAATAGGATATGATTGGATGCTTAAAAAAAATTAAAAACCCTATTGTAATAAACGAATAATTGCTATATAATTAAAAAAAATATTCGTGTGGAGTAATTATGAAAAAATATAAAAGGAATCAAAGAATCGGTGCACTCATGAAAATATTTGCCGAAAAACCAAACTATGTATTTTCTTATAACTATTTTTCGGAAATATTTAATGCTGCTAAATCTACTATAAGTGAAGATGTATCGATTGTAAGGGAAGTAGTATCCGAATTAAATTACGGAAGAATAGAAACTATTTCAGGTGCTGCAGGCGGTGCCGTATTTATACCGGTTATGAGCATGGACGAAAAAAATAAAATTCTCACTGATCTTTGTCAGTTGTTTTCAAATAAAAACAGAATTTTACCCGGTGGATTTATCTATTTGACCGATATATTTAACAATCCCGGCATTGTAACAAATATTGCTAAAGTTATATCATCTGAATTTTCAAATACGAAAATTGATTGTATTATAACTGTTGAAACAAAGGGTATTCCCGTGGCGATTTTGACAGGACAGAAGCTGAATGTTCCTGTTGCTGTAATAAGAAGAAACAATAAGGTAACGGAAGGGGCAACTGTAAGTATTAATTATGTTTCCGGTTCGTCAAATAATATTCAGACAATGTCCTTGTCGAGGAGATCATTGAAAGAAAACTCAAAAGTTTTGATAATAGATGATTTTATGAAGGGTGGAGGCACCTGTAAGGGCATGGGTGATATGATGAGAGAATTTAACGCAGAGGTAGTGGGGACTGCTGTAGTAATAGAAACCAAGGAACCGGAGAAAAAATTGGTGGATAATTATTTGTCGTTATTGGTCATGGATAGAGTAAACGAGAAAGAAGGAATAATTGAAATTAAGCCAAATGATAAATTGTTAAAATAATTTCATACTTTTTTGCCAAAAAATGAAAATGTATTTTGCAATTTATGATTAAGTATAGTATAATGTACTAAATGGACATAAACTTTGGGGGAAGGTGGTGACAACATGAAGATTTCGGACGTTCGAGTACGAAAAATTAATTCTGAAGGTAAGATGAAGGCAATCGTTTCCGTTACCTTTGATGATTGTTTTGTGGTACATGACATTAAAATTATTGAAGGTCAGGATGGATTGTTTATAGCTATGCCGAGCAGAAAAATGCCGGATGGTGAGTTTAAGGATATTGCTCACCCGATTAATTCTGAAACAAGACAAATTGTTGCAGAAGCTGTATTTAGGGCTTACGAAGAAAAGCGCCAAGAAGAAGGAGAAACTGAAGAAGCTGCTCTTCTGTAGCGCCATGACTGATGATTGGTAAATCAACAGTTTCTGGGTCTTTTCATAAGACCCTTTTTTATGCCCTACCGCCATTTATGCAAGTGAAGTGAGCAAATAAATTAGCTGTATTCCACTGCTTATGTGGTTCCTCAAAAAATGTAAAAACTTTTTTGACTTAATACATAATATGTTATATACTTTTTAAGTATTACAGATTAATGACGAAATTATCAAGATTGTAGGTTGGGCATTATTTTTTTGTAAGAGGAGAAATATTATGAATATGTCAATTATTTTGGCGGCCGGTGAAGGTACAAGAATGAAATCGGATATTCCTAAAACATTACATAAAGTTTGCGGAAAAGAAATGATAAAGTATATAATAGAAGCGGCTGAAGAATCAGGTATAGAAAAAAATGTTGTTGTATTGGGACATGGAAAAGAAAAAGTTGGACATAATATAAAGGATATGGGTGCAGTAACCGTTGAACAGCCCATCGGACAAGGAGCACCTTACGGAACGGGATTTGCGGTAATGGTAGCCAAAGAGCATATCGATGATGAAGATACCGTGTTAATTCTTTGTGCGGATGGTCCGCTTATAAGGAAAGAAACCTTGTCGTCATTTATAAACAATCATTTAGACAATAATTATGATGCATCGGTTATGACCTCATATTTTGAAAATCCGAAAGGATACGGAAGAATTATCAGAAATGACGATCCGACAATAAGAGATATAGTTGAAGAAAAGGATGCATCAGAAGAAATAAAAAAGATTACCGAAATAAATGCGGGTATTTATTGCTTTAAAGGAAAAATGCTTAAATATGCTCTTGAAAAAATTGATTCAAACAATTCACAAGGCGAATACTATTTGACAGATACTATTAAAGTATTAAATAATGAGAATTACAAAATAGGCGGTTGGATATTGGAGGATGAAACTGACATCAAGGCAGTTAATGACAGAGTTCAGCTTGCGGAAGTAACAAAATTAATGCAGCAAAGAATAAACAATAGGCATATGCTTTCGGGGGTTACAATAATTGACCCTGAAAATACATATATAGAGGATTCTGTAATAATAGGAAGAGATACAATTGTTTATCCGGGAACATATTTGCAGGAAGGCACCGTAATAGGCTGCAATTGTACGATTGGACCGAATGCCCGCATAATCTGCTCCACAGTTTGTAACAATGTAAGCATAGAAAACTCCAAAGTTATAGAATCAACAATAGGAGACAATACAACCGTCGGACCTTTTGCATACTTAAGACCCGGAACAGTTTTAGGGAAAAATGTCAAAATAGGTGATTTTGTAGAGGTTAAAAAGTCAATAATAGGCGATAATTCTAAATCTTCTCATTTAAGCTACATAGGAGATGCGGAAGTGGGAAAAGATGTTAATATTGGATGTGGTGTAGTGTTTGTAAATTATGACGGAAAGAAAAAGCATAAAACTGTTATAGGAGACGGTGCTTTTATTGGAAGTAATTCTAATTTAGTGGCACCGGTGAATGTTCAACAGGGTGGTTATATTGCTTGCGGCTCCACTATTACAGAAGATGTAGAAGAAGGAGATTTAGCTATAGCCCGCGCACGTCAGGTAAATAAAAAGGGCTTAGGCAAAAATAGATATTAACAGAGGTAAATATGTATATAATTGCAGGACTTGGCAATCCGGGTAAAGAGTATACAGGCACAAGGCACAACGTGGGTTTTGAAACCATAGATTGTTTGGCAGAAAAGTATAATATTAGCTTAAATAAATTGAAGTTTAACTCCGTTTATGGCGAGACAACCATAAACGGAGAAAAAGTTATGCTTATGAAGCCTGTAACTTATATGAACCGAAGCGGAATAGCCATTGATGAAATAATAAAATTTTATAAGATACCCGTTGAAAATTTAATCGTCGTTTATGATGATATAGATATTCCGGTGGGAGCACTGAGAATAAGACCAAACGGCAGTCCGGGAACTCATAACGGCATGAAATCCATAACACATCATGTAGGAAGCAATTTTCCGCGTATAAGAATAGGGATCGGAAGGAATCCTGACATGGACCTGGCTGACTATGTACTTCAAAGGTTTAGCCAAGCGGATAAGGATATAATCGCTCCGATAATTCTGAGGGCGGGAGAAGCTGTCATAGAGATTATTGAGAACGATGTAGACAGCGCAATGCAAAAATATAACATAAGAGTAACAGGAGAATAATAGTTGGACAGAATTTTGTTTGAACAGTTTCAAAAAACTGACAGGTACAACAGAATAATTGAAAATTATAAGCAAAACAAACGCCAGCTTATATCAGGTGTAATTGATGAAAGCATGGCGTATTTGGTGTGCAATTTATTAGACACGGCAACTGACAAAATACTTCTTATAACTAATAGCGAAGCGAAATCGAAAAAATATGAACAGGATATAAAAGCTTATACTGAAGATGTCAGAAGATTGCAGCCAAAAGAATTTATATTGTATAACGTTGATGCTTTAAGCAAGGATGTCGATTATAAAAGGTCCGAGGTTTTATACAATATTATTAATTCCAAGAAAAGTATTGTAACTGCCTCAATTAATTCAATTATAACCAGAGTAATGGCTAAAGATAGATTTAAGAAATCTATAATAGAATTAAAATACGGAAAAAATTATAATTTAGAAGATATTAGAAGCAGTTTGGTTAAATTAGGCTATGAAAGAGTCGATGCAATAGAAGGTGTAGGACAGTTTTCCATAAGAGGCGGAATTATAGATATATTTTCTCCATCCGAAACCAATCCCGTCAGAATAGAATTTTTTGATGATGAAATTGACTCGCTCAGAACAGTTGATATTAAGACACAGCGCTCAATTAAAAATTTAACATACACGAAGATAATTCCATGCAGCGATATATTGTTTCAGAAGGAAGACATCAAAAAGGTCTTAAACGGTTTAGAAAATGATTATCAAAACAGATTAGAGAAAATCAGCAATTTAAAAAACTTTAAAGATACAGAAAAAAAATTAAAAATATTGTATAACGGCTACAATGACAGATTAAGTGCCGGTTTAAGTATAGGGAATCCGGATTTGTTGGTACCTTTCATAAAGGATGACTTTGACAATGTCCTGGATTATTTTGATGACTTCATACTGATATTAGATGAACCGGAAAGAATTTTTGAAGAGCTTAAAAATATATCAGAAAGCTTCCACCTGAAATTCGGTGAACTTTTCGAAAGAGGCGAAATATTTACACAGCAAGAAAATGTTTATATAAAAGAACAGGAATTAATTAAAGAAATATACGGAAAAACATTTATTTCAATAAACGGAAAGGATAAAATCTTTGAAACAGATGATTCGGTTTCTTTATTGTTTAAAGAGCCGACCTCATATTATGGAAAGATGGAGGATTTGTCGAAGGATTTAAACCGTTTAAAATATAAAGGATATAAAATTGCTATTATACTTTCAAATTATGAAGGATGCACGAAGCTTCATAATATATTAAACGATTACGATTGTGTAACTGCTTTGTCTAAGAGCTCCAATATTGTAGCTGAAAGCGGACAAGTGATTATAGTACCGGGAGATCTCAAAAAAGGTTTCGAGTATTATGAAAATAAAATAATAGTACTTACTGAAAACGAGGTATTCGGCGCAGCTGTTAAAAAACCTCATAAAGCTAAAAAACGCAAGGGCTCTAAAATTGAAATATTCACCGATTTAAAGGTAGGTGACTATGTAGTACACGAGCACCACGGTATTGGTCAGTATGTAGGAATAGAAAAAATAGATGTTCAAAATATTAAAAAAGATTATCTTTGCATTAAATACAAGGGTGAGGATAAGCTTTATGTTCCTGTCGATCAAATGTCGCTCATCCAAAAATATATTGGCACAGATTCCGAAAAACCTAAGCTTAATAAAATGGGCAGCGCTGATTGGGTTAAAACCAAGGAGCGCACTAAGCATGCCATAGAAAACATGGCAGCAGAATTAGTAAAATTATATGCACAAAGAAAAGTAATTAAGGGATATGCTTATGCGTCCGATACTGAGTGGCAAAAAGAATTTGAATATAAATTTCCCTTCCAGGAAACAGATGATCAGCTTCGCTGCATAAAGGAAATAAAAAAGGATATGGAGAAGTCAATCTGCATGGACAGATTGCTGTGCGGTGATGTCGGCTTCGGTAAGACTGAAGTTGCAATGAGGGCTGCATTTAAAGCAGTTATGGATTCAAAACAGGTGGCCATACTTGTTCCTACTACTATTTTGGCACAGCAGCATTATACAAATTTAGTTGACAGATTCAGAGGTTATCCTGTTAAGATAGAAATGCTTTCAAGGTTCAGAACACCGTATCAGCAGGCAAAAGTAATTAATGATTTAAATAAAGGTCTTGTTGATGTTGTAGTGGGGACTCATAAGCTTTTATCAAAGGATTTAAAATTTAAGGATTTAGGCCTTTTAATTATAGATGAAGAACAAAGATTTGGAGTTAAACACAAGGAACTGATTAAGCAACTGAAGGCAAATATTGATGTATTAACTCTTTCTGCAACACCAATTCCAAGAACGCTTCACATGTCTATGATTGGTGTAAGAGATATGAGTGTTATATCCGAGCCGCCTGGTGACAGGTTGCCTGTTCAAACCTATGTAATAGAGTACAATGACGGCGTTTTAAAGGACGCCATTGAAAAGGAAATGTCAAGGGGAGGACAAATATATTATGTTCACAACAGAGTAATAGATATTGACAGCGCTGCAGCCAGACTTCAAAAGCTTGTGCCCGATGCAAGAATTGCAGTTGCACACGGACAAATGAGTGAAAGACACTTGGAAAATATAATGTTGGAATTTGTAAGGAAAGAATACGACATATTGGTATGCACAACCATTATTGAAACAGGAATGGATATTCCTAATGTTAATACCTTAATAATTGATAATGCGGATTATTTAGGGCTTTCACAGCTTTATCAGCTCAGAGGAAGGATTGGCAGGTCAAACAGAGTATCGTTTGCTTACCTTACTTATGAAAAGGATAAAATGCTTTCAGAGGTTGCAGATAAAAGATTAAAGGCAATAAAAGAATTTACGGAATTCGGTTCCGGTTTTAAGATAGCAATGAGAGATTTGGAAATAAGGGGATGCGGAAACATATTAGGTGCAGAGCAGCACGGACATATGCTTGCCATAGGTTACGACTTATATGTTAAATTCTTAGACAGGGCAGTAAGAGAAATTCAAGGCAATATAGTTGAAGATGAAGATATTGAAACTTCAGTGGATTTAAATGTTGATGGCTACATTCCGACAGCCTATATTGAAAATGAAGAACAAAAAATTGAAATATATAAAAAGATTGCTGCCACATCCGATAAGGATGACATATACGATATAACAGAAGAAATAATTGACCGTTTTGGAAATCCACCGAAGCAGGTTGATAATCTTCTCAAAATTTCTTATATAAAATCATTAAGTAAGAAGCTCAGAATTAAATCTATTACACAGATAAACGGTACGGTAAATTTTGAGTTTTGTTCAAATAATGATTTGAGTCAGGATATGATAGGATTTTTTATTGAAAACTTCAATACAAAAATAAAATTTGACGTATCAAAGGATCCTGTTGTTAAATATAAATTAGATACCTTAGATTATTCAGAACAGATGAAACAGCTGAAAATTCTTGAGGAGCTTGAGAAATTCTTAGAAATATTAAATAATTATAAAACGGGATTAAAAGATCCTGTCAGGGAGGAAAAAAATGATTAAATTAAAAAAATTACTTGCTTTAACAATTTGTCTCGCATTAGTAGCAGCCTTTACGGGATGTGATAAAAACCAAGCAATAAATGAAGACGGTGTGGTTGCAACGGTAAATGATACACCGATAACTCAGGAAGAATTAGATATGAATTATGAATTTTATATAAAAATGAATCCTACGGTTACAAAAGAAGATATGCTGGATAAATTAATAATGGATATATTAATGGTCGAAGCAGCACAAAAAAACGGAATTTCGGTTACGGAAGAACAAATAAATGATGAAATGGAAAACTTTAAAGCATTAAATAATTCAGAAGAAGATTACCAGAAATTCCTTAATGATAATGGACTAACCGAAGAATTTTTAAGAAGTGAAATAGAAAAGGAATTTTATATAAACCATTATTTAACCATAGAGATGGATAAGTTTAATAATCCTACAGACGAAGAACTTCAAGAAATATTTGATGAGTACAAAATGAAGGAAGAAGTCAGAGCGAGCCATATTTTAGTAAATACCGAGGAGGAAGCAAAAGCGGTATTGGACAGAATAAATAAAGGTGATAAATTCGAAGATGTTGCAAAGGAATTGTCTATAGACGGCAGTGCGTCAACAGGAGGAGATTTAGGTTATTTTTCACGCATCAGAATGGTTAAACCGTTTTCGGATGCGGCGTTTAGTATGGAAATAGGTGATATAAGTCAACCGGTTGAATCTGAATTCGGATATCATATTATACAATTAACCGATAAAAAGACTGATGAAAGCAAGACATTAGAAACCGAAAGACAAACTCTTACACAGTATTATACTTATTTTAAATATAATGAAATGTTAGATGATCTAAAAAATAATGCTGATATAGTAATAAAATAACAATAAAGCAA
The DNA here is from genome assembly GCF_032080165.1 of Sedimentibacter sp. Taxonomy (GTDB): domain Bacteria; phylum Bacillota; class Clostridia; order Tissierellales; family Sedimentibacteraceae; genus Sedimentibacter. Next base: position 63,063 of record NZ_DAMASY010000002.1, read on the forward strand.
GAAGATGTTAAAAATGGTAAAAAGATGTTGCTATTCGTAAAATAATGCTATATAATGTTTATGATATTTCCAATAATATCCGTAAATTAAAAAGGATAAAATCTATTAAAGTGCAAATAATAGAAAATATTAAAAGAAATGTCATATAAATATAAATTATGCATTGGAGGAACTTAATAATGAAAGCAACTGGAATTGTCAGAAGAATTGATGATTTAGGCAGGGTGGTTATCCCGAAGGAAATAAGACGTACATTGAGAATTAGAGAAGGGGACCCTTTAGAGATATTTACAGACAGAGAAGGTGAAATAATACTTAAAAAATATTCACCTATAGGAGAATTAACTGAATTTGCAGGAGAATATGTTGAATCTTTGTTTGAAACAACAAGACATACAGCAATTATAACAGATCGTGACGGAGTTATAGCAGTATCGGGAAGTTCTAAAAAGGACTATGCTGAAAAAAGATTGAGCCCTGAGCTTGAAAAAATAATTGAAAGCAGAGAAATGTATGTAACAAACGGTAATTCTAAACCAATAAGAATTACTGCCAATGAATTCAATCCTGATAACTACATTAGCCAGGTAATTTCTCCAATATTAGTTCATGGTGACCCGATAGGAGCAATAATGCTTTTATCAAAGGATAAAGCAGTAAAGATGACAGAAGTTGAAGAGAAGTTAGTTAAGACAGCAAGTGTATTTTTATCAAGACAAATGGAAAGTTAGTAAGATTTTTTGAAAGATGGTTTCTAAATCAAGAGACCATTTTTTTTTTATGACTTAACCCAGTTTTTTTAGGCGGGTTTTTCTACCCCCGCGATATTCCGACACTGCACGTAACCCCGATTTCAACTGATAACGTTTTGACATAAAGCCATATTTGTTTTATAATTATATTACTAAACTAAAGGAGGACAATATGAATATCAGATTTTTAGGTGCTGTAAGAGGAGTAACCGGTTCAAGCCATTTAATACAATACAAAAATAAAAAGATATTATTGGATTGCGGTATGTATCAAGGCAAGGATGAGGATTACAACATGGATGAGTTTGAAGTAAATCCCGGTGATATTGATTATTTGTTATTAAGTCACAGTCATATAGACCACAGCGGAAGGATACCGCTGTTAGTAAAAAAAGGGTTTAAGGGAACAATTTATTGCTCTAAGTCAACCTACGACTTGTGCGAAATAATGCTTTTAGATTCAGCCCATATTCAAGAGACGGAAGCTGAGTGGAAAAATAAAAAAGCACTGCGCCAAGGGAAAAAATTAGTTGAACCAATGTATACGCAAAAGGATGCATTGGAAAGCTATCAATATTTTAAAACAGTTCAATACGATCAGATAATTGAGATAGATGATGTGCTTTCTGTGAGATTTAACGATGCAGGACACATTTTAGGCTCATCAATAATTGAAATGTGGTTTAACGAAAATAACGAAAATGTTAAGCTTGTGTATTCCGGTGACATAGGAATGCGTGATAAACCGCTGTTAAACGATCCTTCGACAATAGAAAAAGCTGATTATGTAATAATGGAAGCGACCTATGGAGAAAGAGTCCATGCTGGTATAGAACAAAGAAGCGAAGAGCTAATTGATATAATACTCAGAACGACCAGAAGAGGAGGAAATGTTATAATTCCTTCATTTGCAGTAGGAAGGACACAAGAAATAATATATGAGTTAAACAAATACTATGACAGCCACTTAAATGAAATAGGTACAAAAGAAAATGAATTAAAAAAAATACCTGTTTATATTGACAGTCCTCTGGCTGTTAAGGCAACTGAAGTTTTCAAACGTAATGCCAATGTTTTTGATAATGAAGCAAGAGAATATATAATGAAGGGTGACAATCCTTTGGAATTTGAAAATCTTCATTACACCCAAAATGCGGAAGAATCAAAAAAACTCAATATTTCAATGGAACCGAAAATAATAATTACGGCCAGCGGCATGTGTGATGCCGGAAGAATAAAACACCATTTAAAGCATAATTTGTGGAGAAAAGAATGCAGTATAGTATTTGTCGGTTATCAGGCAGAGGGAACGTTAGGCAGAAGATTGTTAGACGGAGAAAAAAATGTAAAGGTATTGGGAGAAAATATCAATGTATATGCAGAAATACACAACGTAGAGGGATTTTCCGGTCATGCCGATAAAGAGGGTTTGTTGAACTGGCTTAAGGGATTCAAGGAAAAACCGAAAAGTGTATTTATAGTACATGGAGAACAATCCGCAAAGGAAAGCTTTGTAAGGGAAGTTAAGGAACAGCTTAAATTAAATTGTATTATACCGGAATACAATGTTGTTTATGATATCAAGAATAATGTAGTTGTTGAAGAAGCTGCATCAGATGCAAAAGAAGCAAGCTTTATATTAAAACCGCGGGGAATTAATGAAAAGTTTATAAATAAACTGATAGAAGAAATTGAAGGATTAAAAACAGTATTTGATGTTGCGGTAGAAAGAACTAAAAATCAAGTAGATAAAAATATGGATATTGAACAGTACAAAAAAATCAATAATATTATTATAGATTTAGAAAATGATATTATTAATTTAACTATGCTTTCGGGAGAATAAAAGTTGGGAGAGAGCCTAAGATGAAATCACTGGCAATAGTGAGCTATACCATAGAATCGGTGGACGGCTATTACAATCAAATAAAAAGCTTATTTTATGATAAAATAGCTATAAAGACATATACCTTAGAGGATTTGGATAACTATGGAGAAACAGAAATAAAGGCAGATGTATTATTAATTCCTTCATATCATCTGTATAAACAAATAAAGGGCAAGGTAAATAAGGATACAGATCTTTTATTTGCCCACAGAACCATATCCAAGTCCGGATTGGATACAATATTTAAGCTTAAGGAAGGTTCTAAGATTGTATTAATAGACGAAAGTCCTGAAATGGCAGAGCAAATAATCTCAATCATTTATCAGTTGGGAGCAAGACATATTGAGCTTAATTCTTTTTGGACATCGAATGTTGATGATTTTGATAGGTTTATAGTCTTAGGTCAATCTGAATATACTCCAAAAGCAAATAAGGAAATAATCAATATAGGCAACAGCCTGTTAGATATAAATTCGATTATAGATATCGGTATGAAATTTGACTTATTTTCCTTATTAGACAGACAGGATGTTGTGAGAAGCTATAAGGAAATAAGAACAGCTAATTTTGGGTTGCTGAAAATTTTAGGTCTTACCAACTCGAGAGAAAGTCAGCTTGATATTTTAATGCAGAATATGGATGCAGGCGTCATAGGCATAAATAATGATGGCAATATATTTTTGTACAATGAAAATGCTAAGGAAATAGTTAATAAGGATACTAAGCAGGTATTAAGTAAAAAAGGAATTGATTTATTTCCGGAAATACCTTTCGATTATACAATAGAAAATCTAAAGCCGGTAGAAGAAAAAATAATTAAAATTAACGGTTATGATGTAGTTGTATCGGTTAATCCCCTGTTGCATTCAAGGAAGATGTATGGTGCAGTTGCAATAATCAGAAGATATTCCGATTTAGAAAAAAAAGAATATATGCTTAGAAAAAAGCTTATAGGAAAGGGATATACGGCAAAGTATAATTTTGATGACATTTTCGGTGAAAGCGAGTTAATTACAGAAGCAAAAAATATAGCTAAGCGTATGTCTAAATCTAACTCCTCAATACTGATAACCGGAGAAACAGGTACAGGTAAGGAGTTGTTCGCCCAAGCAATTCACAACAGTTCTTTAAGAAAGGAATTTCAATTTGTTCCCGTAAACTGCGGTGCTTTTCCGGAAAGCTTATTGGAAAGCGAGCTGTTTGGTTATGAAGAGGGTGCTTTTACAGGTGCAAGAAAGGGTGGTAAACCCGGACTGTTCGAGCTTGCTCATAAAGGAACATTATTTTTGGATGAAATAACAGAAATGCCTATGAGCTTGCAGGTTAAACTTCTTAGAGTTCTTCAGGAAAGAGAGGTTGTGCGGCTTGGAGGCGACAGAATAATAGATGTTGACATAAGAATAATTGCGGCAACGAACAAAAATATAAAGGAAATGGTTGAAAATGCTGAGTTCAGGGAAGACTTATACTATAGATTAAATGTTCTTCCCTTGAAAATTCCTCCGCTTCGAAACAGAAAAGAAGATATATTGGGTCTTGCAGGTTATTTGAAAAAATCCTTTGACAGCGATTTTGTATTGACTGACAAAGCAAAAGATTTTCTGCTAAACTACAGTTGGAAGGGCAATGTCAGAGAGTTGAGAAACTGTGTTGAATACTTGGTAAACCTCGGCATAAAGATAGTGGAAGAGAAGGATATCCCAGTAGATTACAGTGAGAAAACTTTTGACAATAAATTGATTTTGTCGGAACAAAATATAATTTATGAATTTCTTGAGCAGGCAGGCAACAATTTAAAGAAATATATCTTTGTTCTTGAAGAATTGATGATTGGCGTTAAAAATAATCAAAGATTAGGAAGACGGACACTTAGTGAAATAGCAAAAAACAAAGGTGTATTTATCAGTGAACAGGAAATAAGAACCATACTTCTTAATCTTGAAAAGTATAAAATGGCAGAAATATATAAAGGAAGAAGCGGTACGGTAATAACTGAATTCGGTAAAAAAGCGTATAATTATCTATCAATGGGTTAATGGGTTACATGGTTAGTACCTTTTAACCCATTAATTGTTATTTTTATCAATTATATAAATTTGCATGCATTTAAAATGTTGAAATTATCTGATTTAACAAAAATATTATGAAATTATAAATTATGGCATAAAAAATGCATATATATTGTTATGGTATTATGTCTTTTTGCATGTCTGATTTTGTAATAATATGGGACAACTTAAAGATTATATTAGGTAATTTATAAATGATTTGAAGGAGGATACAAATTGAAAAAGTTATTGACAGGTAATGAAGCGATAGCATTGGGAGCATACGAAGCCGGTGTTCACTATGCTGCAGCATATCCGGGAACTCCAAGTACTGAAATTCTCGAAAACATAGCTCCTTATAAAGAAATAATTGCAGAATGGGCTCCGAATGAAAAAGTTGCCGTTGAATCAACAATAGGTGCATGCTATGCAGGTGCAAGATGCTTAACAGCTATGAAGCACGTTGGTTTAAATGTAGCTGCCGATCCATTTTTTACTTTGGGATATACAGGTGTAAATGGCGGTATGGTATTGATAAGCGCTGACGATCCCGGTATGCATTCATCACAAAATGAACAGGATAACAGATATTATGCAAGAATGGCAAAGGTTGCAATGGTTGAACCGGCAGATAGTCAGGAATGCAAGGATATGGTTATAAAAGCCATGGAAATAAGTGAAAAATATGATACATTAGTAATGATAAGAATGACAACAAGAGTATGTCACAGTAAATCTGTTGTTGAAATCGGTGAAAGAGCAGAAGTACCGATTAAGCCGTATAAAAAAGATACAAGTAAGTATTTTATTGCTCCTGCAGTTGCAAAGCAATTACATTTAGTAGTTGAGAAAAGACTTAAAGAATTAGAAAAGTTCTCTAATGAAACAGATTTAAACTTTATTGAATGGAATGACAAAAAAATAGGCGTCATATCTTCAGGTGTAGCGTACCAATATGCAAAGGAAGTATTCGGTGATTCAGCTTCTTATTTAAAAATCGGTTTTTCATTTCCTCTTCCAATGGAAAAAATTAAAAAGTTTGCAGAAGAGGTTGAAACACTATACGTAGTAGAAGAATTAGAGCCGTTCATGGAAGAACAAATTAAAGCGGCAGGAATCAACTGCATTGGAAAGGACAAAATTCCTAACACTTGGGAATTAAATCCTGATATAGTTGAAAAATCATTGCTTGGAACACAAAAACCTACAATCGATTATGATAAGAACACAGCGGTAGGAAGACCTCCTACGTTGTGTGCAGGCTGCCCTCACAGAGGATTCTACTATGAATTATCAAAGAGAAAAAATGTAATGATAACAGGCGATATAGGATGCTACACATTGGGCGGAACAGAACCGTTAAATGCAATGGATACCGTAGTATGTATGGGTGCCAGCATAAGTATGGCTCACGGAGCTAAAAAAGTATTCGATAAGAATAATGATAATAAACGTCTTGTTGCTACAATAGGTGATTCAACATTCTTCCATTCGGGTATGACAAGCTTGTTAGACGTAGTATATAACAAAAGCAACACTATTACTTGTATACTTGACAACAGAATAACAGCTATGACCGGTCACCAGGAAAATCCGGGAACCGGCTTCACTCTTCAGGGAGATGAAGCTAAAATAACTGATATTGAAACCATAGTTAAAGCATTGGGTATTGAACATGTCAGAACAATTAACCCGTTAAATAGAGCAGATATGAAAGAAGCCATGGATTGGGCATTTGAACTTAATGAACCATCAGTTATAATTTCAAGATATCCTTGTGCTCTTAAAAAATATTCCGAACAAGATTTAGTTGAGTTTGGACCTATACAAGGTGTTTGTGAAGTAGATCAGGAAATATGTATCGGATGTAAGGCATGTGCAAGAACAGGTTGTCCTGCAATTCATTTCCAACATGAGATAAAAAAATCATATATAAATGAAGCTCAATGCGTAGGTTGTGAATTGTGTCTGCAGGTCTGTCCTGTAAAAGCTATCAGTAAGGTAGGTGTTTAATTATGAAGATTAAGAATATACTATTAGTTGGTGTTGGTGGTCAAGGAACAATACTTGTAAGTAAAATATTATCAACAGGTCTTTTACAGGCAGGTTATGATGTTAAAATGTCAGAAATTCACGGAATGGCACAAAGAGGCGGCAGTGTTTCAACACAGGTCAGATACGGCGAAAAGGTTTATTCACCTATTATAGGAATCGGAGATGCAGATATATTGGTTTCTTTCGAAACAATGGAATCAATAAGATGGCTGGAATTCTTAAAACCTGACGGAGTAGCCGTTATAAATGAACATGAAATACCTTCGGCACCGATACTTTCCGGAAAAATTGGTTATCCGCAAGGTGTAATCGAAACAATAAAAGAAAAAGTAAACACCAAAGTTATAAATGCTGCGGAAATTGCTGAAAAATTAGGCAATACAAAGGTAATGAACGTAGTACTTTTGGGAGCTTTGATAAAATCAATGAATTTAACTGATATTGATTGGGAAAGTATTATAAAGGAATTAGTTAAAGATAAATTTGTAGAAATAAACATCAAAGCATTGAATGTCGGAATGGAGGCAGTGTAAAAATCTATTAAGTGAGGAAGTTATGAGCTATAAAATTTTGGCTATAAATCCAGGTTCAACTTCGACAAAAATTGCTTTGTACGAAGATGAAAAAGAAATATTCGTAAAGACATTGGATCATCCCTTGGAATTGATTGACTCATTTGACAATGTAGAGGATCAGCTTCAGATGAGAAAAGAAGTTGTAATGTCTTTCTTAAAAGAGAAGAATTTTGATGTTAATGAATTATCGGCAGTTGTTGCAAGAGGAGGAATGCTTCCTCCGGTTAAATCAGGAGCATATAATATTAATGATTTAATGATTGACAGAGTTGAAAGACGTCCTGTTATGGAGCATGCATCAAATCTTGCTGCGCCTATTGCTTACGGTATAGCAAAAGAAGTGGGAATACCTTCATATATTTATGATTCGGTTATGACAGATGAAATGCCTGACATAGCAAGAATTTCAGGGATGCCGGATATTCCGAGAACAAGCTCAAGCCATGTTTTGAATACGAGGGCAATGGCTATAAAGTATGCTAAAAGCAAAGGTAAAAGATATGATGAATTAAATATTATTGTAGCTCATTTAGGCGGCGGAATATCTGTCAACATACATTCAGGCGGAAAAATCGTTGATTTGATTTCTGATGATGAAGGACCGTTTTCGCCGGAAAGGGCAGGAAGAGTTCCTTGCAGGGAGCTTATAAATCTTTGCTATTCAGGTAAGTATGACAAAAAAACCATGCAGAGAAAGCTGAGAGGAAACGGTGGTTTAAGAGCATATTTAAACACAATTGATGCAAGAGAAGTTGAAGGAATGATTAATGCAGGCAATGAGGAAGCTAAGCTTATTTATGAAGCAATGGCTTATCAGATTGCTAAAGGAATTGGTGAACTTGCAACTGTTGTTAACGGAAAAGTTGATGCTGTCATATTGACCGGAGGCATTTCTCATTCTAAAATGCTTACGTCATGGATAACAGAAAGAGTATCCTATATAGCTTCTGTTGAGATAATGGCAGGAGAAAATGAAATGGAAGCACTTGCTTATGGAGCTTTGAGAGTTCTGAGAGGAGAAGAAACAGCAAAAGAATATAGAGAGTAAACATGACTAATTTGTGTCATCCTGAGTGATAGCGAAGGATCTAATTAGACCCATTTTGTGGGTCTTTTTTTATGCCTGTCGCAGCATTACGAACAAACAATATGCGAACTAATGCAACGTTCGTACATATGCGAAATTAAATTAAAACTAATTTAAAAATTATCTTAAAAATCGTTGACATACAATTTTATATTTGTTATTATTTAGTTAAAGAATAAGCACCTATAAAAATAAAGGAAGGTCAATATGAATTTTGATGTTAAAAGAGTATTTGTGGAAAAGAAAACAGGTTTTAATACCGAGTCAATAAATTTGTTCAACGACTTTAAAGAAAACCTGCAATTGAATAATTTGAAAAATGTTCGTATATTAAACAGATACTTAGTATCCAATTTAAGCAATCAGGATTTTTACGAGGCAGTTGCTACAGTTTTTTCCGAACCAAATCAGGATAATGTATATTTTGAAGATATTGGAGAATCTGATAATGTGTTCGCTGTGGAATTTTTGCCGGGACAGTATGACCAAAGAGCTGATTCTGCATCTCAATGCATTCAGATAATTACCGGCAAGGAAGAAGTAAAAGTTAAATATGCAAAGATAATAATTCTTGAAGGTAAATTGACAAAAGAAGATATAATAAAGGTTAAAAAATATTTCATCAATCCCGTAGATTCAAGAGAAACAGATTTAGACGGTAAATCATCCTTTTGTGAGGAGTATACCGAAGCTTCAGATGTTGAATATATAAGTAATTTTACAGATAAATCTGAAAAAGAAATAGAAGAGCTCCGCATAAATATGGGTCTTGCTATGAGTTTTGAAGATTTATTATTTTGCCGGAAATATTTTAAAGATACAGAAAAAAGAAATCCTACAATAACAGAAATAAAAGTTATTGACACCTATTGGTCGGATCATTGCAGACATACAACTTTTAACACCCAAATAGAAAAAATAGAATTTGAAAAAGGAAAAATTAATAAAGAAATACAAAAAACGCTTGATGAGTATTTCAATTCAAGAAAATATGTTTATGAAAATAAACAAAAAGATATATCACTAATGGATTTGGCAACAATTAATGCAAAGGAATTAAGAAAATCAGGAGATTTAAAGGATTTGGAAATTTCTGATGAGATAAACGCCTGCAGCATTACAATCAATGTTGATGTTGAAGGTAAAAATGAAGAGTGGCTGTTGATGTTCAAAAATGAAACTCATAACCATCCGACAGAAATCGAACCTTTCGGAGGGGCCGCAACCTGTATAGGAGGAGCCATAAGAGATCCGTTATCAGGGCGATCCTACGTCTATCAGGCTATGCGCATTACCGGAAGCGGAGATCCAAGGCAAAAAATCGAAGATACAATACCAGGTAAGCTTCCGCAGAGAAAAATTTCCACTGAGGCAGCTGCCGGTTATAGTTCCTACGGAAACCAAATAGGTCTTGCCACCGGCTATGTGAATGAAATCTATCACCCCGGATACGTTACAAAAAGAATGGAAGTGGGTGCGGTTATAGCTGCAGTAAAAAAAGAAAATGTAAGAAGAGAAGTACCTGTTAAGGGAGACGTTGTTATACTCCTCGGAGGAAGAACGGGAAGAGACGGATTGGGAGGTGCTACGGGTTCTTCTAAAGAACATGATGAAAAATCAATAATTAAATGCGGCTCTGAGGTTCAAAAAGGCAATGCACCTACAGAAAGAAAAATCCAAAGATTATTCAGAAATGAAAAAGTCAGCTTATTGATAAAAAAATGTAACGACTTCGGTGCGGGCGGTGTTTCGGTTGCAATCGGAGAATTAGCTGACGGTTTAAATATAAATCTTGATATGGTACCTAAAAAATACGACGGCCTGGATGGAACTGAGCTAACTATTTCGGAATCTCAGGAAAGAATGGCAGTTGTTGTTGCAAAAGAAGACGCAGAAAAATTCATCAGGCATGCACATGAAGAGAATTTAGAAGCAACCATTGCAGCGGAGGTCACTGATGACAGAAGATTAAAGATGACCTGGAAAGGTAAATTAATATTAGATATAGACAGAAATTTCCTGGATACAAACGGCGTTAAACAAAGAGTAAGCGCGTTTGTAAAGGAGCCTATAAAAAAAGAAGCTAAAAGGTATTTTTACAACAATGATTTAAAAGAAGCTTGGCTTGAAAATCTAAGGGATTTAAACGTTGCAAGCCAAAAAGGTATGGTTGAAAGATTTGATTCAACGGTTGGAGCGGGAGCGGTTCTGATGCCCTTCGGCGGCTTTACTCAGCTTACACCTGCAGAGGGAATGGCTGCTAAAATACCGGTTCTTAACAAATCTACCAATACATGCTCAATAATGACACATGGCTTCGATCCTTTTTTATCGGAATTGAATCAATATCACGGAGCAATGTATGCTGTAATTCATTCTATAGCCAAAGCTGTGGCTATGGGTGCAGACTACAGAAATATAAGGTTAACATTTCAGGAGTACTTTGAAAAACTGAACAAGGAGCCGGAAAAATGGGGTAAAGCACTAAGCGCATTATTAGGTGCTTACAAGGTACAGCATGAATTGAATGTTCCTGCCATAGGAGGAAAGGACAGTATGTCGGGAACCTTTAAGGATATGAATGTACCGCCTACACTGATAAGCTTTGCGGTATCCGCAGCAGATGTAAATAATATCGTATCTCCCGAATTTAAAAAAGCAGGCAGCAAGGTTTTGTTGGTAAGAATAAAGAAGGATGATAATTTAATGCCGGACTTTGAAGACATTAAAAATAAATATAAGCTGATTCATGAGGCAATATCGAACAAAAAGGTGTTATGCGCACATACGGTGGGCTATGGCGGAGTGGCTGCGGTCATAAGCAAAATGACCCTTGGCAACCAAATTGGATTTAAGGCAAGCTACGATTTGATTATGGATAAAAAGCAATGGTTCTCATCAAGCTACGGCGATATTGTTTTAGAAGCTGATGAAGTCATCATGGGAACAGAAATAGGAACTACATCTTCCGATAAAGAAATTTCTTTATCGGAAGGATTTGGTATTTCATTAAATGAAATTAAAAACAATTGGATGAAGACATTCGAAAATATTTATCCGGTTAAAAAGGATGCGGAAGGAAAAATATGCAGCAGCTGTATCTTAGGAGGAAACAGTAAAAAAGCTGCTGTCAGTATGGCAAAGCCAAAGGTGTTTATACCTGTATTTCCGGGCACAAACTGTGAATACGACACGCAGAGAGCTTTCGAAAGGGCAGGAGCTGAAACAGATGTCTTCGTTTTTAACAACTTAAGCTCTTTAAATGTTTCAGAATCGATTAAAGAGATGAATAAGCGTATAAAAAAATCACAAATTATTGCATTTCCCGGCGGCTTCAGTGCAGGAGATGAGCCGGAAGGTTCCGGTAAATTCATCGCTTCGGTTTTTAGAAATGAGCTCTTAAAGGAAGCTGTGATGGATTTATTAAATAACAGAGACGGATTAATAATAGGCATATGCAACGGATTTCAGGCGCTGATAAAGCTTGGTCTGGTTCCTTTTGGAGAGATAGTGGAAGTAAAAGAGGATTATCCTACTCTTACCTACAATAAAATAGGAAGGCATGTATCCACATTCGTCAGGACTAAAGTAGTTAATAACACATCACCTTGGTTAAATAAGTGTAATGCGGGAGATGTCCATTACCTGCCGGTATCCCATGGAGAAGGAAGATTTGCAGCAAATGAAGAATGGATTAAAAAGTTAATAATAAGCGGACAGATAGCAACTCAATACGTGGATTTAAATAATGAACCAACCTATGAAGGGTTGTTTAATCCTAACGGTTCCATAGAGGCAATCGAAGGTATAACAAGTCCGGATGGAAGAGTATTAGGTAAAATGGCTCACTCTGAAAGAATTGATAACAATTTATATAAAAATATCCCCGGTGAAAAGAATCAATTAATCTTTGAATCAGGAGTTCAATATTTCAAATAGGAGGAATTATGAAGGTAGCAATAATTATGGGAAGTGATTCGGATTTCCCGGTAGTAGAGAAGGGTTATAAAATTTTAAAGGAATTCGGAGTTGAAACAGAAGTAAGAGTAATTTCAGCTCACAGAACTCCTGATGAAGCAATAAGCTTTGCCCAAAATGCCGATGTGAACGGGTACGAAGTAATAATTGCCGCGGCAGGAAAGGCAGCTCATCTGCCCGGAGTATTGGCCGGCTGTACTTCCCTTCCTGTAATAGGTGTTCCGATAAAATCATCGGACCTGGAAGGTATGGATGCACTGCTTGCCATAGTTCAGATGCCTCCCGGAGTACCGGTTGCAACAGTGGCAATAAACGGTGCTGAAAATGCCGCACTGCTTGCAATACAAATATTGTCTGTTAAATATGAAGAATTAAGAATCAAATTTAATGCATATAAAAAACAAATGGCAGAAAAGGTTATGGAAAAAGATAAAAAACTACAAGAAAAATTAATGGAGGTTTAATATGAAAAAGTTAGAGATGCTTTATGAGGGAAAGGCAAAAAAAGTTTACAGAACAGATGATGAGAAAAAATATATCGTAGAATACAAGGATGATGCAACAGCTTTTAACGGAGAGAAAAGAGGTACTATTGTAGGTAAAGGCGTCGTAAATAACAAAATGTCGGCCGCTTTGTTTTCTTTATTGGAGGAACAAAGTATACCCACACATCACATTGAGCTTTTAAGCGATAATGAATCATTGGTAAAAGCAGTTAAAATTCTGCCTCTTGAAGTAATAGTAAGAAATGTTGCTGCCGGTTCACTATCCAAAAGATTAGGTCTTGAAGAAGGCGTAATTATGAAGGAAACAGTCTTGGAATTCTCATATAAAAACGATGAATTAGGCGATCCTATGATTAATGACTATCATATAAAGGCGATGGGCTTTGCTACAGACGAAGAACTTAGTACAGTTAAAGCTTACGCATTAAAGGTAAATGAGATATTAAAAGAATTCTTCCTTGGAATTAACATAAAGCTAATTGATTTTAAACTTGAGTTTGGTCTTTATGACGGTCAGGTAATTTTAGCTGATGAAATTTCTCCTGATACTTGCAGATTATGGGATGCGGAAACAAATAAAAAGTTAGACAAGGATAGATTCAGAAGAGATTTGGGAGACGTTGAAGAAGTTTATCAGGAAGTGTTGGCAAGAATAAACAATAAATAATCAGCTATCATTTAAGGAGAGATTATGTACTACGAAATTTTGGATGACGATAAGCTTCATGAGGAATGCGGAGTCGTTGGCATATATACAAGCAAGCCGGATATTGCGTCTCAGTTAATTTATTTCGGTCTGTTTGCACTTCAGCACAGAGGTCAGGAAAGTGCGGGAATTGCGATTAATACAGGTAAAAGAATAGAATTTCATAAGGATATGGGATTGGTAGCGGATGTTTTAACACCGGAAGTAGTTAATAGATTTAAAGGTGATATTGCAATAGGACACGTAAGGTATTCGACAACTGGTGACAGTGAAAAGCAAAATGCGCAGCCTCTGGTTGTACGCTATAAGGAGGGCTCCATCGGCTTAGCTCATAACGGTAACTTGGTAAATGCCGGCTCTCTGAGAAACATACTTGAAGACAGCGGTGTAATATTTCAAACATCAACCGATTCTGAGGTTGTTGCAAATATGTTGGCGAGGTATAACAAGGGTGATATAGTAAGCTCAATTAAAAATATCACCGAAATAGTTAAGGGCGCCTATGCATTTGTGTTTATGACGGAAAAAGAATTAATAGGAGTAAGAGATTATTTCGGATTAAGACCTCTTTGCTTAGGCAAAAGAGCTGACGGATATCTTCTTGCTTCGGAAAGCTGTGCAATAAGTGCTATGGGCGGTGAATTTATAAGAGATATAGAGCCGGGAGAAATTGTTGTAATTAATGCTGAAGGAGTTAAAAGTATAAAAAGCGACAGGTACGCCCAGAAAAAACTTTGTATATTTGAACATATTTATTTTGCAAGACCTGACAGCAATTTAGACGGAGTTAACGTATATGAAACAAGATATAATTCAGGAAGAATTTTAGCGAAGGAAGACCCTGTAAAAGCGGATCTGGTGTTTGCGGTGCCGGATTCGGGAACTCCTGCAGCCATAGGATATGCGGAAGAATTAAAAATACCCTTTGGTTTAGGATTGATAAAAAACAGATATGCAAAAAGAACCTTCATTGAGCCAAATCAGGAGCTCAGAGAACAGGGAGTAAAAACTAAGCTGAGCGTTTTAAAGGAAATTGTAAAGGATAAAACAGTTGTTTTAATTGATGACAGCATAGTCAGGGGTACAACAACAAAACAAATAGTAAGCATGGTTAAAGAGGCAGGAGCAAGGGAAGTTCATGTGAGAATTGCTTCACCGCCTGTAACTCATTCCTGCTTTTTCGGTATCAACACTCCTGACAGAAAAAAGCTTATAGGAGCAAACAAAACAACAGAAGAAATTAAAGAATTCATAAATGCGGACAGCATTCATTATTTAAGTGTAGAGGGCCTGATTAAATCGACATCATCTGATAATAACTACTGTCTTGCCTGCTTAAACGGTGATTATCCAATGGAAGTACCCAACAAAAACATGTAAGGGAGAAAGAATATGCCTGAAAAATTAACCTACAAGGATTCCGGAGTCGATATTCATGCCGGATATGAAACGGTAAGATTAATAAAGGATCATGTAAAAAAAACATACACTGATGCTGTTGTTTCGGATATAGGCGGCTTTGGAGGAATGTTTGCAATTGATAAGGATGCTTACGAGGAGCCGGTCCTTGTTTCCGGGACAGACGGAGTTGGAACGAAGCTAATGATTGCGTTTAAAACTGATAAGCATGACACCATCGGAGAGGACGCGGTGGCAATGTGCGTTAATGATGTAATCTGTCAGGGAGCTAAGCCGTTGTTTTTCTTAGATTATATTGCAACCGGAAAATTATTGCCGGAAAAGACAGCTGACATAGTAAAGGGTGTGGCAAACGGATGTATTAAGGCCGGAGCAGCTTTAATAGGAGGAGAAACTGCGGAAATGCCCGGTCTTTACGGTGAAGGAGAATATGACATTGCAGGGTTTTGTGTCGGCATAGTCGATAAAAAGAAAATAATAGACGGTTCTAAAATAATAGACGGAGATATTTTAATAGGAATTCCTTCAAGCGGTATTCACAGCAACGGTTATTCACTGGTACGAAAGGTATTTTTTGATCATAATAATTATGATGTCAATGAATATATTGATGAATTAGGTTGTACATTAGGAGAAAGCTTGATGGTTCCTACAAGAATTTATCCAAAGCTCATATTGGATTTAATAAGTAAATTTGAAATAAAAGGGATGTCAAATATTACAGGCGGCGGTTTTTACGAAAATATACCACGAATGTTTCCAAAAGGAATCACAGCAGATATAGAAGCTGAGAATATTAATGTATTGCCGATATTCAGGCTTATACAAAAAAAAGGCAATATAGATATTGAGGAAATGTATTCAACATTTAACATGGGTATAGGAATGGTTTTAACTGTAGATAAAGATAAGGTAAAGGATGTAATGGATTACCTGAATAATTTAGGTGAAAAACCGGTAATAATCGGTAAGACAGTTAAAAGAGAAGGCGGAATAAAAATATGCCGGTAAAAAAAATAGGTATATTGATTTCCGGTTCCGGTACTAATTTGCAGTCATTGATTGATGAAATAAACAAAGGAAATATAAACGGTGAAATAGCTGTTGTTATTTCTAACAAAAAGGAAGCTTACGGATTAGAAAGAGCAAGACTGTACAATATCGATACGGTTTTCATCAATGAAAAAAAATATGAAAGCTTTGAGCTTTTTAATGAAGCAATTATAGCAGAGCTTAAAAGTCATGAAATTGATTTAGTGGTTCTGGCTGGATATATAAAAATATTGTCGCACAAATTTGTTGAAGAATTTAAAAATAAGATAATAAATATCCACCCTTCGTTGATACCTTCATTTTGCGGTAAGGGATATTACGGCATCAAGGTACATCAGGCAGCAATAGATTACGGGGTAAGAATAAGCGGTGCTACGGTTCATTTTGTAGATGAAGGCGCAGACACCGGACCAATTATTTTTCAGGAGGCAGTAAAGGTGTCAGACAGTGATACTGCGGAAACACTTCAAAAAAGGGTGCTGGTGTTAGAACACCGTTTGCTGCCGCTTGCAGTTAAAATGTATTGTGAAGACAGATTATATTCCGAAGGAAGAAGGGTAGTAATCAGATAAGGGAGAAAAAAATGAGGGCGTTAATAAGTGTATCAGACAAAACAGGAATTGTTGAATTTGCACAAAGGCTTAGCAGCTTAGGAATTGAAATTGTTTCTACGGGCGGTACATATACCACTTTAAAAAATGCAGGTATAAATATAAAAGGAGTTCCAGAAGTAACAGGTTTTCCTGAATGCTTGGATGGAAGGGTAAAAACTCTTCATCCCAATATACATGCGGGGATATTGGCAATTCGTTCAAATGAAGTTCATATGAAGCAGCTTTCGGAGCTGAATATAGATACTATAGATTTAGTTATCGTAAACCTGTATCCTTTTAAACAAACGGTATTGAGAAATGCCGACAGGCAGGAAACTATAGAAAATATAGATATCGGCGGTCCTGCCATGCTTCGCTCGGCAGCAAAAAATTATCAGGACGTTGCTGTAGCAGTAGATCCTGATGACTATGACTTGATTATAAAAGAAATAGAAGAAAACAATGAAGTATCTCTTGATACCAAATTTTATTTGTGTTCAAAGGTTTTTGAACATACGGCACATTATGATGCATTAATTGCCGCATATATGAGGAAAGAAAGAAATGATTCAAGCTTGACGCAAACAATTACTTTAACATTTGAAAAGCTACACGATATGCGTTATGGAGAAAACCCTCATCAAAGGGCAAGCTTTTATAAAGAAATTTCGAATAGCAAGGGTCTGTTGACATCTGCGGTAAAGCTTCACGGCAAAGAAATGTCATTTAACAATATCAATGATACAAACGGTGCGCTTGAATTGCTGAAGGAGTTTGAAGAACCGACCGCAGTGGCTTGCAAGCATGCAAATCCTTGCGGTGTCGGAACAGCAGATAACATATATGATGCGTATATAAAAGCATACAATGCTGATCCTACATCAATATTTGGCGGTATAGTTGTATTTAACCGTGAAATTGATGAAAGAACGGCAGAAGAAATTAATAAAATTTTTGTAGAAATAGTTGCAGCACCTTCATTTTCAGAAAATGCACTAAAAATACTTAAATCCAAGAAGAATATAAGATTACTGCTTATAGAAAATATTACGGAGAAATCAGATGAGAATTCCTACGATATTAAAAAGGTTGCAGGCGGAATTCTTGTCCAGACGATCGACTCCAAGCTTTTTCCGGATGAATCTGAAATCGAGACAGTAACCTTAAAGGAGTCGACAGAACAGGAAAAAAGAGATTTGTTAATGGCTTGGAAAATTGTAAAGCACACAAAATCAAATGCCATAGTAATTGTTAAAAACGGACAGTCCATAGGTGTAGCTCCGGGACAGGTAAACCGTATATGGGCATGCAAACAGGCAATAGAGCATGCAGCAGAATTCTTAGGTGCTGAGAGCTTAAAGGGCGCTGTCTTGGCATCCGATGCATTTTTCCCGTTCCCTGACTGTGTTGAGGAAGCACATAAGGCGGGAATAACTGCCGTAATACAGCCGGGTGGTTCTATTAACGACCATTTATCAATCGAAGTGTGTAACAAAAATAATATGTCAATGTTATTTACGGGCATGAGACACTTTAAACATTAAGAGGTGAATTATGAAGATTTTAGTTATAGGAAACGGTGCAAGAGAGCATGCAATCTGTCACAAGCTTAAACAAAGTAAAATGGTTAAAGAAATATATTGCGCTCCCGGCAATGGAGGTATTTCTCAAACAGTAAATTGTATAGATATAAAAGCAGATGATTTAGAGAAAATTACAGAATTCTCAGTAAGCAATAAAATTGATTTAGTAGTTATAGGACCTGAACTTCCCTTAGTATTGGGACTTGCGGACATTCTTAAGGAAAAAGGAATTAAGGTTTTCGGACCTGATAAAAAAGGAGCAAAATTAGAGGGCAGTAAATCGTATTCTAAGGAATTTATGAAAAAATACGGCATTCCTACAGCTAAATACGAGGTTTATACGAATTCCCATGATGCAAAAGAAAATCTTAACAAGTTTAATGTGCCTGTAGTTATAAAAGCAGACGGTCTTGCAGCCGGCAAGGGTGTGTTAATATGCCAATCATTAGAAGAGGCAAAAAATGCTATAGATGACATAATGACTGAAAAGAAATTCGGTGAAGCCGGAAATACGGTTGTTATTGAAGAATTTCTTGATGGCATCGAAAGCTCTCTATTGTGCTTTGCAGATGGCAAGACATTGATACCTATGGAAAGTGCAAAGGATTATAAAAAAGCTTTAGATGACGACAAAGGGCTGAATACCGGAGGAATGGGCTGTTTTTCGCCAAATCCGGTTTATACTGACGAGTTAAAAAGATTTATAAAAGATAACATCCTTAAAACCACTTTAAACGGCTTTAAAAATGAAAATATTGATTTTAAAGGAGTATTGTTTATAGGGCTTATGATTAAAGACGGAGAAGCTAAGGTTCTGGAATATAATACTCGCTTTGGGGATCCTGAAACGGAGGTAATACTTCCGCGGTTAAAATCTGACTTAGCGGAAATAATGCTCAAGTGTATTGACGGGGACTTAAAGGAAGAAGATTTACAATGGACTGATGAGAAATGTGTAACTGTTGTTCTTGCTTCAGGAGGTTATCCTGAAAAATATGAGACAGGCAAAGAAATAACCGGATTGGAACAATTAGATGAGGATATCATAGTTTTTAACGGAGGAACTAAAAATTCAGACGAAAAAATTTTAACCGACGGGGGAAGGGTTTTAGCAGTTACAGCTCTTGATGACACTATAGAAAATGCAAGAGAAAAGGTATATAAAAATATCGAAAGAATAAAATTTGAAAAAATGGAATATAGAAAAGATATAGGAAATATGTAGGCTGCTGAAAAAGTCATCAACCTGTATCGGGGCAAGACCCCGATTTTTTTTACCCTATCACTACGTTCAGGATAAGCGATTGATACCAAATTAAAAATTTGGGTCATCTGCTTATCATGATATAGATAAGCTCTGAATATATTAGTATTAAATATGGGTATAGGAGGAGTTTATGTTAATACATGTGGTACAAGAAGGAGACGTTCTATGGAGGTTAGCCGATTATTATAAAACTGACGTAGTATCTATAATGGAAGCGAACGGATTAATAAATCCGGATCAATTGCTGGTAGGTCAATCACTTTTAATTCCAAGAGAGCAAAATACATACACGGTAAGACCGGGAGATACAATCTGGAAGATTTCAGCGAGCCTTGGAGTTTCGGTTCAAGATTTATTGTGGGAAAATCAGATTTTAAATCCTGACAGTTTATATATTGGACAAATACTCAGGATTCCGGAAAAACAAAGACCGGAAATTGAGGTAAACGGATTTTCATATTTTTTTGATCAGGAGGGAATAGCGGTAGTAAGCGAGGTGGGTGATTTATTAACATATTTAAGCCCGTTTGCCTATTTAATAAACGAGGACGGAAGCTTAGTATCCATAGATGATGAACCATTAATAGGGGAAGCTTTAGCTCACGGAGCTGTGCCTATGATGGCAATTGTAAATTTTACCGTAAATGTTGCAGGCGAAAATATAGCCAATAAGGTATTAAATGATCCGGATATAATAGATACTCTTTTAAATAATATAATTGACGTTATGAAAGAAAAGGGCTATCAGGGATTAAATGTTGATTTTGAATATGTGTTGCCGGAGGACCGTGAAGCATATAATAATTTCTTGATAACTGCTACTGAAAGATTGCATAATGAAGGATTTTTTATTTCTACATCATTAGCTCCAAAGCTAAGTGCAGAACAAATAGGACTTTTATATGAAGCGCACGATTATCCTGCACATGGAGAAATTGTTGATTTTGTAGTGTTGATGACCTATGAATGGGGATGGAGAGGCGGACAGCCAAGAGCTATTTCACCTATTAATGAAATAAGAAGGGTTTTAGATTATGCGGTAGACGTTATTCCGCGAGATAAAATATTGATGGGATTTCAAATATATGCAAGAGATTGGAAAATACCTTTTGCTCAAGGAGACGAAGCAGAAACTATAAGTGTTGAGGAAGCTATGGAAAGAGCCTATGCTCACAATGTGCAAATACAGTATGACAGTTTGGCACAATCACCATTTTACAGTTATACCGATGAAGAGGGCAATGCACACGAAGTATGGTTCGAGGATGCGAGAAGCGCCCAGGCAAAATTCGATACCGTAAAAGAATACGGGTTAAGAGGTTTAAGCTATTGGGGATTAGGATATCCCTTTACTCAAAACTGGGTACTCCTGCAAGATACATTCGACGTAAAAAAACTGTGATAAAGGTAACGGGGACGGTTTTTACTTGCCGGACTGCGATAGGGATGGTTTGAAAATGTTCAGTAATGGAACAAGATAGAGGTATACTGCATATGGGATGCTTGCAGGGGTTGCCGACAATGTGGCAAGAGGTACAGCTATGGCAATACTCCACGGGAATAGCTCTGATGTCATGATTGCTGTGTTTTCTATGTCGATTGCAATATCCTTTTTAGTTAATCCCTTTTCGATATAAATTTTGTTCATTAATTGATATGTTAATAAAACAGGCAATGTTTGATTACAGAAAAATGCACCGGTTACTAAGCTAATAAATAATGTGGTTAAATAAATGCCTATTTTATTGCTCATTTTTTTTAGGATACCTTGTATGTCGTTAAGCATTCCGGTTTCTTCGAATATGCCAGAATAAGAAGATGCAATTAACACTATCAATAAAACATTAACCATTGACAATAGGCCGCCACCGGATATGATTTGAGCAATTTCTCTGTCTGAGTTTAATTTAAAACCCAAAATCATAGTTTTAATAATTTCGGTGATATCCATTTTTTGAATGAACAAACAAACAAAAATTGCGGCTATTATGCTAAAGAACATTGAAGTTTTTACGTTTTTTCTGAAGAAAGCAAGAAGAAAAATAATGACGGCAGGAAATACGGTTAAAATGCTTAAATCAAAATAAAATGATATTTCGTCTAATAATGTGCTTTCATTTATCTTCATAGGGCTTTGTTTTGATAAAACAAAATAGATAATAACAGTAGCAACAAAGGGTAAAATTCCTGTTATAAACATTCTTTTTATATTGTCATATAAATTTGTGCCTGTAACGGCTGCGACTAAATTAGCACTTGAAGAAGTAGGTGAACATCTGTCACCAAAAAATGCTCCCGAAATTATGGCACCTGCTGCAATACTTACATTTACACCTCTGCCTTTAGCCAATACAATTAATACTACTCCAATAGTTCCAACAGTTCCAAAGCTTGTACCGAGAGCAAATGAAACCAAACATGACAATAAAAAAGCAAACAATATAAAATAATCAGGATTCATCAATTTAGTTCCGTAATAAACAAAGAAAGGAATTGTACCGCTTGCTCTCCAGGTAGCAGTAATAATTCCTATTAACGCAAAAATAGGTATTAGCAATAAAGCTTTTTTCATTCCTTTTAAAATCATTTTATATATAGATTTAAACGTATAGCCTCTGTTAAAGGCGGTTATTGAAAAAGCAAGCATTCCTATAATTAATGGTATAAGTATTGAAATATTTTTTATTAAGCTGAAGATTAAAAATGTCATAAAAATAAATACTGAAATCAGAAAGTCCATTGTATGCCCCCAGATAAGTAATATAGTACAAGCTAATAATATTATATATACTTTTTTGAGAAATACAATAGGGCGGAGGGGAATGCATCAAATTTGTTTACTCACTACGTTTGGCATTCTGTGCGTTTGACCTGCCGCCATTTGAACTGCGCTGTCGCTTGTACAAATGGGGTTAGGGCATAAATAAGACCATCGTCCAGCAAACGATGGTCTTATTTTAAACTTATATTAGGAGATTTCCTGTAAAAGTTTGTTTTTCTTAATATCATTATAATTTACAAATATGTAGATTTTATGAAGAAAATAAAAAGATATCTACATAATTTCTTCACAGAAATTATTTAAAATAAAAAAAGGAAAAGGATGTAATAAAATGGGTTGCTGCAGCGGTTCAAGAAAGCAGGTGAATTATGATTAAAAAAGAAAGAATAAAGGTTTATGATATGACCTGCAGCTCTTGTGAAAAAAGGGTGGAAAGGGCTGTTTTAAAAATTGAAGGAGTTATAGCGGCAAAGGCAAGCTATAGCGGTCAGTTCGCGGAAATTGAATATGATGATGATTTGTGTAAACTGAATAATATTAATAAGGCAATAAATGATGCGGGTTACAGTACAAAGCAAAACAGTGATTATAAATTTTTCGGTATGGTTATTATTGCTGCTGCTGTTATAATTCTTGGATTTAATACAGCAGGATTTGATATGGAATCACAATTGAATAATGCTTCCTATGCTGTGTTGTTTATTGCAGGGCTTCTGACATCCATACATTGTGTGGGTATGTGCGGAGGTATAATGCTTTCTCAGACAGTTAACAACGAAAGCGAAAATAAGCTTCAAGCTATGAAACCCGCATTACTTTATAATACCGGAAGAGTAATATCATACACTATACTTGGCGGAATAATAGGAGCGGTAGGTTCTATATTTTCTCTGTCATTTAAGTCAAAGGCAGCAGTGCAAATTATTGCGGCTCTGTTTATGATAGTGA
This sequence comes from Sedimentibacter sp., assembly GCF_032080165.1. Lineage (GTDB taxonomy): Bacteria > Bacillota > Clostridia > Tissierellales > Sedimentibacteraceae > Sedimentibacter. Next base: position 86,303 of record NZ_DAMASY010000002.1, read on the forward strand.
TGGGATTGAATATGCTTGGATTCAGTTTGTTCAGGAAGCTTCAAATAAAGCTGCCACATTCCTTTTGCAAATTTAAAAACAAGAGTAACTCTCCGTTTATAGTTGGATTATTAAATGGCTTTATGCCATGTGGACCGTTACAGACGATGCAGATATTTGCTTTGGGAACGGGAAGCCCGGTAAAAGGAGCGGTTTCAATGATGATATTTGCCTTGGGAACCGTACCTTTAATGCTTACTTTCGGAGCAGTATCCGGTTTGTTAAGCAAGGGATATACTAAAAGATTATTGAAGTTAAGCGGAGTAATGATAATTGTTCTTGGAATAATAATGGGAAACAGAGGCTTGTCAATGCTGGGATATAATTTAAATCCTGCCGTATTGGCTCTGAATAAAGATGATTTTAGCAACGACAAAGAAAATCCCAATGTGGCGAAGGCAGTAATCCAGGATGGTGTACAAATAATTAATATGACTGTCAGCAATAAGGGCTTTACTCCTAATGCTTTTTATATACAAAAAGGAATGCCCGTAAAGTGGATTATTGACGGTGTGGAAATAAACACATGCAATAATGCTATAATAATACCTTCAATCGGCAAAGAAATTAAAATAAATAAGGGTGAAAATATATTGGAATTTAACCCACAAGACAGCGACATGAGATTCAGCTGCTGGATGGGTATGATAAATGGTGTGATAAAAGTGGTTGATGAACTTGATACGATTGATACATCAGTACCTGATCCGTCGCTTCCTGCACCGTCTACGGGACCGAGCTGCTGTGCCGTGCCGATAGATGAGAGTGCTGCCAGTTCTTATTACAATCCGCCAAGTATTTACGGCGATGATATCTCAAAAGTACCGACGGAAATGCTTATAGGCAAGTCAGAAAATAATACTCTCAAAATTAACGGTATAGGTTATGAACTGCAGCCATTGGCAGCTGTTGTGGAAAAAGGCAGTACGACCGTTATAACATTTGATTTCACAGAATTTGATAATGCAGAGGGAAAATATGTTGTAGCTGATGGTTATACAGGTGAAGAAATAACTTCCTTTGAAGCAGTTAAAGGTATAAATCAGGTTGAGATAACCCCTGACGAAACAAGTATATACGGTATCGTAAAGGGGGATGCCCTGCTGGGCATAATAGAGGCTGTAGAAAGCATTGATAATATTGATTTAGAGGATATAAGAAACAATTTAATAGCAGAATAAAGCATTAAATTTAAATACATCTACAGGAGCGTTGACAATATCAGGTCAATGCTCTATATTATTTTTATAGAAGGTCCAAAAAAGTGGTGGAGAATATGAAAAACATATTATTAATAGAAGATGATGAAAGAGTTTCAGAGGTAGTGAAGGCATATCTTGAAAGAGAAGGATACAATGTTTTTTTGACTGACAGAGGTCTTGAAGGTATAGAAATCAACAGAAAAAATGATATTGATTTGATTATACTGGATTTGATGCTGCCCGATATCAGCGGAGAAGAAGTGTGCAAGCTTATAAGACAATGCTCCGATGTCCATATATTTATGCTTACGGCAAAAGGTTCATTGACAGAGAAAATAGACGGCTTGAATATAGGAGCAGACGAATACTTAGTTAAACCGTTCAGCCCGAGAGAATTAACCGCAAGAGTAAATGCACTATTCAGACGCCTTAATAAAAACAAGATGTCAGAAAATATTTATGATGACGGTAATTTATCTATTAATTATGAAAAGCGAACCGTAAGATTAAAGGGTAAGGAAATAGCTTTTACTCCAAACGAATTTAATATTTTATACGCATTAATTATAAATAATGGAAAAGTATTATCAAGAGAACAGCTTATAGACAGAGTATTCGGCATTGATTTTGACGGATATGACAGAACCATTGACGTCCACATAAAGAACATACGTAAAAAAATTGAAAGAGATACCAAAAATCCTATGTATATAATTACCGTAACTAAGCTTGGATATAAATTCGGCGGTGAAAACTGATGCATACTATAAGAAAGAGATTAAGCATCTTAATTATATCTTGCTCAATGATAGCTGTTTTTCTTATAATGCTGTTTGTTAATTTTACTATTAACGATATATTTGAAGATTATATGGTATCAGTTCAAAACAAAAGATATGAAAGAATAGTTTCACAATTAGAAGAACTCTATAAAAATGAAGGTCAATGGAATGAAAGCTCGGGAGTAGAAATATTGCATGAGGCATATATGAGCAATTATAATTTAACACTTTATGACATTGACAATATACCTGTATGGGGCATGAACCCGATGGATATACGTAACAAAATTAATCTTCATGATATGAAGGTGCAGGATCAGGGTGTTTATCTAACAAAGAAATTTGAATTGTATTCAGAAAATGTTATTGTAGGATATGTTGAAATCGGGCAATACGCACCCTTGCTAATGACGGATGAAGATGCTTTGTTTAGGTCCTCTGTGAATAAAAGCATAATAACAAGCGGAATTCTTACGATTTTTATAATAATTTTTGTCAGCTTGTATTATTCAAAGCAGTTTTCACAACCGATAACAGAAGTTTCAAATATGTCTGTTAAGCTTTCAAAGGGTGAGTTTAAAGAAAAATCTACTATAAAAACAAATATAGAAGAAATAGCGAATTTAAGAAACAGTATAAATGAGTTAGCGGAAAAATTAGATAATCAAGATGCATTAAGAAAACGCCTCGTTTCGGATATTTCTCATGAAGTAAGAACACCTTTGAACGTGCTTCAAAATAATTTAGAAGCAATGATTGACGGGATATTTCCGGTATCCAACGAAAGACTATCTCATTTAAATGATGAGGTAATCAGATTTGGTAAATTGTTAAACAATTTAGACAAATTGAAGGAATTTGAAAATGAAAGCATGAAATTAAATTTTCATTCAATAGATTTACTTTTATTATTAAAAAATATGCATAAGGGTTTTTCCGCTGAAGCAAAAGAAAAAAACATTGCATTTAATTTTAATTATGAAAATGAAAAATATTATATAAACGGTGATGAGGATAAATTAAAACAAGTATTTATAAATTTAATTGATAATGCTATCAAGTTTACAGATAAAGGCGGAAAAGTTGAGATTAATTTAAGTAAAGGTGATAATAAAATAATAGTCGAAATTAAAGATAACGGCATAGGTATCAATGATGAAGACATGCCATATATATTTGAAAGGCTGTACAGAGGCGATAAAAGCAGGCATGAAATTGAAGGAAGCGGCATTGGCTTAACGATTGTAAAAAGCATATTAGACCTTCATCTCGCAGCAATTGACGTAACAAGCAAAGAAGGAGAAGGGACTTCAGTTCAAATATGTTTTTAAAAGGCTCATTGCCGGAGTGGTGCACGGAATAAGGACCATAGAAGGGAGAATGACCCAAGGAGAATCGTCATCTCTCGGTCGTCCCCTCTGGGTCTATGTATTACTTCTGTGACTTTAACCTGTCGATATCCGCAGAAGTAATTCTTGTTATTTCTTTATAACGGCTCATGGATGCGCACAATGCTTCAGAAAATACATCAGGGAGTCTTTTCTCAAATACCTTCACTCCCTCATAGGTGATGCCACCCTTGGTTGATACACGGTTTATGGTTTCCTCAAAGCTCATATTTTTCTCCAAAAGCAGCCTTGATGCTCCAAGCAAGGAAACTAAAAGCATGTGCTCAAGCTCTTCATCAGATACACTTCGGCTTTTTGCAGATGCGGACTTTACGAATTCCAGCATTATTTCCGCAAAAAAGCCTGGAAAGCTTGCCGTCATGTTCTGGCATATATTGATATCAGACTCTTCCAATATTTTCACCTCGCTGAATTGCTTCAGGGAATTATGGAAGAATGCCTTTTGATTATTGTCTGCTCTGCTGTTGTGATATGCAAGTGTCACCCCGCCGTTAACCATTGATATCAGTGTTGGCATGAATATGGTTATGCCCCCATTGTGGAATTTTTGTATATCCTCCACGGCAACCATGGAGGTTGATACCATCAGATATGTTTCAGAATCGGTATATGGCTGAATTTCCATCAATACATCTGGTAAATTCAAAGGCTCAACACAAAGCAATATGTTTTTGCATTGTTGTGTAAGCTCGATGTTGCTTTTGCAGATGGTTATGTCCGGATACTTTATTGAAAGGCTCTCTAATTTTTCCTCTGAGCGATTTGCCACACAAATATTTTCCTCTCTGAATATGTTGAGCTCCGTAAATTTGCGTAGCAGCATAGAGCCTACGTTACCTATTCCTATTATTCCTATTTCTTTTTTCATAAAGTCCTCCTTATAATATCAAAAAATAAAATCCGCCTCTTACAAAGAGGCGGATTTATCCACGGTCCCACTCTAATTGCTGCAATGCAGCATCTCATTTCAAATAACGGTTCCACCGTTTGGGTTGCTACCCCCAAAAGCTCTGAGACGGGTTCAACATACAGCGGGTCGAAAACATTTCACCATCAGTTTTCTCTCTGAAGACCATGAATATTTACTGCTTCTCATCACAGCAATATATTATTATACATGATATACCATAAAACAATTAATATCAATAGTTTTTTAAAAGAATTCTTCCATGCGTTTTGGGGACGCATTTTAGTTTCAATTCTACGTCTCCAAAGTCTCATTGTACATATATTATAAAAATATTCCGTGGGATTCTACAGATTAACGTGTATAATATATTAGACGGTCAAGGAGGTGTGCCTATGAGTGATTCCGACAAAAATGATTCAGATAAGGTTATAGAGCTTATTAAATCCCGGACGGATGAAGGCATGAAGCTTTTACATGAAAAATATTCGGGATTGATGCACTATATAGTGTCAGGAATTTTAGAAAATAAAAATGATGTGGAAGAGTGCATAAGTGACATATGCATGAAGGTTTGGAATTCAATAGAAAGCTATTCGGTCCAAAAGAGTAAATTTTCCACATGGCTCACCGTTATAGCACGAAATACAGCTTTAAATTATCTCAGGAAAAATACAGGACATGAAGAGCTGAACGAGGAAAATGCCGTGCACTCTTCACCTGAAGATGATGTTTTGCGCCGTGAACAGGCAGAAGAACTGAAGCGTGCCATATCCTTCCTTTCGGTTGATGAACAGCATATTTTCTACCGTAAATACTATTATCTTCAGCAGACCGCTCAAATTGCCGCAGAGCTTGGCATGACAAATCGTTCCGTCGAGGGAAAGCTATATCGCATACGCAAAAAACTTCAAACTAAATTAGGAGGGATACAATGAATAAGAACAACCTTGATTTTGATGCCAAGATGATTGACAGCCTCAGTCACCTTGATCCTCCTGAATACGAAATTCTTAAAACAAATCCTTGGAGCAAATCCATAGGTTCAATTGCATGGGGATTCTCCTTTACAACACTGCATCTGAACTTTTTATATCTTCAATATATTTTGCCAACAATCGGTACAGCTTTGATTTTTCTGGGATTTCGCAGCTTAAGGAATGAAAACAGGTATTTTAAAACCGTATATATATTTTCAATATTCAGATTGATTTTACACTTAGCAGGACTTGTATGGATTTCAACACCATTGCACATGTTGGATTACATTACAATTCCCATAGGAACTGTAATGTTTATTTTCCAAATAATTATGTTTGTGATTTCTCAGGCGGCTTTGAATGAAGCATATAAAAAGGCGGAGAAGACACCGGAATATAGTCCGTTTTACCGGATTGCAGCATGGACAGCAGCATCATTTTTCATAGCGATGTCACCTCTGTCCCAAAGCTGGTTATTCTTCATACCTATGGTAATATTCTATATATTGATTATACGGTCATTGTTCAGAATAGGCAATGAATTGGATGATACGGGCTATGTGCTGACAAATGCACCGGTAAAAATTAACAGTGAAACATTTGGTCGTGTATATTTTGTTACTGCACTTATGATTGTCATAATCTGCAGTATATTTTCCAACCATTTAAGATTAAAACCACAAGAATTTTACTTACCGGAAATGACTCCAATGAGGCATAGCCTTGTCAATGCGGGATTTCCCACTGAGGCTCTTAATCGCTTAAGTGAAGAGGATGTTGAAAAATTAATTGGTGTTGTAAATATTGAATCAATCAGTGAGCTTCTCATGTTTGATCCAAAAGAAATTGAACACCGTACCACATATGGAAATCACACTTCAATAAATTATACCTACGAACCGGGTAAAAATAATTTAGATGTAACTACAATCTACATTGAAATGCCTGAAAATCTGATTTATGTCATGCAATACTTTGCGTGGAAAGGCGGAAGTCCTGTATGGCAGGATGGAATTTTGATTTCAGGAGAAAATGAGGTAAATAACAAGAAAATCGTCAGCAGCGGTTTGTTTTACAGCAAGGACGGCATCTCATATGAGGCAGATTTTCCAAACCTCGCATGCGAAGAGGTTATACAAAATACTATGTTTGGATCGTCTTATACCACGCCTATATCAGGTACGCTGAGCTATCCTTTTGGTTCGAAGGATCAGGGTGGGTATGTGCTTTACAGTTATGAAATTCCCGATGAAGTTGAATTTTATATAACATTTTCTATCTTCAACTATATGCATAATTCCGGACCTCTTCATCTGCCATATGCAAGAACCGATGAGAAAATCATAAACGGAGCATATTTATTTTCTGATAAAATAAAGCAGCATTACACAACATATGAATCTTTAAGAGAAAAAGACGAGTTGAACTTCCATATAAACGGGATTCAGCCCCAGAACCGATAGAGTAGCTAAAAGTAAAGAAGTCACCATGCATTGATATGTTCAGCATAATGACTTCTTTACTTTTATTTTACAGTACTATTTTTAAACGGAATTCAGGGGACGGACCTTTGGAGATTTCTTAAACTATATGATATACTTGTTTAGAAGAAAGGCATTTACATTAAGCAAGACAAGCTATGTCATTTATTAAATGCAAATATTTACTATGAAATTATAATTAATTTGAATAATATGTCACAAAATAGTTGTTTAAGTTGTTATAAGTGTACAGTCGCTAATAAACAACGAAAGGAGTAAAATTATGAGCAATACAGAACTTGGACATAGATTTGCTGCCGGTGGAGAACATGAATTGGAAGAAATAATCAAAGTCTACGGTGAAAAACTGCTTCGATATGCATCAGCAATTTTGTGTGATTACCATGAAGCCGAAAATGTGGTGCAGGAGGTATTTATTTCTGCTTATCAAAACCGGAGTTCATTTGATGGCCGCAATATCTCTGCATGGCTTTATAAAATTACATATAACCGCAGTCTGAATCAACTTAAAAAATGCAAGTTATTCTATTTTAGTGAAATTCGCAGTGAAGCTGTTTTACATACTGAAGATATAGGTCTTAGTGACGAAACCCTCCGTGCTTTAAAAAGGCTTAAACCTAAGGAACGTGCTCTCATATATGGACGAATTATGGAGGAGCAGAGCTATGATGAATTATCGCTGCTTACGGGAAGTTCTCCGGATGCTTTACGTAAGCAATACCAGCGCGCAAAAAATAAATTGGCAAAATATCTGACTGACGGTCATTATGGAAAGGAGACTAAGTATGAACGAATTTGACGCTAAAGAACAAATTATATATGACGAAATATCTCAAATTAATGTGGATGCAAGCAAGCTTGTAAAAGAGGTTAAAAGCAGAATCCGTGAGGAAATAAGCCTTTCTGATTCATACCATAGGCGCTGGAGAAGGTCCGTTGCTGCGGCAGTGGCAATGTTGGCGGTTTGTGTTTTTACTGCGGCGGCAGCGGTTTCGGGAGGATTCGATTGGTTTATGGAAAAATTTAATCCTTCTTTCGGCGAAATTGTTGAGCCTGTTGGAATATATAGCGAAGACAAGGGAATACGCATGGAAATTATCGGAGCACAGAAATATAACAACATGGCAATTGTATATCTGTCTCTTCAGGATGTAACCGGCCAAAACAGGCTGACAGAGCAAACAGATTTCCGTGATGGCTACAGTGTAAAAATGAACCCGCAAAAGCAGGAGACACCGGGACAAAAGGAGATAATATCAGGTAGTCTCTCATGGAAAAAAGAAGTAATTTATTTTAATGAGGATACAAATACAATTTATTATGAATTTATCATAACAGCTGACCCTGACACACCATTGGCGGACCCGTTGGAGCTTGGCAGCTTCCTTATTTATTTCAGCAAAACAAGCTACGTAGATGAGCCGATTTCCTTATCTCTTGAAAATCTTGATACAGCTGAAGTTATATCTATTACGGAAGATAATGTCTGGGGGGGAAGCAATCTGCCCGATAATGATTATGGTATATATACCAAGGCACTTAAGCCGGGATATATGGCAGCCATGCCCCATGGAGAAGAGGATCAGTGGATATCCAACGTTGGAGTTATTGACGGAAAGCTTCATGTGCAGGTAGGGAGAATTATGAACAAGGAATTTGGAAGCAGTGATGTTGAGCTTGCTGTCCTAACTTCGGAAGGAGAAGCAATTCAATATGATTACAGCATAGATTTGCTTGAGGATGAAAACAATAATATTCTTAACTTTGAAGAAAACAACTATAGTGGTGCAGCATATAAGTATGAAGAATTTATTTTTCCTGTTGTTCCTGAGAATTTTAACATTTACTTTAACGGCTTTGTTTCTTCAGGTGTGGAAGGCAATTGGCGAGCAGTCCTAAATTTAAACGGCTCTGACAAAAATATTCTTGTTTGGAATGATAACATTGCTGTTGAAGACTATCTAATTGAGCATATTTCACTCAGCCCATTAGGTTTGCAAATAATAGGCAGCTATGAAGACGAGGAATTAAGCACTCATAACGTGTCAGCAGAAGTTGAAACCGGCAACGGCATTATTCGGCTTGAAGAAGGAGGAGGAAGTCGAAATCACGAAAAACAGACCTTCAGCATAGATTGGAGCACAGAAACACCTATTGATGTTGCTGAAGTTACAGCTGTAATTATAGACGGAACCAGAATTCCTGTCGTCGATTAAGCTCTGAGGAAATTAAGGCTAAATTTTATAGCAGAACCATAAGGGATTACGGGGACGGGTATTTGAGTATGGATTTTACAAATTGATTTTTAAGATCCGTCCCCGGAATGCCTATAAAGCTTTATCACATCCTGTCGGGCACCTCGATTCCAAGCAGGTCAACAGAAGTTTCCAGAACCTTTTTTGTCAGGCTGCTGAGGCACAGCCAAGAGCTTTTCTTTTCTTGATTTTCTTCGCTTATAATTCTGTTGCTGTGGTAAAATTTATTGAAGGTATTGGATAAATCATACATATATTCGCACAGCTTGTTTGGAGCTTTCGTTAAAAAGCTGTACTCTATGGTTTCGTTGAATTTTGAGAGCTTCAGCATCAAATCCAGTTCACACTGACTGTAAGGTTTTTGTATCAAATCAGAGCCGCAGTATTTTTCTTTCGAGCATGCTTTGTTCAAAATGGATTTAATCCTTACAATGGTGTATAAAATATATGGACCGGTATTTCCTTCAAATGAAGAAAATTTTTCTGTGTCAAACACATAATCCTTTGTAATCTGATTGGATAAATCCCCGTATTTCAATGCGGATAATCCGACCTTTCTTGAAACATCATTCATTTCTTCTTTACTGAATCCCTTGCTTGCATCAAGCTTATCAAGCACGCTGCTTTGTATGGTTTCGATTAAATCCTGAAGTCTCATGACTCCGCCTTCTCTTGTTTTAAAAGGCTTGCCGTCCTTTCCGTTCATTGTTCCGAATCCGATGAATTCCAAGGACAGCTTTTCGCTTGCAATCCCTGTTTTTTTAACACATCTGAAAACCTGTTCGAAATGCATCTCCTGCCTTTTATCAACAACATATATTATCATGTCCGGGTCATAGTCCTCAACCCTTTGCCAGATAGTAGCAATGTCTGTAGTACTGTACAATGACGACCCGTCTGATTTCAATATCATCACCGGAGGTATATTGCAGGAGTCTTTTTCTTCAGCAACGTCCACCACCAATGCACCCTGACTCTCATAAGTGTAGTTATTTTCCTTCAGATATTCAACCATTTTATCAATGTATTTCTCGCAATCACTTTCTCCGAGCCACAAATCAAATTCTACATTTAAAGAACCATATACCTTTTTCAAATCCTTTACGGACACACTTAGAATATGCTTCCAAAGTGCCACATAGCCTTTCATCCCTGCTTGAAGCTCAAGTGTTGCCTTTCTTGCTTCTTCCATTGCCTCTACGTTATTCTTGGCGAAAGAACTTGCTGCAGGATATATCTCTTCAAGTTCGCTTATTGTGAACGGTGCATCAGAAGGATATTCACCGGTATAATTTTCATCGAAGTAGGGAAGTCCGGGCATACGTCTCTTAAGTTCGGTTATAACCATTCCTATCTGTAGTCCCCAATCTCCTAAGTGAACATCACCTATAACGTTGTGCCCCAAAAATCTTGAGATTCTTTTTATTGCTTCTCCGATGACTGCGGCTCGTATATGCCCAACATGCAGAGGCTTTGCAACATTAGCTCCGCCATAATCAACTACAATCGTTAAAAGGTTGCCGGCTTTGTCGCATCCGCACTTTTCATCTCTGTTCATCATATTTAAATAATCAGCCAACATACTGTTATTTACGTTTAAATTGATGAAGCCGGGACCGGCGGAAGAAATGTCCTTAAAGCTGCAGCTATCTTTCAGTACATTCAAAATCTCGTTTGCAATTTGTAAAGGGGATTTTTTATATATTTTAGCTGCTGAAAGAGCTCCGTTGCATTGAAACTGGCATAAATCGGGACGGTCTGATACTGTCAGGCTGCCGAGAGAGTTTTCATATCCGCATTTTTCAAAAGCATCACTTACTTCCTTGCTTAATATTTTGATTAATTTTTCCATACAATCATCCTTATCATATTTTATTTTGATTTATTTAATTAAATTTCCCATCATAAAACCCGCCTCATATAATGAGACGGGTTGAAATCCGCGGTACCACTCAAATTGACCTAAGTCCACTCAATTACTTTAACGCAGTTAACGTACCATCCTTGCATTGCTCAGATGTCCCCTCAGAGTCCCTCTTCGCTGTCGGTTCTCTTGCAGGACTCTCACTCTGTTCCCACTCGCTGTTAGATGTATGACAGTTACTATTCTCTTCACAGAATTTACAGTTATCTATTTCCGGTTATTTTATAGTATATGCAATTGATTGTCAACATTTACTTTTGTTTACAGCAGACGCAAATAGGCTGCAAATGAGTTATGATAGTAGTGACCCAAAAAGAACCGTCCCCTTTGGGTTTGTTATTATTTAGAAAAGTAATAAATATTTCTTGAAATAACAACTCTTGTGGTTTAAAGTTATTCCAATAGGAATGGTTTTAAACCATGAAAATCATTAGCATTCCAAATCGTTAAAAATATGGAATGAATTTATTCCATACTCTTGCTGTTCTTATTTAGAGAAGATTGATTTTATAACGTTTGTGGGATTGTTAAAGTTGGCACAAATAATGCAAAGAAAAAGATGGGAGTTATTATGAAAACTAAAAAGATTAAGTTAACTGCTGTGGAGGACAGGGCGCACATAACCTACGAAGCATTGTCCGTATTACATAAATACGACGTCGGGCTGATTTGGATGGAGGTTTACGCTTACGTTGCCTACATAAAATTAATGCCTGTTGAAGATGCTGTCTGGGAGAAAATCAAGAAAGAGCTTCAGGAACTGAGTGGATGGGCTTCTTTAGAAGAAATTGATTTGTTTCCGTTTGAAGAAAAAGACACTGAAATGAAAAAGGTGCTGGACGTAATTCCTCACGGCGTGGTTCTGTTAAACAGAAATGGCGATATAAAATATTTTAATGATTACTCCGCAGATAAAATATTTAATACTGAAGGTAAGGATATAACAGGTCTTAATATTAATAAGTTCATAGATTTTAAAAAACTGATAACAATATTAAAAAACAATAATATGTTCTTGATTAAAGAAAATTTAGAAATAAATAATCAGCTTTATGAAGCAAATTTACAGCCTATTATTAACAAGGAAAAGGTATTGAGCAGCTATTTGATTTCATTTTACGAAATTGATTCTAATATTTACAATAGATTTGACAATCCGATTACCTTTAACGACATAATTGCCGAAAGCAATAAAATGCTTGAAACAATTGAATCGGGAAAACTTTATTCAGAATCTGATTCGCCTGTCTTAATCACAGGTGAAAGCGGAACCGGCAAGGAGCTTTTTGCAAGAGCCATACATAATGAAAGCAAAAGAAAGAATAAACCGTTTATTGCAATAAATTGTGCTGCCATACCTGATCAGTTATTAGAAAGCGAGCTGTTCGGGTATGAAGGAGGAACCTTTACCGGAGGCAGAAAGGAAGGAAAGCCCGGAATATTTGAAATCGCCGGAGGCGGAACGGTATTTTTGGACGAAATAGGCGATATGCCACCTCATTTGCAGGCAAAGTTGTTGAGAGTGTTGCAGGAAAAAAGAGTAAGAAGAGTTGGAAGCGCCAAGGAAGTAAATGTAGACGTAAGGTTGATATCGGCAACCAATCAAAACATTGACGAAATGGTAAAAAATAAAGAATTCAGATTAGAGCTGTTATTCAGAATCAATATATTTAATATTAATATTCCTCCCCTTCGTGACAGGAAAGAGGATTTACCGGCGTTATATGAGCATTTTGCACAGAAGCATTCGAAAAGATACCGTAAAAATATAACGGGAATAGAAAAGGAAGCAATGAGAAAGCTTATAAATTATAACTGGCCGGGTAATGTAAGAGAATTTCAAAATGTATTAGAAAGAGCCATAGCACTTACGGTAGGCAATGAAATTGCTGCAAAGGACATTATTCTTAATTATGATATTGTGCCAGAAGAGAACATTGAAGGTAAATCGCTGAAGGAGTGCATTGAAAGCTTAGAGAAAAGAAAAATTATTGAAAGCTTGAAAAATAACAAAAGCATCAGGGATGCGGCGAAAGAATTAGACGTCACTCATACTTTATTGATTAACAGAATGAAAAAGTATGATATTGATAAAAATAATATTTGAAAATTATGGAGGTTATATGGATAAGCAAAAATTAAATCAGATGAAATTTTCAACAAGAGCAGTACATGCAGGTTATGTAAAAAATGAATATGGTGCATTAGCTACTCCGATTTACCAGACATCAACATTTATATTTGATTCTGCCGAACAAGGCGGAAAAAGATTTGCTTTAGAAGAAGAAGGATATATTTATACAAGATTAGGAAATCCTACAAGCACTCAGGTTGAAGAAAAATTGGCTAATTTAGAAAATGCGGAAGCAGCTGTTTCAATGTCCTCAGGTATGGGAGCCATAACTTCGGTTGTATGGGCAAAGGTAAAAGCAGGCGATCATATAGTTGCCGCAAAGACATTGTATGGATGTACATTTGCATTTTTAAGCCATGGTATGTCAAGGTTTAACGTTGAAGTAACCTTCGTTGACACATCAGACCCTGAAAATGTAAGAAAAGCAATGAAGCCAAATACAAAGATAGTATATTTAGAAAGTCCTGCTAATCCAAATATGCTTATAGCAGATATAAAAGAAATATCAAAAATAGCTCATGAGATTGAGGATTGTATAGTAGTGGTTGACAATACATATTGTACTCCTTATATCCAAAGACCGATAGATTTAGGTGCCGATGTAGTAGTTCATTCGGCTACTAAATATTTGAACGGTCACGGTGATGTTATTGCCGGTTTTGCAGCAGGTAAAAAGGAATTTATTGATATAGTAAGACTGGTTGGAATTAAAGATATGACCGGTTCGGTATTGGGACCTTTTGAAGCATACTTGATTAACAGAGGTATGAAGACATTGGAAATTAGAATGGAAAAACACTGCGCCAATGCACAAAAGGTTGCTGAGTTTTTAGAAAAACATCCTGCGGTTGAAAGCATCCAGTATCCGGGCTTAAAAAGCTTTCCACAATACGAATTGGCTAAAAAACAAATGTCTTTACCGGGAGCGATGATTGCATTTGAAGTTAAGGGCGGACTTGAAGCCGGTAAAAAATTAATGAATTCATTGCATCTTTGCACATTGGCAGTAAGCTTAGGCGATACGGAAACATTGATTCAACATCCTGCATCAATGACACATTCACCTTACACTCCTGAGGAAAGAGCTTTATCAGGTATCTCTGAGGGTTTGGTAAGATTGTCAATCGGTCTTGAAGACGCAGATGATATTATAAGTGACTTAAAGTATGGATTAGATATGCTGATATAAGTAATTGTTTCAAGTTCCTCCGAAAAAAGCCCGCCTGATCGTAACGAAACAGATGGGCTTTTTTCATCATTCTACTAATATTTTATGAATTTAGAACCTAACACTCCGCAAATACTGCATCTTTCCGGAACGAATGTTTCGATGTTTCCGCAAACAGGGCATAGGTAATAAAAAATTTCTTCTGTGTTATCAATATCTTTTAGAGCTTCCTTGTATAATTTAGCATGAACCTTTTCTGCTTCCATAGCAAGCTTAAATGAGTTAACAGCAGCTTTATTTCCTTCTGCTTCCGCAACCTTTATGAATTCTGGATACATGCTTTCAAATTCATATGTTTCACCTTCAACTGCATCTAAAAGATTTTCCTGTGTTGATTTAATTTTGCCTGCAACCTCTAAGTGCTTTTGAGCATGCAGTGCTTCTGCATCCGATGCTGCCTTAAAAAGCTTTGCCGCATTTACTTTGCCTTCTTTTTCTGCTTTTTTAGCATAAGCTGAATACTTTCTGTTTGCCTGTGATTCTCCTGCAAATCCATCCATTAAATTTTGTAGTGTTTTTTCTTCCATTTTCAAATCCTCCTAATAATAAATAATTATATGCTGAACTATTTTTTGCCATTGATGATGCATGATTTACATGTACCCTTAAAAAATACATTTTTGTCATTTATCTCAAATCCATATAATTGGTCGGTTTCAAATGAATCAATATTTATATTAAAATCATATATGTTTTTGCATGATTCACATTTAAAATGACCATGGTCATGAGTGTTGATGTCATAGCGAACTTCGTTGTCCTCAATGTTAATTGCTCTTACCAAATTAGCATCAATCAATGAGTTTAAAGTGTTGTAAACAGTCGTTTTAGACAATGTGGGAACTTCATCATGAAGTCCGTTATATATTTGATCCGCTGTGGGATGATTATAATTTGTTGTAAGATATTCTAAAACTTTTAATCTTTGATGGGAGAGACGTATTTTTTTGCTTTTTAATTCATCTATTAAACTTTCGAAATTCACTATCATAGCATTCTCCTTTCGTTTACTGTTACAACAATCTCTAAGTTGTAATGATTACAAAGTAATAATAACATTAAAATTTGTTGTTGTCAAGTATAAATTTTAATTTATTGACAAAATTTTAATTCATTGACAAACCTTTTCTATGATTATAGAATTGTTAGTATGAAATTTTATTTCTCCGAGTTTATAATTCTAAAGCTTGAGCCATGAATTATAAACCGTTAGGGTTTGACCGGAAACAGTCACACCTCCCGTTGGAAAGGAGATTGCTTTTTTGCATCTCTTTTCGTATATATATGAAAGGAGTTTTTTATGAAAACAAAAATGAAAAATTTGTTGCTTTTAATATTGTCATTAGTATTAGTATTTTCGATGACAGCATGCAACAAACCGGAGGAACCGAAGGAAGAACCAAATGAGGAACCGAATATTGAGCAGCCTGTATCAGAAGAACCAAAAGAAGAAAGAAGCATAATATTGGCTACTACAACAAGCACAGAGGATTCCGGCTTATTGGATTTCTTATTGCCTATATTTAAAGAAAAAACAGGCATACAGGTTGAAGTAGTTGCAAAGGGTACGGGAGCAGCTCTTGAGCTTGCTAAAAACGGTGATGCGGACGGCGTCTTAGTACATGCTAAAGCTCAGGAAGAACAGTTTATTGCAGATGGATTTGCTAAGGAAAGATTTGATGTTATGTATAATGATTTTATATTGGTAGGACCGGAATCAGATCCTGCTAACCTGTTGACAGATGCACCGAATGATCCTATAGAAGCATTTGCTTTAATCGCAGAAAAACAAGCTGCATTCATATCAAGAGGTGACGAATCAGGTACTCACACAAAAGAAAAATCCTACTGGAATGAATTAAATATCACTCCTGAAGGAGAATGGTATGTTTCTGCAGGAACAGGAATGGGAGCTGTTTTACAGATGGCAGATGAAAAATTGGCTTATACATTAACAGACAGGGCTACATATTTATCAATGATGGATGAGCTTGATTTAGTAATCGTAACTGAAAAGAACGATAAAATGTATAATCAATACGGTGTTATGATGGTTAATCCGGAAAAATATCCTATTAAAGAAGCTGAAGTTCAAGAATTTATAGACTGGATTTTGTCTGAAGAAGGACAAAATTTAATCAGTGAATTTGGTGTTGAAGAATATGGTCAATCATTATTCATTCCAAATGCTAAGTAAAATAATTTAAAAAAGGTGAAATAATGTTTGAATTTATTAAAGAATTTTTTACTGAATACAATGATATGTTGCAGGTTATTGTGTTATCTTTGAAGGTATCGCTGACCTCAACTTTAATTGCGTCAATTTTTGGGATGACTTTAGCAGTATTAACGGCTCTAAATGAATTCAAGCTTAAAAAATCTCTCATGAGGGTTGCTAATACCCTCATGAGTTTACCACCTGTATTGATAGGTCTTTTAGTATATATGTTATTGTCAAGAAAGGGACCGTTGGGAAGCTTCGGTCTGTTATTTACTCCCACCGCAATGATTATTTCACAATCCATTCTTGTTTTTCCCATTATATTTGGCTTAACGGTTTCCAATATTTCAGAATCGGCAAAAGAAATACAGCTTACCTGCATGTCATTAGGAGCAGGCAAAAATGATACGCTGAAAGCGATAATAAGCGAATGCAGAATGCAGTTGTTATCAATTGTTACAGCCGGATTTGGCAGAGCTATTTCCGAGGTTGGTGCCGTTATGATGGTGGGCGGAAATATTAAAGCAAAAACAAGAGTTATGACAACGTATATAGCTCTTGAAACCGGAAAAGGCAATTTCAATGAAGCAGTTTTTATAGGTATAGTGCTGTTATTTATATCATTTTTTATAAATGCTGTCTTATACAGGCTGCAAAGGAGGGAATAATCTTGGTTATAACAATAGAAAATGCAATTAAAGATTATGGTGACAACCGTATCCTTGATATAGACAGCTTAATCATAAAAGAAGGAATATATGTTATTTTAGGCTCTAACGGAAGCGGAAAAAGTACGCTGTTAAGTTGTATTTCAGGTTTAAATTCACTTACAAGCGGGAATATATTATATAATGGCAATAAGTTAGACAGTTCGATTAATAATTCAATAACTATATTGCTACAAAAACCATATCTTTTTAGAAAAACGTCCTACGAAAATATTATAAGCGGATTAAAATATAAAAAAATAAATAATAAAGAAATTGAAAACAGATTAAATAAATACATGCATTATTTTAATGTAGAAGAATTATTAAATAAAAAATCCCACTGGCTTTCAGGAGGAGAACGAGCCAAGATTGCTCTTTTAAGAACAGTCGTTTTAGAAACGGAAGTTACCATGTTTGATGAGCCGACAGCAGCCATGGATATAGAAAGCTCCATGAAGGCAGAAAAGCTTATAAAAAATTTATCAAAAAATAATAGAACAGTTATAGTAGTAACTCACGATGTTTATCAGGCAAAGAGAATTGCAGATTATGTAATTTTTATGGATAAGGGTAAAATCTTGGAGATAGGTGATAAGGATAATGTGCTTGGCAATCCGAAGAATAAACTATTAAAACAAATTTTGAATATATAGTGTAAACTTTTATATAAATGGAGGAAATTATGATAAGGACCGGGATATTAACCATAAGCGATAAAGGTTCAAGGGGAGAAAGAATAGACGGGACGGGTCCGGCTATAAAAGACAGCTTAGATGAAAGCATATATAAATTGGATTATTATAAAATAATACCTGATGAAATGGATTTAATATGTGAAGAATTAATATATATGTGTGATGAACTAAATCTTGATTTAATTCTTACAAACGGCGGAACGGGATTTTCGAAAAGGGATGTTACTCCCGAAGCAACTATGAAGGTTATAAAAAGGCTAACGCCCGGTATACCGGAAGCAATGAGACAATTGTCGCTTGCCATAACGCCAAAAGCAATGTTATCAAGAGCAACTGCAGGCATAAGAGATAATACATTGATAGTAAACCTTCCGGGCAGTCCAAAAGGAGCAGTTGAAAATTTGAGCTTTATACTTCCTGCACTGCCTCACGGAATTGAAATACTGAAGGGCACCGCAGGAGAATGTGCAAGATAGGAGCAGAAAATGGATTTATTTAATGTTATAACAGTTAAAGATACAACAAAGCTTATAGATAATTTCAACTACAGCTTAACAGCTGAAAAAGTAACACTTCTTAATGCAACAGGCAGAATTTTAGCTAATGATATAATTGCAAAAGAAAATGTTCCCTATTTCAGAAGATCAACGGTAGACGGCTATGCTGTTAATTCGAGGGATGTTTTTGGAGCAAGCGAATCAATTCAATCCGTTCTTGACTTAAAGGGTGAAATTTTAATGGGAGAAGAACCCTCGACTGAAATTAAAATACCGGGTCATTGCTACTATGTTCCTACGGGAGGTGCAGTTCCCAAGGGAGCAGATTCTGTTATAATGATTGAATATACTGAAAAGCTTGATGATGAGGTGATTTTAACCTCAAAAGCCACATCGCCCGGTGAAAATGTAGTAGAAATCGGCGAAGACATTAAAGAAGATGAAAAAGTCATAGCTAAGGGTACAAAACTCAGAGCTTATGAAATAGGAGTTCTTGCAAGCTTAGGATATTATGATGTGGAAGTATATAAAAAACCTAAAATAGGTATAATATCAACCGGAGACGAAGTTGTACATCCCGCAGAAAGTATCAAGCCGGGGCAAATAAGAGATATAAATACATTTTTGCTTTACTCATTAACAGAAGAAAGCGGCTGCGTACCTGTTAATTATGGTGTTGTTAAGGATGAATATGAATTGTTAAAACAAACTGTTGAAAAAGCAGTGACAGAATGCGATATTGTATTAATGTCAGGCGGCAGCTCAGTAGGGAAAAAGGATAATACGGTAAATGTTATAAAGTACTTAAAGGATGGAGAGCTAATGGTGCATGGTATTTCCGTAAAGCCGGGGAAGCCGACAATAATAGGAAGATCCGGTGATAAAATAATATTCGGACTTCCAGGTCATCCTCTTGCATGTGCCGTAATTTTTAAGGTTATCGTAAAGCATTATATAGAAAAACTGACACAGTATAAAGAAATTATATATCCTATAGAATGCAGGTTTAAATTTAATTACCATAAGGCAAAAGGAAGAGAAGAATTCCTGCCTGTAACAATAGAAGAAAAAAAAGGCGAGTTGGTTGCAGCACCGGTGTTTGGTAAATCCGGACTGATAACAGGGTTTTCTAAGGCATGGGGTTTTATTAAAATAGAAAGAAACGAAGAAGGTATAAAGGAAGCCCAAACAGTAAAAGTATTTAAGTTTTAGGAGGAAAAGATGCAAAAGGTATATCTTTCGAATTATGAATTGGATGAGGCAAAAAAAATATATTTTGATAAATTGAAATTAAATTTACAAACAGAAATAATTAATACGTGGGATGCACTGGGCAGAGTAACAACGAAGCCCATATTTGCTTATGTTTCATCACCTCACTACAATTCCTCGGCAATGGACGGAATAGCCGTTAAAAGCGAAAAAACCTTTGGTGCATCAGACAGAAACCACATAATTCTCACAGAAGGAGAGGATTATATGGTGGTTGACACAGGCGACCCGATTTCAAGGGAATTTGATTGTGTAATAATGGTTGAGGATTTAATTAAGGATGATGATAATCATGTAAAAATATATCAAAGCGCTGTACCATGGCAAAATATAAGACCGTTAGGCGAAGATATAGTTGAAAATCAGCTTATAATTCCATCAAAGCATAAAATAAGACCTGTTGATATCGGCGCTTTAATTGCAGGGGGTATAAATACTGTTGAAGTATTTAAAAGACCCACTGCAGGAATTATCCCGACAGGAACGGAACTGGTTGAGCCCGGAGCTGAATTAAAGGTTGGAGATATAATAGATTTTAATTCAAGAACTTTTTCGGCTCAGGTGAGTGAGTGGGGAGGAATTCCCAACAGATACTCAATAATCAAGGATGATTATCAGCTTATAAAGGATACCGTATTAAAAGCAAATGAAGAAAATGATGTGGTACTGATTAATGCAGGCTCATCTGCGGGCAGGGAGGACTTTACCTCATCTGTTATAAGTGAAGTGGGAGAATTAGTAGTACACGGTGTGGCTATAAAACCGGGCAAGCCGGTAATGCTGGGTATAATAAACAATAAACCAATCATTGGTATACCGGGATTTCCTGTTTCAGCATACTTTGTTATGGAGGAAATAGTCAAAGAATTGATTTACAGCTATCAGGGGCTTGAAACAGAGGAAAGGAAAATTGTAAGTGCAAGCTTGACGAAACGGTGCATGTCATCTTTAAAATACCATGAATTTGTAAGAGTAAAGTTAGGATTTATAGGTGGCAAATATGTCGCTACTCCTTTAACGAGAGGAGCAGGAGCCACCATGTCATTGGTAAATGCAGACGGCGTTTTGGAAATAAACCAGCAGCTTGAAGGAATTGAAGCAGGTACTGAAGTAAAGATTAAGCTGTTAAGCTCCGAGGATAAAATAAAAAATACTTTGGTATGTATTGGAAGTCACGATCCGATAATTGATATTGCGGCGGATATAATGCATAATAGAAATAAGAAATATTTTCTTTCTTCCTCCAATGTAGGAAGCACAGGTGGATTAATGGCATTAAAAACAGGTGAAACCCATATGTCTCCCACACATTTATTGGATATGGAAACAGGAGAATATAACGTATCATATTTAAAAAAATATGTGCCGAATAGAAAAATATGTTTAGTGAAATGTGTCAACAGGATTCAAGGATTTATAGTTGAAAAAGGAAACCCTAAAAATATAACTAAGTTTGAGGATTTGCTTAAGGATGGTATAAAATTTGTAAACAGGCAAAGGGGCTCAGGTACAAGATTGCTCCTTGACTACAATTTGAATAAGTTAAATATTGAGTCGCAAAAAATAAACGGATATTTCAGAGAAGAGTTTACCCATTTAGCAGTTGCAGCGGCGGTGGAAGCCGGCGATGCGGATGCAGGGCTTGGAGTTTATTCGGCAGCAAGCTTGATGGGACTTGATTTTATACCTGTTTGCAATGAGGAATATGACCTGGCAATTCCGGAAGAATATTTGGACTCTGAAATTGTAAAGGAATTTTTAGAAACAATAAAATCTGAGGAATTTAAAGATAAACTTGATGAACTTGGAGGATATGACTATTCAAATACAGGTACAATAATAAAAATTTAGGAGCTGATGTAATGCTTGACAAAAGAGGAAGAACTATAGACTACCTACGGGTTTCTTTAACAGACAGATGTAATTTGCGATGTGTTTATTGTATGCCTGAAAATGGTATTGAGAAAAAGTGCCATAATGATATATTGCGTTTTGAAGAGGTTGAAAAGATAATTACCGCATGTGCTGCGTTGGGTATTAAAAAGGTAAGGTTCACAGGAGGTGAGCCCCTTTTGCTAAAGGGTATAGACAAGCTTATACAACATACGGCAGCCATTGACTCAATCAATGATATTTCGTTAACTACAAACGGTATTCTTTTATATGAAATGGCTGAGGATTTGAAAAAAGCCGGACTAAGACGGGTTAATATAAGCCTGGACACTTTAAATGCGGATAAATTCAAAAAAATTACAAGGTTAGGGGACATCAGCAAGGTTTTAAAATCAATAGAAAAATGCATAGAATTGGAGATGGTTCCTGTTAAAATTAACGTGGTGCTTATGAAGGGCATCAATGACGACGAAATAGGAGATTTTATAAATATGACTTTAAACAACCCTATTCAAGTCAGGTTTATTGAGCTGATGCCTATAGGAGAAGGTCTTAAATATTATGAAGCTTGTAAAATGAAGGTAGAAGATGTTTTGGAAAGATTTCCAAGATTAGTGCCTGTGAAGGATGACAGCAAGGTTGCATCGGTATATAAAATCCCCGGGGCAAAAGGCTCGGTTGGACTTATAAGTCCCGTCAGCTGCAAATTTTGTTCAGATTGCAACAGAATAAGATTGACATCAACAGGAACAATCAAGCCTTGTCTTCATTCATTGGAGGAAATTAATTTAAAGCCATATTTAAATGATGAACAAAAACTAATAGAAGTCATAAAGCATGCTGTTTATAATAAACCACAGGAACATCATTTAGAAACAGAAAATAAAAGCGATACAGACAAAATGATGTTTCAAATCGGAGGTTAATATGGAATTAACTCATATAAATGAACAAGGCAGAGCAAGAATGGTTGATGTGAGCGAAAAACAGGAAACCATAAG
This sequence comes from Sedimentibacter sp., assembly GCF_032080165.1. Classification (GTDB taxonomy): domain Bacteria; phylum Bacillota; class Clostridia; order Tissierellales; family Sedimentibacteraceae; genus Sedimentibacter. The sequence continues at coordinate 108,954 of NZ_DAMASY010000002.1, forward strand.
GGAAGCCGTGGCTTGCGGAAATGTATATATGAAAAAAGAGACATTGGAAAGAATAAAGGAAGGAACCATAAAAAAAGGAGATGTTTTGTCCGTTGCACAGGTTGCAGGAATTATGGCGGCGAAGAAAACATCGGATATAATTCCAATGTGCCATCCTATAATGCTTTCCGGCTGCGATATAAGTTTCAATTTAAATTTTGAGGAAAACAAAATTGAAATAATATCAACAGTCAAATGTACAGGTCAAACCGGTGTTGAAATGGAAGCACTTACTGCAGTAACCGCAGCAGGATTAACAATTTATGACATGTGTAAAGCAATAGATAAAGAAATGATAATATCAGAAGTTATGTTACTTAAAAAATCAGGTGGTAAGACGGGATTATTTGAAAGAAAATAAATTATCGGAGAAAAATATATGGCAAAAGTATTAGCTGTAAATATAAGCGAAACAAAGGGAGTTCCTAAAAAACCTATAGAAAAGGGATATTTTGAAGCAGATCACGGTTTGGTCGGAGATGCTCATGCAGGCAAATGGCATAGGCAGGTAAGCTTGTTAGGACAGGAAAGTATTGATAAGCTTGATATGGAGAAAATCGAGGGAAGCTGTAACGGTGTATTTGCAGAAAATCTGACAACAGAGGGAATTATTCTTTATGAACTTCCAATAGGAACAAAATTAAAAATCGGCGAAACAGAAATGGAAGTAACTCAAATAGGAAAGGAATGCCATTTAGGATGCTCAATCAGAAATATAGTCGGTGATTGTGTAATGCCGAGAGAAGGTATTTTTACGAAGGTTTTGAAGGCCGGATGGATTAAAGCAGGAGACGAAATCGTTATGATTTAAGATTATTGGTTTATAATGACATAAAACTTTGAATAAATTAATCGAAATAAATCACAATAAGCAAGAGGTGATTTATATGGCTAAAAAGGGAATGAGAAGACCTGATCCGAGAGAACCACATGGAACTGAAAGCAATAAAAAACAACATTTCACAAAAAATGAACAGCTGCCGGTTCCGGAAATACAAGGTAAAGCAAAATATGGCCACGAAAAGGCAAAACAAATCATAATAAATGCAATCCATCATAAAGAATTAAAATAACTAATTATGGACATTTATGAATTTTGTGGTATGATGATTTTAAATAATTTATTTAATCGGGAGGATTATTTATGAAAACTATTGTAGACAGAGATGCGTGTATAAGCTGTGGACTTTGTGTATCGCTATGTCCGGAAGTTTTTGAATTCGATGATGAAAATATATCGGTTGTTATTCAAGATCCGGTTGCTCCGGAAAATGAAGATTGTGCAAGGGAATCGGAAGACAGCTGCCCTACTAACGCAATTCACTGTGAAGATTAGAAGGTTGCTGAAAACGCCCGCCTGCTTCGTTGCCGTTCAGCCGGTCAATCCTCACGTATTACTGAATACGCTGCGGTTGCCCGGCTTCCGGCGCCTTGCAGGACGAACTTTTTCAACAACCTTTAAGGTTAATGATATTAACTTTTAATCGTTTCCAAACAAATTGCCCAGTGCAATGCCGCCAAGTAAGCTGCTTTCACCTTTATTACTGCCGCCGCCGGCTTTTTTGCTTGCAGAGAAAATTCTGTCTGCCATTCTGCTGAACGGAAGTGATTGTAACCATACAGTTCCCGGTCCTCTCAATGTTGCAAGGAATAATCCTTCTCCTCCGAACAAAGCACTTTTTACGTTGCCTACAAATTGAACATCATAATCAACTCCGTTTGTAAAAGCAACTAAACATCCTGTATCTAATTTAAGCATTTCACCTGGAGCAAGTTCTTTCTTGATTATAGTTCCGCCTGCATGTAAAAATGCCAAACCGTCACCCACTAATCTTTGCATTATAAAACCTTCACCGCCGAATAAACCTGCACCTATTTTCTTTTGGAATGCGATGCTGATTTCTATTCCTTTGGCAGAACAAAGATACGAATCTCTCTGACAAACTAATTGTCCTCCGAAATCCATCAGGTCTACGGGAATTATTTTTCCCGGATAAGGAGCTGCAAAAGCCAACACCTTACTGTCCGGAGCTTTGTTGGTAAAAGTAGATGTAAATAAATTTTCGCCCGTCAATACTCTTTTACCGGCAGTAGCTAACATACCCTTTAATCCTTTTCCTGATTCCTTACCGGAACCATCACCAAATACAGTATCCATTTCAATGCTTGAATCCATGTACATCATGGCACCCGGCTCGGCAACAATTGTTTCGCCGTAATCCAATTTGATTTCTACAAATTGAATATCATCGCCAAATATTTGGTAGTCTACTTCATGTGCTCTTCTCATTTTGCTAAATCCCTCCTTGTAAATTAATTTCCCCTTGTAATATGTAAATTTATTACAATATATCACACTAAGAATAGCAAAAAATATAACTGTATGCAATATATTTATGGGAATGTTTTCAAAATAATTTAGTATAAACTCTAAGAATAATTCCAAGCTAAAATACCCCTTGTAAAAAACTGATAATATTTATATAATAAGTTAGTTAAAGAGGTGGAATATGATTTATTTAGATTATGCGGCAAATACACCTGCAGATGAGCAGGTTATAAATATTTTCAGTGAGGTTTCAAAGAATTTTATTGCTAACCCTAATTCATCACACAAGCTTGGTTTTTTGGCGGCTGAGAGATTAAAAGAATCTACGGTTAAAATTGCAAAGCTGTTAAATGTACAGGAAAATGAAATAATTTATACTTCAGGAGCAAGTGAATCAAACAACTTAGCAATAAAAGGAGTTGCAGGACAATATAAAAAATACGGCAAGCACATAATAACAACTTATTTAGAGCATTCTTCCGTTAACGGAGCAGTCGAATATTTAAAAAATAACGGATACGAAGTTGATTATGCAGATATAGATAATAACGGATTAATTGATTTGCAAAGCTTAAAGGATTTAATAAGAAAAGATACAATTTTGGTTTCCATATGCTACGTTGACGGAGAGGTTGGAATTACGCAACCAATAAATGAAATAGCCCGTTTAGCGGCGGCTTATCCCAATTGCTGTTTTCACGTAGACGCTACACAGGCGGTAGGTAAAATACCCGTATCTTTTGAAAATGTAGACTTAGTAACTTTCGCACCTCATAAATTTTATGGATTAAACGGATGCGGCGTGTTGATTAAAAAAGAAAATGTATTGCTGGAACCTCTCATTCACGGCGGTATTTCAACTACAGAATTCCGAAGCGGTACACCGAGCTTAAATATGATTGCGGCCACGGAAAAGGCACTGTCTTTGGCGTATGAAAGCTTAGAAGACAGATACAACTATGTTAAAAGCATTAATTTGAAAGTCAGAAATGAACTTAATAAATATAAAAATGTAAAAATAAACAGCACTGAATATTCAGTTCCATATATATTGAACATAAGCATTAGCAAGGTAAATACGGAGCAGTTTAAAGCAGCTTTGGAGGAGTTTGATATTTTTGTCTCCACAAAATCTGCATGCTGTGCTCCTAATACCGTTTCACGGCCTGTATATGCACTGACAAAGGACAGAAAAAGGGCACTTTCAACCTTGAGAATAAGCTTGAGTCATTTAACCGGTGAAAAGGATATAGAGGTATTTTTAGAAAAGTTTGATGAATGTTACACGAATTTTATAAAGTAGGTTAATCATGGAAAAGTTTGAAGAAGTAGAAAGAAGTATTGTAAAGAGATTCAGAAAATCTATATGGTCAAGATTTATATCAGCTATAAAAGAATATGAGCTTATTAAAGACGGAGATAGAATTGCAGTTTGCATCTCGGGAGGAAAGGACTCAATGCTGATGGCAAAATGCATGCAGCAGCTGCAAAAATATTCAGAAATAAATTTTGAAGCAGAATATATAGTTATGGACCCGGGTTATAATGAAATAAACAGGCAAAGGATTATAGAAAATGCAGAAGTATTAAATGTTCCTGTTAAGATATTTAACACTCAGATATATGATATAGTCGCAAATGTGGAAGAAACACCTTGTTACCTGTGTGCCAGAATGAGAAGGGGATACCTGTATAGATACGCCAAAGAATCGGGATGCAATAAAATATCATTGGGACACCATTTTGATGATGTGATTGAAACGGTACTTATGAGCATGCTTTATGCAGCTGAAATTAAAACTATGATGCCGAAGCTGAAAAGTACAAACCATGAAGGTATGGAGCTTATAAGACCTATGTACAAGGTACGTGAAGAGGACATTATCGCATGGAAGAGGTACAATGAGCTTGATTTTATACGTTGTGCCTGTCGTCTGACTGAAAATTGCGTGCTTGGAGATGACGGAATCGGTTCTAAAAGACAGGAGATGAAAGCGTTGATTAAAAGATTAAGACAGACAAATCCACATATAGATACAAATATTTTCAGAAGTATTCACAGCGTAAACTTAGATACTATAATCGGCTATAGGAAGGGAGAAGAAAAACACAGCTTCTTAGACGATTACGACAATTAATATAGGGATTCTTATTGTCATTTCTAAGCAGTATTGAAAAACAAAGGGGGATTCTATGGATGAGTTTAAAGAAAAAATAAAAAAGGATGAAACAGAATCAGAAATTGAAGAGCTTAGAGAAGGGCTCAGAAGCATGAAAGATATTTTTGACAATGCTTATCAAGGAATCGTACTTGTTGACAGTGAAGGGAAAATAGTAAAATGGAATTATGAACAGCTGTTCGGCATCAAGGAAGAGGATGTCTTGGGTAAGCCGGTGGAGGAAATAATAGAAAACACACGACTTCATATAGTTGTAAAGACAGGACAGAAAGAGCTTTATGACATCCAAAGAATTCAGGGACATGATATGATTGCAAGCAGGACGCCTATAATTAAAAACGGCAGGATAATCGGTGCAGTGGGAACCGTATTGTTTAAGGATATCAAAGAGGTTAAAGAATTAGCAAGTAAAATAAAGACACTTGAGGATACTGTCAATATATATAAAAAAGAATTAGGCAAAATGTATTGTGCTAATTATACATTTGACGATATAATCACACAAAATCAGAAAATGATTGAGCTGAAAAACATTGCTTTAAAAGCGGCTAATTCATCTTCTACAATATTAATAGAAGGTGAGAGCGGTACAGGTAAGGAATATTTTGCTCATGCCATTCATTATGCAAGCATAAGAAAAAACTCTCCTTTTATCAGAATAAACTGCGCAGCAATACCACATGAGCTTTTAGAATCAGAATTATTTGGTTATGAATCAGGTGCTTTTACCGGTGCAAAAAAAGAAGGTAAAATAGGAAAATTAGAGCTTGCAAACGGAGGAACGGTGCTTCTTGATGAGATAAGCTCTCTGCCCCTCAGTATGCAGGCAAAGCTTTTAAGAGTTCTTGAAGAAAGAGAATTTGAAAGAATAGGCGGAAATACCTCAATAAAAATTGATATAAAGGTTATTGCCTGCACAAACGAAGATTTAAACAAACTGGTTGAGCAGAATAAATTCAGACAGGATTTATATTATAGGTTGAATGTTGTAGAAATAAAAATTCCTGCTTTAAGAGAACGAAATGATGATATAGAGTCACTGTGTGAAGACATATTGAACAAACAATTGGATATCGGATTTAATTCAAAAAAGGTTACAGAAAAGGCGATATTAGCCTTGAAATTATATGACTGGCCCGGAAACGTAAGAGAATTAAGAAATGTTTTAGAACGGGCAGCCAATATTTCAACAGGCAATTTAATAACTTTGCAGGATTTGCCGGATTATATCAGCGAAAAATTAATTTTCGATGAAACTGAAAAGGAGAACAAATATTTAAAGGAAAGTATCGCAAAGACAGAGATAAAAGCAATAATGTCAGCTTTAAAGGAATCAAAGGGAAATAGAACTGATGCTGCTAAAATATTAGGTATACACAGAACCGCATTATATAAAAAGCTTGCAAATTACGGAATCGATATAAAAAATATAATGTAGAAGATTTTCTACACCAAGTTTTAATGTAGAAAAATTTCTACATTAATAAATTTCGCATATTATGAACATAATTAGGAAAATATTAATTTACTGACAAGAAAGTGTATAAAATTTTCTACACTTTCTTGTTATTTTATTTTGCATATATATTATATTGATAACTAATACTATTGAAAAATGCTGATTTTTGAGATTGTGCAGAATATTATAAAATTGGCATAGTAATTGCTTTGTATATAATAGAGTAGTTTCAAGGATGTGCCTGCTTTGTATTGGCGTCAGACAGAGGAACTTGAATTAATTATTAAGAGACAGGAGGAGTTTATATTGAAAAATAAAATAATTACCGTAGAACAGGCAGCAGATATGGTACATGATGGTATGACTATTATGATCGGTGGCTTCTTGGGATGCCGAAATCCGTTTCAAATAGTTGATGCAATAATTGAAAAGGGTGTAAAAAATCTTACATTAATTGCAAATGATACTTCATTTCCTGAAATAGGAATAGGCAAATTGATTGTGAACAAGCAAGTTAGAAAATTGATTGCTTCACATATAGGTACAAATAAGGAAACCGGCAATCAAATGAATTCAGGAGAAATACAGGTGGAGTTAGTTCCTCAGGGTACGCTGGCAGAAAGAATTAGAGCTGCGGGAGCCGGACTTGGCGGTATTTTAACTCCAACGGGATTAGGAACTGTTGTGGCGGAATGCAAGGATATATTAAATGTTGATGGTAAGGATTATTTGTTAGAAAAGCCGTTAAAAGCGGATTTAGCAATCATAGTTGGAGCTAAAGTGGATAAAAAAGGTAATGTGAGATATGCAAAAGCCACAAGAAACTTTAATCCTTTAATGGCAACTGCCGCTGATGTTGTTATAGTTGAGGCGGATGAAGTAGTTGAAGTTGGCGAAATCGATGCGGATGACGTTATGACTCCTGGAATTTTTGTTGATTATATAGTAAATGTAGGAGGTAATAATTAATGGACGACAAACAATTAATAGCAAGAAGAGTTGCAAAGGAATTAAAAGACGGTGATGTTGTAAATTTAGGAATTGGTCTGCCTACATTAGTATCAAACTATATACCTGAAGGAATAGAAATAACTTTACAGTCTGAAAATGGATTTTTAGGAATGGGACCTGCGCCTGCGGAGGGAGAAGAAGACTGCTATTTAGTAAATGCAGGCGGAATTCATGTAACTATAAATCCGGGAGGTGCGTTCTTTGACAGTGCCGAATCCTTTTTGATTATACGAGGCGGTCATGTAGATGCTACAGTTCTTGGAGCATTAGAAGTTGATGAAAAGGGAAACCTTGCAAACTGGATGGTACCCGGCAAAATGGTTCCCGGAATGGGTGGTGCAATGGACCTTGTTACCGGTGCTAAAAAGGTTATCGTTGCTATGACCCACACGGCAAAAGGAAGTCACAAAATATTAAAGGACTGTACACTTCCTCTGACGGCTGTCAATGCAGTTGACTTAATAATAACCGAAATGGGCGTTATGGAAGTAACAGATAAAGGTATTGTTTTAAAAGAAATAAATCCTGAATTTTCAGTTGATGAAGTTCAAGCCGCAACAGGGGCAACATTGATAATAGCTGAAGATTTAAAACAAATGGAAGTTTAAATGAATAATATAAAAATCATAGGTGTAGCAGGCGGGGGAACCATGGGTTCCGGCATTGCTCAAATCCTTGCACAACACGGTTTTAAAATAATAGTAACTGATATTGCTGAGAAGTATTTGGAAAATACAAAACGAATAATATTATTGAACCAAAAAACCTTAATAAGTGAAGGTCTTTTAACGGAAAAACAAGCACATGAGGAATTGAAAAACATTTCGTTTACAACCGATAAAAGTGTATTCAGGGATGCTGACATAATTATTGAGGCAATAATAGAGAAACTGGACATAAAACAGGATTACTGGAAGGAAGTAGAGGAAATAGCAAGAGAGGATTGTATTTTTGCGACTAATACTTCGGGACTCAGCATAAATGATGTGTGCAGTAAGCTGACTAACAAGAAAAGATTTATAGGAATGCACTGGTGGAATCCTCCACATATTATTCCTTTGATAGAATTAATCAAATCCACCGAAACAACAGAAGAAACTGTGCAGCTATTAACAGAATTAGTTGAAAAAATAGGAAAGAAATCAGTAGTGGTATTAAAGGATGTAAATGGCTTTATAGGAAACAGAATTCAATTTGCGGTTTACAGAGAAGCACTGAAAATTGTTGAAGAGGGAATTGCAACTGTTGAAGATGTAGATAAAGCAATGAAGTTCGGACCGGGATTCAGATATCCTGTTTTAGGACCGTTTGAAACATCAGACTTAGGCGGACTTGATACATTTTACTATATTTCTGCATATTTGTTTGATGAATTAAGTGATGCAAAACAGCCAACTAAATTACAGCAGGAATTAATTGATAACAATAACTTGGGAGTTAAAACAGGAAAGGGCTGGTATGATTATTCTGACGGCAAGGGCGAGGCAGCCATGGAAAGAAGAGATAAAAATTTTTATAAAATGCTAAAGCATATTCATAATAACTAAATTAAGATGTCCCCGCAAGCTCTATAGCTTGCGGGGACATCTTATTGATGAATCTAATCGCACCCTGTCTTTGTTTGATTTACTTATTATCGTTTTTTGTTTTGCTTTTTTTCGGGAATATAAATTGATTTAATAGTACACCAATACCTGCTCCTATGGCTACTAAGAAGAACGTTGCAGTTCCTTCTGCCTCAGGTCCTAACAATGGTGCTGTAAAGTAAGCTACTACCATTAAAACAACAGGAAGTATAAATAATTTTATCATTACAGTCACCTCCTTTCATTTGAGATAATTCTTAATGTGAAAAATAACGATATAAAAAGGACAGCCAATATGTGGCTATCCCAAAGAAAATTAAAAAATTGCAGCATTAAAAAAGGGCAACCACAATGGTTACCCATATATTGAATATATAGTTACATAACAAAAAGGATAACCAACGGCTATCCACCCTGACAACCTAATTTCTCACATAAGACCATCATATCCAAATGACGTAGATGACTTACTCTGCGCATAAAGTTTTCACTATTATGGCTTTGACCGGATATTATTTAATTATTACCAACTATTATATACTATTAAAATAATAGTGTCAACGTTTTCTTTGAGCTTATTATAAGTTTTTTCACAAGCTGTATTTCGACCGTTATATTTTGGCAAATATGTATATTGATATTCTACTTCTTATCTTTTATCTCATGTTTTATATTTATATATTACAGCTTTTTATGTTTACATTCTTTTATTTATTTTTATTCAATTTTGTGTATTTTAAATTTTTTATGTATAGTTTTAATGTGAATAAACAATTATTTTTTAGTGCAAAAGGTTTAGTCAAAATAAAAATATTATATTATCTTTTAATTTACTTGTATGCATGATATAATATAAACTATAGTTTGCCGTTTATTATAAAAATACACATTATTATTGCTATTTTATTTTAAGGAGAGTGTAAATAATATTATTATGAAAAAAACAATTGAATCTTTATTCAAATTACCCTCTATGTCAAATAGCTATTTTGCAGCCGGCGGAAAAGGCATGTCAAGAGAAATTACAAGAATTGATATTTTAGAGACACCATATCCGGAAGTAGAAAAATTTTTAGAGCCTAACGAATTTATATTTACTTCGTTTTGGAATTCTAAAAATGATAAGGAAGCAAGAATAAAACTTGTGGAATCTATGATATTGAATAAATGCGCAGGTATTGGAATAATGCCCGGAACAAATTTAAACGGCTTAATTGATGATGAAATTTTGCGACTTGGAAACGAGCATTCATTTCCTGTTATATATATAGACAGCAGTGTGAGATGGAGCGATATAATAAAAGAATTTTATGATATTTCAAACATAGATAATAAATTCAGTACTTCAGAATTTTCAAAACTGCTATTTTACATAGAAAAATTCAATAATTATAAAGATATAAAAATATTGACCGATGAACTTGCATTATTGCTGCAAATGCCCACAATCATTATGATTAAAAATAATTTTTATTTTTCTGAATTCAGGAGTAGTGAATACGTAACAGAAAAGGTTATCAGTAAAATTAATATAGTGAGATCATCCGGAAATTACCCATATAATACCGGGATAGTCATATATTATGACAAGTTTCAGTATATACTTGCATTTTACGGAACAAATTCTGTTTTTGCCACTATTATAGATAAGGACCAAGTAGATGGTTTAAAAGAAAACATGTATTATGGAATTGCTCCGTTCATTGTTGCTCAGATAGATAAATTGCAGGAAGAAAGTCAAAGAAAATATCCTGCTAAACATATAGACAACAATGATAGATATTACTTTTTTTTCATAAGAAAGGAATCTATTCATAAGGTTGTCTCCCCATTGAAAAATAAATATGCCATATACAGGATCAATGAAGACAAAAATTATGTAGTCTGTTTGATTAATTCTGAAAGTTTGAATCGCGGCAATATTTATAGCGAATATTCCAGAATTATTGATGCTACTAAGCCAGAATGCTTTGTTTTCAGTGATTTGGCATTTAATCTTAACAGCATAGGTACTTTTACTGATACTATAAATTTACTTATTAATGACTTGTTTTTCCTGAAAGGTATTTTCACATTTAGCGAAATATCAATAATTTATATGCTCACAACAACCCCATATACGTACAGAAGCTCAATTTGCAAGCATTATTCACAGCTTCTCAGTGATGAAAGGGATCCTCTCTTTTTAGAAACCCTAAGGCTTTTTATTGTACTGAAAAGTATAAACAATGTATCTGAACTGTTGGACGTACATACCAATACTGTAAAGTACAGAATCCTGAAAGCCATTAATCCGGATATGTTTTATACGACTAATATTACTACAGATATTTGGAATCTGGATTTATTGATTCCTCTGGAGATGCTGAATATTGAAGATTAAAAAGATTTTTCAAAATTATAGTGAATTTATAAAAACAGTTCTTTTCAAACAATTAAATCAGTTTTGTAAAGAACTGTTTTTATTTAATGTGTTGATATGAATGCATCTGATACTTTCTTTGTGCGCTGTGAATAAAAAAAAGTATTCATGTTATTCATTACAAATATTGAGTTGAGGGTGTATAAATAATATAATGTAAAAAACTTCAGCTTGGAGGTGTTTTTATTATAAATATAAAAGAATTAAATAATATTGTAGATTCCTGCAGGCAGGAAATGATTGATGACATTATTAAAATGAACAGCATACCTTCAATTAACCCGAGAATGGGCGGACAGGGTGAATTTGAAAGATTTGAATGGATTGAAAAGAAACTTAGAAGCTATAATATTGGATACAAGGTATTTGAAATCAAAGATGAGGTGGTGCCCCAAGGAATAAGAAGAAATATTACGGTGTCTTTTAAAGGCTCCGAAGACACAAGAAAAACACTCTGGTTTATTGCTCATGTGGATACGGTCAATTACGGAGACATCAGTTTATGGAATACAGATCCTTTTAAGCCATATGATGATGGTGACAGAATTTATGGACTTGGAACAGAAGATAACAGTCAGGCTGTGATAGAAATGCTGTACATATGTAAAATTATGAAACAAAAATGCATTATCGCTAAATGTAATATAGGTTTCATATTTGCCAGCGATGAAGAAACAGGAAGCCGGTATGGACTTCATGCTTTATTTAAGGAAAACATTTTTTCTCCGAGTGACGAAGCAGTTGTACCTGATGGAGGCAGTTCGGATGGTTGCTTTGTAGAAATTGCCGAAAAATCTCAGCTATGGATTAAATTTACCGTGAAAGGAAAACAATCTCATGCGTCTATGCCTCAATTGGGAGTAAATGCTTGCTCGGCCGGTATGCATCTCGGTGTCGTGCTTGAAGATACTTTAAAAGAAAAATACAATTACATAGACGAATTGTTTAACCCTCCATATTCAACAATTGAACTGACGCAAAAATTTGCAAATGTTGACAGTCCTAATATTTTACCAGGAATGGATCAGTTTGTAATGGATCTCAGAGTCCTGCCAAAATATGATGTTGCACAGGTTCTCTCAACTATAGATGATATTATTGAATCCTTTGATGAAGTTAATGAAGGTATAAAAGCTTCATATGAGCTTTTAACAAGGGTTGAAGCACCTGAGCCGACTAATCCAGACGCGGAGATTGTCAAAAAACTTGTTTCTTCTATTTCTGAAACAGGAAGGAGTGCTTATTTGGGAGGAATAGGGGGCGGTACATGTGCTGCAATACTACGTAAACACAATATTCCGACAGTCGTATGGTCTACATTGGACGAAATGGCTCATCAGCCAAACGAGTATGTGTTAGTTTCAAATGTGATAAATGATACTAAGATATTTTTGTCGACAATAGTTAAATACTGCTGATTGCGGCAGTAAAATAAATAGATTCATAATTATCAATAATTATCAGGAGGATAAAAAATGTACGAATTTGAAACAGTAAATGCTTGTCTCATATTATTGAGAGATATGTTCCGGCTTCAAGAGGGTGAAAGTATCGCTATAACATGTGATACTGAATCCAGTATGGAAGCGGTGGAAGCAACTGCTCAGGCAGCTGTTATTCTCGGAGCAAAACCTGTTATTTTTAAAATAGCTGCACCGGCCGGAGGAAAAGCAGGAGATAAGGATATGCCTATGGAACCGCTTATTCAAGGTATTAAATCATGTGATGCATGGGTGGAATTTAATACAAAGCTAATATTCTATTCCACAGTGTACGATAAAATTATTGAAGATCCCAATAACAGACCGCGCTACATGAATCAAAACGGAGTTACTCCGGAAGTCCTGGTTAGAAATATTTCTAAGCTTGACAATAACCTTTTGAATAAATTTATCACAGCCATGGCCGATTGTACAAAGAATGCTAAACACATACGTGTTACATCAGAAAGAGGGATGGATATTGAATTTGACAACGAACCGGGACGTGAGTTCCTTGTTGCTGACGGTATTGTAGAGAAGAACGAAATTGAAATGTTTCCGGGTCAAATTTCGTGGGCTCCGAATTTTGAAAGCATAAATGGTACCATAATTGTGGACGGCACACTTTCTCCGCCGTTAGGTGCTGTAAAAGGACCAGTAAAGTTTACTGTTAAAAAAGGAGAAATAGTAAAAATAGAGGGAGGCATAGATGCTGTTGAATTTGAGGCATGGCTGAAATCGTTCAATGACCCTCAGATGTTCAAGGTGGCACATCTTGCTTATGGTTTTGCCCCATATGCAAAACTATCAGGCTATATTGTTGAAGATGAACGCGTTTGGGGCTGCACGGAGTGGGGCTTCGGCAATGTTGGAGGCATGTTGGTTTCAGATATTCCGGGAGAACAAGGTATTCCGGGAGCCAGCCATTCAGACGGTATCTGCTTGAATTGCAGTGTTTGGCTTGACGGTGTGCAGGTGCTGGATAAAGGAGTTGTTGTAGGACCTACTCCTGAAGTAGTGCAAATGGCGAGAGCACTTGGCAAATAGACGATAAGCGGGGTTGTCTTAAAGTAAGATAGCCTCTTTCGCTTAATTTAGCTGGAAGCAGATTGAACTAATGAGTAAAGGAGTTGGCATAATTGAGTGAGAGATTTAACTTGTTTCCGGAGACAGATCCATATCTAAGAGGTTATTTAAATGTATCTGACTTGCATACTGTATATTATGAAGAGTCTGGAAATCCTGAAGGAAAACCCATTTTACTTATGGATGAATGCTTTGGAGTCGGTATTAACACGATTAGCATACGATTCCTTGACCCTGAATACTACAGAATAATCTTATTTGATAAGCGTGGGGTAGGAAAAAGCGAACCTCGTGCCGAAATAAAAGATAATAATACCATGAATCTTATTGAAGATATAGAAAAAATAAGAAAACACCTAAAAATAGATAAATGGGTAGTTTTTGGAGGAAGCTGGGGAGCTGCTTTATCTCTTATTTATGCCATACAGTTTCACGAGCATGTTTTAGGGCTGATATTAAGAAGTGTATGGTTTTTGGGAAGGGAGGAAATAAATTGGTTGTACCAAGAAGGGTTATCAATGTTTTATCCTGAGGAATGGCAGGAATATCTGAAACCTATTCCCGTACATAAAAGAAATGATATAGTAAAAGCCTATTATGAAATATTTACAAACGGAGAAGATTCAGAACAAGTTGAAGCTATATCCGCTTGGAATATTTGGGAGTCAAATATATTGAAATTAAACTTTTTAATCGATTCTGTCAATTCATTTGACGATTCCTATGACGCAATTTCTGCAGCAAAGTTAAAGTGCCATTATTTTGTAAATAATATGTTTGTTAAGGCAGAAAATAGCGCATTGGATAATATACATAAAATTTTTGGTATCCCCGCAGTAATAATAAATGGCAGATATGATCTGGCATGTCCTATATATGCAGCATGGGAGCTTCATAAATTATTGCCTGAATCAGAATTTGTTGTAGTAAAAAATACTGGACTTCCTGAAGATGATTTCAGTATGATTGATGAATTGGTTAAAGTCACGGAAAACTTTAAGAAGCTGTATCAATTAAATGATTAGTGAATGCAGAAAGAAGTACTGTGGACTGATGGTGTTTTGTATTTTTCAACGCATGGAAAACGTTGTATAGGGAGGAACAATTGCATGTCAAAAATTCTATGGATTAATCCTATTGGAACAAATATATATGATGAAAAAATTAATAGAGTGTTGGCAGAAATTAAACAGCCTATGAATCTGGTCGATGTGATATCACTTAAAAAAGGACCGGAGCACTTAGAGTATATGTATTATGAGGCACTTGTAACACCGGATATACTCCACATAATTAAGCAGGCTGAGAAAGATGGCTATGATGCTGCAATAATAGGTTGTTTTTATGATTTGGCACTTTTTGAGGCGAAGGAATTAGTTGACAAAATGGTAATAATTGCGCCTGCACAGGCGAGTTCATATATTGCCGCAATGCTGGGTCATAAATTTTCTGTGATTGTAACAAGGGACAAATGTATTCCTCAAATGACAGACAGGATGATATCTTATGGAATGAAAGAAAAACTTGCTTCATTTAAATCTTTGGGATTAGGAGTAAATGAACTTCACACTAATGAACAAAATACCTTTGAAATAATGAAAAGGAAGGCTGGAGAAGCCATAGAGCAGGATGGTGCGGAAGTTATTGTACTTGGATGCACTATACAGTTTGGATTTTATGAAAAGCTTCAGAGATATCTTGGAGTTCCGGTAATCGATGCTGTGGCTGCTTCACTTAAATATGCGGAATATCTGGCTGAACTCAAAAACAGATTCAACTGGATTCATAGTAAGAAATGCTGCTTTGAGTCTCCGCCGATAGCAGAAATAAAAAAATGGAATATAGAAGAACAGTACAATGTAAAAGGGATATGGGAATAATAATTTTTATATAGCAATATGTTGGATGTGTGTGAAAATTATATTGCTTTTAAATTAAAAAAAATCAGAGAGAAAGGTAGTATATATGGGTCGTTATATTATAAAAAGACTATTTACAAGTATTTTGGTTATATTTGGTCTGTCATTGTTAATATTTATAATTTCGCGGATAATTCCCGGAGATCCTGCCAGGCTGGCGCTTGGGTCAAAGGCTACCAGTGAAGCGGTTGAAGCATTAAGGCAAGAAATGAATCTTGATAAACCCTTACCGGCACAATATATTCTATGGATTAAAAACGTTTTGCAGGGAGATTTCGGAAGATCTTTAGTGTCAAAACGTCCAGTAGTTATGGATATTGAACAGTTTTTGCCTGCTACACTGGAACTGATATTATTCTCAGGCATGATAATGATACTTTCTGCTTTTGTACTTGGTGTAATTTCTGTTAAACACAAGGACAAGCTTGCAGACGGACTGATAAGGGTTTTTTCTTACATTGGGATAGCTCTTCCTTCTTTTGTAGTGGCTGTTCTTTTGCTATTGCTGTTTGGATTTGTATGGCAGGTTATACCTGTTTTGGGACGTCTCAGCCCGGGGGTTAATCCGCCGCAGCATATAACGGGGATGTATGTAATAGACGGAATTTTAACAGGAAATCCGGCAATTGCATTTGATGCTCTGCTGCATTTGCTGCTGCCTGGGATAGCCTTGGCTTTAGGTCCGATTTTTCAGGATGCGAGAATACTCAGGTCATCACTTATAGATAATTCAAGCAAAGAATATGTGACGGTATCAAAAAGTTATGGGCTGCCAAAAAATCTATTAATGGGTAAGTATTTGCTTAAGCCATCATCCATACCTGTTGTTACAGTTATAGGTCTGGATTTTGCCGCAATGTTTGGTAATGCCTTCCTTGTTGAAAAAATTTTCAACTGGCCGGGACTTTCCAGATATGGTATAAATTCAATGCTTAGCAAGGATCTGAATTCTATTGTTGCCGTAATAGTTATAATTGGCGTAATATTTTTGATTGTAAATTTTGTGGTTGATTTGATTTCTGCATTTCTTGACCCAAGGATCAGATTAGGAGGCGAATAAATTTGAGCAATAGAGCAAATGGCATAAACATTCCGGCTAAAAAACCTTTTTTATCCCCGAAAATGATGGAAAACATAAAAATTTATTGGTATAAGTTTTCCAGAAACAAATTATCTATTACAGGTCTGATAATTGTATCAGTCTGCATACTTATGGCGATTTTTGCCGAGTACATTACTCCGTTTCCGGGGCATTCGAGAGAATATGTTGATTATGCAAACGCAAGTCTGGCACCAAATTCAACATTTTGGTTCGGCACTGACATATTTGGAAGGGATATTTTTTCGAGAGTTGTTTTTTCCTTCAGGGGAGCCCTGAAGATGTCTATAATAGTGCTGTGCATATCTGTTCCCGTCGGAGTATTAACAGGGCTGGTAGCCGGATATTATAACGGTAAGTGGTTTTCCACACTTATTATGCGTATAACGGATATCTTCTTGTCAGTACCTCCCCTGATTTTGGCTTTATCAGTTGCGTCTCTGATGGAGCCGAATATGACTAATTCAATGATAGCGATAACAATCAGCTGGTGGCCATGGTATACCAGGCTCGTCTATGGAATGGCTGTTTCGCTAAGAAACGAATACTTTGTGAAAAATGCTGAGCTTATAGGAGCTTCAAAGCTGCATATTCTGATTAAAGAAATTCTGCCGAATTGCTTGTCACCGGTATTTACGAAAATTGCTCTTGATGTGGGCTGGGTTATTTTACAGGGAGCTTCCCTGAGCTTTGTAGGGCTTGGAGAACAGCCGCCGGTACCTGCTTTTGGACAGATGATATCAGACGGCACAAAGTATATGCCGGATTTATGGTGGATGACGATATATCCGTCATTAGCGGTTGCTTTTATGATTGTTGGGTTTAATTTCCTGGGCGACGGCATCCGTGACATGTTTGATAAAGGGAGGCAATAATATGTCGGACAGCAGAATATTAGATATAAAAAATCTTCATGTATGGTATAAGACTTACAGAGGATATTCAAAAGTTGTAAACGGGGTTAATCTTTATGTAAATCAGGGCGAAAAAATCGGGCTGGTTGGGGAATCCGGATGTGGCAAGACTACCACAATGAAAACAATTCTGCGCGTATTGGATGAGGAAGTGTCGTATGTACCGGAAGGCGGTGAAATTTTATATAGAGGAAAAGATATATTTAGACTGCCGGAAAGAGACATCCAGAGTATAAGAAGGGAAAAGATCGCTATGATTTCACAATCTCCTACAGCAGCTCTGAATCCTGTTTTTACTATAGGAGAACAGATGTTGGATATAATCAAATATTCAAACCATTCTGTGGCAAAAAATAAAAAGGATATGACAGCTATTGCCCGTTCAGCCATTAGTAATGTAATGATTTCTGACACTGATCGCATAATGAATTCATATCCACATCAGCTTTCAGGAGGAATGCGCCAGCGCATATGCATTGCTATGTCTTTAGTCACACCGAGAGAACTGATAATTGCTGATGAGCCAGGTACAGCCCTGGATGTAACTATACAGGATCAGGTTCATAGGTTATTGAGAGATTTGGTTGATAATAAAAGTTGTTCTTTGATTATGATAACCCATTCCTTGGGGGTGGCCCGTGAGCTGGTAGACAGAATTTATATAATGTATGCCGGAAATATTGTAGAGACCTGCAAAACTAAGGACTTATTTAAAAAACCACTTCACCCTTATACTCAGGGATTGTTAAATTGTGTACCACGGCTTTCGGGAGGGGGGCTTTCTGAGGGTATATACGGATATATTCCGGATTACCATAATCCCGTACCCGGATGTCGTTTTTATCCGAGGTGCAAAAAATCTGAAGAAATTTGCAAATCTGAAATGCCTTCGGCTGTAGAAATAGAAGACGGACACTTCGTATCATGTCATATGTATAGGGGAGGTGCATCTTATGAACAATAAAAAGCTTCTTGAAATTAATGATTTAAAAATGCATTTTCCGATAGGTAAAAACAGTTTTGTACGTGCCGTTGACGGTGTAAGCTTTTCCATAGAGCCGGGAGAGGTGCTGGGATTAGTCGGAGAATCAGGTTCAGGAAAGAGTACAATTGCGTATACCTTTATGGGCATGTATCATCAAACATCCGGAGAAATTGTTTTTGACGGAGAAAAGATTGGGAGCAAGGATAAGGTGAGAAGTAAATGTTTCAGGAAAAACGCTCAAATAGTTTTTCAGGATCCGGGTTCATCATTAAATCCATATCAGGATGTGAGACAAATATTAAGCTTACCATTGAAGGTTCACAAAATAGTTCCTAAAAATGAAATTGAAGATAAGATATTAGAGATATTGGATATGGTTGAATTACCCTCCGACTTCATGTATAAATCACCGAATAACATAGGCGGAGGTGAAAAGCAACTGGTGTCAATTGCCAGAGCTTTATGCTGTGATCCCAAATTTATTATACTTGACGAACCCACATCTTCGCTGGATGTTTCAATTCAGGCCAAGATAATTAATATGCTGATTAAGCTGCACAGGCAAAGAAAGCTGACATATATGTTTATTACCCACGATATGGGTGTTATGCGCAATATTTCGACCAGAGTAGCAATTATGTATCTGGGAAAAATCTGCGAGATAGCTCCGACTGAAATTTTTTATTCTTCACCCTTACACCCGTATACAAATATGTTGCTTTCATCCATACCTGTTATTTCTGACGAGGAGGAAGCTCTTAAACCTAAAAAAATTGCTTCCACAGGAGAGATACCTTCACCTGTAAATATTCCGAAAGGCTGTAGCTTTAATACAAGGTGCAGTTCAAGAATGCAAATATGCATGCAGGAAGATCCGAAAATTAAAGAAATATCTGCGGGTCATTTTGTAAGATGCCATTTGCATTAAAAATAAAAATGAGAAATTAAAATATTAGATATTAGAGTATAAATGATATCTGAAGTTTTGCAGAAACAGTTGTAGCAATGCTTGCAACAAATTGATTTAAAACTAAATTTTTGAAAGGAGCTTTAAAATGAAAAAATCAGTATCAATTATTTTAATTGCGTCAGTTATTATGACTCTCTTTACAGGATGTTCAGGAGCTAATAACAGCAGCAAAGGTAATTTGGAAAACAGCTCTGGAGGTGAAAAAGTTATCAGGATCACGGTTTCGGGAACACCGGTAATTGACCCTGCAATAGGCATAAGCAATTCAAGTGCTGTTGCATTTGTTAATCTGTATGATACTTTGGTTTTTCCGACCCAGGAAGGTGTCATTCCATGGTTAGCCGAAAGGTGGGATGTAAGTGAGGACGGCAAGGAATACAAATTTTATTTAAAAAAAGGTGTCAAATTTCATGACGGCTCGGAATTGTTAGCTTCTGATGTGGTATTTTCTGCCAGGAGGCTATTAGATATAGGCGAAGGATTTGCCTACATTTATAGTGATATTATAAAGGATGTAGAGGCTACTGATAACTATACCGTAAAATTTATTTTGAACAGCTCTTCTGGTACATTTGTTGATTCTTTGTGCAGATTGTATATTTTAAATGAGGATATGGTAATGAACAATAAACAGGAAGGACCTTACGGTGAGTTTGGTGATTATGGAAAGGATTATTTAATAACTAATGATGCAGGTTCAGGTCCCTATATGGCAAAGGAATTAGTCCAGCAAGATTACTTTTATGCCGCAAGATTCGATGACTGGCATAAAGGATGGGAAGAAAATTCTCCGGATGCATTTAAAATGATTGATGGAACTGAATCGGCAACCGTTCGCACTATGCTGGCAAACGGGCAGCTGGAGATCAGTGATATGTGGCAGAGCAAGGAAAGTCTTGAGGCATTAGATAAGCTGGATGGAGTTGATCTTGTGGTGTATTCTACCAGATTAGTTCAAAATGTATTTTATAATACGACAATTGCACCTACCGATGACGTTAACTACAGAAAAGCTCTGAGCCATCTGTTTGATTACAATATGATAGCTAATAATATTTTTGTAGGATCAAAGCTAAACTATGGTCCGGTATCTTCATACACTGCGGGCAATGTGAAAACAACTCAATATAATTATAATATAGAAAAGGCTGAGGAATATCTGTCTAAATCAAAATATGCTCAAAATTACGGAGATTACACTTTAGAATTTTTAGTAAACTCAGATGTTGCAGATCTCGAAAAAGTCGCTTTGGCTTTTCAGTCTGCTGCAAGACAGGTGGGAATAACTGTTGAAATAAAAAAAGTACCTTGGGTTACCTTACAGGATAGAGTGTCCAGACCTGAAACTACTCCGAATTTAGTTTCTATAAATTCTGCTCCTCAATACAATGATGCCGGAGCTACGTTAGAATCTGGTTTTCATAGCAAAACAGCCGGAACATATGAAAATTGTCACTGGGCTATATCTGATGAGATAGACAGAGAAATAGAAGATGCTTTGGCTACAATTGACAAAGAAGAACGTTTTGAAAATTATGCTGTAATACAGAATAAAATAGTTGATGAAATAGTCCCGGAAGCATGGATTTCGGATTTAGCGGAAAGGGTAGCTTACAGGTCTACTTATATTGAGTGGCCGGCAGCAACAGCTTCTAAAGTCGGAGAATCCTATGCATACCTTATGGGATATCCATTTTTCTTCCCTGATATGAAATTTATTTTTGAATAAATGTATGTGTAAAGGTATTAATATAACATGAAACAATAATTATAAATCATACAAATGAGATATGACATAATCTCTTTCCAGATTTCAAAAACACACAAAAATTTCAGCCGTTTTGTGTGTTTTTATATGAGATAATTTTTTTGACAGCACAACTAACGTTTTCCGTTTAAAGTTCTAATAATGTAATAGAAAGGTAACAGTGTGCAACCGAACTCCTAAAAAATAACACAGAATAGGATAAAATAGTACAAACCAGTAAATAGAAACGTTAAAAAAAGAGTTCATGTATATTACTACACAAACTCAAATATAATTATTTGCTATACATTGAATCTGAACAGAACTATATCTCCGTCTTCCATTACATATTCTTTACCCTCAAGCCGCATAAGTCCTTTTTCTTTTGCAGCAAGCATTGAACCACATTCAATAACATCATTATAGCTTGTAACCTCGGCTCTGATGAAACCTCTTTCAATATCAGAGTGTATTTTTCCTGCTGCCTGAGGAGCTTTTGTACCCTTTACAATGGTCCATGCCTTTGATTCCATAGGCCCGGTTGTAAAAAAGCTTATTAATCCCAACAGATGATAGCTTACCCTTATAAGTTTATCAAGCCCCGATTCTTCAAGTCCCATTTCATGCAGAAATTCGATTTTTTCATCATCTTCAAGGGTTGATATTTCTTCTTCAATTTTTCCGCAAATTACAATTACCTCTGAATTATCCTGAGCAGCATGTTTTTTAACTTCATCCACGTACTTGTTTGAACTTGGATCAGTAATATATTCTTCATCAACATTTGCAACATATAAAACCGGCTTTGCTGTAATCAAATTGAATGTTTTGAGAAGCTTTAATTCTTCTTCGGTGTAATCTAAAAATCTTGCCTGTTTTTCGCTTTCTAAAGCATATACAAGCTTTTGAACTAATTCTAATTCAGATTGCAGGGATTTATCATTTTTAACCATCTTAGTTAATTTTTCTAATCTTTTGGTCATTACCTCCAAATCCGCAAGAACAAGTTCAAGTTCGATAATTTCTATATCTCTTTTAGGATTTACGCTGCTTTCTACATGTATGACATTTTCATCTTCAAAGCATCGGACAACGTGTACTACCGCTTCAACTTCTCTAATATGTGATAAAAATTTATTACCAAGACCCTCTCCCTTGCTTGCACCCTTTACCAAGCCGGCAATATCAAAAAATTCTATTACTGCAGGAACTGTTTTTCCTGAATTACTCATTTTAGTTAAAAAATCTAATCTCTTATCGGGAACCTCCACAACTCCTACATTTGGTTCTATTGTGCAAAACGGATAATTTGCCGATTCAGCTCCTGCTGAAGTTATAGCATTAAACAATGTACTTTTTCCTACATTCGGAAGCCCAACTATACCTAATTTCATTTTATCGTCCTTTCATTTACTACATTTATTCCAAAATTATGTCAAATTATTATATAACATAAAAAAATAAACTTCAACAAAATTAAAGGTAAAAGCTTGTATATTTTTTAATAAAAATAATGAATATAATGAAAACCCTTGAATAACATGGTATATATAAGACAAATTATGGGGGGAAGAAATAAATATGAATGATAAACAGATGCAGTCAAACTATATAAGGATTGTTGGTAAAATAAACAGTAAATTGGATTTTAGTCATGAAGTATTTGGAGAAAAGTTTTACGAATTTATTATGGAAGTACCAAGATTAAGCGACGCCAGGGATCTGCTGCCTGTAATAATATCCGAAAGATTAATAAACGATATTGATATGAGTATTGGGAAATATATAGTTATTGATGGTCAATTCAGATCTTATAATAGATATGAGGACACAAGCAACAAATTGCTTCTGAGAGTATTTGTAAGAGATATTATAATACCGGAAGATAATGAATTAGAGGAACTTATAAGACACCCCAATGAAGTTTTTCTTAACGGATATTTATGCAAAGAAACAAAATTCAGAACAACACCTTTTGGCAGAGAAATCACAGACATGCTTATTGCCGTAAACAGATCCTATAATAAGTCAGATTATATCCCTTGTATTGCATGGGGTAGAAACGCAAGGTACTGTGAAAAATTAGAAGTGGGAGATCATATTAAGATTTGGGGTAGGATTCAAAGCAGAAAGTATCAGAAAAAAAATGAAAACGAAAACTATGAGACAAAGACTGCATATGAAGTATCCGTAACAAAGTTAGAACATATTAAAACCGAAAATAACCGAAAAAGAGAAGATGAAGAAGAATTTGAGGAATAATACTAAATACTTATTCAAACCTACTATATTACGATAAAGCATAAAGATGGCAGGCTGTTGAAAAAGTTCAGGGGGACTTTTAAGCAGCCTAATTTTTGTTTTAAATTTTTATATAATATGATACAATATAACAAACAAAGTAAAGGAACAGTAAAATGATTTTAGTATTGGCGGAAAAACCTTCAGTTGGGAAGGATATAGGAAAAGTTTTAAAATGCAATAAAAATGGAAACGGATATGTAGAAGGTAAAGAATATATAGTTACCTGGGCACTTGGACACCTTGTTACATTGGCTGACCCTGAAAGCTATGATAAAAAATACAGTAAGTGGGTGTTAGAGGATTTACCTATAATACCAAAATCAATGAAGACAGAAGTTATTAAACAAACAAGAAAGCAATTTGAAGTTGTTAAAAACCTCCTGTTAAGAAAAGATGTGACAGAAATTGTAATAGCTACAGATGCGGGCAGGGAAGGAGAACTTGTTGCCAGATGGATTATAGAAAAAGCAGAAGTAAAAAAATCTATTAAAAGATTATGGATATCATCTGTTACTGACAAAGCCATCAAGGACGGTTTTAATAGTTTAAAAGACGGTATGTCTTACAATAACCTCTACGCATCAGCTTTAGCGCGATCAGAAGCAGATTGGATTGTCGGAATTAATGCTACAAGAGCATTGACATCAAAATTCAATGCTCAGCTTTCCTGTGGCAGAGTACAGACACCTACAATAGCCATGATTGCAGCATTAGAAGATGAAATAAGAAGCTTTAAGCCTTCAGAATATTATGGCATTGAGGCATCAGCCGGCAGCTTTAAATTCACATGGTATGATAAAAATAATGAAAACAGAACTTTCAATATGGAAAAGTGTGACAACATATTAAACAACATGAAATCAAAAAAATTGGAAATTATTGATATTTCAAGAAACAGAGCTTCAACATCTGCTCCCCGGTTATATGATTTAACTGAGCTTCAAAGAGACGCAAACAATATGTACGGATATTCTGCAAAGGAAACATTGTCTGTTATGCAACAACTTTATGAACGTCATAAAGTGTTAACATACCCGAGGACTGATTCCAGATACTTAACTGAAGACATAGTTGATACATTAAAGGACAGAGTTAAATCATGCAGTGTAGGGCCTTATGCAAAAATAGGATTTAAAATTAGTTCACAACCTATTAAAAGCAATAAGAACTTTGTTAATAACTTAAAAGTTTCTGATCATCATGCAATAATCCCTACGGAGCAAACAGTTTTCTTGGGGGATTTATCTGATAAAGAAAGAAAAATATATGATTTAGTTGTTAAAAGGTTTTTAGCAGTGCTATCTAAGCCTTTTGAATTTGAAAAAATAGTTATAACGGGAAAAGCAGATAACGAAATATTTTCATCTAAAGGAAGAATTACTTTATCCATGGGATGGAAAGAGGTATATGGTAATTATGAAGATGAAGAAATACTTGATGATTATCCCGTGAATGAATTAAATAAGCTGAAAAAGGGCAGTGAAGTACAAATTTCTTCAATTAGGAAAACAGTAGGTGAAACTAAGCCTCCGGCAAGATTTACTGAAGCAACTCTTTTGTCAGCCATGGAAAATCCCGTTAAATTTATGAAAAATGCTGATAATAATTTGAAAAAAACAATTGGTGAAACCGGAGGCCTCGGTACTGTTGCAACAAGAGCTGATATAATCGACAAGTTGTTTAACAGCTTTGTTATAGAGAAAAAAGAAAAATACATTTATATAACATCTAAAGGGAAACAATTATTGGATTTAGCTCCGGTTGATTTAAAGTCACCTGCGCTTACAGCAAAGTGGGAGCAACAGTTAAATGACATAGCAAAAGGGAAATTAGACAAAACTAAATTTCTAAATGATATGATTGACTATACAAAATCAATAATTAAAGAAATAAAAGTAAGCGACAAAAAATATATCCATGACAATGAAACAAAATCAAAATGCCCTGAATGCGGAAGTTACTTACTTGAAGTAAACGGTAAAAAAGGTACAATGCTTGTATGCCAAAACAGAGAGTGCGGCTATAGAAAAGGTATTTCTCAAATAACAAATGCAAGATGTCCGAATTGTCATAAAAAGTTAGAGCTTAAAGGTGAAGGGGAAGGCAAATTATTTGTTTGCAAATGTGGTTTTAGGGAAAAATTATCAGCTTTCAACAAAAGAAAAGGAAGTGAAAAATCATCAATATCTAACAAGGAAGCTTCAAAATATCTGTCGAAACAAAATAGAAAACAAGATGAAAATTTAAATACAGCTTTAGCAGATGCCTTAGCTAAATTAAAGCTTTAAAATATAAACTAAATCAATATTCACATTAAGTCAGCAAATAAGGAGAAAAATAATGTATATCATATTAGGTATATTAATTGTTTTATTTATATATTCAGCTAATAGAAGAAAAAACTTAGAAAAGCAGGTAGAATTGTTTAATAAGCTTTTATATAAAGAAAAGAGTCCTGAAAAATATATTGATGAAATTGATAAACTGTTATTGAAAATTCAATCAGACAGAGAAGTAACCATCAATTATATTCAAAAAACAACGGGATTACTGTATGTAGGAAAATTTGCTGAAGCTATAGATATATTAGTCAACAAGGTTAAAAAAATACCGTCGAATTGGCAGGTTATTTATTATCATAATTTAGTGTTATCCATGTATTTTAACGGCGAGATTGAAAAGGCAAACCAAGTGATGGAACAAGCAAGAGAAACGTTGGATTTATACAGCAAAAAGGATTATAACAGAGTAACAATAAAATTGACATATGCAGTATCAGATTTTTATAACAACAATTTGCTGGAGTGTAAAGAATTTTTTAAGGATTTGATTGATATTTCCAAAAATGATTACAGAGTTGCTTTTGGTTGTTATTTTACGGGAAAAATTCTTGAGTTTGAAAATAAACATGATGAAGCAGAAGAATATTTTGAAAAAGCTAAAGTCTACGGGCAAGGAAGTTTTATGGAAAATTTTTAGAGGTGAATATGAATATAATACAAAAAGATAATAAAATTATTATAGAGAATATAAAAAATTTTAACATAACTCACATTTTTGATTGCGGACAGGCATTCAGATGGAATAAAGAAGAAGACGGTTCTTACATCGGTGTTGTTAAAAATAAGGTTATAAATGTAAAACAAAATGAATCTTCAGTGATATTCAATAATATATCAATGGATGATTACGAAGATATAATAAAAGATTATTTTGATTTCAATACCGATTATACTGAAATCAAAAAAATAGTCAATACAGACGAAATAATGAATACGGCTATTAAATTCGGTTATGGTATCAGAATCTTAAATCAAGATGAATGGGAAACAATGATATCATTTATGATATCGGCAAATAACCGAATCCCGATGATTAAAAAGGTTATAGAAAATTTAAGCATAACTTTCGGTAATCATATATGTAACTATAACGGCAAAGATTATTTTAGCTTCCCAACGGCAGAAAAATTGTCAGCAGCACCGGTTGATAAAATTTTAGAATGCAAGGCAGGCTTCAGAGCTCCGAGGATAAAAGAAGCCGCTCAAAGATTTTTAAAAGAAAAAGACATTATTTACAATATTAAAAACACTTCCTACAATGAAGGGCTGAATTATTTAAAAACTTATAACGGAATAGGGGACAAGGTGGCTAATTGCATATTGTTGTTTTCTATGAAACAATTTGATACATTTCCTGTAGATGTGTGGGTAAGAAGAGTGATGCAAACACTTTATGTTGACAAAAGCACAAAAGATGCTGATATACAAAAATTTGCTGAAAACAAATTCGGGAAGCTTTCAGGGTATGCACAGCAATATTTGTTTTATTATGCGCGCGAAAATGGAATAGGTAAATAATTTTAATAAAAAAGCAGAAACTAATGTGACTGCTTTTTTAATTTTTGTACTTACAGCATAAGCGACTGACACCAAATTAAAATTTGGGTCATCTGCTTACAATCAAGGAAAGGAGACAAAATGTCAAATAGAGAATTAAAGATTAAAACAGGTTGGAATTTAGATAACAGCTATGCCCGCTTACCTGAAATTTTTTACAGAAAGGTTTATCCCACACCTGTTCGCTCACCATATATGATAATATTAAACAATGATTTAGCCAAATTATTAGGATTAAACATAGAAGAACTTAATAGTCAAGATGGAGTTTTTGCACTTGCCGGTAATTCTGTTTTAGAAGGATCTATACCGATTGCTCAAGCATATGCAGGTCATCAGTTTGCGTATTTTACAATGTTAGGTGATGGAAGAGCAATCTTGTTGGGTGAACAAATCACGCCGGACAATGAGCGTTTCGATATACAATTAAAAGGATCAGGTGAAACACCGTTTTCAAGACGAGGGGACGGCAGAGCAGCGCTGGGTCCAATGCTTAGAGAATACATTATAAGCGAAGCAATGAATTTCTTAAAAATTCCAACTACAAGGTCCCTATCAGTTGTTGAAACAGGGGAGCCGGTTTATCGTGAAACGGTATTAAAAGGGGCTGTATTAACTCGGGTTGCCTCAAGCCATATAAGAGTCGGAACATTTCAATACGCAGCAAATTGGGGAACCACAGAAGATTTAAAATCATTGGCAGATTATACAATAAACAGGCATTTCCCATACATTAGCAATGATAAAGATAAATATGTACTCCTATTAGAAGAAATAGTAAAGAAACAGGCATCACTTATTTCAAAATGGCAATTGATTGGTTTTATACACGGTGTTATGAATACTGACAACATGGCTGTAAGCGGTGAAACCATAGACTATGGACCATGTGCATTTATGGATACCTATAATCCCGAAACTGTTTTCAGTTCAATAGATACTGCGGGCAGATACGCATATAAGAATCAACCCGAAATAGGCGAATGGAATCTTTTGAGATTAGCCGAAGCACTGATTCCTATACTTCACGATGATGAAGAAACAGCTGTTAAAATGGCTCAGGATGCTGTTTCAAAATTTAATATGCTGTTCACTAACAATTATTATGAAGGCATGAGGTCAAAAATCGGGCTGTTTAATGAAGAACAGGAGGATGTATCTCTTATAGATGATCTACTTGGTTTAATGCATAGATATGAAGCCGATTATACTTATACCTTTAACGCTTTGACAGAAAATAAATTAGAAGACACGGTACTGCGTGGCAATTATGAATTTATGAATTGGTATAATATGTGGCAGTCAAGAGTGTTAAAGCAGCAAAAAACAAAAGAAGAAATAAAAAATCTTATGAGAAGCTCCAATCCGTCAGTTATACCCCGCAACTACCTTGTGGAGGATGCACTAAAAGAAGCAATAAATAATGAAGATTACAGTGTTATGAATAATCTGCTTAGTGCTCTGTCGGATCCATATTCGGATAATAATGAATATGAAGAATATAAAAAGCTTCCTCCGCCTACAACCTGCCCGTATAGGACTTTTTGCGGAACTTAATTACAACATAACTTAGGGGATTATAATTATAATCCCCTGTTTTTCTTCATGTCCCGGCATTTAAAGCTGCATATTTTGCCGTCTAAAATTATTGACAAACATTTAAAAAGTGCTATAATTATATTGTTGTCGGGGTGTAGCGAAGCTTGGTATCGCGCATGGTTCGGGACCATGAGGCCGAAGGTTCAAATCCTTTCACTCCGATTTCAGTATAAAAACAGTGAAAAAGAGCCATTTTCAGGCTCTTTATATTTTTATTTTTGAGTTATTTTTTGATAACCTATCACACGTAGAAATTTTTGTATAATCTCCTTGTAGATAATATCTTGCCAAATGTACATATTTTCTAACCGTCTGTAAATCTTCATGTCCTAATATCAGTTGTAAGTTAAACATATCACCACCGTTGATGATGTAATTTGTAGCGAATGTATGTCTAAGCATATGAGGGTTAAACTTTTCAAATTTCATTTTTTTACGTAATCTAACAATAACCATAGTTACAGCTTTTTCGCTCATACGCATTTTATCCTTGCTTAAAAATAATGCTTGATTATCTATAGAATCAGGTACGCGATACATAGTAATATATTTATATAATGACTTCTTTAATGTTAAACTCATAGGTACATACCTATCTTTGAAGCCTTTAGCTTCATTTATTTTTATCATATTACTATTAAACATAACATCCGGTACATCAAGCTTACATATTTCAGATAATCTTAAACCTGCATCAACCATTGATAAAAATATACATTGATTACGAAGTGACATTTCACAGTTTGTAAATGACATTAAGACTTTTTCGATTTGATACTCTGACAATATTTCTTTAATTTTCTTAGGCTTCTTAACTATTTTTATCTTTTCAAATAAATTAGTTTCAATATATCCGTTATCATGGAGATATATAATAAAAGTCCTTAAATGTGTCATATATGTATTAACAGTAATTCGAGATAATTTTTGCCCTTCCTTACCTGAATAAAATGAATTTCCTATAAAATCACGTTCAAGCAAATTTTTTTGATACGATTTCAATAAATCAACAGTTAAGGAATTTGAATCAATATCACCTGCAAACTCTATGAAATAACTTAAAACCCTCGTATATTGTGCAATAGTTTTTTTACTGTTTCCTTTAATTTCATTATCTATTATAAACATATTTTTTAATTGACTAAGTTTCATTTTGACCCCCTAAGAGTGTATATATTGACTTCTTTTTAATAATAATTCGCTTATATCGGCATTGCCTTTTTTTGTTTTCAAATATTCAGATAAATCATTATTAAAATCTTGTAAAACGTCTTGTAATGAAAAATTGTATTTGCATGCACCATATGAAATAAGAACACCCGTTAAAAGTGGAAGTAATTCATCAGCAGTACAACGCATTTGCTTGTCACGTTTTATTAAGTCTTGCTTTATGTATCCATTATAGGCTTGTCTTATTTCTTCCCATTCTGTTTTTACTGTACATCTGCTTATATTATCATTATCCAAATTTATATAGCTACAGTATGAAGCAGTTAGCAATTCCCATATAGAACGAGATTTTACCGCAAAATCTGCAACCGATTCTATATTATGTTCTTTAAAAAAATTACGTCCTATTTGGAACTCAACGTTCCATACTTTCTCTATATCCATCTTTTGAGTTTCCCAAATTGAATTAAACCAAGTCTTTCCGCTTTGCTTAATTTCAAGTGATTTGTTATAAATTCTAAGCATGACATTTTTTTCTGAAAATGTACCAAATGTCAAACCGCTTAATTTTCGATTAGTCATAAATATTTCATTTTTCTTAAATGTACCCCTAAAATTATTAACATCCTCAAGATTTAATTGTAAAGAATCAGTATGACAACATATATCAGCCCTTGAAATTTTCTCAGCTATAAATTCACCTTTGAATATATCCTTTAAAATATTTATGCTATCTTCATAAGCTTGTAAATATCCTTTTTGCCATAAAAACAAACTCTTAAGACGAACCGCTACAGGATAATTATTTTTATTGTTACTTCTATGTGCTGAAATTGAAATAGACATTATTTCATTATGTAATATAAAAGAATGGAATCTAAGACCATTAGGCATTATTTTAAATCTATATGTTTTATAATCTAAGTATGTATCTTGGAGTGTATCGGCTTTAGCCTGAAGCTTGTATAACTCTAATAATTGAATTAATTCTTGATTGTTTTTCTCATAGTCATTAATATCTATAGAAAAAAACAAACTATCAATGTTAGATATTTGCATTTTTATAATCTCCCAAATGTTATTTTGAATTTCTGACCCCCCCTGATAGTAAGGACGGGGGGAAAAGATTTTATAATCTTTTTGATAATTTATTCATAGTTTTATTCAATCAGCAATATATAGTTTCCCATGCTTAAGCATGGAAAAACTATATATTGCTATTTGAATTTTTAAGATATTCTCCGAGTTCTACATCAAAGGTTGTATCATATAATTCAAATATTTTTTTATTTAATATATGTATATCAAAACCGTATTTTTCTTTTGTTTTGGGGTTAAATGTTCTTGACATACATAATTTAGCCATCTTATTAAAGTTATGTTCAAACTGTGTTACACGTCTTAAAGCGGTACTTACATCTTGCATATCCTGTGCTGTGTACCATAAATCTAAACCGTTATGACGGTGTTGCCTGATTGCTCTCATAAACTCAAAGGGAATCTTTTGCCATGCTTGTGCGGGTAAATATATCCCTGCTTCATCCATTAATATTAAAGCGTCTTTAACTTCATATATTTCGTATAGTTCTTTGTAATAGGTTGCGAATGTAGTTTTGAAATTAGCATATACCTTGCGACCTTTTTTGTGTTCTATATATGAACGTCTTACCATATTATAAGTTTTTCCTTGACCCGGCAATCCTGTAAATGCTTCTATCATATATTTTCACTCTCCCCATATTCTGATGTTAAATCAATTAATTTTTCTTCTAATACATCTATTTTCTTTTGATAATTTGCAATCTTTTTGTCATAAGATTTTTTTATTGATTCTTCTATATTTTCTTTATTAATCTGATGTCTAATTGATGTGATTTTTAATACTTGATATAAATTACCTATCTTGAAGCCCATGATAAACGATATAACTGTTATTACTAAATAAATCATATTAACCTCTCACCATTTCATATATTTTTTGTATAGCCCAAAATACTAAGCTATAAAATGCAAATGTCATTAATATTGTTAATACTTCTAATATCTCTTTAATTGGAAATATGACGTTTGCTTTTTCTGCAGTTTGTACTAAAAAATCAAAGTGTTGTGTAAATGGACTTATGTCAAATCTGCCAAACAGATCATTTAATAAATTAATCACTATATCAAGAAAATCTGTTAAAATTCCTGTTAAAAATTTCATTACCATAATTAAGCCCTCAACGCAGGTATTAATTTTTTTGCAAAATAGATAAACAATGATACATACAATATTGCAACCAATATAGACCGAATAATTTCTATAATATTTTCTAAGCCTGTGAAATCAAATACATTAATAGTAAAACCCGGCAAATAAGTTATTTCCATCAATGGCAAATCGTCTAAATCTGAAGATATTACCTTGTCAGATGTATCTATAATGCTATCTTTTATATCTTTTGGATATTGAAAAGGTGATGTTTCAGTAAATTCATCAAATTTATTTTTTATCGGTTGGAAGCCATCAGATACACCATCATTATTTGAATCATAGTAATAATCATCTGTTACAAATAATTTTCGCAGTAAATCATCAAGACGTGCCATAACAGTATTTAATTCATTTAATGTAGTAAATCGTATTGTATTTGATTGTGTACCATATGAATCAATATAATATATAGTATATTCTGTATTTGGTCTAAGGCTTGTAATAGTCATAGAACTATCTGTTATATTACTTTCATATAATGAATCGTTCAAATATATATCTACCGAATGAATAAAACTATTCCAATTTACATGAATATATGTATCACCAAGCTGTTCAAGTGTTAAAGGAAGTACATTTAAATTTGTTATTGGCACTGTTTGTTTTACAACTAATTCATCTCCTGTTGAATCAATAATTTTATAATATATTGTTTCTCCTGCCTGCAAACCTCTATCAATAAAATATCTATCATCTATTTGCTTTATAAAAGTATAGTTTATATAATCAATACTTTTATATATTTGAAATGGTGATTCTCCATTAATGGCAAATTTTATCTCACCGGGGGAATGTTGTGTACTTTCAATGCTTAAAGCAAATATTTTAACTGTTAGTACATTTGATATAATTATGATAAATATTAATATTCGTTTAATAATATCACCCCATTTTTTAATAAAAAAAGGGAAATTAATTCCCTCTTTCTATTATACTGACTTAAGCCATTGTTTTGTTTTGCCCCACAACCATTTAGCTACTATGAATATAACACCTATTCCGATAGCAGCAACTACTATTGCAATACCTGATGTTTGCGCTGTTGCGAACAATCCTTCCATTGGAGCTTGAATTTCTGCTAATCCTGACATTTTTTATTCCTTCCTTTTCTTATAATTTTTTTAACCACATTTTGGTTTTATTCCAAAGCCATTTAGCAATTATAAATATAATTCCTAATAAAATGGCGAGAATAACAATTTTAATACCTCTGTTTTGTGCTTCAGTAAATATATTTAAGAACTCTGATATTATAATATCTGTTCCGACATCACCTGTTGATTTTATTGTTTTAAATTCAAATATCATTGGACTTTCTATCACGTTACCGTCTACAGCATTTAACGATTCTATTGTTAATGTGTAGCTTGTCCCGGGCTTAAATGGATCATAATCAATAATGAATTTATCGTTTGATATTATTAAATTAGTATTTACTATCAAATCATCAGTTTCATTTTTTAATATAATGTTTGCTGATTCTATTTTTCTGTCAAAAGTTAATATTAAATTCTGCAAACTTGATGAAATGAAATTACCAAAATTCTTGTATATTAATTTGATTCCTGAAATATTGAATTTATAATCTGCTAAATCTGACAATATATCTTCTGAATCGTTATAATTTGTAACCTTATTTATTTTTAGTGTATAATCACCACTTAAATAATTTGATGTATTAAATACAATCTTATTATCTAATACTTGATAATCTAACAGTTGGTTATCTCCTGATTTATTTACAATGCTTATATCTGATATATTAGCAATTATTTTATTGTTGAAAATACATTCTAATTTTGAATCAAAAGCATTATATTTGTATTCAATCAATTTTAATGGTTCATCTATAGTAAATGTAAAATTCAAATTTTCTAACTGCTGATATCCGAAATAATCATCATAAGCAGTAACACTTAATAAGGTTGTACTGTAATCACCAGTTAATAATATATTCTTTGGTTTTATAATTAAATCTTTACCTACAATTGAAAAATTAAAAGGAATGTCATTGTTTTTATTGTCTTTAAATAAAATATCATCTTCATTAATATCAAAATTTTTATTAAAAATATACTTGATTTCTTGTTTTGAAGTATTAAAGAATATCTCATTTAATTCTAACTCTGTAATTATAGAATCAAATAATTCTATTGTTATCACATAAGATTGAGGTACATTAAATATTACCTTTGTTACATCTTTATAATCAACAACTCGTTTAGTTTGTCTAACGTTATTTCTTATTACTGTAGTTCCTATTTTTTGTTCTGATGAATTATAAAATGTAATATTTGTATCATTTAAAGTAACACTTGAGTTAGTATTTATTACTGTTTTTATATCAACAGGATAATCAAATGTATATACATAATTAGCAACTCCTTGAGGAATAGTAATTTTAATTGGAAAATCTAAACCATATGCTATAAATTGATATTGAATTATTATAAAAAACAACAAAGCTATAATTAATATTTTCTTTTTCATAACAAACCTACTTAAAAAAATTTTTAAACAACTGAATGCATAAACCTACAAGTAAACCATATACATAAATCTCAAACATTTATATACTCCTGAACCATGACTTGAACAAATTGATTAAAACATATGAAACGATAAAAGGAGTAAGAAAATCTATTAAGTTTTCAATATATTGTAATTCCATTTTATCGCCCCATTTTCTTCATTAAGTAGATATTATATAAAATCAATATTAACCATATGTACAATAGTAACATCTTAATCCTTTACTAATAAAAGACCTAATATTATAGCTATTGAACTAAGAATCAAGAAATTGAATATATTTATATTATTACTTAATTCTTCTATTACCGATTGTTGATTTGATATAATATCTATGATTTGATTTAAACTACTCGTATAGTCAATTAATATTAACTCTTCCATTTTATTAAGCTACTTCTTTAAAGTACTGTATTGCCTTTCCATTACTTACAAATGTACCAAGTTGACAATTTATTGTTATCTGTTTCATTTCTTCAAGCTTTCCATATGTTTCAGGCTCAACAGTAACAGTTATAGCTTGATGTGATTCTTTTTGATAAACAACTACCTTTAAAGACTTTCTAACCTGATTTGTTTGTTTATCAATATTTTCCTGTTCGTATTTGTCTATTAATAGACCGCTTAATTTAATATGCATTATTTTTCTCCTTTTAATTTTTTATTTAAAGCTTATAGCTTTATTTTCTTATCAATTTTACGAATATTGTAACGGTATTTCAGGTTATTATAATAAGTATATTTACGTGGCTATGACCGCCTAAGACAATTTCATTAATTTAAGTTTTACGCTTGTCCATTAGATGGTATAAAGAATTGGTTCAATTTTTCTTATTGATTGAAAATAAGCTATTGTAACAATAACTACGTTTAGGACATTTTAAACATCCGTTTTTTCGATAATTTTCACAATTTGACATATTATTTACTCCTGTTCTGTTTATAATGGGGGAGAACCCCCAAACCCCCCTTTGGCTTTTTAGGGTGCGTAACAAGGTAATTTTTTGC
This sequence comes from Sedimentibacter sp., assembly GCF_032080165.1. GTDB lineage: Bacteria > Bacillota > Clostridia > Tissierellales > Sedimentibacteraceae > Sedimentibacter. Next base: position 144,947 of record NZ_DAMASY010000002.1, read on the forward strand.
TGAAATACATCACCGCAGAGAAATATTGTTTTTATATTTACGGTATAGGTTTTTCTTACGGTTTTTCTAATTTTATTTTTGCTAACCGCTTGAAATAGAACGGTTTAACTTATTTAATGAAGGGGAAACCCCTTCAAACTACCCGCTTTCTATGGGGGTGTGCCCCCATACCCCCCTAAATTCATTCAAATATTATTGAAAGTAGTTGACCGTTTGAAAACTCAAAAGCTACTTTCCAATCTTCATACAAATTTTTAGCGTCTAAGGCTAATGTATTTTGATATTCTTCTTTTACTTCTTGTGATAAATCTGTAAATATTCGTGGCATTTCTTCACTCTCCCTTTTTATTAGCTTTATCAAATACAATTCTGTTGTAATTATACGTATGAATTTCATCTAATCTTCTTTTAGCAAATAGATACATTGTATTAAGTTCCTTATAATCATCTGTTAAAAACATGCGATTGATATTGCCTTGAAGCATATTATATTCGAAATCTATTTCTTTTTTATTCATATTTTTTTATCTCTCCCTTTGATTTTTATATTCAAGCCCCTTGGAAACCCTTGGGAGAGATTCCGCAGGGCTGAATTAACTTTTTTTATCTTAAATCTAATTCATAATATTTAACGCAATCAGATTCAAATTTATATCTTAATTTATGCCAAAAATCTTTTGAACTCATACACATTGCTGAATAACCCTCTGAATAATCAAAACTTATTGTATACTTTACCTCACAACGATAACGTATGTTCGTTAAATATAAATTTAATTCAGCTTGTCCTGTTTTTATTGTTACATATAATCTTTTTTTCATTTTCACCCTCCCGAGGTTTTTATTGTTTTTTGATTAAAGTATTGATATAATGATTTTTAAAACAGATATTAAATACTTTATATCTATATATAGATTATATATCAATATACAGATAAAGTCAATGCATATTTTTCTATAAAATGATATTCGTAACAAATGTTACAGAAAGGAATAACATGAATGAAAGATTAAGAGAAATAAGATTAAAGTACAAAATAAGTCAAAAAGAAATGTCAAATATATTAAAATTAGCACAGAGCCAAGTTTCAAATATTGAAAAAAATGGCGCAAATACAACAAGTGAAACAATAGAAAACTTTTATAAATATTTTGGAATAGATGAAACAATATATTTAATATCTGGCAAATACATAGAAAAAAATAACAATAGCGAAATTGAAGAATTATATAATCAACTTAATGATGAATACAAAATAGTAGCAAAATATAAAATTAAAGAATTGATAAAAGAACAGGAAACAGAAAATAATAAGAATTTAAAGGATATAGGGTAAATTTAAGAATAATTAAAGGCGGAAAGAAAAATTGACAAATTTAATAATAATTATAGTATTTATAATAGTTATTTTTATGCTTGCAGTTGCAATTATAGCAATAATATCAAAGAGCGATAAATCAGATAAAAATATAAGTTATGATAATTTCATAAAGTTAGATTCTATATTGTCAGAAGCTGAATTTAATTTTTATAATGTATTAAATTTAGCATTGCAAAATAGCAATTTTATAATTTGCCCTAAAGTAAGAATTGCAGATTTCATAAATGTTAAATCTAATAAAAATTTCACAAGTGATTTAAATAGAATTAAAAGTAAACACGTAGATTTTTTAATATGCAATAATAGATTAAAACCTTTAATAGCTATTGAATTGGATGATAAAAGCCATGATAAAAGGATTGAAAGAGATAACTTCATAAACGAACTTTATAAATCAGTAAATTTAAATACATTAAGAATAAAAAACGGTCAAACATATTCAGTAATAGAATTAAGAAATAAATTAAAAGAAATAATATAACGAATTTTAAATATTATAATGCATATCGGTGAAGGGCAAAACTAACAATTCAAATCCTTTCACTCCGATATTTTTATATTTAAAAATATATGGAGATAGTATGACTTCAGAAAAACGAAGGGAAAATATTGAATCAATATTAAAAAAAAGCAATGAACCCATAACCGCTACGACTTTAGCAAAGAAATTCTCCGTAAGCCGGCAGGTAATTGTAGGAGACATCGCTTTAATGCGAGCAGCAGGATTAAGGATTTCTGCTACTCCTCGAGGGTATATATTTGATTCTGATAAAGAAAATCAAATATGCTTTACTATTGCATGTCAGCATGACAATGAAAATATGGCAAAAGAACTTTATACAATCGTTGATAACGGCGGAATTGTATTTGATGTAACCGTAGAACATCCCGTATACGGTGAAATATCAGGAGAACTTCGAATATCTTCAAGATATGAGGCAGATATGTTTTTGGAAAAGATTAAAAGCAATAAGGCCCAACCATTGATGAAATTAACAGGCGGTATACATCTTCATAAAATTAAATGCAATAGTGAAAATGAAAAGAAAAGAATTATTGAAACATTGAAACATGAACAAATAATTCTTGAATAGAAATTATCGGTTGACAATCTGTTTTTTATTTACTATAATTGTACAAAGAGATGTCAAGACACTTGACAAGACAATAAGTAAAGAAAGGACAGAAAAATGGCAAGAAACAGTAAATTAAATTCAATGTTAATTTCGGCACTTCTTTGTTCAATAGGAATAGTGATTCCAATAATTTCGCCTATTAAAATAACTATGGAGCCGGCGTCATTTACATTAGCAAGTCATGTAGCAATATTTATTGCTATGTTTATATCTCCTTTAACAGCTATTTTTGTATCACTTGGTACATCAGCCGGCTTCTTGATAGCAGGATTTCCGTTAGTAGTAGTACTAAGAGCTGCATCTCATATAGTTTTCGCATTTTTAGGTTCATTATTTTTAAAGATGTATCCTAACACACTGAATTCATTTAAACATTCGCAGTTATATTCGTTCATAATCGGATTAATACACGCAATATGTGAAGTAGCAATAGTATCGGTATTTTATTTTGGAAACAATATGAGTTCGGGATATTACTCAAAAGGATTTTTTATTTCAGTTGTATTATTAGTGGGAGCAGGAACTGTAGTACACAGTATGGTTGATTTCTATCTTGCACAAGCAATATGGAAGCCCGTGACAAAGGCGGTTAAAATCCAAAAAGAAGTTAATGCACATTAAATTTCTCCTATATAGAACGGCTAAGTCGTGTCATGTTAATGATAAAATCATTAAAACATCAGGTTATTGATACGGTTAAGCTGTTTTTTTATGGCAATAATTAACTGTAGGTGATATAATAATATAGATTTGTAATTTAGGTGATATTATCAAAGGAGGTTATTATTATGTATAGTGAGGAACTGCTTCTTTCTAATTTGAACGGTATAGAAGCGGAAATAATTATAGCAAAATTAAAATCATACGGAATACCTGTATTAAAAAAATCAAAGGGTACAGGTGAAATTATGGAAATATATACAGGAGTGAATTTGTACGGGATAGATATTTATGTTCCTTCAGATATGCTTGACGTGGCAAAAGAACTTCTGAAGCCGATTAATGAAGACGACGATTTAGAAAACAATATTTAAAAGAAATTTTATAATTAAAAGGAGATTCATTTATGGCTGAAAGGGTTAGCTTTATAGGATTGATTTTATTACCGGTTATAGTAGGTATACCGATTGTTATATTGTATTTTGTTATTAAATTAGCTGTAAAAAATGCAATAATAGAATTAAAGAATAAAAATATTATTTAAATTTTTATGGACCAATATCGCCATCTCTGATGGCGATATTTTGTAAGAACAATGAAATGGCCAGTATACAAGCAGCAGTGCCATAAAACTTAATCTATAAGGATAATGCTTAATCTAAAAATCCCGTATTATGTTTTACATAACTGCAGGATTTACGTTTATTACTATTGACAAGTCAGCTATTATGTGTTACTATATAGCAGTAGTAAGCAATACTGAATACAAGTCATACAGAATAGCGAGGAGGATTGTGTTGGAAAATCTAACGGAAATGCTCAAAGGCGTGCTTGAAGGCTGTGTCCTTGAAATTATAAACCGCGGAGAAACCTATGGCTACGAAATCACGCGGCGGTTGAATGCTCTCGGTTTCACAGATGTTGTGGAAGGAACTGTCTACACCATTTTGGTGCGGCTTGAGAAGAATAAACTCGTGGACATAGAAAAAAAACCATCCGATATGGGACCGCCGCGCAAGTTTTTCGTACTCAACGACGCGGGGCGCAAGGAACTACAAAAGTTCTGGGAAAAATGGGAGTTTGTATCATCAAAAATTAACGAGTTAAAGGAGAAAAAATAATGAATTTTTGGGAAAAAATTACAGGCAGCGACATGACTAAAGAATTGAAAGCTTTTGAATCGCGAGCCAAAAAGCTGCCGGCTGATTATCAAGCGGCATGGGAAAAAATTAATGCTAATCTTTGGCCGCACTCGGATTTCACCGGTCGTAATCTCATGCCAATTCTTGACGGTGTGCTTGGTCTGCTCGAAGAAACGGCGGCGGACGGTCAGAGTGTCCAAGAGGTTTTGGGTGACGATATCAAAGGCTTCTGTTCAGCGCTTGCAGGCGAAGAAGGTGCAAAGTCTTTTCGCGACAAGTGGCGCGAGCAGCTCAACAATAATATAGCTAAAAAATTAGGTAAATAGGAGGATAAAATGAGAATACAAGATATCATTGAGGGCAAAAAAGAGTGGCGAGCGCACATGGCGCGTGTCAAAGCGCTCCCGCAAGATTATCAGATTGTTTATAAAGAAATTCAAAAATATCTCTTTAAGGTCGGTCCTGTTGAGCTAACCGAGGGGACGGGTTTGCTCTCGGGTATCATCAATCTTTTTGAAGAGGGCGCGGTCTTGGGTAAAGGCGTGCTCGAAGTGACGGGCAGTGACGTAGCGGCTTTCTGCGACGATCTAATCAAAGATTCAAAAACTTACGCTGATATCTATCAAGAATCTGTTGACCAGGAAGTTAAAAAGACCATGAAAAAGATTACGGATAAAACAAAGTAAAAGGGGGAGCAATCAAATGTCTGAATTTTTCGATAATTACTTCAATATCAAAAAAATGATTGAGAGCAAGCGTGAGTACAAGCAGCAGATGGATAGGGTGGAAGCTCTGCCGAAAGACTATCAATACGTATTTAAGAAAATCCAAGGACACATGTGGAGGTTCGCGGCGGGATCTGGCTATGACATGATGAAGATCCATTATGACCTTATAGAACTGTTCGAGGCGGGCGCGGCGGAAGGCAAGCATGTTTTGGAGATTACCGGCGAGGATGTGGCCGCATTCTGCGACGAGCTTCTGCGCAACGCCAGAACATATACGGAAGACTGGCGTGAGGCGCTCAACCGCGATATACTGAAAAAATTCGGAAAGGGGCTGGATTTAAAATGACAGAAAAAGCAATTGAAGTGAAAGGTCTGAGAAAGTCTTTCAAGGACACAGAAGTCCTAAAGGGCGTCGATTTTGAAGTGAAGCGAGGTGAGATTTTCGCTCTGCTCGGCTCCAACGGAGCGGGCAAGACGACGATTGTTAAAATCCTCACCACGCTGCTTAAACAGGACGGAGGCACCGTCGTCGTAAACGGATTTGACGTCGCGTCAAAGCCCGACCATGTACGTCAGGCGATCAGCCTGACAGGGCAGTTTGCCGCCGTGGACGAGATATTGACCGGGCGGGAAAATCTCATTATGATCACAAAACTGCGGCACCTTGCCAATCCGCGTCAAGTGGCTGACGATTTACTTAAACGCTTCGGTCTGACTGACGCCGGCGACCGCAGGGTTTCCACCTATTCGGGCGGTATGCGCCGCAGACTCGACATTGCCATGAGCCTTATAGGAAAACCGCAGATTATTTTTCTCGATGAGCCGACCACCGGACTTGACCCAGAAGGACGCATCGAGGTTTGGAATACGGTCAAAGAGCTTGCTAATAATGGCACAACGGTATTTTTGACCACGCAGTATCTGGAGGAAGCCGAGCAGCTTGCAGACCGGATTGCCATTCTGCATGAGGGCAGGATTATTGCCAACGGTACGCTTGCGGAACTGAAAAAGCTGTTCCCGCCTGCGAAAGTAGAGTACGTTGAAAAACAGCCGAGCTTGGAAGAGATATTCCTCGCAATTATCGGCAAGAAGGAGGAAAAATAAATGGAAGACGTAAAGAAACACTTTTTCAGCGATATGGGCGTCATGCTTGGACGTTCTATGCGCCATATTTTCCGCAGCATGGATACGATCATCACGGTCTGCATCACTCCGGTTGCGATGATGCTGCTGTTTGTCTATGTGTTCGGCGGCGCGATTCAAACCGGCACTGACAACTATGTGAATTACCTGCTGCCCGGCATTCTGCTGATTGCGATCGCGAGCGGCATAGCCTATACGGCTTACCGTCTGTTTATGGATATGCAAAGAGGCATCTTCGAACGATTTCACTCTATGCCGATTGCACGTTCCACCGTGCTGTGGGGGCATGTGCTGACCTCGCTAGTATCCAATGCGATTTCGGTTGTCGTAATCATTCTCGTAGCGCTCATGATGGGTTTTCGCTCGTCGGCAGGAATACTTTCATGGCTTGCTGTGGCCGGTATACTCGCGCTGTTTACGCTGGCCTTGACATGGATTGCGGCAATTGCCGGATTATCCGCACAAACAATGGAGGGTGCAAGTGCGTTTTCCTACCCGCTCATCTTCCTTCCTTTTATCAGTTCGGCCTTTGTACCGACAGAATCGATGCCGGCAGTTGTCCGTGTTTTTGCCGAAAACCAACCGGTGACCTCAATAGTGGAAGCCATCCGCGCACTCCTGTCGGGGCAACCTGTCGGAAATGATATTTGGGTTGCGCTTGCATGGTGCTTGGGGATACTGATAGTCGCATATCTGTTTGCGATGCGAGCGTACAAACGGAAAGCAGCTTAATGTTTGCAGGCATTAAAATGATAGCAGCAACAAAAACATCAAGTAAGGAGTGGTATAGTGTGTAAATACGAGTGGATTTTATGCCCGGTCTGCGGCAACAAAACTCGTCTCAAGATGCGTGATGATACAGTGCTTGAAAACTTCCCGCTATTTTGTCCAAAGTGTAAACAGGAAACGCTAATCAATGTAAAACAACTGAATATATCAATTATCAAAGAGCCAGACGCTAAGATGCAGAGCCGATAACATGTGAGATTACTTACAGTTATCGGCTCTTTCTTTTATGGTGCTCTGAATGAATTTATATTGATTTTACTGCAAAAATGACTGCGGACATAGAGAAGATTATAAAATATGAACTTAATCAAATGTTGGAACTAATAAAAAACGGAATGGAGTGTTAAATGTGTTTTTATCAGTATCAAATCTTACGAAAAGCTATAACACAGGAATTATTACAAATGTACTCAAAGGTGTTGGCCTGGAAATGGAAAGAGGGCAAATCGGAGTAATATTAGGTCCCTCCGGTTCAGGTAAATCTACGCTGATGAACATTATAGGCGGTGTGGACAGAGCTGACGGCGGCGCAGTCGAAGTGGACGGCGAGCGTATTACGGATTTAAATGATAATCAACTGGTTGAATACCGTCGGGAGAGCGTGGGCTTCGTCTTCCAGTTCTACAACCTTGTGCCGAACCTCACGGTAGCCGAAAACATCGAGGTTGTGTCGAACATCAGTAAAAGCCCGCTTAAAACAGATGAGGTGCTTTCTGCTGTCGGACTTTCCGACAAAAAGAACCGTTTCCCCCGGGAACTCTCCGGCGGCGAACAGCAGCGCGTGTCAATCGCACGAGCCATCGTCAAAAATCCAAAGCTCCTGCTTTGCGATGAGCCCACCGGAGCGCTGGATTTTCAGACCTCTCGCAGCATTTTGAAACTTCTGCAGAAGGTCAACAAAAAATACGGAACCACCATTTTGATGATCACCCACAACAGCGCCATCGCCGGTATGGCGCACGCCGTATTCAGGCTGAGAAGCGGCGAGGTGGCGGAAGTTACGCATAATTCCGAACTTATCCCGGCAGAAAGGATTGAATGGTAAATGGCACTGCGAAAACGCGTATGGCGTATTATAAAGGAAAACAAAGGGCAGTATATCGGCATTGTGATTTTAATTCTTATAGGGAGCTTCTATTTCATCGCGGCTACAGGCGTGGCCGGCAATCTGGAGAAACTGGTGGTGGAATTTGCCGAAACAAACATGCAGGAAGACCTGACGTTTTCCACAGACAAGACCATTGAGGATATTCCGGCGCTGGAAAGCGAATCCGGCGAGCTTATTGAGGCTTACCGGCAATTAGACGTCAAACTGCCGGACGGAAATAGCGAGCTGCGGCTGCTCACGCCTGCTTCCAAAATCAATATCCCGGCGATATTATCAGGGCAAGGGCTTGAAAATCCGGGGGATATTTTACTCGACCCCTTTTTTTTGCAGACGCAGGGTCTGGATGTTGGCGGGCAAATCGAGCTTAACGGCAAGATATTCAATATAGCAGGCACAATGGCTTTACCGAATTACGTTTTTATAATCAAAAACATTTATGATGTGCTGCCGACCGCCGGTTTTGGCATTGGCCTTGTTTCCGGCGATGATCTGGAATCGTTCCCTGAGGCGGCAGACGAGACGGTCACGGTCTATGGGGCGCGCTTTACGGACAGAGGTAATATAAACGCTCAAAACGCGAAGCTGCACGATCTTTTAAATGAAAAAGGGTACAGCCTTTCCGAATGGCTGGACGCCAAAAACAACAAGCGCGTCAGTATGCCTTGGTCGAACATTAACAGTATACAGAGTATGAGCCTTCCTGTATCGATAGCTTTTTTTCTGCTTAGCTGTCTTATAGTAGGCGTGATGATTCTGCGCATGGTCAGATCCGACGGCGTGGTCATAGGCACACTGTACGCACAGGGCTACCGCCGCCGTGAAATAACCCGGCACTACATGGCGATCCCTGTGTTGCTGTCCGCGGCGGGAGGTCTTGCCGGCACACTGCTTGCACTGCCGTGTGTAAGACCAGTTGTTGATTCTATGCTGGTTTATTACATCCTGCCTGATAAAAGCATTACCTTCTCTCCATTAAACTTAACGCTTGCCGTGCTGATACCGGTGGCTTTTATCGGTCTGTCAAGTTTTCTTATTATACGCAAGATACTCAAAAAAACCGCTGTCGAGCTGATGAAAGGTGACGAGCAAAAAGCAAAGGTGAATTTTATTGAACGCGCACTCCGTCTGGAACGGTATAGTTTCAATACCAAATTTCAGATACGCGAGCAAGTGCGGAGCATACCGCGTCTGTTGTTCTTAGTGCTGGGGGTGAGCACCGCGTCGATGGTACTGCTGTATGGTTTTAACTTCAACTACTCGATGGATCTGGTGGTGAACAGAGGCGCGTTGGAGAGATACAATTATGCCATAGAATATAACTTCAAGGAAGTACAGAATTTACAGGATAAAGCTATTCCCGAAGGCGCGGAGCCGTACAATTCGTTTCGTGCCTACCCCGAAGGCAGGGAAACGGTTGAATTTTACCTGTTAGGCATGGAGCCGGATTCCGTTGGCATAAAGATGAACGGCATAGGGGGTACTAAGCTGTCCAGGGATCAGGTAAATATCACTTATCCCCTGGCCAGCCGTCTGAAGCTCAAGGAAGGAGACACGATTCATTTTGTAAACAAGCTGGACGGAAAATCATACAGCCTGACAATCGATGGGATAATAGAAGCCTATGGAGAGCAATATGTTTTTATGCCATTTGACGAGTTTAACCGCATGACCGGTCAACCTCTCGGAAGCTACCGTACCGTGCTCAGCAGCCATGAGATAGATTTTGACGAAAGCCTGCTTGCCGGCGTGATGGATGCACGTGATCCCGAGGCATTTGAAGACATCTCCGCGCCAACGACACTGATCGTTGTGTCTGTAACGACCTTGGCCGTACTTATTGCGGTCATTATTATCTTCCTGGTGACGTCGCTGACGATTGACGAGAGCCGGAACACCATCTCTCTGCTCAAGGTATTGGGCTATCGCGGGAAAGAGATAGTGAAGCTGATTCTGAACAGCTCTACTCCGGCGGTGTTTATCGGCTTCTGGCTGGGACTGCCGTTTATGCTGGTCTTCGGGAATTACTTGTATGTCTACGTCGCAGAGATTATCAATATGATGATACCCATGATTGTGAACCCGCTGTATGTCCTGATAAGCTTCGTGTTAATCTTTGCGGTGTACGAGATAACCAAGGGGCTGTGCGGAAGGAAGTTCGCGAAAATATCCATGAGCGAGGCGCTGAAAGCGGGAACGGAGTGAGTTGTTTGGCTGCGGTCTAAAAAAAAGAGCTGCCTCTCTTAGAAATTTTTATTTTCTATTTTGAGGCAGACCCTTTTAAATAGGAGGAGGAAAATGTATATTCTGAATTAACGTATATCTGCAAATTTTTCGGTTATGTGAAAACTTTCTATACCAAGCTCACGCATTTCCGGAGTGTTTATTAATATACATCCACCAGAGAGCAAGGTTAGCTGGTTTTCAAGATTAATATTATCAAATAGTTTATTTACCATTTTCGCTTTATCATGTTCCGGTCCGAGGAACACAGTGGTTTTACCTTCGTGCATAAAACTTTTTATTTTAGCTTTTTCTTTTGATATATCTGAAGAAATTATAACATTCATGCCTTTTGTTATATCTTTGACTTCATCAAGTATTTTTTCCGGTATAGATTCATATTTGTTTAATATTACAATTATTTCAACATTTATATTGCTTGATATGCTAATATATGCTTTTAATTTTTCAATGTGAGAATCTAAAGACATTAAAATAAATATCGTGTCAATATTGGCAGCAATGAGATAATCTGAGTTTGCGTACCATTCTCCTTTTCTAACAAGCTGATTTTTTCGGTTTATTATCTTAGATATATAATTAAATCCTTTTTGTGTTTCAATTATAACAAAATCACCGACAACCGGATAATCAGACATTGTTCCAAGCTTATATTTAAAACTGTCTGATATTTCTGCGTTTATTTCTCCTGATTCGGTAATAGCTTTATATGTGTTATGGTTTCTTGAAATTATTCTGCCGATCGTTTGGTTGTTTGATATATTGATGTTTTTGCTGTCTAAACCGTATTTTTCCATGCCGTTCATTGTAATACTCCTTAAATAAATTATTTCTTATGTATATAATAAGGCAATTTTGATTTTTTTATTCATTGTACTATATTGACTAATTTAGCATTTTAGAGTAATATTTTCTTACTATTCATAGAAGGGAGACAAGTGTCAATGGATGGCAGAAAGGTTAGAAAATTAAGAAAAATTAATGATATGACTATTGAGAAGCTTTCAGAAAAAACAGGTTTTACAGCAAGCTATATTTCACAGGTTGAAAGAAATTTAATAGAGCCATCTTTAACTGCATTAGGAAAAATCTGCAAGGTTTTAAATGTTTCCCCGTACTATTTTTTAGATGACGGCAGCAGTGTGATTGTAACTCGAAAGGAAGAAAGACAAGTATTATATGTAACAGAAAAAGGTATGGAATTAGAGTATTTATTACCTATTGAAAATGAAAATAACAAAGTAAAATTGAAAGTTTATAAATTTGCTTTAAATTCAGGCAAATGGGATAATGATAATTTTTCTATAATAGATTCTGATAAATGTGTAATAATAGTAAAAGGTAAATTGATTGTGACTTTTTCCGATTACAATGAAATTTTAGATGAAGGTGACAGTGTATACATAAGCTCATATGTACCACACAAATTATTTAATCCTTCAGACGAAAGAGCAGAAATGATTTGTATCATAACGCCATCATAAAACAAACGAGGTGAACCATGGAAAAAAACTTTGAAGAAATAAAAGAAGAATTCATTAATGCAAGTTTAGATGAAAAAATTAGAATTTACACTACGACACAAGGATTAACAGTAGAACAGTTTAAAGAACTGCTGGCTTACTTTCCTATAAAGCATTTAGATAGGCTGGAAGAAGCAGTAAATGGTATATAATCTGAAACCGTAAGGTTTCTTTTTTTGTATAAAATTATGATATTTGGTAATAATTTCTATGAGGTGATTTTATGATTGATAACAGAAAATTCAAAAAAATCTTCATAAAGGAATCAATTGGTTCCAGAAATTATTTCAGTTATAGATCTGATTTAATTTTATATAAAGTTTTACTAAGTATATTAATTTTTTTAACTATATTATTGATTTCAGATGATATAAGCTTATCTCTTTTAATATCAGGAGAAGTATTTTTAATATTCACTTTAATAAATAAATTGAATATGGACAGAAAAAGAAATGAAGGCGAGAATCAATTGATACTAAAGAGAAAAAAGGAACATTTCAAAAAGAAACTTGAAGAAATAAATATTAACGATTTTGAGCTCTTGATTGGTTTTTTGTTTGAAAAAAAGGGCTGCAAAAACTTTGTTAAAAAAGGAAGGCATACGTACTTAGCTGAAAAAGAAGGTCTCATAAATTGTATTAAAATATACAGATTGTATGAAAATATCGAGCTTGAACGTATAGATGTAAGAAATTTAGTAACTTATATGTGCCAAAACAATATAAGAATAGGTTATTTAATTACTACAGGATCATTAAGTGAAGGTGCGAAAGAGCTTCTTGAGGACTTCAAAGACAGGCTAAATATAACAGTTATAGATTTTGACTGCTTGTTTACTATGATGGAGGATTATGAAATTCTTCCGGTAAATGATTATTTTTATAACAAAATTTATGAGGAAGAAAGAGAAAAGACTAAAGATATAGATATTAAAAAGAATGTATTTGAAAATAAAAAAATTGTAATATATATTTTTTCTGCTGTATTTTTTTATGTAGCTTCAATGATTATGCCGGAAAATAATATATCAAGATACATATCTTATTATTTCATTGTATTAACTACTATAAATATAGCTTACTTAGTTTGGATAAAATATATAGCGTTAAAAAATTAATTTATTAGTTGAAATTAAAATCTCGGTGTATTATAATTTTTATAGATTATGATTATGCGGAGGATAAGATGAATTTTAAAGTTACTGTTGGATTATCTAACAAACATGTTCACCTAAGTAAGGAGCATATTGACATATTATTCGGAGAAGGGCATGAATTGACACCAATGAAAGATTTAAGCCAGCCGGGACAATTTGCATGTGAGGAAAAGGTTGATTTAGTAGGTCCTAAAAGAACTATAAAGGGAGTTAGAATTCTTGGACCGGCTCGTAAGGAGTCTCAGGTTGAAATATCTTTTTCTGACGGATTCACTCTTGGTTTAAAAGATGTTCCGGTAAGAGATTCCGGAAAACTTGAAGGAACTCCGGGAGTTAAATTAGTGGGACCAAAAGGAGAGGTCGAATTAGACAGAGGAGTTATAGCAGCTGCAAGACATATACATATGCATACTACTGATGCTGAAAAATATGGCTTAAAGGATAAGGATACAGTTAAAGTAAAGGTAGGCGGACCAAGAGGATTAACATTTGATAATGTACTCATTAGGGTTCATGATACATATGCTTTGGATATGCACTTAGATGTGGAAGAAGGAAACGCAGCAGGACTTTCTAACTGTGATGAAGTTGAAGTAATCGTAGAATGACGAGCAATAGTCTTATTGAAAAATACAAATACAAAATAAACAGGTTATTCCTGTTTATTTTGTATTTTTGGACGATAATATTAATGTATTGTTTTGCAGTGAGTGTTAATGTATAATAAATAGGATTAGGGTATCTTTCGCTTGTAAAGGAAGGGCGACACACCTCTTTTTCACAGAGTGAGTCTCTGTGGGATAGGAGGAATGTCGTCAGAGGAAAAGGGACACATCTCTTTATGTCTGAGAAAGTCTTTGTGGATAGAAGAAATGTCCCTAATTTATAATGGAGGAATAATGGATTTTTTACCGATTAACATAGATGATATGAAAAAAAGAGGATGGGAACAATGTGATTTTGTATTTGTTACAGGTGATGCTTACGTTGATCATTCTTCTTTTGGAGCAGCTGTTATATCAAGATTACTTGAAAGATACGGATATAAGGTTGGTATTATCGCCCAACCTGATTGGAAGGATTTAAATTCCTTCAAAAGATTAGGTGAGCCAAAGCTTGGTTTTTTGGTTAACTCAGGCAATATAGATTCTATGGTAAATCATTACACCACTTTCAAGAAAAAAAGAAGCACGGATGCATATTCTCCCGGAGGAAAGGCAAATTTAAGACCCGACAGAGCAGTTACTGTTTATTCTAACAGGTTAAGAGAAGCTTATAAGCATGTTCCTGTTATAATCGGCGGTATTGAAGCAAGTTTAAGGCGTTTCAGTCATTATGACTATTGGAGCGACAGTGTTAAAAGGTCCGTCTTGATAGATTCAGGTGCCGATTTATTAGTTTACGGAATGGGAGAAAAAGCAATAATAGAAATTGCAGAGGCTTTAAATGCAGGCATACCTATAGAAGAAATCACCTATATAAACGGAACTGTTTATAAAACAAAGGATAAAGAAAGACCTTTTGAGCCGATTTTTTTGCCAACTTATGATGATGTTGTTTCATCTAAGAAAAAATATGGCAAAAGCTTTAAAATACAATATGAAAACACTGATGCTAAAACAGCAAAAACCTTAGTTGAGCAGTATGACACGGTATATGTTGTACAAAATACTCCGATGGATACACTTAACATGCAGGAGCTTGACGATATCTATGATTTGGATTATATGATGGATTATCATCCCATATATAAAAATTCCGGAGGAATACCTGCATTAAAGGAAATTAAGTTCAGTGTAACAAGTGTTCGTGGATGTTTTGGAGGATGTAATTTTTGCTCTTTGAATTTTCATCAAGGCAGGGTAGTTCAAGGCAGGAGTCATGAATCAATCATAAAAGAAGTTGAAAAAATGACTAAAGATAAGGAATTTAAAGGTTATATCCATGATGTAGGAGGACCTACGGCGAATTTTCGGATAAGAGCATGCAATAAGCAGGAGAAGCATGGGGTATGTAAGGACAGAGAATGTCTGACCCCTGAAAAATGTAAAAATTTGCAGATTGATCATAAGGATTATTTGGAACTTCTGAGAAAAATAAGAAATGTAAGCGGTATCAAAAAAGTTTTTATCAGGTCCGGCATAAGATATGATTATGCAATATATGATAGTAGTGATGAATTTATTACAGAGCTTGTCAAGCATCATGTGAGCGGACAGCTTAGAACTGCTCCGGAACATGTTTCTGAATCTGTACTTAATCTTATGGGAAAACCATCAATAAAAATATACAATCAATTTGTAAAAAAATTCTATGATAAGAGTAAAAAATTAAATAAGGAACAATATATAGTGCCGTATTTTATTTCTTCACATCCCGGCTCACGTCTAAAAGATGCAATAGAACTTGCCGAGTATATAAGAGATATGGGGCACATTCCCGAACAGGTTCAGGATTTTTATCCGACACCGGGAACGATGTCCACATGTATGTATTATACCGGATTTAATCCATTAACCGGAGAAGATGTTTATGTTCCAAAAGAAAAGGAAGAAAGAAAAATGCAAAGGGCACTTCTTCAATACAATAAAAAAGAAAATTATGATTTAGTGTTGAAGGCGTTGAAGAAAGACAACAGGTATGACTTAATAGGTTATGATGAAAAATGCTTGATAAAACCACCGCGAAAATGAACGGGAGCAAAGAAAAAATTAAAAATTATCGGTTATTCTTAAGCGTTTTTTAATAATTAATTTATTGCAAAATCTTTCACAGTAAGTTAATATTAAATATGAAGTAAGAAAATGAGGTATCGCATGAACAGAAAAATCAGACGCAGAAAAAAAAGAATCAGATTATTATCTATAGGTTTAGTAATTATATTAGGTATTGCAGCGGCATATATGGCTGTTGAGGGAATAGGCGGAAATAAAGACAAAAATAACGACCCCGGTGAACCGGCGGATGCAGTAACATCAAATCCGAATGAAAAACCGTCGACCTCAGAACCGCAGGTAAAACCTGATATTGAAATAAATATAAAGGCAACGGGAGATATAATGTTCCATCCGTCTCAAATAGATGGCGCTTATAATCCTAATACAGGCACATATGATTTTCATAACAGCTTTAAAGCTGTTAAAAATATTTTTAAATATGCAGATTTAGCAATCGCTAATTTTGAAGGAACTACCGCAGGTAATTCGGTATATGCATACCAGGGTTATCCGTTGTTTAATGCTCCCGATGAGGTGTTAGATGCAATAAAAGAAGCCGGATTCGACGTTTTATCAACCGCAAACAACCACTCGTTAGATACGAGAAAAGCAGGAATTATAAGAACTATTGAACAAATTCACGCAAGAGGTATGGATACTGTAGGTACATATAAGGAAAAGCCCGAAACAAGAGTTCTTATAAAAGATGTAAAGGGTATAAAAATAGCGATTATGTCCTATACGGAAATGGTTAACGGTCTTGAATCAGTTTTATCACCTCAGGATTTGGATGTAATGATTAATATAATAGATGAAGCAAAAATGAAGGAAGATATCGCTTATGCCAAGGAGCAAAAGGCAGATGTTATAATTGCTTATCTTCATTGGGGTAATGAATACGCAAGGGTTCAGAACCAAAAACAGGAAATTCTTGCTGATATGCTGTTGAATGAAGGAGTGGATATAATTTTAGGGAGCCATCCTCACGTAATACAACCGGCTAAATTATATGAAATAGACGGTAAAACCAAGTATGTTGCATATTCAATGGGTAACTTTTTATCTAATCAAAGAGAAGAAACTTTGGCACCGTATGGTATATCCAAAGAGATTTCAAAATATACTGAAGATGGTGTAATTGTTGATATAGAAATTGTTAAGAACGGTGAGACAGGAGAAATAAGCATTAAAAATATAAGATATATACCTCTTTGGGTATATAAAGGAAACACGTCTGACGGGGGAGTAGAGCATGTAGTATATCCTATAATGGAATATATTGAGAGCAGGGACGTAGATGACAATTCAAAAATAAGAATGCAAAGGTCATTAAATGATACGACAGCTCAGATGCAGGTTGATTAAAACGATAAAATAATTGGGGAAGTGGTGGCATGGAACAGTTAAGATTAATTTTTGCTAATATTAGATTAAACAGTATAGTTGATATAGCTATAGTTTATTATGTTTTGTATCACGGTTACCTGCTGATTCGTGATATGAGAGCAAAGCAGCTTGTAAAAGGTATAGTTTTATTGGTTTCTTTAATTCCGATATCTCAAATATTCGAACTGTATATGGTTCAATATATATTGAACCATACGTTTCAGGTGGGAATTATAGCTTTAGTCGTAGTGTTTCAGCCGGAAATAAGAAAAGCATTGGAGTATATCGGCAGGACATCATTTACTCTTACTAATATAGAAAAGAATTCTCAAACATCAGAACAGGTTATAAAGGAAATTGTGTCAGCAACTTCTTCACTTGCAAGACAAAAAATAGGGGCACTGATGATTTTTGAACAAAAAATCGGACTGACGGATATAGTTGAAAGTGGTACAAAGCTAAATGCCAATATTTCAAGCGGGCTGTTAATCAATATTTTTATACCCAACACCCCGCTGCATGACGGTGCAGTAATTATCAAGGATTACAATATAAGAGCTGCAGGATGCTTTTTACCTTTAACGGATAATAATTTGCTGAGCAAGGATATAGGGACAAGACACAGGGCAGCAATCGGAATGACTGAAAAATCGGATTCAATTGCTTTAATAGTTTCAGAGGAAACCGGCTACATTTCTTATGCCATGGAAGGAAGACTGTACAGAAATATTCAGATAAGTGAGCTTGAAACCTTATTGTCAGGTATTTATACGGATAATGACAAGGTGAATATTATTGAAAAGTGGAGAAACAGAAATGAAGATAAAAAACGATAAAATAATAATACAAATAACGTGCCTGGTGGTTTCTGTAGTTTTATGGGCTATTATTATGATTGATACTAAACCTCCCATGAAGGAAACAATAAACAGTGTTCCTGTAACAATCAGAAATTTAAGCGCCTTGGAAAATTCAAATTTAATTATGATGAATTCCGATAAGGATAATCTGACGATAAATGTTAATGTTGAGGGATCACCGGATCAAGTCAGTAAACTCAAGAGAGGCGATTTTTCTGCCTACATTGATGTTTTAGGATTTCCTGAAGGAATAACAAATGCAAAGGTTGAAATTACTGGACCGAGCGGTGTTGAAATATTGAGCACATATCCTGCTCAGATAGCATGTAATATTGAAGGTGTAATATCCAAGGTTATGGATGTTACAATACAGTATGAAGGAATGCTAGCGGAAAATTATTATAAAGCATTATCTCTTTCCAATCCTTCATCAGTTAAAATTACCGGACCGAGAAGTGTTGTAAACGCTGCTGATATGGCTGTTGCAACAGTTAATATAGCTAATGCCACAGACAATGTGGTAAAGACAGTACCTGTAAGAATATATGACGGTACCGATACTGAGATTTTCATGTCGGCACCTGTTGAAAATGTTGAGGTAATTGTACCTATCTATCCTACTAAGTATGTAAGCTTAACCCCAAACGTTACTGGAACTCCCGAGGAAGGATATCAGCTTGTAGATGTAACGGTAAAACCTGAAAGGATTAAAATAGCAGCAAGACAGGATATCTTGGATACCATAAACGAGCTGGAATTAGCAGATTTAGATATAACGGGAGCTTCTAAGAATATACTTTCATCAAGAGATATTTTAAATACGGATGGGTTGATATTATTGGATTTAACAACAACACCTGTTGTAAATGCCACTGTTGATAAGACTGTTGATAAAGAGTTAGTATTTGAACCGTCAGAAATTAATTTTATAAACGTTAAGGAAGGCTATGAGGTTATGTTATCAGATACCCAAACAGAAATAACAGTAACCGTAACAGGACCTTCAAGCATTGTAAATCAATTAAAGAAAGAGGAATTGACAATAACTGCCGATATGGAAGGTAAAGAGATTGGTCTTCACGATATTTTGATAGTATGTACTACGGAAAAAGAGGTTGACAGTATTTCTTTAGATCAAGAAATGCTTAATGTGGAAGTTATTGGGTCAACGGAAAATGACGAAGAGTAATCGGAGAAAAAATGAACAAGGTAAATATTGAAATAAATAACATGGATTATCAAGGGATGCTTGAAGCCGTATTTCTTGCAACGCAAGATGCAATAAGCGTTGTTAATGAAAATGGAGAGCATATTCTTGTAAATCCTGCATATGAAAAGCTGACAGGAATAAAAAATGATGATATCATAGGCAAAAATTCATTATATGATATCGAAGAAGGCGAAAGCTTGCATATGAAGGTTCTTAGTACAAAAAAACCTGTCGGAAACACTAAGCTTAAAATAAAACCAAGCGGAAAAACAGTTGTAGCGCAGGCAGCCCCTATTATTGTAAACGGAATTTTGAAGGGCAGCGTAGCTGTTCTGCATGATATGTCAGGTATAAAGGATCTGACAGATAAGTTAAATAAAGCAGAAAAGAAGTTAAGAGAGTTAACGTATAAATACAGACCGGAAGATATAATAGGCGAATCTGTCGCAATAAATGAAGTAAAAAAAATGATAGAAAAGGCAGCAGAAGTACCTGCAACAGTTTTATTAAGAGGAGAAAGCGGAACCGGTAAAGAATTGTTCGCTAATTCTATTCATGCACTCAGCAGCAGGAGAAACAACAGCTTTGTACGAGTTAACTGTGCCGCTTTAACCGATTCATTGCTGGAAAG
The DNA here is from genome assembly GCF_032080165.1 of Sedimentibacter sp. Classification (GTDB taxonomy): domain Bacteria; phylum Bacillota; class Clostridia; order Tissierellales; family Sedimentibacteraceae; genus Sedimentibacter. The sequence goes on from NZ_DAMASY010000002.1 coordinate 164,759, forward strand.
TGAGCTTTTCGGTTATGAAGAAGGATCTTTTACAGGTGCCTTAAAGGGAGGTAAAAAGGGTCTTTTCGAGGAAGCCGATAAAGGGACTATATTTTTGGATGAAATATCTGAAATTAGCATGAATACTCAGGCAAAACTTCTTAGAGTATTACAGGAAAAAGAGATAATGAGGGTTGGCGGCAACTATACCATCAATATTGATGTAAGAGTTATAGCTGCTACAAATGCCGATTTAGCTAAACTTGTAAGAGAAGGAAAATTCAGAGAGGATTTATTCTACAGATTAAACATATTGCCGATTGTACTTCCTGCTCTGAGGGAAAGAAAAGAAGATATACCACTTTTAATTAAAAGTTTTATCGTTAAATTTAATGATGAATATGGAAGAAATATTGTAGGTATATCAGATGAGGCATTAAATCTTTTAATGAATTATCAATGGCCGGGTAATGTAAGAGAATTAGAAAATGTTACCGGCCGTTCAATAATAAATATGAATTTAAATGAGAGAATAATTGAGTCAGAGCACCTGCCTCAATTATATTTGAATAAAAAGTTACCTGTCAAAAATTATGTTGTTTCGGATAATGAAACAATGATAAAACTAAGCAATGTATTAGATAAAGCTGAATCGGATTACATAAAAGATATTTATGTAAGGTTAAATAAAAACAAAACTGATACTGCGAAAGTCTTAGGCATTTCTTTAAGATCTTTATATTATAAGATGGAGAAGTATGGTATAAAATAATGCAAAATATTGCATAATATGGATGTGTGCAAAATGTTGCACGCATTTATTTGCAAATAAGAATTACGATTATATGAATAATTAATAAATAGAAAGTCAAACCTACGATTTTACAAGGTTTGACTTTTTTTATAAAAAATATTATGTTGGCATAGTTATTGCTTATTATAAAAGTTGAGGTGAAATTATGATAAAATTTAATGAAATTATAAAATATGCTCAGGACTATGCTAATGCAATAGGTCCGAAAAAAATAGCCGTAGCCAATGCTCAGGATGAAGATGTATTAAAGGCTATAAAGGAAGCGGTAAACGAAAATATTTGTAAACCTATTTTAGTCGGCGATACGGATAAAATAACCGAGTTAGCCAAAACAGTAGATTTAGAATTAAATAATATTGACATAATAGATGAAAAGGACGGAAATAAAGCTTGTAGAAAAGCAGTGGAATTAGTAAGCAGCGGTAAAGCAGATATAGTTATGAAAGGGTTAATTGATACTTCTATAATATTAAAAGCTGTTCTTGACAAGGAAATAGGTCTGAGAACAGGAAATGTACTTAGTCATGCAGCCGTATTTTCAGTTGATACTTATCATAAATTTTTTATAGTGACAGATGCTGCAATGAGTATTGCGCCAAGTGTTGAAGAAAAACGTCAGATTATTGAAAACACCTTGACATTAAGTCGTGCATTAGGAGCAAAACTGCCTAAAGTTGCGGTGATTTGCGCTAAGGAAAAAGTCAATCCTAAAATGACGGCAACATTAGATGCCGAGGAACTTGTTCAGATGCAAAAGGATGGAAAAATTACAGGATGCATAATTGAAGGACCTTATGCACTGGATAATGCTATTTCAAAAGAAGCTGCAGAAATTAAAGGTATAAAGGGAGAAGCTGCCGGAGATGCGGATATCTTATTGATGCCGGATATAGAAGCAGGAAATGTATTGTATAAAGCACTGACTTATCTTGCTAATGCAGAAAATGCAGGAATTATTCTTGGAGCTAAGGCACCGATTGTATTAACATCAAGAGCGGATTCAGACAAAGCAAAATTAAATTCAATTGCATTGTCAGTATTATGTTCATCATTTAAAGGAGAATAAAATGAAACAATTAATTATTAATCCCGGTTCAACATCTACAAAAATAGCCGTTTTTGAAGATGAAAAATCAGTATTTGAAAAAACATTAAGACATTCTAATGAAGAGTTAGGTGTATACGCTAAGGTTGCAGATCAGTTTGAATTCAGAAAAAATTTGATTTTAGAAGCATTGAAGGAAAATAATATTGCAGCTGAATCATTAGATGCTGTTGTAGGAAGAGGCGGCTTGTTAAAGCCAATCGAAGGCGGTACCTATTTAGTTAATGATAAATTGGCTGAAGATTTAAAAATAAGTAAAATGGGCGAGCATGCTTCAAATTTAGGTGGATTGATTGCCCGTTCCATAGCAGAAGAAGTAAATATCCCGGCATTTATAGTTGACCCTGTTGTCGTTGATGAAATGGATGATGTTGCAAGAATAAGCGGACATCCGAATTTCGAAAGATTAAGCATATGGCATGCTTTAAATCAAAAGGCAGTTGCACGAAGAGCAGCAGCAGAAAAATTCAACAAGAAATATGAAGATATGAATTTCGTAGTAGCTCACTTAGGAGGCGGAATTTCCGTAGGCGCTCATAAAAAGGGCAGAGTAATTGATGTAAACAATGCTTTAAACGGAGAAGGTCCGTTTTCTCCTGAAAGATCCGGATCGCTACCGGTTGATCAATTGGTGAAAACGTGCTTTAGCGGTCAATATACTGAGCCTGAAATCAAAAAAATGATTGTTGGCAAAGGCGGCTTAAGCGCACTTTTAGGAACTAACAATGCTAAGGAAGTAAGTGACAGAGCAGAAGCGGGAGATGAAAAAGCTAAATTGGTATACAAAGCAATGGCATATCAGATTGCAAAGGCAATCGGAGAATATGCAGTAGTTCTTGACGGAGAAGTTGATGCAATATTGGTTACGGGCGGTATCGCTTATGATAATAATTTTGTTAAAATGATAGAAAATAAAGTTAAATTCATTGCTGAAGTTATTGCTTACCCCGGAGAAGATGAGTTGTTGGCATTGGCTCAGGGCGGCTTAAGAGTTCTGAATAAGGAAGAAGCAGCAAAGCAATATAAATAGCATATGGCTTCGGAAGGAGGGTTAATATGCATGATAAAAGGTTAGTAATAATTATAGGGCACTATGGAAGCGGTAAGTCAGAATTTGCAGTTAATTATGCAGTAAAAATGAAAGAACAATTTGATAATGTAAATATTGCCGATTTAGATATAGTGAATCCTTATTTCAGATCAAGAGAAAAAAGAGAATTTTTTGAAAGTATAGGTGTTAAAGTATATGACTCCAGCATAAGAAACACGGCTGTAGATATACCGGCACTTCCTGCTGAGATGATGGGTGTTATATTAAATCCGAACAGTAAATCGGTTCTTGATGTAGGAGGAGATCCTGTAGGTGCAAGAGTGCTTGCAAGGTATGCGGAACAAATCAAAAATGTTGAATACGATATGTTTTTCGTAATTAACGGCAGAAGACCTGAAACCAGTACGGTTGAAGGCGTTCTTAAATATTTGAAATTAATTGAAGCAACATCTAAATTAAAAATTTCCGGTTTAATAAATAATACACATTTATTGAAGGATACAACTGTAGAAGATGTTGAATTTGGTCATGAACTGACCAAGAAGGTTTCTTGGGAAACTGATATTCCAATTAGGTATGAAGCTTGTATCAAAGATACAGCTTTACAAATAACAAATAAAGAAATTTTAGAAAAATTATTCCCCATAAATCTTTATATGAGGGAAGAATGGATGAGTTAAGAATGGAGGTATTATAATGGCTAAAGGTAAGGTTACATTTATTGATGATGCATGCAAGGGTTGTGAGCTTTGTGTGACTGTATGTCCTACAAAAATAATCAAGCTTAATAAAGAAAAAATAAACAACAAAGGATACAGTCCCGCTTATGTAATTGATCAAGAAAAATGCATTGCATGCGGAAACTGTGCAATTATGTGTCCAGATTCTGTAATTACAGTAGAAAGATTATAATAAAGATTATAATATTGGAGGTTAAAATATGTCTAAGGTATTAATGAAAGGTAATGAAGCTGTTGGAGCTGCAGCTATAAAAGCCGGCTGCAAATATTTTTTTGGTTATCCTATAACTCCATCAAGTGAAATTCCGGAATATATGTCAAAAGCATTGCCTGAAGCTGGCGGAGTATTTTTACAGGCAGAAAGCGAAGTAGCAGCAATAAATATGGTTTATGGAGCAGGCGGAGCAGGAGCAAGAGTAATGACTGCTTCATCAAGCCCCGGACTTTCTTTAAAACAAGAAGGTATTACGTATATTGCAGGAGCAGAAGTTCCATGTGTTATAGTTAATATGATGAGAGGGGGTCCGGGACTCGGTAGTATTCAACCTGGACAGGCAGATTATTTCCAATCAACAAGAGGCGGCGGAAACGGTGACTACAGAACACTTTGCTATGCACCTTCAAGTATACAGGAAATAGTTGATTTAGTTATGTTGGGATTTGATAAAGCTGATTATTACAGAAATCCTGTTTTAATAGTTGCAGACGGTATGATTGGACAAATGATGGAAGCTGTTGAATTTAAAGATCCGGCACCAATTGATTTACCTGAGAAAGATTGGGCAACTGTAGGTACAGGCGGAAAAAGACAACCTAATGTCGTTAACTCATTATTCTTACAAGCCGAAGAATTACAGGCACATAATAAAAGATTAGAAACTAAATATAAATTAATGGAAGAAAATGAAGTATTATACGAAGCTTATGGTTTGGAAGAAGCTGAAGTTGTTTTAGTTGCATACGGTACTACATCAAGAATAGTTAAAACAGCTATGAAACAAGCCGAAGCAAAAGGTATAAAAGTCGGAATAATAAGACCAATAACATTATGGCCATTTCCGAATGATGCTTTTAAAACTATAGGAAATAACGCTAAGGGTATACTTACTGTTGAAATGAGTGCGGGACAAATGATAGATGACGTTAAAATCGCTATTGCCGGAAGATTACCTGTTTATTTCAATGGAACACAAGGCGGTATGGTTCCTACGCCGGCTAATATATTGGCGGATATTGAAAAAATAGCAGGAGGTACAAAATAATGACAATGGTATATGAAAAATCAAAGGGCTTAACAGATGTTCCTTTTCACTACTGCCCGGGATGTACTCATGGAGTTATTCATAAATTAGTTGCAGAATCTTTGGTTGAATTAGGAGTATTAGACGATGCAATCGGAGTTGCTCCTGTTGGATGTTCAGTATTGGCTTATAAATATTTCAATTGTGATATGCAGGAAGCTGCTCACGGTAGAGCTCCGGCTGTAGCAACAGGTATTAAAAGAGTTCATCCGGACAAAGTTGTATTCTCGTATCAAGGAGACGGAGACTTAGCATCAATCGGTGCCGGTGAAATAGTACATGTAGCTCACAGAGGTGAAAAAATTACGACAATTTTCGTTAATAACGCTATATATGGTATGACAGGCGGACAAATGGCTCCAACAACGTTAGTCGGACAAAAAACTACTACATCACCTTTAGGAAGAGATGAAGCTCTAAGCGGTAAACCAATAAGAATAGCAGAAATGTTGGCAACTATAGACGGAGCTAAATTTGTAGAAAGAGTATCCGTAGATACTCCAGCAAATATCAGAAAGGCCAAAAAAGCAATAAAAAGAGCTTTCGAATGTCAAATTAAAGGAGAAGGCTTTGCAATAGTTGAAGTATTGTCAACATGTCCTACAAACTGGGGATTAACTCCTGTTAAAGCGTTGGATTGGTTGAAAGATAATATGATTCCATATTATCCGTTAGGAAACTTCAGAAATTTTGAGGAGGGTAAGTAGTATGGAGCAAAAAATAATAATGGCCGGATTCGGTGGTCAAGGTATAATGGCTATCGGTAAATTATTGGCATATGCAGGAATGCTTGAAAATAGAAATGTAACTTGGATGCCTTCTTATGGTCCTGAAATGAGAGGAGGTACCGCTAACTGTGCAGTGGTTGTATCTGATGAGGAAGTTGGTTCACCACTTATATCAAAGGACGGTACTGCCGCTATAGTTATGAACCTGCCTTCAATGACAAAATTTGAAAAGGAATTGGTTCCCGGCGGAAAATTAATTATAAACAAATCATTAATAGACATGAAACCAACAAGAACAGACATAGATGTATACTATGTAAATGCTAATGAATTAGCAATGGAATTAGGAAATGCCAAGGTAGCTAACATGGTTATGCTTGGTGCGTATCTTGAATTAGCTAAAATGATAGAAACAGAGTCAGTGCTTAAAGCATTTGTTAAAGTATTCGGTGAAGAAAAATCTCACTTAGTACCACTTAATAAAGAAGCATTGTTAAAAGGTTCAGAAGCAGTAAAGACTACTGTATAATAAAAAGCCCCTTTCAGGATTACCTGAAAGGGGCTTTTTATTGCACTTACAGCATAAGCGACTGACGCCAAATCAAAGATTTGGGTCATCTGCGTATTTTAATTTTTATTTGTATATGGTATAATATATAAAACTACTTTAATTAGAAAGAAAAAGATATGAAACAAAAAATAACTGAAACAGCAAATTCCATGGGAATAGATATTATTGGCTTTACATCGGTGTTGGACTATGGATATTTAAAGGATTTGCTGCTTAACAGAATAGATAAAGAATATAATAGTGAATATGAAGAGAAGGAAATTAACAAAAGATTAGATGTAAGAAATGTATTTCCTGAGTGTAAAAGTATTATTGCAATAGGTATACCCTATGCTTTAGGTTATAAAAAACCTGTAACGAAGGATATGGGATTATTAAGTGTGTCTTCATACGGAACAGACTATCATAAAGAATTAAACGGTATTTTATATCATTTGGCTGAAGAAATTAAAAAGTATAAACGCTTTGAGTATGTTATATGTGTTGATACATCACCGTTAATTGACAAAGAAATTTGTAAAAATGCTCAGTTAGGAAGCTACGGTAAGAATACTTTACTGATAAATGACAGCTACGGTTCTTTTATAAATCTTGGATATCTCCTGACTGATTTGGATATTGAGAACCCGAAAGCAATTAACACAGATATTTGCGGAGAATGCGATATATGTATTAAAAGCTGCCCTAATAATGCAATCTTTAAAGAGGGTGGTTTAAATTCAAAAAAATGTGTATCTTATTTAACACAGACGAAAAATTATATTCCTGTTGATTATAGGAAGAATATGTACAATCAAATTTATGGCTGTGATGTTTGCCAGATTGTATGTCCAAAAAACAGATTAAATTCAGAAAAAGTAACAAAAAATGAATATACTGACCTTTTAATAAATTTAAAGGAATTAATGCATATCAGCAATAAAGATTTTGTAAAAAAGTATGGAGCATTGTCCGGCAGCTGGAGGGGTAAAAATGTTTGGAAAAGAAACGGACTTGTTACAATCGGTAATTTGCAGTTATTATCGATGTATGATACCGTAAAGGAAGAATTAGACAACCCTTCTGAATTAATAAAAATATATGCTGCATGGTCCCTGATAAAATTAAAAAAAGAAAATGCACGTGATGTATTGAATAACAAGCTTAAATATGAAGATGATAAAATTAAACAAGAATATATGAAGTTAATGGAGCTTAGATTATGATTGTCGGAACATGTGAAATTGAACTTATTATATATGAAGCAAATTCTTTGAAGGAAAAAAGACACGTTATAAAAAGTATAATAGAAAGAATTAAAGCACGATTCAATGCATCTGCGGCAGAAGTGGACTACAATGATTTGTGGAACAGGTCCATTATTGGTGTTGCAGTTGTTTCAAACAAAAAGGCGTTATGTGAATCAATGATAATTAAAATAATTGATTTTATAGATAATGATGAAAGAGTTGAAATAATTAATCATATAATGGAGGTTATGTGATGACTAAGGCAGATAAAGTGTATGAATTATTAAAAGAAGCATACCCGCATGCAAAATGCGGACTTGATTATGAAACTCCATTTCAATTGTTGGTTTCTACGATGTTAAGCGCACAAGCAACAGATAAAAGCGTTAATCAGGTTACTGAAGATTTGTACAAACAATATCCTGATTTGGACAGTTTTTTAGAATTAACACAGGAAGAAATAGAAGACAGAATAAAAAGAATCGGTCTTTATAAAAGTAAATCTAAAAACATATACAAAATGCTAAGAGAGCTTAAAGAAAGACATAATGGTGAAGTACCGAAGGACATGGAAGATTTAATGTCACTTTCAGGCGTCGGCAGAAAGACTGCTTCTGTCGTATTGGTAGAGGCATTTAAAATTCCCGCCTTTCCTGTGGATACGCATGTTTTTAGGATAACAAGGCGAATAGGTCTTTCTACAGCAACGACTCCCGATAAAGTATCTGATGAAATGATGTATAAGCTTCCCAAATATAAATGGCATCTCATGCACCACCTTTTGATTACACATGGACGTGAAACATGTATAGCGCAAAATCCAAAATGTGAAGCATGCAATGTAAAAACATTGTGTAATTATCGTAAAAAATTGGTAAAAAATTACACATAATTTGTCTTTAATAATGATACATTCAGTGATATAATATCTTTTGGTTTGTTACAATTATAATTAATTAAAATTTATAGCGCTCTATGGGCTGCGGACATCACTTAATTTTTTCAGTGGAAGTTCAATTAACCGCTGAAACCGTTGAACTACGGGCAAACTCTTATTAAACAGGAGAAAAAAATGTCATTAAATATAGTGCTGTTTGAACCGGAAATACCTCAAAATACAGGCAATATTGCAAGAACTTGCGCTGCTACGGGTTCAAATCTTCATTTAATCAAGCCGCTTGGATTTTCAGTAAAGGACAAGTACTTGAAAAGAGCAGGTCTTGATTATTGGAGTTTGGTAAATATAACTTATTATGAAAATTTTGACGAGTTTATGAAAACAATAAAGGATAAACAAATTTTCATAGCTACTACTAAAGAAAGCAGATTTTATACAGATGTTAAATATTCAGAGGGATGCTATATTTTATTCGGTAAGGAAACTGCAGGACTCCCTGATTATATACATTCAGCTTTTAAAGAAAACAGGATTAAAATTCCAATGATAGATGATGAACATGCAAGATCGTTGAATTTGGCGAACTCGGTAAATATAGTAATGTACGAGATTTTAAGGCAATTTGGCTTTCCACAAATGATGTAGGAGGAATTATGAATATTGCTATTAGTTTAATCGGAGGCTTGGGGTTATTCCTGTTTGGAATGAGTTACATGGGTGATGGTCTCCAAAAATCAGCCGGAAGTAAAATGAAGGATATTTTAGCTGCCTTGACAAAAAACAGATTAATGGGTATATTGGTAGGCGCTTTAGTAACAGGAGTAATTCAGAGCAGCAGTGCTACTACGGTTATGGTGGTTGGCTTTGTAAATGCCGGATTAATGAATTTAAATCAAGCAGTAGGAATTATAATGGGTGCTAACATAGGTACTACAATTACTGCTTTTTTGGTGTCATTAAATATAACACAATTTGCCACATTTATGGTTGGTGTCGGCGTGCTTATGTATTTAGCATCTAAAAAGAAAAAAATAAAAAGTATTGCAGAGGTAATAATAGGCTTTGGTATTCTGTTTATAGGCATGAAATTAATGAGTGATGCTATGAAGCCTTTGCAATCAAACCCTATATTTACAGAACTTATAACTAAATTTAATAATCCGTACTTAGGGATACTTGTTGGATTTGTTATAACTGCAATTCTTCAAAGCAGCAGTGCTACCACAGGACTTTTAATTGCTGTTGCTACCACCGGTGTTATAACTTTTGAGCAGGCTTTTCCCATAGTATTCGGACAAAATATAGGTACATGTGTTACGGCGCTTCTTTCAGGCATAGGTGCAAATAAAACTGCAAAAAGGGCTGCCGTAATTCACTTGCTGTTTAATGTTTCGGGTACGTTACTGTTTATGATATTCTTAAGGGGACCGGTTGAGTGGATAATATATAACACGGTTCCAAACTATGTGCCGCAAGAGATAGCTGTAGGTCATATATTCTTTAATGTAATCAATGTAATTATTATGCTGCCTTTTGCAAATCTGTTAGTCAAAGCTTCGGAGATTATTATAAAAGATGATGGAAGTGAAACACATCAAGTTACAAAATATATTGATGACAGGTTATTGGTTACTCCGTCAATCGCATTAACACAAGCTGCAAAGGAAGTATTGCATTTAGGCAACTTAGCTCTTGAAGAGTTTGAAACGGCAATTAAAGCATTTTTTACAAATAATGAGGAAACGGCTCATACGGTATTTGAAATTGAATTAAAGGTGAATGAATTAAATAAGAAAACTATTGAATATTTAGTAAAATTAGATAAAGTTTCTTTAACTAATTATGAAAAAGATAAATTGGTTGTATTATTAAATACTATTAATGATATCGAAAGAATCGGAGATCATGCAGACAATGTAGGTGAATTAGTTTTGTATAAAATTGAAAACAAAGTAAATTTTTCCGACAAAGCAAATGATGAACTAAGAGAAATGTTTGAAGAAACAAAGAAGATGTATAAATCAACTTTAAATGCTATTGCAACTGTAGATTGTGATGAATGCAACAAGATAATAGGAAATGACGATATAATAGATGAAATGTATAAAAATTTAAGAAGAAATCATATTGAAAGATTAAATAATTTTGTTTGCGAACCAAGCGCAGGAATAGTTTTTTTGGATATCATAAGCAATCTTGAAAGAATAGGCGATCATTCAACAAATATAGCTGAATCAATAATTGAAGCTTTTACGGATAAAAATGAAAAAAAGTTATAAATACTACTTGATTTCTTATATATTTTTATATATAATTAAATAAAATTGAATAGTTTGGATGAAGTTTGCGGGAGAGACTGTTATAATATTAACAGCGCCGAAGGAGTAAGTAGTTAATATTAGCCATATTATCGATGATGCTCTCAGGCAAAAGGACCGTATACTGACAAATCTCTGAAAAGCGAAAGCACCGTAGGGGCAACTCATTACAGAGGAAACTCTCAGGTTTGATACAGAGCAGCAGGCAGAATATTTTTTATTTCACCTTGCTGCTTTTTTATATAATAAAGGGATTCTTATTATATAAAAAAATTCAGGAAGGACGGATGTCTTTGCCGATAAGCAAGGGGATTATTACGTCTGTATTAGTTATATTTTTAACGGGTGGGTATATGATAATAACAAATAATGATTGGGTATATCAAAAATTTAAAGATAGTTACAATGTGCTGTTTATTCAGGGAAGTTACAGGGACGTGCTTATCAAAGTCAGGGACAAGATTCAGGAAGGGCATGAACTCTTAACTCATCCGTTATCAAGCAGTTTAAAACCAAATGAAACACCTTATAAATCTATCATAATTTCAGAAAATAAGGGCACATTAAATTTTGAATCAGTATATATTATTGAAAATTCGATAATTGCATATGACAAATTTAATAAGGATAAACTGATAAATTTGACAGATAAAATAATAGAAGATTTTAAGTTAATTGATTTAACAGTGCTTGAAAGCGCGTTAGATATATAATTAAAAGTGCAAAAAAATTATGGAGGTGAAAATCTTTGAAGTTAGAATTAGGCAGTATCTTTATTAAAGACATACAGTTTGCAACTCAATCAAAAGTTGAAAATGGAATACTGTATGTTAATAAGGAAGAAGTAAAGCAAATAATTCTTGAAGAACAAAATTTCAAATCAGCTGATGTTGAATTAGCTAAACCCGGAGAAAGCATCCGAATAATGCCTGTTAAAGACGTTATAGAGCCAAGGGTTAAGGTGCAAGGACCGGGAGGAATATTCCCCGGTATGGTGAATAAGGTTGAAACTGTTGGTTCCGGACAAACTAATGTTTTAAAAGGTGCCGCTGTTGTTACAACCGGCAAGATAGTTGGTTTCCAGGAAGGTATCATTGATATGACAGGTACCGGAGCCGAGTATACACCGTTTTCACAGCTAAATAATTTAGTTTTAGTTTGTGAACCAATTGATGGATTGAAACAGCATGAGCATGAAAAAATATTAAGATTTGCCGGCTACAAGGTAGCAAATTACCTTGGAGAGCTTGCAAGAAGCTTAACTCCTGATGTTGTTGAAACATTCGAAACACCTTCAATTGTAGAAGGAATTAAAATGTATCCTGAATTACCGAGAGTTGCTTATGTTTTAATGCTTCAAAGCCAAGGATTACTACACGATACATATGTATACGGTGTTGATGCAAAACAATCATTAACAACTATGATTTATCCGACTGAGTTAATGGACGGAGCAATCGTTAGCGGTAACTGTGTATCTGCATGTGACAAAAATACTACATATCATCATTTAAATAACCCTGTAATTCATGACTTGTTTGCTGAGCATGGCAAGACATTAAATTTTGTAGGCGTTATTATAACAAATGAAAATGTATATCTTGCAGATAAGGAAAGATCTTCTAACTGGAGTGCTAAGTTTGCTGAATTCTTAGGAGTTGACGGAGTTATTATTTCACAAGAAGGTTTTGGAAATCCTGATACAGATTTAATTATGAATTGCAAGAAAATAGAGGCAAAAGGAATTAAGACAGTTATTATAACTGATGAATATGCAGGCAGAGACGGATCTTCTCAATCGCTTGCAGATGCCGATGTTAGTGCTAATGCAGTTGTAACAGGCGGTAATGCAAATGAAGTTATAGAACTTCCTCCTATGGATAAAGTAATCGGTTATGCTGAAGTTGCAGATATAATTGCAGGTGGATTTGACGGAAGCTTACATGCAGACGGAAGTATCACTGCAGAACTTCAAGTAATTACCGGAGCTACAAATGAAATGGGCTTCAACAAATTGAGTGCAAGATAGGAAGGAGGAGAAAAAATGCTAAAAGTTGTTCATTATATAAATCAATTCTTTGCTAATATAGGCGGAGAAGAAATGGCTCATGTACCGGCTGAAGTAAGAGAAGGTATAGTTGGCCCCGGTCTTGCTTTCCAACAGGCATTCGGAGAAGAAGCTGAAATAGTTGCTACTATCATTTGCGGAGACTCATATTTTAACGAAAACCTTGAAGAAGCAAAACAAACAATAATAAATATGGTTAAAAAATATAGCCCTGATTTATTTATAGCAGGTCCTGCATTTAATGCCGGAAGATACGGAGTTGCGTGCGGAACTATTGCCAAAGCTGTAAAAGATGAGTTAAATATTCCAGTACTTAGCGGTATGTATCACGAAAATCCCGGCGCTGATATGTTTAAGAACAGTCTATATATTGTTTCTACAAAAAATTCAGCAGCAGGTATGAGGGATGCAGTTAAAAAAATGGCTCCTCTTGCAATTAAATTAGCAAAGGGAGAAAAAATAGGAGCATCTGCAGAAGAAGGTTATATGCCTAATGGCAAGAGAGTAAACTTCTTTGAAAAAGAAAGAGGTTCAAGAAGAGCAGTTAATATGCTTATTAAAAAGTTAAACGGTAAAGAATTTGAAACAGAATTCCCTATGCCCGACTTTGATAGAGTTGCTCCAAACCCGGCAGTTAAAGATATTACAAAGGCAAAAATTGCTTTAGTTACATCAGGCGGCATCGTTCCAAAAGGAAATCCCAATCATATTGAATCATCAAGCGCTTCAAAATACGGCAAATATGATATTGACGGTATTATGGACTTAACTGAAGCCGACTTTGCTACGGCTCACGGCGGATATGATCCTGTATATGCTAATTTAGACCCGGACAGAGTATTGCCGGTTGATGTTTTGAGAGAATTTGAAAAAGAAGGTAAAATCGGCAGCATTCACAGATATTTCTATACAACAGTTGGTAACGGAACTTCTGTTAAAAATTCAAAAGCTTTTGCCGAGGAATTTGCAAAAGAATTATTATCTGATGGAGTAGATGCAGTTATACTTACATCTACCTGAGGCACCTGTACGCGTTGCGGTGCAACGATGGTAAAAGAAATTGAGAGAGCGGGAATCCCTGTAGTACATATGTGTACGGTAGTTCCTATTTCGTTGACGGTTGGAGCAAACAGAATAGTTCCTACGATAGCAATTCCTCATCCTCTTGGTAATCCAAGCTTAACATTGGAAGAAGAAAAAGATATCAGAAGAAATTTATTAACAAAAGCGTTAAAAGCATTAGAAACAGAAGTTTCAGAACAAACAGTATTCGAAAAGTAAAAGAAAGAATCCCTAACCCCATTTCTCAGAGTCCTTTTTCTGAGAATTGGTTGGTAGGTCTTTCGCAACGAGCTCCAAATTTATATGAGTGATAGCGAATAAATAAATTTGTGATGCGACTGAATATTTGTGGGCAAATCTGATTGCTTGATATAATCAGGCTTGCCCTTATAAAATAGATTTGGTAATCATGATTATAAAAAGTATTTACCTAATCATACTTATGTTATACAATGTATATATGACAAAATTTTAGGGAAGAGAGGTGCAAAATGAGCAAGGTATATGACGTATTGATTATAGGTGCAGGTCCGGCAGGTCTATCAGCAGGTCTTTATGCTGGAAGAGCCAGACTTAATACATTGATAATTGAAAAAGAAAAAGATGGAGGACAAATTGTTCTTACATCTGAAGTTGAGAATTATCCCGGCTGTTTAGAAGGTGAATCCGGACCTACGTTAGTAGACAGAATGGCCGAACAAGCCAAACATTTCGGAGCTGAGAAGGTTTATGACGAAATAGTTGAAGTTAAACTTGAAGGCAAGGAAAAAGTTCTTGTTGGAAAGAAAGGCGAATATGTTGGCAAATCAATTATAATTGCAGGCGGAGCTACTTCAAAACCAATCGGTTGTCCCGGCGAAAAAACATTCACCGGTAAAGGAGTTTCTTATTGTGCAACATGTGATGCGGCATTTTTCGAAGATTTTGAAGTGTTTGTAGTCGGCGGCGGTGATACTGCAGTTGAAGAAGCATTATACTTAACTAAATTTGCCAGAAAGGTTTCTTTAATTCACAGGAGAAATGAATTAAGAGCAGCTAAATCAATACAGGAGAAAGCTTTTGCAGAGCCAAAATTAAATTTTATTTGGGACTCTGTAGTTAAGGAAATCAAAGGTGACGGAATCGTTAATTCCATGGTTATAGAAAATGTTAAAACAGGTGAATTGACTGAAGTAGTTGCAGATGAAGATGACGGTACATTCGGTATATTTGTATTTATCGGTTATGAGCCGAAAACTAAATTGTTTGAAGGTATATTAAATTTAGAAAATGGCTATATTGTAACTGATGAAAGCATGAAAACTAATATTGATGGTGTTTATGCAGCGGGTGATATCAGAGTAAAAGGCTTGAGACAGGTTGTTACTGCAGCAGCAGATGGTGCAATAGCAGCAGTTCAGGCGGAGAAATATATAGAAAATATATAGGAGGTGCGAAATGTTAGTACTTGATAAAACTAATTTTGATCAGGAAGTATTACAAAGTGAAGGGTACATATTAGTTGACTTCTTTGGCGACGGATGTGCTCCATGTGAAGCTCTGATGCCTCATGTGATGGAGCTATCTGAAAAATATGGAGATAAAGTTAAATTCACTAAATTAAATACTACTAAAGCAAGAAGAGTTGCTATTGGACAAAAGGTATTAGGTCTACCTGTAGTTGCTATTTACAAAGATGGAGAAAAAGTTGAAGAACTAATCAAAGAAGATGCTACTCATGAAAATGTAGAAGCAATGATAAAAAAATATATTTAGTATTGAATGAGATTCTTTGGGTTAAACCATCGAAAAAATATATTAAAATATACAATTAATAAGGAGGATATAAATGAGCTTATTACAAGGAAAAAAAGTAATAATAATAGGCGACAGAGACGGAATACCAGGACCGGCTATAGAAGAATGTGTAAAAACTGCCGGCGCTGAAGTTGTATTTTCATCTACAGAATGCTTTGTCTGAACTAGTGCAGGCGCAATGGATTTGGAAAATCAAAAAAGGGTTAAAGAATTTGCAGATAAGTACGGTGCTGAAAATTTAGTAGTTGTACTTGGAGCAGCTGAAGGTGAAGCAGCAGGTCTTGCTGCAGAAACCGTAACAAACGGAGACCCTACATTTGCAGGTCCATTGACAGGAGTTCAGTTAGGACTCTCAGTATTCCACGTATGTGAACCGGAAATAAAAGATGAAATAGATGAAGCGGTTTATGATGAACAAATTAGTATGATGGAAATGGTATTGGATGTTGATGACATTATTAATGAAATGGCTCCAATACGTAAAGATTATTGTAAATATCTTTAGAGGAATGAGGACACACCTTTAGTTATCAGGAAAGTCTTTGAAGAAAAAGGAATGTCCTCAATTAGAACATATAGATTTGCTTCGCAGAGATGCGAAGCAAATTTCAAATAACGGAGGTTATTATGAACAGTGTAATTAAAGGTGCCAGTTATATATTGGTACATGTACCTGATATGGTTATTCATAACGGTACTACTCAAACAACCGAAAGAACCGTTAATCCAAATTCTGAGTATTTAAAACAGATAAAAGATCACCTGAGATCTTTTGAACAAGTAGTAAGATATCTGCCAAATCAAACATATATTGGAAATATAGTCCCTGAAGAATTAGGAAAATATGAACAACCCTGGCACGATAAAAATTCAGATAACGCAGATAGGTTTGGAAAATACGGAGAAATCATGCCTCAGGACGAATTTATTATCTTGATGCAAATGTGTGACGTATTTGATTTAGTAAAACTTGAAAATAATTTTTTAGAAGAAACGAAAAAGAAATTAAGAAATCATCCGCTGTTTGATGATAGCTTGCTGCAAAGAATTAAAGCAGGTGAGGATGCTGCGGTTATAAAAAAATATGTTGAAGAAGAACACGCAGAACCATTATACCACAATGGTGTATTAGCGGGATGTGTTAAGCGAGCTCATGATCTTGATGTAAACTTAAACGCTCATGTTATGCATGAAAACCTTGTTTCTAAAGCGTCTAATGTTCTTGCTTTATTAAACTTGGTTTATAAAAACAATATAAACAAAGAAGATATTGACTATGTAATAGATTGTTGTGAAGAAGCTTGCGGGGATATGAACCAAAGAGGCGGAGGCAACTTTGCCAAGGCATGCGCTGAGGTTGCCGGATTTGTAAATGCAACAGGTTCGGATACAAGAGGTTTCTGTGCAGGACCAACGCATGCATTGATAGAGGCAGCTGCATTGGTTAAGGCAGGTGTATTTAAAAATGTTGTGGTTTCAGCAGGAGGAGCTACTGCAAAGCTGGGTATGAACGGTAAAGACCACGTTAAAAAAAGCCTTCCTGTATTAGAGGATGTGCTTGGTGGATTTGCTGTCTTGGTAAGTGAAAATGACGGTATTAATCCTGAAATCAATCTTGATTTAATAGGCAGACATACTGTTGGAACCGGTTCATCACCACAGGCAGTTATTACTTCATTAGTTTCATCGCTGGATAAAGCCGGAATGAAGATTACTGATGTTGACAAATATTCTGTCGAAATGCAAAATCCCGATATCACTAAACCTGCAGGAGCAGGAGATGTTCCCTTGGCAAATTACAAGATGATAGGTGCTTTAGCGGTTAAACGCGGCGATATAGACAAAAAGGATTTAGCTTCGTTTACAGAACAGCATGGTATGCAGGGATGGGCTCCTACACAAGGACACATACCTTCAGGAGTTCCATATATAGGTTTCTGCAGACAAGATATATTAGAAGGAAAAATTAAGAATGCCATGATAGTAGGAAAAGGCAGCTTGTTCCTTGGAAGAATGACAAATTTATTTGACGGAGTATCCTTTATTATTGAAGCAAATAAAGGTAAATCAGAACCACAATCAACTATATCAGAAGAAAAGGTAAAAGAATTAATTGCACAGGCATTAAAGAATTTCGCTTCGAATCTGATGGCTGAGTAGGAGGTAACATGTCCGAAAAACAGGTAAATCAAATTATCGGTAAAGTGTTCAATCAATTGGCTGATACATTAATCAGCGGAGAATATGGACAAAAGCCGAGAGTTTTAGTTACTGCAACAGGCAGTGAGCATGGTGAAGA
Organism: Sedimentibacter sp.; assembly: GCF_032080165.1. Lineage (GTDB taxonomy): Bacteria > Bacillota > Clostridia > Tissierellales > Sedimentibacteraceae > Sedimentibacter. The sequence continues at coordinate 182,719 of NZ_DAMASY010000002.1, forward strand.
TAATATTTTCAGAGCTGCTTTAAATGCAAACAGAAACGGTGCCGACACAACTGTTATCGCTACCAAAGAAGCAGAGGGCGTTAAAACCGTCTTAGTAAAATCTGAAGATGAAGCACACAAGGTAATGGAAGAAATGCTTAATAACAAGGAAGTTGACGCGGCGGTCACGATGCATTATCCATTCCCAATAGGAGTATCAACTGTCGGTAGAATTATAACTCCCGGAACCGGCAAGGAAATGTTTATAGCTACTACAACAGGTACTTCATCAACTGATAAAGTTGAAGGTATGATTAAAAATGCTATTTACGGTATCATAACAGCTAAAGCATGCGGTATTAAAAATCCGACAGTAGGTATACTGAACGTTGATGGAGCAAGACAAACGGAAATAGCTTTAAGTAAGCTTAAAAAACAGGGCTATGACATAAATTTTGCATCATCTAAAAGAGCAGACGGCGGTGCCGTAATGAGAGGAAATGACCTTTTGATGGGCTCATGTGATGTAATGGTTATGGATTCCTTGACAGGAAATTTAATGATAAAAATATTCTCATCATTTACGACAGGAGGCAATTTTGAATCACTTGGCTATGGATACGGACCCGGCATCGGGGAAGGCTTTGACAAATTAATTTTAATTATCTCAAGAGCTTCAGGTGCACCGCTAATAGAAGGAGCAATTAAATTTGCTTCTGTCTTGGTAAAGGGAAATTGTATGAAAATAGCTAAGGAAGAATTTGAAAAAGCGAAAACTGCAGGGCTGACAGAAATATTAAACAGTTTAAAAGTTTTCAAAAAGACCGAAGAAGCTGAAGAAGTAAAAGCTCCTGAAAAGACTGTGGTAACTTCTCAAATTTCAGGTATAGAAATTATGGATTTAGAAGATGCGGTTAAAATATTGTGGAAAAATAATATATATGCGGAAAGCGGCATGGGCTGTACAGGGCCTATAATTTTAGTCAATGATGCAAAAACCGACGAGGCAATAAAAATTCTTGAAGATAATGAATTTATAGCAGCAGAAAAAACAGACTGTTGATGCCGACTGCGAGATGACTAACCACTAACCAAATATGTCATTCTGAGCGAGACTAAGAATCCCGAATTATTATTTGAGATTCATAGGCTATCTCAGAATGACTTTTTTTATCTTTATTCAGAATGACATTTTTTTATTGTAAATTTAATATTATTTGATATAATATTATATTGAGGAGTGATATTATGAAAATGGGTTTTGAATTAAACCTTACTCAAACTCAAAAGCTTATTATGACACCTGAATTGAGGCAAGCGATTCAGATATTACAATTTAATAATGTGGAATTAATGGAATTTATATACAAACAGTTAGAAGTAAATCCTTTTCTTGAATCAGTTGATAATAAAAATCAAGATTCTTCTAATGAAGAAATTGAGATAAAATATGAAAAAGAAGAGAGAAATGATGAGTTAGATTGGAAGGATATTACTGAAAGATATGATGATCTAAGCTATAAAGCTTATGAAAGAAATATAGATTCTGATGAAAAGCAATCCTTTGAAAGCTATACATCCAAAAAAATGTCTCTTAAAGATCATTTGATGGTTCAGCTTGGTGTGTCGGTTAAAACAAATAAAGAAAAAAGAATCGGTGAATTTATAGTTGAATCTCTTGACGGAAAAGGTTATTTGGGCTGCTCGGTACAGGATATCAGTTTATTGTTAAATGAAGATGTGGTTGAGGTTGAAAGAGTTTTAAGATTAATACAAACCTTTGATCCTGTTGGGGTCGGGGCAAGAAATTTAGGCGAATGTCTTATGATTCAACTTAAAGAAAAAGGTATTCAAGACAAAAATGCTTATATTATCGCAGAAAATTATTTAGAAGATATTGCAGCGAACAGAATTCAAAAAATAGCGAAGGATTTACACATAACGGTATCTCGTGTTCAAGGTATTTGCGATATCATAAAAATGCTTGAACCAAAGCCCTCAAGAGGATTTATAGTTGACAGTGATAACATAAGATATATAGTTCCCGATGTAACCATAGAAAAAATAAATGACGAATATATAATTATTGTTAATGATAATAACTTACCGACTCTTACAATAAGCAATTATTATAAAAGCGTGGTTAATGATTTAGATGACAAGGAAGCAAATAAATTTTTAACCGATAAATTAAATTCTTCAATGTGGCTTATCAAGAGTATAGAACAAAGAAGAAAAACATTATACAAGGTTACGGAATCCATTTTAAAATTCCAAAGAAAATTTTTCGATGAAGGTAAGACAGCATTAAAACCGTTGGTTTTAAAAGATGTGGCTGATGATATAGGTGTTCATGAGTCAACAGTCAGCAGAGCTACAAACGGTAAGTATGTTCAAACACCAAGAGGTTTATTTGAATTGAAATATTTTTTTGCAAGCAGTATAAGCGAGTCTGACGGAGACGGTATATCTTCAACAAGCGTTAAAACACAAATACAAAAATTTATTAATGAAGAAAATGCTCAAAAACCTTTAAGCGATCAAAAAATTGCTGAAATGTTAAGTGAAAACGGTATAAATATTTCAAGGAGGACTGTTGCCAAATACAGAGACGAAATGAGAATACCCGCATCATCAATGAGAAGAAGATACTGAAAACAATAGGAGAACTATAGCGAGTAATAGCTGAAACAATAGGTAAACGATAGAAAAACAATAGTTAAGAATATACAAATGTAAGTATATTCTTTTTTTGTGCTGTACAGTGTGATGTATTGAGACCAGAGAATAAGCTTACTAAATATTTTTTAATATCAGCACTTTTTTACAATTTTCGTAGGACAAGATATGATATAATTTGTGAACGTTATCAAGGGAGTGGGAGGATATTATGTTAAAAAAGATAATAAGTATTTTATTAATTATTGCACTGTTTTTATCATTATCAGCATGCACGACACCCGGTCAAAACGATAAACCTGTATCAAACGAAACACCTAACAGTGAAACACCAAGCAATGAAGTACCAAGTAATGAAACCAATGAGACAGCAAGAAAAATATTCAGATATTCTTTAACAACAGATGTACCAACATTAGACCCACAGCTTATGAATTCAATACCGAGTGCAACTGTTGGTTTTCATATTTTTGATGGATTGATGCGTAATCATATCGGTGAAATCAAACCCGGTGTAGCAGAAAAATATGAAATTTCAGACGATGGGAAGACTTATACATTTTACTTGAGAGATGACGCAAAATGGTCAGATGGAGTTACAATCACTGCATATGATTTTGAATATGCCTTAAGAAGATTAGTTGATCCTGCTACTGCAAGTGATTATTCATTTTTGGTTACATCATTGATAAAGAATGCAGGAGAAATAAATGCAGGAAATATGCCTGTAGAAGAATTAGGAGTTAAAGCTCTTGATGAAAAAACTTTAGTAATTGAAATTAATAATCCTACCGGATATTTTTTAAGTATGACTTCAATGTCACAATTATGCCCTGTTAGAAAAGATTTGGTAGAGAAATATGGTAAGAATTTTTCTGCAGATGCTGATAAAAACGTATACAGTGGTCCCTTCATAGTAAAGGAATGGAAACATGAGGATAGAATAATTCTTGAAAAGAATCCTTATTATTGGGATGCAGATGCTATAAACCTTGACGAGGTTCATGTTTTAACGGTACCTGATCGAATGACAGCAGTTGCAATGTATGAACAGGGAGAATTAGATCAAGTTAATGTTCCTTCTGAGATTATATCTAATTATGAAGATCAAGTTACATATTATTTTGATGGAGCAAACGACTATATTAAGATAAATATGGATGGAAGCAGTCAATTAGAAAATAAAAATTTAAGATTGGCCTTAAATTATTCGCTTAACCGTGAAGATTATATTCTTTTATCTGCTAAGAATGTATATCAGGCAAATACGAGATACGTATTACCACAGGTTAAGGGTGTAAATAAAGATTATGGTGATGAATATCCATATGAAGCATTTCCTGTAAAAGGCGATCTAAATAAGGCAAAAGAATATTTAGATAAAGCTATCAGTGAATTAGGAGTTAAAGGTCCTTCTGAAATTGTACTTGAATTATTAACGACCGATGAAGAGCGCACAAGAATTGAGGCAGAAGTATTGCAAAGTCAAATGCAAGAACTTGGTATAACAGTAAATATCAGACAGGTTCCTTACAAACAAAGATTACAAATGGAATCTGCTCATGAATTTGAAATGGTTGTAACAGGATGGGTTCCGGATTATTCAGACCCGATGACATATTTAGAATTATGGACTACTGATTCGCCATATAACCATGGTTCTTACAATAGTGAAGCATACGATGCTTACATAGAAGAAGCTCTTACAAATACAAACTCGCAAGAAAGAATGGATGCACTATTTAATGCCGAAAAAACATTGTTAGAAGATGGCGCAATAGTTCCACTTCAACTAAGAAGAATGGCAATGCTTTTAAATCCAAAAGTCAAAGGATTTGAAACATACTTTGTTGGATTAAATTACGACTATATTTATGCAGAAATTGTAGAATAGTTAATATAGACTAAACATTAAAAAGATGAATTCTGCATAGCAGAATCATCTTTTTAATTGAAGTATAATTGTATAGCATATTAAATTTAAGGTGAATTTATGATAAACATTTTATTTGATTATTTGAGAGAACAAAATATTGATGGTATATTTATTTCAAAACTACAAAATGTCAGATATTTAAGTCAATATACAGGTGATGATTCGTACTTATTTATCACTGAGAAAGGTAATTATTTTATAACTGATCCAAGATATACCGAACAGGCTGAACAAGAATGTCCGGGTTTTATTATTTACAATTGGAGAGAAATCGGTAAGACCATTCCTGAAACGTTAAAAAAAATTATAGAAGGCATGAATATAAAACGGTTTGCTTTTGAAGGAGATTATGTAGATTACAATACTTATAGCGAATTAATAAAAATTAATTCTGAAGCTGTTCCGATTACAGGTGTGATAGAAGAGCTGAGATCTATTAAAACACATGAGGAAATACATAATTTAAGAGTGGCATGTCAGATTGCTGATAGAGCTTTCGAAAGAATATTAAGGGACATTAGAATAGGAGTAACAGAAAAAGAGTTAGCTTCTAAATTATCACATTATATGGTAATAGAAGGTTCAGATACAAAACCATATGGCAATATATTGATATCTGGCAAAAGAACTTCTTTGCTTCATGGTATACCTTCTAATAAAGCAATCGAGTACGGTGATTTTGTTTTGATGGATTATGGTTGCAGCTATAAGGGATATTTATCTGATATGACAAGGACCGTAATAGTTGGTAAAGCTACGGCAAAACAAAGGGAAGTTTATAATTTGGAAAATAGAATGTTAGAAGATTCTAAAAAAGTAATGGCTGCCGGAGTTAGTGCTAAAAAGGTTTACAATGCATCTATTGAAGTTATAAAGGATACAGAGTACTATAATTATCACTATAGCGGAATTGGACACGGTATTGGTTTATATGTACATGAAATACCATTTATGAGTCCCAAATCCAACGACATATTAAAAGAAAACAATGTTGTTACAATAGAACCGGGTATTTACATACCGGGTTGGGGAGGGGTAAGAATAGAAGATCAAATTTTAGTATTAAAAGACGGCAATGAAAGTTTAACTAATTCGCCAAGAGATTTAATAGAACTTTAATATTGTCTGAATAGCGTAAATTATATTCTTAAAAATACGAAATAAAGGTGAATATATGGCTAATTATATTTTAAAAAGGTTGTGGATATCTCTCATAACCATATTAGTATTAGTAACAGTTGTATTTTTTTTAGTGAGGTTAATGCCGGGTGACCCTTTTACAAGCGACAAGCTTACCCCTGAAATAAGAGCAAATTTAGAAAGATACTATGGTTTTGATAAACCGTTAATAGTTCAATACTTTACATATATAAAAAATTTAGCTCAGGGTGATTTTGGTTATTCAATAAAGTATGTTAATCAAAGTGTTAACAAAATTATAGCTGAATCATTTCCTTATTCCTTTGATTTAGGAATGAGAGCTTTGTCATTTTCTATATCTTTAGGTTTAGTTTTGGGTATAATTGCTGCCTTAAACAGAGGTAAAATATTGGACTTTGGCTGTGTAATAATTGCTATTATAGGAACTTCAGTACCGGATTTTATTATTGGATCATTATTACAATATTTTTTCGGTATTAAGTGGGGATTGTTTCCGGTTGCTCAATACCATGGCATAAGCCACACAATCTTACCTTCAATAGGATTAGGATTTTATACTTTAGCTTTAGTTTCAAGACTAATGAGGGCAAGTATGTTGGAAGTAATACAGCAGGATTATATTAAAACCGCAAAATCTAAAGGAATTTCTAAATTCAGAATAACATATAAGCATCAAGTAAGAAATGCTATTATGCCGGTAATAACAGTGTTAGGTCCAACTGTTGCAGCAGTGTTAACCGGTACATTTGTAATAGAATCAATTTTTACAATACCCGGAATGGGTAAATACTATGTTCAAAGTGTACAAAATCAAGATTATTCTATTATTTTAGGAATGACTGTATTTTACGGTATATTTTTAGTATTTGCTAATTTTATTGTAGATATTTTATATGGAATAGTAGATCCAAGGATAAGAATAACAGGAAAGTAGGTTAATTATATGGTTAATGATAATTCACAAGAATTAAGTGTATCTCAATTTATAACTATCGGAAAAAATACAGATAAAATGGAATCCATATCAAGACCTAATTTAACATATTGGAAAGATGCATGGAGAAGAATTAAAAAAAATAAAGTAGCTTATACCGGTTTAATAATAATTTTAGTTTATATTTTTTTAGCAGTATTTGGACCAATTATCAGTCAATATAAATATACGGAAATCAATTCATCAAAGATGAATCAATTTATTTCTTCTGAGCATTGGTTTGGTACTGATGAATTAGGACGTGATTTGTGGACAAGAATTTGGAGGGGTGCCAGAGTTTCTCTTGCTATAGGTTTTGTCTCTACCATTATAAATACTTTTATTGGTGGCATAATAGGCGGAATTTCAGGATATTATGGCGGAACTACTGATTTAATTATTATGAGAATTATAGATGTTCTTTATGGAATTCCTTATTTAATTGTAGCTATTTTAATAATGGTTGTTTTAGGTCAAGGGATTACCTCATTAATTATTGCAATGATTATTGTAGGATGGATCGGGACCGCAAGATTCGTAAGAGGCGAAGTTTTAAGGTTAAAAGAACAAGATTTTGTATGTGCAGCGAAGGTTCTTGGAGTTTCGGATTTTTCCATAATAATAAAACATATAATTCCTAATATAATGGGTTTAATTATTACTAATCTTACTATGTCGGTTCCAAGAGCAATATTCAGCGAAGCTTTTCTAAGCTATATAGGTCTTGGTGTTGCACCACC
>NZ_DAMASY010000002.1:190196-414149 GCF_032080165.1 Sedimentibacter sp.
GGGTATTTTGGCTAAATCAGGAGTTAAACTATTAAGAGTTTATCCTTATCAGCTATTTATACCATCATTCTTTATATGTACTACAATGCTTGCATTAAATTTATTAGGCGATGGACTGAGAGATGCATTAGATCCAAAACTAAGAGGATCTGAATAAAAAGGAAGTGACTTATGGATAAAATACTGGAAGTTAAAAATTTAAGTTATTCATTTTACACATATGGTGGAATTGTGAAAGCTGTAAGAGATGTAAGTTTTGACGTAAATGAAGGTGAAGTTATTGGTATCGTAGGCGAATCAGGTTGTGGTAAGAGTGTAACGGCACAGTGTATAATTAAGCTTAATCCGGAACCTCCCGGGTTCTTTAGTAACGGGTCTATTTTATATAAAGGCAAAGAAATCATAAAAATGCCTGATAAAGAAATAATGAAAATCAGAGGATTAGAAATAGGCTTTATATTTCAAGATCCAATGACATCTTTAAATCCAACAATGAAAGTCGGCAAACAAATAGAAGAAATATTTGTGCAAAGAAAATTATATAATAAAAAAGAATTAAAAGAAAAAGCTTTAGAAATATTAAAATTAGTAGGAATTTCAGATGGTGAAAGAAGATACAATCAATATCCTCATGAGTTAAGCGGTGGAATGAAACAAAGGGTAATGATTGCTATAGCTCTTATTGGTAACCCAAGCATCATAATAGCTGATGAACCTACCACATCCTTAGATGTTACCATAGAAGCTCAAATACTTGACTTATTAAAGGATTTACAACGCAATTTAAAAAGAACCATTATACTGATAACTCATGATTTGGGAGTTATTGCAAAAATGTGCGACAGAGTATTAGTTATGTATGGAGGCAAAATTGTTGAAAGAGGATTGGTTGATGATATATTTTATAATACTAAGCATCCATATACATCAGGATTATTATGCTCCATAGCAAGTTTAGAAACTGATAAAGATACTGACCTCCAGCCGATTGAGGGAACTCCTCCTGATTTGTTTTCTCCTCCTTTAGGATGTCCTTTTGCAGCAAGATGTGAGTATGCTATGGAAATTTGCTATAACAAATTACCGCTCGAATATAATATAACCCATGTACACACAACAATGTGTTGGTTGCAACATGAATTAGCACAAGAAGTTGTTCTGCCGTGTAAAAAACAACTTATAAGCGAGGTGGTATAAATGAACAATCAACCTTTGGTACAAGTTAAGAATTTAAGTAAATATTTTCAAATCAATAAAAAAGAAATATTAAAAGCAGTAGAAGATGTATCCTTTGATATATATGAAGGAGAAACGGTTGGACTTGTAGGCGAATCAGGATGTGGCAAATCTACAACAGGAAGATGCTTAGTAAAGCTATATGAACCTACAAAGGGTGAAGTATTATATCAAGGTAAAAATGTTTTTGACGACAATTTTAGCAAGAATAAGCTGCAATACTGTAAAAATATACAAATGATATTTCAGAATCCATATTCTTCTTTAAATCCGAGAATGACTGTAAAAGACATAGTTGGCGAAGGAATTAGAATCCATGAAAATGTTACTGAAAATGAATTAGATGAAAGAATTGAAGACTTACTTAAATCAGTTGGCTTAAATAAAGAGCATATGTCAAGATTTTCCCATGAATTCTCCGGAGGTCAAAGACAGCGTATTGGAATTGCAAGAGCGTTATCGGTTAATCCAAAATTTATTGTATGTGACGAACCGATATCAGCTTTAGATGTTTCTATACAAGCACAAGTATTAAATATGTTAAAAAGGTTACAGAAAGAAAGAAATCTAACATATTTATTTATAGCTCATGATTTAAGTGTTGTAAAATATCTTTCAGACAAAGTTATAGTTATGTATTTAGGAATGATTGTAGAACAAGCCGAATCAGTGGAGTTGTATAGAAATCCCTTACATCCTTATACACAAGCACTGTTATCTGCAATACCTGAAGCAGACCCCAATATTGCAAAAACTAAAGAAAGAATAAGATTAAAAGGAGAAATACCAAGTCCGATTAATCCAAAAGAATGCTGTAGGTTTGTAGAGCGATGTATGTATGTAAAAAAAATATGTCATGAAGAAATGCCTGATTTAAAAACAATTGATAGTAAACATAAGGTAGCATGCCATTTGTATTAAATTAATGAGGTCCCTCATATGTTCAAGATGACAACATAAGCGTCAGTTTGAGAATTAGTGAGGAATCTTTTTTTAAATAAAATTTGTCTGTACATTAATATATCATCGTGATATAATTTAAATAATAAAACACATATAAAAAACTAAGCCATATAGTATAACACATATCTAATTTTCGAATCTGATATTAATCAAAATTAATTTCCCGATTTATAAAAATACTATTGCATTTAAAACTAAATATGATAAAATGAAGTTAGGGACGAAAAAATGCATATGGGACGAAATATATCCCGGAGGGTTTATGGATATAGATAAAATACTTGAAATTCAAAATAAAATAGTTCCCGAAACAGTTGGCTTACTGATGAGAAGGTATGAAATTTTAAAAATTATCAGTAGTTTTGAGCCTGTCGGCAGAAGAACTTTAGCTAATAAGTTAGGTATGTCTGAACGAACCATGCGAACTGAAATAGACAGGTTGAAGGAATTAAATTTAATACATATTCATTCTGCCGGAGTAAAATTAACAGATATGGGTATAGACATAGTATCAGAGGTGCATAATACTTTTTATTATATTAAAAATTTATCTGATTTAGAAATAAAATTGAAGGATAAATTAAAGTTAAAACGCGTTGCGGTTGTTGCAGGTGATACGGAAAATGATTTATATGCATTTCATGATTTAGGAAAAAAGGCAGCCGAAATTGTTTTGGATTTCATTAAAAATGATACTGTGTTAGGAATAACAGGCGGAACCACTATGGCATGTACTGTTAATCATATGAAGAGCAAAAAAGGCTTGAAAAATCTTTTGGTCTTACCTGCGAGAGGCGGGTTGAGCGAAGAATTAGAAATTCAGGCAAATACAATAGCCGCAAATTTAGCCGAAAAATTAGATGCACGCTATAAACTGCTGCACATTCCTGATAATTTAGATAAAGAAGGATTGAATGTTTTAAAAAATAACAAGCTGATAAATGAAGTTTTAGAAGATATAAAAAAAATAAACTTATTGGTTTTTGGTCTTGGAAATGCTAAGAAAATGGCTGTAAGGAGAAAGTCGGATAAAGAAGTTCTAAGCAAAATTGAGTCCGAAAATTTAATTGCCGAAACCTTTGGATATTTTTTCGACCAGTATGGAAATGTAAAAATTGAAACTAACTCTGTGGGAATAACATTGGACAATTTTAAAACCATTAAAAATGCTATATGTGTAGCGGCAGGAAGTTCAAAGGCGGAGACAATCTATGCATTTTCTAAATTTAACAATAACTTTATCCTTGTAACAGACGAAGCTGCTGCTATAAAGATATTAAAATTATAACCATGCTGAATAAAGGGCAAAACCCTTATTGAATTTCATAAATTTTAAATAATATAAATTAATTTTTAGGAGGATTTTATGGTTAGAGTAGCAATTAACGGATTTGGTAGAATAGGAAGATTGGCATTAAGATTAATGGCACAGGACCCGGATTTTAAGGTTGTTGCAATCAACACTAATTCTAACGCTGAAACATTGGCTTATTTACTTAAATACGATACTGCCCACGGAAACTTCATAACAGACAAAATAACTTATAATGAAAAAGCTTTAGTTGTAGACGGCAATGAAATATTGACATCAAGCATTAAAGAACCTGAAAATTGCAATTGGAAAGAGTTAAACATTGATTTAGTAATTGATTGTACAGGTAAATTTAATGATAAGGAAAAAGCAGAAGCGCATATAAGGGCCGGAGCTAAAAAAGTATTATTATCAGCACCCGGCAAGGGAGATTTAAAGACTATAGTTTACAATGTAAACCATAACATACTTGACGGTACTGAAACAGTTATTTCTGCAGCATCATGTACAACTAACTGTCTTGCACCATTGGCAAAAGCATTAAATGATGAATTTGGAATTGTAAAAGGTTTGATGACAACAGTTCATGCATATACAAATGACCAAAACATTCATGACAATTCACATAAAAAAGGAATTATGGCAAGAAGAGGACGTGCTGCGGCTGCGAATATTGTACCTGCTGAAACAGGAGCAGCTAAAACAGTTGGTAAAGTACTTCCTGAATTAAAAGGAAAGCTTGACGGTATGGCTCTCAGGGTACCGACTATAACCGGCTCTGTAGTTGATTTAACTGTTGAATTAAACAGAAATACTACTGAGGAAGAAATCAATGCGGCAATTAAAAAGGCAGCAAATGAATCATTAGCATACACAGAAGATCCAATAGTTTCAAGTGATGTAATAGGAAGTCACTATGCATGTATATTTGACGCTTTATCTACACAAATACTTGAATCTGAAGGAAAACAATTAATAAAACTAATTGCTTGGTACGACAATGAAATGTCATTTACGGCACAATTAGTTAGATTAGCAAAATATTGGGGAGCAATGAACAATAGATAGGCGATAGATAAGCAATAGATAGGCAGTGGATAGGCAATAGATTAGAAAATACAGGAGAACATAACAATTGCCCATCCATTGCAAATCAACAGCTAATCCATTGCTTTTCTATTGTTATACGGAGGGTTTTGTATGAATAAGAAAACTTTAAAGGATTTAGATGTAAAGGGTAAGAAGGTATTAGTCAGATGCGATTTTAATGTGCCCTTTGATGAAAATAATAATATAACTGATGACATAAGAATTACAAGCTCATTGCCTACTATTACATATTTACTGAATAACGGAGCTTCTTTAATATTAATGTCTCATTTAGGAAGACCAAAGGGAGAAGCAAATCCAAAATACTCACTTTTTCCTGTATCTAAAAGATTAAGTGAGCTTTTGGGAAAAGAAGTAATATTTGCCGACTGTGATATTGTTGTCGACGAAAATGTAAAGAAAGATGCACATGATTTAGCGCCGGGAGATGTTATGCTTCTTCAAAATACAAGGTACAGAAAAGAAGAAGAGAAAAACGGAGAAGATTTCGCTAAAGATTTATCTTCTTTAGGAGAAATTTATGTGAATGATGCTTTTGGTACCGCACACAGAGCCCATGCATCTAATGCAGGTATTTGCAAGCATTTACCATCGGCAGTAGGCTTTCTGGTTGAAAAAGAAATAGAGATTATGGGTAATGCGCTTCATAATCCTAAACGACCTCTTACTGCTATTTTAGGCGGTGCCAAAGTATCAGATAAAATAGCAGTTATAGAAAATTTACTTAGCATAGCAGATAACATACTTATTGGTGGAGGAATGACGTACACGTTTCTTAAATCCATGGGTTATTCAATTGGAACTTCTTTATTAGAGGAAGAAAAACAAGATTTAGCAAAAAGTTTAATTGAAAAAGCAAAAAATAAAAACGTTAATCTTATTCTTCCGGTTGATACTGTAGTTGCAAAAGAGTTTAAAAATGATACGGAGTACTTTGTAACGGATGTTGATAAAATGCCCGAAGGTTTTATGGGACTTGATATAGGTGATAAAACTATTGAATTATTCAAAGAAGTTATTAAAAAATCGAGCACAATTATTTGGAACGGACCCTTAGGGGTATTTGAAATGGATAACTTTGCAAAGGGAACAAATTCAATTGCACAAAGTATCGCTGAAAATACAAATGCTGTTTCAATCATTGGTGGCGGAGACAGTGCCGCTGCTGTTGAAAAAATTGGCCTTGGAGATAAAATAACTCATATATCTACAGGAGGTGGAGCTTCATTAGAATTCTTAGAGGGTAAAATTCTTCCGGGAATTGATGCGGTCGACGACAAATAGGAGGATGTAATGAGAAGAAAGTTAATAGCCGGAAATTGGAAAATGAATAATGATTTAGATGATAGCTTAGCATTAGTCGAAGAATTAAAATCATTATCGGGTAAATTTGATAAGGATGCCGATGTTTTAATATGTCCTGCTTTTGTTAATTTATACCATGTTAAACAAAGTTTATCAGGCTTCGATATAAAGGTTGGAGCTCAAAACATGCACTTCGAAGAGGTCGGAGCTTTTACAGGCGAAATATCACCAGCAATGCTCAAAAATATTGGTGTTGATTATGTTATAATCGGACATTCTGAAAGAAGACAATACTTCAATGAAGTGGATGAAACTGTAAATAAGAAATTGAAAGCTGCACACATACATGGTATAATTCCCATAGTATGTGTAGGAGAAACGCTAAAGCAAAGAGAAAGCGGAATTGAAAAAGAAACCGTAAAAAACCAAATTATTAAGGGCTTTGAAAATGTTGACGGTTCTGAAGCAGTTAAAACTGTGATTGCATATGAACCAATATGGGCTATAGGAACAGGCAGAACTGCAAGCAGCCGGCAAGCAAATGAAATGGCATACTTTATCAGAAACTGTTTGTCAGAAATATACAGTTCAGATATTTCGGATAAGGTAATCATTCAATATGGTGGAAGCGTAAAGGCAGACAATGCCAAAGAAATACTTACACAGTCGGATATAGACGGAGCACTGATAGGCGGTGCAAGCTTAAAGGCCGAAGAATTTTATAAAATTATTAATTATGCAAAGTAAGGCAGGTCATAACATGAATAAAGTTACAGCACTTATTATCCTTGATGGCTGGGGAATAGGCAATGATTATGAGGGAAATGCAATAAGTAGAGCTAAAACCCCTAATTTTGATGTATTGATGAGAAAATATCCTAATACTGTTTTATCTACAAGCGGTTATGATGTTGGGCTTCCAAAAGGACAAATGGGTAATTCGGAAGTAGGACATTTAAATATTGGTGCAGGCAGAATAGTGTATCAGGATTTTACACGTATAACCAAAGCAATTGAAGAGGGTGAAATAGAGAGTAATGAAGCTCTGAATTCAGCTTTTGACTATGTATTGGAAAACAAATCTACGTTGCATTTTGTTGGTCTATTATCTGACGGCGGAGTCCACAGTCATAATTCTCATTTATATAGCTTAATGGAGCTTGCTAAGAAAAAAGGTATTAACAATTTAGCTATACATTGCATTACTGACGGTCGTGATGTCAGTCCGACAAGCAGTCCAAATTATATTAAAGAGCTTAAAAGAAAAATCAAAAATATAGGTATTGGGCATATTTCCACAATAATGGGAAGATATTATGCAATGGACAGAAATAAGCAATGGGACAGGGTTGAATTAGCCTATAATGCATTAATTAAAGGGGAGGGAGAAATATTCAATGATCCTCTTGAGGCAATAACATCATCGTATTTAAACGGTGTAACAGATGAATTTATTAAACCGATTATGGTAAAAAATCAAAACGGAGAATTAATAACCGTAAAAGATAATGATGCTGTAGTGTTTTATAATTTCAGACCTGACAGAGCAAGGCAAATTACAAGAGCTTTTGTAGACGAAGAATTTAATTATTTTGACAGAAAAAAAGTAAATGTTAAATTTGTTTCTATGACTTTATACGATAAAACCATAGAAAATGTTGAAATTGCTTTTGAACCTCACTTTGTAAAAAATACTTTGGGTGAATATTTAAGCTCAAAGGGTTATAAGCAGTTAAGAGCTGCAGAAACTGAAAAATATGCTCATGTAACATATTTTTTCAACGGTGAAATTGAAGAACCGTTCAAGCATGAGGTTAGAAAGCTTATTCCGTCACCGGACGTTCCGACATATGATTTAAAACCGGAAATGAGCGCTTTTGAATTAAAGGATATGATTATGGAGCAATTAGAGAATGATATGTACCAGGTTATGATTATAAACTTTGCAAATCCTGACATGGTAGGTCATACCGGTGACATAGAAGCAGCTATCAAAGCTGTTGAAGCAGTAGATAAATGTCTTGGAGAAATTGTTAATTTTATTATCAGAGCAGAAGGAACAGCAATAATAACGGCGGATCACGGAAACTGCGAAGAAATGTTGGATCCTGTGACATTAACAAGAGTGACAGCTCATTCAACTAACAAGGTTCCTTTAATAGTTGTACATAATCCTAAAAACTTCAAGCTAAAGGAAGGCATATTATCGGATATAGCTCCTACAATGCTTGAACTTATGGGACTTGAAAAACCGGTAGAAATGACAGGTAACAGTTTAATAATTAAATAAGTGGAGGAAAAAATGACAATTATATCAGATGTATATGCAAGAGAAATATTAGATTCAAGAGGAAATCCAACGATTGAAGTAGAAGTGTGGACCGAAAGCGGCGGATACGGAAGAGCAGGAGTGCCTTCAGGTGCGTCAACCGGTGCTTTTGAGGCAGTGGAACTACGTGACGGTGATAAATCAAGATATTTAGGAAAAGGGGTTCAGACAGCTGTTGATAATGTAAACAACATTATAGCTCCCGAATTAATAGGCAGAGATTCAACAGAACAGGTTTTAATCGACAATATACTTATTGAGATGGACGGAACCTATAATAAAGGCAAACTTGGAGCAAATGCAATATTAGGTGCTTCAATTGCCTGTGCTAAAGCTGCTGCGGATACATTAGGTTTAGAATTATATCAATATTTAGGCGGTGTTAACGCAAAGACATTGCCGGTTCCTATGATGAACATATTAAACGGCGGGCAGCATGCCGATAATAATGTAGATATTCAGGAATTTATGGTAATGCCTGTTGGAGCTGTCAGCTTTAAGGAAGCTTTAAGAATGGGCGCTGAAATATTCCACAGCTTAAAAAGTGTTCTTAAGAATAAAGGATTAAATACAGCAGTAGGCGATGAAGGTGGATTTGCTCCAAATCTTTCATCTAATGAAGAAGCTTTGGCAACAATAGTCGAAGCAATAGAAAAAGCAGGATATACTCCCGGCAAGGATGTTATGCTTGCACTTGACGTTGCTGCTACAGAGTTATATAATTCTGAAACAAAGATATATTCACTTGAAGGTGAAGGAAGAAAATTAACTCAAGCGGAAATGGTGGATTATTATGTTGATTTAGTAAACAAATATCCAATAATATCAATCGAAGACGGAATGAATGAAGAGGATTGGGAAGGCTGGAAGATGCTTACCGATAAATTAGGAGACAGAATCCAGCTTGTAGGTGATGATTTATTTGTTACCAATACGGAAAGATTGAAAAAAGGCATTGATTTAAAGGTTACAAACTCAGTATTAATAAAATTGAATCAAATCGGTACAATAACAGAAACATTGGATGCCATTGAGATGTCAAAAAGAGCAGGATATACTGCAGTGGTTTCGCATCGTTCAGGTGAAACTGACGATACAACTATTTCTGATTTGGTAATTGCAACAAATGCAGGTCAAATTAAAACGGGAGCCCCATCAAGAATAGACAGAGTTGCTAAATATAATCAATTATTGAGATTGGAAGATATGTTGGGTGAAGCAGCACAATATGACGGAATGAAAGTATTCTACAATATCAATAGATAAGCAAAAGAGTGGCGATTGGTAGGCAATGGATTGGCAATAGAAAAAACAATGGTTAGTCTATTGCCCGTCAATGCTTATCTATTGCTAATCAATTGTAAAAAAATTTGTTGATTATAAAACCTTTTAGTGTTATAATTCTAATGTTATTCAGAAAAGATAGTTAGCAGGAGGTGGAATGATGGAAACTGTAATGAGAATTTTATTAATAATCGCAAGTTTATTTCTAATAGCAAGCATTTTGCTTCAATCAGGAAAATCAGCCGGTATGTCAGGTGATATAGCAGGTGGAGCAGAATCAATTTGGGGAAAAAATAAAGGCAGAAGTTATGAAGGTAAATTAGAAAAAGCTACAGCAGCTTCAGCGATATTTTTCTTGATTGCTTCATTAATTTTGGTAGCTATTCAGTAATATTTTGTAATTAATTGGAAATGTTAATATTATTCTATATTCTTTATGAATTTAGAATTATTTTTTCATGTAAAAAGCTCAATTGTATTCGAGCGCTTAATATTAATTAACAACGGAGGAAAGTATTAAATGGATATTTTATTGATTGCTCCTATAATGGGAGTATTAGCGTTACTGTTTGCATTTTATAAAGCATCAGTAATAAGTAAGGCAGAGCCGGGCAATGACAGAATGAAAGAAATATCTTCATATATTCATGAAGGTGCTATGGCATTCCTTGCAAGACAATACAAATCAGTTGGAATTTTCGCAATTATAATGTTTATTGTTTTAGGATTAGCAATCAGCTGGCCAACTGCATTAGCTTTTGCTGCAGGTGCTGCGTGCTCAATACTTGCAGGATACTTTGGTATGACTGTTGCAACAAAGGCAAACGTAAGAACAACAAATGCTGCATATCAATCAGGTATGAACAAAGCATTAGACATTGCTTTTTCAGGCGGTTCAGTAATGGGCATGACAGTTGTTGGTCTTGGCTTATTAGGAACAGGTACATTTTGGTTAATATTTGGAGATGCTAATATAATAACAGGATTCAGCTTAGGAGCTTCTTCGGTTGCATTATTCGCACGTGTTGGCGGTGGTATTTATACTAAGGCAGCTGACGTTGGAGCAGATCTTGTTGGTAAAGTAGAATCAGGCATTCCTGAAGATGATCCAAGAAACCCTGCAGTTATAGCTGATAACGTTGGTGACAACGTTGGTGACGTTGCAGGTATGGGAGCGGACTTATTTGAATCATATGTGGGATCGATAATTTCTTCTATTACGTTGGGAGTTCTTGCTTTTGGAGAAAAAGGAGTATTGTTTGCCTTTTTAATCTGTGCTGTTGGTATTTTGGCTTCTATAGTAGGTACTATGTTTGTAAAAGGTAAAGAAGGATCAAACCCGCAACAAGCTTTAAATATGGGTACATATGCAAGCTCAATAATCGTTATGGCTGCAGCATTTTTCTTAAGTAATTCAATACTTGGCAGCTTACTTCCTTTTTGGGCGATAGTATTTGGTTCGGTTGTTGGTTTAGTAATAGCTAAAATAACAGAAATCTATACATCAGGCGATTACAAATATGTTAAAGAAATTGCTGATCAATCAGAAACAGGTTCTGCTACAACAATTATCAGCGGTTTATCTGTAGGTATGAGATCAACAGCATATCCAATAATCGTCTTGGCAGTTGGTATAATAGGTGCATATATGATAGCCGGATATACTCCAAACGGAATAGATAATGTAAAAGGTCTATTCGGTATAGCTTTAGCAGCAGTTGGTATGCTTTCAACAACAGGTATGACAGTTGCGGTTGATGCTTACGGACCTATATCAGATAATGCAGGCGGTATAGCAGAAATGTGTGAATTACCACATGAAGTAAGAGAAATTACTGATAAATTAGACTCTGTTGGTAATACAACTGCTGCTATAGGTAAGGGTTTTGCAATCGGCTCAGCTGCATTAACGGCACTTGCTTTGTTTGCCTCTTATACTCAATCTGTTGGTATTACATCAATAAATTTAACAAATCCAACAGTTATCGCAGGTTTATTCATAGGAGGTATGCTGCCATTCTTATTCTCTGCTATCACAATGAGTGCAGTTGGTAAAGCAGCTTTCTCAATGATTGAAGAAGTCAGAAGACAGTTCAGAGAAATACCTGGCATAATGGAAGGTAAAGGGAAACCTGACTACAGAAGATGCGTTGATATTTCTACGGCAGCAGCATTAAAAGAAATGGTTGTACCGGGGTTGTTAGCAGTAATAGTACCTGTGTTGGTTGGTTTCTTGCTTGGAACTGAAGCTCTCGGTGGATTACAGGCCGGAGCGTTAGTAACAGGTGTATTAATGGCAATATTTATGTCAAATGCAGGTGGTGCATGGGATAATGCTAAGAAATACATTGAAGGCGGTACTCACGGAGGAAAAGGAAGTGCAGCTCATAAAGCAGCAGTTGTCGGTGATACTGTAGGTGACCCGTTTAAAGATACTTCAGGGCCTTCAATCAACATTCTTATTAAACTTATGACAGTTGTTTCATTGGTATTTGGACCATTATTGGCTCAATATGGCGGTTTGTTATCGAAATTATTTTAACCGGCTTCCGCGTTTTTCAGGGCGAGCTTTTTCAACAATCTATCATATAGATGATAAATGAGGACTTTTTCGGAAGTCCTTTTTTTGTTGTACTTACAGTACAAGCGACTGACACCAAATTAAAAATTTGGGTCATCTGCTAAAAAATTTGGGTTATCTGCTAAAAATTTGGGTCATCTGCTTGCAGTTTTCAAATTATTAACATATAATATATCAATAGAGTGGCAATGGATTAGCGGTAGATTAGCAGTAGGTAAGCAATTGAAAAAAATAAAAAATAATTTGCTAATCAATAGCATATCAATTGCCAATCCATTGTTGAAGGGGTTGATGGCTGAGCAATGCAAATTAATATTGATGGTATTAATATTAACTATATAGATGAAGGACAGGGCAATGCTGTATTGCTTCTGCACGGTTGGGGAGCAAATATACAGACAATGATGCCTATAGCCAATATATTAAAAGATAAATGCAGGGTTATTGTTTTGGATTTACCCGGCTTTGGTGAAAGCGACATGCCCAAAGAGCCGTGGAATTCATATGATTATGCAAATTGTATCGATAAATTTATTGAACTAAAAAAATTAGATAATATAATATTATTCGGACATTCACACGGAGGCAGAATATCCATAGTATTATCAAGTATGCATGATTATGTTAAAAAGCTTATACTCATAGATAGTGCAGGAATAATTCCAAAAAGAAAATTAAATTATTACATAAAAGTATATTCATTTAAATTATTAAAGAACTTATATTTATTATCTGTTAAAGGTGATTCTAAAGAACAAAAGATAGAAAAGTTTTATAAAAAATACGGTTCAACAGATTACAAAACCTCAGACGGAATTATGAGGCAGACCATGGTTAAGGTTATCCATGATAATTTAGTTGATTTGCTTTCTGATATTAAGGTTCCAACACTGCTCATATGGGGAGAAAACGATGAAGATACCCCTGTTTATATGGGTAAAATGATGGAAGAAAAAATCAAGGACAGTGGCTTGATTATTTTTAAGAATGCCGGTCATTATTCTTACATCGACAGCTACGATCAGTTTAAAGCAGTTATAAACGTATTTTTGAAAGATGATTTTAATTAAGGGGAGTAAAAGTATGAATTCTATAATATTTTTGTTTTCAATTTGTTGGTTTGCCCTTTGTTTTTACAAACTGAGATTCTCATTACACATGCTTCAAATCGAAGGATATAAAAACGAAAAATACTTAGAGTGGATGGCAAAAAATAAAGATAAAATATATAATCAAAAAGACAAAATATATACAGCTATTTGTATAATAAATACTGTATTTTTTATATTTGCCGTAGACAGCAATAAAAGTAATACTGCTCAATATGCTATGACCGTTTCTATTTTTACATCACTTCTGTTAATATTAAAATATAAAGAAAAATACAACTCCAAAAAACCATTGGTATTTACACCAAGGGCGAAAAGATTGCTGGGTACTGCTATTGCCTTAATGCTTATAGATTTTATAATAGTAATTATAGTCGTACAATTTGTTACTAAAGATTTTGTCAAATATTTTCCTTTGTGGTCGGGATTTTTGTCTATAGTTTATTTTTTCAGCTCATATTATATAATAGGAGCCAATTTTGTTGCACAGCCAATAGAAAAAAATATACATAAGAATTTTTATAATTCCGCATCAAAAAAAATAAAAAATATGACAAAATTAACCTCTGTAGGTATAACAGGAAGCTATGGTAAAACAAGCACGAAATTCTTAACTGCTGCAATATTGGGCGAAAAATTTAATGTACTGAATACGCCTGATAGTTATAATACTCCAATGGGTATAAGCAAGGTTATAAATAATGATTTAACGGACGATTATGACATATTTATAGCTGAGTTGGGTGCAACCAAGATTGGAGATATACATGAGGTTGCAATGTTAACTAATCCCAAAATAGGAATACTTACCTCAATAGGACCTTGTCATTTAGAAACATTTAAATCAATTGACAATATTATGCGAACCAAGTATGAGCTTATAGAATGTCTGCCTAATGACGGGATTGCAATTTTTAATTATGATAATGAACATGTAAAGAAATTAGCAGATAAGACATATAAAGAAAAAATACTGTATGGAATTAAAAACGCAGATAATACTGATGTATATGCAACAGATATAGTAGTTGGAAATACCGGCTCTAAATTTACATTATACATAAATGATTTAGGAACCATAGAATGTGAAACTAAGCTTTTAGGTGAACATAATATATTAAACATCCTTGCCGGAGCAGCAACTGCCAAGGTTTTAGGACTATCTTTAGATGAGATCAGAAAAGGAATAGCTAAGATAGAAAGCGTAGAACACAGATTACAGCTTATTGATCCGGGAACCGGGGTGATAGTAATAGACGATGCATTTAATTCAAACCCTGACGGAGCAAAAGCCGCATTAAATGTTTTAGCATCATTTAAGGATAAGAGAAAAATAATAGTAACTCCGGGCATGATAGAATTAGGAGAGCATGAGCAGACAGAAAATGAAAAATTCGGAGAAAATATTGCCTTGGCTTGTGATATTGCAATATTAGTAGGTAAAAAACAAACGGCTCCTATACAGATTGGCTTACAAAAGAATGGATTTGATGAAGATAATTTGTATGTGGTTAATTCACTGAATGAAGCAACTAAAATTTTAGAAAACCTTACTAAAGTAAATGATGTAGTATTATTTGAAAATGATTTACCTGACACATACAACGAAAATTGATATGGAGGTTATTATGAAAAGAATCGGAATAATTATAGGTGGAAAAACCGTTGAACATGAGGTTTCCATAATTACAGGACTTCAGGTATTGGATAACATCGATAAAACAATTTATGAACCAAGGATAATATACATTCAAAAAGACGGAAAGTGGTATGTAGGAAATTGTCTCCACGATATTAATAACTATAAGATTAAAAAATTTGAAGATGCATACGAAGTGCTTCCCGGTTTTAAAGACGGTAAACTGATACTGTATCCTCATCCTGAATTAAAGCAAGGTATTTTCGGCAAAAAGTACGATACTTATAGCATTGACATAGTTTTTCCGGCGGTTCACGGAACAAATGTAGAAGATGGAGCACTGCACGGTATATTTCAGATGAATGGCGTGCCATGCGCATTTGGCTCAGTTTTAAGCTCATCTGTAGGCATGGATAAGGTTATAATGAAAAAAGTGTTTGAAAGCAACAACCTGCCCATAGTTGATTATACATGGTTTTACAGAAGCAGCTTTGAAGAAAACAAGGAAGCAATAATGGAAGAAATCCAAAAAATTGGTTTTCCCTTAATAGTAAAGCCGGCTAATTTAGGTTCAAGCGTTGGAATCAGCAAAGCTAATAATTTAGAAGAACTGATGTTTTCTATAGAAGTGGCTTTAAATTATGACAGAAAAGTAATAGTAGAAAAATGTGTTGAAAATGTAAGAGAAATCAATTGCGCTGTCATGGGATTTGAAAATAATCTGACCACGTCTCTTTGTGAAGAACCGGTTGGATGGAAAGAGTTTTTAACCTATGAAGATAAATATGTAAACAAAAAGAAAGATGCTTCAGAATCTAAAAGAAGAATACCTGCCGATATCGATAAAGAAGTAGATGAAAAAATAAAATTGTATGCAAGGGAAGCTTTTAAATCAATTGATTGCTGCGGTGATGCAAGAATAGATTTCCTTTATGATGGCAACAATATATTTATAAATGAAATCAATACAATACCCGGCTCTATTGCCTTTTATCTTTGGGAAGGATTGGGAATATCTTTCACTGTCTTAGTAACTAAAATAATAGAATTTGCCGAAATTCAGCAAGAGCAGCGAAAATCAAATATAGTATCTTATGATGTTGATTTATTGAATAGGATGGGAAACAGCGGAAAACATAAATAACCGTTTTAAAGGAGTAGATAATGAACTTTAAAGAAAAAATTTTATCATATATGAGAGAAGAAGCATATAAGCCACTGACATTTCATGAGCTTTTACAGGAATTTGAAATAGAAAGCAGTATGAAAAAAGAATTATTAAGAACCTTAAACGAGCTTGAAGATGAAGGAAGTATAATATTTACAAGGTCACAAAGATATGGTATTCCTGAAAAGATGAACTTAATTACCGGTACCTTAGACGGAAATCAGAAGGGATTTGCTTTCTTAAGACCTGACAACAAAGATATTAATGATATTTTCATATCGCCTGTTGATATGAACGGAGCTATGCACGGCGACAGAGTTATCGTAAGACCTATGAAGACAACTGAAGAAGTTAAAAGTACCGAAGGCAAGGTTATAAGAATTCTTGAAAGAGCAAACGAATATGTAATAGGAACATTCCAGAAAAGCAAGAATTTCGGTTTTGTTGTGCCTGATGATAAAAGAATTGCTTTTGATATTTTTATACCCGGAGATGAATTTAACGGTGCCAAAACAAATGAAAAGGTAAATGTTAAAATAACCGAATGGCCTGATAAAAGAAAGAATCCTGAAGGTAAAATTGTAGAAATTATCGGAGATATAGAAGATACAAAGACACATATCGAAGCGGTGCTTCTTGACAGAAAGGTAAGACAGGTGTTTCCTGAGGATGCCGTAAAGGAAGCAATAAGAGTTTCATCTGAAGGAATACATGAACAGGAGTACAAACGCAGGAAGGATTTGCGTGACCTTGACATAATTACCATAGATGGTGAGGATGCAAAGGATTTAGATGATGCTGTCTATGCAGAAAAAATTAATGATGATGAATATATGTTGGGAGTACATATTGCAGATGTAACCCATTATGTAAAAGAAGACAGGAAGTTAGATAAGGAAGCTTTAAAAAGAGCAACAAGTATTTACATAAGCGACAGAGTTATACCCATGCTTCCAAAAGAATTATCTAACGGTGTTTGCAGCTTAAATCCGGGAGAAGATAAGCTTACTCTTTCTGTGGAGATGATAATAAATAAAGAAGGAAAGGTAACAGATTATAAGATATTTGAGAGTATTTTAAAAAATCGTTACAGAATGACGTATACAGATGTATCTGACATATTAGAAAATAACGATGAGAAGTTATCAGAAAAATATAAAGAAATTCTTCCTATGCTTAAAAACATGGAAGAATTAAGCTTAGTTTTAAGAAGAAAAAGGGAGCTTAGAGGAGCAATTGATTTTGAATTTCCTGAAACAAAAATTATTACAGACGAAACAGGAAAAGCAATCGATGTAACCAAGTATGAAAGAAGGGTTTCCAATAAAATAATCGAAGAATTCATGTTGATTTGCAATGAAACTGTTGCAGAGCATTATTATTGGCTTAATATGCCTTTTGTTTACAGAATACACGAGGACCCTGATGAAGAAAAAATGAATGAATTCAACATTTTGATTCATAATTTAGGATATACGTTAAAGGGTTCCAATGAGGTGCATCCAAGAGAATTGCAGCAGCTTTTATTAAAAATTAAAGGGAAAAAAGAAGAATCATTAATAAACAATATGATGCTAAGATCGCTCAGGAAGGCGATATATTCACCTGAAAGCTCGGAACACTTCGGTTTGGCAGCCCAGTACTATTGCCATTTCACATCGCCGATAAGAAGATATCCTGACTTGCAGATACACAGAATTATTAAGGGTCAGCTTAACGGCAAATTCTCAGAAGAAGATTATCACAGATTGTCGGAACGTACAGCCATAGTGGCAGAACAATCCTCCAAAATGGAAAGAATTGCAGATGAGATCGAAAGAGATGTTGACAAAATAAAAATTGCCGAATACATGTCCGATAAAATCGGTGAAGAATACAGTGGTGTAATTTCAGGAGTCACAAGCTTTGGAGTGTTCGTTGAATTAGAAAATACAGTTGAAGGTCTTGTGCATATATCAAACATGGTGGATGATTTCTACATATTTGATAATGAAAAAAGAGAATTATTCGGGCAAACAAGCAGAAAAATATACAGAATCGGTGATGACGTTAAAGTCAAGGTACTAAACGTAAGCATTGCAAAAGCAGAAATAGATTTTGTTTTTATAGCAGATTTTGCAGAAGTTAAAATGAATGAAGAAAAAGAGTTAATCGAAGTTTAAAGTGAAATTTAAACTTAGTTTAAGATTTATAATATATAATATATTATATTAAATATAGGGGAGGCAATGACGCCTCCCCCAATTGCTAAATCATGCATATTTAATAAAGAAACTGACATTTGACATTGCAAATAATTAATGCTATAATCATCCTACACTTGATGGTAGGTGAGAATATGGCTGAAAATACAAAAAATATTGCAAGCAACAAAAAAGCGTATCATGATTATTTTATAGAAGATAAATATGAAGCCGGAATTGTACTTGTCGGTACAGAGGTAAAATCAATAAGACAGGGTAAAGTTAACTTAAAAGATAGTTATGTAAACATAAAAAACGGTGAAGCTTATGTTTACAATTTGCATATAAGCCCTTATGAAAAAGGTAATATTTACAATGTTGATCCCTTAAGGCCCAGGAAGCTTCTTTTAAATAAAAGAGAAATAAGAAAATTGATTGGCTTGGTAACTTTAAAAGGTTATTCATTGATACCATTAAGTTTATATCTTAAAAACGGTCTTGTTAAAATGGAAATGGCAGTGGCGAAGGGCAAGAAAAATTATGATAAACGTCAGGATATTGCCAAAAAAGATGCTGAGCGCCGCATACAAAGACAAGACGATTAACTATTGCGGGGGCGTAAATGGTTTCGACGGGGGTATAGAAGGAAGTTAAGCGAGTCGTTGTCGCCAAACAACGCAAAAAGTGGCAACTAAATATAAACGCAAAAGAAAACAATAATTTAGCATTCGCAGCTTAATAGCTGCTGCTTGTCCGGCTTAGACCACCTGCAGTTTAAGTTTGGGCATCATCTAAAGCAGGGAACGACTTAAGGGGTTCTTCGACCTTAAGTTGTACAATTGAAGATAGCTGATACTATAGCCCGACGATAGGAGATAGTAGAGGCGAAACATAAATTATCGTCTGCACTCGGAGAAAGACTTGTGGAAATATTTTCGGACGTGGGTTCGACTCCCACCGCCTCCATCTTCAAAACCACGACAGAATATGTCGTGGTTTTTTTTATTGAGAATAATTAAAGGATTATAAGAATTACAGTACATATCATATATATGGTAATTCAAAATTGTATTATTATGTAAAGCAATGAGATTTTGAATAGTATAAATATTAGATATTGAGAAGATTTGATTACACAAAAATATATTAGTAACATATTATAATTATTATAATATAACAAGTTATATAAATTGATTTATTTATAAGATATATACAGAACGCTTAATTTATATAATAATCTTGTATTTTAGGGAGGAAAAATGAGTACACCTAACATTGAAAATGGTCCTATAACGATAGGCAGATTGGCACCGGATTTTACTGCATTATCAACTCATGGACCTATAACATTATCTGATTATAGGGGTAAATGGGTTGTGTTGGCTAGTGAACCAGGAAATTTTTTAGCTACATCAACTTCATCAATTGTCGCAGCTTCTTTGGTATATAATGAGCTACAAAAGAGAAACACACAACAACTATTTGTAACAATAGACAATGTATTTTCTAATAATGAGCTATTGAAACAGATTTATGATGACTATGGAATAATAGTTCCATTTCCCCTTATAGAGGATAGAGATGCGGAAATAGCACACGCTTATGGAATGATTAATCCTGATAGAATCTATGAAGAAAGCGTAAGAGACTTATTTATAATAAATCCAGAAGGAAGAATTCGTGCAATTTTGACCTATCCTAGATCTGTGGGAAGAAGTAGCTATGAAATTTTAAGACTTTTAGATGCTCTTCAATTAAGTGAAGCTTATAATGTTTCTACTCCAACTAATTGGGTGCCAGGAGACCCCGTTATTTTACCTACTAGAAAAACATTTTATGAAGGCCTTAATAGATATATAAATAGCGAAAGTTCAGGAATATATTGCAAACCATGGTATGCTTGCTATATCGATTATAATTCACTAATAAATAATAATAAATCAATTGAATATCAAGAATAAATTAACATCAGGTATATTTCCTCCTTACGATCCGCCACCGTACCAAAGTATGGAATAATATTAAACTCTTTAAATTTAAGGAGTTTTTTTATTGAGGACATTTTTTTCAAGGTTTGCCATTTAATTGTTAATAAGTTATAATTAAATGTAATTTGTCATTGTAGAATTAAGTGTATTAAATAGTATATACAGGAGGTAAAAAATGAAAAAAGAATTTATGAAAAATTCTCTATATGTAATGATTATTATATGCGTTATTGGCTTTATAATCATATTTTCTTCAGGTGCTATAGGAAAGTCAATGCAATATAATTATCTGCAAAAATATGAGAATGCTGTACCTTCAAATCAGTTAGAAAGATACTTAAATGATATCACATCCAATTTTAGAACAGCCGGACAAGTAATATCTACATTAGGAGGATTCGGCATACTTCTTTGTGGATATGCTCATTATAAAGAATTGTAATTTTACGAGTGAGAAAGAGGGCTATTTATTTTAGAAAGCAAACAATTGAGCCGATATTCATATTATGATAGATATTTTATCTATAGAAAAAATATTTCATTCGATATATTTTGTGTTAGAAATGTCGAGTATTATTAAAGTTGTTTTGTTATTATGAAGATGTGAAAAGGAGGGGAGCTAATGCTAAAAGAATTAAATTATGTGATTGACTATATTGATGATCATTTAACAGACGATATATCTCTTGATAAAATCTCCGAATATGCAGGTGTTTCTGATTATCATTTTAGAAAGATATTTTTTTATCTTTCAGGTATGACACTAAATGAATATATCAAAAAAAGAAAGTTGTCGGAAGCAAACAAGGATTTATTAAATGGTGAAAAAGTGACAGATGTTGCTTTTAAATATGGTTATCAGTCTATGGATGGATTCACACGGGCGTTTAAAAAATGGAGTGGTTTTTTGCCATCCGATGTAATAAAAACAGGCATTAGCAAGTCATTTCCCAAGCTTTCATTCATAATAACCGTTAAGGGAGGAATATCTATGGAATTTAGAATTGAAGAAAAACCGGCTTTTAATTTAGTTGGTGTAAGTAAACGTGTACCTATGCAATTTGAAGGTGTGAATAACGAGATTGTGAAGCTTGCAATGAGCATAACAGATGAACAAAAAGAAGAAATGCATTCTCTTCAGGATATTGAGCCTTGTGAAATTGTAAATGCTTCTTATGATGCGGACGCTAATTTCTTAAAAGAAGAAGGAGATTTAACTCACTTGATAGGAGTTTTAACGACCAAAAATCAAGTAAGTGATCTATTAGATAAGATACCGGTGGAAGCATGCACTTGGGCAATATTTCCGAACGAAGGACCATTTCCTTCTACCTTGCAAGAAACAATGGCAAAAGTATATTCGGAATGGCTTCTTTCTTCTGATTACGAAGTAATTAATGTCCCGGCTTTTTCTTTTACTAAAATGGATAAACATAAAAAGGATTACGCTTACAGTGAAATTTGGATTCCTGTGAAGAAGAAATAGAAAAATCCCTCGAATTTGAGGGATTTATTTTTTAAATACATACCTGAATTTACGATGATTTGTATTGTTATCAATATTCCGGAAATCTTCTTTATTGAATAGAGTTGGTTTGTATAATATTGGCTTACATTCATTATTGCTCGGCTCTATACCTTGAGGGAAAGAGAAGATATTTAGCGGATCATATTTTTCCTTTATACATTTTAACTTTTCTTTATGACATCCGAAGTATTCTTTTAAATAATTATCTAATTCCATATATGGAAAATTTATATATGAACCTGTAGTTATTGATTTCAGGTATGGAAATCTATTTTTAATCCAATCTTTATTTGCTTCAGAATATAAATTTTCTTCCCAGACAGTTTCAAGCCAAACTATATACTTTGCATTCCTGTAATAAAAAGCAGTATCATCAATACCAATATCAGATACCTTACCACCCAATGCATACATTGATAATCCTGCATAAACTGAACCATCAGCTCGTTCTTCAATCAAATTAACTATATTTTTAATTTCGGTATTATTAAAAAGTTTTAATACAAAACGGCTTGCGGACTTAAATTTTTCATGTTCAGGATATGAGCTGCCGATAATTTCTACTGCTTCTAAAAATGTAACTTCTTCTATACTATAAACTGCATTATCAAGCATAAGAAAATTCTCTAAAATTATCTTTGCTTCAGCAGGTCTGCCATAAAAAATTCCTCTTACTAACATAGCTAATCCGTCTGCTTCAGAATTATATATTCTTGAAATAAGAGTCATTCTGTTATCTGCATTATTTAGCCAAGCTTGCCACAACGCAATAAATTTTTCTTGCTCTTCAGAATCAACATTTAAATAATCAATTTCAATAAGTGTAACTTTATCTACAGGTTCAGGAAGCTTAAAGGTCATATTTACTACAACTCCAAAATTGCTGCCGCCAGCTCCTCGTATAGCCCAGAATAAATCGGTATTACAATTATTATTTGCCTTAATTATTTCACCTTCAAAATCAACCAATTCAATTTCTACCAAACTATCGCAACCCAATCCTAAATAGCGGCAAGATAGTCCCCAGCCTCCACCTAATGAATATCCGCTGACACCTACTGTCGGACATGTACCACCGGGAAACGGATAACCTTTTGACGAAACAAATTCGTATACATCCTTGTTAGTAGCTCCGCATTCTATATATATTAATTCCTTACATTCATCTATTTTAATACTTCTCAGGTAGCTCAAGTCTATAACAAGTGTACAATTGCCATTAGAATATCCCTCATAATTATGTCCACCACTGCGGATTCGTATTGGCATGGAATGCCTCATAGCCCATTTTACTGCATTAGAAACATCACATATCATAAAACAATACACAATAACAAACGGATATTTTTGAACTGCACTGTTATAGCCTTGTCTTAATTCATCATAGGATAAATCAAAGGGCAATACAATTTCACCGGTAAGCCCATCTAAAAATTCAGCCATAAGCTTTTCCCCCAATTAATAAAAATTTATCTATTATATGATGAATTTTCTGATAATGTTCTTTTAGTGGTTATATTACCTTTGGGGGAGGTGATGCCTGATGTTATCGGTATATGAGACTTTAAAGTAAATACCCTGCGACGTAAAATAGCATATTTCCCAATGGTTAATAAATTCTGCCCTTGTGTTAAATGAGCGTCCATTGTTTTATAGTGCTGTAATACTAAAATAAAAGCAGGTAAAAAATCTATCACCCAATAAGGAGAGAATTATATGGAACTGAATATTGGCGAGGTTATCATAGCTAAACGTAATCTGTTTCAGGTCCGTTACCCCTGCATCGTAACTGTGAATTGGAATTTATCGCTCCCGCTTTAGATAAATCATATCAACAAGCTGTTTTCCATTTTCAAATATCAGATGGTCATAGTTGTCAGTAAAAAAGTTTTTTATTCGATGTGATTCTGTAAAGCCACACTTCTGATAAAAATTAAGAGTGGAAGGGCTGTCACCAGTTCCGACAAGCATAGCTTTACAATCAGTGTAATAGGAGAACAAAAACTCTATCAAGCCCTTCCCATAGCCTTTTCGCTGACAATCAGGCTTAACTGCAATATTTTTAAGCTCATAAATGCCGTCTGCTTCTTTAGTAATCACGCATTCGGCTTTTATGCCATTGTCATCCAATATAAACATTTCGCCGCGTTCAAGATATTTATCTACCATATTTTCCTGCTCGTCTGCCAGCAATAGCAAATCGATATATTCTTTTTTTGCCTCCGTGACTTTCTTTATATTCATAAGCATATACCTCAAAATTTCTGTTTATCTACACCTTAAACATATTATACAGCATTTTCCTTAATCTCACAAACCATTTCGGTCTAACCTGGCCCGGAGTTCCAGAAAGGAGTTTTATATGCCGGAAATCATTAAAAATGAAAATACTAATACTCCGCCGTTACTATAACGCCGCTGCCCGCCACGAGTTTATGCTTACTTTAGGACACTGTCCTAATGAGCAGGGTACATAAGGAAGCAACTACTGAACGCAAATAGCTATTAAGAGAGACAGCCAACAGACAGAAAATGTAAAAGTTGTATTGACATTTATAGAATCCGTGCTATACTGTACTTGTATTATAAGTACAGTATAGCACGGATTGGACTGATGTTATGGAAATAAGCATAAGCAATAAAAACAGTAAGCCTATATATGAGCAAATTACTTCACAGATAAAAGCTAAAATAATGAGCGGTGAGCTTCAAACAGGCGACCCGCTTCCATCCATGCGGGGTTTGGCAAAATCTTTGCATATCAGTGTCATTACAGCTCAAAGGGCTTATGAGGATTTACAAAAAGAGGGATTTATTGAAACCGTGGCTGGGCGGGGCTGTTTTGTCGCGGCACAAAACCGTGATTTTATTCAGGAAGAACAGCAAAGAAAAGCAGAGGAATATTTACAGGAAGCCGCAGATATTGGGCGTACTCACGGAATTAAACTGGAAAAGCTCATTGAGCTTTTAACACTATTCTACTCGGAGGGGGATACGGATGAATAACATTTTAGAAATAGAAAACTTAGTGAAAAACTATCCCGACTTTTCACTCAATCACATAAAACTCTCTATTCCACAGGGAACCATTATGGGGTTGATTGGTGAGAATGGCGCGGGTAAAACAACTACCATTGACTTAATTCTTAACGAGATTAAGCGTGATGGAGGTACGATTAAAATTTTTGGCAAAGACAATATCCAATGTGAAAGGGAGATAAAAGATAAAATTGGTGTCATATTTGATGATTGTCATTTTCCCGATTTATTCAATGCCCTTGAATTGGAGCGGTTTCTTAAACCGATTTATACAGAATGGCAATCATCAACATATAGGGAATACTTAAAGCGGTTTGGACTTCCTAACAACAAGCCTATCAAGGCTTACTCCAAAGGTATGAAAGTCAAGCTTTCTTTCGCTGTTGCGCTCTCCCATTGCCCTCAATTTTTAATTTTAGATGAAGCAACCAGCGGATTAGACCCTGTCATGCGGGATGAAATATTGGATGTTCTTTTGGAATTTGTACAGGACGAAAGCCATTCCGTACTTTTTTCCTCTCATATCACGAATGATTTGGAAAAAATCGCTGACTATGTCGCCTTTCTTCATAAGGGCAATTTAGTTTTCAATAAGCCTAAAGACGAATTGCTTTATAAGTACGGCCTTATGAAATGCGGAGCAGAAGTTTTTAACAGTATTCAAAGGCAAGACATCCTTGCGTGGAGAAAACTGGATTATGAATGGCAAGTCCTTGTGGCTGATATTGAAGCTGCTCGCAGAAAATATAAAAAGTGCATAATTGAAAACGCCACAATTGAAGAAATTATGCTGCTTTATATAAAGGGGGAGAAAAGATGAAAGGTCTCATTATCAAAGACTTTATAACCATGTTTAAGAGAATTAGACCGCTGAATTATCTGCTGATAGCAGCGGCCACGGTTTTTATCTTAATATATTTTAAGGGTGAAGGTGCGCTGTATATAGCCATATTTCTTCCGGTTGTTTTGTCCGGTGTACCCAAAACGCTGATGGTATATGATGAACAATGCAAATGGGATAAATATGCTATTGCATTACCTATGACAAGAAAAAGCATTATTGGAAGCAGATATTTGTTTTTCTTAATGACTGCTGCTGCCGCGTCAGTTATTGCATTTATTATCAGCGTTATTTCCTCTGTTTTGTTCCCCAACGAGGGCTTTAGTCCTTACTTAATCGCTGTCATATCTGGATTGTTGCTGGCAATTTTCTATGGAATGATTACGATCCCTGCTGGTTACAGCATGGGTAGTAATGGCGGGCCGTTGGCAAT
The DNA here is from genome assembly GCF_032080165.1 of Sedimentibacter sp. Classification (GTDB taxonomy): domain Bacteria; phylum Bacillota; class Clostridia; order Tissierellales; family Sedimentibacteraceae; genus Sedimentibacter. Next base: position 216,245 of record NZ_DAMASY010000002.1, read on the forward strand.
GCTTTTAACAACTTTTCTTCTCATGGGAGCGTTCTATGTCTTAAAGCGGTTGAATGTTGATGTTGAAGCCTTGCTCGTTTATTTGAAAGATAATCTACTGCTCGCGGGCATTGCTTTTTTAATCATTCTCGGATTGGTATCGTACAATGCTTCATTGTACTTTTACAACCAAAAACACTCTTAGCAAGCGTTAGTGCAGGGAAAACTCAAATCAATTACTTGAAGCTGCCAGACGGCATATAAAAAAAGCCGTCATTTGGCAGACGCTATTTTGCGGTCAAATACTATGAAATACGATCAAGCGGGGGATATCTTAATTTAGTTATAAGGATACTATTTCTTAAAAATTATAATTCCTGCAATCATAAGAGCTACACCAATAAGTTTACTCCATTCAAAACATATTTTTTCAGTACCGAACAATCCGAAAGCTTCAATTGAACATGAAACTACAAGTTGAGCCAATAAAATTAACATTGTTGCATATGCAGGTCCTAAATTTGATATGCTTTTAATAACGGTGAATGTTATAAATGCACCGATGACGCCGCCAATCAAATATAATTTGTTACTTACGTTAAACACTGAAAGTAAATTCTCGCGGCCTGTGAAGAACCATATAATTATGCTTGCAGTAAAAGCAGTCAAATGTACCCAGCTGTTTGTAGCCCACATATTCGATGAATCCATTACACGAGTATTAAAAACACCCTGAACACTCATTAACAATCCTGCCAGCATTGCAAGTAAAATACCAATCATACTAATTTCCCTTCTATATAAAGTGATATTATGTTATAGTATTGCTCAAAAAAATAATTTAAATAATAATTATTTAAGAAAATTTAGGATTTCATGACCGAATAAATTCCAGAAAAAAATGGACACTTGCATAGTTTATGATATAATAAATACAATTAGCGGGAGAGATAACTACAGATAAAAGATTGAGACGGGTTCTCAATAAGAAGGAGCGAGAATATGCATTGTGTTCAGAAAATAAGTGAAAATATATATTGGGTAGGCGGCAATGACAGACGACTTGAGCGTTTTGAAAATATGTTTCCCATACCAAATGGCGTATGCTATAATTCGTACTTAATTTTAGACGAAAAAACATGCTTGATGGATACTGTTGACACATCTATAAGCAGATTATTTATTGATAATATATCTCACGTGTTAGACGGAAGAGATTTAGATTACTTAGTTATAAATCATATGGAGCCGGATCATTGCGCTAATATTGAAGAGTTGGTTAAAAGGTACCCTAATATAAAAATCGTAGGAAATAAAAAAACATTTCAATTTATAGGACAGTTTTACGATTTTGACTATAGCATGAACATTCATGAAGTAAAGGATTGCGATACTTTGTGTATAGGTAAGCATAATTTAAAATTCATGACCATGCCTATGATTCATTGGCCGGAAGTTATGTTTACCTACGAGGAGACAGAAAAAATTTTATTTTCAGCAGATGCTTTTGGAACCTTTGGAGCAATGGCAGGGAACATTTTTGCAGATGAAACTGACTTTGAACATCATTACTTAGAAGAAACAAGAAGATACTATGCGAATATTGTAGGTAAGTATGGTTCACAGGTACAAGGTGCATTAAAGAAATTGGGTTCTTATGATATAAGAATGATTTGTTCCTTACATGGACCGATATGGAGAGAAAACTTGGAATACTTCATTGATAAATACAACATTTGGAGTAAGTATGAACCGGAGAAGAATGGGGTAATTATAGTATATGCATCAATGTACGGCAACATGGAAAATACCATTAACGTCATTGCTAACAAGTTGGCACAAAAGGGTGTTAAGGACATGCGTATGTACGATATTTCCAAGACTCATCCGTCATACATTGTGTCTGATATATGGAAATACAGTCATGTAATATTCGGTTCGGTAACATACAATATGGGATTATACTATGGAATGGAATCACTGCTTAATGAGCTTAAAGCTTTAAATCTTCAAAATCGCAAGGTCGGTCTTGTGGGAAGCGGCACATGGTCTCCGCAAGCTCTAAGGGTAATGCAGGAAATAATTGGTTCTATGAAAAATATGGAGGTAGTAGGAACTCCATTTGAAATAACTTCATCCCTGAAGGAGGATCAAGAAGAAATAGCAGACAAATTTGTAGAAGATTTTTATAGCTCTATTAATCAATTTTAGATAATAAAGTCATCAAGCAGAACTCTTTAAGGAGTTCTGCTTTGTCTAAAGCGCGGTTCCTTTTGTGGGGATAAACAATCGGGACATGTCAATACCTTCTAATTCAAGCAATTTTATTTTTGCATGAATTCCTCCGGCATATCCTGTCAAGCTGCCGTTTGTACCTACAACCCGGTGGCAGGGGATAATTATAGATATGGGATTATGTCCAACCGCACCGCCTACTGCCTGACTTGACATGCTTTCCTTGTTAATCTTTACCGCTATTTTTTTTGCAATGTCTCCATAAGTGATGACTTTACCATATGGTATTTCACATAAAATATTCCACACTTCTTGACGAAACTTGCTGCCGGCCGGAGCTAACGGCAATTCTGAAATGTCGGGCTTTTTACCCGCAAAGTATCTGTTCAGCCATCTTTTAGCTGTGACTAATATCGGCAAGTCGACATTATCTATAATATTTTCGAATATAGTATTTCCGTGATATTTTTGTCCTTCAATCCATAAGCCAACAAGATTATTCCCGTCACATGCAAGTGTAATTGTTCCTACGGGAGACGAATATGTTGTTGAATAATACATTTTTACCTCCTTATAGCGTGTTCCATAGATTGACAGTAGCATAACTGCGCCACGGCCGCCACGCTTCTGCGATTTTCAATAATTCTTTTGATGTAAAGGGATGTAGTGCTTTTTTTACGCCTGCGTCTGTTTCAAGGAAAGCATCAGGCCATTCCATAGAACGCATAGCAATATATTGTGCTGTCCAGCTTCCAATACCTCGAATAGCCATTAGCTTTTTCATTTCTTCTTCAGGATTTGCGCAAAGATTAAGATCGATTTCGCCATGCACGTATGATTGTGCCAGTTCATAAATAGTATTTGACCTCGAAGCGATAACACCTAATTCTCCAAAGCAATTTTCAATAATTCCATCTAAAGCTAATACATCTTCAGGTAAAGGGAAAATATGTGTTAAGCCTTCAATACCTGTCTGAATAGGCGTGCCATAGGTCTGGACGATCCTTGCCGCTAATGTGCCTGCTGCCTTTACGGTAATTTGTTGCCCAAGTATTGCTCTTACGGCCATTTCAAAAGCGTTAAAGCATCCCGGCACTCGGGTTCCCAAAACGCATAAACCGGGTCGAATGTCGTTCATTGACCGGAGCGTTTCATATACCGCATATGGGTCGCAATATAGGTCAAACATGTGTCGTATCCGTGATAATACTTTAGGAAGTACAGTCAGTAAAGTTTCGCTTACGGTAACGTTCAAAGTATTCTTATTGGGATTGTCGGCTACTCGTACCCAACCGTATATATGTTTTCCCTCTGAGTTTTCCAAATGCACCGTACGCATATATTCACCGTTTTTTACAACCTCAATTCCTGGTATTGCACGGTAAGCAAGGAAGTTCAACATTTCTTCCCAGTGATAGGGCGGGCGGTAGCCCAATGATAAAGTTATGTTGTTATTATGCTTTTTTACCTCCGGGGTCTGTTTACGTAAAGCTGTAGGTGAAAGCTTATAATATTTTTTGAAAATGTCATTGAAGCGGCGCAAACTGCCAAAACCTGCCGCCATTGCAACTTCCAGAACTGATAAATTTGTGTCTGTGAGTAAATTTTTAGCAAGGAGTAATCTACACGTTTGCAGATATTGAACCGGTGACACATTATACTCTGCCTTAAAAACTCGTCGCAAATGCCGTCCGGTACAGCCGAGTCGCCCGGCTATTTCATCTAAACTTTGTCCGCTTTGGCAGTTTACTTCTAACATTCTTGCTGTCCGGTAAGCTAAATTAGCGGCAGCGTCAATGATTGAATTACCTGGAGCAAGCTCAGGTCTGCATAAAAGACATGGCCGGTATCCGGCTTGTTCAGCTTCCGCCGCTGTTTGATAAAAAGTGCAATTTTCGGCTTTAGGTTGTTTTGCTCTGCAAACCGGACGGCAATATATTCCCGTAGATGATATTCCTACAAAAAAACGACCGTCAAAGCGAGCGTCTTTCGCTTTAAATGCTGCATATAGACCTTTAACGTTATCTATCATTGCCTCATCTCCTAAATTTAAAGTCAATTTAATTATATCACGTTTCATATAAATGTCTCGCTACTTTCGGACATGCTTTTCCGTATAAGTAATTTCTAAAGAATATGTAAAAACCCCTATTAAGGGGTTAAGATTTATGAAAAAGTCAGCAACTTATGTCTTTCCAGTTAATTAAAAAGTCTTTAAACGCTTCCACCACAGGAGATAAGGTTCTGTTTTTACTATGGACGAAATAGAAGCTTCGTTTTAAGTTTAAACCTTTTATTCTAAGGGGTTTAATTAATTTTAAATCAATTTCATTTTTCACTGCTATTTTTGAAATAAAACTGACCCCCAAGCCAAGCTCGATCATTTTTTTAATCATTTCATTACTGTCTATTTGAGAAACAATGTTTAAATCATCTAAGCTTATGGATACAGCAGAAAGCTTCTGTTCAATTAATTTTCTTGTTCCTGAACCTTTTTTTCTTAGGATTAGTTTTTCTGAAAATAAAATATCATTATCTAAGTAATCATTTTCAGACCATGGATAATTATCGCTGTTTGGAACGCACAGAACGAGCTCATCTTCATAAAAATCTATGTATTTTAGCATATCAGAATGATACTTTGCACCTACTATACCGAAGTTTAATTTACCTTCCAAAATATCATCTATTATGTCTTTGGAATTTTTATGAGTCATAGAAAAAGAAACTTTAGGATATATATTTAAAAAATCCTTAATTATATAAGGTAAAATATATTGTTCAGGTATAGAGCTGGCGGTTATTTCAATTTCACCTTCTACTTTGTTGGAATGCTCAGAGAGTATATACTTGGCTTTATCTCTGATGTTAATCAGTTCAACGGCATATTTATAAAAAATTTTTCCGGCATCTGTTAAGTTTATTGTCTTGCTTGTCCTGTTTAAAAGGGTAGCATTAAGCTCCTTCTCCAGGTTTTGAATATTATTGCTGACAGTAGGTTGAGTTATGTATAGTTCTTTTGCCGCGTAAGAAAAACTATTATATTTGACTACGCTTAAAAAGCTTTCCAATTGATTAAATTCCACAATATTTCCATCCTTTATTACAAATTATATAGCTGCTATCTTATTTATACAATTTATTGTATAATCAATTTCTTCCATAGTAGTAAAATGACTTACCGCAAATCTTACCGTACCTCTTGGGAAGGTGGCTAAAGTTTTGTGAGCTGACGGTGCGCAATGCAAACCGCTTCTTGTCATAATACCATAATTTTTACTTAGTTCATGTGCAACAAGACCGTTGTCACCGTCAATAAAATCAATGGACAATATACCGGTTCTGTCATCAGTTGTTTTCTTTCCGATAATTTTAATATTTTTAATGTTAAGCACACCTTCAATAAATCTATCAAGGAGATACATCTCCTTCTCTCGGATATTTTTGATACCATGGCTTAATAAGTATTTTAATGATGCATTCAATCCGTAAATTCCTGGTATGTTTAACGTTCCTGCTTCAAATTTATCAGGCATATATTCCGGCTGTATTTCTGTATCAGACAAACTGCCTGTACCACCTTCAATTAAAGTATTCATATCTTTGTTAATTCTGTCGTTTACAATAAAGCCGCCTACTCCATGAGGACCAAGCAAGCTTTTATGACCTGTAAATCCTATTGCATCAGCATTTAATTTTTGTAAGTCAATATCTAAAAATCCTGCTGTTTGTGCACTGTCAATTATAAAGAATAAATTATATTTTTTACAGATTTGCCCGACTTTTTCTAAATCTAAAACAGTACCGCATACATTTGAAGCATGTGTCATTACTATAGCTTTAGTATTCGGCTTGATTGAGTTTTCTACATTTTCTATATTTAATTCTCCTGATTCATTGCATATAACCTTGGTATATTCAACTTTATTGTTAAGTGAGTTTAAAGGTCTCATAACCGCATTATGTTCCATTGATGAAACTATTACATGATCAGTTTCTTTTAACAGACCCTTTATCAATACATTCATACTTTCAGTTATATTTTTTGTAAAGATTACATTCTCAGGCTTACTAAAATTAAACAATTCACATAGGAGCTCTCTTGTTTCATAAACAACATTTTCTGCTTTGTAAGATGAACTATAAGCCCCGCGGTTTACGTTAGTTCCGATATTTAAAATATAATCAGACATACTTTCCGCCACACCGGGTGCTTTAGGATAAGATGTAGCGCCATTGTCTAAATAGACATATTTCATTACCTGACTCCTTTAAAAAATATAATTGTATTCAAACCATTATATTATGAAAAATGATTTTATACAATAAGTATTAAGTTTACAAATTCTTGGGATAGAAACTATTAAATTAATCTATTTTACTTTAAAAATAACGAATGTTAAACTAATAACAGATTTTATATCGTAAGGAGGACGTTGAATGAAGGAGAAAAAAGGAATTATTTTTGCAGGAGGACTTATCGGAATAATATCTGTATTACTTGTACATTTTGGAAACCCTGCAAATATGGGATTTTGTATTGCCTGCTTTTTAAGAGACATATCCGGAGCTTTAGGATTCCATAGAGCTGATGTTGTTCAATATATCAGACCGGAAATTATCGGCTTAGTATTAGGGGCATTTTTATTATCATTAAAAAACAAAGAATTTGCATCAAAGGGCGGTTCTTCGCCTTTTACAAGATTTATGCTCGGAATAGTAGTAATGATTGGTGCACTTATGTTTCTTGGATGTCCGTTAAGGATGGTATTAAGATTAGCCGGAGGAGATTTAAATGCTTTATTCGGAATTGCCGGATATGCTTCAGGAATATTTGTTGGAGTTCAGTTCTTGAATAAAGGTTTTAATCTTAAAAGAAATTATAAAATGCCTACAATTGAAGGTTATGTTTTCCCGTCTGTAAATATTGGCTTATTAGTGCTTCTCATTGCTTCACCGGCTTTTATATTCTTTAGTGAAAATGGTCCGGGTTCTTTATCGGCACCTATAATTATTTCACTTATAGCAGGTTTAGTAGTAGGAGGTATAGCACAAAAAACAAGAATGTGCATGGTTGGCGGTATTCGTGATATGATCCTTTTCAAAGATAGTCATCTTTTGCTTGGATTTATTTCAATATTTGTATTTAGTTTGATTGGGAATTTATTTTTCGGATTTTTCAATCTTGGATTTGAAGGTCAACCTATTGCTCACAATGACGGTTTATGGAACTTCTTAGGTATGGCATTGGCAGGATGGGGCTCAGTTTTATTAGGTGGATGTCCTCTCAGACAATTAATATTATCAGGAGAAGGTAATACGGATTCTGTAGTCACTGTAATGGGATTGTTGGTCGGAGCAGGTATTGCGCACAATTTCGGATTAGCTTCAAGTGCGGCAGGACCGACTGTGAACGGAAAGATAGCTGTAGCTATATGCTTTGTTTTTGTAGGTGTAATATCATATTTCAACTCGGAAAGTTTATTTAAAGTAAATACTAAAGTGAGTGCAAAATAGGAGGAGAAAATTATGAGCACAGTAGATACATGTGGTATGAGTTGTCCTCAGCCGGTATTAATGACAAAAAAATCATTAATAGAAAACCCTGAGGGAGTTGACATAATAGTAGACAACAATGTAGCTAAGGGGAATGTCGAAAGGTTTTTGAAGAGCTCCGGCTATACTGCAACAATTATAGAAAATAATGATGTTACCATAATTGAGGCAAGGAAGTAATGATATATACCGTTTTATTTTTTACACATTCCGGCTCTGTAAAGTTTGAACGAAAATGCAGTAAGAATAATATTCAATGTGAACTTATGCCTGTGCCTCGGAGTTTAAGCTCCAATTGCAGCATTAGTGCTAAAATTGAATATTATAATAACATAGAAGATTTAATTGATGATGAAATAGAAAAAATATTTTTAACAATGGATAATTATAATAAGCTTATCTATGAAGCTGAATAAATTTATTAAGATAGAGGTCGATTTTAAAGACCTCTTTTTTTTATGACCTAACTCCATTTGTACAAGCAATAGAGAGCAAACAAATTTGATGCATTACAGTATAGTCAGAACAATATTTTATCTCAAGAATATATATAATTATGTATATATTAATTTTATAGAGAGGTGTAAATAAATGGATAAATTTTTTATAAATGATGAAGTAAAAGCATTCAGATGGATGAATAACATGGTAATAAATGTCGAGGGTGCAATTATTGAAGAAATATCTCATGATAACAGATCAAGCTTTGTAACAATTTCATACGGTGTATTAGGTGATTTTGGTATGATTAATATTGAGCTTGTTACATTAGTGACCGATAGAAATACAATTATCAGAAATAGAAGAGGAAGAAGAATAAGTGTCAGAGATTTAAGACCGGGAAACGTCGTTGATGCAAGTTTTTCAGCCGCAATGACCCGAAGTATACCGCCGCAAGCAAGAGCTTTTATGATAACTGTGGTAAGAGAAAATGTAAATTCATTACCTGTTTTTCCCAATATTGTAGAGGACAGGATCTTAGAAATTGATACAAATAATAATTTTCTTATAACCGGAAACCCGGATGACATTATGAGCCAAATGCGTTTTGTGGTAAATGATATGACAGAAATTTATGACAGGAGGGGAAATAGAATACACCTGAGAGATTTGAGACCCGGGCAGATGGTCAGAGTTGAGCATGCTGATTTTATGACAGCAAGCATACCACCTCAGACAACGGCATTTGTTATTTGGGTTTTATAGTTAGCAGAGGAGTTTTTAAAATGAATATTGATGAAATGATTAACGCATTAGAGAGATACTTGGAAGAAGCAGGATTTGAAAATGTAAAAGAAAAATATTTGAATAACAAAAGTGATGAGGAAATACTTGATATCTATAATGCAGCATCAGAGGATTTTAATCGTTGAATGACGGGTAATAAAAAATGCGCCAATTTAAGGCGCATTTTTTAATTGCTTTTTAGTAGGAATATATCATTCTGCCAATTTTTATGGAAACAGGCTTTGATAAGATCCAAGTATTCGTTGTTGAATCATCATAATAAAATAAAGCACCGTTTGTAGGATCAACTTCGTTTAAAGCTTCTTTGGCAGCTCTTATACATTCTTCGTTTGCAGGTCTTTTAATCCAACCGTTTTCTACAGGTGTAAATTGATAATATTCTCCAAACTTTTGATTTATAACTTCTGTTATCGTGCCTGCAAATACACCGCTCTTGATTCTGTTTAGTACGACCGCTCCAACTGCCACCTTTGCCTGATAAGGCTGGCTCTCGGTTTCTGCCATTATTAATCTTGCAAGCAAGTCCAACTCAGCAGCACTATAGCTTTGCCATGGTTCGGTTTTTTCTGTTTCAACAGCCGGTAAAGACGCTTTTGTCGGAATATTAAGTACTTGTCCAATGTCTATGTAATTTGTATAAATATTATTTGCACGTCTTAAACTTGAAAGAGAAATATTATATTTTTGTGAAATTAAATAAAGCGTGTCTCCTTTTTGAACCGTATGTGTATGAGAAGGGACATTTAAAATTTGACCGATATTTAAATCATAATTGTATAAATTATTATCACGCATTAAGTCATCTACTGAAGTGAGAAAAATTTGACTTATAAAATACAATGAATCGCCTTTAACAACGGTATAGGTTGCAGCATCAGCAGTTGTTGGGAAAGAGAAGGTAAGTCCTACGGCAAGACCTGCAGACAATAGAATTGATCTTATTTTCTTGTTCATTTAATCCTCCTTATGGTCCTTTAAGCTTCATCACTATGATAATACTCGTGTTCTGTTAAAGATTAAGCTTAAAATTGTAATCAATATTGTAATTAAAACTTAATATTAAATCAATGGTAACTACATGAAGATATGGTCATATCAAACACGATATGAAAAAACCACCATTAAGGTGGCTATAATATAGGTTCCTCCCACCAGCCAAAAGCAATTCTTCCGATAGCAGGCAGAGTAGGTCTTTCCGGATTGGATAAAAAAATTATAAATGAGCCGCCCGGAGGAAATATAAATCTTCCGTTCTCTTCTTCTTCTATTGTGATGCCTGGCAGTCCGTTCCTGCTAAAAACTAAATTTCCACCTGCAGGGAAGCCTCTTACACCAACTCCGAATTGCAATATTGTCTTCGGTTGGGGATGGGGAATAATCGTTGTATTAGCAGAAGATACAAATGGAGATTCCTGAATAATTCCGGGTGGAGTACAGTTAAACCAGATTTGTACCCTGAAGGGAGTTGATGAAATATCACTTACTGACCAAGCATTAACATACAAATTCACTCCTGAATCAGGTGGATTATATAATCTTGCCCATCCGTTTGTTGCTTCGCCGAAAATTATATCCACTGCTGTTCCGACGAAATATTTGCCTTCCATAGATTTTGCCGTAGCTATTGGAATTTCAGCTATATAATTGAAAGAAACAGGGGTCTGTGATTCAGGCGATATTTCTTGTGAAGAAACATTTGAAGGGAAATAAGTAACGGTATCACTTCCTGAGAATGTGTAAAAATCAGCACTTTTCCAAGGTATAAAATTGTCTAATATAGATTTATCCATAATACACCTACCTTTCGTAAGATATTTATATATTATATGTCTTAGTTAAATAATTGTTAAATTGATAATTGTAGTCAGGTATATATTTTGGTATAATATATACACTTGGAGTTACATTTGTGCAAACAGCAATCCGAAGATGGAATTGATTTTGTTCGTAAAAATTGATTAAAATTAGATTATTTACAAGAAATATAAAAGCTGTTATAATGTACGATGTTGGAAAAAATAAAGGAGGAAGAAATGAAAAAAGGTATAATAATAGTAGTTGTATTAGTGTTGTCTTATGCAATATTAGCGGTTGGAAATGGTATGCTTGCAGGCAATGATGATGTTGCAACATCCGGCAAAGAAACATTGACAGGAGCTGCTGAGGGATTTGGCGGAGAGGTATCTGTTACAGTTACTACTGAAGGCGGTAAAATTGTTAATGTTGAAGTAAAAGGTGATGGCGAAACTCCTGGAATCGGAACAAATGCCATAGAACAGCTTCCTGATAAAATAAAAGCAGCTAATTCAGCTGACGTAGAGATCGTAGCGGGTGCAACTATAACAAGTGAGGCAATAATAAAAGCTGCTAAAAGCGCATTGGAAAGCAGCGGCGCAGGTGGCGGCTCAACTTTAACAGGAACTGCCGAAGGATTCGGTGGAGCAGTAACCGTAACTTTAACAATGGACGGTGATAAAATTGCTGATGTTGAAATAGTTGGTGCCGATGAAACCCCGGGTATCGGATCAAATGCCATAGAACAACTTCCTGAAAAAATAATTGAAGCTAATTCAGCTGACGTAGAAGTTGTAGCAGGCGCTACAATTACAAGTAATGCAATTATTGAAGCTGTAAACAACGCATTATCAAAATAATAAGCAGATGACCCAAATCTTTGATTTGGTATCAGTCGCTTATGCTGTATGCGAAATATAAATGAAATGGTGACTTAATTATGTCACCATTTTTTATACCCTAACCTCATTTGTGCAAGCGCCAGTGCAGCACACGATTTTTTACCGAAATTTCTGTCATAAATTCCGGAGAATTATTAAGAATATATTTGTAAAGCCGAATAAATTATGCGTTATTTACTCATTGCTATTTGATTTGCAACCCATTTGCCTGTCTGTAAGCTGCCTTGTATCCATCTCGGCTTAGTTGAAATGTGTTCACCTGCAAAATATAGTCTATTGTTGTACTCCGGCTGAATCATAGAATAAGCAAAGTTTATTTTTTGACCCGGATAGCTTGCTGAAAATGCACTTCTTGACCATTGCTCCGAATTCCAATGAACTGTTTTATAACTTTCAATTAATGAGTCCAGATATCCTTTTGGTAAACCATGAATTTGTTCCATGTCTTGCTTTATTTTTTCAAATCTTCTGTAACCGTTTTGGTTACTCAATCTTGTTGCATCCGCACCTATATTGTATGAAGCAATCAAAGTACCCGGCTCATTATAAGAATAATCTTCCGGTTTTTCACCTCTTACATAGAGGGGGTAAATGATAGATTGAATAATCAGATCTGTATAGGAAATACCTCCGTTAATGTTACCGTAAGGCTCATTTTCTTCCCAAAATCTTTTATTAAAAAATATGCCGGTTTTTTGTGCATCAAGATAATTCAATTCTCTTATAGCTTGCATTTTTGTATCGTTAAAATATGGATTAATGTTAAATTCTCTTAAAACCGAAAAGGGAATGGTGCAAATTACCAGGTCAAAGGATTCTGATGATTTGGTGCCCTTTGGGTCTGTATACTGTAAATCTATATAATTATTTGATGAAAAAAATATTCCATCTACTGCATGACCAAATTTAAATGTAACTTTTCCTAAAGGATGATTGGATAATTCAGGAGGACTATTATTAATTAATGAGCTTATAAATGCTAAAGGTAATTTAATCATTCCTTCGGATATTCTATATATGTTTAGAAAATCAAATGTATAAATACCGGTCATTGTTTCGTTGTAACTTAAATTCAGCAATACGGCAGCTATTGGATTTACGGCACATAATAAATTTACAAATCCCTGACTCAATCCTAAGCTCTCATAAACGGTCTTGGTGCTCATTTTAGTAAGCTCAGCATATTGGTTGGAATATTGCGGAAGTATCTTTAGAATTTCACTTCGTTGTCTTGGTGTTAAGCTTTTTAGCATGGTATTGTCAGCATAGCTTACTAACTCCGGCCATGAAGTATTTCTTTCCTGTTCTGTTAAGTTGTACAAGGGATAAAGAAATTTTTCTATTTCTTTACCACTAAAACTTCGTCGCATCCTGATATTGTGTGTATATAAAATGTTGTTGGAATTAAGTGAAGACATAGAGTTGGTATTAAGATTAAATAAATCTATGTAGTACCAAGCGGTTTCATGAGAAATCGGGATTCTCATGGCCCCCAATTCACTGAAATATTCGGTTGATTTGTTAAAGTAGTGAGTAAAAATTCTTCCGCCTACTCTTTTATCTTCAGCGTCATAAACAGTTATTGAAGCTCCAAGCTTTCTAAGCTCATAAGCAGCCGTTAAACCTGCCAAGCCGGCTCCAATAATTCCTATTTTATAATTTTTTAGAGAATCCGAAGATGCAAGCTCTAAAATATCTGGTCCCGGACCAAGCAGTTCAATTATATTTTCATAGTCTTCAGTTCTTCCGGCATTTTTTAAGGCTTCTTTTAAAAGCTCATGTCTTTGTCCGCTTGTAGGATTATAAAAAGCGTTTTGAACAGTCATAAAAAATTCCCCTTTATATGGTAATATCTGATTGCCGATGTTATAATAAATATATTAAATAAAGTGATTTTTAATGCTAAACATTTATATTTTGGGAGGGTAATATGGTAAAGCTATGGACAAGACAGCATATTAAAAGTCTGGATGAATTAAACGCGAATGGAGTTATAAGAATCGAGAGAAAGCATCTTAATGATAAGTTTGATGAAATATCTGACTATATCATTAATTTGTATTCCTGGTTTGTTAAGCAAGCAGAAAAAAAAGTACCCAAGCCGGAGTGGGTGGAGTTTCCTATATGGTGTTCCGTAAGCGAAGAAAATATGCTGAGACCTACCGAAGATGAAATTGTATATGTTATTGAAGTGAATGAAAATGAAGTAATATATTTTGACGGAGCAAAATGGGACTATGTTTTAAATCATCACTATGTGCCTAAAGATGAAAACGATGAAAAAGAATATGCCGAGGATATTGCGAAAAAGGGCTTTTCTAATTCCTTCTCATTTATAGATGATAAAAGATCACATCTTTATCCTGAGGAGAAAAAAAGAGTAATGGAAAGCTGGCACAGAATTTTTGATATTGATAAGTGGGATATATTCAGAGTGCAGGCAAATATTTGGGAAATACGACCGGAGATGATAAAAGATATTTTATACAAATAAGTAAAATTATATTGGTTTAAGGTTGATAATGTAAAAATATGTCATTGACAGATGATTATGCTTATGTTATATTTTAAAAAAAATAATCTTTAACTCGGTACCGCGATGCCGTCAAGATGTGAATATGAAAGTTTTTTGTGTGTATAATAATCCTGACGGTCTGCTCAGGATTTTTTTATCCTATCATTTCGTTCAGGATAAGTGATCAGCACCAAATTGAAGATTTGGGCTGTCTGCTTAACGCCCGCGGCTAGGTTAATCAATGGAGGTATTTATGTCAACAAAAAATGAAGTGTTCGGTTATTTGCCGGACGAACGTCCACCTATTATTGGACTGATTTTCTTTGCATTACAACAAATTGTAGTTATGTTTCCGGCAACAGTGTTAGTTGCGCTAATCACCGGTTTTCATGTATCAACTACAATATTTGCAAGTGGTCTTGCAACATTAGGGTTCATATTAGTAACAGGAAGACAAATTCCTCTTTATTACGGTTCAAGCTTTTCTTATATAGCTGCAATTGCTTCAATCATGAGTGCAGAAGCCTTTGCAGGATATTCTTTAAATGATAAAATATCAATTGCTCAATTTGGTATTATCATGTCGGGTTTTGTTTCAATTATAGCTGGCTATATTATTAAACGTTCAGGTAAGGATAAAATAGACAAGGTTCTTCCTGCAACAGTAACGGGAAGTATAGCAATAATTATAGGACTTTCTCTTGCGGCAAATGCAATGACTAATGCAGCTGCCGTGCCTGCAGGACTGGCAGAATCACAGCTTCAAACAGCAGGAAGCATGGCATGGATTATAGCAATTATTACAATGTTATCCACTATATTATATTCTGTTTACTTAAAAGGAAAGTTAAGCCAGCTGCCAATATTGTTTGGTTTAGTGACAGGTTATATAGCGGCGGCAGTAATAGGAGGAGTAACGGGAATTGAGTTTATAAACTTTAATACTGTTCAATCATCAGGAATTTTAAATCTTCCTATTTTCACATTACCTAAGCCGTCTATGACAGCAATTATAGCAATAATGCCTATAGCTATTGCAACAATACCGGAATCAACGGCTCATGTATATCAATTACATATTTATGTAAATGACTTGGCAAGAAAAAAGGGTTCAAATAAAGAATATGATATAGAAAATAAACTTGGGTTAAATTTAATCGGAGACGGTATAGGTGATATTATTTCCGGCTTTATAGGCGGACCTGCAGGAACAAATTACGGCGAAAATATCAGTGCTATGGCAATCTCTAAAAACTTCTCTATTCATGTTTTAATGTTAGCAGCAATTTTAACAATGGTAATTTCATGCTTTACACCTTTAATCAATATTATTTACTCAATACCGACTTGTGTAATAGGCGGTCTGTCAATTTATTTGTTCGGTGTAATAGCAGCTCAAGGTATTACAATCATGATGGATAAAGAAGTAGATATGTTTAACTCAAAGAACTTAGCGGTTATAGCTATCATACTTATAGTAGGTCTTGGTGGAAGCTTTGGTTTCTCTGGCGGCATGATACCGATGTTCGGAGCAGAAATACCTGCAATCGCTACTGCGGCAGTTGTAGGAATTGCATTGAATTTGATGTTGTCAATAGGTAATAATAAATAACCTATCTTACGTGAGGATTGACCGGCTGAACGGCAACGAAGCAGGCGGGCGTTTTCAGCAACTTAAAGGATTTTAAGTTTTTTCTTTAAAATCCTTTTTTAATTATCATAAAATGCAGTTTTATTAATATTAATTATTAATAAATTTTATTTGCAATGTTGGCTTTTTTTAAGTGAGCAGTTGGAATTTCAACAATATTGTTAAAAAATTAATTAATTATAGTACAAAATCTTTTTGTTTACAAAAGCAAAATTTTGTATTATAATAATTTATCGGTGATTACGTTTTCATATATTTTAATAAGGAGGGTCAGCGTTTTTATTAATTTAATATAGTATCACTGAAAATAATTAATTGGAATAATATTTATTAAAACGAAGGGTAGGTGTAATAATGGAAAATGAAAAAAACAGCAGAGGTCAATGGGGCAGTAATTTTGGCTTTTTGATGGCTGCTATAGGTTCTGCGGTAGGACTTGGTAATATTTGGGGATTCCCGTATAAGATGGGGGCAAGCGGAGGATTTGCTTTCTTAATCGTGTATATTGGGTTGGTAGCGTTCGCAGGTATTGCCATAATGTTAGGTGAGTTAGCATTAGGTAGAAAGACAGGTTATGGTGTTATCGGTACTTATAAACTATTAAGCAAAAAATTTGCTTGGGTAGGTTGGTTAGGTTTTCTTTCAGGATTTCTAATTTTAGCATTTTATAGTGTATTAGGCGGATATACGCTCCGTTATGCAATTGGATTTTTAATGGAGATATTTAGTGCGGGTGCAGGCTTTGGAGGATTGGGAAGCGGCGCATTTTTCGGAGCATTTACTACAAACGGTGCATCACAAATTATATATCACTTACTTTTCATGGGAATTACAGTTGCGATAGTTATGGGTGGAATTTCAAGCGGAATTGAAAGGTTCACTAAGATTGCAATGCCAGTATTATTTGGAATGTTGCTTATAGTAATTATCAGAAGCGTAACATTAGAAGGTGCTATGACAGGTGTGTCATTTATGTTTGCTCCTAACTTTGCAGCCTTTTCTGAAATAGGATTCATGAAAGTTTTAAAGACTGCGGCAGGACAAATGTTCTTCTCATTATCTCTTGGTATGGGCTGTATGATTACTTACGGATCTTACCTAAGCAAGAGTGAGAACCTTGAGAAAAACGCGGTAATTATTCCTATTGCAGATTCAATATTCGCTTTGTGTGCCGGTCTTGCAGTTATGCCGGCTGTTGGTGCATTCATGTCTCAAGGTGTTGAAGGAATTTCATTCGGAGCCGGACCTGGGTTATTGTTTGTTACACTTCATCAGGTATTTAGTGCAGGAATGGGTGGATTAATAGGAGATTTATTCGGGTTCTTATTCTACTTCTTGGTATTTATAGCTGCTGTAACTTCTGCTATCTCTCTACTTGAAGTATGTACAGCTTACTTTGTTGACAAAGATGTTCAAAAGGGTACTTCTGGAAACCGTAAAAAACATACTATGATAGTTGGAGCAATTATCTTTTTAGTAGGTATTCCTGTATGCTTGGATGGACTTGGTGCAGGTAGAGCCGGTGGAGCAATGATTGATATTCCGGCGACTATGTTTGGTATGAGTGAAGTAAGAATGGCATTTGACTGCTGGTTAGACTTCTATGATATGATTGCTGAAGGTGTATTTATGCCATTGGGTGCTATATTAATGTCTGTTATGATCGGTTGGGTTCTTAAGACTGATGTAATTAAAGAAGAAATTGAAGTTGGCGGACTTAAAATGAAATCTTTCAGGTTCTGGGAAATTTGCTTCAAATATATCGTACCTATAGTGATTACTTTCGTATTGTTTGGTCAGTTAGATGACTTCTTTGGACTTGGAATTTTCTAACTAATAAAATAAATACAAATCAATAAAAGCTCCATGAGCGACAATCTCATGGAGTTTTTTACATGTTCTAACCCCATTTGTACAAGCGACAGCGCAGTTCAAATGGGGTTAGCTGTTCAATTTCTTATTCTAACGGAGGTTCTCTGTGAAATTCATTTGGCTGGATATTATCATCCTTTATTAAGTAAATATGAAAGAAATATTCGCATATTCCGATTATAGCTGCGAAAATAATTAATCCTGTTGCACTCGTTACAAAATTGTATGAAAATATATCTAATAAATAAGCTGTTGCTGCTGCTAAAATACCATCTCCAACTGATGCAATAACATTACCCATGGATGGCAATATAACTAAATCTCCTAATGCATAGTTAAGAACAGTTCCTGCTATAGCAACTATTAATACCATTTCAAAAGAATTAACATCAATTATGATAAAAGACACCCATGATGCAACTAATGTTATTAAAAATTTAGCTAATAAAACAAGTGTTGTTCTCATATTTTTCTCCTTAAATTTTATGATTATTGTTATTTTTAGCGATATTTAAAATAATATACGTTTTTATTATCTAATGAAAAATTTTGGATAATATATTAATAAAATAAAATAATAATTAAAGAAATATGAACCAAAGGAGAATACAATGGCTAAAAATAAATATAAAGAAAAACATATGGCACAACCTATTGAAAGTCACATTACAGCAGCATGGGCAAATCAATCTCAATTAAAAGCCGTGTCAAAAGTAAATATTCCTGACGAACAGCAAGTGGAAAATGCCAGAGATTATGTGAACGAAAACCAAAAGTAAAGACGCTAAAAAAGAAAGCTCAATGAGGAGAGCTTTCTTTTTTAAAATACTTCATGCGCTGATAGAGCTTTATATCTTCTGTATCTTTCTGCTGCATGTTCTGCTGATACATTAAACATTTCCTCTGCAATTTCAGGAAAAACATTCTTAAGCTGAGAGAAACGAATTTCGCCGTTTATAAATTCTTTGTAATCACCTTTTGGTTCCTTGGAATCAAGTGTAAACGGATTCTTACCTTGTTCTTTAAGCAATGGATCAAATCTGTACAAATGCCAATATCCTGATTCAACTGCTCTCTTTTCTTCCATCATGCTTGTTCCCATACCTGATTTTATACCGTGGTTAATACAAGGAGAGTATGCAATTATTAATGATGGACCGTTATAGCTTTCAGCTTCCTTTATTGCTTTTATTGTTTGATTCATATCAGCTCCCATAGCTATTTGAGCAACATATATATAACCATATGTCATAGCTATCAGCCCTAAATCTTTCTTTCTTATTTTCTTTCCGCCTGCTGCAAACTTAGCTACTGCTGCTGCAGGAGTAGATTTCGAACATTGACCTCCTGTGTTTGAATAAACCTCCGTATCCATTACAAGTAAATTAATATCTTCCCCCATTGCCAATGCGTGATCTAAACCTCCATAGCCTATATCATAAGCCCATCCGTCGCCACCGAATGCCCAAACTGATTTTTTGATTAAATAATCCTTAAGCTTTAATATATCTGAAATTATTTGGCTGTCAGAATAAGTAGCATCTTTCAGAATATTTAAAATCATGTTAGTTGCTTTAATTGAACCATCGCAATCATTTATATTATCAATCCATAAAGAAAATGCATTTTTTAAATTATCATCTATATTAGCTTTAATTGCATCTTTCATTAAAACAGATAATTTTTCTCTGTTTTGTTTAACGCCCATTTGCAAACCTAGACCAAATTCTGCGGCATCTTCGAACAATGGGTTAATCCATGCAGGCCCTTTTCCTTCAGTGTTTACGGTGTAAGGCATAGATGGGGCTGAAGCACCATAAATTGATGAACATCCTGTTGCATTGGAAATCATCATTCTGTCTCCAAACAACTGTGTAATCAATTTAATATATGGTGTTTCACCGCAACCGGGGCACGCACCGTTAAATTCAAACAGTGGTCTTAAGAATTGACTTCCCTTAATGGTGTATTTATCCATTAAGCCCTCTTTGAGTTTAACTGTTGTAGCGAATTCCCAGTTTTCTGATTCCATTTCCATTTCATGTTCTGCCGGCTTCATAATTAAAGCTTTTTCTTTTACAGGACATATGTCGGCGCAGTTAGCACATCCTGTACAATCCATTGGCGAAACCTGAATTCTCCATTGATAATTTTCTAAACCTTTTCCTATAGCCTTAGCAGTTTTAAATGTATCCGGCTTTCTTTTTTCTTCACTATCATCAAGCAAGAATGGCCTTATAGTTGCATGAGGACATATATACGAACATCTTCCGCACTGTATACATTTATCTATCTGCCATTCCGGAACCATAGGTGCTATACCTCGTTTTTCATAGGTTGTAGTTCCGTTTGGGAAAGTTCCGTCTTCCATACCTTTAAAAGCACTTGTTGGAAGTTCATCTCCTTCATCTCTTGCCATAACCCTTTGTATATTTTTAATAAAATCAGGTTCATTTTTAAAGGGTAAGTTTTCTTCTTGTGCATCAGCCCAATCTTTAGGTACATCTACCTTTACTAATTCATTTATTGACTTATCTACGGCATCTTGATTCATTTTAACAATGTTTGTGCCTTTTCTGCCGTACATTTCTTCTATATCATCTTTAAGATAACCCAATGCCTCATCAACCGGCAGTACTTTTGCAAGCTTAAAGAACGCTGTCTGCATTACCATGTTTATTCTGTTTCCTAATCCAACATCAGAAGCAATTTTTAAAGCATCTATTATATAAAAGCTTATATTATTTTTAGCTATAAATTGCTTAATAGAAGCCGGAAGCTTTTCATCAAGTTCTTTAATATCCCAAGGGCAGTTTAGTACAAAGGTTCCATCTTTTCTGAGTCCTTTTAATATATCATAATGATAAAGGAAGGATTTGTTGTGACAAGCAATATAATCAGCGTTAAACACTAAATACGGGGAACGTATTGGCTGCTTTCCGAATCTTAAGTGTGAAGTGGTTGTTCCGCCTGATTTTTTACTGTCATAAGAGAAATATCCCTGTACATATAAATTTGTTCTGTCCCCAATGATTTTAATTGCAGTTTTATTTGCTCCAACAGTACCATCAGAACCAAGACCCCAAATACGGCATCTGATAGTTCCCTCAGGGGAGGTTTCTATTATTTTACCTTCAGGGAGCGATAAATTAGTAATATCATCAACTATACCTATAGTAAAATTATCCCTTGGCTCACTGTTTTTTAAATTCTCAAAAACAGAGATTATCTGAGATGATCGTGTATCTTTTGAAGATAATCCATACCTTCCTCCAACTATTACAGGTGGATTATCATAATTTTTATAACATTTTACGATATCTAAGTATAATGGTTCTCCGGTTGAACCGGGTTCCTTTGTTCTGTCCAACACTGCAATTTTCTTTGTAGTGCTTGGAATTGCCTGCAATAAGTGTTCCTCAGAGAAAGGTCTGTACAGATGCACTTTAACCAATCCGCATTTTTCGCCTTTAGAGTTTAAATAATCAATCGTTTCACTTATGGTATCTGTTACTGAACCCATTGCAACTATAACATATTCCGCATCCTTAGCACCATAATAATCAAACAATTTATATTTTCTTCCCGTAATCTCGTTTAGCTTATCCATATATGATTGAACTATATCAGGTACAGCTAAGAAATATGGATTTTGTGCTTCTCTTTGTTGAAAATATATATCCGGATTTTGTGCTGATCCTCTTGTAACCGGGTGCTCGGGATTAAGAGCTCGATTTTTAAACTCTTCTATGGCTTTAAAATCGACTATTTTTACTATATCTTCATAAGAAATTTTCTCAATTTTTTGTATTTCATGAGATGTTCTGAAACCATCAAAAAAATGAATGAAAGGCAATCTCGATTTAATAGCTGCTAAATGAGCTATTAACCCTAAATCCATAACTTCTTGGACATTAGCGGATGCAAATAAGGCAACACCGGTTTGACGACATGCCATAACGTCTTGATGGTCTCCGTAAATTGACAGGGCATGAGTTGATACAGCTCTTGCTGCTACGTGTAAAACTCCCGGAAGCAATTCACCTGCCATTTTATATAAGTTCGGTATCATTAACAAAAGACCTTGAGAAGCTGTATATGTTGATGCCAATGCACCGGCTTGCAATGCACCTCTCATGGTTCCTATGGCTCCAGCTTCGGATTGCATTTCTATTACCTTTACTTCTTGATTGAAAATATTTTTCATTCCATGGGCTGACCATTCATCAACACCTTCCGCCATAGGGGTAGAAGGCGTAATAGGGAAGATGGAAGCCACTTCAGTTAATGCATAAGATGCATATGCTGCAGCTTTATTTCCATCCATTGATTCATATTTGCTCATATTTTCACCTTGCCTCGAACTTAAAATTTATTTGACTTATAATTAAAGTTATCTTTTCCTGTATAAAAGTAAATATACTATTAATTGCTAATTAAAAAAATTCGATATATAGTTAACAATGTTTATTAATATATTAACAAACATTAAGTTTTTGTAAATATTTTTGTAAGTTTTTATCAAAATTAGTGATAATGAAAGGAATATGGAGGATTTTAGAGTAAATTATCCTTGGTAATGTTTTTTTTTATAAATTGAGCGTAATAATGTAAAATTATGTATATTCATTATTTGAACTGAAATATAAAGGGTGTTATAATATTGCCATATGCAAATTATTAGACAAGGAGTGATTGTTTGAAGGAGATAATTGATCAAATTATTGAAATTGATTCCTTAGCTTTTGAAAATAAGACAAAAAATGAACAATTATTGTTGGAAAAAAAGCAAGAATATGAAAAAACGATACAAGATTATCGAATTAAAAAATTAGACTATGCTAAGAATAAAGCTCAGCAATTAGCAGAAGAGACAGAAAAATTAATTAATGAAAATGAGCTAACTCAAGAATCAAAAATCCTTAAAATTTCTGAAGAAATAGAAAAGTTATATAAGAAATCAGAAGAGGATTTGGTTGAAAAAATATTTAACAAGTTATTTGTACTGGAGGGGTAATATGAACCCTAACATGGCATACTATGCTTTGGAAACAAAAATTGCAACAAAAAAAGGTCATATATTAAATAATAAGGATTGGAAAAAATATATAGAAAGCGACTCTGTGGAAAAGCTTGCCGAGTTACTTAAAAACAATCCTGAAATAGGAAAAGTATTTAAAGATATCAATAATACTGAAAGTGAAAGAGTAAACTTAGAAACAGCCTTAAGCAGCTTAAGAAAATTTGAAATAGAAAATCTGCTTCATTACTTATCGGGAGATTATAAAGAATTTTTAAAAACATTTCTCATTGAAGAAGATATAAAGGATTTAAGCTTAGTTTTAAGAAAGCTATCAAGGGGTGAATCTTCAGAAGGTATAAAAGAAAGATTTATTCATTCTAAGATGTTTACTTGTTTGAACTTTGAAGAAATATTGACCGCTAAGAATATTGAACAATTAATCAAGAAATTAAAAGGTTCAATTTTCTATAATGGAATAAAAAATATATCAAATAATGATGTTTTAAACAGAGAGTTTCACTTTGAAATGAAATTATATTTAGTCTTATATAAATCTCTGTTAGAAAGAGCTGAAAAGTTAGACAGGAATGATTCTAAAACTGCAAAAGATATTATAGGTCTTAGAATTGACTTGCTAAATATTCAGTGGATTTACAGAGCTATAAAATACTATAACATTTCATCTCAAGAAATATATTTTTATAGCTTGGAAGGCGGTAATATATTAGACAATGATAAAATAAAAAATCTTTGTTATTCAAAATCATTTGACGAATTCAAATTATTAGTAAAAGATTATTTCAAATACGATCTTTTTAAGGATTTACAGGATACTGATATTGATATAAATGTCGTAGTAGACGCTTATATGTTTAATTATATAAAGAATAAAAACTATAAAAATATTGGGTTAATTATATCCTTTATATATTTATTAGATAGTGTTATAAACGATTTGACATCTATTACCGAAGGAGTTCAATATCAAGTTCCTAAAGAAAAGCTGAAAGGGTACTTGGCTTATAAGATATGAGAAAGGGAGGAGGCATTAGATGGCTATAGAAAAAATGGTTCTTTTAAAAGTAATCGGTTCATTAGATAACATGCATTCTATTTTGAAAGAACTTATATTTTGTGAAAATGCACATTTAAATTTAAATGTGGAAAACAGCAATGCATATAACAATTTTTTAGCTGTTCATCAATACGAATCAGAAATAATCGGTTCTCCTATTTACAATATTGTAGATCCTGATAACATTCATAACAGCTGCAGCAATTGCTTAAGTTCTGTAGAGGAGTTAAGTGAAGGATTAAATATTAAATTATATGTAGACAAAAAAATGTTGCTTGAAGACAATTACAGCTTTGAAGATGCAAAAAAAGATTTAGCTATTATTCAATTATCCATAGGCAGCAGAGTGAGAGAAATCAAAAATAAAAAAGATAAGATTGATGAGCTTATTGAATTAAGAAGTAAGGTTAACAGTATTGTAGACAAAGATGTTGATTTTAGCAAAATATCTAATTTAAATTATTTCGAATATGAAATCGGCTCTTTTGCAACTGAGAACAAATCAAGATTAAAGAAGAATTATGAAAAGTTAAGCGCAATAGTGTTGAAAATTGGTTATATAATGGATTCAAACGATGATTTATATATGATTATATATCCAAAACAGTTTAAAGAGGAAACAGATAATCTTCTTAAATCACTTAACTGGAATAGGTTGATTATTCCTGATGAATATTCGGGAACATCTTCAAACATACTTAAGCAGATTGATGCAAAAATTGAAGAGTATAAAAATGAAATAGACAGTTTGACAAATTCAATAGAGAATGAAAAAAATAACAACTCAAAGTTGCTCTTAAAAATTTATAACGTGTTCAAATTGGAAGATAAAATTGCAGAATTAGAACAAAGAGCTGATTTTGGCAATAATTCATTTGCTGTAGATGTATGGGTAAGAGAAAGTGATAAAGAAGAGATAGAAAATGCAATTGCAGATGCAGCAGATAAATATAAAATTTCTGCTACTAAGCGAGAGGATTTAGGAGATGATGTAATAGCTCCTACTAAATTAAAAAATAATTGGTTCTCAAAACCATTTGAGATGATAGTAAATATGTATGGATTGCCTGCATACGATGAACTTGATCCAACTCCATTTGTTGCAATAACATTCTGTTTAGCTTTCGGAATAATGTTCGGTGACATAGGACAAGGATTTATTTATGTATTAGCAGGTTTATTATTGCGAAAGAAAATGGAAGCACCTGCGGGATTAGCACTCAGATTAGGAGTAAGTTCAATGATTTTCGGCTGTGTTTACGGAAGTTTGTTCGGCTTGGAAAAACATGAGCTTCCATGGCTTCCAAGTTTAATTGAAGGCGGACCTTTAAGCCCGAGCAATATACCAATGATTCTTGTTGCAGGTGTTGTATTTGGTATTATTGTATTAACATCATCTTATGTTTTCGGGATAATTAATTCATTAAAAAATGGCGATATAGAAGAAGGAATATTTGGTAAAAACGGCATAGTGGGCTATGTATTCTTCATCAGCTTCATACTTACTATTGTTGCCTTAATTAATATAATAAATATACCAATGAGCATTCCTGTAACATTTCTTTTATTAAGCTTAGTAGTTTTAATCCTGAAAGAACCTATAACTAACTTAGTTTTAAATGAAAGACCTTTATTTCATCATGGTGCAGGCGCTTATCTGACTGAAAGCATATTCGAAGCAATAGAAACTATACTGGGTACTCTAAGTAATTCTATATCCTTCGTGCGTGTTGGAGCTTTTGCTTTGAACCATGCGGGTTTGTTTTTGGCATTTTTAGTTATATCAAGAATGATGCCTAACATATTTTTACAAATAGTTATATTAATTATTGGGAATATCTTAATTCTTACACTTGAAGGATTAGTTGTATTGATTCAAAGTCTACGTCTGCATTATTATGAAATGTTTGGAAAGTATTTTAAAGGCGGCGGCGTAGCGTTTAAACCAATTAAATTAAATTAGATAAAAATTATTAAATAATCAAAAGGAGAATTCAAATTATGCAAATTATATCTTTATTTTTAGCAGCAGCTATTTCAATAGGAACAATAGTTTATGGCTATAGAGCAATGAAAAACGGTAAAAAGGGAAACATAAAAAAAGCAATTTTAACAACAGTATCAGCTTTTATGTTAGTTATGGCTGGTGTAGTAATAGCAACAATTTTCGGCGGAAACGTATTGGCAGAAACAGCTGCTCCGGCAGCAGAAGCTGCAACAGCTTCAGGTAGCTCTTTAGGTGAAGGGTTAAAATACTTGGCTGCAGCTTTGGCAACAGGTATAGCAACAATAGCAACAGGCATGGCAGTTGGATCAGTTGGTTCATCAGCTATCGGAGCAATTTCAGAGGACCCATCATTACTTGGTAAGACATTAATTTTCGTTGGTATGGCAGAAGGTATATCTATTTATGGTATGATTATATCAATTTTAATTCTGTTCGTTTAATATTAAATGGAAAGAGATGAAATATGAAATCATTTTTAATAAGTGATAACAGAGATACATGGGTTGGACTTCGATTAGTTGGAATTGATGGCGTTATTGTTAAAAACAGAGAAGACGCTTTGAAGGAAATGAAGGATGCTGTGAAGAATCAAGATATAGGAATCTTGATTCTTACAGAAAAGATAGTTGACATGATTAAAGAAGAATATTATGAATATAAATTAAAATCTAAAACTCCTTTAATCATAGAAATTCCTGATAGACATGGCTCTGTCAGAGAATATAATGCCATAAAAAATTATATAAGAGATTCAGTTGGCATTCATATATAGAGGTGATTTATGATTACAATAGAAGAAAAAATCAAACTTTTTTATAAGCTTCTTAATCAATCTATGGATATTCATTTAGCTGAAGATTTGAAAGATATAGAAGACAATTACAAATATAAAATCCAAAGATTGCAATCAGTTGTAGACAAGGAAGCAAAGGAAATAGAAGAAAAAGCTATTCAAAAAGCTGAAACAAGACGTGCAGAAGGCTTAAGTAAATCAAAAGTAATCATAAAAAAAGATATTATGGCATTAAAAGAAAAATATTATGTAATTTTCATGGATAAGTTCAATGAAAAATTGGTTGAATTTGTTCAATCTAAAGAGTATAAATCTTATTTGTCAAATATAATATCAAAAATTGTTACTGAGATTAAAAGCTTTAAAAACTGCGATTTATTAATATATCTTTCTAAGAATGATATGGATAAATACGGTGATTTTGTTAAAGCAGAAATAAATAAAGAATTTGACTTCAATATAAGTTTTAAGCCAAATCCGGATATAATAGGCGGTTTAATAGCTGAAATAAAAGAAAAAAATATTAAAATAGATTCATCTATAGATGCGGTCGTTGAGGATAACAAGACATATATTATGCAGACAATATTTGAGACATTAGAGGCAGGTGATTATAATGGCTAATATTGAAGGAATAGTTAGTTCAATAAACGGACCTGTTGTCAAAGGTCTTAATATGGGCTCATTTAAGGTTCATGAAATGGTTACGGTAGGAAAACAAAAGCTGATAGGTGAAGTTGTTTCAATAGAAGGAAGTATAGCTACCGTACAGGTTTATGAGGAAACTGAAGGATTAAAAGCAGGAGAAATTATTTATTCTACAGGTACTCCATTATCAGTTACCTTAGGACCGGGTATGATAGGAAATATTTTCGACGGAATTCAAAGACCGTTAGAAAGAATTCAGGGTATGAGTAAAGATTTTATCCCTGAAGGAATCGGCTTGATATCTATTGATGAAAATAAAAAATGGGATGTAATTGTTACAGTAAAAGCCGGAGATAAATTAAATTCGGGCGATGTATATGCAACTGTTCAGGAAACTCATAGAATCCTTCATAAAATAATGGTTCCTTATAATGTTAAGGGAACAGTAACAGAAGTTAAAAGCAGCGGCGAATATACTTTAAACGATACAATAGTTGTTTTAGAAAAAGATAATAAGGAAACAGTAGATTTAACCTTATGTACAAAATGGCCTGTAAGAAGGCAAAGACCAATAAAAGAAAGATTGCCGATTTATAAGCCGTTAATTACCGGTCAAAGAGTTATAGACAGTTTTTACCCCATAGCAAAGGGCGGTACAATCGGACTTCCAGGCGGTTTTGGAACAGGAAAAACTGTTACCCAGCACCAACTGGCAAAATGGAGTGATGCGGATATAATTGTTTATATCGGGTGCGGAGAACGTGGAAACGAAATGACGGACGTTTTGGAAGAATTCCCTAAACTGATAGATCCTCGTACAAACAGACCGTTGATGGAAAGAACTGTACTTATTGCCAACACTTCAAATATGCCGGTTGCGGCACGTGAAGCAAGTATCTATACAGGTATTACAATGGCTGAATACTACAGAGATATGGGATACGATGTTGCCATAATGGCAGATTCCACATCAAGATGGGCCGAGGCGTTAAGAGAAATCTCAGGACGACTTGAAGAAATGCCTGCGGAAGAAGGATATCCTGCATATCTGCCGTCAAGATTGGCAGAATTCTATGAAAGAGCCGGCTGTGTTAAAACAATAAACGGACAGGAAGCATCAATTACAATTATAGGTGCGGTATCCCCTCCGGGCGGCGACTTCTCAGAACCGGTAACCGAAAATACAAAAAGATTCGTAACCGGATTCCTTGCACTTGATAAAAAGCTTGCGTATTCAAGACATTATCCCGCTATAAACTATCTTACAAGCTACTCAGGTTACGTTAGTATGTTAAGTGATTGGTATGATCAAAATGTTTCACCCGATATGCTTAACTTAAGACATAAAATGATAGTATTGTTGCAGGAGGATGAAAAGCTTAACGAAATTGTACAGCTTGTCGGTGAAGATGTACTTCCGAATGATCAGGCATTAGTATTGGAAACTGCAAGAATGATTAAAAAAGGATTTTTACAGCAAAATGCTCTTCATTCAGAGGATTCTTACGTTACCTTAGAAAAACAATACAAAATGCTTAAATGTATAGATACATTCTATGAAGAAGCTCTTCAGTGTGTAAAAATAGGTATTCCTATTTCTGTAATCAGAAAGGAATCCATAATTCAAGATATATTGAAGATTAAATATGACATTCCAAATGATAAATTAGAGTTATTGGATGTTTTAAATGAAAATATAATAAAAGCATTTAATGACTTAAGACAAAAGTATGAATAGGGAGTGTTTAGATGAAAAAAGAATATTTAAAATTAGAAAAGATTGAAGGTCCTTTAATAATTCTTTCCGGAATTGAAGATGCTTCCTATGGAGAAACAATTAACATCAAAGTTGATAATGCTGAAATCCGAACAGGAAAGATAATTAAAATTGAAGGCGATAAAGTAATAGCGCAAGTGTTTGAAGGTACTGCCGGTATTTCTACTGACAATGCTTCTGTTAAATTTACCGGTAAACCGTTGCAAATTCCATTGTCAAAGGAAATATTGGGAAGAACATTTAACGGTGTAGGTGAACCCATTGACGGAGTGTATCAGGTTATATCCACAGAGAGAGAAAATATTAACGGTCGACCAATAAATCCTGTAGCAAGAAGATATCCTAAAAACTTTATACAAACAGGTTTTTCTGCTATTGATGCTCTGATGACATTAATCAGAGGTCAGAAGCTTCCGATATTCTCCGGTAACGGTATGGCTCATAACGAATTGGCTGCACAAATAGTAAAGCAGGCAAAGATTAAGGGAGCTACAAGTGAGAACTTCGCGGTTGTGTTCGGAGCAATGGGAGTTAGACACGACGATGCCGACTATTTCAGAAAGAGCTTTGAAACAGCAGGAGTTTTGGATCACGTTGTTATGTATATCAATACTGCGGACGATCCTATAATCGAAAGAATCTCTGCTCCAAGATGTGCTCTTACAGCAGCAGAATATTTGGCATTTACTCACAATATGCACGTGGTTGTTGTTTTAACTGATATGACAAGCTACGCAGAAGCACTCCGTGAAATATCATCTGCAAGAGAAGAAGTTCCTTCACGTAAGGGTTATCCCGGTTACTTGTATTCCGACCTTTCAACAATTTATGAAAGAGCAGGTATGTTAAAAAGCCGCGAAGGTTCAATAACACTTATTCCTATACTGACAATGCCTAACGATGATATAACTCATCCTATACCTGACTTAACAGGTTTTATCACAGAAGGACAGGTAGTTTTAAACAGAGAACTAAATCAAAGAGGTATTTATCCGCCTATAGATATACTTCCATCTCTGTCTCGTTTAATGAAGGACGGTATAGGTGCTGAGTATACAAGAGAGGATCATGCTGACTTACAAAGCCAGATTTATGCATCTTATTCAAAGGTACAGGATATAAGGAGTTTATCTCAGATCATAGGTGAAGATGACTTAAGTGATATAGACAGATTATATCTGGACTTTGGTCGTGAATTAGAAAGTAAATTCATCGCTCAAGGCAAGAATGAGAACAGAAGCATTAATGAAACTTTAGATTTAGGATGGCATATTTTATCTATTTTACCTGCTACTGAGCTTGACCGTATGAAGACAGAATTAATAGAGAAATATTATGATTATAACAGGGAGAGATAGTCATGGCTGTATTAGTTGCACCTACTAAATCAAACTTAATAAAAGCTAAGTCATCCTTAGTTCTTTCTATTAAAGGATATGAGCTGTTAGACAAAAAAAGGAATGTCCTTATTAAGGAAATGATGATGTGGGTAAATAGAGCAAGAACAATGCATAATGAAATTTATGTAGTTCTTGAGGAAGCTTACGGAATATTGCAAAAGTCCAATGTAACCCTTGGAGTTAAAAATGTTGAGGATATGACTTACAGCATACCTAAGGAAGATACCTATGAAATTTTGTTAAAAAGTGTTATGGGCATTGATATTCCAACTATCAAGTATAAAGCTGACGATGGATTTAACCCTGCCTATGGTTTTTATAATTCAAATGCGTCCCTTGACGAGGCAAGACAAAAATTTGAAGTTGTAAAAGAAAAAATATATGAATTAGCTGAAGTAGAAAATTCAGTATTTAAATTGGCAAAGGAAATAGAAAAAACCAAAAAAAGAACAAATGCTTTAAAATACGTTCAAATTCCCAAATATAAGGAACAAGTAAAATATATTCAGGAAGTTTTGGAAGAAAAAGAAAGAGAAGACTTTTTCAGATTAAAACGCCTTAAGGGTAAAAAATAGTAATTAAGCAGATGACCCAAATCTTTGATTTGGTGTCAGTCGCTTATACTGTAAGTGAAAAAAAAGGAATTATGCACACGCATAATTCCTTTTTTCAACTGTTCATTGTTCAATGTTCATTTTTAATTGCTTTTCAGTGTTGTACTCATCAGATCCTTTCCTGTTTTAACATTAGGAAATATATCCTTGGCATACTTTATAAATTCCTCCGGTTTAGTCATGGAAGGGCTGAAATGTGTGAGCCACAGTTCACTTACATTTGCCTCCCTTGCAATCGTTGCTGCCTCTGAAAATATCATATGCATTTTTTCCTTGGCATTATCAAGCTGTTCATCTTCTCCGTACATTCCCTCACATATGAATAAATCAGATTCCATAACTATGTCCTTGATATGCTTAACCGGTCGAGTATCAGTTACATATGAAATTTTAATCGGATTTCTCGGTTCACCCAAAACCATGTCAGGAGTATAAGTATTGCCATCAATTTCTACACTGTTTCCGTTATGCAAGCTTTTCCAAAACTTAACCGGTATATTTAATTTTTTTGCTTTGTCCGGTTGGAAATGAGGTTTTAATGAAAGCTCTAAGCTGTATCCTAAACAGTTGATGTGATGCTTTAAGGGGATAGAGGTTATCTTCAGTCCAATTTGTTCAAATACCTGTGTCTTAGTGTCATGAAGCTCGGCGATTCTTACCTCATAAGGGAGAAATCCGCATACAATTAACAGTGAATTAATATATTTGGTGCTGCCCCTTGGAGCGATAATATATAATGGCTCTGTTCGTCCTTGATTCCCTATTGTTAATAAAAGCCCGGGAAGACCTGAAACATGGTCAGCATGACAATGAGTAATCAGTATGGTGTCGATTTTATTCATGCTTAGCTTGCCCTTATGCAATGAAATCTGGGTTCCTTCGCCGCAATCTATGAGAATAGATCTGCCGTGGTATTCTATTAAGCAAGAAGCTAAAAATCGTTCGGGAAGGGGTATCATACCTCCGGTGCCTATAAGTGTTACATTTATCATTTTATCACCTGTTTTTATGTTTATTTACCATTATACCTATTATTTCCACTATTATCAATAAAAAAAGAGAATTAAATAAAAACAAACATTAAAATACAAATTAAAACCGATATTACACCAAGGATAAATTTGTATGCCACGTAATTTTTTAAATCTAATTCAAATTTGTCGGTAACAGCAAATGTCTGAAAAATTACCGACATACCCGAAAAGCTTACAAGGAAATTTATTATTATCAATTTTAATTCCAAAGGTACATACGAAGATGATGAAATAATGCTGCAGCCGTTAGTAAGCTCCAATGAACCGACTATTAAAGAATAAACAATATCTTTAATATAGGGGCTTAAGTGGATTGTATCAGATAATGAAGTTAAGACGTCATTAAAGAAGTTAGAGAAAACAGAAAATATAACTATCACTCCGCCGACCGTCAAAATCCCTGTTACAGATTTATATATTGATAAACTGAAAGCCTGATGAAAAGTAATCTGTGCCTGTCTTACGTTATTTCTCTTAATACTGTAATGAGTGTTGTTTTTAATAAAAAAGCTGATTATAATTGCTCCAATGAAATGGGGAGCAGCAATATATTTAAATAAATTAAAATCATTCAGCATAGAAAAAGATATGGCTCCCGCAATAAATTGAAAACTGCAATTATTTGTGAAAGAAATCAAATAATTTGCTTCCATTTCATTTATCCTTTTATTTTCGAGCATAGTGTTTATTGTCATGGCGCCGGAAGGATAACCTGATACAAAACTGATAAAATATGGGATCATGGCATATTTGTTTTTTAGAACTTTATCAGATATAAATGAAAACCTTTCAAAAGCCCTGTATATAAAATTATATTTAAGCAATATATTCGACAATACAGACATAGGAAACAGATATGGAATTATATTGTTAATCCAAATTTTTAGCCCGTTAAAAGCACCCTCAGACACTGTAGCAGGCTTTAAAATAAAAAAACAAATCAATAATAAAATTAAGATAGGAATAAAATTTCTTCTGAACATAAACAACCCCCCATAACACATTTTATTGTTAACGAGGGGTTATTATGTTTAAATAGCTTGCGTTTTTTTTGTATTCTTCATTTGCTGTTCTGCTTTTAAAAGGAAGGTAATACATATTGGTTGATTTATCTGTAAGCTTAAAAAGAGGCGATTTTTCGGCGTTTATTTTATGCTTATTATAATCGGAAAAGCGGTTAATAACAGCAGTACTGCTTGATTTGGCATATCTGATGATTTCCCTACCGGTATCATTAAAAGCTAAAATCTTTATATAACTGTCGACATTAGTTAACATAAACGATTTTATGTCGTCTTTTTTTACATCCAATAATATATTTAACATCATTCTCCTTAATTTTGAATACGTATATCGCTTGGATTTTAACGACATTATGAAATCGTCTATATTATCATGCCTAAATACATTTTCATATATTTTATTGTTCAATCCTTCAGATATTTCGTAAATATTGTTTAAACCATCAATTCCAAGCTCCAATATTTTATAATAAATTATATCAAGGTAATTGTTCAGGTTATTGAAGCCTTTAAATTCGTTATAAAATGAATTTATAGCTTCATTGCTTTTTTCCGTGAGAGAATTCTCATGCTCTGATGAACCGGATAAAATGCTTTTTCTTATTGCTGTTGCGCTGTCATACTTACCTGATACTGTAATGTCATTGTGACCTTTACCTATTCTTTTTACAGGTGCAAAATTACAGCTTAAATTATGCCTGATGGTGCTTTTAATATATTCTATAGCAAGTACGTTGTTGGGCGAGCTGATAACATCACATGAATTCATTCCTAATACTGAAACAACAACATTGGTTAAAGCACTTGGATAAGATAGCCCCTTATCCATTTCCTTTTTTATATCAATGCTGAATTTAGGATTTAATTGAATTGATGCAATGCTTTTCAACAGCTCAATATCCTTACTTTCACAACCAAAGCTCAGGCTATTGACAGGTACTTTTTTTAATTCCTTAACGGCAGCATTGGCAAACATCTCCGCATTCTGAAAGGAAAAGGGCATAGGAAGCTCAATAACCAGGTCAGCACCGCCGTAAACGGCAGCTTCAGCACGCCTGTACTTGTCTATTATGGCCGGTTCTCCGCGCTGTACATAGTTACCGCTCATTACAACAACGATACCATCGCAAGCTGTTTTTTCACGTGCCGCTTTCAATTGATATTCATGTCCCTTATGAAAAGGGTTGTATTCAGAAACAATTCCGGTTATTTTCATAATACCACCTGACAATTCGTTATAACGGATAATATACCACAAAATTGACAAAACATCAAGAAAACATAAAATCATACTTAAAATCACCCTTGGGGTGATTTCATTTGAACAAGGCGGATAGTATACTATAGTTGAAAACGTTTGTGCTGTAAACAAAGCAGTACAGAATGGAGGTATCTATGAAAAGATTTATCAGCTTTGTTCTTATTTTATGTATGATTATTAATGTTTTTACAGGTTGTTCAAAAACAAAGACATACAGTGACGGTGCCGAATCGGTACCGGGAAGTACAGAGACAAACTACATCGACGAAATGGAGGAGGATTATGAATCTCCTCTTGCAGGCTTTATAGCCGAATATCTTAAAAGCTATGATACCAGCGGTCTCACAGCCCGCGGGCTTGAGCCGGAAACACCACAGACCGAAGAAGTTGGTGAATGGAATATACCTATCCCTGAAATCAATCCTCTTGGTGCGCAAGAGCTTTACGACTTAGGGACATATTACCGTGCGGAAAGCGGAGTAGAACTTTCCTATCTGGACGGTTTTGCCGAAATCACCAAATATCTGTCAGGCGAGGAATGGGACTTTAGCTTTAGTGCCAAGACGGGTGATGTTCTACCTTTTTTGCGTGAATACGCATCTAAAATCGGTGCGGAGGTGCTGCCCTCAGCCTTCGATGAGTCCTTTGCATTCAGGCTGAAAAAGCAGGATGCCATCTGGTGGTGTCAGGTGCGTGCGGAAAATTGGGAGAGAGTGTATCTTTACATTCTAAAACAGAAAATATTTGAAATTAACAAGGAGTATAAAATAACCCAGAATCAGTTTGACAGCAACGGCGCATTTCGTTTTCTTATGGAGATACCGGGGAAGAAGTTTTCTCTTCTTAAGCTGAGCTTGCCTGACGGCATGCTGGAAGTCAAAGCCGAAAACAGCAATGAAATCGACAACAGTACAATGTTGTCACGCTATTATGCGCGATTTGATGCCACACAATATAAGGATTATGCTATGTATGATTTCCCGCAGGATCCGGGGCTGGTGGAGTTTACGCTGCAAAAGTATGGCAGTGAGCCGTTGCCGTCTGATTTCACATTTTGTATGACTGAAACGGAATACGATCTGCCGGGGTATAAGACCGGCGGTCTCGGTACCCTCGTGGTCAAGAATGCGCCCTACGGACGGGTGTATGTCGTTCCGCAGCAGCATGTCGGCATAACCTATAATTTGGGAGGCACCAGCTATCGCTTCGAGAGGGAGGAGGTCAACACGCACAGCAATAATTTCGGTATCAGCAGCGGAGACGACATATACTTTACTATGTCGCCCGGCTATTACACCGTAGTAAATATGCTGCCCGGTGAGCTGGGCAGAAGCAGGACCCAGCTGGTACCCATATCCGCGAGCGAGGAAACCACCGTCCTGCTGCCGGATAGCCTGCGGTCTGCTAACGAGGTGCTGATGTCTACCTCCGATGACCGGGAGTTGACCGGCGGCATAACGATTATGGAGAAAAAGGACCTGACCAAGACTGCCGAGCTTGCCCTGTCGGTAAGCGATCCTAAGGAGAGGGATGTATTTCCAACCAAGGAGAATACGGTTATCACCGAAGGTGGCAAGCAGGTGAAGATTACAGATATACGCAGGGAGATTGCACCGTGCAGCGTTGCATTGGTAATCGACTCATCCGGCTCCATGGAAAATGATATGGCGGCAACGGTTGAAGCTGCAAAAAAATTCGTTGAAGCTTTGCCTGATAACAGCTTTGTCAAAATTGTACAATTCAGCTCCTCCGTTATTCCTCATGCGGGAGAAATAAAGACAGACGCATTAAAAGCACTGTCAGGTATCCGTCCTGTAGGTGCAACAAAGCTATATGATGCCACAATGGAAGGGCTCAATGCAGTGCAGGGAAAGACACGTCCGGCTGTGGTTGTGTTCACCGACGGGGTAGATTCCCGGGAGGACGGGCGAGGACAGGGAAGTTCCAATACTAAGGATGCTGTTGTCCAGAAAATATCAGAGGTTAAGATTCCGGTATACACAATCGGATTCGGTAAACGGCTTAATGATGATCAAGCTCTCACATCAGTGGACGGTGCACCCGACATTCAGTGTCTGACGGAGTTCGCAGCTGCCTCTAAGGGTCAGTATTATCCTGCGAAAAATCCTGAGGCACTAAATGATGTATTTACCGCAATAGGTTCAAAGCTTGGCAACAACTTTGTCATCACATATGAACGGCCTACCGAAAATAACGTGAGTCAAACACCTGTTGTCTCTTTGGTTATAGACAATTCAGGATCCATGAACATGAGTCCGGACGAGGGTGTGGACTGTAATTACCGCATGGAAAAAACAAAGAAGATGCTGGCTGATTTCATCGGTAAGCTGCCTGCAAATGCAGTTACACAGCTCATGACTTTTCAGGGCGGTGGTCCGACAATGGTCCAACTCAATTCCAGCCAGATTTCAACCATAGATAAGGTAACGCTCCTTAAGGCAATTGGTGAGATGGAGGCCGACAGGGGAACGCCAATAACAGAGGCGCTGACCTCTGCCTACGAAAACATCATTACGGTACTTAGCAGTAAAAAGGTTATCGTATTTCACACTGACTCCGGACTTGAGGTTCCGGAAGAAAGTAAGGAAGAGTATCAGAGAATATTATCAAAAATAAAGGATAAGGGAATTTTCGTGCTGTGGATAGGCATGGGAATTTCCACACCGGAAAAGGAGAAGGTGTTTTCCGAAGCAGCCTCGGCAACTAATGGAGAATATGTTGTCAGCGAGTCCACAAGCGACATCATGACAAAGCTTAATTCCCTGCTGCAAAAGTTAGGGCAGGCAGGTGAAGCACGAACCACACCAATTACGGCAGAGATATCCTACAAGTCGGAGCAGGGTGAAAATCTTATTTATAAAGCTCAGGATGAAGCAGAATTTACCCCACCGCAAAAAAAAGGTACACCGATCGAGCCCGAGGTGGTTAAAATTGAAACAGGCAAAAAAGCAAATTTATATACCGTAAATGCCGGCGAAGAAAACAGCCGGGGAGTAAGCGGCGTCGGGGTAATCGGAAAGGACAGTATTCTGTACACCAAGACAGAAATAGGAAAGTCTATGGAGAACAAGGCTATGGAGCTCACTGTGAGAGAAGCATCATATTTTGACAAGCTGCTTGGATTGGATGCCTGGAGAAGCAACTACAGATTTGTTGCGTTTGAGGTACAGATGAAGAACATTACCAATGAGAAAATTCCATATACGATACCCAGCATCTTCAAACACTTTTATATCAGCATCGACGGTACGGGAATGTATCCGGCATCCAAAGCCACATGGCTTTTGGAAAACCC
This sequence comes from Sedimentibacter sp., assembly GCF_032080165.1. Classification (GTDB taxonomy): domain Bacteria; phylum Bacillota; class Clostridia; order Tissierellales; family Sedimentibacteraceae; genus Sedimentibacter. The sequence continues at coordinate 253,968 of NZ_DAMASY010000002.1, forward strand.
TGTTACTGTACACGGAGATCCTTCCGTTACAATTCCGCCCGGAGGTACCGTAGAAGGTATGCTTGTCTTTATGATACCTTACAGCCACACCGGATATACTCAGCAGTCACTGCATTTTTACGATACTAAGTACGGACACATCCAGATGCCGATATGCGGGAGTATGCCCGACAGACTGCTGAAAATGGAAAATATGCCGCAGTCCTCTCCGCAAAATATTACGGAAGCTTTTACCATGGATGTGACGGCTGCAACCGTCGAAAGCGAAATCAGCAAGCTTCAGGCAGCTGATTTTGCTGCATTCCGTGTAATAGAAGCGGAATTCGATACCAAGGTGCAGGCGCTGCTGAACATTAAGCCGGAGGAGCGTATTTATCTGAAATATGACACTGAAAGCGGAGAGCTGCTTTCACAGCTAAGCGACGTTACCAATCACATGCCTTTTGGCTTCAGTGAAGAGGTGATGCTGGCACCGGCATCCTCAAATATTGTACGCATGGCTTACGACATACCACAAGCGTTGGAAAGCTACAAATCGCAGCTGTTTTTTGATTTGAAGGATACAAGTGCCGTGTTTCCTGTTTCTGAAGGAAAGACTTTGGGAGCACCAAGCCCCGTGACGGAAGTGGATGGTGAATATGTAAAGGTACGGATAAACCAGCTTACACAATTACCATCACAGCTAAATCTACCCGACAAGCAGGGTGAAAAGTATGCCTTTAGTCAGGGCACGGTGCTGTTGGATGTAACCTTTATCGATAAGCCGGGCAACGAGGGAACGATTGTTCCTCCTGATTTCTTCAGCTTGGTGAAATCAGCCGATGAGATTATCGACCCGTCCAGAACAAATCAAAGCCTCATATTCGGAATAGGAGAGAGGTTTGCAGTGTTCGAGGGCAGGCAGCGTCGAGCTTTGGTTGTATTTGACAACCCGCCCGGCAATATTGAGGATTGGACATTGCAGTCAAAGTATAATAAAGATATACTTGTTCCGGTTGCAGCAGGTGATTTTTCCTCAACCGAGATAATTGCCTACAAGGCAGATGTACCGAAGAATACCGATTTTAACAAGATGCTAAACGGAGCAGTGGACGCTGCCGTAAAGAAATACTCAGCACTGGGTGAAAATAAATACAGTCCCGTGATTGGTCTGGAGGAAAACGACGGATACGATAATCTTGTTATTCCCCCTATTAATACTCACGGAATTAAGGTTATGAATGCTGCATCAAACGAGGAGCAGGTTCTGAAGGTTCTTAGTAAAATCAACTGCATCCCTAAGGCATATAGGTCAAATTATGCTGCGGAAAGCGTGATAACACAGGGCTTCGGAGGTATTGCATCCGTTTCGGATACGGTTATGAAGATGTTTTCAAACATCGGGTTCATGCCTCAGCACAAAATTTATTCTTATACGGACATGGGAATTAAAATTCTTTCAGAGTATTATAAATTTGACGTAAAATATGAGGGCTATCCGGTAGGTATAGCTTATGAAAACGCAAAGGGTGAAAAAAAGGTTTTTGTAGTTCCCTTTATGATGGATTTGTCTCAGCTTTCAGGTCTTGTGTACAGTTCCTCATTAGAAAAACCTGAGCTGAATTATGGCAGCGATACGGCAAACGTAAGGGTTTATGCTGTTAATGAACCCGGACTGGATGGGACTGCCGCAGCGGCAGCGGTCGGTATTGGTGCCGCTTTGGGTGGAGAGGAGGTTGGCTCCTCATACGCTGAGCTGTTAATGCTGGAAAAGAGCATGCCGTTGGACCTGCTGAGCTTGGATCCAATTGACCTTGGCTTTGCACCCGTTATGGGAGACGGTAAGACCGGCTACAGTGCAATTCTTACTACACCTGATGAGGTTATCGCAGGTCAGAATACCCTTCAGGATTTCAAAAATATATATGAATTCAGGGTTGAATTTAATGTCTTGGGCGGAGTATATACCCATGCAGTGACGCTTTCAGAGGGGCAAAAGCCGGAAAATCTGTTGATGACCATATGTATCAACCTGCCTGATCTGCCTGCCAAAGCAGCATCAGTACTGCGGGAAGCATCTTCAAAGGCACACGAGGCAGCTCAGAGGCCGGAGCCGTTTACCGTTGCAAAATGGTATAACCGTAACATTTTATACAACCTGATTGCCGGACAGACAACCTTTGACACCGAATTTATTCAAGACACGGATTTGGTGCTCGGACGTTTAAATAGACCTCGATGCATAGTCATATCCTCGGAGCTTGACAGCAAAGGCGGCTTGACGACATGGGTGAATTTGCTTCAGCCCTTCAATCAGGTACACTCAGGTGACAGCGAGCTGCAAAAGGCATATTTTTTAGTGAACGGGTTCTATCAGTCCGGTCTTGAGTCATGGCTGCTTCCTGACGGTCTGGGAACAGGATATATGGATGTTTGGCTTAATGCGCCGGAGGATACCGAAATTCTTGCCATACCGGTAATCAACGGCGGCAGAGATTTTATGGCAGATGCACTTGAGGAAGAGAATATCTATCCACAGACGCTTTTGAGGGCTGTGAGGGAGAACAAGAGGCACCTGTTTGTACAGTCAAAGCCGACGCAAAAATCGGGAATCGAACGATATGCTTGGCTGGAGCTGAACCCGGACACCTATGAGGTGATTTCAGTGTTTGATAACGGCTACCACGGTGCGGAATATTTTATCAACACATCGTTTTTAAAAGAGGGTACATTGGAATTCCTGAAGGGAACATGGCTTGGACTCAACGTATCCATATGGACGGTGTCCTTTATGAACCTTAAAACTCAGGATATAAGTAAAATCGTAACCCAGGGCAGGGCATTTGCACTCAGTGTCGGCAAGTCACTTGCGGAATTTTCAGGCAACTGGGATGCCGCAAAAAGCTTAGGAGAAAAGCTTGCAACAGCAGAGGAGTTTACATTAGGAGCAGACGAGGAAATTACTGATCTGCGTACGGGCACAGACGGTGGTGGAGAGGGTCTGGACAAATTCCGCACGAAGGCATCCAACATGGCCATGGATCAAATATTTGACCAGCTGCCGAAATTCCGACTTTTCGGTGTTGATATGAATGATAAGGTAAAGGATGGCTTCAGTGGATTTTCCAACGGCTACAATACGGTGGTAGATGCATACTTCCACCATTTCAGCGGCTCCAGCGAGCATGTTCAGATTAAAAAGGAAAAGTAGAGCTTATCATAAAGATAACTCAATATAAAGGTCTGTATCATCGGCAACGATGAACTCAGACCTTTATGATTGAATATGTATTATTTTTTCTATTATTTCTATTTGATTTTTTACATAACAATGATATAATATACAAGGTTATGGTAAATATTTAGCAAATGGTGATAAAATGAGTTTAACTTTTATAATAGGCGGAGCAAGAAGCGGAAAAAGTACATATGCGGAATTAAAGGCAAAGGAATATGGCGAAAGGGTTGTATATATTGCAACCGCAGTAGTTACAGATGAGTCAATGGCTGAAAGAGTTAAAAAGCACAGGGAACAACGTCCGAAATCCTGGAGTACAATTGAAATGTATTCAGATTTTGAGAGATTAGCTGAATATAAAGAATTCATGGATAGCGAGGTTGTATTGATTGATTGTTTGACTACATTAATAGGAAACTATATGTTTGACAGTAAAATCAATTTTGATACTTGCTTGCCTGAAGAAGTAAACAATTTAGAAATAAAAATAACTGAAGAAATTTTATCGTTAATAAATGTTTGTAAAGCTAACAATAAAAAATTAATTATGGTTTCAAATGAAACAGGTCTGGGTGTAGTTCCCCCTTACTATATGGGAAATTATTTCAGGGATATAAGTGGTAGAATAAATCAAAAAATAACTCATACATCAGATTTTATGTATTTTGTTTTATCAGGTATGCCTATAAAGCTTAAGCACAGAGGGGAAATGATAAAATGGCAAGAGGATTTCTAATTCTTATCTCTTTTTTTACAAGAATTCCGGTTGGTAATAAAATTGAATATGATGAAGAAAGCTATGTAAAGGGATTATCCTTATATTCCCTTATGGGTGCTGTTATAGGTTTTTTTTTAGTAATAGTATATCTAATTTTTAACAATATATATATTACACTTTTCAAAGGTCTTATACTTACTATAGCTTATATTATTATAACCGGCGGCATACACCTTGATGGCACTGCAGATACATCAGACGGTATATTTTCAGGAAGAACAGGGGAACGCATATTTGAAATTATGAGTGATTCTCACATTGGTTCATTCGGCGTACTGAGCCTGATTTTAGTGGTATTTTCTCAAATCATTCTATTTTCTTACGCCGATATATTTACTGTATTTATGATGCCTGTTGTGGGACGAGCAAGTGTCATCGTTGCATCTTGGGGTAAAAAATATGCCAAGAATTCAAAAGGCATGGGAACATTGTTTATTGAATCAATCAATAATAATGTTTTAATAATAAATTTATTGGTAGCATTGTTTTTTATTTTGTTAATTCCAAACAGATTGATATTTTTAACTTCTGTATTTGCAACCCTGATGATATCCTATTTCATATCCTGCAAAATAGAAGATAAGATAGGCGGCATGACAGGTGATACCTGTGGTTTTGTTTTAGAAATAAGCCAAATAATTTTTATGACTATAATACTTTTTCTAAAGGGATAATTATGATATACTTAGTTCGACACGGAGAGTCAGAAGCAAACATACAAAACAGATTCAGCGGTATAACGGATGTGGAGCTGTCAGCTAAAGGCAGAAAACAAGCAGCAATAGCAGGTAATAATTTAAAGCCATATAAAATTGATTATGCTTATTCAAGCCCTTTAAAAAGAGCTAACGATACTGCTAAAATAATTTGTGACGTAAATAATATTGATGTGAATGAAATTATAATAGAGAATAGTTTAATTGAAGTTAATTTCGGACTTTTTGAAAATATGACATGGGATGAAATAAGAGAAAACCACAGAGAAGAATCAGAAAATTGGATATCATATAAGCATAGATATAAATTCCCCGAAGGTGAGTCATACGATGACATTGTAAATAGAATTTCTTCATTCGTAGATAAAGTGCCGGATAGCTCATTGATAGTTACACATTTTGGAGTTATACAATCGATATTATTGTATCTTGATATTGCAGACGATAATAATTTGTGGGATTATATGATAAAAAATTGTGATATTATCGTATTAGATAAAAACAATGGCAAAATAGAAAAAATAATTAAGAATATGTCATCCGAACGTAGAGAAGAATCTCATCAATAATCTGCATTCCGAATAACAGAAGCGTTTAGAATGATTTAAATCAGCTTAAAATCTAAAAGATTTTATATAAATTATAAACTTGGAGGAAAACATGAATGTATTAGTAATTAACTGCGGAAGTTCATCATTAAAATATCAGTTAATCAACATGAATGATGAAAGTGTTTTGGCTAAAGGTCTTGTTGAAAGAATAGGAATTGAAGGAAGTGTTTTAAAACACGAAAAAACAGGTCAGGACAAAGTAGTTATTGAAGAAGTGATGAAAAATCATAAGGATGCTATTAACCTTGTATTAAAAGCATTGGTTGACGAAAACCATGGTGCGGTAAAAGATTTAGGTGAAGTGGATGCAGTCGGACACAGGGTAGTTCATGGAGGAGAGAAATTTGCCGGATCAGTATTAATTACTGAAGAAGTTGTAAATGCAATGAAAGAATGTATTGAACTTGCACCATTGCACAACCCGCCAAACATCATTGGTATAGAAGCATGCAAAGAATTACTGCCAAATGTTACAATGGTAGGAGTATTCGATACTGCATTCCATCAGACAATGCCTGCGGAATCATACATATATCCGCTGCCTTATGAATTATATGAAGAAATGGGAATCAGAAGATACGGCTTTCACGGAACATCACACAAATATGTTTCTGAAAGAGTTGCTGCTTTAACCGGAAAAAGCTTAGAAGGCATGAAAATAGTAACTTGCCATTTAGGTAACGGTGCAAGTTTAACAGCTATAAAAGACGGAAAATCCTTCGACACAACTATGGGGATGACTCCTCTTGAAGGTCTTGTAATGGGAACAAGATGCGGAGATATAGACCCTGCAATTGTTACATATTTGATTAACAATAAGAAAATGACAGCTGAACAAGTTGATAATTTAATGAATAAAAAATCAGGCGTATTAGGAATTTCGGGAGTAAGCAGCGACTTCAGAGATATTGAAGCTGCGGCAGAACAAGGCAATAAAAGAGCTCAGCTTGCTTTAGAAAAATTCGACTACACCGTAAGAAAATATATCGGTTCATATGCGGCAGCTATGGGTGGATTGGATGTAATAGTATTCACTGCCGGCTTAGGAGAAAATTCTGCTTCTAACAGATGTAATATTTGTAAAGGCTTAGAATTCCTTGGAATTGAAATCGATGATTGCAGAAATGATATAAGAGGTAAGGAAGTAGAAATATCAAAAGAAGGATCAAAAGTAAAAGTATTTGTTATACCAACAAACGAAGAACTAATGATAGCAAGAGATACTAAAATGCTTGCAAGTAAATAAATTCCATATTCTGTCATTCTGAGCGAAGCGAGGAATCTCATCATTTAAACGGTCGAAAGACCGTTTTTTTGTTGCTTCAAATGTAATAATTTATCGAATAATATTGAATATAACTCATTAATATTATATAATTACATATAAGGGGATGCAAAAATGAATAAATATTTTGTAGCTGTTTGTGATGATGAAGAACTTGCACTATCTCATATTTCGCAATCAATTAAAAGAGAATTTGAAAAATCGGGAATGAATGTTGATATAACCGTATTCAATGAACCTAAGCTATTGCTTGAATTAAACAGGACAAGCAGTTTTGATGTAATTTTTCTTGATATAGATATGCCAAAATTAGACGGAATAGAAACTGCAAGAATAATTAAGAAACAGAATCCAAAATCACTGATTATTTTTGTAACAGGCAAGGACGAGCTTGTATATAAATCTTTTGAAGCCCATCCGTTTGGCTTTATCAGGAAACTCAAACTGAAAGAGGAGATTTCAAGTATTGTTGAAGACATAATAAAAGAGCTTTCAAGAAATGATTATATGCTTAATTTTAAAATAGAAGGGATTCATTATAAGCTTCTTATTGATGAAATTGCATACATCGAAAGCAAGGGTAATTATATTATTATAAATACAACAGATGGATTAGTATACAAATATAAAGATAGTATAAATAAAAGGGAAATCGAATTGTCAGAGCAAGGATTTGTAAGAGCCCATGAAAAATACCTCGTTAATCTTAAATATATTTTCAAAATAAATAAAAGCAGCGTCACTGTAATTCAAAACTACAACATTCCGGTAAGCAGGAGCAGAATGAATGCGCTAAAGGAAGGTTTTTTAAACTATTATGGTCGTATGGGTTCAGGGGGGATATAAATGGATATATTATTCATTAAAATAATTGAATTTTCTGTTAATGTCTTCGAATCTTTTATAGCCGTGGAATTTGTCACTAAGATGAGCGAAACAAAATACATTGGAAGAAAACAGTATATTGCTTTTGGAATTGCTTTTTTATTGTTGATGATAAATGCCGAAATTTTTTATTACTTGCCGGATTTTCCTGACCTCATGGCATACTTTACGTTAATCATACTATTTATCTATAGCTTAATAGCATTAAAAGGAAAATTTTTTTACAGATTTTTTTCATGTGTAATGATAATGCTTATAATGATAGGAGTTAATTTTTTAACATCTCTAATTTTTGGAATAATATTTAATGTAAGAATCGAAGAATTAATGACTGAATTCAGTACATATAGATTTGCATGTCTTATTGTTTCAAAAATAATACTATTTATTGTAACCAGAATTCTTGTTAGGATGAAAGCTAAAGGAATTTCCAATATTAATGCTATTACGGTTACATCATTTACCGCTGTACCTATAATTACAATTGCTGTAATGGTTGTTATTACGGAAGTTTCCATTGAGTTAGAGCTAAATGACAGGAATACTTTTTACCTGTTATTGTCGTTTATCGGTATGATTGTAATAAATCTAGTTTTCTATGCACTGCTTGCAAAACTAGATAGAGAATACAGTCTTCAAACTGAAAATCGTCTTCTTAAACAAAAAAATTCTTTGCAGCTCGAATATGTTACAAAGACAAATGCTTTGAACGAAGAAATCCGGGCTATCAGGCATGACATGAAAAACCGGATAATATATTTAAAAGAAATTTTTTCAAAGGGAAGCTATGAGGAAGGTATATCGTATGCTGACAATATGATAGAAAAAATTGACAGCATGCACAAACTGATTAATACAGGAAGATTTGCATTTGATGCGGTAGTGAATGCCAAGTTGACTGAGGCAACGGATAAAGGTATATCCGTAATTTATAATATCATGTGTTCGCTTGACAATAGCATGGAAGACGATGATTTGGTATCATTGATAGGAAATATATTTGATAATGCAATTGAGGGCTGTGAATGCGCTCACGGCAGGAAAGAAATATACCTCGAAGCCAAAAAAGCACATTCATATTTATTAATCACTATAAAAAATACAGTCAGTGAATCTATATTGAAAAACAATCCACAATTAAATTCAACAAAAAAAGATGTAATAAATCATGGTCTTGGCATAAAAAACGTGAAAAAAATTGTCGAAAAATATAACGGTTTTGTAACATACGAAGAAGAAAATGACGAATTCATATGTAAAGTTATGTTATTAGTTTAATATTTGCCAAACTTATACAGAGGAGTACCAAACGTATACACCCATACATTTACATAATAAAAAATATCTGCTACATTTGAAATAAGATATTAATTGGAGATGATTCTCATGATTAATAAAATATCTAAAAATGTAGCAGTTTTTTTTATCAAAAACAATTTAATACAAGTAGATGAAATAGATATTTACATATATGGCTTACAACTTATTATTTCATCTATTCTTGGAATTTCAATCATATTATTCTTTGGAATCATTTCTGATCATCTTACGGATTCATTAATTTTTCTGTTTTGTTTTATAATTTTGAGACAGTACAGTGGTGGATATCATGCTAATTCATATTTAAAATGTAATTTATATTTTATATCAATATTTTTATTAACTGAAGCTGCCGTTATATATACGCAAGCAAAATATAAAGATGTTTTGACTGTCGGACTTATTTGTATAAGTTTTGTTATTATATTAAGATTTGCTCCTATCGATAATATAAATAAAAAGTTGAGTAACTCACAGAAGCTTAAAAATAAAAAAATAACCTTAATAATTTTTGTAATATTGATTACAATTTCAATATTCATGAAAGTAAATGATGTAAACTATTATTACAATATTGCAGTTACAATACTTTCAGTGACTGCTTTAATGATAATTCAAAAACTAAAGGAGAGAAAACAATGAAAGAATTAAAACACATAATTTTAAAAAATATTGTAGTACAAATTAAGAAAACCGCACAAACAGCGGCAGGTACTACGTCTCAGTGGAATATGTATCAACCAAAAGAACCTAAAGTTATTGAGAGGATAGAAAAATAAAATTACTATAATTTGTTGAAGAGGAGATATTATACCTATGATTTCAATAAAAGAGGATTTAAAGCTCTTGAAAAATCTTAAAAAATATTTCTTACTGTCAATAAGAAAAATAATAATAATAGAAATTCTTGTTCTGATTAACATAGCAGTTCAAATAGTTCATCCAATTTTATGGGGGAAAATAGTTGTCGCCTTGTTCGATAGAAATATTAATGATTTTTATTTGTATTTATCTTATATAGTTATTGCGATTCTCATTAATATGATAGTAGATTTTTGTGAAAAATATCTACGGCAAAAGCTTAACGAATCAATTGTTCTTGAAGTAAAAAAGGACATGTATAGTAAGGTCTTGGGCTTATCAATAGGAAATATTACAAAGTTAAGCAATGGTGAGCTTTTTAACAGATTAGAAAAAGATACATCTACAGTTGCTAACGGAATGATAGAAATTATATTTAGTATTTCGACAAATTTAATAAAAATTATAATTGTCGGGATTGTCATGATAAGAATGAATTTATATCTGGCGTCTATTATCCTGACAGGTACTCCGTTTATTGCATTTGTGGTATCAAAATTCGGTAAAAAAATAAGAAAATTAAATGAAGAAAATTTGAAGGTTCATGATAAATACTATGGCTTTGTTCAGCAGATAGTAGGCGGAATGTTTGAAATCAAGGCAATGAGAATTTATAAAAATATAATTGAGAAATACAGAAATCTAACTAAAAATGTTTATGATTCAAACATGAAAATGGCATTATACAACAACGGTTATTCATCCTTTGGAGATATTTTTAATTTAATTATGGACATTTCAATTTTACTCGTTGGCGGAATTATGATATTAAACGGAACATTGGCTTATGAATATTTTATAGCATTTACATCTTATGAAAAACAATTCTCCAACGCATATATGAATATACTTAATATTAATATCAGGCTTCAGACCATGCTAACATCTATCGAAAGAATGTATAACTCTTTTGATGATAACGATTATTTATTTATACCAAGAAATGATATAAGCGATATAGAAGGAACTATTAAATTTAATAATGTTAATTTTAGTTATAACGGAACAGACGATATACTCAAAAATATAAATTTTGCTATAAAACCAAATACAATAACAGGGATTGTAGGCAGAAACGGATGCGGAAAAACAACAACGATTAATCTGATGCTTGGATTATATTATGTTGATGAAGGAAAGGTAACATTGGATGGCGTTGATATAAAATACATTTCAGAAGAAGTTCTGAAAAAATGTATTTTTCCTTCAATACAAAATTCATTTTTGTTTAATACATCAATTAAGGACAACCTTTTACTTGTTAAGCCTGATGCTACAAGCGATGAAATTGTATATGCATGCAGGAAGGCAGGAATCCACGAATACATCATATCGCTTAAAGAAGGCTATGATACAGTGATAGGAGAAAACGGAGCAGAATTGTCGGGAGGACAAAGGCAGAAATTAGTGCTTTCAAGAAGCATACTCAGTAATTCAAAAATAATGATATTTGATGAAATCACATCGTCAATCGATTTTGAAACTACAAAAAAAATAAAAGAAATATTTTACGAGCTTTCTGATGAGCATACCATAATTATTATATCACATGATGAATCTATGTTTGATATATATGACCAGATATTATTTATGGATGCCGGCGAAATAATACGAACAGAAGTAAGGGATAAAGCAGTATGAGCAAGGTAGTTATAATTGATAGTGGTATAAATAAGAAATATGCAAAAAACAATCTTAATGTAATAAAGTCATTATCGCTATATATAGACAAAAATAACAACATATCTGAGAAAGACGGTTTCGAATGTAATAATCCGCACGGAACAGCAGTAGCGGATATAATAGCAAGCATTAATCCGGATGCTCAAATAATCGATATAAACATTCTTGATGACAATTTAGAAACAAACGGATATATATTGCTGAAATCAATTGAAAGGGCAATTGAGATAAAACCCGATGTAATAAATTTAAGCTTGGGCACAAATAGCTTGAAATACATAATTCGAATGATAAAGCTTATAAGAAAGGCTGTAAAAAATAATATACATGTAGTGGCAGCATACGATAACAGCGGGAAGATTACATTTCCTGCAATGATAAAAGGCGTGATTGGGGTAAAAAGCATATCGCATTTTGGAAAAGAGAATTTTTCCAATCAATATGCCTGTAAACGAAACATATATTATGCACCGGGATGCAGTATTTATACATATAGCTTAGACGGTTCGGAATGCGAAAATATAATGTACGGTAACAGTATGGCGTCAGCTTATATAGCCGGAAAAATTTCACTTATTACAGATGAAAATATAGGAATTTCACATAAGGCAGTAATCAATAAGATATAATTTAATCTAAAATAAAAATATAAGGAGGTAAAAATGAACGTAGATAATATAAAAATGGGGAAAATGCATGAATCATGGGGAGGCACAAGCGCTCAAACTATAACACTTGGGGTTACAGAAGCCTGTGATCTAAGATGCAGATATTGCTATATGACAGGTAAAAACAGCAACAGCCGCATGAGCTTTGAGACGGCAAAAAAAGCAGTGGATTTTGTTCTGTCAGAAGAAAATGGATATTTCAAAGACAAGGAAAGCGTTATATGGGATTTTATAGGCGGAGAACCTTTTTTAGAAATAGAGTTGATAGACAAGATATGCGATTACATAAAACTCGAAACATATAAACGCGGACACAAATGGTTTGATAGCTATAGATTTTCCTTTTCCACAAATGGTCTTACTTATGATACTCCTGCTGTACAAAAATATATAGAAAAAAATAAACGGCATGTATCAATAGGGATAAGCGTAGATGGAAATAAAGTAAAACATGATGCTCAAAGAGTCAGAGAAGATGGGACAGGCTCGTTCGATGATGTTACAAGAGTAGTACCTTTATGGATTAAGCAATTTCCGGATGCTTCAACAAAAGCCACATTTGCCCATGATGATTTGATACATATTAAAGACAGTGTCATAGCTTTATGGGATATGGGAATTAAAACCGTAGCAGCTAATGTAGTATTTGAGGATGTATGGGAGGATGGAGATGCCGAAATATACGAAACACAACTTACTGAATTAGCAGACTACATATTGAATAATGAATTATGGAGTGAGTATTCGGTTCGATTTTTCGACCCCAATGTCGGATTTCCCATGAATAAAGAAGAATTATACAGGAATTATTGTGGAGCAGGGCATATGCTGTCAATTGATCATAAAGGAGATATATATCCATGTATAAGATTCACACCCTTTACTCTCAATAATACAAATGGATATAAAATTGGAGACATATCTAATGGTATAAATGAGGATTTGATTAGACCTTTTAGAAATTTAATTACAAAAAATCAATCGCAAGAGAAATGTTTAGATTGTACAGTTAGTGTAGGATGTCCATGGTGCACTGGATATAATTATGATGATGCAGAAGGAAAAACACTATTTAACAGAGCTATATATTTATGTGATATGTGGAAAGCAAATATAAGAGCAAATGAATATTTTTGGGAAAAGTTGTCTAATAAGTTAAACATTGAAAATCCAAGGAAGGAAATCAGAAGAAACAGGGATGATTTATTGGAAGAAAACGACAATAAGTTCATATTAATTATGACTAATGATAACGTAGAGCCCCATTGTAATTATAAAAATAATAAAAAGACAAATAGAAAAATGACCGATGAAGTATTTGATAAAGTAATTAAGTTTTGTAATGACAACTATTTTCAACCTGTTTTGTTAGGTGATAGATTTAATACGGAAGGTTATATGCAAATAGGAGGAAATGACAAAGCATATATAGCAGTACATGATAATAAATTGAATGGAAATATAGCAGAAAATAATATATTGCTAATATCTAAACAAAATATTGACAAATTATCAGACATAATAAATGACATGATGATAAGTAAAAATTTAAATAGAATAAATATTATTATATCAGATTTGGAATATTGGATTGAAGATGATATTAATAAGTATAAAAAACAACTTGAATTAATATCAGAAGAAGTTTATAAAATACTTGAGAAAGGTAATCAAATTGAATTAAATGTTCTCACTGATATTTTTGAAAATGAGGATATTAAAGGATGCGGAAGTGGTATTGATTCATTTACCGTAGCACCCAACGGAAAAATATATATATGTCCTGCTTTTTATTTCAATGATGAAGAAGAATATATAGGGGATATAGATTCGGGAATAAATATAGTTAGACCTGATTTATTAGCTATTGATAGCTCTTATATATGTAGTAGCTGTGATTCATATCAGTGCAGAAGATGTTTATTCTTAAATAAAAAACTTACAACCGAAATTAATACACCTTCACGTATGCAGTGTATAGTTAGCCATACGGAAAGGAATGTTTCAAGAGATTTGGAATTAAAGCTCATAAAGGCAGATTTGTTAGATCCAATCAATTTTATAAATAAGATTGATTATATGGATCCTATTGAAAAATTAAAGGCTGAGAAAGGATGGTAGGATTATGGAAAAACTTTTAATGGTTACAGAAACGGAAAAGGAAACATTTGTAAATTTAATTGAAAGGAAAAATTCTTTAATTGAGTTGAATGAAATAGTATGCGATAACGAACTTAAATTCAAATTAAATTCGGACATAGAAAAAAATCAAGTAAGTATTCATAATTGGTGGAGTGATATAAAACATAAATATAGGCTCGAGGACAAAGATGGTTCTTGTTACTATTTTGATTTTATGGATGGTTTTTTATATAATAATTAATTTTGTTTATATAATCATGTTGGTTAATAAGATGGAGGTATATATGAAACACATATTATCAAGAAAAAGTAATAAATTTAAAAAAGATGTTACGGGATTTAGTACAAGTTTGTTTAGAAGTAATTGTGGCGGTGGTGATTGTACTTTAATGTGTGGAGTGGCATGTAAGACAGATTGTGAGTACGGATGTAAGATAGGTTGTAAATCAACTTGTGGAGAAAGCTGTGGGTCTGGAAGTAGATGGGACTAAATAGAGGACAGCCGTTAAAATTATAGATTAAATTATACCAACATGATTATATATATGTATTTGTTTTCAATAAAATTACAATGTTAAGTATTTATTAAAATAGGAAGGAATCTATACGAAAGGAGATGAGTAAAATTAATAAAAAACTTAAATATATAAGATTATTTATGATTACAGCAAGTATCTTAATATTAACTTCTTGTGCTGAGCAAGAAGATGAAGTAGTAAATATATGGTACTATGAGTATGAATTTAACCCTAACGGTGGAATAATAGAAAAAGCAATTGAGTATATGGATAGATTTGCCGAAATAAATGATATAAATATAGAGGTATCTAAGTATTCTTATAAGGATATGAGCTTCGATGATTATGTTTTGAAACGAAATTTAGCTATTGAACATGGTGATGCAGATATATTGTTGGATCACATTGTTTCCTTGTACCGTATTAGAAAATATGCAGACGACTACAGCAAGCTTGAAAATTATGAAAATATAATAGAAAGCTTCAGAGAAGGATACTGTATTCCCATATCCTATGTTATGCCTGCGATATTTGTAAAAAATGAAGTTTTGGATATATATGGAGTAAAGACGGACAGGATTATCAGTTTAATAAATTATTATGAGATGAAACAAGAGATGAAGGAAAATGGAGCAAGGTTTAAGCTGATTGAGACAGAGCTATATGAGTTGATAGATTATTATGTTCTTAAAAACAACCTTAAGATATATAGTGACAATGGAATATTTACTGTGGATAAGGACTTGATGATAAATACTTTTAATGAAATATATAATGATATTGATAAATATTATGAAGAAGATGAAGTAGGAGGGAATTGGGTAGATGACTATTTGATTTATGATATAAATTCAAACAAAACACTGGCGTATGATCGTGTTCTTCCGGCTCTTAATGTTAATGAATATAGGGGTGAACCGATTATAAAGGATTATACAATAGCTTTAATTGACGAAGAGTATAGCCTTTCTCATTGGAACAAATTCCCACAATGCGTTTTCATTAATAAAAACTCAACAAATGAAAATTTGTTTAAAGTAGCAGGTTCGCTTTTTAGTGATG
This sequence comes from Sedimentibacter sp., assembly GCF_032080165.1. GTDB lineage: Bacteria > Bacillota > Clostridia > Tissierellales > Sedimentibacteraceae > Sedimentibacter. Next base: position 269,714 of record NZ_DAMASY010000002.1, read on the forward strand.
GATTCCAATATCTTAATTATTTTAGTTATGGAAAAGGTATTGTAACAAATACTGATTATGTTATGGAACACATGGGTTTTGAATTAGATGGAAGGTATACGGGAGAAAAGTTTGTTGATGATAGCGGCAATATACTCAGAAAAAACAAGTATTATGACAAAGACAGCGAAGAACAGCTTTTTGAAATGATGGAAAAGGCATACAAAGCCTTGAGGGAAAAAAACACCGAAGATATTTATGATTATGCATTGCTTAAGCCTGAATTAGAGGATTTCATTTTTGATGTGATAGTTGATAAAAAATCCAAATTTGAAGAAGTAAATATTGATAAAGAAATTGATGATTTCATTAAAGAGATCAATATAAATTACAATTAAATATTTTATTTAACGGATATTTTATAAAAAACTAAAAAGTTTTGTGAAATTTTTAAACATGTATTGTGATTATATAAAAGTGTATAAGTAATATATTAATTATTGCATATAATCATGTTGGTAAAAATTATAAGAGGGAGAATGAATATGAAGCATTTGTTATCAGAAAATATAAAAATATTAAGAAAAGATGTAAAAGGTTATGTCATACAATTACCGCCAAGTGGTCGGAGAGGTGTGTTTACTAACAGTTGTACTTTTAATTGTACTGGCAGATGTTCAGGTACTTGTTACTCGGCCTGTGGAGATAAATGTGGTTCGGGAGCAAAATGGAATTAGAGTTTTTATAATGTGATTAATTTAAATACCAACATGATTATTTTTTAAGAATTGATATTAATATACAAATATTCACGGAACTGTTTGTTATGGTAAAGGCAATGTAATTCATCAGTACAGTTTTACCTTGATTTGAGTACGTTGTTGATTGCGGAATAAAAGATTAACGTTTTCTTGTATTTGAAATTGATAAGGAATATAATAGTTAATATTACAAGATAAGGTTAATTATGGGAAGATGAGATGATGAGAAAAACCAATAACAAATTTAAAAATATAAAATTACTTGTCATGATAGCAGCTATTTTGCTATTAATTTCATGTGCTAATACTAAGCAAGAAGATGAAACAGTCAGGATATGATACTATGAATACGAGGGCTCTGACGGTTATGCTACGGTATCGGAAAAAGCAATTGAATATATTGAAAGATTTGCTGAAATCAATGAAATAGAAATTGAAGTTGTGAAATATTCTTATAAGGATTTGAGTAACAATGATTATATTCTTAAACGAAATTCTGCCATAGAACATGGAGATGCGGATATAATTTTGGATAATATGTATTCTCTGTATCCCATAAGAAAGCATGCCGGAGATTACAGCAAGCTTGAAAATTACGAAAATATAACAGGACATTTTGGTGAAGGATTCTGTGTTCCTATAGCTTATAGTATGAATGCTATATTTGTGGATAATGAATTAATTGACAAGTATGGAGTAAATACGGATAAGGTAATTATGGTTGAAGATTACTACCGTATGAAGCAGGAAATGAAAGAAAAAGGAGCTAAGTTCAGTTTAAACGGAACCGAGCTTCACGAGCTAATAAACTACTACATTTTGAAAAATAATGTGAAAATATACAGAGAAGATGGCATGTTGACCGTAGACAAGGATATTATGGTAAATACCATAAACGAAATACTCGAGGATATGGACAAGTATTATGAGAATAATGAAATAAAGGTTAATTCCGAAAATGATTACTTGGTCTACGATATGAATTATGGCAAAAATCTTACATATATTACAGGGCTTCCCGCAATGAATACAGAATCGTATCGAGGTGAGCCTATTATAGAGAATTATACCATAGCAATTTCAAATGAAGAACATACGAGAACAGCAAGCGTGAATGAATTGTCATGGCTTTTTATCAATAAAAATTCAGGAAATGATAATGTGTATAAGATAGCCGGTTCACTTTTTGGAGACGGGTTTCAATGCCTTGTTTATGATGAGGGGTTTGGTGTTATATCAAATAGTGATTTTGTTATGAACTATATTGGCTTTGAGAAAAATGGAAATTATACGGGTAAAAAATCTGTTGATGCCAATGGTAATATAATTAGAATAAACAGGTATTACGATAAAAACAGCGAAGAGCGGCTGTTTGAAATGATGGAGAAATCCTATGAGGCACTGAGAATAATGACGTCAGATAACATCTATACAGACAACTTTCTAAAACCTGATCTCAGAGGATTTATTGTTCATTATATATTGGATGGAAAAGACGGGGCGGGAGAAAACGTCTTGAGTACAAGTATTGATGAATTCATTACGAATCTTAATATAAGGTATAATTAGACAATAAACATTATTATCAGGTTATGGGGGAATTATGAAAAAATACGTAATTATAATAATTGTTATATTAATTGCATTGTTATTGATATCATGCAGCCAGCAGGTGGAAGATGAAACGGTTAGAATTTGGATGTATAGGTATAAGGACTATTATGGCGACAATGAATTGAAGGATCTTATGGAGAGTCGTATATTATATTATGCTGAAGAAAATAGCACTGAGAATAATGACGTCAGATAACATCTATACAGACAACTTTCTAAAACCTGATCTCAGAGGATTTATTGTTCATTATATATTGGATGGAAAAGACGGGGCGGGAGAAAACGTCTTGAGTACAAGTATTGATGAATTCATTACGAATCTTAATATAAGGTATAATTAGACAATAAACATTATTATCAGGTTATGGGGGAATTATGAAAAAATACGTAATTATAATAATTGTTATATTAATTGCATTGTTATTGATATCATGCAGCCAGCAGGTGGAAGATGAAACGGTTAGAATTTGGATGTATAGGTATAAGGACTATTATGGCGACAATGAATTGAAGGATCTTATGGAGAGTCGTATATTATATTATGCTGAAGAAAATAGCATTGAGATAGAAGTCATAGTGTATACCGATGACGAAATGACGGAAGAAGATTATATGTTAAAACGAAATTTAGCATTAGAGCATGGGGATGCTGATATAATTATAGGTGATATGCGTAGCGGAATGCATCAGATAGAAAAATATGCGGATGATTATACAAAATTGTCAAATTATGATAATGTATTTGACAATTTTAAAGGGCATCATTTTGTACCTTTGACAAGCCGAATGACTACTATAATTTTGGACAAACAGGTGCTTGAAGCATATGGAATTGAATCTGACAAATATATTACTATTAATGAGTATTATGAAATAAAACAAAAGCTTAAAGCAGCTGGAGCAAGGTTCAAATACGATGCAGAGGAGCATATCCAACTTCTATATTATTATATAAATAAAAACAATCTTAAAATGATAAACGAAAACGGACAATTCACAATCAATAGACAGGCCTCTATGAAAACGATACAGGAAATAGCAGAGGACATAACTGAAAATTATAAATTTGACATATACACAATAAATAAAGAGATAGAGCGTAATACCAATTATGATAGAATTATATATGATGAAATATTGGGACGTCCATTTTCTCAAAGAGGGCAATATCAACCTTTAAAATTTCTGTCATTTACATATGATATAACTCCTCCGTTTGAGGATTATGCTGTTGTTATTGAAAATGATTTAGAAAACACAATGCTTCGTGTTCCGTGTATGATAATTAATAAAAATTCCTCAAAGGAGAGTACGTACAAAATAGCGGATTATCTGTTAAGCGACAAATTTCAGAGCAGTGTATATAATAATACATTAACTTACAGCACCATAACAGATACACCTAATGTGAGAAGGGATACAGGCTATAATGATGATCGCAGCTACAAATATGAACCGGGAAAAACAAAAATATATAATAGAAATCTTACAGGAAAAGATATAAAAGAATTAATGCCTGTTGTACAGGAGGCATACGAAATATTCAAAAATACCGATACTGAAAAATTTTTCACACCCTCTGAATACAGGATAGCTATTCGGGCTTTTATAGGAAATGAAGCATTAAAAATGGTGGAAGACCCCAGTTATAGTGAAGAGGATTTCAACAGAAGCGCTGACGAGTATCTTACAAGATTTAATGTTTTGTATAATTAAAGAAGATGTAATTTAAAATGTACTATAATGTATTTAGATAATTTACTGCATTTTTGTAGAAAATTAGACAAGCCATTTGATATATGGTATAATTTTCATATAGCAAATTATGGGAAGGGGAATTTCTGACATGAAAAAAATATATCTGTTTTTATCTGTCATTTTGATAGCTATCTTGACTTCATGCTCTGAACAAACGGGTGAGGAAAGGGATGTTGTGAAAATCTGGTGGTATAAACAGGAGGATGATACTATTTTTAATCTTATTGTTGAAAAAGCTATAGAAAGTATATTGTTTCAAGCTAACTTAGATGATATGGAAGTAGATATTAAGCAATTTTCATATTCTGATATAAGCTACGATGATTATGTTCTTAAAAGAAATCTTGCTATTGAACATGGGGATTTAGATATGACATTCGACTTGCCCGGAAGCTTGTATGCTTTGAGAAATAAAGCTGCTGACTATGACAGAATAGAAAACTATAAAAATGTATTTAATAATTATAAAAATCAATATTGTGTTCCTTTGTGTACAGTACTGCGAGTTAACTTTGTCAATAATGATGCTTTGATAAAATACAACATAGAGCCAAAAAATGTAATTTCACTTGATGAGTATTATGATATAAAGCAAAGGATGAAGGAAAATGGGGCTGAATTTAAGCTCAATTCACAGGAATTCAGGGAGCTTGTGGACTATTACAGCATAAAAAACAACTTAAAAATTTTAAGAGATCAAAAAGGTACATATATAGATAAAACAGCGGCACTTACTGCTGTCCGTGAACTGATAGATGATATAAAAAGTAATTATGACTATGAATATATTATCAATGATTCTGCTGATTATGACTATAAAATTATTGAAGAAAAATCCGGGTACGAGTTTTCCGGTTTACCGTACAACTATTCGGCTTTATGCTACAATGATTTCAGAAGCCGTCCATCTATTGAGAATTATACAATAGTATTATTGGATAATAACGGTGAATTTTTTTCTATATATAATCGTGTTATTATGCCCTGTTTGTTTATATCAAAAAGCAGTAAAAATGACAATGTATATAATATAGCTGACACATTGTTACGAGACGGGTTTCAAATATCTATGTATGAGAGAGGAATTGAAGGTGTAATTACAAATTTGGATTCAACAAGAGATTTAATCGGGTTTGACGAAGATTGGAACTATGTGGGTGTGAAAAATCTTACAGATGAAAATGGCAATAAAGTAGCTCTTAAATTGTATCCTAAAAACGAGGAACAAAAGCTTTATGAAGTTTTGACCAAGGGATACGAAGTAGTAAGGAATGTTGATATGTCATACTTTTTTTCCAGCGTTCATTATTACGGGAAATTAAACATGTTTGTGGCAGATATGGCAGCAGCTATAATCAGGGATGAAAAAACATTGGAAGATTTCGATAAAATGGCTGATGATTTCATCATTAATTTAAATATCAGCGGTAATTGAGCAGGGAGAAAAATGGCAGAGATAATTTTAAATGATGTAACTAAGATTTATCCTAACGGATTTAAAGCATTGGAGGATTTCAGCCTTAAAATAAAGGACAAGGAATTTCTTGTACTGGTTGGTCCCTCAGGATGCGGAAAAACAACAATACTCAGAATAATTGCGGGTCTCGAAGAAGCCACGTCAGGTGATGTAATAATCGGAGACAGGAGGGTTAATGATGTGCTGCCTAAGGACAGGAATATATCCATGGTATTTCAGAACTATGCCCTGTATCCTCATATGAACGTCTATGAAAATATGGCATTTTCGCTTAAGCTGAGAAAAATGGATAAAAGAGAAATCAAGGATAAAATTTCAAATATTGCCGGGATATTGGAAATAGAAGATATACTATACAAAAAACCTTCTACTCTGTCGGGAGGACAGAAGCAAAGAGCGGCCCTGGGCAGAGCCATAATCCGTGAGCCCGATGTCTTTTTGTTTGACGAACCGCTGTCAAATATTGATGCAAAGCTCAGAACCCAAATGAGAATAGAGCTTATAAATTTGCACAAACGACTTGGTACGACCTTCGTATATGTTACTCATGACCAGACTGAGGCCATGACTATGGGAGAAAGAATAGCGGTCATGAAGGACGGAATAATACAGCAAATGGATACTCCCGAAAATATATATAAAAATCCTGTAAATATTTTTACTGCGGGCTTTATAGGTTCACCGCAGATGAACTTTATAGAGGACCGTGATAAAACCGTAACCATGGGTGTAAGACCTGAAAAATTAAAAATTTCATCAGCAGGTGAAGCAGAGGATGATTCACTGAGCTTTGATGAATGCTATGTAGAGGCTGTGGAATTAATAGGATCGGAGAAGCTGATATATTTTGATTACAGAGGATTAAAGCTTGTTTCTAAGGTGCCTGAGGATATTCAGACAGTCAAGGGCAGCGGCTACAAGCTTTATTGCCTGAAAAGAGATATACATTATTTTGACAGGGAAAAAGGAGAAAAAATTATATTATGAAAAAATACGGTATGATGAAATATATACTTCCCAGTGTTTTGGGGGTTGCATCCTTGTACTTGGTTCCTTTTATCATAGCCCAAAAATATGTTTTCTTTTCATCAAACAACTCCTTCACAGATATTTTTTCAAATCTGGGATTTATTATATCAATCAAAAATACGGCTGTATTTATGTCTGTATTCATTCCTTTGGCTGTTATTATAGGATTTGTTACAGCCTTTGCCACAGAATACCTCAGGCTGAGCTTTTGGGTTCAGGCGGCGGTTATATTGCCTATTACGGTACCGGCATCTTCTGTATCCGGCTTTTTCAGAGAAATTGCTGCGAGCTCTTTTCTTGAAAATGTAAACGGACTGTTCATAGTGGGGTTTATATTTTTATGGAGCTGCATCGGATATACGTATATTATTTTTCTTATATCATTGAAAAACAGGGACAAAAGCATCGAAGAAGCTGCATATCTGGACGGTTCCGGAACATTCAGGACCATTTTTTCCATAATGCTGCCTTTACACAGCGAAGCACTTGTGCTTGCCGTTATAGTGAGTACGTATAATTCTCTGAAGATTTTCAGGATGACGTATGCTATATTCGGAGAATATCCTGATTACAGAATGTTTATGATACAGAATTTCCTTCATTTAAAGCTTAAAGAGCTGAGTTTGGATACACTTATGGTTGGAGCTGATATACTGCTTGCATTCATATTTGTACTATTGTTTTTTATATTGAGATCAGGTCAAAAACATAAAAGAAAAATGTCCTTGTAGGAGCAGTCATGAAAAATTTTTCGGTTAAGTTTCTTTCTGTATTTATAATAGTAATATTTATGTTTCCCATACTGTATACCATATCTCATTCCTTTATGGATGAGTATCAATTGAAAAATGATGATATGGAAATAGTACCGGAGATTTTTAACATTCAGCAATATTATGAAATAAGTGTTGAAAAAAATGAATATTTCAAGCTTTATATAAATTCGGCAATGATGACCGCAGGAGTGCTTTTAGGTCAGGTAACAGTAAGCATAAGTGCTGCATATTATCTGGCAGTGAAAAAAAGCCGGTTTTCGGAAATATTGTTTTTGATTTATACTTTTTTTATGCTTCTTCCATTGCAGATAACATTGATACCAAACGTGCTTCTGTATAATTCTGCAGAGAGATATCTGGGATTAAGTATATTTAACACTCATTTTGCGGTTATTTTGCCGGGGATATTCAGTACGCTTGGAGTATTTTTTCTCAAGCAGTTTTTTGAATCAATGCCGCAAAGCTACTATGAAATTGCAAAAATAGACGGGGCATCAAATTTTGAGATTTTGATTCATGTGGTATTGCCATACTCCAAAAATGCCATAGCTGCGTTGTGCCTTCTGATTTTTATTGAGAATTGGAATTTAATTGAGCAGCCTCTCATATTTTTAAGTGCTATGTCAAAAATGCCTGTGTCTATTTATTTAAATACTCTTTATGCGAGCTACAGGGGAATTTTTTATGCAGGCAGCGTTTTGTTTATGTTCCCTGTTATATATGTGTTTATGAAAATCAGAGACAAGCTTAAAGTAATGGTGTTAAAAATCAGTGACGAAAGAAGGTAGTACATATGATATCCAAATTTTTTGATAAACTTTTAAAAATATTTTTTGCTTTTCTGAGCATCGTTATTGTTACAGGCTTTGTGTTTTTTACAATCAGAAACTATGTTATGCCTCAGGTTACTGTTACTAAGCCATTGGAAAACAGTACGTTAATTAAGAAGGACTATTTTACGGGCAGGGTTGCTTCAAGGGAAACTATCGAAGTAAAAGCTGACAGGAAATTGTATATAGAAGAAATAAATGTAAAGAATTCTCAGATAGTTGAGCCCGGGTCAAAAATAATAACATTGGATATGAGCAGGCAGGTGTTCAATACTGACACAGAAGCCGCTGAATTGCAAAATCAAATAAAAATATATGAAATAGAAAAGCTCAACTTAAAAAATCAGATGAACAGTAAGGAAACCTCTGTCCAAAAGGCATTGGAAGCATATGACAAGGCAAAAGAAGATTATGAAAATACAAGCTATTTGTATGAAAACGGAATCGTTACAAAGGAAGAGCTTGACAGAAAAAGTGATACTGTGGAGGAATTGCGGAAGTCTTATGACAATGAAATAAGCTCCCGAGAAAGTGAAGCAGAAATATATGCAATGAATTTAAATCGTATTGATGGTGAAATAAAAATATTGCAGGATAAATTACAAGGAAAAATAAATGAAGGTAATGAAAATAAAATAACCGTGGACAGCGACGGAGTTTATTTCCTTTCTGATAAGGTGTACATAGATTATATAATTGATAAAAAGGTTGCTGAAGAGGGGGAAACAGTAATTCGATATTCGATATGTAATACTAATGCTGATTTATTCATGGAGGCCTACTTGGATATTGATATTTACGATGATATCTTTAACAAAAAGCACAGCTTGTATTTCTGGAAAAACGACGAAAGAAAGAAGGACTCGGTAAGTGTTCAATCGGTTCGGTCTTTTCCTGATCATAATGAGCTTATCTTTTCCTTAAGAGATGAGCTGAGAGAAAAAGTGTATATATCAGACAGTGTAAGATTTATGGTTCAGGCAGAGGAAAACTATGAATGTGTTGTTCAAAAAACTGCTGTTGTACCTATAGGGGAAATGAAGTCGGGAAATTATTGCTATATTTATACGATAGTATCGGAAGACTCCATTTTAGGACAGATAAATTATTTAAAGCAGGGAGAATACAAAATACTTGCTGTGGGAGATAATACGGTAGCTGTTGAACCGAGTCAGCCCAATACTCCAAGAATAGACAGAAACACCTTAATCGCCAATTATGCTTCATCTGTTTTAGAAAATGAAATGAGAGTCAGAATAATTAATTAGACAGGGAGCTGCAAATGAAAAATACGGTATGTGCACTTCTTATGGTTGCTTTAATAACATTTTTTATGTATATATATGTCGAATCAAATTTTTACGGAGGCATGGCAGAGTTTTGCTTAAGTGAAGCTGTTCAGCCTGAGAAAATTAAAGAAGCATTGGAACAAGGGCAGGTATATGATTACTTGATAATATATGATTTGTATAATAAAGAGAACTCTAAAGTGTATACGGGCAATATAAATATGCTTTTAGCAGGAAGAATAAAAGAAAAAACAGATATTGAATTAAGTGAAAGAGAAGTTCTCATGGGTGACAGATTTGCCGCAAAAAACTATGCGTATAATCCTATCGGCAAAAAGCATGAATTTAATAATAAAGAATACAGTATAACCGCTATTATAAATGATAGCGATGATATATATTATAATGATGTTAATATATCGGAAAATCAAAATATAAAAAGGCAAAGAGTATATGCCGTGCTTAAGGACAAGGATGGTGTTGAGATAGAAGAAAACACATTGTTGTCGATACTTAAATCAAAAAATATAGCACCTGATTCACACATTTATTATGATAATTTATCCAAGCTTCTGATTAAGTTAATAATTTTATGCTTCATATCACTTTTCATATATGTTATTTATAAGCTGATAAGTAAATTAAAGAAGCTGTTAAGCAGTATTTTTTCAGGATATGAGGATAGTAAATATAATATTGATATAAGGGAATATGTCAATAAGCGTGAAAATTACAGCGTAATCAGAGGTATGGTTTTATATTCCGCTGCACTTATTATATCAATAACTTGCAGCATAGTCCTGCTTATAAAGTACCTTAACCTTCGAATGCCGTATAGATTTAATCCGGTTTCCCCTAAAAGCATTTATGATATGATAAAATCTTTTTTTGATTTAATTTCGTATTATCTGTACAACGGTATTACAGAAATGAGTTTGATTGTATTTAAGGTTGTATTTATGCTTTTTATAGCCTTAATACTATCCTTAACAATTATTATAATTAAAAAACTTCGCAGACCGAGCAGCAGCGCCGTATCAGTAAAGAAAACTTAGTTACTGTTTACTTCTGAAATTTCTAATCAACCGGTTCGTGTAATTCTGAACGCTTAATGTCATTGCTATAAATGAACGTATCGTATGTTACTGTCATTCAGAGGGCTTTAGCCCGGAATCTCATTTTTTTCGGTGCTGAGATCCTTCGCTATCGCTCAGAATGACAAATCGCGGTCTGTCAGTAGTAACAAACTTAAAAAATGGTCAATAAATTCATTCAATATAGCTTGACAAAAGATTTTTTTTCTCATATAATTAACTCTGCGAATAAAAAGGGTGGTAGTATGTTAATTAAACTGAAAGAATTTTTATCATCAGACCGTCTTTCTTACAAAGTCAGTGAGAATTTTGTAATAGATGATGAGGATTTTTTATCAAAGACACATCTTGGTAAAAACATTGCATTTGCAGGGGATATTTATAAGGTGGATGAAAGTATTATATTGAACGGCACCGTTAAGTACACTGTTAAGGATAAATGTGCGAGATGTTTAGATGAATTTGACAATAAGATTGAAACGAAATTTGAAGCTCTTATAGTTAAACAATTAGATGAAGATAATGAATCTGATGAAATTCAATTAAAAATTACAGACGGATGTGTTGATTTACAGGAAACCATTAAGCAAATAATTTATTTGTCAATGCCTATGAAGTCATTGTGCAGTAAAGACTGCAAGGGCATATGCCCCAATTGCGGAGTTAATTTAAATAATGATAAGTGTAAATGTGAAGATAATTTAACAGATCCGCGATTTGATAAATTAAGAGACCTGTTAAAGGATTAAGGAGGTGTTAAAATGGCAGTACCTAAGAGAAAAACTTCCAAAGCAAGAAGAGATAGAAGAAGATCAGCTAAATCAAGATTAACAATTCCAAATATCATCGAGTGTCCACAATGTCACGAAACTAAGCTTCCTCATAGAGTTTGTGCGGCTTGCGGATATTATGACGGTAAAGAAGTTATAAGCGTAGAATAATAGGAATTATTTTAATAGTTTAGCTATAAAAAGTAGTGCAGCGCACTATTTTTTTATTGCAAATATAATATTTCTACGATATACTAATTTTATGTGAAAACCTGTACATATTAAAGCTTCCGTGCTTTATCAGAAATTATATAAAGAGGTGTAATAATGAAAATTGCTATAGATGCTATGGGCGGCGATAATGCTCCCGAGCTTATTGTTAAGGGAAGTATACTTGCAAGAGATGAATACAATGTGGATATTTTATTATATGGAAAAGAAAATGTAATTAAAAATATAGTAGAAAAAAATACATCTGATTTTAACAATATAGAAATTATTAATGCTGAAGAAGTTATCACGAATGATGATAAACCGGTAATGGCTTTAAGAAGAAAAAAAGATTCATCATTGGTAAAGGCACTTAATACGGTGAAAGAAAGAAAGGCCGATGCAATAGTATCTGCAGGAAGCACCGGTGCTCTGTTAGGCGGAGCTACGTTGATTGTGGGACGTATAAACGGTATAGAAAGACCTGCCATAGGAACTTTGATACCGAATATGTACGGTGGATTCACTCTGTTAATTGATTCGGGAGCAAATGTAGATTCTAAGCCTGAATTTTTATATGATTTTGCTATCATGGGAGATATTTACTTAAAGCAGGTGTTAAATATTACTTCTCCCAAAATTGCACTTGCTAACATCGGTTCAGAAAAAACAAAGGGTGATAAGCTGACTGTTGATACATACGGACTATTGGAAAATACATCACTTCCTCTTAATTTTATAGGAAATATAGAGGCGAGGGAAATACTTCAAGGGAAAGCGGATATAATAATTTGCGACGGCTTCGTTGGAAATATGATACTAAAAACTCTTGAAGGTGCTGTATTGGAGTTGATGAAGGGATTAAAATCAGCACTGTTATCTACTACAAGATCAAAGGCTGGCGCAGCTTTAATTAAACCGGCACTTAAGGATTTTAAAAGCAAATTTGATTATTCTGAACATGGTGGAGCTCCAATACTTGGGGTGAAAGAAATTGTAGTAAAAGCTCATGGCAGTTCTGATGAAAAAGCCTTTAAAAATGCTGTTCGTCAAGCTAAAATATGCTATGAGAACAATGTAAATGGATTAATTCAAGAAAGCATTATGAGGAGGTGATTGATATGTTTGAAAGAATTAGGGAAATTGTAGCTGAAAAGGTTGGCATTGAGGAAGCTGACATTACAATGGAAACTTCTTTTGCAGATGATTTGGATGCAGATTCAATAACATTATTTGAATTAGTAATGGCTTTGGAAGATGAATTTAATATTGAAATCGATGATGAAAGTATTGAACAAATCAAGACAGTGGGGGATATAGTAAACTACTTAGAAGAAATTAACCAATAATATTAATTAGATATATACATGAAAAGGACGCAGCAATGCGTCCTTAGGTTGCTGAAAACGCCCGCCTGCGTCGTTGCCGTTCAGATGGTGCGTTGCAGGAGGAAATGTTTATAATTATTTATTATATTTATGAAGATTTTCATTGATGTACTAAATAGTTATAACTAAATTAAGTGGTGCACGCCGCCTATAAAGGCGAGGACAGCTTAATTCGATGAATGCGGAGGATAAAGTTGATTATAGATATAAAAGAACTAAAAGAGTTCGAAACCATCATAAAATATAAATTCAATAATATAGAAACATTGGAAAAGTCGCTTACACACAGCTCTTATTCAAATGAAGACAAATCATACAACAAGGTTAATAATGAAAGATTGGAATTCTTGGGAGACGCTGTTTTAAGCATAAGCGTGAGCAGATATATCTTTGATAAATTTCCCGACTATCCGGAAGGAGATTTAACAAAATTAAGATCTCAGGTAGTTTGTGAAGACACCTTAAGTATGGTTGCCGGTGAATTAAATATCGGTAAGTATATGTTGTTAGGCAAAGGCGAAGAAAGCTCGGGCGGAAGAGAGCGAAAATCCATATTGGCTGATGCTGTTGAAGCTATCATCGCTGCCATTTATATTGACGGCGGATACAGAAAGGCAGAGAGCTTTGTATTGGATAATTTGACTAAATATATCCACCATGCTGTCAAGGGTAAAATTATTACAGATTTTAAATCATATTTACAGGAATATTATCAAAGTAAAGGTCATGCTTGCAAAATTCGTTATGTAGTAACAAAGGAAGAAGGACCTGACCACGAAAAGGTATTTCACGTCAATGTTATCGTCAACAAGGTTGTTGCGGGAACCGGCTCAGGTAAAAGCAAAAAATTAGCTGAGCAGGAAGCGGCAAAAAATGCATTGATTGCAGAAGGTCAGATTAATGAATAAAAAAATGAAAATTATTCCTGTCTTTGTTCCTCATGTGGGTTGCCCGAATGATTGTGTTTTCTGCAACCAGAAAAGGATAACAGGGAAAGATAATACAATTATAGACGGGGAATACGTAAGAAATATAATCGAAGATTACAAAAAAACAATAGATGATGATGTCTATACGGAGCTTGCTTTCTTTGGCGGTTCATTTACGGCAATAGATTTACAATTGCAGGAGGAGCTGTTAAGCGTAGGTAAGCAGTACAAGGACAGGGGCATCATACAACGGCTCAGATGTTCAACCAGACCTGATGCGATAGATGAAAAGATACTTCATCTTCAAAACAGATATGGTATGGATATCATAGAATTAGGGATACAATCACTTGATGATGAGGTCCTAAGCCTATCCAACAGAGGACATAATTGTATACAATCCGAAAATGCAAGCAAATTGATTAAAGAGCACGGATTAGTATTAGGACATCAGATTATGCCCGGTCTTCCGGGAAGCGACAGAGAAAAGGATTTAAAAACATGCATGGATTCAATAAAAATGAAACCGGATATTGTGAGGATTTATCCTACTTTGATTATAAAGGATACTGATTTAGTTCAAATGTATGAAAAGGGAGAGTATAAACCTTTGACATTGAATGAAGCAGTAGGTATTTCTGCGCTTATTTACAGTCATTATTCGGTCAACAATATAAACGTCATCCGGATAGGTCTGCAAAACACAGAAAATATAAATGAAGATAATGATATAGTAGCAGGTCCCTTTCATGCTGCATTCAGACAGCTGGTGGAAGAAAAAATATATTTGCATTCTATAATTAATATTTTAAAGGAACAGAATTTATACAATAAACATATAACATTTGCTGCTGACGATAAGGTTATTAGCTATATATCCGGTCAAAATAAAGCAAATATAAAAATACTGAAGGATAAATTTTTTATTAATAAAATAACCTTTATTAATGATACAAACAGTCAATCAATTGAAATTTTTGCCGATAATATAAAAGCAGGAAGTTTTTTAGTTAATGATATTTACGAAAATTATCTCAGTTTGCATTAGGGGGAACTATGTATCTTAAGAAATTATATATAAACGGATTTAAATCCTTTGCAGAAAAAACAGAAGTAATAGTTGAAAATGGAATTACTGCTATTGTAGGTCCTAACGGAAGCGGCAAAAGCAATATTTCTGATGCAATCAAATGGGTTTTAGGAGAACAGAGCGCAAAATCTCTCAGAGGGGGTAAAATGGATGATGTTATTTTTGCAGGAACAGAAAAAAGAATGCCCCTCGGATATGCTGAAGTAAACCTGGTATTTGATAACGAATCGGGACAAATTCCATTGGAATACAAAGAAGTCAGCATTAAAAGAAAATTATATAAAACAGGCGAAAGTGAATATTATATAAACAAACAGCAATGCAGATTGAAGGACATAAAGGAATTGTTCATGGATACAGGTATAGGCAGAGAAGGCTATTCTTTTATAGGACAAGGTCGTGTAGAGGATATTTTAAGTCCGAATTCTGAAACAAGAAGACAGGTTTTTGAAGAGGCTTCGGGCATAGTTAAATACAAAACAAGAAAGGAAGAAGCCGAAAGAAAGCTTGAGAAAACCAGTGATAATTTAGACAGAGTGGATGATATAATAAACGAATTAGAAGAACGAATTATACCTCTCTCGGAACAAAGCATAAAAGCTAAAAGATTTATTGAAATAAAAGAAAATTTGAAGCAATATGAGCTGAATTACCTTGCACATGAATACGAAAAACATACCGAACAGCTTAAATTATTAAATAATCAACGAAATATTGCAACCGAACAAAAAATTAAACTCCAAAAGAAAAGAGATTACTTTTCGGAATCTATTGCTTCTCAAAAAGAAAAAATTACGGAAATACAGCTGAAAATAAAAGAGCTTGAAGAAATCAGGGATCAGAAAAACAAGGATTATGAAAACTATCAAAGCATGATGCAGGTATACAAAGAAAAGAAGCTTTTGTATATTAAGAATATTGACAATGTTAAAAATGAAGTTTCGGAACTGTTAAACAGAAACGAAGAGTTGGAAAATAACATTAAATTACTCATCGAAGAAAAAAATCAGCTCATAGAGGGATTAAACCTTGATACGGAAAAGTTCAATTCAATGAACGAAGAAATAAAGGTATATAAAAATGAAATTGACAATATTGCAAAAAAAATAGAAGAGCAGAGAAATGAACTGTTTGAGCTTCATAAGGAAATTAACAAGCTGAACAGTCAGAAAAGCACGGTAGAATCCTTTATATCAAACGATGCTGACAGAATAGAAAATTTATTGTCTGAAATTGCTTTAGAAAATGAAGACAGAAATAATAAGCTGTCAATTATTAACTCAATCGAAGAAGAACAAAATACAATTACGTCATTATTATCAGTTAAAAAACAAGAGTTGAATAATAGCGTTAATAAATTATCGCTAAGTGAAAACGAAAAAGAAAAATTAAATGAACAGATAAGAGATGTAAGTAACGAATTAAACAGCTCTAAATCAAAGCTTAACATTCTGTCTAATATGGAAGCTTACTATGACGGCTATTATAAAAGCATCAAGACAGTAATGAACAATAAGGATAGGGAGCCGGTTTTAAAAAATTCAATAATAGGCACCGTTGCGGATATTATCAAGACTGATAAAAAATATGAGACAGCTATTGAAGTTGCATTAGGTTCTTCAATACAAAACATTATTGTCAACACAGATGTTGAAGCAGAAAACATAATAGAATATTTAAAGAAAAACAAAATCGGCAGAGTTACATTTTTGCCGATAAATATGCTTCAGGAAAGAAGCCTGAATAAGGCAGAACAAGAAGTTTTGAAGGAAAAGTGCGTTATCAACACAGGGGACATGCTTGTTGAGACTAAAAATCAATTTCAAACTGTAATAAAGCATTTATTGGGCAGAATAATAATTGTAGACAATTTAAATAACGGCTTTAAAATTTCTAAAAAACTTGGTAATTCCTTAAAGATAGTAACATTGCAAGGTGATGTAATTAATGCGGGGGGCTCTGTAACAGGCGGACATATAGTAAGTAATCAGAACCTGCTTGGAAGAAAAAGAGAAATTGAAGAATGTAAGGAATTGATAATAAAAGCGGAAACCGCCTTAAAGGATAAAAATAACAAGCTTAATATTTTAACAAATGAAATAAAATCTAATCATGAAGCTATTGATACTTTAAAAAATGAAATCAATGAAAACAGCAATCAGTATGAAAAGAATATTTCAAAGATAAATATGTTAAAGGAACAAGCGGATAAAACCTCATCTGCAGTAAAAAAATATACGGAAGAAATGCAGTTCATAAATGACGAAAAAATTAGACATCAAGAGGAACTTGCAAATATTCTTTCTGAAATAGAAAGAATTATGAAGCTAACAGAAGAAAAGGAAAAGAGCATTGAATTAACAATAACTCAAAGTGATGCAAATAAAAGCAAATATGAAGAATATAATTCAATTATATTAAGTCAGAGAGATTTGGTTGCTCAAATTAATCAGGACATAAAGCTTAAGGAAGAAAAAATAAACAATGCTGAAGCTGAGATATTAAGAAATAACGAGCAAGTTTCGGTTAAAGAAGAAAGCTTGAAGAATATTGATATTGAAATAATAAATGCAGAAAAGACAATAGAAGAGAACAAAATAAAATCGGATACTTTAACAGAAGAAATTAAATTAACCAATGATAATTTAATTTCAGAAAAAGAGAATCTTAATGTTGTTCAAAATGAAATTTACGAGTACCAAAACAAAATCAATGATGCAAACAAGCAGATTACAGAAATTCTTGACGACGAAAATAAAATGAACGTAAGAATTGAAAGAGAAAATTCGAAGGTTGAAGAAATTTCCGCAAAGCTTTGGGAAGAATATGAAATAAACTATGCAATGGCTATACAATATAAGGATGACAGCATAAGCCAAAGCAGACTGTACAGTGAAGTAAATTCCTGCAAGAAGGCAATCAAGGAGCTTGGAAACGTAAATATAGATTCAATCGAGGAATACGAAGAAGTAAAGCAAAGATATGATTTTCTGAAAAAGCAGCAAAAAGATTTAATAGATGCAAAGGATAAGCTGAAGGAAGTAATTAAAGAACTGGAAATCCAGATGAATGATAAATTCGTCGAAGAATTTGCAAATATAAGACTTAAATTCAATGATGTATTTAAAAAACTGTTTAACGGCGGAAGCGGTGACGTTTATTTAGAAGATGAAACGGATGCTCTAAACTCTAACATTGAAATTGCAGTTCAGCCACCGGGAAAGAAGCTGAGTAAAATTTCACTTTTGTCAGGCGGAGAAAAGGCTCTGACGGCTATTGCCTTACTGTTTTCGATACTTAAAACAAAGCCGACATCTTTTTGTGTTCTGGATGAAATTGAGGCGGCTTTGGATGACTCAAACATCAACAGGTTTTCTCACTATTTAAGAGAAATATCCAGAGAAACACAGTTTATTGTAATAACCCACAGAAAGGGCACCATGGAATACGCCGACACACTTTACGGAGCTACAATGGAAGAAAAGGGTGTAACAAAGCTCGTATCCATGAAGCTGTCCAACGCAGTTTAAATCATCTGACACTGTCATTCTGAACCGAAGGTGAAGAATCTCATCTTTTGAAGTGCGAGATCCTTCGCTATCGCTCAGGATGACAACTCGGGGAATTTCAAATTAATGGGAGGTAAAATGTTTAATTTTTTTAAAAGAAAAAAAGATAAAGATCAGGAAGATGAAATAAAAAAAGAAGAAATAGAATTGGAAGAGACCGATGATGAATCAGAGGTTATAGAAGAACCGGAAGAATCAGCGGAAGAAGAAATAGAAGAGACAATCGAAGCAATCGAAGATGAAGATTACGAAATAGTTGAAGATACAGAAGAACCCGAGAAATCAGAAGAAGATGAAATCAACGACAAAAGCGAGAAAAAGGGATTAAGCTTTTTTGAAAAGCTTAAGGAAGGACTATCTAAAACAAAGAAGAATCTGACAGAACAAATTGAAAGCATTGTATTCAGACACAGAAAAATCGATGATGACTTTCTTGAAGAGTTGGAAGAAATTTTGATTACCTCCGACATGGGTGTTGAAACAACCATGGATATAATCGATTATATAAAATCTGAAACAAGAAAAAGAAATCTGACGGATACTTCTGAAATCAAAGATGTTATCAAGGAATATCTGATTAATATGCTTGAAGAAAATGATGAAAAGAATGATACGGAAAATAAGCAAAGAGTTGTTTTGATAGTCGGAGTGAACGGAGTAGGAAAGACTACTTCTATAGGTAAAATTGCTTACAGAATAAAGCAATCAGGCGAAAGCGTTATAGTTGCTGCAGCAGATACATTCAGAGCAGCGGCCGTTGAACAGCTAAAAGAATGGTGCAAAAGAGCCGGTGTGGATATAATCGCTTCAGAACAGGGCTCTGATCCTGGCTCAGTAATATTCGATGCGGTGAATGCTGCAAAAGCAAGAAAAACCGACGTCTTAATTTGTGATACCGCAGGAAGATTACACAACAAGAAGAACTTAATGAATGAATTAAGCAAAATATTCAAAATAATCGATAAGGAATTCAGTGAGGCAAAATTGGATGTATACTTGGTTATCGATGCCACAACGGGCCAAAACGGTCTCATTCAGGCGAAGCTGTTCTCCGAGACCTGCAGCATCAACGGACTGATACTCACCAAATTAGACGGTACTGCCAAAGGAGGCATTGCGTTCCCCATAGTAAACGAGCTTAAAATTCCTATAAAATATATCGGTGTAGGAGAAAAAATAGACGATTTACAAGACTTCAACGCAACAGATTTCGTAAATGCGATATTTGAGTAAGACTGAACATAACATATGGATAATTGTACAATTAATAGAGAGGTAAACCTCTCTATAGTTTTGCTATTTATTTTAAAAAAACTATTGACAAACTTCGTATAATGCGGTAAAATTCACTGTCAAGTTAAATACTTTACAGTAGGTGTCTATATGTCAGAGAAAAAATTTATATATAGCATTCTGTACGATTATTATAAGGAATTGCTTAAGGATAATCAAGCAAATATAATTGACCTGTACTACAATCAGGATTACAGCCTGTCGGAGATAGCAGAGGATATGAACATCAGCAGGCAGGGTGTCCATGATGCGTTAAAAAGGGCAGAAAAAAGCTTAATGGAATATGAAGAGAAAATTAAACTTTTCTATAAATATGAAAAATATCAGGAAGCAGCAGAGAACATTATTAAGCTTACTGCCGAAATAGATGATGAAAAATATAAAGACATTGTAGAACGAATCAGAAATGAAGCAGGAAAAATAATAAACGAAGGGTAGCAAAAATGTTTGAAAATTTATCTGATAAACTTCAAAATGCATTACAGAAATTAAAAGGCAAGGGTAAATTAACAGAAAAAGACATTGACTTAGCCATGAAAGAAGTTAAAATGTCACTTTTAGAAGCTGATGTTAACTTCAGGGTTGTTAAAACCTTTATTAACAATGTCAAGGAAAGATCTCTTGGTTCAGAAGTAATGGAAAGCTTAACCCCGGGACAGCAGGTAGTTAAAATAGTTCACGAAGAGCTTGTTAAAATAATGGGTCAGGGTGAAAGTAAGCTTAAAATTAATTCAAATGACATAACATACTTTATGATGTGCGGTCTTCAGGGTGCCGGTAAGACGACAGCAACCGGAAAATTAGCAAGAAAGCTTAAAAAAGACGGCAAAAGACCATTGCTTGTTGCTTGCGACATATACAGACCGGCAGCTATAAAGCAGCTTCAGGTAGTCGGAGCAAGTGTCGATGTGCCTGTGTTTGAAATGGGAGATAAAACAAATCCCGTAACGATAGCTAAGGAAGCAATGAAGCATGCAATGAAGCATGGTCATGACATAGTGATAATAGATACTGCAGGACGTCTTCACATAGATGATTCTCTGATGGAAGAGCTTGTTGAAATCAAACAAACAGTTAAGCCGGATGAAATACTGCTGTTATTGGATGCAATGACAGGACAGGATGCGGTAAAGGTTGCAGAAACCTTCAATCAGTATCTTGACATCACGGGAGTTATATTGACAAAGGTTGACGGTGATGCAAGAGGAGGAGCCGCACTTTCCATAAGAAATGTGGTGGATAAGCCGATTAAATTTCTGTCTGTGGGTGAAAAGATGGATCAGCTTGAGACATTCCATCCCGACAGAATGGCATCAAGAATTCTTGGCATGGGTGACGTGCTGTCAATTATTGAAAAAGCTCAGAGCGCAATAGACGAAAAGCAGGCGTTGGAGCTTCAGAAAAAATTAAAGACGCAGAGCTTTGACCTTAATGATTTCTTATCTCAGCTTCAGCAGATAAAAAATATGGGTCCTTTAGAAGAAATATTAGGAATGATACCCGGCTTAGGCGGTAACAAAAAATTAAAGGGTCTTCAGGTTGATGAAAAAGAATTAGTATTTACAGAAGCAATAATTAAATCAATGACCAAAAAAGAAAGAATAAATCCGTCCATCATAAACGGAAGCAGGAGAAAAAGAATTGCCGCTGGAAGCGGAACCTCCGTTCAAAGAGTAAATCAGCTGCTAAAGCAATATGATGAAATGAAGAAAATGATGAAAAAATTCTCCTCCATGGAGAAGATGATGGGCAAAAAGAAAGGGCTCAAAGGCATGGGCGGTATGGGTAAACTACCCTTCTAACGATTGTTGGAATAAGGATTTTCCTTTTTCATATAAACACACACATTAACTTAAGGAGGTGACAATATGTCAGTAAAAATAAGATTAAAAAGAATGGGTTCAAAAAAGAAACCTTTCTACAGAATAGTTGTAGCAGATTCTCGTTCACCAAGAGATGGACGTTTTATTGAAGAAATAGGATATTACAATCCGGTTGTAGAACCGAAAGTTGTAAAAATTGATGATGAAAGTGCTATAAAATGGCTTAACAACGGTGCAAAAGCTACAGATACAGTAAACGTATTATTCAAAGCTAACGGTATTTATGAAAAAAGAGATGAAAATAAATAAGAGGTGATAATATGGGTGAATTAGTAGAGTATATAGCAAAATCACTGGTAGATAACCCGGATTTAGTAACTGTTAATGAAGTTGAAGGCAGTCAATCACTGATAATAGAATTGAAAGTTGCTCCGGATGATATGGGTAAAGTAATCGGTAAACAAGGCAGAATAGCTAAAGCCATAAGAACTGTCGTTAAAGCTGCGGCTACCAAAGAAAATAAGAGAGTTATTGTTGAAATAATTCAATAATTTCTTGACTTAACTGAGGGAAACATGAATGATTATATAAAAGTCGGAAAGATTGTAAATACTCATGGTGTCAAGGGTTACCTGAAATGTGTGCCATTAACCGATGATATGGAGAGATTTGAAGAGCTGAAATACGTCTACACGGAAAAGGACAACACTAAGCGCAAGCTTAAGGATGTGTGGTATCGTAACAACATGGTTTATATCTTGCTTGAAAATATTAACGATATGAGCACTGCTGAAACTTTCAGAGATTCATATATTTCCATATTAGAGGACCAGCTCAGAGAGCTTCCCGAGGATTCATACTATATATTTGATTTAGAAGAAATGGAAGTTTACTCTGAGGATGGGGAATACTTAGGCAAAATTAAAGAAATCTATCAGACCGGTGCCAATGATGTTTATGAAATAACCAATAAAAATAAATCGTTTTTGATACCTGCAGTTAAGGAAGTTGTCAAAAAAGTTGATGTTGAAAATAAGAAGATGGTAATAAATGTTATTGAGGGATTACTGGAATGAAATTTGATGTTGTAACATTATTTCCGGAGCTGATTGACATTTATACAAGGAATGGAATAATCGGCAGAGCCGTTGAAAATGGTTTATTTGAATTTGAAGCTTTTAATTTAAGAGATTATTCCGAAGATAAACATAAAAAAGTTGATGATTATCCATACGGAGGCGGTCCGGGTATGCTTTTAAAACCGGAGCCCATGTTTAAGCTTTTAGATGCTATTAAAAAACATAATTCATATATTATTTATTTATCACCTAAAGGCAGCTTATTTAATCAAAATAAGGCTAAGGAGCTTTCCCAAAAGGATCATCTGATTCTTATTGCAGGACATTATGAAGGCATAGACCAAAGAATAATCGAAAGATACGTTGATGAAGAAATATCTGTGGGAGATTTTGTTTTAACAAGCGGAGAACTGCCTGTTCTTACAATTGTTGATGCAGTAGGTCGTCTGCTGCCGGGAGTACTTGGTTCGGAAGAATCTGCCATAGAAGAATCACACAGCGACGGTCTGCTTGAATATCCTCAATATACGAGACCGGAAAGCTACCAAGGAATGGATGTACCTGAAATTTTACTTTCGGGACATCATAAAAAAATAGAAGAATGGCGGCTGTTTAAAGCGATAGAAATTACTTTAAAGAGACGTCCTGATTTGATAAAGGACAAAAGTATAATTGAAAAATACAATAAATTATCGCAAATTTATAAATAATTGTTGTATGTCACAATATCCGTGTGCTATAATGCATAGGAGTATACGGCGGTCCTCTGCTGAAAGACAAGAACGCTTAATTGAAGGGAGGTATACAAATGAACTTAATAAAATCATATGAAAATGAACAGCTTAAGAGTGAATTAACACCTTTTAATGTTGGAGATACTATAAAAGTACACGTTAGAATTAAAGAAGGTAACAGAGAAAGAATTCAGGTGTTCGAAGGTATCGTAATCAAAAAGCAAGGTGAAAGCAATAGAGAAACTTTTACAGTTAGAAAAATTTCTTACGGCGTAGGTGTAGAAAGAACATTCCCTGTTCATTCACCAAAAATCGAAAAAATCGATGTAGTAAGAAGAGGTAAAGTAAGACGTGCTAAATTGTTCTACCTGAGAGAAAGAACCGGTAAAGCAACAAAGGTTAAGGAATTAAAGAACTATTAATATCAATTGAGGGCGGGCGTCCCTCAATTTTTGTATAAGGAAAGGGGACACATTGGGGACATTCCTTTAAGGTCTGACCTCATAGGATAGCTATCCTTAAAGGTGTGTCCCCATACATTTAAAGAGGTATATTATGAATATAAATTGGTATCCGGGACATATGAAAAAAACAAAGGACTTGCTTCAGGAAAATCTTAAGCTTGTTAACATTGTCATAGAGGTTATAGATGCGAGAATTCCCATATCGAGCAAAAATCCCGATTTTGATAATCTGTTCAGAGATAAAAAACGACTGATAGTTCTCAATAAATATGATTTAGCAGATCCAAACTTAAATAAAGCATGGGAGGCATATTATAAAAGTAAGGGCTGGGCAGTAGTGCTGTACAATTCAACAAACAACAAAGAGCTTAGAAAATTAGACAATGCAATAGCAGAGGCTTCAAAGGAAATAGTTGAAAGATACAAAAAAAGAGGACTGCTGAACAGAACTATTAAGGCGATGATAGTCGGAATTCCTAATGTAGGTAAATCCACTCTCATTAATTCGCTCGCGAAAAGAAAAAGCGCCAAGACGGGAAATATGCCGGGTGTAACAAAGGGCAAACAATGGATACGATTAACCGGCAACATTGATTTGCTGGATACTCCGGGGATTTTATGGCCAAAATTTGATGACGATAAATTGGCTTTAAATCTTGCGTTTACGGGAGCAATAAAGGACGAAGTAATTATTCTTGAAGAAATCTCTTTAAAATTTGTCGAAAAAATGATAGAATTAAACAAGGTTGATGCAATATTGGAAAAGTACGATATAGAGCAAGGTGAAAAGCCGTTAGATATTTTAGATAATATTGCCTATAAAAAGGGATTTTTATTAAATAAGACAGAAATAGATTATTTAAGAGTTGCAAACTTATTATTTAATGACTTCAGAAACGGAAAATTAGGAAATATAACATTGGAGAAACCGGAAGATTATCATTCTGGTGTGTAGCCAAGGGATCTCATCTTTTAAGGAGTAAAATATGCTTAAAATTGAAACCGAACTTTGGGACAAGAGTTATAAATATATCGCCTGTATAGATGAAGTAGGAAGAGGATGCCTTGCGGGAAGCGTGGTAACATGTGCAATAGTAATGCCTCAGGGTGTAATTATAGAAGGAGTTAACGATTCTAAAAAATTAACTGCTAAAAAAAGGGACATACTGTTTGAGCTGATAAAAGAATCTGCCGTTGCAATCGGCATAGGAGAAATGGATTGCAGAAGGGTGGATGAAGTAAATATAAAAAATGCAACGAAGCTTGCTATGAAACAGGCAATAGAAAATCTGAAAGACAGAGACGGTAATAAAATAATTCCGGACTTTGTCCTGACAGATGCCGAGAAGTTAGATATAAAGATTCCTCAGCTAAACATAATCCATGGGGATGCAACATGCCACGGAATAGCGGCAGCTTCAATAATTGCTAAGGTAACAAGAGACAGGCAAATGGATGAAATGGACAAAATATTTCCCCAATACAGATTTGCCAAAAACAAAGGATACGGAACAAAAGACCATGTACAAGCGCTCTTGGAATACGGTCCCGTTGAAATACATAGAAAAACATTCTTAAAAAAAATACTGAACATACAAGAACAAATGAGTTTCATATAACATTTGTTCTTTTTGCACTCACAGCATAAGCGACTGACACCAAATCAGAGATTTGGGTCATCTGCTTACTTTGAAATGTTTCGTTTGACGAATGTATATTTTTGTGCTAAGCTAATAAATATGAACAAATTATATAAATATTGGTAGGGAGAAATATGGATGCGAGGGAAATTTTAAAATATGTAGACCATACGCTATTGAAAGCGTTTGCAACATGGGGGGACATAAAACTGCTGTGTGATGAAGCAATAGAGTATAAAACTGCTTCTGTTTGTGTACCGCCTTGTTATATAAAGAAAATTAATGAAGCTTATAGTGGCAAAATAAATATTTGCACTGTAATAGGTTTTCCGTTGGGATATTCAGTAACTGAGGCAAAAATAGCAGAATGTGAGCAGGCGATTAAAGACGGTGCAAATGAAATTGATATGGTTATAAACATTGCTGATGTGAAAAATAAGGAATATAAAAAGGCAGAAGAAGAAATATCCGCCATTAAAAAGGTTACAGGAAACAAAATATTAAAAGTAATAATCGAAACCTGTTATCTCACAGAGGAAGAAAAAATCGCTATGTGTAAGGCGGTTACCAATGCAGGTGCGGACTATATAAAGACATCAACAGGATTCGGTACAGGCGGAGCCGATTTAGAGGACATAAAATTATTTAAAAAATATTTGGGTGAGGGTGTTAGAATTAAGGCATCCGGGGGTATAAAAACACTTGAGGACATGGAAACGTTTATTAAGGTTGGGTGTTCAAGGATTGGTACAAGTTCTGCAATTAAATTGATAAATGACGCTCAGCGTTAATTTATAAAAAATTTTAAGTTAGTAAGGTAAATGGAGGAGATTATGAAAAAATTAGGTATCATTGCACTTGCACTTATGCTGATTTTGGCTTTATCTGCATGTGCTAAGGAACAAGCTACGGATACACCGGCTGACGGAACATTTGAAATTGCGCTTATTACCGACGTTGGAACTATTGATGATAAATCATTTAACCAAGGTGCGTGGGAAGGCGTTGTTGCTTATGCTGAAGAAGCTAATAAAACATACAAATATTACAAACCATCTGAAAAATCAGACGATGCTTATTTAACTTCTATCGATTTAGCTGTTAAGGCAGGAGCTAAAATAATCGTTTGTCCGGGATATTTATTTGAAGTGCCTATCTTCAATGCTCAGGACAAATATCCTGAAGTACACTTTATAATTCTTGACGGTAACCCTCATGCCGGGGATTGGGTTCCTGTAGTAAAGGATAACACTTTATCAATATTCTATGCTGAAGAAGAAGCAGGTTTCCTGGCAGGATATGCAGCTGTTAAAGACGGCTATAAAAATTTAGGGTTCATGGGTGGTATTGCTGTTCCTGCAGTTATCCGTTTCGGTTACGGATATATTCAGGGAGCAGAAGTTGCAGCTCAGGAATTAGGATTGGCTGACGGAGAAGTAAAAGTTAAATATACATACGTAGGAAACTTTGATGCTACACCAGAAAATATGGCAAAAGCAGCAGCATGGTACAATGAAGGTACCGAAGTTATATTTGCTTGCGGCGGTGCTGTAGGTAACTCAGTTATGAAGGCAGCCGAAACAGCTAAAACAAAGGTTATAGGCGTTGACGTTGATCAATCGTCGGAATCTGAAACTGTTATGACTTCTTCAATGAAAAACTTAACAAAATCAGTTTATGATGCGCTTAAGTTATTCTATGACGAAAAATTCCCGGGCGGAGATATTCAGGTATTGGATGCAACAGTAGGCGGAGTACAGTTACCGATGGAAAATTCTAAATTTGAAAAATTCTCTCAAGCAGATTATGATGAAGTATACGGAAAAATAGTAAACAAAGAATTTGAAATTCTCGGCGACCAAGACGTTGCAGGTCCAAAAGAAATTGAAACACAAAAAGTTGTAGTAGAAGAAATAAATTAATATAACCTTTTATTTCAGTTGAGATTTCAATTGATACAAAAAAGTGTCTTGACGTATTTATCCTAAGACACTTTTTTGCTATAAACTACCATAAGGAGTTTTAAGTATGGAATATGTTATAGAGATGAATCATATTACCAAGGAGTTTGGTGATTTTAAAGCAGTTGATGATGTTACATTTAAAGTAAAAAAGGGTGAGATTCATGCTCTGCTGGGAGAAAACGGAGCCGGCAAATCCACCCTTATGAGTATATTGTTCGGTTTGTATCAAGCTGAACACGGCGATATTTCTATTAACGGAAAGCCCGTGAAAATCAATAATCCCAATGATGCAAATGATTTGGGAATCGGAATGGTTCATCAGCATTTTAAATTGGTTCATAATTTCACTGTTTTAGAAAGCATTGTATTAGGTAAAGAAACTACTAAGCATGGCTTTCTCAAAATGGAAGAAGCAAGAAATAAAATAAAAAAATTAAGCGAGCATTACAAATTAAAAATAGATCCCGATGCCCGCATATCCGATATAACGGTTGGTATGCAGCAAAGGGTGGAAATTCTTAAAATGCTTTACAGAGACAATGATATATTAATATTTGACGAGCCGACGGCAGTTCTTACTCAGCAGGAAATAGATGAGTTGATGAAAATAATGAAGGATATGACCGAGGAGGGTAAATCAATTGTTTTTATTACTCATAAATTAAATGAAATAAAGGCGGCAGCAAATAGGTGCAGCGTTCTGAGAAAGGGAAAATATATAGACACTGTTGATGTGAGCGTGACGTCAAAAGAAGAAATGTCGGAAATGATGGTTGGAAGAAAGATAAGCTTTGTTATCAACAAGGATGAGTGTACGTCGGAGGAACCAGTTCTTAAGGTGCAAAACCTTACTATAACAAATAAAGAAACTAAGAAAAATAAAGTCAATAATGTTTCTTTTAATGTAAATAAAGGCGAAATTCTTTGCATAGCAGGAATTGACGGCAATGGACAATCTGAATTGGTACAAGGTATAACCGGTTTATTGCCCTTAACATCAGGCAAGATTTTATTAAATAACGAAGATGTTACCAAAAGTTCTATCAGACAAAAATGCATTGCAGGTTTTGCTCACATACCCGAAGACAGACAAAAATACGGTCTGGTTCTTGATTACAGCTTGAAGGAAAATGCTGTCTTGCAAACATATTATGAGCCAAAATTTCAAAAGAACGGATTTATAAAATTTGATGCCGTAAAAGAATACGCAAAAAAATTAATTGATAAATTTGATATAAGATCCAGTCAGGAAGAGGACTCCGTTGTGCGGGGCATGTCCGGAGGAAATCAGCAAAAGCTGATTGTTGCAAGAGAAATTGACAGAGATCCCGATATTATTATAGCAGTACAGCCGACCAGAGGTCTCGATGTAGGAGCTATAGAATATATACATAAGCAATTAATTGCACAAAGGTGCACAGGAAAAGCTGTTTTATTGGTATCATTTGATTTGGATGAAGTAATGAACGTAAGTGACCGGATATTGGTTATGTATGAAGGTGAAATTGTGGGAGATTTAAATCCAAAAGATGTTACGGTTCAGGAATTGGGGCTTTATATGTCCGGAACTAAAAGGAGTGTGTACAATGAAGCATAAGCCAAAATTTAGTTTAATGAATTCAAGCTGGGGAGTAAGCTTTATTTCTGCCGCAATGGCTATTTTTATAGGTCTCCTTTTCGGTTTCGTTATTTTATTAATAAGTAATTCAAGGGAAGCAGTACCGGGATTTTTTGCAATTTTACAGGGCGGCTTTGCAGACGGTGCAAAAGGAATAGGCGACATGCTGTATACTGCAATCCCTATAATTTTAACCGGTCTTTCTGTGGGCTTCGCTTTTAAAACAGGTTTATTTAACATAGGGGCGTCCGGTCAATTTACCATGGGTGCATTCGTTGCAATTTTTATAGGTATTAAATGGACATTTTTACCGGGTCATTTGCACTGGATTGTTGCTTTAACCGGGGCCTTGATAGCAGGAGCTTTGTGGGGACTGTTACCGGGCATATTAAAAGCATATTACAACGTACATGAAGTTATATCTTCTATTATGATGAATTATATAGGTATGTATTTAGTAAATATCCTCATAGTTAAAAATATTCATGATAAAATTAAAAATCAAAGCTTACCTGTTGCCAAGACTGCAATTATACCAAAGGCAGGTCTTGATAAAATTTTTGAAACGAACAATATGAACATCGGAATTCTTATTGCAATATTAGCTGTTATTGTTATTTATATAATATTAAGTAAGACAACCTTAGGTTATGAATTAAAGGCGTGCGGATTAAGTCCTGCTGCCAGCAAATATGCAGGAATAAATGCCAAGAATAAAATAATACTCTCTATGCTGATAGCAGGTGCATTATCAGGACTTGGGGGAGGACTTTTGTATCTTGCCGGTTCAGGAAAATATCTGCAGGTAGTTGATATTTTAGCTCCTCAGGGTTTTGCCGGAATTTCCGTGGCGCTTCTTGGTATGTCAAATCCAATCGGAATTTTATTTGCAGGATTGTTTATTGCACATTTGACAGTGGGAGGAGTAAACATCCAGTTGTATTCATTTGCTCCCGAGGTAATTGATATAATTATTTCTGCAATAATTTACTGCGGAGCATTTGCACTTCTATTTAAAAATATAATCTTAAAAATAAATAAGCATAGCAGCAAACAGGAGGTCAGCAAATGAATCTAATTTACTTTATTGCTCAACAAACTATGTTTTTTGCAATTCCTTTAATGATTGTTGCTTTGGGAGGAATGTTTTCTGAAAGAAGCGGTATTGTAAATATAGCACTTGAAGGAATTATGGTTATGGGTGCCTTTGTCAGCATTTCATTTTTAAGTATATTTCAGAATATGATGAGCGGTCAGCTGTTATTAATTCTTGCAATATTGGTTGCAGGACTGACGGGAGCCGTATTTTCACTGCTTCATGCCTTCGCTTCCATTAATTTAAAAGCAGATCAAACTATAAGCGGTACAGCTCTTAATATGTTTGCTCCCGCCTTTGCTATATTTGTTGCAAGAATGGTACAGGGAGTTCAGCAGGTACAGTTTTTAGATACATTTCATATTGCCAAGGTTCCTTTTTTGGGGGATATTCCCGTGTTGGGTCCGATACTGTTTCAAAACTGTTATATAACAACATATATTGGAATTGGAATAGCTGTAATGGCGGAAATAGTTATAAATCATACTAAATTCGGCTTAAGGCTGAAGGCATGCGGCGAGCATCCTCAGGCAGCGGATTCTGTAGGTATTAACGTATATAAAATCAGATACGCAGGTGTAATAATTTCAGGTATACTTGGTGGAATAGGCGGACTTGTGTTTGTTGTTCCGACATCCACAAACTTCAATGCGACAGTAGCAGGATACGGATTCTTAGCTCTTGCTGTTTTAATATTCGGTCAATGGAGAACAAAGAAAATATTTTTCGCGGCGTTTTTCTTCGGTATAATGAAAACTTTTGCTGCGGCTTACTCTGCTATACCGATACTTAAGTCACTTCCTATTTCTAATGATGTATATAAAATGATTCCTTACATTGCTACATTAATAGTTTTATCTTTCTTCTCTAAATCTTCACAAGCACCAAAGGCATCCGGAGTACCTTACGACAAAGGAAGCCGATAGTAAAGCTTAGAGGAGTTGCTGTATATATGTACGATAAAAACAAGGGCTTTGAATATGAAAAAATTGCCGAAAGGTATTTGCTTAAAAATCAGTATTCAATAATTGAAAGAAATTTTATCAGTAAATTCGGTGAAATTGATATTATTGCGCTAAAGGATGATCGGCTTCATTTCATAGAAGTAAAGGGCAGAAAGAACCTTTCATTTGGATATCCGAGAGAAGCGGTTACAAGATTAAAGCAGAAAAAGCTGATAAGTGCGGCAAAGTACTATTTTTTGCTGACAGGCAAAGATGATGTACCCTGTCAGTTCGATGTTATTGAAATCATTATGGAAAATAGGGTAATAAATATGATTGAAAATGCTTTCTGAGTTGTACTTGATATTTATTATCGTCTATGATATTATTTCAAATGTCATCCTGAGCGTAAGCGAAGGATCTCGTAGAACAAAAGATGAGATTCTAAGTTTGAAGCCTTTAGAATGACTAAAAGGTTTTTAAAATTCACCATTAATAGTAAGAAATCAGGAGAAATAATGAAAAATAAATATACCGTGTCATTTACAACTCTTGGGTGCAAGGTTAATCAATTTGAAACCGAAGCAATGACAGAGCTTTTGGAAAAAGAAGGCTTTGATGTTTTGCCTCATGATATGGAAAGTGATATATATATAATTAATACATGCGCTGTAACTAAAGAAAGCGAAAGAAAATCAAGACAGTTTATCAATAAGGCAAAGAGAAACAATCCTGATGCCGTTGTTGTTGCCGTAGGATGCAGCGTTCAATTAAACGGTGAAAAGTTGAATAAAGAAACTGCCGTCGACATAATAATAGGTACTAAGAACAAAGGTAATATCGGCAAGCTGTTAAAAGAAAAATTAGCCAATATGGAAATGCTCTCTTATGAAATAGAAGATTTTAAAGGAAAAGAAGAATTTGAAGAATTAAAAATAAGCACTGTTCATGATAAAACCCGTGCCAATATAAAAATTCAGGATGGCTGCAGCCAGTTTTGCTCTTATTGCATAATTCCTTATGTCAGAGGTCCTATAAGAAGCAGAAATCATGAAGATATAGTAGAGGAAGTTAAAAAGATTGCGGCTAACGGGTATAAGGAAATAGTGTTAAACGGTATTCATATTTCTTCTTACGGTAAGGACGTTCAAAAAAAGGATGCATTAATAGCATTGATAGAGGATATAGATAAAATCGAAGGTATTGAAAGAATTCGATTGGGTTCATTAGAGCCAAAGCTGATAACCGAGGATTTTATTAAACGATATTCAGCTCTGAGCAAGGTATGCGATCATTTCCATCTTTCACTGCAAAGCGGAAGCGACAGCGTATTGAAGCGAATGAACAGAAAGTATACTTCAACAGAGTACAAGGACAATGTAGAGCTTATCCGAAAGCATATGCCCGATGCCGGCATTACAACTGACATAATAGTTGGATTTCCGGGAGAAACTCATGAAGAATTCGATGAAACTATAGATTTTGTTAAAGCTATAAGATTTTCAAGAATTCATGTATTCAAATATTCCGTAAGAGAAGGTACCAAAGCTGCAGAAATGGAAAATCAAGTTGATGACTCCGTAAAATCCGAAAGAAGCAAGCAGCTTATTGATTTAGGAAATACTATAAGCAAGGAATTTATGCAGCAATTTATCGGAAGTAAGCTGCCCGTACTCGTGGAAACACACAAAAAAGAAAATTTATTTGAAGGATATACAACAAACTACTTGAAAGTTTTGATAAAAAGTGATAATAATATTAAAAATCAAATAGTTTCTGCCTTGATAAAAAATGTAAAGAACGATTTTTTATCAGGGGAATAGAATACTATAGATAATTGTTAACAGGAAGAGGTGAAAAAATGAGCTGCATATTTTGCTTAATTGCAGAAAAACAAATTCCATCACAATGTGTATACGAAAACGATAATGTAATTGCCTTTAAGGATTTAAATCCTCAGGCACCTGTACATATACTTGTTATACCTAAAAGGCATATAACATCAATGAATGATATAAATACAGAAAACAGTAATGTAATAGCTGAAATATTTGAAATCATAAATAAAATTGCTGAAAGCGAAGGTATTAAGGAGTCTGGTTACAGGGTTATAAGCAATTGCGGAGATGATGGTTGTCAATCTGTAAAACATCTCCATTTCCATTTGTTGGGTGGAAGAAAATTGTCAGAAACTTTATCATAAATTTCTTGCATTTACTTATTCTATGTTATATAATGATTAAGTGCTATTTCAAACTCGCTGGTGTTTTTGGACACACAGTAGTAGATGACGAGGGGAGGGTAGCAAAATGACAGAGGTAAAGGTTAGAGAAAACGAGTCCATCGACAATGCTCTCAGAAGATTTAAAAGACAGTGTGCACTTACAGGTGTTATGTCAGAAGTAAGAAAGAGAGAGCATTATGAAAAACCAAGCGTAAAGCGTAAAAAGAAAGCTGAAGCGGCTCGTAGAAAGAAAAATAAAAAAGCGAGATAAGAGGTGAATGTATGCCTTTGAAAGAGAAGCTCATGGCAGACCTGAAGGAAGCCATGAAATCTAAAAGCAAAGTCAATAAAGATGTTATTACAATGGTAAGAGCAGCTATTAAACAAAGGGAAGTTGATGACAGAAAAGAATTAACTGATGCCGATATAATTGACATAATAGCAAAACAGATAAAGCAGAAGAAAGATTCAATCCCCGACTTTGAAAAAGGCAATCGACAAGATCTTATAGATCTTACCAACCAAGAAATCAAAATACTATTAGAATATTTGCCGCCTCAACTGTCAGATGAAGAGCTTGATTCTATTGTCAGAGAAGCAATAGAACAAACAGGCGCTCAAACCAAAAAAGATTTGGGCAAGCTTATGGCTCTCATAATGCCAAAAGTAAAAGGCAAGGCTGACGGCAAGCATGTAAATGAAATTGTGGCAAAATATATAAAATAGTTTAAAAACCCCTCAGGGGGTTTTTTATTTGCAAAAAAACATATTTATTGACATAATTATTAATGGTATAATGGTTGTATAAGGGGGGGATAAGCTATGCTGATGATGTATCTTTCTATGTTGGATACAGAAGAAGATAAAAATATATTTGAAGAATTTCACGAAGAATACGCTTCATTAATGTATAAAAAAGCATATGGAATATTGAGGGACAGTGAATTAGCAGAGGATGCGGTGCAAGAAAGCTTTATACGCTCTATTAAATATTTTGATAGTTTTCCTAAAATAAAGTGTCCACAAACACGAAATAAATTCGTTAATATAGTTAGGTGCATATCTTTTGATATATATAGAAAGAGAAAAAGTCAGCAAGCTGTTTCATATGATGAATTTGAAGAAACAATAACAGATGTGCTTGCGGTTACTGATGATATACTTGATAGTATGGAATTTGAGCGTTATCTTTTTATGTTGCCTAAATCCTACTATATTATCCTGTCATTAAAATATGATGACGGGTATTCATATAAGGAAATAGCCGGCATATTAAATATAACCGAAGAAAATGTCAAAAAGAGACTTATGCGTGCAAGAAAAAAATTAAGGGAAATAATAAATGATCAGGAGGCAAAAATTTAATGCAAAATGTAACAGATGAAGAATTAGATATATTGCTGACTGAGCATATGCCAAAAGCCAATATGTTATTAGACCGCCTTGAGGAAGAAAGAGACAAGAACGTGGCTCCTCATGTTTTTTCTGAAGAATATAAGAAAAAAATGAAAAATATAATAAAAGAATATAGCAAAACTTCCGCACAAAGAAAGTTTACAGCCTTTCGAAAATATGCTGCTGTTGTTCTTATTATTTTTATCTTAACTAACAGCTTCTTGATTATTACAGTACAGGCATACAGAACAAGAGTTTTTAAAATAATAACCACCATCTACGATACATTTACTTCAATAATAACTGAAACAGATGAAAATCCGTTAAATGAAGCTCCTGAATTTACAGAACCATCGTATATTCCTGATGGATTTGAAGTCATAAACGACATAAAAACGGATATAACAAGAAAAATTGATTATGAAAACGGAGATAGAATACTTGTTTATAAACAAAGTATCATAACAAGCAGTGAACTCAGAATAGACACTGAAGGTAACGAAATAAAAAATATTAAAATAAAGGAACATAGCGTAAATTATGTTTTTAATAAAGGTATGTATAATGCATATTGGAATGACAATAAATTCAGCTATATTATTACAGCCGAAACCTCATTTGAAGAGCTGTTGAAGGTTATTGAAAGCATTATTCAAAAATAAAAATTAATATACAAAAAAATTTATAAAATTTTTTAAAAATTGTGTCCACAAAAGCCACCTGAATTTCGTATATAGTGTAGAAGCAAATATTATATGAAAAACAGGAGGCTTTTATTATGAGAAGAAAATTTATTGCTATGATAGCGGCTATTTTAATAGCAAATATATTTGTTATTACAGCCGCAGCAGAAACAGGAGGATTAAAAGGAAATGAATTTATAATTTCTCCAATGTATACTTATATTTCAAACGCAGAAGCATTATTATCAATTAATTCTTCCGGTAATGCAACAGCAGAGGTTTATGTAACCGGAAACAGTAAAGTAACAAGTATAAAGGCAACAATATTTTTACAGCAATATAAAAACGGAAGCTGGACAACCATAAAAATATGGAATGAAAGTAGCGACACAAAAATACTAAATTTTATTGATATATATAATATTTCAAGAGGCTATGAATACAGGGTGAGATCAACGGTGACTGCTTATAGCGGACAGGAATCGGAAAGTACCACCGTGACAAGTAGCTCGCAGTATTATTAAAAATATTTACAGCTTTAGCTACATATTACAATAAAGACATTTAAAATCAAACAATATGTATAAGGTTAAATAGTTAAATAAATACAATAAAATTTTCTAAATATGGCGGATTTTTTTCCGTTATATAATAAAAAATTTTAGAGAGGAGTGGAGATATGATACATATAAGGTCGCCAAATAACTTAAAAGACTCTTTAATCCCTCAACATATAAATACTTAATTCCGAAAAAGTACATGAGAGGATATTCAGAGCCTTATTAGTAACATTATATAGCAACTATGATGTGTTTTCAATATTTTATTGCTATATAAAAATTTTAAGAAGATAAAATACAGATAAGGAGTGTTAAAAATGAAAAAAATAAAAAGATTTCTAACTTTTTTATTAACCATTTGCTTAATATGTTTATTTCCAATCAATGTTTATGCTGCACAAGTAGATCTTTCTAATAATATAGAAATCTACGCAGATAAACTCCTTGAGGATTATACATTTGAAAGAGTAATTGGAAATGGTAGTGTAACAGTTTTTATTAAATCAATGGATGGAACAGTACAACATATCCTAATAAATAATAATGGAAATATTTATTTAGATGGAGAGTTAATAAATAATAGAATTATTAATAACGCATATGCGTATGATGAAAATTCTTTATCCAATACTATTGAGTCAATTACTTGGGGTCCATGGCAATCATCATATCAAGAAATAGAAACCGGCGGATTAACAACTGTTATAATAGCAGGATTAATATTGCTTTTTGCACCTTGGATTTCAGTCAAAGTAGCTGCTGTTATTGCAGGTGCTGTAGCTGGTAAATATGATATTGTTGGAATAGATATTGAAATACGATATGGAACGGATGATGAATACTTACATTATCAGAGATATACAGATTTTTATGGAGATGGGGAACATGTATATGGACCATATTATGACACTGGTAAAACAGCATTATAATAGGTATTAATACTATGGACAAGTTTTTCTTGTCCATAGTCTATTATATGTTATTAAATAAGCTTATTACAAGCGCACATATAT
This sequence comes from Sedimentibacter sp., assembly GCF_032080165.1. Classification (GTDB taxonomy): domain Bacteria; phylum Bacillota; class Clostridia; order Tissierellales; family Sedimentibacteraceae; genus Sedimentibacter. The sequence continues at coordinate 306,807 of NZ_DAMASY010000002.1, forward strand.
GATAAAACCTTTCAAAATTAGATTTTTAATTAACCTATAAATGAGGTGATTTCTATGAATAATGCATTAAAAGAATCTATTAAATTCATATTTATATCATTAATTGTAAGTCTTATAGTTTATAAGTCTTCTAACTTAGGTGTTGACTTTTTTGCATATATATTTGTATATTTTTTAAGTTTCTTTATATTATCTTTTTGGCTTAATAATAATAATATAAAATGGGGAATCAAAATATTGTTAGCCGTATTTATTGGTATAATAGGTTTTACAACAATTGCGTATTTCTATGGGTCAGGTAAAATTTTAACAAGATATACCATCGCATTTTGTGTTGTATATATTTGTTTTATAGTAGTGAATTATATAAAGAAAAAACTGATTAAAAATAAAATTATTTAAAGAGATTGGTGTTAGTATATAATAGTGGACACGAAAAGTTTAACACGATAAAATATAAAAATAAAGAAAGGTGCGTGTTAAACAATGTCCAAAAATGGTATCCGTTATACGGATGAATTCAAACAGCAGATAGTAGATTTATATGTCAAGGGGACGTATGTCAAGGGTGTCTGTCAAGGGGACGTCTGTCAAGGGGACGGGGTTACTGTCATCTCTACAATTTATTATGATGGATAACATTAAATGAATTTTAGGTTTATTCTCTTGACACAGATACTTATACATGGTATAAATTGCCAAAAGGGGTGATTTTATGCCAAGAGTCGCAAGAAAAAGAAGTGAAAGCGGAATATATCATATCATGATGAGAGGAATAAATAGACAAGTTATCTTTAAAGACAGAGAAGATTATTTAAGATTTATTGAAACCTTGCTTAAATATAAAAATATTTGTGAATACCAACTATTTGCATATTGCTTAATGGACAATCATCTACACTTACTATTAAAAGAAGGTAAAGAACCCTTAGAAACTATAATGCGAAGGATATGCGGAAGCTTTGTTCTTTGGTATAATAAGAAATATGGCAGGATAGGATACTTATTTCAAGATCGTTTTAAAAGCGAACCGGTAGAAGATGATACATATTTTTTGACAGTACTTCGATATATTTTTCAAAACCCCATAAAAGCCGGAATAGCAAAAAACATTAAAGATTATAATTGGACTAATTATGATGATTATTTAAAAAGTAGCAGAAGATCAGAAGCTGATTTTGTTCTTAAATTTTTTAATATATCAAGCAGAGAAGAAGCAATAAAAAATTTCATAGAATATGTTAACAAGAATAATGATGATGAATGTATGGATTTATCCGAAAAAAATATAATGACAGATGATGAGGCATTGAAAATCATTAAAGAAATTTGTAAAATTGAATATCCTTATGATATACAAGAACTTAAGATTGATAAAAGAAATATTTATATAAAAGTATTGAAAGAAAAGCATAATTTGTCGATACGACAAATTGAAAGACTAACAGGGATAAATAGAGGAGTAATTCAGAAAGCGTAGTTGTCAATAACCCCGTCCCCATGACATCCCCATGACACGTCCCCATGACACCCATGACAGTCCCCATGACACCCACGTCCCCATGACACCCATGACATCATCATATGGAGAATTTTTAGACACTCAATTTAATGATTTAAGCTCCACACAAAACCACTTGAATGGTTCAAAAGTAAATTTTGACCAAATACTTTATATGTATGACAATAATATTTATGGGTCCTATGTTCACATAGATACTGTTTATTATTATTCGTATAATATAATAGATTCAAATGACTTTAATGTATGGGAAGTCAAAAAAGAAAGTAATAATTTATTGTTAATGAATAGCAAGTTTGTAATCTATGATAAAAATCAGTTTTTTGATTTAATTCCTAATACAAATAATAAAATATTATATTAACGGAGGAGTTATGAAGAAAATATTTTATTACACACCATTCTTTTTTTATTTATCTATAGTGATTTTATGCTGGAGCATTGGCTTAGTAATCAATATTGATGGTTATGCAATTTTAATAATTTTTTTAATAAGTGGTATTCTTTTGTCGAGAAATAAAATTTTAGGCGGAATTACTGGAATTGGAGGAAGTTTTTATATATTCTACTTAGGATTATCAAATTGGAAACTTCAATCTATAGATTTTATTGTTTCTGTATCAATATTTGTTTTTTACTTAGGGTGTATGATCTATTTGTTAAGAAGAAAGCACAGTTAAATACTATATATTCCCAGATAGGACGGTTCGAGACCCATGAAAAAGTCCCAGTAAAATTAAAGTGTCAAGAGTGTCAGGGGTGTCAGGGGTGTCAGGGGGACGGGGTTACTGTCATCTCTACAATTTATTATGATGGATAATATTAAATGAATTTTAGGTTTATTCTCTTGACACAGATACTTATACATGGTATAAATTGCCAAAAGGGGTGATTTTATGCCAAGAGTCGCAACGCATGATAAAACACAAGTTTTAGCTTCACAATATTATGCTGATGTTAATAGACCAGCTACAAGGTACCACAATGATAATATTATGAGAGAAGAATTTAGAATTGGGAAATTAGAATATAATATAGTTGGTGGATATCCAAAATCTATTACGTTGCCATATTTTAGTGAACTATCTACGATACCAGGCATTTAATAAAATATAAGGGAGCATACGCATATTGAAAGCTAATATAAATAAGATAATTTTAATTATTATGATGATGTATATAATGATATGTATTGCATCAAATATGTACTATGATGAGATTTTACTTAATAAAATTGATGACGGAAAAATAATCTTTAGCATATATACAAATGCGGATGCTCCCAAAGATACAAGGTACATTGTATACCTTAATGAATCATTTGTATATTTTTGTGTAATAAAAAATAAAGCTATAGCACCTTTTAATATTGCACATATACCGTATATAGAAAAAGAACATATAATTGACCCTGATAATATGATTTATGTTGGAGGCTTTTTCAAGGACTATGGCTATTACAATGAACACAAAAGTATTAAAAGTGGAATTGTATTTAAGGGTAGTGAAGTATATACTAAATCGGGAATGATAAATTTTGAGAATATTTATTTTGGTATTACAGATAAACAAATAGAAGGATATCCAATAGAAATATATTCAATTGATAATATTGCAAGAGATAAATACATTTTTATGATAAAATATAAAGAAAAAATTGAATTTGATGATTTTAGCATTGTTTTCTTTTAGGAAGGTGTAAGAATATGTCAGAGGTATCAGGGGGGACGGCAGACTGTGCAAAAACGCCGAACAAACCGAACACAATTATACCATAAACCATTGAAAAATCAATAGTTTTATGGTATAATTAAAGAAAAAATGAGGTGAACTTAACGGTTCAAAAAGTTGGAGAAATTATACGATATAATATATTTCATGAAATGTAATATATTATCGAACATTATTATATATGGAGGAGGCTAAAATGGGAAAAAGTGAGAAAGCAAATAAAATGATTCTAATATTTTCAACCGTATTTATTATCATATCCCTAAATTTTTTTACATTTACAGTCAATGCTGTATATGATACTCTAATAATGCATCTTGCACCTACTGCCACGGATTATTTTAGTTTGAGTAGTATAATAAAGTCTATTTCAACTGATAAATCAGAAAATATAGATATTGCCAACAACGCTTATGAATATCTTATGCAAAAATATCTAATTTATCATCTGACATACTGAAAAATTTTGATAATGAAGAAATACCTTATGGATTTCAATTTATAGAATCTTTATATTATGATAAGAACCTATTTATTTTAAAGAGATAGAATATGATGGAAGTAAAATTTTGATAGCTATAAATGATACAAGCTATATTTTACAATTGAGGGAAGATGAATTATATCATTTTGTGAATATCGTTAGATACTAAAATTAAGGAGCATATATGAAAACAGGCATAATATTTGATTTAGACGGAACATTATGGGATTCTGTCGAACCAGTAGTCGATGCATGGAATGAAGTTATTAGAAATAATTATAGAATTAATTATACGCTAACTATAGAAGAAAGCAAAAAACTTATGGGAAAAACAATTACTGAAATAAGTTCAATTATATTAAGTGAAGTTGATAAAGACAGGGCATTGGAAATAATAGAGGAATGCTGCAAGAAAGAGTTAATATATTTAGAAGAAAAAGGCGGCAGATTATATCCCAATTTAGAAAATACATTAAAAAAGCTGCTTAAGAAGTATAATTTATATATTGTCAGCAATTGTCAGGACGGATATATAGAAATCTTTTTAACATATCATAAATTAGATAAATATTTCAGTGATTATGAGAACCACGGCAGAACAAAATTATCCAAGGGAGAAAATATTAAGCTTATCATTGAAAGAAACAAATTAGATAAAGCAGTTTATATCGGAGATACTCAAGGAGATTATGTTGCAGCAAAATATGCTGGTATACCTTTCGTTCATGCTAAGTATGGGTTTGGTACTGTAACCGAAGCTACATCTTTCATAAATACATTTGATGAACTGCTAAAAATACTTTCAAAAAAACACATTTATAGACATCAAATTAAGTGTCCACACTTATATACTAACACCATGAATTATATAAAGAAAAAGATGGTTAAAGATAAATAATATATTTCTGATGCTGAGATTTATCTAATTCATATGATTCAGGAGGCTTAATAATATGTATTCTATTATTTCTATCTTTTTAACAGCGGTTTTCTTTGTTATATATTTTAAAATATTATCACTATTTGATTTCCCAATTTCTGCCTTAGCTGATATTGTAATAATGTTTCTTATAGTGGTGGTGATACTTCCTGCATCTTTTATAAGTGCAACAAAATTGATGGACTTAATAAAAAAAATAAAGTAAGTAATAAATAAAATTTAGGTGGTAAATTGATTATTCTAAACAAAAGAATAAAATTATTATTTAATTATAATTTTGACAGCAATAGTTAGGCTGCAGTAAGAATATTAATAAGAGGTGGATGTCATTATGAATAATGAAAGGGATAAAAACAACAAAAATAATATTGAAGAAAATATAGAAAAACCTATAAATGCTTTTAATGATATAAAACTGTTTCTTTACCTACTTTTATGTTCTGAATTATTAATGCTATATTATTCCGGAAGGCAAATGTTTTTTCAAAAAGTACGTTTTGCATTCATCTCCGCATGGGTGATGAATGTTGTGATATGCCGGATGGGATCGTGTCGAAACACTTTCGCAGAATTTTGATATTTTCGTAGCAGAAGATAGTAATGATACGGTTGAACCGGATATTGATCCTGTATTCATGGAAGCTGGGCTGTCTGCTTAATAATTAAATACGTTGAAAGGACGTACAATATAATTTATGGGGGAGGTTGAAATGGAAGAAATTTTAACAGGCATATAAAAATTCTATTGATAGTATTGATTGTTATAAGTGTTATATCAGTTATTATATCAAAGACCGGACTGTAGGAGAACCAGTATGAAAAAGAAGCTATGTATTATTATATTTTGCATTACAATAATGTTTGTTTTTATACCAGCATATGCTTATGGAGATATGGGACCCAAGCCATCCGTTGTAATAAACTTTAAAGGTCTTGAGGGAGAAGCTTACTATGCGACTTTGTTGTCAGAAACATCTTCTACGGGACCCTACAGTGCAGTTGGAAGATTTCAGGGAGATCTCAGATATGAGAAAGATGACGATGATTATGAAGTTTGGCAAAAATTCGTTGACTATGAGGATGAAGACGGATATTATTTTTTACAATACTTCGAAGACTGTACAAGAACATCACAATTTCGATGGGGATACTATCCTCCTCAAAAATTTAAAATTTTAGTTTATTTTCCGGATCTGGACAACTTTGTTGTAAGCGAAATCTATGAGCAGTATGCCTTTGATTCCTATTTCAAAGCTGATGCAACTAATATGGAGCTGCTCCCTTTGTCAATCATTGAAGGAATAAAGGTGGAAACAGATTATAATTATACATGGGAAATTATTTCTCTTATTATAAGAATAATTACTACCATAGCAATTGAAGTTTTAGTTGCTCTGTTTTTTGGCTACCGAGATAAAAATCAGTTGCGTATTATTTTAAAAACCAATATTGCAACTCAGGTAATTCTTAACGTTATGCTTAATACGGTTAATTACTTTTTAGGAGGCTTGGTGTTTGTACTAAGTTATTTTTTGGCAGAAATCTTTGTGTTTATAATAGAAGCTTCCATATATTCCAATTTGCTTACTAAACAAAGTACTGACAGATTGGCTAAAAAATCATATGCCATATTGTATGCTTTAGCTGCAAATGCAGCATCCTTTTTCTTAGGGTATCAAATCGCTAAGGTTATACCGGGAATTTTTTAAAAAACTCAACTATGAACAATAACATATAAGAAGAAAATTATTACCGGCTAAGGTTTAAATTGAGGAGGAACGATGAAAAACATAATAATCAAAACATTATTTCTTATAATTACAATTCTTGTAGCAATAGTCGGCTGCAGTAAGGATGATGAAAAGGAGACGGCGATATCCTTCCTTAAGAGTATGTATGAAGTTAATGACTATGAAAATTACGAGAGGTCTGTAGATATACGTAATAAAGGAGAAGATGGTAAATTCTGACTTGTCGGGAATAACGCAATACAATGATGAAGAAGCTAAAGAAATATACGGACAATACATAGATAAGTACGCTCCTTTTGTTACGAAAAAAGGTCTCGACAGATTGTTTGCTTTAGGATTGGTTACTTATATGGATAAATTGGCTTATGAAAACAACATATATATAAGGACTGAAAATATTGAGCTGAATGAAACAGAGGACCATGAGTATATGTATGCTGTAAGGTTAAAGTTTATGAAAGACACTGTAGAAACAGAGGGAGAATGCACAGGTATAGTGGGAATGGCACAGGATGAAAGCGGCAGCTACAAGGTTAATTTTATAAAAAAGACCGACTCCAAAGCAATCAATGAAATGCTGGAAAAAATAAATAATTAAATATGTAAGATTGTGAAAACCTCTAAACTGATGTAAAATGAAAATATCCGGTTTTGGGTTTTGTAAATTATACTTAAAAAATTGACGAAAAGAGGACGGGTTAAGACCAATGAAAAAAGTTTATATTGCTATAACAATGCTTGTAGTTCTTATATTATTCTTATTGTTAAAAATGAAAATGGATAATAGCTTGCGTGCTATGTTTGATAAATGGGAAACGGGAGATGTCGATACTACGGAAAGTATTGAGATAATGAATTCTTTTATAGAATATTTAGCTGAGAATCCTGAAATCTCTGTTGAGGATATAATGAATTTATCACAGAGATTTAAGGTTTATGACATAGATGGCTTCAGGATTATAGAATATGTAGAAAACCCTGAGTTTTATGGTAACAGCGGAAAGGGCAGTTATCATATAGTTATGTATAACGATATAATAGAAATTATAGACAGCAACGGCAGTATACAAATTGACGATGTTATTAAACTAAATGATAACTTATACAGTATGTATGTAACAGATTATAAGTTTTCAAATATTACCGGTATCAATATTTTCAGCATAGCAATAAATGAAAAGGGTATAGGATATAAACCGATTATAAGTAGTGCAGAAATACCTGATGGATTTCAATTTATTGAATCCTTATATTACGATAGTGGGCATATTTATTTTGAAAGTACAGAATATGACGGAAGCAATGTTTTTATAAGTGTAAATAATACAAGCTATATGTTACAGTTAAGAGAAGACGGATTATATCATTTTACTGATATTGAATAGATACTAAAATTCAGGAGCATATATGCTTGATATTAAGGTTGAGTGGGATAATGATACAAGGACAGCAGTCTTCAGCGAATAATTTTAACTTGAGCCCCTTTGATATACAAGGGGGTTTTTCACTTACAGTATAAGCGACCGACAATATTCTGGGGACGGACTTGAAATGGATTTCAAGAATACGTCCCCGAAATGTATATATCCTATTTAAGCTCTGTTCCTCCCCATTCAATAACTGCAAATCCATTCCTTTCAAATGCGTCTAATGCAGGTTCCTGCACTTCCGCAAACTCGTCTAAAGCTTTATACACCATAAAAATTCTTAAAATACTGTCCGGTTTTGGGCTTACATTCAGTTTAGCACTGCTTTCATAAATATCTGTCTGGAATGTGATTAAATTGTATTTGTTATTTTGCATATGTGGAAGCCAATAAACAATAAATTCATTCAGCTCTTTAGGAGTCAACCCCATATACTCTAATTTCTCCTGTAAAAATTGTATAGTATCTGTTCCTTTTACTACAAAACCTTTTGACATATCCCAGGAACTTTCTCCTATACCTTCCCAATATAAGTATGAATACTCTCTGCCGTCATCCTTATTAATCAATGTTCCGTCAGAAACCAGTCAACTTTTCTTTCAGGAAGGACATGATACTCCTGCAAATGTTTTCTTTTGTTATTGACTTTTTTGTTGTTCGGGATTATAATTTAGTTAAACGTTTAAGTAGGTATTCATTATGAAAATTACCATTAAAGAAATTGCAAAAGAGGCAGGAGTATCTATTGCCACGGTTTCGATGATTTTAAATAACAAAGATAAGAATATTACTCATGCAACCCGCATGAGAGTTCTGGATGCGGTAAAAAAATATAACTATGTTCCAAATGCAATGGCAGGCAGTCTTGTAACTCAAAAAACTCATATTGTGGGGTTAATACTGCCTGATATTACCAACCCCTTTTTCCCCGGTATTGCCAGAGGCGCTGAAGACAAGGCAAATGAATCGGGTTACAGCATTATATTTTGCAATACAGACGATAAGCTCGAAGTGGAAGAAAAGTATATTGAAACTCTCACTAAAAAAATGGCGGACGGAATAATAATTGCACACTCTTCCGGCAGTGAAAAAATGTCAGAAATATTGGAAAGATGTAAAGTTCCAATAATTTTAATCGACAGAGATTTTTATTCAGAAAAAATTTGCGGTAAGGTATTGGTTAACAATTTAGAGGGAGCATACAAGGGTGTTTCTCATTTAATAAACAAAGGATATACAAGAATAGCATTTCTCTCAGGCTCGTTAAAGACCCGCACAGCAAGGGACAGATTAGAGGGATATAGAAAGGCATTATCAGACAACGGTCTGAAATATGACGAAAAACTTGTTAAATACGGTGAATACAAAATTGAATGGGGGAAAGACGGCATTAATGAATTGTTATCTGAAAAACGGCAGTTTGATTCCATATTTTGCGGCAATGACCTGATTGCAATCGGTGCTATTAAGGAGCTTAAGAAAAATGGCTTCAGTATTCCCGGTGATGTGGGTGTAATGGGCTTTGACGACATATATCTGGCAGGGCTTGTGGAGCCGTCTCTTACTACAGTCAGACAGCCTAATTACAAAATGGGTTATCAGGCTATGGAGTTATTGCTGGAAACCTTGAATGATCCGGATAAGAAAAGTAATAATTTTAAAGAAACAGAAGTAATAACACTGGGTACAGAAATAATCGAAAGAAATTCTATATAACAATTAATTATAAAGCAGGTGGCAGAATGAAAAAAGGAAATTTATTAAACTCTGAAATTTCATATGTTATAGGTAAAATGGGACATACGGATTCACTGACTATAGGAGACTGCGGACTCCCTGTTCCGGAAGGAGTTCAAAGGATAGACCTTGCGGTAGTAAAGGGGTTGCCGGAATTTATTCCTGTATTGTCTGCGGTGTTGGAGGAGCTGTTTATTGAAAAGGTTATACTTGCAAAAGAAATAGTCCATAGCAACCCCGAGTTGAACAATAAAATAACAGAAATTATAAAAGCTGCCGAAAAAGAAGAATCAAGAGCAATTGAAGTTGAATATGTAGCCCATGAAGAATTCAAGAAAAGAACAGCAGGTACCAAGGCGGTGATAAGAACCGGCGAATATAAAGCATTTGCTAACATTATACTTGTATCCGGAGTAACATTCTGATGAATATAAAAAATTAGCGGGTGGTGATTAATTGAAAGACATTGCAGTATCAATGAAACATATTACGAAAAATTTTTCCGGTATTAATGTATTAAAAGATGTGAGCTTCAATATTTACAAGGGGCGTGTTATGGCACTTGTAGGTGAAAACGGAGCAGGAAAATCCACCCTGATGAAAATTCTTACCGGTGTTTATCTGAAAACGGATGGAGAAATTTATCTGAATGGCAGTGAGGTCAGCTTTAATGATACTCATTCATCCCAGGAAGCCGGAATTGCCATTATACACCAGGAATTAAATTTAGTTGGTGACCTGTCCATAGGAGAAAACATATTTCTCGGAAGGGAACCCATATCAGGCAGAGGACGAATTCTTTGGAAAAGGCTTTATGAAAATTCCGAATATTGGCTGAAAAAGTTAGGGCTAAATGAAAATCCCAGGGAGCTGGTCAGGAATTTAAGCGTCGGAAAGCAACAGCTGGTTGAAATTGCAAAAGCTCTTTCTATTGATGCGAGGATTATTATAATGGATGAGCCAACCGGTGCTTTGACACCTGCCGAAACACAAAAATTGTTCAATGTAATAAATGATTTAAAAAGAGAAGGAAAAAGCATTGTATACATATCTCACAGATTGCAGGAAATATTTGAAATATGCGATGATGTGACCGTATTGAGAGACGGAGAGCTGATTGGTGAAAGGGCGATTCCGGAAACAGATGAAGATAAAGTAATTGAGATGATGGTGGGAAGAAAGCTAAGCGAGCAATATCCCAGAATTGAAACTACAATAGGGCAGGATGTTTTGCGGGTGGAAAACCTTTCAAACCAATTTGTAAAAGACATTTCATTTTCATTAAGACAAAGCGAAACATTAGGGGTAGCCGGTTTGATGGGGTCCTCCAGGACTGAGCTCATGAGGACGCTTTACGGAATTTATCCGTATAAGGGAGAGATTTTTTTAAACGGTACAAAAATAAAGATTCAGTCTCCCATGGATGCCTTGAATTTTGGAATAGCATATGTTTCAGAAGACAGAAAGACCAACGGAATAATAACCGATATGAGTGTGAGGGACAATATAACCATGTCCTCCCTTAAAAAATTTACAAGTACTCTTGGTCTGATCAATAAAAATAAGGAGCAAGATTCGGCAAATAATTATATAGAAACAATGTCCATAAAAACTGCCGGTACGCATCAATTGCTAAAATACCTAAGCGGAGGAAATCAGCAAAAAGTTTCCATTGCAAAAAACCTTAATACCAATCCAAAAATACTTATATTGGATGAACCCACCAGGGGCGTGGATGTAGGTGCAAGAAAGGACATCTATGATTTAATTAACAAGTTTAAAAGAGAAGGTATGTGCATTATAGTTGTATCTTCTGATATACCTGAAGTTCTGGGAATTTGCGACCGCATAATGGTGATGCACGAGGGTAAGATTTCCGGCTTTTTACAACAAAAAGATGCTACTCAGGAAGCTATCATGACACTTGCCGTAGGAAAGGATGTGTAAAATGACGACCATTAAAAAACTGCTCAAAAATAAGCCCTTAATAGTGCTGCTTGCTGCCTCGGTTGTTGTAGCGATTATCAATCCCAGATTTCTGACCTGGGGCAATATTCTGACTGTTCTCAGGCAGACATCCATCAATGCGGTAATTGCCACAGGCATGACCTTTGCAATATTAATCGGAGGCATAGATTTATCGGTGGGCTCGGTTCTGGGTTTTTGCGGTGCTATAGCGGCAGCTATGATTTCATCAGGCATAAATGCATTTGTCGTTGTAATTGCGGCTTTGATGTTAGGAACCTTTATAGGCTTCCTTAACGGAACACTTATTACCGCAGGACGATTGCAGCCCTTTATTGCAACTCTGGGTACGGTAACGCTGTTAAGAGGCTTAATTCTTGTATTTACAAAGGGAAGACCGATAAGCACGGGAAGCACCGGTGCATCCGAAGCCTTTGGAAAAATCGGTACAGGGTTTATCGGACCTATACCCATTCCCGTTTACATAATGATTGTAGTATTTATTTTGGCGTACTATATATTAAATCATACCCGCATAGGAAGATATATTTATGCAACCGGCTCTAATGAAGAAGCGACAATTTATTCGGGGATTAAAACAAGCCGCGTCAAATTATTTGTTTATTCAATTTCAGGAATGACGGCGGCTTTGGCAGGAATACTGATTACGGCAAGATTAGGCTCTGCCCAGCCGACGGCAGGTGCAGGATATGAGCTTGATGCCATTGCGGCAGTTGTCCTGGGAGGAACAAGCATGGCAGGAGGAGTCGGAACAATTGCAGGCACGGCAATTGGTGCCCTTATAATCGGTATATTGAACAATGCCCTGAATTTAATGAAGGTACCATCGTATTACCAGGATGTAGCAAAGGGTATAGTTATATTAGCAGCAGTACTTCTTGATAGAAAACAAAAACTATCAAGATAAAAAATAAAAATCAAAAATAATTTGGAGGGTTTTATGAAAAGATTTTTGAGTTTAGTTGTTGTCACACTAATGATACTGTCACTGTTTGCAGGATGCAGTACAAATGAAAATGTAACCAATGAGGAAGCAAAGACCATAGGTCTGGCAATTTCAACATTAAATAATCCTTTCTTTGTCGACCTTGAAGCAGGCGCAAAAGCAAAGGCTCAAGAATTAGGTGTTACGCTTGTTACGCTGGATTCACAGGATGATTCTGCAACAGAAATGTCAAATGTAGAGGATTTAATTAACCAAGGTGTTGATATTATTATGATTAACCCTACAGACTCTGATGCGGTTAAAAGTGCCGTTGAAGCAGCAAACAAAGCAAATATCCCTGTAATAACACTTGACAGAGGGGCTAACGGAGGTCAAGTTGTATCACACATTGCTTCTGATAACGTTGCAGGCGGTAAGCTTGCTGGAGAATATGTCATAGAGCTGTTAGGAGGCAAAGGAAAAGTCGTTGAGCTGGAAGGCATCCCCGGAGCTTCTGCTGCAAGAGACAGAGGACAGGGCTTTAATGAAGCAATAAGCGGAACTGACATTGAAGTAGTTGCAAAACAAACAGCAAACTTTGACAGAGCAGAGGGACTGACTGTAATGGAAAACATCCTGCAGGCTCAGCCGGAGATAGATGCGGTATTTGCTCACAATGATGAAATGGCTCTCGGAGCAATAGAAGCTATAAAAGCTTCAAAGAGAGATATCCTGGTTGTAGGCTTCGATGCCACTGATGATGCAAAAGCTGCCGTAGAAAGCGGCGAAATGGCAGCAACAGTTGAACAACTTCCAAAGGAAATAGGCTCTATGGGTGTTGAAGCAGCAGTAAAAATCATGAATGGAGAACAGGTTGAAAGCATGATGCCTGTAGATCTTCAATTAGTTAAGAAATAATGTAATAGCTTTAATAAAATTATGTGTTCCCGCAACAGGTCATAGTCAAAAAATTACAGACTGATGTTGCGGGAACAAAAAGCTCTCGATTCTTAATAGAGTCCAGGGGCTTTTTTTTATAGTCTGCTTAATGCATTCATACAGTCAGTCATACGTGCATAATTATTAAAGGAGGGGGGACACACCTTTTTTTATCGGGGTGAGTCTTTGTGATATAAGTAATGTCATAATAGGAAGAGGGACACACTTCTTTTTGCCAAAGGCAAGTCTTTGATGGATAGAAGGAATGTCCCCGTCAAAGGGAGGCAATATGGGCAAATTTAATGACTTTAGAAGCAGAATTGCAGATGATTTGGAAATTCCGAATGATGCTCTTTCAGATAATTTCAATTTAATGATGCACGGCAACAAGAAGGTTATAATAGAAAATCACTTAGGAATAATTGTGTACGAAAATAATTTGATTGAGGTAAAGGCTATAGAGGTAAATATCATAGTTAAGGGAGCTAAATTTAAAATAGAAGAAATAAATGACTACAAGGTCATAGTTAAGGGTAATATTGAAGAAATAATATTTAAGAAGGAGTAATTATGCTTATTTTCAAGTTGATGTCTTTATTGACAGGATATGTTGTAGTACGTCTGAGAGCGGCAAACTTCGAAAAGGTCATGAATTTACTTCGAAAAAAAGGTATAAGCATATGGGATGTTGAAAGAAAAGAGGATGGTATCAAATTTAAAATATCCTATGAAGATTACAGAAAGTATGCTGATATTATTAAAGAAACTAAAATAGAACCGGTAAATAAAAAGGGTCTCGCATACAATTTAGCAAAATTAAAGGTGAGAAAAGGTTTCGTATTAGGGCTGTTTGCTTTAATTATCTCGCTCTATGTAATCACATCATTAATCTGGAATATACAGGTTATCGGAACAAACAACACAACCGCCAAAAATATAATTAAAGTTCTTGAAAATAACAATATTAAAACACCAATTTCCCATACTAACGTAAAACCAAAACAATTAGAAACACTTCTTTACAAAAACTTTGAAAATTTTAAATTTATAGAAGTATATGTTGAAGGCTCTAATTTAATAATCTTTGTTAAAGAAAAGGTAATTGAAAACCCGGATATTAAGAAAAATGAACCAACAAGCATTATTTCCACAAAAAATGCAATAATAAATAAAGTAATTGCAAAGAGCGGTCAACCTGTAGTCAAAGAAGGCGATGTGGTTTATGAAGGTCAGACATTGGTAATGGGTATTGTTAAAAATAAGAATTCCGAAGAATTTATGATGGTTCCTTCAGAAGGTACTATTTATGGCAAGACATATTACAATTTTGAATCGAAGGAGCCAAAACTGAAAGATGTGGAAGTATCCACCAATAAAAGCAAAAGCGTTTATTACTTGCATTTAAATGGCAAAAGTAATAAAATATTAAGTGACAAGAGTCCTTTTGAAAATTATAATTATAGAGAAAGGACTATTCGAATTCCTATACTATCAAATTTGGCTGATATCAGTATAATAAAGGGTACATATTATGAACAGGTGATAAAGAAAGTCGATATAAATGAAAATACGGCCAAAAACACCTTAACAATAGGAATGTATGATGACTTGTTGAAAAAGTGCGGCAAGGAAGCAAGAATATTAAAATCATCTTTAAATTTTTCTGATGATGATAATTATTATTATTTAAGAGCTCAAATTGAAGTAATTGAGGATATAGGTACAAAGGTCAAAATATATCCGGTACCGGAAACGGAACAAAAGGAAACAACAAATGATAATCAGGAGGATTAATGGAATTACACGAAGAAAATATATTAATAACAGAAGATAAAAACCTTATTAAATTGTTAGGAATTCACGATAAAAATATTAAAATAATCAAAAGCTATTTTGACGTGAATATACTTGTAAGAAATGATATGATTAAGGTTACCGGAGATAAAATCAAGGTTGAAGCTGTTGTTAAAATATTAAAAGACATGATAAGTACAATTGACTCAGAAGGTGAAATAACCGACCAAAAAGTTGTTTACTTAATTGAATCAAATAAATCAAATTATAACATAGATTATAATGAAGTATTAAAGGAAGTTATTGTAACAACTGCATCGGGAAGGGTAATAAAGCCAAAAACAATCGGTCAAAAAAGATATATGGATTTAATAAATTCAAAAGATATTACATTCGGAATCGGCCCTGCCGGCACGGGCAAGACGTATTTAGCTGTTGCTGCAGCAGTAAATGCTTTCAGAAAAAAAGAAGTAGAGCGCATTATACTTACGAGACCTGCTGTTGAAGCGGGAGAAAAATTAGGATTTTTGCCCGGGGATTTACAGGATAAGGTTGATCCTTACCTAAGACCCCTTTATGATGCTTTATTTGATATAATGGGACCGGAAAATTATTTGAAAAATGTGGAAAAGCAACTAATTGAGGTTGCTCCCTTGGCTTACATGAGGGGCAGGACTCTTGATTCTTCATTTATCATACTTGATGAGGCACAAAATACCACTAATGAGCAGATTAAAATGTTCCTGACCAGGCTCGGTTACGGCTCCAAGGCAGTAATAACCGGTGATGTAACACAAATTGACCTGCCCGAAGGCAAAAAATCAGGTCTTAAAACTGTACAAAGAATATTGAAGGATGTAGAAGACATTGGTTTTATGTATTTCCATACTACAGATGTAGTAAGACATAAATTGGTTCAGGATATTATAAAAGCATATGAAAGGTATGAGAATAAGAAAAATGATTAATGTATTATTTGACGATCGACAAGATATTATGGAAATCACTGAGGATAATTGTAAAGTAATCGAAAAAGCAATTGAGGAAGTCATTAGAGCCGAGGAATTAGAGGGAGATTTTGAAGTCAGCGTATCTTTTGTAACCAATGAAGAAATAAAAGAGCTGAATAAAGAATTCAGAAATGTTGACAGCGAGACGGATGTTTTATCCTTTCCGTTGGATGATGATGAGTTTGAAGGTGTCGTACTGTTAGGTGACATAGTGCTTTCAACTCAAAGAATAATCGAACAAGCTAATGATTTTGGTCACAGCCTGGAAAGAGAAATGGCTTACCTGACTGTCCATAGCATGCTTCATTTATTAGGGTACGATCACATGAGTGGTGACGAGAAGGCAGAAATGCGTTCAAGAGAAAAAGAAATAATGAAGAAACTTCAAATATTTAAATAAGGAAAAGCAAATGAAAAAATTACTTATATTTATATTAGCTGTTTTTATGCTTGCATCATGCTCTGAAAAAACAAATCAGGTCATTGATCCGGAATTAGAAAAGGAAGAAGATATATCAGATATCGAAGAAATTGAAACAGAAATTGAAGAAGATGATCCTAATAAGATAGTATCTCCTTTGGATGGGTTAAAATACTACCCTGAAGAGCTTTCTTTAAGACCTGTTGCGGTTTCTTTAGACAACCATCCCCGTGCAAGGTGGCAGGCGGGCTTAAAGGATGCTGAAATAGTTTTTGAATTTCAGGTTGAATTTCCTTATACCAGATATTTGGCCATATATTTAGCTAAACAGCCGGAAATGGTAGGTCCTGTACGAAGTGCAAGACCGTATATTATTTATTATGCCTTAGAAAATGATGGCATATTTGTTCATGTGGGAGGAAGCGAGGATGCTTTCAGCGAAATAAAAAGATTGCAGGCGGCAGAAATTGACGGTTTGTATTCCGGTGCTATGTGGCGATACAATGATACGGGGAAATATGCTCCTCACAATATGTACACTACATTAAAGTCAATCAGGGACGAAGCAAAAAGAATGGGATTCAGAACTGAAGCAAACTTCGAAAAATATAACTTTAATGAAAAGAGTTCAAAGCTGTCGGATAATTATAAGGATAGTTTTAAGGCAAATAAAATAAATATTGAATACAATAAAGATAATACTACAGATTATGTATACAATAATGATTCAAGATTATATTTCCGTTTTAAAGACAAGGAAGAGCATATTGATGAATTGAATAAGGAACAGTTAACGGCTAAAAATATAATTGTGCTGGAGCAGCCTAAAAGTGTATTGGATTCTGTAGGAAGATTGTATTTAGAATCAATGGGAACAGGTAAAGGTATTTACTTTACGGAAGGTGAGGGAGTATTTATAACCTGGTCAAAGAAAAGTGAAAAGGACAGAACAAGATTTTACATAAATGATGAAGAACTTAAATTAAATCCGGGCAATACATGGATACAGATTGTAGACAGCGTCGAATCTGTAACAAATGAATAATATTAAAGGGTGATATAATGGAAGACAAACTATTAATTAAAATTGCTATGGAAGCAAGAGAAAAGTCATACAGCCCATATTCAAATTTTAAGGTTGGTGCAGCTGTATACACTAAAAGCGGCAAGGTATTTACCGGCTGTAATATTGAATCTGCATCCTATACTCCGACCATATGTGCCGAAAGGGTTGCAATTTCAAAATGTATATCAGAAGGTTATAAGGATATAGAAAAAATAGCCGTTGTTGGCAGCAATATAAAAACATCATTTCCATGCGGTGTGTGCAGACAGTTTATGGTCGAATTCGGCAAGGATATGAAGGTTATATGTGCAAAAAATTTAGATTCATACGAAATTTATACGCTAAAAGAACTTCTGCCAAACAGCTTTGGTCCGGAGGACCTGGAATAGAAAGAAGAGGAGAAACATGTTTAAATCAGGATTTGTAACGATAATAGGAAGACCAAATGTAGGTAAATCAACGTTGATGAACTCAATGATCGGTGAAAAAATTTCAATAATGTCAGATAAACCGCAAACAACAAGAAACAAAATAAGGACTGTCTATACTGATGATGAAGCTCAAATCATATTTTTGGATACTCCGGGTATTCATAAACCAAAAAATCAGCTTGGTGAATTCATGAATACCGAGGTGGATTCTGCCATAGAAGAAATGGATGTATTGATTATGCTTACTGATGAATTTAATAAGGTAGGACCCGGGGATGAATTCATTATTGAGAAAATTAAAGATTTAAAGACCAAGAAAATATTGGTTATCAATAAAATCGATAAATTCAGTCAGGAAGCTGTAGTGAAAATTGCTCAGGAATTTGATAAATATAAAGCTTTTGATGATATTTTACCTATGTCTGCTATTAAAAATGTAGGAGTGGATTCCTTAATTAAATTAATAATTAAATATTTAAAACCGGGACCTATGTATTTTCCGTCAGATTATATAACGGACAGACCGGAACGCTTTGTTGTTTCCGAAATTATCAGAGAAAAAGCTTTGCTGTACCTGAACGAAGAAGTACCTCACGGCATTGCCATTGAAATTGAAGAAATGAAGGAAAGAAAAAACAAGGATCTTGTTGATATAAGAGCCAATATTTTATGTGAGAAAAAATCACACAAAAGCATTATAATAGGCAAGGACGGCAGAAAAATTAAGGGAATAGGTAAAAGTGCAAGAGAAGATATCGAAAGATTGTTGGGAAGCCAGGTTAATCTTCAGCTGTTTGTAAAGATTTCCGAAAATTGGCGTGATAACAATTATTTATTAAGAACTTTGGGATATGATAAGAGACATGATAGTTGATGAGGTATTAATTCTAAAGGAAGTAATTTATAAAGAAAATGATAAAATACTTCATGCCTTGTCAAGAGAAAACGGTAAAATTCAGTTGCTTTCAAAGGGAGCGAAGAAAAGTAATTCCCATTTAATCAATGTTTCTCAGCTGTTTGCTTATTCAAAATGCTCGATGGCAAAATCTAAGGATATGTTCATCATAACACATGCGGAACTGATTGATAATTTTTTCGGTTTAAAGAACAACATGGAAGCTTTCTTCTACGGAAGCTATATATTAGAGTTGATAAGCTATGTTGCCGGAGAAAATGAAATGGATTCCCGTATTTTTGATATGACTGTTTCGGCACTTAAATATTTAAGTGAAATAAAAAAAGATTACGACAAATTAATAGCTGCATATGAATTAAAACTAATTTCAATGCTTGGTTATAAGCCTGATTTTAAGCTTTGTATATCATGCAGCAAAGAAATACAAGCAAACGCAAAGTTTTCAATCCAAGAGGGCGGCTTATTTTGCTGTGATTGCGTAAATTATGGAAGTGGAATAAATGTTACCTACAGTGAAATACTAACAATGGAAAGAATTTTAAAAACTAAATTCGAATATATAAGTTCTATTGACGTGACAGCCAATATATTAAATTTAATAAGAAACTTCTTATTTTATTATATTGGCAAGGATAATTTTACAACTTTAAAATTACTATAAAAGGAAGGTACAATCCATGGAAAATGAAAATTTAAAAAAAATCGATGATATTTTAAAGCGCACAGATACAGATTATTCAACCGCTAAAAAAGCACTTGAAGATGCAAACGGAGATGTTCTTGATGCAATAATTTTGATTGAAAGCCAAAACAAAAACAATTCGAATTCTAAGAGTAACAACAGAGGTGAACAAATATTAAACCAGTTAAAAGATATACTCGCAAAAGGTAATGCTACTAAAATTACAATAAAGAAAAACAATGAAATTATTGTTAATTTACCTGTAACTGCAGGAATAATCGGTGCTTTTTATGCTCCGTTTCTTTCTGCTGCCGGTGTAACCGCTGCACTTTTAACACAATGTTCAGTAGAAATAACTCAAGCTGACGGAAATATTGTTAATATCGGGCAAAAGGTAGAGCAAGGCGTAGATATTGTAAAAGATGCCATGCAAGATGTAAAACAAGGTGCAACAAATTTGAAAAATGATTTTTCGAACAGTGCTAACAAATTTAAAAATGAATTTACAAACAGTGCCAATGAATTTAAAAATGATTTTACGAACAATATTAACGAAATGAATAATGATAAAAAGGACGATTTCACATATTATAAGGATAATGACGAATTCTAAAAGAAATTCTTGACATTAATTCTTAATTTTGTTACATTAAGATTAATGTTGAGGCAATGAGAAAGAAGAGTAAACTATAAAGAATTTATAGAGAGTCAGGTGTGGTGGAAACTGATAAGGAAATATAGTTGAATGGAGCTTTTGAGTCAATTATTTTAAGAGGATAAAGCAACGCTTTATCAAATAGGGTGGAACCGCGGAATTAATCTTTCGTCCCTATGCGGGATGGAAGATTTTTTTGTATTATCATAAGTCCCAGTCTATATAATTATATAATTGGAGGCAATCATGGCAAAAAATGAAAAAAACAAATTAGAAAAGCTTGTTTCACTTTCTAAATCAAGAGGTATAATTTTTCCCGGCTCAGAAATTTATGGAGGCCTGGCAAATACCTGGGATTATGGTCCGTTGGGTGTAGAAATAAAAAATAACGTAAAAAAAGCTTGGTGGAAAAAATTCATACAGGAAAGTCCATATAATGTAGGACTTGATTCTGCCATACTTATGAACCCTACAGCTTGGGTGGCTTCAGGTCACGTAGGCGGATTCAGCGATCCTTTAATGGATTGCAAGGAATGCAAGGCGAGATTCAGAGCGGACAAATTAATCGAGGATTACATGAGAGAAAAAGATGAGGTGCAAATAGTAGACGGTTGGTCTAATTCTCAAATGGAATCTTATATATTAGAAAAAAATATTCAATGTCCTGAATGTGGAGAACATAATTTTACGTCAATCAGAAAATTTAATTTAATGTTTAAAACATTCCAGGGTGTTACCGAAGATTCCCAGTCAGAAATATATTTAAGACCGGAAACGGCCCAAGGTATATTTGTAAACTTTAAGAATGTGGCACGTTCCACAAGAAAGAAAATACCTTTTGGGATTGGACAAATTGGTAAATCCTTCAGAAATGAAATTACTCCCGGTAACTTTACTTTCAGAACGAGAGAATTTGAACAAATGGAGTTGGAATTCTTCTGTGAGCCGGGTAAGGATTTGGAATGGTTCTATTATTGGAAGGATTTTTGTATGAATTGGTTATTATCCTTAGGTATGACAAAAGAAAATGTACGCTTCAGAGATCATGATCCTGCAGAATTATCTCATTACAGCAACGCTACAACAGATATAGAATATTTATTCCCGTTCGGCTGGGGAGAGCTTTGGGGTATCGCTGACAGAACAGATTTTGATTTAAAGGCGCACATAACTACATCAGGAGAGGATTTGTCCTATCAAGACCCTGTAACGAACGAAAAATATGTACCGTATTGTATTGAACCATCACTTGGCGCCGACAGAGTTATGCTTGCATTGTTAATTGATGCGTACAATGAAGAATTACTTGAAGATGGAACTGAAAGAGTTGTGTTAAAGCTTCATCCTGCTCTTGCACCATATAAAGCTGCTGTATTGCCGCTTACTAAAAAATTAAACGATCAAGCTGCAGAAGTTTATCACAAGCTGCAAAAAAGCTTTAATATTGATTATGACGATGCGGGAAGCATCGGTAAAAGATACAGACGACACGATGAAGTTGGAACTCCGTATTGTATAACTTTCGATTTTGATTCTCTTGAAGATAATTCCGTTACGGTAAGGGACAGAGATACAATGGAGCAAGTCAGAGTTAAAATAGATGATTTAGAGAATTATATTAACGAAAAGATGAAGTTTTAATAAATCAACTGTAATTCCATTGTCCAAAGGGGTGATCTATATAAAATTATCAGACAGACAAAATCAAATAATTGAAATAATAGAAAAACTCCAACCTGTAACAGGTGAAACGATAGCTGAAAAAATTGGTCTTACAAGAGCAACATTGAGACCTGATTTGGCAGTTTTATCTATGTGCGGTTTAATTGATGCAAAACCGAAGGTTGGATATTATATATCAAATAAAAAAAGCAACAAAGATATAATAGAGAAATTATCAGCGATAAAAGTATCGGATATCAAATCGCTTCCTATAAATGTAACCGAATCCACAAGCGTTTACGATGCAATAGTAACTTTGTTCTTAGAAAATGTAGGCACTTTGTTCGTAGTGGAAGATGAGGCATTAAAAGGTGTAATATCAAGGAAAGATTTATTGAAGGCATCTATGGGCGGAAAAGATTTAAGTGCAATTCCTGTGGGTATAGTAATGACAAGGATGCCTAAAATTATATATTGTTTGGAAGAGGATTCAATTTTAGAAGCAGCAGAAAAAATTATAGAGCATGAAATAGATTGTATACCGATTATAACCCATTTGCCAAACAATAAAGTAAAGGCAATCGGAAGAATTTCAAAAACTAATATAACAAAAGTTTTATTGGAAATAACAAAATGAAGAGGTACTTATGGTGAAGATTAATATTTACGCTGTTTCGGATTCCTTAGGTGAAACTGCCGAACAGGTAGCTAAAGCAGTAATCAGACAGTTTGATTTGGCCGATTTTGATATAAAAAAAGTATCCTATATAAATGATAAGGAATCAATAGACAATTTAATACAAAAGGCATCAAAGGAAAATGCATTTATTGTATTTACTTTGGTAGTTGAAGAGCTTAGGGATTATATGATTGAAAAAGCTTCAGAACACAAAATTGACGCGATTGATATAATGACCCCTATTTTAGTTCCTTTAGTTAAACAATTGGGCTTAGCTCCTAAAAATGAGCCGGGACTTTTACGTCAGCTTGATGAAAAATATTTTAAAAGAGTAGAATCAGTGGAATTTGCCGTAAAGTATGATGATGGAAAGGATACAAGGGGAATTCTTTTAGCAGATGTAGTTTTAATTGGAGTATCAAGAACCTCCAAGACACCGCTTTCTATGTATTTGGCTCATAAAAATTTAAAAGTAGCAAATATTCCGTTAGTTCCTGAAGTTAGCTTGCCTGAGGAATTAAAGTTAATTTCTCCTAAAAAAATAATCGGGTTAACGCTAAATGTAGAAAATCTGAACAAAATCAGAAAAGAACGCCTTAAAGCAATGGGGCTTAGGGATACGGCAAACTATGCTAATATGGAAAGAATTTTCGAGGAGCTTGAGTATTCGGAAAAGGTGATGAAAAACTTAAAATGTAAAATAATTGATACAACCAATAAAGCAGTTGAAGAAACCGCTTCAATTATTCTTGACTACATTGCCGAAAATGAAATAAAAAAATAAACTGTTATATAGGGGTGATAATGGTGAATATACGAGAAAGATATGAACAATTCGAGATTGATTACTTATCTCCACACGCTGCTAAAAGCAGATTTTCAAAAGGCAGAGAAATTCCGGAAGAAAATTGCGAAATAAGAACCGAGTATCAAAGAGACAGAGATAGAATAATTCATTCAAAAAGCTTCAGGAGATTAAAACACAAGACACAGGTCTTTTTATCTCCTGAAGGCGATCATTACAGAACACGTCTTACTCACACATTGGAAGTATCACAGATTTCAAGAACTATTGCAAGAAGTTTAAAATTAAATGAGGATTTAACCGAGGCAATTGCGCTGGGTCATGATTTGGGTCATACGCCCTTCGGTCATACAGGAGAGAAAATACTCAACGAAATTTGTGAAACCGGCTTTAAGCACAATAAACAAAGTTTAAGGGTTGTAGAATTTTTAGAACTTAGAAACGGTAACAGGGGCTTAAATCTTACCTTTGAAGTAAGGGATGGAATTCTTAACCACCCTTTAAACTATAATCCTTCAACCTTAGAAGGTCAAATCGTAAGTATTTCAGACAGAATCGCCTATATAAATCATGATATTGATGATGCGATGAGAGCTAATATAATAAACCTAAGCCAAATGCCTGATATATTCTTTAAAACCTTAGGTTATACTCATGGACAAAGAATTAATACAATGATAACAGATGTGATAAAAAACAGTATGGATAAAGACAAAATAACCATGAGTGAAGAAATTGCCCATTATACAAAAGAACTCAGAAGTTTTTTATTTGAAAATGTATATTACAATAAAACCGCAAAAAGTGAAGAAGATAAAACAAAATTTATAATAGAAAAAATATTTGAATATTATACTAAAAATTTTGAGCTTTTACCTGATTTTTATTTACAAATATACAATGAAAACAATTTAGAAAAAAACGAAATAATTAAAGATTACATAGCCGGTATGACAGATCGTTATGCAATGAAAGTATTTGAGGATTTATATATTCCAAAACCTTGGAGACAATAGTTGAAAAAATATTTTGTTGACAAGCTTATTTCGTTGTGTTATAATCTGTGTTCAACGTATAGATAATGGTGATATTATGCCCTATAGATTGGATTCTGATGTAATCAAAAGAATTCTTGATGAAAACAATATAGTAGACGTTATAGAAGAATTTTTGCCTTTAAAAAAAGCAGGTGCAAATTACAGCACAAACTGCCCCTTTCATAAGGAAAAAACTCCTTCTTTTATTGTATCACCGGATAAACAGATATTTCATTGCTTCGGCTGCGGAGAAAGCGGCGATAGTATAAGCTTTATTACAAAATATAAAAATTATACTTTTATTGAAGCTGCAGAATATCTTGCAAAAAAGGCGGGCATTATTTTAGAAGAAGTTAATAACTATTCAAACCAGCAAGAAAATAAAGAGCTTACGGACAGGCTTTACAAAATAAACCGTGATGCTGCGGCATATTTTTATAGAAATTTAAAATCGTATCCTGAGATTATAAATTACTTAAAATCAAGGAAAATTGATAATGATGTAATAAAAAAATTTGGAATTGGATATGCTATAAACCAATGGGATAATTTGCTAAAACATTTAACGGATAAGGGGTATGTAGAAGAGGATATATTAAAAGCCGGATTAATTATTAGTAATCAAGAAAAAGGTACATGTTATGACCGTTTCAGAAACAGAGTAATGTTTCCTATATTTGATGTACGAAAAAGAATAATCGGATTTGGAGGAAGAGTTATTGATGATTCACTTCCTAAATATCTCAATTCCCCTGAAACTTTAATATTTAATAAAGGTAATAATTTATACGGTCTCAATTTAGCAAGGGAAGCAGTAAAGGACAAAAGCTTCATATTAGTAGAAGGATACATGGATGTTATTAAAATGCATACATATGGTTACAATACAGCCGTTGCAGCTTTGGGAACATCCTTGACCGATAATCAGATAAAACTTTTAAAAAGATATTCCAAGAGCTTTTATATTGGCTTTGACTCGGATAATGCAGGTCAAAATGCCGCTTTAAAAGCTTTGAACATGTTTAAAAAGAACAACATAGATGCAAAGGTAATACTTATAAATGATGCAAAAGATCCGGATGAATATTTGAATAAATTCGGGAAAGTAAATTTCGACAAATTAATTGAAAATTCTCTTGATTATTATGATTTTTTAGAATATCATTTTAATGAAATCTATGAAAATTATAGTAAAGTTGAATATATATCTAAAATTTTTGACAATATAGTAAATATTAACAGTGAAATAGAAAAAGAGCTTATTTTTGAGAAATTATCAAGTAAAGTGGGGGTTTCCAAAGAATCGATAATTAAAGAATATAATAAAAAAGAAATCAAGCAAAGAACTTTTGTAAAAGATACAAATCCTGTCAAAACTCAAGTGCAGGTGCAAAAAATTACAACATCCCATGAAGAGGAGTTAATCAAACTAATACTCATAGAAAATGATTTTGCGCTACAGCTTAAAGAAATAGTAAATGAAGATACATTTAAGGATTTAGAATTTTATGGAATATTTAAAGAAATGTACGAATACAAAATAAATAATATGAGTATAGACGAAGATAGCTTAAAAAAAATTATAAAAAATGAGCCGGATGCTAAAGTTTTATTGCAATATGACGATGTTGATTATGATAATTTAGAGTCATTATTCAAAGATTGTATTAAAAGGTTAAAAATAAAATATTATGAAAAGAAAAGAAGCATACTGAGTAACAATTTAACACAATCTGAAAACTCTGAGGAAAGCAAAGATATAATGAATGAAATTTTTATCCTCGCTAAAAAAATTAAGTCAACTAAAGAGGAGGTTAACTAACCCATGGGTGAAAATAAGAACGTAACAGCAGAAGAATCTGAAAAAGATATAGAAATGCAGCAAAAGATTGATTCTATCAAAAATAAATTAATAGAAAAAGGTAAAAGAAACGGATTTATAACATATAAGGAAGTATTAAGGTCTTTTGAAAAATTAGATATCAACCCGGAATTTATTGATGATTTTTATAAGCAAGCGGAAGATAACGACCTTGAAATTCTTGGGTTTCAAGATGATATGATTCTTGAAAAAGTTGACGACATAGATGACACAGAAATTAAGGATGATGCTGACTTTTTTGTAAGCCAATCAGATGATGATATATTGAAGGGTGTAAATATCGACGACCCTGTCAGAATGTATTTAAAAGAAATAGGAAAAGTACCTTTATTATCAGCAAATGAAGAAATAGATCTTGCTAAAAAAATGCAGGATGGAGATGAAGAGGCAAAGAAAAGATTGGCAGAAGCCAATTTAAGATTGGTTGTAAGCATTGCTAAGCGTTACGTTGGAAGAGGTATGTTGTTCTTAGATTTAATCCAGGAGGGAAATCTTGGATTAATTAAGGCAGTTGAGAAATTCGATTACACAAAAGGATTTAAATTCAGCACATACGCTACCTGGTGGATCCGTCAGGCGATAACGAGAGCAATAGCCGATCAGGCAAGAACCATAAGAATTCCTGTTCACATGGTAGAAACAATAAATAAATTAATAAGAATAAAAAGACAGCTTTTGCAGGAGTTAGGACGTGATGCGACACCTGAGGAAATTGCTCTTGAAATGGAAATGGAACCTGATAAGGTAAGAGAAATATTAAAGATTGCTCAAGAACCGGTTTCACTTGAAACACCCATAGGAGAGGAAGAAGACAGCCATTTGGGTGACTTTATACCTGATGATGAGGTTCAGGCTCCATCAGACGTAGCAACCTTCACTCTTTTAAAGGAACAGCTTTCATCAGTACTTCATACTTTAACGGACAGAGAGCAAAAGGTACTGAGATTGAGATTCGGATTAGATGACGGAAGAGCAAGAACCTTAGAAGAGGTTGGTAAGGAATTTGATGTAACAAGAGAAAGAATAAGACAAATTGAAGCTAAGGCATTAAGGAAGCTCAGACACCCAAGCCGCAGCAAGAAATTAAAAGATTATTTAGAATAACATAAAACAATGGAAAAGCAATAGATGAGCAATTGATAAAGAAATTTACAATTGCTGTCCATTGCTATTCAAATCATGTGGAAGGGTGAAGCCTTCTATTTTTTTAGTAAAATTGATAATGATAAGAATGGGGGTACCAAATATGGATCGATTAGAATGTATAAAATCCATGGTCACTAAATGTCATACAACAGCAGACATAGGAACCGATCATGGTTATGTGGCAGAGATGCTTTTAAATGAAAATATATGCGAAAAAGTAATTGCCACCGATTTAAACAAAGGACCATTGGATAGAGCAATAAAGCATTTAACATCTGTAAATTTACACGAAAAATGTGATTTCAGATTAGGAAGCGGACTTACCGTATTAAAAGAAAATGAAGCAGATGCAATAATTATTGCGGGTATGGGAGGAGAATTAATTGCAGATATAATCGAAGCCTCTAAAAATATTGCATTGAAGGCTTCTCAGCTTATTTTGCAGCCGATGACCACAGGGGATAAACTAAGGCAATATTTAAAGGAAAATGGTTTTAAAATAATAGATGAAAACATTGTAAAAGAGCTGCATCATTATTATTTTGTTATTAAGGCTGTGCCCGGCGAGGATGAAATAACGGACGAAATATTTTATGAAATAAGCAAAATAATCTTAGAAAAAAAGGACCCCTTAATGTTCGAATATCTACACAAAATATTAAATGTGAACGAAAATATAATCAGGAGTATTGAAAAAAATAACAGCAGCGATTATAATGAGAGAGCAGAAGCTTTAAAAATGAAAAACGAAAAAATAAGGGAGTTGATGAAAAATTAAAGTTGATTCAATTATTAAAACATTAAAAGAAAAATTAGAATTAAAGCCGCAAGAATCCTGGGATAACAGCGGATTACAGATTGGTGACTATAACACTGACATAAATAACATTATGTTAACTTTAGATGTTGATTTAAATATAATAGAATACGCAATTAATAATAAAATTGAATTGATAATTACTCATCATCCATTTTTGTTTTCATCTCTGAAATCAATTGATTTCAGTACATATGAAGGTAAATTAATTAAATACATAATAAACAACAATATAAATTTATACAGCATGCATACCAATTATGATATGGCCGAGTTTGGAGTAAACTATCAATTATCAAAGATATTGAATATTAATTCTTATGAAGTTCTTCATACTGTAAATCCCGACGGCAGCGGCTATGGAGGAATAGGACATATTGAGCCGGTAAATATAGTTGAATATGCTAAAAAAGTAAAGGAACTGTTAAAGTCGGACCATATAAAATTATATTGTAATAATAATGATAAAACAGTCAGTAAAGCAGCATTTTGCGGGGGCAGCGGAAGTGATTTTATAAAGGATGCCATTGCTAAAGAAGCCGATGTATACATAACCGGCGACATAAAATATCATCAGGCACAATTTGCTTTGCAAAATGACTTATGTGTAATAGATGCAGGTCACTATAGCACGGAATATCAATCATTACATAGTATTAAAAATATACTTTGTGAAATAGAAGAATTAAACGTAAAATTAATGGAAGTAAATACAGTAAAGGAAATTATTTTATAGGGGATAGATATGGATAAAAATTACGAGTACATAAGAGCTGCTGTAGCAATACCAACTCTTAAGGTTGCAAATCCAATATATAATGTAAAGGAGATTGCTTCGCTTACAAAAAAGGCATTTAAAGAAAAAAATGCAAAGGTTATATTATTCCCGGAACTTTGTATCACAGGATACAGCTGCGGTGATTTGTTTAATCAGAGAACACTTATAAACGGAGCCGAGGAAGCTTTACAATTATTGCTTAATGAAACTGAATGTCTTGATATTTTAGTTGCTGTAGGCATGCCTGTATATATTGATAATCAATTGTTTAATTGTGCTATAATGTTAAAAAACGGCAAAATTCTTGGAGTTGTTCCAAAGACATATGTACCGAATTATAATGAATTTTATGAAAAGAGGTGGTTTGCTTCGTCTCTTTCACGAATATCTGACGAAGTAACATTGTGTGGTCAAAATATTCCTTTTAATGAAAACATGCTTTTTAATGATATATCATCATCTTTATGTATAGGATTTGATATTTGTGAAGACTTGTGGGTAAGCATACCGCCAAGCTCATATCATACAATTCATGGAGCAAATTTAATTCTGAATCTTTCTGCCAGCAATGAAACAGTAGGTAAATGTGAATACAGAAGAGATATAGTAAGAATTCAGTCATCAAAATGTATGACCTCCTATTGTTTTGCATCGGCAGGACAATCCGAAAGCACAACAGATGTAGTATCATCGGGACATGCATTAATTGCGGAAAACGGCTTAATTTTGAATGAGGACAGATTTTCGGCCGAAAGCAGCATAATCTATGCAGATATAGATTTAGAAAAACTTAAAAACGATAGAGTTAAATTCAACAGCTACATGGGCAGAATTGAAAAGAAGGATTATAAATATGTTAATTTTGAACTTGGATATTCGGAAAACCTGCAATTGGACAGATGCATAGATAAATATCCTTTCGTTCCTTCAAATGTGGA
Source organism: Sedimentibacter sp. (assembly GCF_032080165.1). GTDB lineage: Bacteria > Bacillota > Clostridia > Tissierellales > Sedimentibacteraceae > Sedimentibacter. Next base: position 336,968 of record NZ_DAMASY010000002.1, read on the forward strand.
AGAAAGAAATCATAGATGCAAAGAAATATTAAACATACAGGCAGCCGGGCTTTATCAAAGATTATCTAAAATAGGTACTAAAAAGGCTGTTATAGGAATATCCGGCGGTCTCGACAGCACTTTAGCTTTATTAGTAACTGTGGAAGCATTTAAAAAGCTTAATCTTCCTATAGAAAATATTATAGCTATAACAATGCCGGGGTTTGGTACATCTTCAAGAACATATAATAATGCCATAATATTGATGAAAGAATTAGGTGTAACAGCAAAGGAAATTTCAATCAAGGATGCATGTATACAGCATTTTAAGGATATCGGGCATGATATTAATATACATGACGTTACTTATGAAAATGCACAAGCAAGAGAAAGAACTCAAATTTTGATGGACTATGCAAACAAGGAAAATGCAATAGTAGTGGGAACCGGAGATTTATCTGAATTGGCTTTAGGTTGGAGCACCTACAACGGGGATCATATGTCAATGTATGGAGTAAATTCAGGTATACCTAAGACATTGGTAAAATACCTGGTTAAATGGTATGCGGAAGAAAAAGCTGAAGGTAATATCAGGAGAGCTCTTTTAGACGTTTATGATACACCAGTCAGCCCTGAGCTTCTGCCGCCTGATAAAACAGGCAATATTGCTCAGCTTACCGAAAAATCAGTGGGCTCATACGATTTGAATGATTTTTTCTTATTTAATATGATTAGAAACGGCTATAGTCCGGAAAAAATATATTTTCTTGCTAAAATCACTTTTAAGGACGAATTTAGTGATGAAGTAATTCTTGAAACACTAAAAAACTTCTATAAAAGATTTTTTACACAGCAATTTAAACGCTCCTGTATGCCTGACGGAGTTAAGGTCGGATCAGTTTCTTTATCTCCAAGGGGTGACTGGAAGATGCCGAGCGATGCTTCCTATGCATTGTGGCTGGAACAGTTGAACAATTTAAAATAATCATGACCATTATTGATAATTAATAACTGTCATATTTGGCAGTTATTTTGTTTTTTTGATTTTCATATAATATATAAGCAGCTTATTTAATTTTAATGTAAGAAGGACGGCAATATGAAAAAACACATTTTAATTATATTTACAACTATCATGCTATTGCTTGTGTCAGCTTCATGTTCGGTTAATGTGAGCACAGATGCAACAATAGAATCAGGACATGAAGAACTCAGAATACATTTTATTGATGTTGGTCAGGCAGATTGTATATTAATAGAGCTTCCGACGGACGAGGAAGTGTTGATAGATTCAGGAAATCGAGAAGATTCCGGAGTCATAATCAACTACTTAGACGAGTTGGGGATAGAAGATATAGAATATTTTATACTGACGCATCCTCACGAAGACCATATAGGCTCAGCGCCGGATGTGCTGAATAATTATGATGTTGATAAAATTTATATGCCGGATGTATCTGCAGACAGTCAAATTTATAAAAATACTATTCAGGCAATTCATAATGAAAATACAGAATTAATTAAAGCAAAAGCCGGAACATCAATTATAGATTCAAGTAATTTAAGCTTTGATGTATTGGCACCCAATAGCATGTGGTATTCAGAGACGAACGAATATTCTTTGGTTACAAGATTAGTTTACAAAGACACTTCATTTTTATTTACAGGCGATGCTGAAAGTGTATCAGAATTAGAAATGGTTAAAGCAGGCTATGAAATTGATTCTGATCTTCTGAAGGTCGGACATCATGGAGGAGAAACCAGTTCATCTCAAATATTTTTAGATGCTGTTACCCCAAAGTATGCGGTTATATCGGTCGGTAAAGACAACCCATACGGTCATCCGCATAAAAAGACACTAAACAGATTAAACGCCATGGGAGCAAGTGTATACAGGACAGATGAACTGAGTACAATAACAGCTTTATCCGATGGTTCTCAAATAAAGATTGATAAAGCTGAATTTTCTGAAGAAAAAAATATAAATAAAACAAACTACATAGGCAACATAAATTCCATGAAATTTCATTATCTGGATTGCAGTTCAGTAATCAATATGAAGGATACAAATAAAAAACTTTTCAGAAATAGAGCAGATGCAGTCAAACAGGGATTCATCCCCTGCAGCATATGCAAACCATAATCCGCTTATATATATTCTTTACATATGAAATTAACACTTGCAAAAGCATGTGTTTTTTATTAGAAGTAAATTATACCTTTGCAAGTTGATTTTTATATGATAAAATATTTATCTGAAAACGCTTTTAAATTTGAGTATATTTTTAAAAGGAGCAGATATGAATTATAGAATTGAGCCGCTAAATAAGGAATTGGCTGCAACATTTGTTGAGTATTTAGAAAGTGTAGATTTTAGCAATACTCCCCATTGGTCCACCTGCTTTTGCAGATTTTATCATAGTAACTGTTCATATGACCAATGGTCAAAACGTACCGGTGCAGAAAATCGCAATGAAGCAATTGAACAAATTAATGCCGGTAATATGAAAGGATATTTGGCATTTGATCAGGATAAGTGTATCGGATGGTGTAATGCAAATGATATAAAACAGTATTTAAGAATTGACGATGAACTAAAATTTTACACCAAAGGCTGTAACGTAGGATGTATAATATGTTTTGTTATTCATCCGGAATATAGAAAGCAAGGAGTTGCCAGACTTTTACTTAAAAAAGCCATTGAAGATTTTAAATCACAGAGTTTTGATGCTGTAATCGCAATTCCAATCGAAAATAGAAATGAGCCGGAAAAGTTATATCGTGGAACTTTAAATATGTATAATGAAAATAACTTTAAGGAAATAGATAAATTAGATGAAACAAGTGTAATGTGGTTAGAATTGTGATTACTTTGCACATAAATATGATAATCCTTAGATTAAGAGAGTAAAAATGGAGAATAAACCGAACAGACCGTTTGCAAATATTAATCAAGATAATATTATAGAAGAGCTACTTAGTGAATTAAATAAAAATATGGATAAAATTTTGTCTTTCTCAGGCTGAGGGACTCATGTTTGATGCATGGTGGAATTATCGCTTGGCAGGAGATATATGGATAAACCGGCAGGATATATTGCAAGGACATTATATATTAAATAATGCAGTTATGCCATTAATAAGTGCGATGTTCATTTCAAATGAAGAATATATTCCGCATGATAAATGGCTTATTCATATGAGCAGAACTTTGGAATGGAAACCTGACAATTGGGACGATGTACTTATAAACATACTTTCGACCGGTAACTTTGACTTGGATAGTCTTATTTCAAGGCAAAAGGCAATTGAGGAGTTATGGGTGTACATAGATAAAAGGCTAACAACAAAAACAGATTTAAAAGTCAGTTTTATGCAGAAATACTACTTTGAAACTTTCAAAATTTTGATAGAAAAAGGGAAAATAACTACGGAAGAATGGGAAAAAATTAGTAGTATTAATATTCTTAATAACCAGCCATTTAGTGATGTTACATATATTTCTAATGGAATAATATATGTTGATATTAATAAATTACTTTCTCTAAAACCTGATAATATGTATCAATGGTTTTATGAAGTAGCAGATATTGTCAGGACGCAGCTAAATATTAAAGCTATAAAATAAAATATCCTATAAAAAGTACTTGCACCTTGGAATAAGTATTAAGCCAATTAAAATTATTTCTTATATTTTTAAAATATGTTATAATAAAAATAGATTAATGTATTATATTAATTTTCTTTAAGGATGGTGATTATAATTGATTGATAGAGACCTTTTAGTAAAAAAAATAGAAGACTTACCATTTTACCTTTTAGAAGAAGTTGCTGATTATATTGACTATGTAGAATTTAAAAGAAATAAAGAGGTTAAAAAAGTGGAAGATATTACAATAGCAAGTGAAGATGCATTATCTAAAGATTGGCTAAGACCTGAGGAGGAAGAAACTTGGAAAGATTTATAAAAGGCGACGTAGTTGTAGTTCCATTTCCATTTTCGGATTTATCAAGGTCTAAAAAAAGACCTGCTCTTGTGGTAGCTGCTTTGAAGGGAGACGATTTAATTTTATCACAAATTACAAGTCAAGATATTGATGACTTGTATTCAATTAAGATAGAATCTATAGATTTTGAAAATGGTACACTTAATAAAAATAGTAATGTAAGACCTAATAAAATATTTACTGCAGATAAAAATTTAATACTTTATAAAGTTGGAAAGTTGAACGAAGAAAAAATAATAGAAATTAATAATAAGATAATTGAAATATTTTAAGCATGATATAACAACATTTCTAAGTAATATAATTATTACATGATAACAGTTTGGATTTTGTAATTTGTATAAAATTTTCAAGTTAAAAAAACTTCATTAATTGGTTAATAATACATTTGACTTTAAAAACAAATTACTGTAATATTGTAAAAGAGTAAATTATACAGTCGCATGCTTTGCATGAGGAAAGTCCGAGCTCCATAGAGCAGGGTGCCGGGTAATACCCGGTGAGGGTGACCTTAAGGATAGTGCAACAGAAAGAAACCGCCCCTTACTCAATTGAGTGAGGAGCAAGGATGGAAAGGTGAGGCAAGAGCTCACCGGCAATTAGGCGACTAATTGGCCATGTAAACCCCACCCGGAGCAAGACCAAAAAAGGACTTTGGAGTGGCTGCTCGTCACAGTCCAAATGGTAGGTCGCTGGAGCTTGTTGGTAACGACAAGCGTAGATAGATGATTGTTTAATACAGAACTCGGCTTATGTATTTACTCACAATTACATAAAAAAATACTCGCGCAATGCGAGTTTTTTTATGCCCTAACTTGCTGCATTCCCCTGCCAACAACCCCATATGAGCAAACAAATTGTAACAATTTTGGAGACTACAGCATATAATAGTACAACCTCAAAAAAAGGGGTGATATTATGCATAGACTTCCATGGTTCTTACTTGGAATCGGTTACGGCAGATGCTCAAGAGTGCGCGGAATACGGGGAAGACGCTGCTGTAGACGATGGTAGTATTTAAAAAGACGCTTTGGCGTCTTTTTAGGCTGCTGAAAAAGCCCCCATGCTTCGTTACCGTTCAGCCGGTCAAGCTGTATTTTTAACTGTAGCTTCAAATATCAATTTTTTAGCTATGACAATAATTGTAATCAATATTATACCTGCTGAAATCGTCCATATAGTAGGAATAGTTACATAATTTATTAATATGCTGTAAAGCAGGGAACCGGTTAAGCCGCCTATTTGTATAACCAAAGAATAAACCGACAATACCGAGGCTCTTACTTCATTGGGAATTTCTCTGTTCAAAATAACACCTTCCGGTATATTGGCCATTCCGAATAATAAGTATATTGTTGAATAGAAAAACATAAAAATAGGTATATTAGTTTGAATTGCCATGATTATCATCGATACTGCAATCAGTGTTCTTAATATTAAATACATTTTGTATGTATTAAATTTATAATTCTTTATCAGCTTATTTGAGCCGATACTTCCTAATGTGGCAGCAGCAAAATATAAAAATGCCATAACACCTAAAAGTCCCATAAAACCGTCATTCGGCAGCAATGATAAGAAATGTGGCTGCCAAAATGTTTCTAAGCTGCTTAAAAAGAATCCCGTTGAAAAAACTGATATAAATACGCATATAATTGTAGAATTTTTTACTACTATTGATGAACTGTTTATAATATGCTGTTTTATAGTAATATGTTTCTCTTTATTATTGTTAGCTGTTTCTGTTATAAAAATAAGGCCAAGTATTACAACAACAGATGCCAAAATTAGTCTTATAATTATATTTAAGTCATATATGCTTGATAAAGAAAAATATGTACTCGTAAGCTTAGGCAATATACCGCCTGTTAAGGCACCTGCTGACATTCCAAGAGCTTCTAATACATTGATTCTTGTAGTTATATTATGAAGCTTGTCTTTTCCGTAATTATCTATGTAATAATCAATAAATAATGCATCGAAAGACCCGGAGGAGAGCGCTCTGCTAAAACCGTAGAACATCATTCCTATACTTAATAATATAAAACCTTTTCCAAATAGTAATATTGTAAAACTTATTAATGAAACTATTATGGATAAACAAAATGATTTTTTCCTGCCGAAAACATCGGCGATAATTCCTGTTGGAAGCTCTAATACAATGACGGTAAAAGCATAAATACCAAGAATTAACGAAAGATTGCTTAAAGTTGCTCCTTTATCAAGGAGAAGTAAGCTAATTACGGGTGTTAATATTCCGGTTAAAAAAGAATTAAGAAATAGAATTATCGAATATATTTTCAGCTTCATAGGAAAATCCCTTCTTTTTTATGTATTTGATATGACAACGTTATCTAAATAATATCCGAAATTTGCGGATTCGTCAAGTAAAAATGAAAATAAAAAAAGCGCCCAGGCGCTTTTTTTTGGTCATCTGCTTATCTGTGTAATATTGGTGATACTTTTTTATATATGAGTATTGTAATTGATGAAATCACGAAACCTTTAAATAAGTTGAAAGGTGCTACCGCATACATAACGAATGTTTTTAAATCTGTTATGGCAGGGTTTATTAAATTACCCATATCAATGAATGCCTGAAGTGGTGCTCCATATACCTTTGCATAAACAGGAAGCAATACATAGTAGTTCATAATAGTTCCTATGGTAGACAATGTAATTGTTCCTGCAATTAAACCGATAATTGCTGTAGAAAATGATTTTTTATGATTATAAATATATCCTGCCGGTATAATGAAAGAGCATCCTACAGCAAAGTTTGCCAATTCACCTATACCACCTGTATCTGTTCCGTTCAGAACAAAATTAATTAAAATTTTTACGAATTCTATTGCTATTCCTGCAACAGGTCCCATTGCAAACGTACCTAACAATACCGGTACTTCACTAAAATCCAACTTATAAAAATTAGGAGCAAACCATAAAGGGAAGTCAAACAGCATCAGTACGGTTGCTACTGCTGACAACACTCCTATTTTTGCAATTACTTTTGCGTTCATTCTTCCTTTTACAGAAATTTCATTTTTCATATTTTCCTCCTTGTGCCTTAGCACCATATAAAGATTACAAGAGGCTTCGCAGTCAAATTCACAAATTTATATACTCCTTGTGTCGCACAAAAAAGCCTCTGAAATCTTCAGAGGCAAAAAACCGATAGAACTATAAGCTATAGCTTATGTAACTCTTCTACCATCCAGACTTTACTGTCGGTATTGGAATTTCACCAATTCAACCTTTCGGCTCGCGGACTTTACCGCCGGTCGGGAATTAAACCCTGCCCTGAAGATATTTACAAAATTATTATATCATAGTTTTTATAGTTGTAAACAGTTTTTTGAAAATTTTTTCTAAGCTTAAACTCGATAAAAAAGTGATGGTATTATACAATCTCTCATCATATAAAAAAATATATACACTTATCATAAATTCAGATATTCATAATATTATAGATTAAGGGGACAAGATTAACGAGGGAGGAATTTATGAATAACGTAATAAAGCTTTTAAGCAGCAATTTAAGAAATATAGTGTCCCGGAATATAAATCTATTAAGCAGTGACACTGTTGAAATTCGACTTAGAGTAAACAGTCCGATATTAATAAAAAAGGTTAAAGCTGAAGTTTTTTTAGAAGAAAATTATAGAATAAAAAAAAGAGATATTGATGAAACAATTTCTAATCTGACTAAAAATTCTATTCATGCTTTTGAAAAGGAAATCAGAAGCGGTTACATAACCATAGAAGGTGGACATAGGGTTGGACTTGGAGGAGACTGCATCTATGAGCATAACCGCTTTAACGGCTTTAAAAATATTACTTCATTAAATATAAGGATTGCGAGGGAATACCCGGGATGCTCAGAAAACTATATAAAATATTTTATAGGCTCCAAGAAAAGTATTTACAACACATTGATAATTGGCCCCCCTCTTTCTGGTAAAACAACATTTATCAGGGATGTGTCGGCTAATTTAAGTGACGGAGTGAAAAATCTATTTTTTGAAGGAAGCGACGTTACGTTAATTGACGAAAGAGGCGAAATTTCTTCGGTTTATAACGGAGAACCGCAAATGTATGTTGGAAAACGTACCGACGTATTAAGCTATTGCATGAAAAGGGATGGATTTTTTATGAGCATCAGAGCCCTTTCTCCAAGAGTCATAATATCAGACGAGCTTGGTTCTCAGGATGACTATGAAATTCTTCAATACGCTTTAAAAAGCGGAGTTAATATAATTACCACCGCGCATGGTTACAACTTGGAGGATGTTAAAAAAAATATATATTTAAAAAACATAATTGAAAATAACTTTTTTCATCGTGCTTTGATACTTAAGAACAGTAAAAAGCCGTGTACCGTGAAAGAGGTTTTCGATTTTGAACGAAATAGGGTGATATTTAATGATATGGATTAAATCTTCATTGTTTATTCTTACAATAGTAACAGTTAGATTTATATTTAAATTTATCAATGATTACGGTGACAGACGTATGGACAATATGAAGGAATTACTGGATTTTACAGATTATCTGAGAATTTATTCCTGTCAGATGCATATGTCGTATGAAGAAATATGTTTAAAATATAATTTTAGCAATGAAAATATACTAATGGTATGCAATAAATTAATGGACGAAATTGAAAACAAAAAAAATAAAGGTAAATATCTTGTTTATATTGAAGAGTTATTGCACACACCTGATGATTTCAATAAAAAGTTTATTGATATCCTTGATTACTACGGAAGCACATATTCTGATGTGCTTGATGCGAAGCTAAAATTTACAATCAGGGAAATGGAATACTCTATGAAAGATTATGAAAGGCAACACCTTGATAAAAAAAATCTGAACAACAGAATTTCCTTATTAGTGGGATGCCTTGCTGCTGTAATTTTAATTTAGGAGGTACGATTATTCATGGACATTGATTTAATTTTCAAGGTTGGTGCAATAGGCATAGTAGTGGCCGTTTTTAATCAGATTCTATCAAAAACAGGAAGAGATGAACAAGCAATGTTTGTAACACTTACGGGAGTTATTGTTGTAATGGCACTCATCGTAGGAATGATGAATGATTTGTTTATGGAGGTAAAGTCAGTATTCAACTTGTATTGATGAAAGGAATGATATATGTTGCTTGCAAAAATTATATTCATTGCTGTAATCACTGTTATTTTAGGCATAACAATTTCAAATTTTAATAAAGAGTTCAAGGTTTATATTACTGTTATATTCGGCATATTGGTCATGTTTATGCTATTTGGCGAGCTAAAGGCATATATCGAAGAATTCACCAATATTTTTATCAGATATAATATCAGAATTGAATATTTTACCACTATTTTAAAAATTGTAGGCATTGCATATCTATGTGACTTCATATCACTTCTTTGCAAGGATTTGAATTACGAGTCGGTGGGCAAGAAGGTTGAGATAGCAGGCAAACTTATAATATTAATTTATTCTATCGATGTAATTAAAATATTCCTTGATCAAATATTGATGCTTGTTAACGGGTGATGAGATGAAAATAAAGATAACTTTTTTTTTAATAATTTTAATAACTCTGAATACAATAAATGCTTTTGCAGGAACATTAGATAATGCCATCAATGAAATTCCTACAGATACCTTGGAGGACTATTTAAACAAAAATAATCCGTATTTCAGAGATAATAACTTAAAGCTAAGAGATCTAATCGTAAATGCATTTAAAGGCAGATTAGATATAAGCTTAAAGGATTATTTTCTGTATGAATTTAATAATGAACAGGGATTTTTTAAAAGTATTTTAAAAACCGGTATTAATATTATAGTTATTTGTATGGTGTTAACTATAATTAAATATTTCTCCGATGAATTCAGCAGTCAGAGTGTATCGGATATTGTGATGATTTTTTCGGTCATAATTATATTTACTATTATATTAAAGGATGTTCTAAGCCTCAAAAATATGCTGAAGAATGATTTCTTAACATTTAAAACGATTACTGAAGAAATTAACGCTGTTTTTATGGCGGCAATGCTGACTTTCGGAAAATTAAGCATACTGCAATTTTTTCAAACATCCCTAAACTATATTGTTGGTATGACTACGCAGCTCATATATCAATTTACAGATATTATGACCATCATTATGATAGCGGTTATTTTGATAAATAATATGAGTAAGCTGATAAATGCACGGCTGTTGTATAAATTTTTAAAGAAGGCAACACTCTTAATTTTATCAGGATATATGATTATAATAGTCATAAATTTTTCTGTACAAGGATATATATTATATAAAACAGATAATATTTTTATAAGCTCCATAAAAGCATTATCACCATCGGCAGTTCCTGTAATTGGAAATGCTGTAAGCAGTTTCTTTGGAGTATTTTTAAAGAGTATACTAATGATAAAGGATGTTTTAGGTATAGTAATAATTATATTTATGTTCTCCGCCTTTGGCGGTTCGTTGATAAAGATTGCACTTGCTCTGATTTTGTACAAAGCGGTAGGAGTGTTAACAGAGCCGTTCAGTGAAAATATATCTAAGCTGATTTACGAAATGGCTGACATGTTTTTTATCTACTTGATATGTCTTATTACACCTATAATAATCGTAACAGTTTATTATTCAATTCTATTAAATTATATGAATAACATTTTTGGGTAGTCAAATGAAAAATACAATTATAAATATACTAATTCTAATTTTGATGTTCAATATTATTATGATAATTTTTCCGGAAGGTAAGACACAGAAATTTTGCCGAATCGCAATAAAAATTTTTATCATGATTTATATCCTGGATAATATATTTTTAAGTGGAAGCATTAATATAAATATACTAAATGATTTACCGGCATTAGAAAAAACTTATGAAAGAGAAGTTACTCTTAGCAGTATTGACGAAAATTTCATAGAATCCATAAACAAAGATTATTTTGAAGGGGATAATGTAGTAAAAAACATATCGTTAAGCTTTACGGAGGATATGGACATAAAAGCTGAAATAACCTTAAATAAACTTCTAAGCTTTGATGAAGTAAATGCATTAAAAACCAACATAGCTGACATCTTTCATGTAAAATCAGAAAACATTTATATACGATAACTTGAGTTCAGCATACATGAATAGAATAATGGGGGAACACATGAATAATTTATTAAATATGTTTAAAGAAAACAAGAATTTAAAATACGCCGTAAATATTTTCATATTGCTGGTTATAATTTCTTTGATTTTGAAATTTGACACTTCAATAATAACCGGCACAGCAACTGACAATATAACAGACAAGATGGACAAAAAGGAAATGACAACAGATGACTATGTATTTTCTTTAGAAGAGAGGTTAGAAAAAATCTTAGGTAAAATTGAAAATATGCAAAGTGTCGATGTAATGATCTACACTAAAAAAACTCCTGAAATGAAACCTGTCTATGATGAAAATACTAGTAATGAAACAAATATAGAAATCGGAACAGATGGCACTAAAAGAGAGGTGAAAAGAGAAACTAAACAAAACCAAGTAATTCTTGGCGGCAGCAATCAAGTCGTGGAACGATTATATGAATACCCTGAAATATCAGGTGTGTTGGTTGTTGCTAAATATAATGGTGATAAAGATATTTATACAACTCTTATGAATTGTGTAAAAACTTTATTAGATATCAATATAAATGATATTGAAGTAATACTTTCCAACAAATAATTGGAAGTAAACGCGGTTTAAATTAACTAAGGGGGTAATTATGATTATGAGAAAGGAAACATTAGTATTTTTAACTTCTTTGGCAATAATATTTATAATTGGCTACGTAAATATGACAATGGTGCCGGAGAATCCGTTTGATTTGAACGATATAGCACAAATAGAGGAAGCAAATAAACCTGTTAACTTAGATGAAGATTTAGCGCAAATAATAGAAGGTGACCTGGCAGAATTAAATAAACCTGATTTAGTTGAAGTATTCGAGCAAACCGATAAATCAGACATTTCCACTAATCCGCCTGTTAGTGGTCCGGAGCTTGTTGAAAACGAAAATACTGCTGAAGGAATTTTAGAAGCTGAAGAAGAATTAGACTATGTAATTCTTGGTGACATTACTGATATTTTAAACAAGGATTCTGTTGAAGCTTCATCCGACGGAATTTTAAATACATTAAATGTAAACTTTGCTAATTTTAAATTAAACAGAGACAAGGGCAATATGGATGTTATTGATCATCTTGAAAACAGCATAAGCAATGAATCTATTTCAGCTGAAACAAAAAGTCAATTTGAAAGCCTGCTTTTAAATAAAAATGAATATATTCAAACCGAAAATAATATTGAAATCATGTTTCAATCAAAAGGTTATAATGAAACTATAGTAATTGTAGATTCGGATATGATTAAAGTTGTAACCAATGACACCATAGAACAAGCTGATGCAACCAAAATAAAAGATGTTATTGTATCAGAAACAAATTATGAACCGGCACAAATAAAAATAGTAAAATTTGATAATATTGATTTGTAAAGACATATAATTTCTGATATAATCATTTACGGAGGTGCTAATATGGATAACGAAAATATAGGTCAAGTTAAAATATCTGATGATGTAATAATTATTATTGCTGGTATTGCAACTAGTTCAGTTAAAGGCGTAAGTACAACTCGTACAGGTGTTGCTGACGGTATTTCAAACTTGTTTTCTAAAAATAATTATTCTAAGGGAATCAAGGTAGAAATAAATGAAAATATAGCTGTTTTAGATATTTTTATAAATGTAGAATACGGTTATAAAATCAGCGAAGTTGCAAAAGAAGTTCAAGCTACTGTTAAAAAAGAGGTTGAGACTATGACTGATATGGAAGTAGCTGCAGTAAACGTTCATGTACTTAACATCATACAAGAAAAAGACAAAGATAAAGAAAAAGACAAAGACAAAGACATAATTGAAGCTGATATAATAGAATAAATATCCCTTATATAGATTGACAATTTAATTTTGTCAATCTATAATTGCGTTAAAGAGAAATTTTACGGAGGCAGCATGAAGAGAAAAGAAACAAGAGAAGAAGCAGTAAAAATTGCATACTGTATGGATATCAACAAAGATTTTGACAAAAACCTTCCATGTAAATTTATCAATCATTTTGAAATTGAAGACGTCGACACAGATTATCTCAATAAAACAATGGACGATTTAGTTGATAATATTGAAATAATAGACAAATATATAACAGAAAATTCAAAGGATTGGAAAATAAACAGAATTGCAAAGGTTGACCTTGCTGTATTAAGGGTAGCTATCTCAGAAATATTGTATAATGAGCAAATACCTGAAAGTGTATCCATAAATGAAGCGGTTGAAATAAGCAAAAAATATTCTAATGAAGATTCCCATAAGTTTATAAACGGAATTTTGGGCACTGTTGTAAGAAGCATAGGAAAATGAAAGATTATATATTAGGGATTGATACAAGTGCTTATACTACATCAATCGCAATCGTAGAGCAGGAAAGCAAAGAAATATTAGTAAATAAAAGAAAAATATTAACAGTACCTCTAAGTCAAAAGGGATTGAGGCAGCAGGATGCTGTTTTTCAACATATAAAGAATTTTCAGGAGCTTTACTCCGAAATAAATATAAATTTCAATAACATTAAAACGGTTTCAATCAGTTCGAAACCAAGAAATGTAGTTGGCTCATATATGCCTGTATTCACTGTTGGGCAAAATTACGGAAAAATTATAGCGAAATCCTTAAATTGTAAATACATCGAATATTCCCATCAGGAAAATCACATTGCCGCATCACTTATAAATCATTATAAAGAAATACGCAATAATATCCTTGCAATTCATATATCCGGAGGAACGACAGAATTTCTTGATGTAAATAAGGCATCTAAGGGTTATGATGCAGAAATTGTCGGTGGAAGTAAGGATATAACCTTTGGACAGCTTATCGATAGGATAGGAGCACTACTCGAATTTCAGTTCCCTTGCGGCTTCCATATGGAAAATTATTTAAATGAAAACAATAATATTGAAAAAATAATAACTCCTAAAATAAGCGGGGATGCATATATAAATCTATCGGGGCTGGAAAACTACTTTACTGATTTATATGTTTCAAACAAATTCAACAAGGAATCAATAATTAATTCACTTTTTACATATGTTGCCGATTGTATAATACACATAATCAATGAAATAAAATTAAGTTCTGACATAGAAACAATTATAATAGCAGGAGGAGTAGCTTCAAATTCATTAATCAGAAAACTTATACTGAATAATCTTAGTAACAAATACAAAATAATATTGCCTACAAAAGAAAATGCATCTGATAATGCTGTGGGAACTGCGTTTCTTCCGATTATAGACAGGTGGTACAATGAAATTAAAGCCAATTAAAGTATCAGTTTTAAACCAATATATTAAAAAATATTTGATGAGCAATTCAATTTTGAATAACCTTAGGGTTGAAGGTGAAATATCCAACATACACTTAAGTAAGACGGGCTATACTTATTTTACGTTGGGTGATGAAGCATCTATTATTAATTGTGTTGCTTTTTTTGCTGACAATATTTCTAAAAACGGTGATAAAATTATTGCAGAAGGTGAATTATCCGTATATGAAGCAAGAGGTTCTTATCAGCTCATAGTAAGAAATATTGAGAGAGTAGGACTCGGTAAAATACTGTTGGATTTAGAAATGTTAAAAGAAAAGCTTAAAAATGAAGGCATGTTTGATCGTCACAGAGAGATTCCGCTGTATCCAAATAAAATAGGAATTATTACATCAAAAACAGGTGCAGCCATAAAGGATATTTTAAAAACCTTTGAAAGTGTACGGGCTGATTTTGAAATTATCATATATAACACTTTGGTTCAAGGTGAAAAGTCAAAGGATAATATAATTGATGGTATCAAATACTTCAACGAAAACCTCACAGACGTTATATTGATATCCAGAGGTGGCGGCAGCTTTGAAGATTTAAATGTATTCAATGATTTGAAGGTTGCAGAAGAGGTATATAAGTCCGAGGTTCCGGTAGTTACAGGCATAGGGCACGAAACAGACAGAACATTGACTGATTATGTGGCCGATATTTACTGTCACACACCTACTGCCGCAGCAGAAAGAATAATAAAAGGATATAAGGATGTCGAGGAAAGGTTAAGAAATTACTTGCAATTATTAAAGCAAAATACTTACAGCATTATAAATTTAAAAAAATCCGAGTTAAAATCCAATAGATACATACTTAAAAATTTCTTGCCTGTTGAATATATTTATAAAACTAAAAATGATATAGAGAATTATAAAAACATAATGAAAAATATATTAAACAAACAAATAAGCAATCTAAAATTTCAGCTTAACATTATGAGCGAAAAGTTAAACGGTTATAATTATAATAAACAATTCGAAAAAGGATTCACTTTAGTCACCGATGATGAGGGGAACATTATAAAAAATATAAATCAAATTCAATTGCTTGATTTATTAAACATACGTTTTAAAGAATATGAAATAATTGCTGAAACAAAAGAGATAAAAGAGGTGGAATAATGGAATATGAAAATTTTGAAGCAGCATTTGAACATTTAAAGAGCATTATTGATAAATTTGAAGCAAACGAAAATATTTCCTTAGATGAATTGGTAAAGAACTATGAAGAAGGAATGAAAGCTTATACGTACTGCTCAAATAAATTGGACGATACTCAGAAGAAAATAAAATTGATAAATGAAACTAACTCGGAAGAAATTGGGAATTGAATAAATACAACTTCTATACAAATAAATAATTGATATTTATAAATTATTATGATATAATTTATATTGAATTGTTCATATTTTTTTTAAAATTTCAGAATAATTATTAAAAGTAATGAAAGGGTATTGAATGGAACCTATTCGGCTTGATGTATATATGCATAAAAACGGTTTAAGTCAAAGCAGAGAAAATGCAAAGCAGTTAATTTTAAATGAGTGCGTATATGTAAATAACAAATTAATTAATAAACCTTCTGTAAAAGTTACGGATTCTGACGATATAAGAATTGAAAACTCTTTTGAATATGTTGGTCGTGGAGCAATAAAAATAGAAAAAGCTATAAATTTATTCGATATTAACGTTGAAAATAAAACAGCCGTAGATATCGGAGCTTCAACGGGCGGCTTTACGGATTTTCTTTTAAAAAAAGGGGCTGACAAGGTTTATGCCATAGATGTTGGACACAACCAGCTTCATGGATCACTGTTAGACAATAACAGGGTAGTTAATTTAGAGGGCACTAATTTCAGATATATTGAAGCTTCTGTTTTTAAGGAAACAATAGATATAATTGTCATTGATGTTTCTTTTATATCTCTTAGATTATTAATGCCAAAGATATGTGAAATTACTGATGATAGTACAGATATCATTGCCCTTATTAAGCCTCAGTTTGAAGCCGGTAAAGAAAATATCGGAAAAAATGGAATTGTAAAAGATAAAATTATACATCTTACGGTATTGAATAATATCAAAAAATATTGCGAAGATAATAATTTGTTCATTAAGAATATAACGTTTTCTCCTATTACGGGAGGAGACGGAAACATTGAGTATTTAGCTCATATTAAAAAAATTAAAGCTGTACAAAACAGTTCGGAACTTAATTTCAAAGCATTAATAAAAATAGCTTTTGAATTTTTATAAAATAATTTTTATGAGGTGACTAATGAAAAAGTATACGAGACAAACAAAAATTCTTGAACTTATTTCAAAAAAAGAAATTGAAACTCAAGAAGAACTTGCCGACGGCTTAAAAGCAATGGGCATTGATGTAACACAAGCTACTATATCAAGAGATATTAAGGAGCTTCGTTTAGTAAAGGTAATGTCTAAGAACGGAAAATACAAATATGCAACAATCGGACAGAGCCAGGAAGGAATTACTGACAGATTAAACAAAATATTTGAAAATTCAGTTGTTTCAATCGATAATGCCTTAAATATTATAGTTTTAAAAACTATACCCGGCGCGGCACAAATTTGTGCTTCAGCTATTGATTATATGGGAGTTGACAATATAGTCGGAACATTGGCAGGCGATGACACTGTCTTTGTAGCTATAAGAACTATGGAAGATGTAGAAAAAGTATTGGAAGAGTTTAAAAAGAATATAAGATAACGGTGATATAATGCTTTTGACTTTAAATATAAGCAATTTTGCGGTATTTGAAAAACAAACCATAGAATTTGACAGCGACTTTAATGTATTTACCGGAGAAACAGGCTCGGGTAAATCAATTTTAATTGAAGCATTATCTTTAATATTAGGTGAAAGAGCTTCGAAGGATTTAATAAGAAAAGGGAAAAAAAGCGCTTTGTTAGAAGCAATTTTTGATGTATCTGACAACAGCGATTTTTATAGTTTTTTACAAAATAATAATATCGAAATGAATGCCGAGGATTATCTGATAATTTCGCGAGAAATATATGAAAACGGCAAAAGCATCAGTAAAATTAACGGTAGAACTGTGCCGCTAAGCATTATAAAAGAAGCAGGAAGCTATTTAATCGATATTTACGGTCAATTTGGTCATGAAAGCTTATTTAAAAAAGAAAATCATATTATTTTATTAGACAGCTTGATTCAAAAGGATTTAGCTCCAATTCTTGAAACTTATTATAACCTATATACAGAGTATAATAGAATAATAAAAGAAATTGAAAATTTACAAGGTAAATTAAACAATAAAGACTTGAAAATTGAGCAGCTTAAGTTTGAAATTAATGAAATAGACGAAGCGGATTTAAATGAATTTGAAGAAGAAGAGCTTTTAAAGCAGATTAAGAAGCTTTCAAACATTCAGGAGATACAAAATTCATTATTTGAAATTAAAAACATATTAAGTAATAACAGCTTAAACAGCGTTTACAATTTACTTAATAAAATTAAAGGATATGATGATTCTTTAGCTGATTTTATTTCTAAGCTTGATATTTTATTGGAAGAATTACAATATTTCAATTATGATTTGAACGATTATTCAGAGCGATTAGATTTTGACGGTGAAAAATTAAACACTATTGAAAAAAGAATGTCTCTGATAAACCGCTTAAAAAGAAAATATGGTTTTTCGGTCGAAAAAATTAGAGAGTACAGAGAATCTGCAAATGAAGAATTGGATATACTGTTAAAAGCAGAATCGAATTTAAATATGATGATTAAAGAAAAAGCAGAGCATAATAAGAAGATTGAAGAGTGCTCTAATTTGATTTCTGATAAAAGAAAAAAAGCTGCTGAAATTTTAGAAACGGAAATATTGAATGAACTTGATGATTTAAATATGAAAAATATTGAGTTTAAGGTTGCAATAAATAAGAAAGAAAATTATTCATACGATGGTGTCGATGATGTAGAGTTTTTAATTTCTACCAATGTCGGCAGTGATTTAAATTCTGTTCAAAAGGTTGTTTCCGGAGGAGAAGCTTCACGTATAATGCTTGCTTTAAAGAAAATAGTCAGTGATATAGAAAGCACTCAAACTATGGTATTTGATGAGATTGACACCGGAATAAGCGGCAAAACAGCGCAGATGGCAGGTATAAAAATGAATTACATTTCTGCAAAGCACCAGATAATCTGTGTTACACATTCACCTCAAATTGCTTCAATTTCAAAAAATCATTTTTTAATTGAAAAAAAGATTATTAATAATAATACTTACAGTATCGTAAATAAATTAAATAAAGAAAATAAAATTTATGAAATAGCGAGATTGTTAAGCGGTATGAAAGTAACGGAAAAATCATTAAACAATGCAAAAGATTTAATAGATTCAAGCGCAGCATTTCATTAATCTGATTTGAATAAAATTGTTTATACGCCGCAACATATTCTATCTTTTCACAAAAAAGGTACTTGTGAAATATAAGACAGTAGTATAATACAAACATTATATGGAGAAATTAAAGATAAAACTTGAAGGAGTGCAAAATGAAAAATTTCGCTAAAAGAGTTTTATTCTTTATTTTTTTTATTGCAATTTTAGTGACAGCAGTCTACTTCGGCTATGATTTAAAAACAAATCCATATATTTTTACTAAAATGAATGGAAATGAAGTTATAGAATCCGGCGGCAAATATATTATTCCCGGCGGTCAAACCATAGGAGTAGAATTAAAAACAAAAGGTGTATTAGTGGTTGGTTTGGCAGACATCATCAGCACAGGTGAAATATCAGTATCTCCGGCTAAAATTTCAGGTATGGAAATAGGAGATAAAATATTGACCATAGATTCACAAAATATAGAAACAATTAATGATATATTACAATATACCGAGGATAATGGTATTAAAGATTATAGTTTTACAGTGGAAAGAGAAGGAAAAATATTAAATTTTAATATAACTCCGGTGAGAACCTTGGAAAATGATAATATTAAGTTTGGATTTTGGGCAAGAGATGATATAGCTGGTATAGGAACAATTACCTTTGTTGACCCTAAGACAGGCAAATTCAGTGCAATCGGACACGGTATTTCAGATTCAGATACCGGGCTGATTGATATAGAGTCAGGTACCATTTCTAAAGCCAATATTACTAACATCAAGCTTGGTAAAAAAGGGGAGCCCGGAGAAATAATCGGCTATATTTTAAATAATGAAAATAAACTTGGTACAGTAGAAAACAATACCAACTTTGGAATCTACGGTAACATTAACAAAGAAAGCTTAGGATTTTTCAGCAATAATTTGATAGAGATCGGAAAAAAGGAAGAAATAAGATTAGGACCGGCTCAAATATATTCATGTGTAAATAATGAAATCAAAGCATATGATGTAGAAATAACCAAAGTATTTTATCAAAATAAGCCCGGAGAAAAAAGCTTCGTCATAAAAATTACAGACAATGAACTATTAGAATTAACAAACGGCATAATACAGGGGATGAGCGGTTGCCCGGTTATTCAAAACAATAAAATTGTAGGAGCCGTAACACATGTATTTATGAATGATCCGACAAAAGGATATGGTATTTATATCGAATGGATATTAGATGAAATATACGGAAATAATCAATAAAACTATGTCATCTTAGAATTTTAGCTCTAAGGTGACTTTTTTTTAGTATAAAATTGTAAAATCATCATATACATATAAATAATACAAAAATTAAAAAATTTTTTTATATAAAAAAAGGGATTTTTGTTATATGTGCGTATTATATATATAGTGAATATATTAGGGGGTATCATTATGCAGAAAAAAATAAAAATAGTAATTGCTGATGACAATAAGGAATTTAGGTTAATTTTAAAAGATTTTTTAGTAAGTAAAAGTTTATTTGATGTAGTGGATATGGCCGATGATGGCTTGAAAGCGTTGGAAGCTGTAGAAAAGCATGAACCTGATATACTTATATTGGATATTATCATGCCTCATTTGGATGGATTGGGAGTAATAGAGAAGCTGCATAAAAAAGAATTGAAAAAATTCCCGAAGGTTATTATATTATCTGCAGTAGGTCATGATAAGGTTACACAAAGAGCAATTAATATGGGGGTAGATTATTATATAGTAAAACCATTTAATTTTGAGTCTTTTTCAGAAAGATTATTACAAATTTCTGAATTGGAATCATCAAAAATACAAAATAAAAACAAAGAAATGGTTTATAATGAAAAGGTTAACACTGAATTATCACTTGAAGTTAAAATAACCGACATACTCCATGAGGTCGGAGTTCCTGCTCATATTAAGGGTTACCAGTATTTGAGAACATCAATTATAGACGTTGTTAATAATATAGAAATTTTAGGTGCTATAACTAAAGAGTTATATCCAATGATAGCAGCTAAATACAATACTACTCCAAGCAGAGTGGAAAGAGCTATCCGCCATGCAATAGAAGTGGCATGGACAAGAGGCAAAATTGAAACCATCAACAATATTTTTGGATATACAATACATAACAATAAAGGTAAGCCGACAAATTCGGAATTTATTGCAATGATAGCTGATAAACTTCGTTTAGAGCAAAAGGTATCATAAATTTATTTAATAGTTCAATTCTATAGGGTATTCCGTAAACAGTCTCATTCACCAATTTATTTGCTCCTTACATCGCATAAATTGGGAATTCAGTGTATTTGACCTACCGCCATTTTTCTCTCCCTTCGGTCGTAAAAATGGGGTTAGGGCATAAATAAGCTTGACAAAAACATTTATTATTATTACAATAAGCACGATAATAAATAATTTTGCAAAGAAGATAAAAAATTGCAAGAATTACAGGAGGCAATTTTGAATACTGAAATAACCGTAAAAAGTGAAAAAATATTTGAAGGTAAAATAATAAATTTAAGAGTAGATACAGTTGAGCTTGAGAAACAAAAATATACCAAGCGTGAGATAGTAGAGCATAGAAACGCAGTTGCCATTGTAGCCATAAATGAAAATGGAGAAATATTATTGGTTAAACAATTCAGAAAAGCTGTTGAGGATTTTTTGTTCGAACTGCCTGCAGGTATATTGAATATAGCTGAAGTACCCGTTGAAGGCGCCTTAAGAGAATTAAAAGAAGAAACCGGATATGAAGCAAAAAAAATCAAACAAGTCTGTGAATTTTATTCTTCGCCCGGCTTTACAAACGAAAAAATTTATTTATTCAAAGCTGAAGATTTATTATTCGCATCTACTAAATTAGATGAAGATGAATGTATAGAAACAATTGCAGTAAATAAAGAAGAAGCAGCAAAAATGTTGGAAACAGGCAGAATATTAGATAGTAAGACAATAATCGGTATTCTTCACTGGATAAATTCATAAATTTAATAATTAAACCTCTTGAACAAGCATATATTATATAAAGCTTTCAGGAGGTTTTTTTATGAACAATACACTAAAGAAATTAATTTCATCAGAGAACAAAAGATTTATATTTTTACTGGCTATATTTATTTTGTCTCTTATACTTTCTTCATTTATCTATATAATAACCGGACAAGGCAACATTACTCATATAAATTACGAAAGTATAAGCACAATGAATGTAAGAGATATTTTTGTAGTTACTATAAAAAGAAATCTCATTTATTTCATAGCTATAATCTTATTAACTATAATAGGACAAAGTAAAATAATAAATGGGTTGTTTGGATTGATTTCTGTATATTTCGGTTTATCAATTATATATTTAATCAGAACATTAAAAATGGATGTATTATACTTTGTACTTACATTTACTGATTATTTTATATTTTTTCCGCTTCTCTTTTATTTTACATTTATTTCAAGCACTATATCCAAATATACAAAAAAGACAAAAAACTTAGAGCAAATTACTCGTAAATTTGATATAATTATAAGTAGTTATATTAAATTATCATTAATATATCTTTTGATTGTAACTGTGTACAGTATAGGTTATAGTTATTATATACTAATATTAAGCAGATTGTTGGTGAGATAATGGATAAAAATATTGAAAATTATAGAGCATATCTTAATTCAAAAAATTTAAGCGTTAATACTATTTCTTCATACATCTATGACATAAACAGCTTTGATAATTACATAAACCAGGAATATAGCATAAATATAGCTAATACAAAAAAAGCACATATATTAACTTACCTTGTTAATCTCCAAAAATCAGGTAAAAGTTCTTCAACCATCGCAAGAACCATATCATCATTGAAGAATTTTTTTGAATTCTTAAAAAGGGACAAACTTATTACTGACAACCCGGCCATCAGCATTCATAGTCCAAAGCAGATTAAAAAAACACCTTCGGTTTTAACTGAACAGGAAGTCAATTTATTATTGGAACTGCCGGATGTCAATTCCTTTAAGGGTGCAAGGGACAGTGCAATCCTTGAACTGTTATATTCATCCGGAATTAAGGTTACAGAGCTTATTAACATTAAAATAAATGATATAAATTTAAATGCTAATATCATAAATATCGAAGGAGACAAAAAGCGAATATTGCCATTGAGTCAATACTCAAGAAATGCAATCAATAATTATGTAGATAAATTCAGACATAAGAGGTGCAGCGACGAAAATGAATTTTTATTTGTCAATATAACCGGTGAACCGATTTCAAGACAGGGTATTTGGAAAATGCTTAAATATTACGAAAAGAAATTAAATCTCAGCAAGGAATTATCACCTCAAATACTCAGGAATTCATTTGCCGTGCATCTGTTATCCCACGGTGCAGATTTAGGGACCATACAGGAATTAATGGGACTTAACAGTATAGCAGCAGCTCAAAACTATTTAAACAGCATAGAATTTAAATCACTGGAAGTGTTTAAAAAAGCATTCCCGAGAGTATAATATAAGCAATGGATGAGCAATTGATTAACGATTGATTAGAGATGGACGAGCAATTGTTTATTAGACTAAATAGAACAAAGGAGTGTTATTGATATGATAAACAGAGCAATTTTGATAGTACTTGACAGTGTAGGAGCAGGCGAGCTTCCCGATGCTGCCAATTATGGTGATGTAGGCAGTAATACACTAAAAAACATATATAAAAATATAAATAATTTTTCACTTCACAACTTAGAGAAATTAGGACTGTTAAATATTGACGGCTTTGAGGACATTAAAAAAACAGATTCATATACCGGCTCAATAGCTAAATGCAATGAACAATCAAAGGGGAAGGATACTACTACAGGGCATTGGGAAATCAGCGGCATAATTTTAGATAACCCATTCCCGACGTATCCTGATGGTTTCCCGGAAGATTTAATTAAAGAATTTGAAAATAGGGCAGGAAGAAAAACTATAGGCAACTATGCTGCCTCCGGAACAGAAATAATTAAAGAACTTGGCAGGGAGCATGTTGAAACAGGCAGCTTGATAGTTTATACCTCTGCAGACAGCGTATTTCAAATTGCAGCACATGAAGATGTAGTGCCTCTTGATGAATTGTATAAAATTTGTGAAATCGCAAGAGAACTGCTTCACGGAGAGCATGGAGTAGGAAGAGTAATTGCAAGACCATTCATTGGAACGGAAGGCAACTATACGAGAACAGGAAATCGCAGAGACTTTTCACTAATTCCACCAAGTGATACATTGCTTGACTATGTAAAGAACAACAATATGGAGGTCTTTGCAATCGGAAAAATTGAAGACATATTTGTAAATAAGGGAATAACAAGATCAAACCATACTCATAACAATGAAGAAGGCATAGAAGCAACCATAGAAGCAATTAAAGAAGATTTTAAAGGGCTTATATTTACCAACCTTGTTGATTTTGATATGATTTACGGTCACAGAAACAATATTGAAGGTTATGCTGATGCCTTAAAATATTTTGATGATAAGCTTCCTGAAATAATTGAAAGCTTAAGGGATGATGATGTTCTTATTATAACAGCGGATCACGGCTGTGACCCGACAACAGAAAGCACTGACCATTCAAGAGAATATATACCGTTAATATTTTACGGGAAGCATATTAAGAAAAATAACAACCTTGGAATTCTTGATTCCTTTGCAGACATAGGCAAAACAATACTTGAATTATTAAAAATAGAGAATAAAACTGCCGGAAACAGTGCAGCAGGAAATATATTAAAGTGATTATCCAGGAAATAGCCAAAATATATATTTATTCGACAAAATGCATTATTTACGGATAGCTGTATTTACGTAGCCGGAAGCATTTGTGTACTTTATTAAAAATAGCATAAATCGGTGTCTATCAAACAGGACACTGATTTATGCTTAATATATATTAGGCATAGTATTAAAAGTTTTCTTAATTATTTTCTTCTTTTATTCTTGCTGCTATTCTTTTTCTCATCCTGCCTATTGCTTGTTTACTTACTCCGATTATCTGTGCAGTTTCAGTATCTGAATAACCATAAATAAAAATACATGTAAAAACTCTTTTTTGCTTTTTACTTAAACAGTTAAGCGTATTTATAATTTCTATATTTTTTGTAGGCGATTCCAATTGTTTTTGATCTATATAATCAATAATATCAATATCAGACAATACTTCATGAGAATTAATATAAAAATTCTTCTTAGATAGCCGAATGTATTCATGTTTTATACTTAGATAAATATACTTTTCAAAAGCTTTTTCTTCAAGTTTTTTTAACTTGCTTAAATTTAGAGTTTTCATTAGTGTCAGTAAAAAAATATTCAAATCTGTTTCTGCGCATTCATAATTCAGTTTTCTGGAATAATATTTTATAGTATTTCTGAACTTTTCTATCAATAACAACTTACTTTCTTCATTGTTGTTTTGTGCAGATACAAATATTCCAATACACTCAATCCCTATCTTCAGATTTTTAAATTCTGCCTTCTATTGTATATATAGCAAATTAGCGAGAAATCTGTCGATTATTTAGAAAATAGGGGTAGTTTAATATAAGTCCGGTAAATATTGGAACTTTTCATATGTTATTATCGTCTTATATATAAATATAAAATCTATTCTGGAGGAATTATGTTAAAGAAAAAAAAACTTTTTATTATTATATTTGTATTATTATTGACTGTTTCAGGATGCGGAAGCATGGAGATAAAGAACAACAAAAATGGAATACCTGACAAAAACCTATATAATGCACTGCTGGCTATTTCCGGAAAGGATGCACTGTTTAGGGATGATTTTGTAGGAGAGACAGAGCTTAATCTTTGGAATCTAAACATATCTACTATAGAAGGCTTGGATAAGCTGAACCTGTCTGATGTAAAAGAATTAAAATTAAGTGAAAACAATATTATTTCAATTCACTATAAATCTCTTGGAAACCTCAGAAATCTGGAAAAATTGGAACTAAACCATAACAATATGGAGAAAATCAGTCTCAAAAACCTAAATAAATTAAAGGAGCTTGATTTATCCGGCAGTAATTTTAAAAATCCGGATAACATACAAATACAAAATTTAAATTCGCTTGAAGAGCTGTTGTTAGACGGAGCCTTATACTTTGAATTTGATAAAGGATTGTTTGAAGGGCTCGTCAGCTTAAAATATATACGTTTAACCAACAACGAAATAAAAAGTATAAAAAACAATACGTTTGATGGACTGACCAAGCTTGAACGAATTACTGCACATACCAGCAAGATAAATAACATAGAGCCAGATGCTTTTGCAGGTGCTTCTTCTCTTAATGAATTGGAATTATCAAGCAATCAGTTGAAATCTTTTAATGTATCCAATATTCCGAACCTTAAAAAGCTTACTTTATCATCCAATTCAATACGTTCATTGCAAGACATCAGCTTTACCAGTTTTCCTGATATTCAGGAGCTAAATTTGCATAATAACGCTATTGCGAAGATTGATAAAATTGATTTTAAAGATGCTGCAAGCTTGAAAATACTTTCACTTGAAAGCAACCTTCTGTCCGAACTGATGAGCGACGCTTTTTTATATTTAAATAGCTTGGAGCAATTGTCTCTCGGCAGGAATAACCTAACAGAATTGCCGCCCGGCATATTTTCAAATCTAAGCAGTCTGAAGCGACTGTATCTTCATGAAAACAAACTGTCGCAATTCTCCCATGATTATATTGAAGGACTCAAAAATCTCACATATCTGGATGTTTTTTCCAATGAAATTGCATATATTGATGATACTGTGTTTAAGGGAATGGAGAATCTTCAATACCTTAACATAAGAAAAAACAAGCTGACATCACTCCCTTCGCTGAAAAACCTGACAAACCTTAAATCTGAAGACTTTCATAACGGAGATTACTATATGACAACATGTTTCGCAGAAAACCAACTAACTAAAGAGGACTTTATAAGCAGCCTACCTGAACAGTTGCTGTCGGACGAAAAGTGGCTTGAACCTCAAATAAGGCTCCAAAATAATTAAGAAATAAACGGCTGTTAAAAGGCAGCCGTTTATTTCTAGTTTCTATTATTTTTTCTTATTTTTTTGTAGGAACTCTAAAACTCTTAATTGGAAATCTATTGTTAAATTCATCAGCATTTGTAGCATTTCCATAACCAGGAACAGTTGAAGGATCATAAACCTTAAATGGAGCAAGACTTGAATCTGCAGGGAAATAATTGCCATCAGGATCAACAGCTACTTTACCTTGAAATCCTCGAATAATTACAAAATGCGTGCTATAATCTGTTCCTTCACCATCATCCCCAAATAAGATAATAGGTTTTTTATTTAGCACTACATGGATAAAAAGCTTGAAAGCAGCATCTTCAGCATCTCTAACACTTTCGTGAGATATGCTATATGTGGGAAGCTTAGTCCAATCACATAACAAATCCTTCATATTATAATTTTCATATAGCATCTTCGGTGATTTTTTTTCCAGCATAGCACCGCAAGTAAGACCACATCCTGATTTGCCTATGGTAGATGTTTCGTCGCCTGTTCTTAATACTAAATCTTTCCAATCTTCTTCGTTCTGATAATATTGTTTTACATCCATTGAGATATTTATACTTATATAACCCATATTAATCACTCCATATATTTTTTCAAGACATATCAATACTGGTTGTTAATCATAACCGTATTAATTTGTCTTACATTATATAAAAAGATTATTTATTTCAAAAAGTAAACCTCTATAAAAAAATTATAATTAAAAATATGAACCGTGAAAGCAAGACAATTGTATAACTCAACCAAATATGGTTATTATAATTCATAAAAAGGAGGTAGTTTTTATGAAGAAAAAAATAGCCATATTTTTTTTAATGGCGTTAATTTTGAATTTAATGATAGTACCTGTATATGGAATTGAACCTGAAAGCTTACAGTCAAAAGCAGCTATTTTAATCAATGCTGATGACGGTAAAATATTGTTTGAAAAAAATGCACATGATAAAATGCAGCCGGCAAGTATTACTAAAATAATGCTGTTAGTTTTAATTTCAGAGAAAATGGAGAACGGTGAAATAACTCTTGACCAGGAGCTGACTGTATCGGAAAATGCAGCAGGTATGGGAGGCAGCCAGATATACTTAGAAGCAAATGAAACTCAGACGGTAGAAAATATGTTAAAAGCAATATCAATGAGATCTGCTAATGATGCTTCTGTAGCTATGGCAGAGTTTATGTATGGTTCTGTTGAAAGCTGTGTTAAAGCAATGAATGACAGAGCCAAAGAGCTTGGCATGAACAATACACATTTTGTAAATGTTACCGGATTGCCTGAGCCGGAGCACTTAACAACAGCAAATGATATTGCTATAATGTCTAAAGAGTTACTTAAATATAATTATGTAAATCCATATCTGTTAACATGGATGGATTCCGTATATGTAGGCAAGGAAAAGGATTCAGAACAAGTATTGGTTAATACAAACAGATTGATAAATAATTATGAAGGTCTTTTAGGAGGTAAGACAGGTTATACAACAGAAGCAAAATATTGTTTATCAGCATCGGCAAGAAGAAATGATACAACACTTATAGCAGTTGTTTTAGGCTGCGACAATACCAAGGTCAGATTTAATGAAACTACCAAGCTGTTAAACGAGGGCTTTGCAAACTTCAAAAATATATTGTTTCATAAAAAGGGCGAATTAGTAACAACTTCTCCGGTTTACTGCGGAAAGGAAGAAACATTTAATGTAGTAAGCAAAGAAAATATAAATTATTTTACAGAAAGTAATTGCAAGGCAGAGGATTTTAATTTAGAATATGTAATAGATGAAAAATTAAAAGCCCCATTAAATCAAGATGTAGCAATAGGAAAAGCAATTCTCTACAAGGATGGTCAACTACTTGGTGAATATGAGCTTTATCCTGAAAAAAACATTGAAAAAGAAGGGTTATTTAAATTTTACCACAAGAATTTTTTAAAAAATTATATTAAGTAACTGAGGTTGAACAATGGATTATTCCGTAAGTTTAAACGTATTTCAAGGACCCTTTGATTTACTTTATCATTTGATTGAAATAAAAGAAATTGATATTTACGATATACCCATATCGGAAATTACAGATCAATATATAGAATATTTAAACCAAATGATGCAGTTTAACATGAATGTAGCAAGTGAATTTATTTTGATGGCTTCAACGTTAATTGAAATTAAATCACAAATGCTGCTTCCTCAAAAGGAAAAGGAAGAGGATCCAAGAACAGATCTAATAAATAAACTTTTGGAATATAAATTGTTTAAGGAAGCTTCTGATAAACTTAAAAAATATGAAGATGAAAGCAGTTATTATTATTCTAAGCCAAGAGAAGAGTTAGCAATAACTTCGGACGTAAAGGTTGAGCAGCTTTCATTAAATGAGTTAAATATTTATGAGTTGTACAATATTTTTATGTCGCTTTTGAAAAATCAAAATTTGAAAGTAGTAGACGAAGAAAAGCTTAAGGTTTACAGAGAAAATTACAGTGTTAAAGATTGTGTTGATTCATTGTTGAAAAAGCTTAAAACTCACGGCCGTGTATCATTATTTTCGACATTTAAGGAAGTTGAACAAATAACCAAGGAATATGTTATAACGACATTTTTGGCAGTTTTAGAGCTTTCAAACAAGCACGGCATTAAAATATTTCAAGACGATACATACAGCGACATAATTATACTTTCATAGGAGACGAAAATGAACATTAAAAGTGTTTTGGAAAGCTTACTTTTTGCATGGGGAGAACCGTTAGGTCTAAGCGAAATTTCAAAAATATTAGATACTCCGGAAAGAAATATTTCCGATATATTGGATGAAATGATTGAACATTCGGTTAATAACAAGGATAGCGGCTTAATCATACAAAGATTTGGCAACTCATATCAAATAGCTACGAAAAAAGAAAACTATATGTATATTCAAAATCTGCTTCAAACGACGGTTAACAAAAGCCTGTCTACCGCGGCCATGGAAACCTTGTCTATAATTGCTTACAAGCAGCCGGTAACAAGAGTTGAAATAGAATTAATTCGTGGAGTTAAATGCTCAAATGTAGTTAAGGGTTTATTAGACAAAGAGCTTATAAAGGAAGTCGGCAAACTGGATAAACCGGGAAGACCAACCTTATACGCTACTACTGACGAATTTTTGAGACATTTCGGCTTGAATTCCATAAAGGAGCTTCCAAGCTTAAATATTGAGTCCGAGGAGGAAAAAGCAACGTAGCAACCGTTGCTTTTATTTGTTTTAATGGGAATATGGATAATTTTAATTATAGTTGGGGGACTATTTTTTATTTATTTCAATCTTAGGATAGGATGCAAAATAAATTTGACCTACTCTTATTTGAGATTGTATATAAGTTTAAGTATTTTAAAAAAAATATATACATTAGACAAAAAAATTTATTACCTTGATTTTATAAGTAAATTTTCAAAGAGATACGAAGATTTCAAGACAAAAAAATATTTTCCTTATTTAAAGAAATTAGCTAAGATCAGAAAATTTTTTATAATTAACAACATATTTATTTATCCCGAATGCTTCGATAATTTATCATCCTTTGCTATTGAATTTACAATAGTCAATAAAATAATCAAAAGACCTTTGCTTCGAATATGAATTCAATAAGGTCTTGCTCGCCGTTCAATGATTTAGTTATATTTCTCCTGAATTCAGGGCATACTTATTATGTAAATATAACTTTGAAAGGGGATACCATGAGTAACGATATTGAAAGCATTATAAAAACAACCTTAGATAATATCAATAATCTGACTGAAAATGAAAAACTTATAAGCAGCAAGATTACCTATGATAATACTAATTATCTTGCCATTTCCAAACTTAATATGAATTTTGTAATAGGAGGAAGTGATATTGACAAGAAATTCAGAAGTGTCGACCTTAAGCCCTTTGCAGGAGCTGCTTACGTTAATTTACAGTTGAATCCGCAAATTCTGATTTATGAAACAAATAATAAAGACGTGAGAACAATAAATATTAACAATGAAACAACTGCAGGTGATATTACGTCTTCAATATTAAATATAATGGCATTCATAAAGGAAATAAGGGAGAAAAGAGATTGTGATTTATAAGAGATTTAAAATTTTATTATTAGTATCATGCTTTTTATTATATAGCAGCTTTATTTATAAAGCAGAAGCAATACCTGAGGTTTACGCTCAGTCATACATAGTGGTGGATGCAAAATCAGGACGAATTATAGGTTCAAGAAATCCGAATATGAAATTACCTATAGCAAGTACAACAAAAATAATGACAACAATTTTAGCTATTGAAAATATAGAGGATTACAATAAGAAAATTGAAGTTCCGTCTTCTTGTGTGGGAATAGAAGGTTCAAGCATATACTTAAAACCAAATCAAAAGGTATCAATTATAGATTTGTTATATGGTACAATGCTGCGTTCAGGTAACGATGCTGCACAAACCTTGGCAGAATTTGCAGGAAGTAAAAATGATGGCGGATTCATCGAAATGATGAACACAAAGGCAAGAGAATTAGGCGCATTTAACAGTAATTTTGTAAATCCTCACGGATTAAGCAGCGATAATCATTATTCAACTGCATATGATTTAGCGGTAATCAGCAGCCATGCAATAAAAAATGAACTATTCAAAGAAATTACCTCTGCGGAGAAATATAAGGCAGACAGCCTAAATACTTATCTTTATAACAAAAATAAAGTAGTTTATGAATACGAATACGGAACCGGCATTAAAATTGGTTATACCAAAGCAGCAGGGCGGTGCTTGGTTGCATCTGCAGAAAAGGATGGTACTGAAATTATTGCAGTTGTACTTAACGATAACAATTGGTTTCAGGACTGCTATAAAATATTTGACTGGGCATTTGAAAATTATAAAAGCTATCAAATAGTTGAACAAGGACAATTTGCAGGCAGGACAACGGACGGAACACCTGTCTTTATCGACCGAAGCTTCAGTTATATACTAACCGATGAAGAAAAAGAAAAAATAAGACTCGAAAGCGAAATTACCGTTCCACACATTATAAATAATCGGCGAACTAACATATGCGGTACATTTAGAGTTTATATAGGTGATGAATTAATTCATACCGGAAGCTTAGTAAGTAATTACTAAGTTTTTTTCTTATTTGCAGTAAATAACAATATATAATATAATGTAAGCAGAAAAAATATACAGGAGTTTAATTTGGAAAGATTACAAAAATATATTGCAAGCTGCGGAATAACCTCAAGGCGCAAAGCAGAGGAATTGATTTTAAACGGTCATGTTAAAGTAAACGGTGTAACAATAAACGAGCTTGGTACTAAAATCGATCCTGATAAGGATATTGTCACTGTTAACGACAAACGAATTACCGAAAAAAATGAGTTTGTCTATATTAAACTTAATAAGCCCACAGGTTATATAACTACGGTTAAGGACCAATTTGGACGGAAGACCGTCTTGGATTTAATTAATGTAAAAGAAAGGATTTATCCTATAGGTCGGCTTGATTTCAATACCTCAGGACTTTTATTATTAACTAACGACGGAGAGCTTGCAAACAAGCTTATGCATCCAAAGTACCACATTTATAAAACCTATATAGCAGACGTCAGGGGACAAGTCAGTGAAGAAAGCTTGCAAAAGCTTAGAACCGGCGTACATATAGAGGATTATAAAACATCCCCGGCAAAAGCGAAATTAATTGAGCTTAAAGATAATAAATCGACTGTACAAATAAGTATCTATGAGGGGAAAAACAGACAAGTCAGAAAAATGATGGACGCAGTTGGTCATCCTGTTTTGTCCTTAAAGAGAATATCATTTGGTGAGATAAATTTAGCAAATCTGAAGTCAGGTGAATGGGCATATTTAAGCAATAACGAAATTAATTTTCTTAAAAAGGGGTAATAAAATTAATGAATGATAAGTACGGAAAAATAGTTTCTTTTATTCATACATTAATCAAGCTGAGCTACATGGGTCAGGACAATTTAAATTTAGTTGATGCAACCTGCGGTAATGGATTTGATACATTGTTTTTATGTAATGTGGCAGGCAAGACGGGTCATGTTATTGGTTTCGATATACAAAAAGAGGCAATTGAACGAACAAATGACTTATTGAAAAGAAGCTTGGACTACGTCAACTACAAAATTATTAACGACTCCCACGAGTTTATCAATAAATATATTTCTTCTCTTGATGTATGCATATTTAATTTAGGATATCTGCCGCAATCTGATAAAAAAATAAGAACTGACGGAGATACGACGGTTGCTGCAATTAATAGCATGCTCTCCTTATTAAATACAAACGGAAGGATATACATAACCGCATATATTACTCACGACACAGGAGAGGAATATACGAAAATCTCTGAATTTTTAACTGACTTAAACAATTCTGAATACAATGTGCTTCACATCAGCTTAATTAATAAAGCAAACAGTCCTCCAGAAATTTTCATCGTAGAAAAAAATGCATGATAGGTTAAAAAACTGTCCTGCATTTTTATTGTTTTACATACAATTATTATTAAAGTAATACGTTTTCTTTTATTGTTTTTGCATATAATGAATTCATTCCTGCAAATAATCAATTTGTTGAAATATTTCTTGCAAAGCTTTTTTTTTGTGGTATCATAAGGATAGGGAGTGGAATAGAGGAGGATGTTATATGTCTAATAAAAATGATAATAAAGTGCTTCTGCAAAATATGGACTGGTGCAAGGGCTGTGGAGTATGTGTAGGCTTTTGTCCTACAAAGACATTAATAATCGAAAATGATAAATGCATAATTGCTTATCCGGAAAAATGCATTTTTTGCGGTCAATGCGAGCTACGATGTCCAGATAACGCTATTTGGATTACAGCAGGAGGAAAAGAAAATGAGCAATAATAATATTTATAAACTAATTCAAGGAAATGAAGCATGTGTTGAAGGAGCATTAGCGGCAGGCATGAGATTTTATGCAGGATATCCCATTACACCATCAACTGAAATAGCTGAAATATCCGCTCAAAAATTACCTATAATAGGCGGCAAATTTATACAAATGGAAGATGAAATAGCAAGTATAGCAGCAATTATCGGAGGTTCACTTGCCGGCTTAAAATCAATGACTGCTACAAGCGGACCGGGATTTTCATTAATGCAGGAAAATATCGGATATGCGGCAATTGCTGAAATACCTTGCGTTATTGTAAACGTACAAAGAGGTGGTCCCTCTACAGGCATGCCTACTTCACCTGCACAGGGTGATGTTATGCAGGCAAAGTGGGGAACTCACGGAGACCATCCTGCAGTTGCATTAACTCCAAACTCAGTACAGGAAACTTACGAATATACGATAAAAGCATTTAATATAGCAGAAAAATACAGAACACCGGTTGTTATGCTAATGGATGAAACCGTAGGCCACATGAGAGAAAAGTTAAAATTTAAAAATTTATCAGAAATTGAAATATTAGACAGAAAAAAACCTACTTGCAGTTCCGAAGAATATGTGGCATACAAGCCTGATGAAGACATGATACCTAAAATGGCATCCTTCGGAGAAGGTTACCGCTATCACGTAACCGGATTAACCCACGGCGAAGACGGCTTTCCGACTAATAACAATGAAATTTCAAGTAAGCTTATACAAAGAATAGTAGACAAGATAGAAAAAAATATAGACGATATATCTTATTATGATGAATATAAATTGGAGGATGCCGAAATAGCAATTGTTGCTTACGGCGGAGTATCAAGATCTGCAAAAAGTGCAGTGGATGAAATGCGTGAAAAAGGTATTAAAATAGGAATGTTCAGACCTATAACCATTTGGCCGTTCATAGAAAAACAGATTAAAAGCGTTTCAGAAAAAGTAAAAGAAATATATGTTGCTGAGATGAATTTGGGTCAATATAGCTTAGAAGTTGAAAGAGCTGCATGCAAGAACTGTACAGTTAACAAAATTAATAAAGTAAACGGAGAATTGATTACTCCACAGGAAATTATTGATGCCGTAACAGGAGGTAAAAAATAATGAATTGCAGCGACATTACACAAAAATATTACAGAGTAGAAAAATTAACTCACATATGGTGTCCCGGATGCGGTCACGGAACATTGATGAATGCTGTAGTCAGAGCTATAGATAAATTAGGACTGAATAAAGATGACGTCGTTGTAGTTTCAGGTATAGGATGTTCTTCAAGAGCGCCAGGATACATGGATTTTAATACTCTGCATACAACTCACGGTCGTGCCCTTGCTTTTGCCACCGGAATTAAGATGGCAAATCCCAAACTTCACGTTATTGTAATCATGGGAGACGGCGACAGCTCTGCAATAGGCGGTAATCATTTAATTCATGCTGCCAGAAGGAACATAGACATTACAACAATCGTATTTAATAACAATATATATGGTATGACAGGAGGACAATATTCTCCGACAACACCAACCGCTGATTTTGCCACTACTGCCCCATTCGGAAATATTGATGTTCCGTTTGACTTATGTAAATTGGCAAAGGGAGCGGGTTCAACCTTTGTCGGAAGGGCAACCGCTTATCATACACCTTTAATGCAAAAGCTTGTTGAAAAAGGATTACAAAATAAAGGTTTCTCTTTTATAGAAGGCTTAAGTCTATGTCCGACATATTACGGAAGAAAGAACAAAAAAGGTAATGCCTTTAATATGCATAACTTCTTTAAAGATAATTGTGTAGATTTAAAGGTTGTTGAAAAAAATCCTGAAAAAGGCGAAAATAAAATTTTAATCGGCGAATTTTTCAATGAACCAAAACCTGAATACACTGAAAGCTATCAGGTAATTGTTGATAAATTCAAAGAGTTAAGGAGGGATTAGTTTGTTTAATAAAATAGAAATTAGATTAAGCGGTTCCGGAGGTCAGGGAATTATACTTGCAGCCATAATTTTGGCTGATGCTGCAATAGAACAAGGAATTAATGCCATTCAAACTCAATCCTACGGTCCTGAAGCTCGTGGAGGGGCCAGCAAGGCAGAAGTTATCATCAGTAAAAACGAAATAAACTTTCCAAAAGTAGTTACACCAAACATTTTATTATGTCTAACACAAAGTTCTTATGATAAATATGTTGCAACTTTAAATAAAAATGGTATACTTATAGTCGATGAATGTGTTAATGTTAATATGGATGCTGATTATAAAATTTATAAGCTGCCTATATTAGAAACGGCTCAAAGCAAGTTAGGAACAAGCATGGTTTCTAATATAATTTCTGTAGGTGCATTATATGCACTCATCGGTGAGGATGTTATCAGTAAGGATGTAATGATTAATTCAATTACACACAGAGTTCCTCCCGTTACCGTTAATAAAAACTTAGATGCTTTTGAAGAGGGTATTAAATTAATAAAAGGATGATTTTATGAGTAACAGCAATGATTTAATCAACTTAATAAACAGTAATTACTATAAATTCAGCAAGGGACAAAAGCAAATAGCTCAATTTATAATTGACCACTATGATAAAGCAGCATTTATGACTGCCGCTAAAATAGGGGAAACCGTTGATGTCAGTGAATCAACAGTAGTGCGATTTGCAAGTACCATTGGATATTCAGGTTTCCCTGAATTACAAAAAGCCCTTCAAGTATTAATTAAAAACAAGCTGACGACAGTCCAAAGAATAAGTTTAGACAGTGATATTGTCA
Organism: Sedimentibacter sp.; assembly: GCF_032080165.1. Lineage (GTDB taxonomy): Bacteria > Bacillota > Clostridia > Tissierellales > Sedimentibacteraceae > Sedimentibacter. The sequence continues at coordinate 373,567 of NZ_DAMASY010000002.1, forward strand.
ATGATAAAGACAAGCTTCATAAAAGGATACTTAAAAACGAAATGAATACTTTGCGAAGCTTGTATGAAACGATAGACACCAAAGAGCTTGATAAGGCAACGGATTTAATCATGAACGCTAATAAGGTATACATACTTGGCCTCAGAACTTCATCAACATTGTCTAATTACCTTGGGTTTTATCTCGATGTAATACTTGATAACGTTAAAGTTTTAAATAACAGTGGTGTAAATTCCCTTTATGAGGAAATTATTCGTATTAAAGAAACAGATGTTTTGATTGTTATAAGCTATCCGAGATATTCAAAAACAACTATTGAAGCAACGAAGTTCATCAAGGGACGCAATGCTAAAATTGTTGCAATCACCGATACAGAGTCCTCGCCGGTTTATAATCTTGCTGATATTTCACTTTTGGCAAAAAGCAATATAGTTTCATTTATTGATTCATTAGTTGTACCTCTCAGCTTAATAAACAATTTGATTATAAACATAGGTCTTCAGGAAAAAGACGACATAGTTGAATACTACAATAAGCTTGAACAGCTTTGGGATAACCATAGCATTTACCAAAATGAATAACGAAAACTTTAGGGGGATGGTTCTTTGTCCCCCTTTGTCGTACACAAAAAACTTGTTGTTATATTCTGCAATTTAATATATAATAATAAAGTGTTAATTTCAATAGTATGTGAGGAATAAAAATATGATAATTGCAATAGACGGTCCATCGGGAGCAGGTAAAAGTACTGTTGCAAAATTACTGAGCAATAAACTTAACTTTGAATATATCGATACCGGTGCAATGTATCGAGCTTTAGCATATAAGGCATACATAAACAAAATTGATATAAATGAAGAAAATTCTGATAAAATCAATGAAATGCTTAATTTAACGACAGTAGATTATTATGACAATAATATTTATTTAGACGGTCAAAATGTGGAATGTTTAATAAGGGATGAAATAGTATCTATTAATGCTTCCAAAATATCGGCTTTAGGTAACGTTCGAAATAAAATGGTTGATTTACAAAGAAAAATTGCAGAAAATAAAAATGTAATATTAGACGGAAGAGACATAGGTACTGTTGTTTTTCCGAATGCCGATTATAAGTTTTTTGTTACGGCTTCTGAAGAAGTACGAGCTGTCAGAAGATATAATCAGTTAGTTGCAAGCAACAAGGACGTCGTTTTTGAAAATATTCTTACAGATATAAAAAAACGTGACGAACAGGACTCTTCAAGAAAAATTTCTCCTTTAAAGATAGCTGATGATGCTATTTTAATAGATACCTCAGATATGAGTTTAGAAGAAACAGTAAATAAGTTAGCTGACATCATCGGAGGACGTAATGTTTTATAAAATAATAGTTGCTATACTTAAATTTTTAGTATTTATCGTATTTGATTTAAAAGTACACAACGCTGAAAGAATTAATGGCACAAAAGACGGCTTAATTGCTTGCGGTAATCATATATCAATGATTGACCCTGTTATATTAGCCGTTTCTTCAAAACGTCAAATTCACTTTATGGGTAAAAAAGAATTATTTGAAAATAAGTTTTTGAGATTTATTTTTAAAAGCTTGGGGGCTTTCCCGGTTGACAGACATGGAATATCCTTATCAGCTATTAAAAGTTCTTTACATGTGCTTAATCAAAAAAAGGTGCTTGGAATTTTCCCTGAGGGAACAAGAGTTCTCAAATATAATGAAGACAATGCTAAGCCGGGGATAGCTCTTATCGCAAATAAAGCGAAGGTTAATATTTTACCTTTTTATATAAAAGGAACATATAAATTCAGAGGCAAAATTGAAATATTTTTCGGCGAAGAAATAAATTATTTCGAAAATTTTGACGGAAAAGCAAGTACTGAGAAATATGTTGAAATAGGCAAAGAAATATTAAGAAATATTTACAAATTGGAAGACAGGTAATAATATGAAAATTATCATTTCTGAATATAACGGTTTCTGCTCAGGTGTAAAAATAGCCGTAGATAAGGCAAATAAAACACTTGATAATGAAAAAAAGCTTTACAGCTATGGTGAAATAATACATAATAAAGATGTCATCGAAGAATTAAGCAATAAGGGTTTAGAAATAGTTTATAATATACCGGATAAAAATGACGCAAGATTATTAATCAGAGCTCACGGAGTAGGAAAGCAAATTATTGATGAATTAAATGAAAAAAATGTTGATTTTATTGATGCTACATGTGTAAAAGTCAAAAATATACATAAAATAGTTGAAGAATCTAAAAATAACGGATACAATATAATAATTACCGGTGACAAAAATCACCCGGAGGTTCTTGGAATATTAGGGTGGTGCAACAATGAAGCAACAGTAATAAGCACCGCAGAAGAATTTTTAAATATTGAAATTGATTTTAGTAAAAAGTATTGTCTTGTATCACAAACAACATTTAACACCGAAGAATTTCAAAAGATTGTTGATTTGATAGAAGAAAAAAAATACTTAAATATTGAAATACATAATACCATATGTAATGCAACAAGAAAAAGGCAGGAAGCGATCGTTGAGCTTGCTTCAAAATGTGATGTAATGCTTATTGTAGGCAGCAGGACCAGTTCAAATACAAAAAAATTGTATGAACTTAGTAAAAAAATCTGCCCTGACACATTCTTAATTGAAAATTATAAGGAAATACCTTATAACTATATTGATAAAAATACTATTGTGGGAGTATCCGCAGGAGCATCAGCTCCTGACAGGATAATTGAGGAGGTTATTAATATGTTGGAAAACCTAAATAACAACATGAATGAACAGGTTGAAAAAAACGAGCAAGAGAACGTGGGTTCTATGCACGAATTGCTTGAAAACTATGGTGGAGTATCTTATATCAGAACTGGTGAAAGAGTTAAAGGAACCGTTATATATGTAAATCCTGAAGCCATTTCTGTAAACATCAATTATAAATCAGACGGAATTATTACGAGAGACGAATATTCCTTATCAGAGGTTACAGATTTAACGAAAATGGTAAAAGAAGGAGACGAAATTGAAGCTCAGGTACTGAGAGTATCAGACCAGGACGGAAATGTAGTATTAACAAGAAAACCATTAGAAGAAAATAAAATCTGGAATGAGCTTGAAAAAATGAAAAACGAAAATACCGTAATAGAAACAACTATAATTGAAGCTTCACAATACGGTATTTACGGAAAAGTAAAAGGAATTAAAGGATTTATTCCAAGAAATCAAATTTCTATAAAAAGAAATGTTGATACGTCAGAATACGTTGGTAAAATACTGAAAGTAAATGTATTAGAAACTAAAAACAACAAAGGAAGAAGACAATTAGTTTTAACATCAAGAGCTGTTGAAAAAATAGAAAAAGAAATAAAAGATAAAGAAGTCTGGGAAAATATCAAAGAAGGCGAAATATATGAAGGTGTAGTTAAAAATATCCAGGATTACGGTGCATTTGTTGAAATTAACGGTATAGATGGATTGCTTCACATTAATGAAATCGCATGGACAAGAATTAAACATCCTTCTGAAGTTCTTAAGACAGGCGACAAAATAAGTGTAAAGGTAAAAAGTATAGATAAAGAAAATAAAAAGCTTTCACTTAGCTACAAAGCAACAATAAAAAGTCCTTGGTCATTATTTTTAGATAAGCATCAAAAAGGTGATGTAGTAACCGGCAAGGTTACAAGAATCGTAGATTTTGGCGCTTTCGTTGATATAGACGGAATAGAATGCCTTCTTCATATTAAGGATCTTGACTGGGCCAGAACTGAAAAAGTAACAGATGTATTACAGGAAGGTCAGGAGGTAACTGCTAAGATCTTAAATATTACTAGAAAAGACAGAAAAGTAAGCTTGGGATTAAAACAATTAACTGAACATCCTTTTGACGTTTATACTAAAAACATCAAAAAAGATGATGTAATATCTGTTGAAATTACTCGTATTTTATTAGACGGAGTACATGTGAACGTTAATGGAAACATTGACAGCTTTATTCCGATAGCAAGGGTATCAACAGAAAAATTAAGAACACCTGCACAAGTAGTTAAAGTTGGCGAAGTAAAGGATGCTAAAGTACTTGGAATTGATAATAAGGGCAAAACTCTAAGCTTGACATTTATATTGGAAGATAAAGGCGATGAATCTACAAATAATGATAATGTGGCATCTTATACGCCGGAAAAAACAAACTTTACTATCGGCGAATCTATAGGTGATGCTCTTGAGGATTTGTTAAAGTAAGTTAATACAACAGATTAGCGGTTAATTAGCGATAGATAAGCAATTGATGAGCGATTGATTTAAGTCGCAAACAATTGCTTTTTCTCTATGTTTTTCAATTACTAATTAGAAAGTAAATTTATAGTTATGGAGGGTAAAATGCTAAAGGAATTTTTAATTGACATATGCCAGACACAATTTGTTTCCGGTTTTGAGCATATTAACGGCGACAAATTAATTAAATATTTCGAACCATATACGGATACATATGAAAAGGACAAGATCGGAAGCTACATATTTAAATCCAACGGAACAAGTAATACCAAAATAATGCTTTCAGCACACATAGATGAAATCGGCTTAATGATAACTAAAATATTGGATGACGGCTTCTTAAGCTTTACTCAGGTCGGAGGAATAAATTCTGCTTCCTTAGTTGCTCAAGATGTAATTATTTACGGCAAAGAAAACGTGTCTGGAATAATAGGAATCAAGCCGCCACACGTGACACCCGCTGAAGACAGAGATAAAACATTAAAATTAAATGAACTGTACATAGATACAGGTTATCCAAAAGAAATACTTGAAAAATTAATAAGAGTAGGAGATATTGCAACCGTAAAAAGAGAATTGGTATCATTACAGGGTGATTTTATAACCGCAAAGGCCTTTGATGACAGGGCTTGCGTAGCTGTTATGCTAAAAGCAGCCAAAGAATTAAAAAAATTATCTCATAAAAGTAATATATATTATACTGCCTCAGTACAAGAAGAAACAGGATACAGGGGAGCCATTACTGCAAGCTATAAAATAAATCCGGATATAGCTATTGCATTAGATGTTACTCATGGAAAAGCTCCTGAAATGCCTTCAGATGCACCACAGCTTGGAAAAGGTCCTGCTGTTTGTATAGGAGGAAGATTAAATCCAAAGCTTACAAAGAAATTTATTGAGGTTTGTAATAATTATAATTACTCTTTCCAATATGAAGTAGCACCGGCTGCAACAGGCACCGATACAGAAGGTATTCAAATAAACAGAGAAGGCGTTCCTTGTATTTTATTGTCAATCCCATTAAGATATATGCATACATCCGTAGAAACAATAAGTTTAAAGGATGTGGAAACTACAGGCAAGGCAATAGCCCGATTCATCAATGAACTTGATAATTCTGATTTGGAGGAAATATTATGTTTTTAAAAGAATTAACTGAACTTTCCGGCGTATCAGGAAATGAATATGAAGTAAGAAATTATATAAAAAATAAATTAAAAGAAATAGATTGCGATTTTTATGTTGATAAACTTGGCAATGTTATAGCACACAATAAAGGCAAAAAAAACAAAACTATAATGGTAGCCGCTCATATGGATGAAGTAGGCTTAATCGTATCGCACATTGATTCCGACGGTTTTATTAAATTCCAGGCAGTCGGTGGTATAGACCAAAGAGTTTTAAATTCAAAGGTTGTGATTATCGGCGAAAATAAAATTACCGGAGTCATCGGTTCAAAAGCCGTTCATTTAATGAAGCATGACGAAAGAGAAAAATCAATCCCTATTGATAAGCTATATATAGATATAGGTACAGATTCAAAATCGGAAACCGAAAAGCTTGTTAACATAGGCGATTATATAACGTTTAAAAGCGATTATGTAGAATTCGGAGAAGATTTAATAAAAGCAAAGGCATTGGATGACCGTGCCGGCTGCAGCGCTTTGTTAGAGCTTTTAAACATGAAATTGGATGCAGATTTTTATGGAGTATTCACCGTTATGGAGGAAGTTGGATGCAGAGGGGCGCAAACTGCAGCATACAGCTTAGACCCTGATTTCAGTATAGTGTTGGAAGGTACAGTTTCTGCAGATATGCCCGAAGTAAAAGATCACTCAAAAGTAACTTCAATAGGCAAGGGAGCGACAATTTCCCTTATGGACAGTTCCACGCTTTATGATATAGATGAGGTTCGAAAAGTAGAAAAAATCGCATTAGAAAATAATATACCTTATCAGTTAAGAAAATCATCTGCAGGCGGTAATGATGCAGGGCCGATTCATAAAGCAAAGAACGGCTCCAAGGTTGTAGCTATATCCATTCCATGCAGATATATTCACTCATCGGTAAATGTTGCAAGCATAAATGATTATAACAGCGTTGTTCAATTAGCTAAATTAGTTGTATTAGATAATCAGAAAGGGGAATAAAATGAATTATAACAGTGAATTAATGAGAAAATTATCAGATTGTTTTTCTCCGTCAGGCAGAGAAAATAATGTAAGAGAATTAATTGTAAATGAAATAAAAGAATATGCAGATGAAATAAACGTAGACGCTTTAGGAAATTTAATAGTAAGAAAAAAAGGTAACGGTAAAAAAATATTATTCTCAGCTCACATGGATCAAATCGGCTTAATTATAACTCACGTTGACGAAAAAGGATTCCTTAGATTTTCTAACGTAGGAGGAGTTAATCCAAAGGAAATATTAGGACTTAGAATGGTATTTGACAATTGCTTAGAGGGTGTTATCTGCAGCGAGGAAATCAAGGATAAAGAAAAAGTAACTATGAATAAACTGTTCCTTGATGTTGCTTCAACCTCTAAGGATTTTGCAAAAAATAACTTTAAAACCGGAGATATGTGCGTATTTAAATCAGAGTACTATGAAACAGAAGACTGCGTAATTTGCAAAGCTGCAGATGACAGAATCGGCTGCTACATACTTATAGAATCTCTTAAAAATCATCCTTCAACCGATAATGATGTTTATTATGTATTTTCCGTACAAGAAGAAGTAGGATGCAGAGGAGCGAAAACAGCCGCTTATCAAATTAACCCCGATTTAGCTATAGCTGTTGATGTAACAGATACCGGAGATACCGAAAACGGCACAAAAATGGATATTAAGCTTGGAGAGGGCGCTGCAATTAAAATAATGGATAAATCCGTTATTACTCATCCGGAAGTTAAAAATTTATTAACTGAATTAGCCATAGAAAAAAATATTAAATATCAGTATGAGGTTCTTGAACATGGCGGTACTGATGCAGGACCGATTCACTTATCAAGAGAAGGCGTCCCAAGCGGTGCTATTTCCATACCCACAAGGAATTTACACACTTCGGGAGAAATTTTCAACAAATCAGACGTTTTAGAATGCATTAAATTAGTTCAGGCAGTAATAGAAAAATAAATATATTTCATTGCTTTATAACGCAAGACCCGCTTCTTTAGCGGGTTTTTTATATCATAGAAGATACTGAAAGAAAACCATTTCTTGTTGTTTCTAACTTATTACCGCAAACCTTTTCAAATACATATTTTTTTATATTGAATAATATGGTATAATATTATTCAACAAGTGAATTAGCAGGGTAAATGGGTACAAAAGATGCTAAATAGTTAGGGGGACTAAAAATGATTGATAGTGAAAAATTAATGGAATTATTTGATTATTGGTGCAAGAAATTGCGGGTATTTTCATATTGGGATGTTAAGCTTGAATTCATAACTGATCCTAATTGGGTAAAAACAGGTGATTTGAAAATTGATTGTGATGATAAAAAAGCAATTGTTCTAATTAATATAGTTAATCCTAAACATGAAAATCTTGAAGAAGTAATAGTTCATGAATTATTTCATTTAAAAATGTATCCTCTTGATCAGGTAACTGAATCTTTAATTACTGCGAATTTCAAAGAAGATACTCCAGAGTATGAATTTGCTTATACTCAATTTTATATGGCATTGGAACAAACAGTTGAGGAATTAGCAAAGTGTTTTCTTTTAGAATTTGGAGAAATTAAAGCTTTTTCATATGGCAGATGCAAAAATAATAAATCCTATAATGAACTTTTTGAAGGACTACAAAATTTATAAATAAATTTTAAAATAGTAATGAAGTGTAATTTTTTATTAGAACGGTCCTTTTTGTTTCCAATTAATCTACTGTAAATTTTTTCTAATATATATTTTTTATTATTGAATAACATGGTACAATATTAAAAAAAGGAATTAGGAGGGTAAAATGGGAGACCTTATAAAACTTGAAGTTAAAAGATTACCGAAGCTTAAATTAGTAGGAAAAGAACTTAGGTACAATATGGCTTTACATATGCAAGGAGAAAATCGTATACCTGCTTTCTGGGCTAAATGTTTTGCAGATGACATATTTTTGCCACTTGAAAAACAGGATGATTTTATTTATGACAAAGATTATGTTGGAGTTATGCTTGATTGGGACAAAGGTGATGGAGATTTTTCATATGTAATAGGTATGCTCATGAAAAATGGAGTAGATGTGCCGAAAGGTTATTATTGTACAGATATACAAGAAACAAACGTGGCGATTGGGTGGATTAAAGGTAAAAATACACCTGATGTTTGTTCAACAGCCCATTCGCAGACAGAGCAAGCACTTATAGAAAATGGGTACAAATGCGACAATATGAAATGGTGTATGGAGTTATATAATTGTCCAAGGTTTACTACACCTGATGAAAATGGAAATATAATTTTAGATTATTATATTCCATTAGAAGCTGATTAACTACTTGATGAGGACGATTCTTTTTGTTTCCAATTAATTTACTGAGATACAACAGGGGGCTTTTATGATTATTATTAATGATATACCATTTAATCAGGTTTCAATTATTAAAGAATTATGGGAAAAGAACAAAAAATATCATGAAAATATTTCTGAGTATTTTGGATTTTTGTATACTGATTTGGTTTTTGAAGAAAGAATAAATTCCTTTGGTATATATGATAAAGAGCATATTAAAATTTCAATAGCAGAAAACAATGGGAAATTATCAGGTTATTGTATTTCAACCTATGAAGGAACAAATGGAGAAACACATACTCTGCACGTAGATGCAAATGAACGAAATAACGGAATAGGCAGAAAATTAATGGAAAGCCACATAAATTGGTTGAAAAATAATGGTTGTAAATCTATCAATATAACAGTAGCTATTGAAAATACCAACACCATAGAATTTTATAAATCCTTAGGATTCAGAGCAAATACACTTGAAATGAAATTAACTTAACAGTCTTAGCAACTTTAAAACTTTAGAGTACGGTTCTTTTCATTTCCAAATAAAAAAATTAAATAAGGAAGTGACAGTTTATTATGAAAATAATTGATTTAACGCATACAATTTCAGTTGATATGCCGGTTTATCCCGGCACTGAAAGGCCTAAACTAAAAGTTGCAAATACGTATGCAAAAGATGGTTTCAAAGAAACTTTATTAACAATGTTTTCTCATACAGGCACTCATATGGATCCTCCTGCTCATTTATTTGCACATAGAACAACTTTAGATTCATTTCCGGTTGAACATTTTGTTGGACAAGGATTGGTCATTAATTGTAGTGATTTAGTAGAAGGACAGCAAATTACTTTTAAATATATTGAAAATATTAGAGATAAAGCAGATAAAGCGGATTTCATTTTATTTTATACCGGTTGGGATAAGTATTGGGGTACAAATACATATTTTGGAGAATATCCTTATATTACATACGATGTTGCAGAATATTTAATCAAAAGCAATAAAAAGGGCGTTGGACTGGATGTAATCGGTATTGATCCTATTTCAGACGCAAATTTATCAATTCACCGAAAGCTATTCGCAGAAAGTGACATTGTAGTTATTGAAAACTTAACAAATTTAGAAAAAGTTGGTCAGGAGTTATTTACATTCTGTGCTCTTCCTTTAAAATTTGAAAATTCTGATGGCGCTCCTGTTAGAGCGATTGCTATCTTAGATGAAAATTAATTAAGGTTTTTTAAGGTTTTTTTTTTGCAGAGCAATAATCCGGCTTTCACAAATTAATTAAAGGAGTACAAAAATGTTCAGAGAAATGAGAAGAAAAGATAAACAGTTAACCATGGAAGAAAGTATCGAAATAATAAAAAATAATGAAATTGGTGTTCTGTCTACAATATGCGAAAACGGTTATCCTTACGGTGTTCCGTTAAACTATGTATATTACAATGACAGCATATATTTTCACAGTGCAAAAAAAGGACAAAAGCTTGATAATATTAAAAGCTGTGATAAAGTTTCTTTTTGTGTATATTCTGATGTTGAGTTGTTACCGGACAAATTTGATACAAATTATAAAAGTGTTATTTTATTTGGAAAAGCTACAGAAGTAAGTAAGCAAGAAAAGGAAGAAGCATTATTTGAATTTATAAAAAAATACTCCAATAAGTTTATAGAAGAAGGAAAAGATTATATAAATAAAGCAAAAGATGCGGCGAATGTATATAAAATAAACATAGAGCACATTACAGGCAAAGCACAAAAATAAAAAAAGAGTTTGTAATAAATATTTAAATAAAATAATTAATGAAAGTTATTGAATTTCACGGCAACTAATTTTTAAATTTGATTTAAATCATATAAATTCCATTTATATATTTGTATAATTTAAACATAATAAATTAAAGCAAATAAATGGAGGTATATGATGAATAAATTTAATAGTACACAAAAAATAGGTGAAATAGTTAATGCGTTTCCAAAGGCCGCAGATATATTTAAAGAATATAAGGTAGACTTTTGCTGTGGAGGAAACAGACCTCTTAGTGAAGCAATAAATGAACAAAATATTAATGAATCAGAATTGCTGAATAAAATTAATTCTGAGTATGAAAACTATGAGGCAAATGCAAAAGATAAAAACTGGGTGGAAGCTTCAACGAGTGAAATAATAGAACAGATTTTAAATAAGCATCATGCTTATTTATGGTCAGAACTACCTAAAATCAGTAAACTTTCAACTACAATTTTAAGAGTTCACGGACCTCATTATCCTGAGCTTTCAAAGGTTCATAAATTGTTTAACACATTGAAGATGGAATTAGAGGATCACTTAACAAAAGAAGAAACTATTCAGTATCCTGCTATTAAAGAATATGAAAAATCAAATTCACAAAATGACTTAAAAAAGGCAGTTGATATTATTAACGAATTGGAATCAGAGCATACTAATTCGGGAGACATTCTAAAAGAATTAAGAAAAATAACAAACGATTTTACTATGCCTGAAGGTGGCTGCGAAACATTTGACCTAACATATCAAAAGTTTCATGAGTTAGAGTCCGACATATTCCAGCACATTCATTTAGAAAATAATATATTGTTCCCAAGATTAAGAAACCTGCTTAATAAATAACAAAAAAATTATTATAGGATAATCTTAAGGATTGTCCTATTTTTTATTTTTAATTTCTGCTATGATTGTCTGCAATTTAGTATTGTTGCGTTTGCATTATTATTGTATAATAATTGACGTAACTAAATTCATTTTTTTACTAAAATTAATCGGATGGTGATTAAAATGAACCGTGCATTTATTCAAAAAGAAAATATTCTGAAGAACTCATTTATACTATTTAAAGATAATGGTTACAGCAAGACAACAACCAGAGAAATAGCAAGTACATCATCTATTAATAAAGGACTTTTGCATTACTATTATAAGCAAAAAGAAGATATAATTCTTGAAATGTTTTCAGATATATTAACAGGTATAAAAAATTATTTAGATTGTAATTATAAAGATAAAATTAACGGACTTACATACTATGCAACATTAAACATTTTATTTATAAGAACTATGAATTCAAAACAATATTTTAGCGATATGTTATACGAAATGATGATGTATCGTACCTTAACAAAAATTAAAATTGCAAAGACCGTTGATATTTGTTATAACATAATAAAAGATTACAATGTTCCAATAACTAAATATCAGCTTAATTTAGCTGTAATAGTAGCAGTTGGCGCTGAAGCAGAGTTAATTCATAGTATGAAAGAAAAGGAAATTAAAATGACATACGACAAATTAGCGACAACACTTAATAAATTATTATTTACAATGTTAAAGATTAATGAAAATGAAATAAAAATAACAAATGAAGAATCTATGAAAATTGCCGATACGATAAACATAGAAGACATACTATTATATTTAAAACAAAACTATTCATGGCTACAAGATTAACAAAGATTATTAATATATGGTAATTGGGGAATAATATCACAAATTATGGGAGATAATATAATTTGTGATATTTTTTATGCCCTAACCCCATTTTAACAAGCGATAGCGCAGTTGAAATGGATGGTAGGTCAAATGCAAGGAATGCCAAATTTATGCGAGCGGAAGCGAGCAAATAAATTTGATACATTCTACTACTTATTATGGAGGGTTTATGAAGGTAGGAATTCCAAAAGGGTTGTTATATTACAAATATCATCCTTTTTTATTTACTTTTTTTAAAGAATTAGGTGCAGATGTAGTTGTGTCAGAGGATACAAACAAAAAAATCCTAGATTTAGGAGTAAAATATGCTGTCGACGAAGCATGTCTTCCAATAAAAATTTTTCATGGTCATGCAGCAGTTTTAAAGGACAAATGTGATCTTATTGTTATTCCCCGCATAATGCAGCTTAAAAAAAATGAGTATATATGTCCGAAGTTTTGCGGACTTCCGGAGATGGTGTTAAACAGTATAGATAATATGCCATTAGCTGTAACAGAACCGATTTATGCTTTTACTAAAAATAAGCTTTATCATTGGGCAAAATCTGCGGGGAAAAAAGTTACAGGCAATAACTTTAAAATCAAGCACGCATTTTTAAAAGCCTATGATGAACAATTAAACTACACCTCCGGAATTTTGAACGAGGAATATGATATTAAAATTGCATTAGTAGGGCATCCATACAACATATACGATAATTTTGTCAATATGAATTTAGTAAATAAGCTGAACAAATTAGGTGTGGGTGTAGAAACTATGGAGTTTACACAGGAATTTTTAATAAGCTTAGAAATTAACAATTTATATAAACGCCCATTTTGGACTTATGCAAGAGAAAATTACGGTTTTGCCGTAAATGCTGCAAAGGAAAAAAATGTTGACGGAATTATATACATATCGTCATTTAACTGTGGTATAGATTCTGTAATTATCGAGTTAATAAAAGACAAAGTTGGAAGCTTTCCGTTTTTAACCCTGAAAGTTGACGAACATACCGGGGAAGCCGGTATAGACACAAGAATAGAAGCATTTACTGACATGCTTGAAAGGAGAATTAAGAATGAAAGTAACATTTCCACACATGGGTAATGTATATTTAGCAGCAAAAGCTCTGTTAGACGGCCTTGAAATCGATTATGTAATACCACCAAAAAATAATAAAGAAGCGCTTGATATTGGTACATTGCATTCTCCTGAAGAAATATGCCTCCCATTTAAATTGATGATAGGGAACTATGTTCAGGCAATTCAAGAAGGCGCAGATACCGTAATTATTGTTGGCAGCTGTGGTCCCTGCAGATTCGGGGAGTATTGCGAACTTCAAATGAATTTAATGAAAAACATGGGATATGATTTAAACTTCATCGTTATCGATTATCCAAAGGATATAGGAATAAAAGAATTATATAAGAGAATTAATCAAATTTCTTCAAAAAGCAATAAAAGAACAGTTGAAAAGCTTCAAGCTTTAAACAATAGTTTAAGAGTTATAAAGTTGATAGATGAAATAGAAGAAGCTGCTCATATGTTTGCAGGATATGAAAAAAATAATAATGACTGCAAACATATATTAAATGAGTGTAAAGAAGAAGCATTAAAATGCAAGACTCCAAAAGAAATGATTAATTTGCTGATGGAATATAAAGAAAAAATTAAGCACGTACACATTGATATAAATAAGAATCCTTTAAAAATCGCCATTATAGGAGAAATATACACTGTTATTGAGCCATATACGAATTTTTCCATAGAGGATAAATTAATGGAATACGGTGTTTCTTCTCATAGAGGTCTTACTCCAAGCTGGTGGGTAAAAAATGCATTATTGAGTCCCTTGAAAATTAACTCTTTAACCATACGAAGGAATTCCAAAAAGTATTTACCTCTTCAAATAGGCGGTCATGCTATTGAATGTGTAGGTGAAGCGGTGACTGCATCCAAGGAAGGTTACGATGGAGCAATTCAAATATTTCCAATGGGCTGTATGCCCGAAATAGTATCAAAATCAATTCTTCCAACCATTTCAAAGGATTTTGATTTTCCTGTTATGTCACTGGTGGTAGATGATATGACCGGGGAAGCAGGTTACATTACAAGAATTGAAGCATTTATAGACTTGCTTGAAAGGAGAAAAGAAAGTGTATTATTTAGGGGTTGATGTAGGATCAGTAAGTACAGATCTTGTATTGTTAGATGAATACATGACAGTAAAAGAAAAAATTTATTTAAGAACAAAGGGAAATCCCATTAAGGCAGTTCAAGATGGGTTTAAGATTTTAAAAAACAAATACGATCAATCTGAAATTTCAGCTGCAGGAACGACAGGAAGCGGAAGAATGATAGCTTCCGCTATAATCGGAGGAGATGCGGCAAAAAATGAAATAACGGCTCATGCAACAGCAGCATTGGAATTTTATAAGGATGTAAGAACAATAATTGAAATAGGAGGGCAGGATTCAAAAATAATAATTCTCAATAACGGGATAGTATCTGATTTTGCCATGAATACGGTATGTGCCGCAGGCACCGGTTCCTTTTTAGACAGACAGGCAGAAAGATTGGAGATTCCTATTGAAAAATTTGGCGACTACGCTCTTAAGGCAAAAAGTACAGTGAGAATTGCCGGCAGGTGTGCCGTTTTTGCAGAATCAGATATGATTCACAAGCAGCAGCTTGGATACAACCAATCTGAAATAATCAGAGGTCTTTGCGATGCATTGGTAAGAAATTATCTAAACAACATAGGAAAAGGCAAGACAATTTTACCGAAGGTTTTATTTCAGGGTGGAGTAGCAGCAAATAAGGGGATGAAAGCAGCTTTTGAAAATGCATTAGGGTTTGAAATTTATGTGCCTGAGCATTTTAATATGATGGGTGCCATAGGTGCTGCTATTATAGCTAAAAAAGCAGCAAGAAAATCAGGAAAAACAAATTTCAGAGGATTAGAACTTGCAAACAGTAATATAATTTCAAAAAGCTTTGAATGTGAAGGCTGCCCTAATAAGTGCGAGGTAGTTAAAATTTATGAAAATAATGCGGTTATAGGTTATTTCGGTGACAGATGCGGCAAATGGAGCAATAAGCTGCTACAGTCATCAGATGATTTATTAGCTTAAAAATCAAAGGTTCTCAAATATATGAGAACCTTTGTGATTGCACTTACAGTATAAGTGACTGACACCAAATTTTTAATTTGGTGTCAGTCGCTTATTTAACCTTAACTTTATTATCTTGAATCAATTCATTTGCAACCCATCTTGCAACCATTCCTGTAATTGTAATACAATGTTCTTTTCTTTCAGGGCTTTTAAAATCATCACCCTGCCATTTTTTAGTTATAACCCTGCAGCATGTTGATTTGTATTCATTTATTATATAATCATGGAGTTTTTTTGATATTTCAAACATCTTATCCTGCATCGGCTCGCCTTCAACTCTTCCGTAAACTATACCTAAGGCCATTTGACCGCCTGATACTGCACCGCACAAGCATTGAGCTTTCCCCATGCCTATAGGAAATCCGCTTGCTAATTTTACAATACTTTCATCATATGGTTTACCTAAAAGTTCATTTATTGTTTGTAATACAGCTTCGCTGCAAAAATATGTCCCGCTTCTAAACAGTTTTTCAGCATCCGACTGAACCTTATCTAAAAGCTCTACCTTGTTATATTCCATAGTATTAACTAATGTCATTACAGTCCTCCGAAACTAAAGTATTATTCATTATAGCATGTACAAACAGCTTTTTTCAAAGGTATCATTATTGTAAATTCTAATCGTTAAGAGAGTAACAATAGTAAATTCCAATACTTAATAAATTGATTATATAAGATGTATATATTATAATGAGTAAGCTAAAATTTTAATATGGAGACAACTATGGATCAAATACTAAGAAAATATCCCGTACCTGTTGCAGGGCTTGTTTTAGGACTGGCTTCCGCCGGTAACCTTATTCAATCTTATGGGGAGATTCTAAGAAGCTTATTTGGAATTACCTCAGCTGTTTTTTATGTTTTATTAATTATTAAAATTATAAAATTTCCTGATAACTTTAAGGAAAATTTAGACAACCCCGCAGTTGCAAGTGTATTTCCCGCATTTTTTATGGCTACAATGCTTTTATCGGTATATTTAAAACCTATAATTGCTGATTTGGCTTTTTATATGTGGATTGCAGGTGTCATACTTCATTTAATCTACATTTTGTGGTTTAGTTTAAAATACACTCTAAAATTCAACATAAAGCAAATTATGCCTTCATGGTTTATTGTGTATGTAGGTATTGCTGTAGCAGGAGTTACTGCGCCTGCATTTAAAATGAACATCATAGGTCAAATATCATTTTGGTTCGGACTTATAAGTTATGTAATATTACTTCCTGTTGTTATATATAGGGTAGTAATAATAAAAGAAATGCCTGAGCCGATAAAACCGACCTTAATTATTTTTGCAGCACCATCAAGCTTATTATTAGCTGCCTACATGAATTCATTTGAAACTAAAAGCCTATTTATAATTTATTCGTTATTGACAATATCATTAGTGATGTATGCAGCCGCAATTATAATGCTGACTAAGCTGATTAAACTAAAGTTTTACCCAAGCTTTTCAGGATTTACATTCCCCCTGATTATAAGCGGTATAGCAATGAAACTTACAAACGGATATTTATTAAAAACCGACGCTCCTGTGAGTTGGCTGATTTATTTAGTTAAATTTCAGGAAATTATAGCTGTGGCAATTACAATATATGTATTGTTTAAGTATATGCAATTTCTGTTTGGCCGTACAAAAGCTACAGTATAAGCAGACGATTATACTGTAAGTGCAAACAATCATGACCACCGGCTCAGCCGGTGGTTTGCTTTAGCCCTATAAGGGCATGTTACCTGCTTGAGCCTTAAGGCTCACTGAATAATTTGCCAACCGCATATATTTACTTGCTACCGCTAAAGCGGTTGGTTATTTGCTTTTCTTCACCTGCTCACCCGTAAACGGGTCCATATATTCTTTCAAACTTATTTGATCATTTGCTATGTCTTCTTGGAGCTGATTTCTTATGTATTCCTCAATTTTTTTTGCATTTTTTCCTACTGTATCTACATAGTATCCTCTACACCAAAAATGCCTATTCCCATATTTATATTTTAGATTTGCATGTCTATCGAATATCATTAAGGAACTTTTTCCCTTCAAATATCCCATTATTTCTGATACGCTATATTTTGGTGGTATCCTCACAAGCATATGTATATGATCTTTACATAACTCAGCTTCAATTATTTCTATTCCTTTTCTTTCACATAAATCTCGTAATATTTTTCCTACGTCTTGTTTAATTTTTCCGTATATTACTTGTCGTCTGTATTTTGGCGCAAATATCACATGATATTTGCATTCCCATGTTGTATGTGATAAAGTATTCTTATCCAATTGAATCCTCCTCTGTTGTAATGTGGTTGGCAAACCTACATTATTTTAACATTGGAGGTTTTCTTTTTCTACTTGAAGCTAAAGCGTTTTGGTTCCCCCGGCATAGCCGGGGGTTTATTGTATAATATACAATAAAAAAAACCGGATTACCCGGTTTAGATTGATGACTTTATCACCAATATAGGTTGCTGAAAAAATTTTCAGCGACCTATTTCATCTATTACGTCAAGCGCTTCTACTAATACTATATCCTCATTTCTTTCCTGGAAGCTTTTTAAAGCATATGCATTTGTAAACAATAATACAGGTCTTTCGTAATGATCGTAAACAAGCATGCATCTTGAATTCTGATATTTTTTTAAGCTTTCCGGATCATCTGTTTTTACCCATCTTGCTACTGAAAAATCAATGCTCTCCATACGAATATCAGTATTGTATTCGTTTACTAATCTATATTCAAATACTTCAAATTGCAATACACCGACAGCTCCAAGAACAACCTCGTTATATTCATTTTTGTAAACCTGAATAGCACCTTCCTGAGCTAATTGTTCAACTCCTTTTTGGAAGTTCTTACCCTTTAAAGAATTCTTAGCACTTACCCTGCAAAACAATTCAGGAGGGAAGGTAGGCAATGGTTCAAAAAACACTCTTTCCTTACTGTTGGTTAATGAATCACCGATTTGAAAATTACCCGAATCGTATATACCTATTACATCTCCGGCATAGGCAGTATCAACCGTTTCTCTTTCATTGGCCATAAGGTGTGTGGATTGACTAAGCTTCATTTGCTTTCCGTTTCTTGATAATGTTACGTTCATGCCTCTGACGAATGTACCTGAGCATATTCTTAAAAATGCAAGGCGGTCACGATGGTTAGGATCCATGTTAGCTTGAATTTTAAATATAAATCCAGTAAATTCCTCATCCGTTGGATTAACATATCCTGTTGTAGTTTTTCTTTTTGACGGAGGAGGGGATATCTGAAGGAAATGCTCTAAAAATTCAGTTACTCCAAAATCTGCAAGTGCTGAGCCGAAAAATACAGGGGATAATTTACCTTGCTTTATTAATTCCAGATCAAATTCATTTCCGGCTCCGTCAAGAAGCTCCATTGCATATCTTAAATTTTCTAAATTTGACTGGCTTAGAACACCATCAAGCTTTGGAGATTGAATTTTTTCTTCCCCAAGGTATATTTGTTCTTTTTTCTTAAATAAATATACTGTATTTTTTAACCTGTCATATATACCTTCAAATTCTTTTCCGCAACCGATGGGCCACGTTACTGCAACTGACGGAAGTCCTAATACATCTTCTAACTCCTGCATTGACTCAAGGGGATCTTTAGCTTCCCGGTCAAGCTTATTTATAAATGTAAATATGGGAATTCCTCTCATGCTGCAAACCTGAAACAATTTTTTTGTTTGCGCCTCGATACCCTTAGCTGCATCTATAACCATTACCGCACTGTCAACTGATGTTAAAATACGATAGGTATCTTCACCAAAGTCATTATGACCGGGCGTATCCATTATAGATATAACCTTGTCATTATATTCAAATTGCATAACAGAAGATGTTACAGAAATTCCACGCTGCTTTTCTATTTCCATCCAGTCTGATTTGGCAAATTTGGAGTTTTTTCTTGCTCTTACGGTTCCTGCTTCTCGTATTGCACCGCCATGCAAAAGTAGCTTTTCAGTCAAGGTAGTTTTACCGGCATCGGGATGCGATATTATACCAAAAATTCTTCTTTTGTTAATTAAATCTATGTTATTCATGATTATCCTTTCTTATGCTTAATCCGTACTACCATGATATTTTACAATATATAATGGAAAAATAAAAGCTATTTTTATTATATATAAACGGATAAAAATTGCAACATATCAGGATTTTAAATAATTATTGAACAAGAAGTTATAAAATGATATAATATTCGGGATATATCAGATATAGAAAGTTGGTTAAAATGAAAAATACAGAAATAAAAAACGCTGCAAATACAAATTTAGTAAGCGATAGAATTATAGAATTAAGAAACAACAACGAGCAATATTTTATTATGAACGGCAGGAAGAGAACCTATCACATATTGACATACGGATGCCAGATGAACGAGCATGATTCGGAAAAAATAGGAGGTATGCTTACTTCAATCGGATATGAGGAAACGGATGATGAGAAAAATGCTGATTTGGTAATATTCAACACGTGCCTCATAAGAGAAAACGCAGAGCTTAAGGTGTTTGGAAAGCTTGGAGAAGTTAAGGGCTTAAAAAGAAATAAGCCGGATATGTTAGTAGCAGTTTGCGGCTGTATGATGCAAAAGGAAGAAATAAGACAGAAGCTGTTAAAATCATTTTCTTTTGTTGACATTATTTTTGGAACTAACACAATTCAGGAGCTTCCGGGCTTAATTTATGATGTTGAAATAAACAAGACAAAAGGTATTGATATAATAGATAATTCGGAATTAATATACGAAAACATGCCAAAAATGCGTAAGTTCAAATATAAGGCATTGGTTAATATAACTTACGGCTGCAACAACTTCTGTACCTATTGCGTAGTTCCTTACGTCAGAGGAAGAGAAAAGAGCAGGGAACCAAATGAAATAATCAATGAAGTAAAGCTATTGGCAGATGACGGCTGTAAAGAAATAACCCTTTTAGGTCAAAATGTTAATTCTTACGGAGGCAATCTTGAAAATGAAACTACCTTCGCAAAATTGCTGTATGAATTAAATAAAATAGACGGGATAGAACGTATACGTTTCATGACATCACATCCCAAGGATTTGACAGATGACTTAATAATGGCAATAAAGGAATGTCACAAGGTTTGTAACCATATACACCTGCCGGTACAAGCCGGAAGCAATGACGTTTTAAAAAGAATGAACCGTAAATATACTAAAGAACATTATTTGGGACTTGTAAATAAGTTAAAGAAGGAAATACCCGATGTTGCAATTACAACAGATATTATTGTGGGTTTCCCCGGAGAAACGGAAGAAGATTTCTTAGAAACAGTTGATATTGTCAAAAATGTGCAGTATGATTCTGCTTTTACCTTCCTTTATTCGGTCAGAGAAGGTACTAAGGCAGCTGAAATGGATAATCAGGTTACTGATGAAATAAAACATGACCGTTTCAACAGATTATTGGATGTTTTATATCCTATAGTTTTAGGAAGAAACAGTGAATGCATAGGTAAGGTTTATCCTGTCTTGGTTGAATCCGTAAGCAAAACAAGTGATAATTATTTAACCGGAAGGACTGAGCATTTCAGATTAGTTCATTTTTCGGGAAGTGAAGATTTAATAGGAAAAATAGTTAATGTAAAAATAACAAACGTAAAAACATTCCATATGGAAGGGCAACTACAATAGACAGACAATAATTTAGCAATGGACGAACAATTGCTATTCAATCGTTACAGGGGGTTTTTTAATGGCTAAATATACACCTATGATGGAACAATACCTTGGTATTAAGGAACAATATAAAGACTGTATACTTTTATATCGTCTCGGTGATTTTTATGAAATGTTTTTTGAAGATGCGATTACTGCTTCAAAGGTTTTAGAAATCGCCCTGACAGGCAGAGATTGCGGACAGGAAGAAAGAGCTCCTATGTGCGGAGTTCCTTTTCATGCTGTTGACAGTTATATTTCAAGATTAATTGAAAATGGCTATAAGGTAGCAATATGCGAGCAATTAGAAGACCCCTCGGTAGCTAAAGGTATAGTTAAGCGCGACGTTGTAAGGGTTATAACACCCGGAACTATAATAGATCAAAATATGCTTGATGAAAAAAGCAATAATTATTTAGCTTGTATATATATCGACAAGGGTTTTGGCTTATCTTATGTCGATATTTCTACAGGGGATTTGTACGTAACAGAAAATATTTCACTAAGCGATTTTGATATCAGCAATGAAAATAAATACAGTTTACTTAAAGAAGAAATCAGTAAAATAAATCCTTCAGAAGTTATTTCAAATGCTCTGACAGAAAATGATTTTATTGATTCTATGATAACAGTAGTTAACACTCCAAGCTACTCAGAATGTAAATCAATTATATTAAAGCACTTCAATGTAGTTTCTTTAGACAGCTTCGGTATGGCAGACAACAATAATGCGGTTTTTTCCTTAGCCATATTGATTAATTATTTAAACCAAACACAAAAAACATCACTTGAACATATTAACAAGCTCCACTTTTACAACATGGGAGAGTACTTATATTTAGATTCAAGTACGAGAAAAAATCTTGAACTTATTGAAACGGTACGCGGTAAAAAGGGACAAGGTACTCTTTACAATGTATTGGATTATACACAGACCGCAATGGGCGGAAGATTGCTTAAAAAATGGATTGAGGAGCCCTTAAAAAACATAAATAATATAAATAACCGTTTAGATGCGGTAGAAGAGCTTTATAATAATGTTATGATATCTAACAACATTAAGGAAAGCTTAAAAAGCATTTACGATATTGAACGACTCATAAGCAGAATTGTTTACGGCAATTGCAACGGAAGAGATTTAAACGCTCTGAAACAATCAGTATATGGATTGCCCGATTTAAAAATTGAAATATCCGAGCTCTCATCACAGCTGTTCAAAAATATATATGAACGCCTGGATACTTTGAATGATATCTATGAGTTAATCGATAATTCAATAGTTGAAGAACCTCCAATCGCGATTAAAGAGGGCGGAATAATAAAATCCGGATACGATACTGAACTTGATGAAATCAGAGAAATAACTATACACGGTAAAAATTGGATTTCAGAGCTTCAAGGCAAGGAAAGGGAAGAAACAGGCATTAAAAATTTAAAAATAGGGTATACGAAGGTCTTCGGCTATTATCTTGAAGTTACAAAATCCTATTTAAACTTAGTTCCCGACTATTACATAAGAAAGCAAACATTAGCTAACTGCGAAAGATATGTGACACCTGAATTAAAGGAAATGGAAGCAAAAATACTGAATGCAGATGAGCTGATGATTAAGCTTGAATATGAATTGTTTCTGAAAATCAGGCATCAAATAAAGGAACAGGTTAATCGGATTCAGGAAACTGCATACAACATTGCGGTAATTGACGTTTTAAATTCGCTTAGCATTGCGGCAGTTAAAAATAACTATACAAGACCTTCCATGAACTCTAAGGGTTATATCAAAATAACCGAAGGGCGACATCCTGTTATCGAAAAAATAATGAAAAACGAAATGTTTGTTCCGAACGACACCTACATAGACAACAAGGAACATAGGATGTCAATCATAACCGGACCTAACATGGCGGGTAAATCAACATATATGAGACAGGTTGCATTAATAGCACTCCTATCGCACATAGGAAGCTTTATACCCGCTAAAGAGGCTGAAATATGCGTACTTGATAAAATATTTACCCGTGTCGGAGCTTCCGATGATTTATCTCAGGGACAAAGCACCTTCATGGTTGAAATGAGCGAGGTTTCAAATATTTTAAACAATGCTACCGAAAACAGTTTATTGATTCTTGACGAAATCGGAAGAGGTACAAGCACCTATGACGGATTAAGCATTGCATGGAGTGTCGTGGAATATATAACTAAAAAAATCAAGTCAAAGACATTGTTTGCTACGCACTACCATGAATTGTCAGAACTTGAAAGCAAACTAAAAAGCGTAAAAAATTATCGCATACTGATAAAAGAAATTGATGATAAAATTATATTTTTAAGAAAAATTGCTGAAGGCAGCGTGGACAGAAGCTATGGTATACAGGTAGCTAATTTAGCCGGACTTCCAAACGAAGTTATAGCAAGGGCTAAGGAAATACTTATTCAGTTAGATGAAAGCGACATAAATAAACCTTTCGCCAAAAAGAAAAAAGACAGAATAACAGACAATTTCCAGGTATCTTTGTTCAATGAGGACCCTGTTGAAAACAGTAAAAATAAAGACTACAAGGAATTGACCGATAGTATTAAAAATATAGATATTAACAATATTACACCGGTTAAGGCATTTACACTGTTAAATGAATTAATTGATAAAGCAAGACATATTTAAGAAGGTAAATTATGGCTAAGATACATTTGTTGGACTATGAAACCATAAATAAAATAGCAGCAGGTGAAGTTATTGAAAGTCCTAAATCAATTGTAAAGGAATTGGTTGAAAATTCAATTGATGCAGGAGCGGACGAAATCACTGTTGAAATTAAAAATGGTGGTAAAAGCTTAATACGAATAACCGATAATGGTAAAGGTATAGAAAAAGATGAGGTAGAGGATGCATTTAAAAGACATTGTACCAGTAAAATATCCACCTCCGACGATTTGAATTCATTATATACCTTAGGTTTCAGGGGCGAAGCTTTGGCAAGTATAGCTTCAGTTTCTCATGTTGAGCTTATTACACGTACTGCCGATGACAGCTACGGAACGAAAATAACATTGACAGGCGGTGAAATTGTATTAAAAGAGGATATAGGATGCCCCGTCGGTACAATCATAACTGTAACTGATTTATTTTTTAATGTTCCTGCAAGAAAAAAGTTCCTGAAAAGCGATGCATCCGAAAGCGGTAATATTAATGAAATTGTTGTTTCATTGGCTCTCAGCAAGGAAAATATATCTTTTAAATATGTAAATAACGGTAATGTAATATTCAGAACACCTAAGACAAATAACTTTTTAAATACAATATCAAGCTTATATGAAAGAGCTCTGTATAATTCTTTATTAAAGGTTGATTATGAAAACAACGGAATTATAATTACCGGTTATACTACTAATTTAAATTATTACAGAGGCAACAGAAAGCAGCAAATTGTATTTGTGAATTCAAGGGTAATCAAACACAAAAGAATCAACTATTTTATAGAAGCGGCATACAACACATTGCTTCCAAAAAATAAATATCCTGCTTGTTTTCTCAAAATAGAAATAAATCCATCCTTGGTGGATGTTAATGTTCATCCCGCTAAAACCGAGGTAAGGTTTCAAAATGAGGATAATATATTAAATGAAGTTAAAAGAGCTGTTTATTCAGCGCTTAATTCAAACAATATAATGAAAGAAATCAAAAAGGAAACAATAGTTCATGACTACACTAATGATATGAGCAAAAATAATTCCTTGGCGATTTTTGAGAAAAACGATAGCAAGATCAATGCTAAAAAAGATATATTTGATTATAATAATGAAAATTATTCAAATATTAAAATAACAGAAATTAATATTAACAATGAGAAAGTCAATATATTTGATGAAGTAATTGATAAAAATAAGGATACGGACATTTTAATTGAAAATAAAAATGAAGTTAAAGCTGATATAAAAGAAGAAGCTATACAAGAAAATAAGCTTCCGGAGCTTTCGGTAGCAGGTATCCTGATGGATACATATATAATATGTGAAAATATTGAAAAGACAGAAATGTATATGATTGACCAGCACGCTGCCCACGAAAGAATTAATTACGAAAAATTTTTAAATCAATATAATAATAAAGAAATACTGCTGCAGGAAATGATTGTACCTGAAGTAATCAATTTATCCTATGATGATTACCATACAGCAATGAGCAATGCAGAAATTTTTAAGGATTTAGGTTTTTTTATTGAAAATTTTGGAATTAATGCTATACTGATAAATAGCATACCATCTATTTTTAAGAACTCAAACATTAGGAACATTTTTTATACGATTCTTGATTCATTGAAAAATACAAGTAATATAAACCTGGAATTGGATAAAATAATAAAAAACGCATGTGTAAAATCCGTTAAAGCAGGAGATAAGCTGCATTTATTGGAAGTAAAAGCTTTGCTAAATGACCTTAGCAAAGCAGAAAATCCATATACATGCCCTCATGGAAGACCCGTCATAATTAAAATGACTAAGTATGAAATAGAAAAAATGTTTGAAAGAATACAAAATTAATAAAGGAAAAATAAATGAGTAATAAAATAGTCGTTATTGTAGGTCCTACCGCAGTCGGAAAAACTTATGTTTCGGTAGAACTTGCAAAAAAACTTAAAACTGAGGTAGTATCCGCTGATTCTATGCAGATTTATAAAGATATGGACATAGGAACAGCAAAGATTACAGATGGCGAAAAAAACGGTATCGAGCATCATATGATTGATCTTATAGATCCGAATGAAAACTACTCGGTATCGGATTTTAAAATTAAAGCTGAAGAAATAATCGATAATTTGCTTTTAAACGATAAAATTCCTATTATAGTCGGCGGAAGCGGGCTTTATGTAAATTCACTCATCTATGATTTGGATTTCGGAAATGCAAAATCGAATGAAAAAATCAGAGAGTACTATACCTATTATCATAAAGAACACGGAGAAGATAAACTTTATGAAAAACTTCAGAAAATTGACCCTGAAGCAGCTGAAAAAATACATAAAAACAACGTAAAAAGAGTTATACGCGCATTGGAATTCTATGATATAACCGGTTTTAAATTTTCTGAAATCAACACCGATATAAGAAAACCAAGCAAAAAATATGATTGTATTCTGATTGGGCTTAGTATGGACAGAAAGCAGCTTTATGAAAGAATAAATCAAAGAGTCGATAAAATGATTGATGAAGGACTTGTAGAAGAAATTAAATCATTACTGAATAAGGGTTATAACAAAGATTTAGTTTCCATGAAGGGGATTGGCTACAAGGAAATCATTGATTATCTTGACGGAAACATAAGCTTGGACGAATCAATCAGTATTCTGAAACGAAATACCAGAAGGTTTGCTAAACGTCAGTATACTTGGTTTCTAAGAGATGAAAAAGTAAAATGGTTTGATGTAAAAGATGTAAAGGATATTGACACAACTGTAGACAATATTTTTGAATATTTAAAAACTTTAATTTAAAAGGGGAGGATAAAAAATGAATAACATTAATTTGCAGGATTCTTTTTTAAACAACGTTAGAAGAGAAAAAATAACAATTACAATTTTCTTAAATAATGGCTACAAGCTTACGGGAACTGTTATCGGTTTTGATAATTATGTTGTATTCATCGAAACAGATAAAGGACAACAATTAGTATACAAACATGCCATTACATCTATTCTGCCTTTTAAACAGGTAAGATTATTTAATAACGAAACAGCAGGGGAGTAATAAATGTCAACAGAAGATATATTATGTAAACAGTTTGGCATCAGCAGAACTGTTTTTAATTATGTAACAAATATTGAAAAGGAAATTAAAGAAAAACATTTTGAAAGAATCGATAAAGTCAGAGAATATAATCAATATAAGGTGATAAGTGCCATGCAGGAGCACAAGCTTGATTATACTCACTTTTATTGGAATACCGGATATGGATACGATGATACGGGAAGAGAAAAGGCAGAAAAAATTTTCGCATCTGTTTTTCATACAGAGGATGCGTTAGTAAGACCATCCATTGCTTCAGGAACACATGCTTTATATCTTACATTATCGGCGCTGCTAAAGCATGGAGATGAAGTTATAGCAATATCAGGACGTCCATATGACACAATGCTTACAGTCCTTGGAGAGGAAGGAAATGAGCCTTGCAATTTAAAAGAGATGGGTGTTCTTTATAAGGAAGTACCTCTGATGGACAACGACATAGATTGGGAAAATGCAGTAAAAGCGGTTACTACCAATACAAAACTGTTAATGATTCAACGTTCAACCGGCTACAGCTTCAGACCTGCTCTTTCATTATCTAAAATCAGAAATGCAATAGAAAAAATAAGAGAAGTCTATCCTGATATTTATATAATGGTCGACAATTGCTACGGAGAATTTATAGAAGAAATTGAACCATCAGATATTGGTGCAGACGTTGTTGTCGGCTCATTAATTAAAAATCCAGGTGGCGGAATTGCCCTATCCGGCGGCTACGTAGCAGGGAAGAAGGTTATAATAGACAGAATTGCAAACCGTCTGACGGCTCCGGGAGTAGGGAAGGAAATAGGACTTACATACGGAACTACAAGAAATACATTGCAGGGATTATTTTTTGCTCCCCACATAGTTTCGGAAGCATTAAAGGGTGCATTACTCTTTGGAGGAGTTTTCAATTCTCTCGGTTTTGAAATTACGCCAACCATAGAAGACAACAGAAGTGACATTATACAAGCGATAAAATTTAACAACAAGGATATGGTTATTAAAATTTGCGAAGCAATTCAAGCTTCATCTCCGGTAGATGCACACGTATCACCGGTGCCATGGGATATGCCCGGATATACCAATGAAGTAATAATGGCTTCAGGCGCTTTCGTATCCGGCTCATCCATAGAGCTCAGTGCCGATGCTCCAATGAGACCACCATACATTGCCTATATTCAAGGCGGATTATTCTATGATCACGCTAAATTGGGAGTAATGCTGTCATTGGAAAAAATGATGGAATTTGAAGATATAAGAAATAAGATTAATTTATTGTAAATTCATAAAAATTAAAATAGCCGGAGGTAACAAGATGGTTACACCTTATATTACATTTGCAGGAAATTGCAGTGAGGCATTGGAGTTCTACAAGACCGCTTTTAATAGTAACATTCTGATGTCACAGTTATATGGGGATTATGTACCGGAGGGTGTTACTGCACCGCCGGCAAACTTGAAGAACTGGATTTTGCATGCCAAGATGAATATTTGTGATACAGTTTTTTGGTTTGCAGATGAAATAGCAGAACCCGTAACTAAAGGTAACATGATTAAATTAACTGCAAAAGTACCTTCAGCAAAAGAGGCACAAAAAATCTTTGATCTATTAAGTATTGATGCTCATATCACACTGCCGCCAACCGAAACATTTTACAGCTCATTCCATGCGGGACTTACTGATAAATACGGAATAAGCTGGAATATTGTTGCTGAGGAAGCTCCCATCAAGAGTTAAATATTATGAAAATTGAGATAGTAAAATATTAACGAATAGGTAGAACAGGGTATGGCTGACCATCCTATTGAAAAGAGGTAAAACTCTTTCAAAGGAGGTGAGGCCTATGTCTACATTTGAAGCACTAACATTAATTTAAATATAGTATAATAAATATAGGATAGATAGTTTAATATAATACTATGGATCCTATATTATTATTATTAGTTCTATAATAAGGTATATCAATCAAAAAACCATGAATTTAGAAGAATTAAATAATATTTTTAAATTGTAGACTTACTATTGTGTTGATAAAATATAATAGTAAGTCATTCCATATTTATGATATAATAACATTAAAATGATTCGAAATTGTATTTTGCTATGAAATAAGGAATAATATATATTTCGCACTGATAAATAGGAATTTGGTTATCTTTCGCAAGTGAAATCAAGCAACCTATTTTCCAGTTCTTTATAATTATTACATGGCAGTTGAAAGAAGGTGTAACGATGTACGAGTGGTACAAGAATGTTCAAAAAATTGTTGATGAGATAGACGGTTGCATTAAAAAGCAAAATGACGAAGCATTGACCTTAAAGTATCTTGCGCATAAGTTGGTCTATTCGGAATTCTATATTTCGAGAAAGTTTAAAGAAATCTCGGGTATGCAATTTAGAGATTATCTGCGTTATAGAAGGTTGGCTTTTGCACTGAAACAAGTTCGGGACACCGAATATGGTATTTTAGACATTGCTTTGAATTATGGTTTTTCTTCACATGAAGCTTTTACTCGTGCGTTCAAGGAAACATATGGTATTACTCCAAGTGAATACCGTCAAAATCCTATACCAGTCGTGCTTCGTACAATAATAAGGCCCTTTGACTGCTATCTTTTAGGAATTGGAGGAACTGGTATGTTAAAATCAGCAGAGGATGTAAAGACTTATTTTATTACGATTCCCACACATAAGTTTTTGCATATTAAGAACTATGAGAGTATTGGGTATTGGGACTTCTGGCAAAAGCAGAATCTCGTTCCAGGACAGGATTGTGAAACAATTTGTGGGTTACTGGATAGTATCAAGGGGAAATTAGATGATGTAGGTGGAAGTGAAGCGAATAGCGGCAGCGGTCAAATTATGGCATTTATAAATGAACCTACTGGTAGAATCTGTAGTTGGGGAATTCCACTTGCGGAATGTTATGGTGTACGTCTACCGCTTGATTATGATGGTGAAGCGCCCTCACAAATGCGTATGATTGATGTTCCAGAAGCGGAATATATTGTTTTTGAACATGGACCATTCGATTTTGAGACAGAAAACAGCAGCGTGGAGGAAAAAATCGAAAAGGCAATGAAAGAATTTGATTATTCTGCTACTGGTTATTGTCTCGATACTACCCCTGGCAGAGTGTTTTATTTCTATCATGATTGCACACGGTATTGGAAGTATATCAGACCTGTGCGGAAAGTGTAATATATCAACAAATTCCAATTTGTTGATTACTAATTATAGTGAGCAAATATAAGATTAAATTTATATTGTTTTTTATAAACTAAAAAAGAATATATCAAGGATAGATTTGAAAAATTTTTTTATATCTATTGTTGATGATAATATTCTTGTTTTGTTAATAAAGCATATATCATTCTTAGAAGTTTATTTGAACATGCGATCATTGCAACGTTATGGTGTTTTCCTTCTGACTTCTTTTTATAGTAATAATCACGAAATTCATCACATCGACTACTTTTTCTTAATTGGGCAGAAACAGCAATATATAGTGCTCTACGAAGATAATGGGATCCTCGTTTACTAATCTTATTCTGTGATGATTTAAACTTTCCAGATTGATAAACGCTTGGTTCTATTCCAGCAAATGCAATTAACTTCTTTGCAGAATCAAATTTATGTATATCTCCTATTTCAGACAATATAGTTGCAGCTAAATTGTCTCCTATACCTTGGTATAGAAAATAATATGTTGTAATCCTTTCTATGGCAAATGGATTCAGATATGTGATTCTGTAAAGAAAAATATTGCTGTTGATACTGTTCTAATAGCTCCGATAAGGTTAATAAAGAATGAATATGACTATCATATACATCCTGTTCAATTGGATACTTTAATGCTGCTTCTAATAACTGATTTAATTTATTATTTATTCTTAAAGCTTGTCTATTTTTAATGTTATAAATAAAACATAATCTATCTAAGATAGTTTATTAAATAATAAAAAAGGACATATCCTCGTGGATATATCCATAATGCTAAGTAATTACCCTGTGGCGCAGAGTAATTACATACTGATTTAAATTTACGATTTAGGTCAGTCATGCTCAGCCGACTACCTATTCTTTATCTTATGAATGTTATATCTTAATTATACAATAAATGAATATTAAATATTATATTAATATTTTCGAACAACAGCTTTTACAACACCTAATATATACGGATTTTTTACTAAGATAGGATCTAATAATTTATTCTCAGGCTGTAATCGAATATGATCCTTTTCCTTATAAAAAGTTTTAACTGTAGCTTCATCATCTATTAAAGCAACAACATAATCTCCGTTTTTTGCTGTATTCTGAGAGTTAACAATCACATAATCACCATCTAATATTCCGGCCTCAATCATACTTTCGCCTTTAACTTTTAATACATAAGATTCCTTATTACCAACAAAATCTATTGAAATAGGCAGAGTATCATCAACATTTTCAACTGCTAAAATCGGCTCTCCTGCAGTAACGGTTCCTATAATAGGAACATTTATAATTTCCTTTTTAGGCATACTGCTGCATATGTCATCAACATCGATCAATTCGAGCGCTCTTCTTTTATTATTTCCTTTTTTTATGTATCCTTTTTCTTCTAATGTATTAATATGGGCATGTACCGAAGAAGTAGAGCTTAACCCGACAGCCTGGCAGATTTCACGGATTGATGGAGGATAACCTCTGAGAGTCAATTCATTTTTTATGTACTTTAGTATTTTAATTTGCTTATCACTTAAGCCATCATATTTCATTGGTTCACCTCTTTTAGTTTTTCTATATTTTAACATACATCTAAAAATAAATCAAACATTTGTTTGAATTTTTTGCAAAAACTTGTTGACATCGAACTAATGTTCTGTTAAAATGAAAACAGAAAATTTGTTCGAGGTGGATTATGATAATATTTAATAAATACAGAATAACTAATATTAGCCGTTTTAAAAGATTTGTTTTTATGTCAGTATTATTTATTAGCATTATAATTTTTGCTTCAACTTTAACTATAAATGCATACTCCAAAGACATACCTCAGTTTAAATACATAAATGTAAAAGAAGGGGACACTCTATGGTCCATAGCTTCTGATTACGCAGACAATAGAGAAATAAGGCAAGTTATATATGAAATTTCTAAAGCAAATAATATTCATAATG
Source organism: Sedimentibacter sp. (assembly GCF_032080165.1). Classification (GTDB taxonomy): domain Bacteria; phylum Bacillota; class Clostridia; order Tissierellales; family Sedimentibacteraceae; genus Sedimentibacter. The sequence goes on from NZ_DAMASY010000002.1 coordinate 405,660, forward strand.
CTTCAATTTATCCTGGAGATGTAATCAAAGTTCCTTTGACTGTGGAATGAACACATATTAAAGAGAGTTTTTCTTGACATTTATCATTGCAATTAATATAATAAAATTAATGGTAGATTTTAAGTAATTGTTAGGAGATTTTTATGTTAGAGAGTGTATCTGACCAATAGATTAAATTAATATATAATAAGCATTTAGGCTGTGATAACGAAAATGTCACGCTTGATTGATTTTGCTTATTATCATTGTCTATGGAAGATACAATCACACAAAACTATAATGCATTATATTATATAATGTATATTTCCTTATTAAGAAAATTTATAGCTGTGGAGATAATATCCGCAGCTATTTTTGTGCAACTATATAAATCTACCTATGTCTTCCATAGCTTATTTAAATTTAAATAAGAGAGGAACGAAAATGAATAATACAACTTTAACTAAATTACAATTTGAAGAATTAAAAAATATTGTAAAAGATTTTTGTGTAAGCAATCTTGGCAAGAATATGATTGATAAACTATTGCCTTCTTCAAATATTCAAACTGTAAAAAATAGGCTTCTTGAAACATCAGAAGGAAAATTCTTGCTCGAAAGCAGTATTGTTCCATTACAAGGTATAGTCAATATCGATAATATTATTATAAATATAGAAAAAGAAGCTATACTCAACCCAGAACAATTAAGAAATGTTTCTGATTTTCTAAGAGGATGCAGAAAAATAAAATTTTACATGAAAGATAAAGAATTTCATGCTCCAATATTAATGAGTTACAGTTGTTCAATAAAAGAACTTGAAAATGTTGAAGAAGAAATCAATAAATCAATTCATAATAATATTATCGACTCTAATGCAACAAAGGAGTTAAAAAGGATTAGAAGACTCATTGAAAACACAGAAATTAAAATAGAAGAAAAATTAGAAGGATTTTTAAAATCATCAAGCATCAAAACTTTTATTCAAGATTTTTTTATAACAAAAAGAAATGGCAGATATACTATACCAATTAAGTCATCCTACAAAAATCAGGTTGATGGAACTTTAGTGGATACTTCATCTACTGGATCAACTGTTTTTATTGAACCATCTATAGTGAGTAAATTGACATCCGAACTTATGGAACTAAAGGTAGAAGAGTCAAATGAAGAATATCAAATTTTGTGTTATTTAACTGGTTTAGTTCGCGAGTATATAAATGAATTTAAAACGAATGTAGAAGTTATAGGTTTATATGATATGATTTTAGCCAAAGCTAAATACAGCATATCAATAGGAGGCATTTCTCCGGATATTAATGATTATGGTTATATAAACATAATAAATGGACGACATCCATTGCTAAAAGCGAAAGTTGTACCTTTAAACTTTTCCGTAGGAAAGGATTTCAGAACACTTATTATAACAGGGCCTAATGCCGGCGGTAAGACTGTTGTGTTAAAAGCTGTTGGGTTATTTACATTAGCCGTGCAATCAGGTTTTCATGTGCCATGTGAAAAAGGAAGTGTTATTTCAGTATTTAGTAACATTTTTGTAGATATAGGCGATGATCAAAGCATTGAAAATGCATTGAGTACATTTTCTTCTCACATAAAAAATATTGCTGAAATAATTAGAAATGCAAATAAATCAACTCTTTTACTTTTTGATGAAATCGGAAGCGGAACTGAACCTAATGAAGGTGCTGCATTAGCTATTTCAATATTAGAAGAAGTATATCACAGGGGTGCTATAACTATTGCAACTACACATTACGGAGAAATTAAGAACTTTTCATTAAGACACAATGATTTTCAAAATGCTGCAATGCTTTTTAACAGTGATACTTTGGAACCATTATATAAATTATCAATTGGAGAATCAGGAAAGAGCAATGCATTATGGATTTCTAAAAAAATGGGTATTGATGAAAATGTGATACAAAGGGCAGAGCTTTATATTAATAATAAGGATTACAATTATACTTCTGTAAATAAAAATAAAATCAGAACTGAACAAATAAGTATAGAAAATACTTTATTTGAAAATGATAATTTTGAAATTGGCGATAAAGTATATTTAACAGAGTACAAAAAAAGTGGGTTAATTTACAAACCCAAAAACGAATATAATAATGTAACGGTTTTATCTGATAATAAATTTATTGAAGCGAATATAAGACAAATAAAATTGGAATTCAAAGCAGCCGAACTGTATCCTGAAGGTTATGATTTGAATTCATTATTTACAAGCTTTGCAGATAGAAAGTTAGAAAAGGATATTGCAAGAGGGTCAAAAAAGGCTCTCAAAAAATTGCAAAAAATAAGAAAAGAAAGACAATAATAAAATTATGTAGATTCCATGATTTCATTGAATCTACATAATTTTTTATGCTTCTGACTCTTCAATATTTAATGGATTTTGTTTAACGGCATCACGCAGCTGCTCCTTGTCAATATGTGTGTATATCTGTGTGGTTGAAACACTTTCATGTCCTAAAATTTCTTGCAGAGCACGTATATCCACATGACCATATTGATACATCAATGTTGCTGCAGTATGGCGAAGCTTATGAGGCGAATAATTCCTTACGGATAAGCCAGACTCTTTTAAATACTTATCAACCATATGCTGCACACCTTTTTGAGTAAAACGTGTTTTTCTGTTGCTGATAAAAAGAGCATTTTCATGACCCGGCTTTGCATCCGGACGAACCTCCAAATATTCTTCAATTGCCTTTACACAAACATCATTTAAATATATAGTTCGTTCCTTATTCCCTTTTCCAACAACGGTTAGTGTATCACCCTTGATTTTATCTATATTTATACCTATAAGTTCTGATAAACGAAGACCACAATTTAAAAATAATGTAATTATTGCATAATCACGTTTTTCATTAGAGCCGGAAATTGATGTTAATAAATTTTTTGATTCGCTTAAAGTTAATGCAACGGGAAGACGACTGCTTTTCTTTGGAGTTTCTAAATCCAAAGCAGGATTTTCAGGGATCAGTTTAACAATTGAGTATAAATATTTGAAAAACGAACGCAAACAGGCGATTTTACGAGCTTTGGTTCTATTTGAATTATTTCTTTCTCTATCTATATACGCAATAAAGGAATGAAGGTCCATTATTTTAATTTTTTTCAACGTATCAAGGGAGACGAGGTTAATATCAGTATTTTCAAAATCCTTAACCTTAGGGGATAGCTTAAACCTAATTACCAAAAATCTATAAAATGTTCTAAGGTCAAGATAATATTCACTTACAGTTTTTTCTGATCTGCCTTTGATGGATAATGAATACTCCAAAAAATCACTAAGCGGAGCAGGGCAGAGGTCATTATAATTTATAGTCACAATTTTCTCCTTAGTATAAAATGTCGCAAAATCTTCTTAATAAATTATATATAAATTTGTAAAAAAAGACAAGCTATTTTTAAATATGGTCGATTGGGTTTATCCTTTGTTAATTTTAATTCCGGCGTTCGTCACTTAGAATAAAACGAAGCATTTCAAAACAGAAAATATGTAATTTATATTTGGCTGCCGGTGAAAAATCTCCATTTGAAATCTATATCATGAACATCATCAAAATGTACTATATTTTTTAATAAATATATCTGTTAAGCTAATATGTATAGAATTATAAAATTTTACAAAATATTACAAGGTATATTGGGTCAAAGATTAAAATAACTTTCGTTAAAACGCATTTTAAAGCCTCGCAATTTTTGAAGATAATTATTATTTTAAGTTAGTGCAGGTTTAATACTATTTATTAAATTTTAGGAATAATCCAGTTATAAAATAATTAATATAATGGTATATAAAAAATTAAATATATTTATATTAAATTTTTTTATCACACATGAGGTTAATAAAAGCAATAAAATTATTAAGTATAAAAAAATATTTTTGCAATTGATGAAAAAAAGCTAAAAGTCACACAAATTCAATAACAGAGCCGATTTGGACCATCTGCGCCTTGTTTATTGGAGAATATGTCGCAAAATAGTTATTTTGCGACATAAAATATGTTTACCTCTTGCGAATTTACAAGAGGTTTTTTTTATTTTATTTTTCAACGTCTATTACTATTTTGCGACAAGGTTTTTAATCTTCTTTTTTTAGAATTTCTTCAACTTCTTTAATTCCGAATACTTTGTATATTCCTTTTAGACTGTCGAAGTTTGGTTTTGTTTCTCCTCGTTCGACTTTGCTTATTGCTGATTGTTGTACTCCTATTTTGTTGGCGAAATCTAATTGCGAAAGATTATGTTTTTCTCTTAATTCCTTGTACACAAAATTACCTCCTTTCTTTTTTCTCTTGACAATAGTCCCATGAGACTATATTATTATATTAGTCCTATAAGACTAATATACCCTTTATTTTCTTTATTTGGCTTATTAAAATAAAATTAATGATACATTATACCATTTAAGGTCAAAAATCGCAAATATCGCAATTTAAAGCTTCACAATTTATGGAGGTAAAATATGAGTGGTAACGATATAAAAATTTTAATTAATACAAAGTGTCCCCCCTGCTCTCACTTCATGGCATGCAAAATACAAGAAGGGTATAAAAAACTAATCTGTAATAGTGACATAAAGCAAAATGATTACGATAAGCTTAAAAATTGCTTATTTTATAGAGAATTAAAATAAAAATAAAAGGAGAATTAATTATGAAACAAAATGTGATTGTAACGTTTGTAAAGGGTTACCGTATGGAGAATGATTCAAAGACAGGCTATAATGAAGGAATTAGCATTCATTATTTGCTGACTGATAACTTGTCTCCTGTTGTAGGAAATGATGAGCGTGGCATTAGATTTTCAAAAAGTTCTATTTCTCTTGAAAAAGGAAAACAGATAATTAAAGTGCCCGGATTGTATGAGGCAGATTTTGAAATGAAATCAGATGCACAAGGTAAAATACTTCTAAAATTAAAGGATTTGGCTTATCTTTCGGAAGTTCAAACGTTGTATCCTGAAATTAAAAAATAAGGCATAGTTTCTATGCCTTTTTAAGTGGGGTGATATTGTGAAAAAAACTATTTTTATAGTATTGATGTTAGTTTGTTTGTTCAGTTTGCAAAATGTTCATGCAATTGTTTATAACGACGGACCTGAACCTGAAAACCCATACTATATGCATATTTTGTATTTGCAAGGACCGGACAGAACCGAACATGACGTTTGGGCTTACATTAAAGAAGATAGCGAATTTAAGTATATGGAAGAAGTCGTTGATTATTTCAGCGGTGATACTGTTAATAACTATAATTTATGGGGTGCAGATAGAGTTAATAGTTATATTACAACTTATGACAATGGCGGTAATCCTATAGATAGGACTGTACTGATTCCACGTGTTTATACACGTATAAGTTATGTTGATAGACAATACAGTACTGCTCAAATACGTCAAGCTTTAAATTTAAAAGAACCAATTGTTTGTCAAACTAATATAGCTGGTGTTATTCGGCATAATTCTACTTTTCAAATTTTAGAAAACACTATACCTATTCGGGATTTAGGTGGACAAACTATTGTATTTCCGGATGCAGTTGACCCGGAGTTTCCTTATGATGATAGGTTGTTTATAAGTCAACCACGCAATGGATTTGTGCAAAGTGGTAGCTATAATCAATGGGCTATAACTGTTGGATATCAGTTTCATCTTGAAGAGAATGAATTTATGGTGATGTCTGATTGGATAATAGAACCACATTCGGATACGATTAAGGGTTTAAATGTAATTTCTAACGATTTTTGGAATACAAAGATTGGACAAAATAAGTATATACAAGGTTACATGAAAGCTAATTATTCAGTTCCTTTAGCGGAAAATCAGCAGATATACTTTACAATGACTAATAAAAAAACAGGAGAAAAATTAACTTCAGAAGTATTTACATATCACAATTTAGTTGATTTTGTTGACGAAGATGGTGATGGTTTAGATGATAGGTCTGGTCTCAATGAGGAAATAGGCGGTAATCTTCCTGATTGGAATATGGGACAAGGTACTACTATTGGAGATATTACTATACCGGATATTTCAAATGTTGTTGAAAATATTAAGTCTTTTTTGTACCTGTTAATTGAACCTATTGCTTTAATGTTCCGAGGTGTCCCCGAATTGTATGCATTAATAATATTTGGCTTTGCTGTGGCTGTTATAAAGTTTGCGTTAGGTCGGTGATATTATGGAAAGATTAAGTGATTATAATGTTTATTGTAAATTTTTAGGTTGTACATGTTATGAATTTGATACAGATGTGTGTCATACATGCAAAATTAAATTAGATTATTTGGAAAAAAACAAAGGCAGTGATGAAAATGATTGAAGTTATAATATTTTACATACAGCAAATAGTTAATTTTATAAATAGTCTGCGCTATATAAAGGTTTTAGACACTAATGTGTCTTTGCTCGGTTTGTTTGTTACATTTTTAATAGTACAAGTTGTTTACAGTTTTGTATATAGGTTCTTTAGGATTGAAAGGAATATAGCAGTTAAGGATGTAAATAGGCGGTATTTTGGATTAAGAAAGAAGGTATTAAGTAGATGGAAGAAATAATAATAAATGAGATTGATTATACTCATATTCTTGAAGAAATACAGATTAATTCATATAACTTAAATCAACAGTTTAAGAAATTAAATGAGGAAATTTTGGTAGAAACTACATCACAGAGCGCTATATCTGTCATGGGACGTCTTGATAGGATGCAGAATACAATTGATGTTATGTTGCTATTATGTTCTATATATGTGATTTTGCAGTTCATAAAATTGAAAGGAGAATTTAGTCAATGGCATTAGATTTAGTTCGTATGTTGGTAGGACAAGTTCCTGAAGAGTTTGTAATGTTAGAATATGTTGCTGCAATAATTCTCGCTCTTTTTACAGTTAAATTTATATATGAAATGTTTATGTTTGTATTGAACTTGGTTTCCAAGTTGAATAATAAATAAAATCTAAGGAGAAAAGGAGAATGGAAGAAATGACGTTAACATCTTTATTGGCTGATATGGGTTCTATATTTACAGCTGTAACAGGTTATTTCGCTGATGTTATAGGAATGTTTGTAAGTCAACCCATACTATTATTAACCTTTGGAATATCGTTTGTTGCAATAGTTGTTCACATGGCTCGCGGTTTCTTAGGAAGATAATAAGTTTGAACATCCTTCCGAGCTTTAGCCGGAAGGATGTTTCTTTGTGAAAGGAGATTGTAAAAAATGATTAAATGTATATGTGGACTTCCCGGCTCCGGGAAGAATCAATATGCTACAAGTTTGGCGATTAGATATTTAAAAGCAGGTTATAAAGTTTATAGTAGTTATCCTATTAAGACTTATGTACGTAGTTTAGATCCGAAAAGGTTTTTTAAAAAGGTTCAAGTTCGTACTTTTGTTATGGATAAAGATAGATTTCTTTCAGGGCATTTCGAGCCCGGTTCTGTTCTTATTTTTGATGAAGCTTGGCTTGATTTCTTTAATATGGATTGGAAATCTGTTGATAAAGATGAACTTAAAAAATATAATGGTTCTCGACATCTTGGTATTAATCTTTATTATGTTACTCAATCCCCACACCGTATAATACCTTATTTACGTGATGTTACAGATTCCTTCATGTGGATAGAAAGAAAATTACTATTTAACAAGATAACAGAATACTATGAGATAGAAAACGTCGGTAAGTTAGTTGGTGAAGATATAGGACAATTAAGCCCGAGACTTGTCAAACAATCTATTTATTTCCGTAAAAAGCATATAATGACTTCTTATGATGATTCTTATCTGAAGGATAAGGTTATTCTGGACAATTCATTTGATGAAGCTTATGAACCATTTACAGTTGAGTATAGAGGTCTTATAAAACGATTTAGAAAAGCATTTAAGCGAAAGCTTGATTTTTACAAGAATGTATGAAACGTATCTTATTAAATTAATAAGGTGGATGGCTGTTTGCTTTCCGCCTAATCTTTCCTTTTAAAAGTTTAAAAATTCGTTCCGGGTCTCAGGCTGATAACCCAGCGTAATCGTAACGTAACAATAATGTTAACCTTTAAATACATTTGATAATCTATTTGAAGCGGATGGAGCTCTGTTTAAATTTGTCGAAGTGTTAAGCTTACCTTGGCTCTTTATAGGGGGTTTGGGGGACTTCCCCCATTTTAATTAAATATAGTTAGGAACTAACTATACCTTCACTTTCCTATTTTGAATCGCATTTGTTTCCTTTATTATTTTTTTTTAAACCGTTTATGCGTTCAAAATGTTAGGAAAGTGCCCTCTTTTAAAATCTTTCGTGTTCTCGTTGGCATGGTTTATGCAATACTTGACTTAGTATCGTTATTTACTCAGAGGTTTGATGTTAATATTTAAATTTAATTTTTATTTTATTTATTTACTATTAGTAAAGTTTGACAGCTGTTTATGCTAATCTAAAAATAGGTCAGCTGGCTCATCGAAAACTAGGTCAATA
>NZ_DAMASY010000003.1:0-366797 GCF_032080165.1 Sedimentibacter sp.
CTGAAAGAAAAGCTGTAATAACTTCATTGTATAAATCAATGGATGCTTTAAACGGCTTAACCGGTACGGTAATTCAAGAACTTTAATATTATAAATGATATCTGACAAAAAATAAAACATTCAATTTAGAATGTTCAGATTGATGACAAAGTCATCAAGATGATAGGATGTTGAAAAAGTTCATCCTGCAAGGCGCCGGAAGACGGGCAACCGCAGCGTATTCAGACATACGTGAGGATTGACCGGGTGAACGGCAACGAAGCAGGGGGACTTTTTCAGCAGCCTGAACATTCAATTTAGAATGTTTTATTTTTTGCACTTATATAATATTAAATTTCTTGTTCCTTCATGTTTAGCTCATATGAAACATTCTCTTCTATTTCATTTAAGCTTATGGATGAACTTTTTTCATTTTGATGCATATTTCTTACGGCATTTGTCAGCATCAGCTTAATCCTGTTAATTTGATTGACCTCGCTCATACCTGCGTCGTAGTCAATTGGGACTATGTTTGACATTGGATATGCATCCTTTAACTTTTTAATCATTCCCTTGCCTGTGATGTGGTTAGGTAAACAAGCAAATGGCTGTAAGCATAAAATGTTATTAACTCCGCTGTCTAACAGTTCAATCATCTCGGCTGTTAAGAACCATCCTTCTCCGGACTGATTTGACAATGACAAGAATTCTTGAGCTTTATGAGCAAGTTCTAAAATGTTTGAAGGTGTTGAAAATCTTGTGGAATTTTTAAAAGCTTCAACGCTGGGCTTTTTATATTTATCAATTATTTTTACTATTGTAGCACTGATAAATTTGTCTTTTTTGCTTCCGGTTAATAATTCATCATATTTTATAACACCATTAAGTGTAGTATATGAGAAGAAATCCAACAAATCCGGTACTACAACTTCCGCCCCCTCTTCTTCCAACAATGAAAATACGTCGTTGTTTGCATTAGGATGGAATTTAACAAGTATTTCACCCACTATACCAACCTTCGGTTTAATTATGTTATTATTTAACTCAATGTTATCAAAATCATTAACTATATTGTTTATTAGATTTTTAAATTTTTTATAGCCGCCTGATTCAATAACCTTATAACTTTCTTCAACCCACTTTTTATACATTTCATCTACTGAACCTTTTATCTTTTCATAAGGTCTTGTTCTGTAGGTTGCACGCATCAGGGTATCCCCTATAACCATGGATATGGCTAATCTGTGTAAAAAGGATGCTGTTAATTTAAAGCCCGAGTGTTTTTCAAGACCAACCAAGTTAAAGGATATAACAGGTATATGTCCATATCCCAAATCCTTTAATGCCTTTCTTATAAATCCGATATAATTGGTAGCACGGCAGCCTCCGCCGGTCTGAGAAATCATCAAGGATACGTTATTTAAATCGTATTTGCCTGATTCCAATGCGTTTATAAGCTGACCTATTACAATAATAGAAGGATAGCAGGCGTCGTTATTTACAACTCTTAACCCGGCATCCACTGCCTTTTTATCAACTGCAGATAATACCACCATGTTATATCCTGACAAATTAGCAGCCGTTTCTATAAATTGAAAATGGATTGGAGACATTTGAGGCACTAAAATTGTGTGCTTCTTCTTCATTTCCTTTGTAAATTCAATTTTTTCAAAGCTGCTTGGTCTTTTTATATGAACGATTCCGGTTCTGTCTCTTTCTTCTATGGAAGCAAGAAGTGAGCGTATACGTATCCTTATGGCTCCAAGGTTTGTTATTTCATCAATTTTAATTACGGTATATATTTTATTATTTTTTGTAAGTATTTCATTAACCTGGTCGGTAGTTACCGCATCAAGTCCGCAGCCAAAGGAATTAAGCTGAATAAGCTCAAGGTAATCAGTATTTGAAACATAAGTTGCAGCTGAATATAATCTTGTATGGTATGCCCATTGGTCGATTACTCTTAAAGGTCTTTCGATTTGTGCTTTTTCCAATGAATCCTCTGATAACACTACAATTCCGTAGCTCTCTATCATTTCAGGTATGCCATGATTAATTTCAGGGTCTACGTGATATGGTCTGCCTGTCAATACTATTCCCTTTTTATTGTTTTTCTTAATATATTCGATAGCTCTTAATCCTTCTTTTTTAACATCATCCTTATAAATTAACAATTCATCATATGCCTTATTGACTGCATTATTAATTTCTTCATATGTTAAATTTTCAGATGGTCCTATTTCCTTATAGAGTTTCTGCACTAACCTTTTCTTGTCATTTAAATTAAGGAAAGGTTTATAAAATTTAATGCTGCTTAAATCAATATTTGCTTCTATAGATTCGGGATAAGAAACAACAACAGGGCAATTATAGTGATTACCGGCATCTTCATCTTCCTTTATATTGTATGAAATACAAGGATAGAATATTTTCGGCACCTTCTTGTTTAACAAATCCACTATATGTCCGTGTGCTATCTTACCGGGATAACATACAGATTCTGAAGGTATCGTACCCATTCCGAGTTCGTATATTTTTTTGCTTGATACTCCTGATAAAACTACTCTGTAACCTAACTCATTAAAAAATGTAAACCAGAAAGGATAATCCTCATACATATTCAACACTCTCGGTATGCCGATTAAACCTCTTTTAGCTTCTTTTACGGAAAGCGGCTTATAGCCAAATACTCGGTGGTATTTATATTTATAAAGATTTGGTAAAGACTCTTTCTTTTCTACGTGAACATATTTTTCAGCACCGTGTTCGCATCTGTTTCCTGATACGAAATATCTTCCGTCTGAAAACTTATTGATGGTTAATAAGCAATTATTGGTGCAAAGTCCGCAGCGCTCCATGGAAGTATCAAAAGAAAAGTTCTCAAGCTGTTCAACATTAACAAACGAACTTTCTTTTTTTCCGTCATATTTGTTTTGTGCTATTATGGCTGCTCCGAATGCACCCATGATTCCGGCAATGTCAGGTCTTACCACCTCCCTGCCGGTTATCAGCTCGAAAGCTCTTAATACAGAATTGTTGTAGAAGGTACCGCCCTGAACAACAACCTTTGCTCCTAATGAATCAAGAGATTTTAATCTTATTACTTTAAACAAAGCATTTTTTATGACTGAATAGGATATACCTGCAGAAATATCGCTTAATGTCGCTCCTTCTCTTTGTGCCTGTTTAACCTTTGAATTCATAAATACCGTGCATCTGGTTCCTAAATCAACAGGATTTTTAGAAAAAATTGCTTCCTCTGCAAATTCCTGTACGGTCATTTCCAATGATTTAGCAAATGTTTCAATAAATGATCCGCAGCCCGATGAGCAAGCTTCATTGAGCATAATAGAATCTATTACTCCATCCTTTATAATCATGCTCTTCATGTCCTGTCCGCCAATATCTATTATGAAATCAACACCGTTTAAGAAAAAGTCAGCTGCCTTATAGTGGGCTATGGTCTCTATTTCACTTACATCAACGTTAAGTGCCGCCTTAATTAAGCGCTCTCCATAACCGGTTACGGCAGTATATGCAATTTTTATACCTTCATGTAATTGCGAATAAAGCAATTTAACTGCTCTTACGGCAGAATTTAAAGGATTTCCTTCATTACTAAAATAATATGAATATAATAATTCACCCTTATCAGTAATCAGGGCAAGTTTAGTAGTTGTAGAGCCGGCATCTATTCCTAAGAAAGCAAGACCTTTATAGTCTAATATGTCCTTTTTAATTGCATTATGTTGATTATGTCTTGAAAGAAATTTATTATATTCATCTTCTGATTCAAATAGCGGCTCTAAATTATTTTTTCTGTATTCAATATTTGAATTGTTAATTGTATTATTTATTCTATTATAAAAGTCGTTAAAGCTTATTTCCTCATTTTCTTCTGACATCAGAGCAGCACCTATAGCTACATAATAATTTGCATCTTCCGGACATATGGAGGTTTTTTCATCAAGCTCTAACGTCTCTTTAAATCTTTCTATGAGTTCTGACAAGAAAAACAAGGGACCTCCTAAAAAAGCAACATTACCTTTAATAGGTCTACCCTGAGCAAGTCCACTTATTGTTTGGTTTACAACTGCTTGAAATATAGAAGCTGCTATATCCTCTTGTCTTGCCCCTTCATTTAGCAGGGGTTGAATATCTGACTTTGCAAATACACCGCAACGTGATGCGATTGGATATATTGTTTTGTGCTTTTTAGATAATTCGTTCAGACCGGCAGCATCTGTCTTCATTAAAACAGCCATTTGATCTATAAAAGCTCCTGTACCTCCTGCGCAAGAACCATTCATACGCTGTTCTAAGCTTCCTGACAAATAGGTTATTTTAGCATCTTCACCGCCTAATTCAATAACAACATCTGTATCAGGAATATATTTTTCGATTGCTTTCGTTGATGCAGCCACCTCTTGGACAAATTTAATTCCTAAGTATTTTGACACATCAATAGCACCGGATCCGGTGATACTTACTTTTATTTGACTGTTCTTAAGCTTATCATATGAGTTTTTAATAATTTCTGCAACAGTATTTCTTATGTCTGAATAATGTCTTTCATATTGCTTATGCACTAAATTTCCGCAATCATTTATTACTGCAATTTTTACTGTTGTAGAACCTATGTCAAGCCCTATCAGGTATTTTTTCATAATTCCTCCAAAGCTATAAAAGCTTTAAAAAAATCTTCGACTTCCCTTATGAAAAGTCGAACACATATTTCTCATTTCATATATAACAAATATATGTAAGGAGCATTATTAATAATTTGGTAATTTAATATATTATATCATTTTTATATATAAAATCAACTTAAATAAATCTTAAAACGATTAAGTCAGATGGTTGAAATTTATCGTAATATAGTATATTTTGCATTATAAAATGTGTACAACTATAAAATATATGGCATTAAATTCAACAGAAGTTAATAGGTTATTATAACATAATGTTTATACAAAAAGCGGCAGATTTATTAATTAGGAGGATGCGATGAAAAAAAGGGTATTATGGATAGTCAGTGTATTATTGATTTTTGCGATGATGCTTACAGCTTGCGGCAATTCAGGAACTTCTGCAGCCGCAGGCAACACAATCAAAATAGGATGGATTGGTTCATTAACAGGTGATCAGGCAGTTTGGGGAACATGTGAAAGTAATACTATAAAAATGTTGATTGAGGAAGTAAATGCGAAGGGCGGAATATTAGGTAAACAGGTTGAAGGGATTTATTATGACACAAAGGGAGATGCAGCTGAGGCAGTAAATGCCGTAAAAAGATTAATTACTCAGGACGGTGTAGTTGCAATAATCGGACCGAATGCAAGCGGTCAGGCAATTTCAATTTCCGCAGTTCTTGAGCAATACAAAGTGCCTGATATAGCAACAGTTGCGACAAATCCTAAGGTTACTGTAGGAGATGACGGAAAGGTTAAACCATATAATTTCAGAGTTTGCTTTATTGACCCATATCAAGGCGCAGTTGCCGCGGGTTTTGCATATGACAGATTAGGACTGAAAAATGCTGCCGTACTGTATGATGTTGCAAGTGACTATTCACAAGGATTTACAGAATTCTTTGAAAAGACATTTACGGAAAAAGGCGGTAAAATAGTGACAAAAGAGGGCTTCAAAGAAGGAGACGTTGATTTCAGACCTCAGCTTAGTAAAATTAAAGATGCAAAGCCTGATTTAATATTGATGCCTTATTATTACAAAGAAGTTGCATTAAGTGCTAATCAGGCACGAGACCTTGGAATCAATGCAACTCTTATAGGCGGTGACGGATGGCCGTCAGAACAGCTGATGGAAATGGCTGCTAAATCAATAGAAGGCAGCTATGTTGTAAACCACTTAGATTTTAATGACCCTGAAGTTAAGCCGTTACAGGAAGCATATAAGGCAAAATACAACCTTCCGATGGAATTAAACGGATACATGGCACATGATGCATTCAAGCTGTTAGAAGCTGCCGTCATTGATGCAAACTCTGCAGATCCTGAGAAAATAACCGAATCATTGACAAAGGTTACTGTAGAAGGTGTAACCGGAACTATAAAATTAAGTGAAGAAGACCATAATCCTGTTGGAAAGCAAGCTGCAATAGTTAGAATTGAAAATGCTGATTACATATTCCAAGAAAAATATGGCTTGCAGTAAGCAGATGACCCAAATTTTTAAGCAGACGATCCAAATCTCTGATTTGGTATTGATCGCTTATACTGCAAGTGTAGTAATTTAAGGTGGGTTTAACCCACCTTCAGGTTGCATAAAAAACCCTGCAATTATAGGAGGAAATTAATGAGTGAATTGTTTTTACAACAGGTTATAAACGGATTATCCATAGGAAGTGTTTATGCTTTGATGGCAGTAGGATACTCCCTTGTATACAGCATAATGAACTTTTCAAACTTTGCCCATGGCGGAGTAATCATGATAGGAGCTTATATAGGGTATTTTAGCTTAACCTTTCTAAAAGTACCGTTTTTCATAGCGTTTTTATTATCTGCATTTGGTTCAGGTATTCTTGCTGTAGTAATGGAGAAAATTGTATACAGACCTTTAAGAAAAAGGAATGCTCCCTTTCTTTATTTCATTATATCTGCGATGGGAGCTTCAATATTTTTAGAGAATGTGGTTATTGCATCACCTATAGGACCAACCTTCAGATCATATCCGGCCGTTTTTTCGTCTGAGCCGATTATGCTTGGAAATGTTGCATTAGGCAGGATTGATTTATTAATGTTTGTAATATCCGCAATAAGCTTAATGGCATTGGTGTATATTGTTGAGAAAACTAAAATAGGGCTTTCAATAAGAGCTACATCCTACAGCATAAAAGGAAGTACATTGATGGGAGCAAATGTAGACAAGGTTATTTTTATTATTTTTGCCTTGGGGGGATTATTGGCAGGACTTGCAGGGATGCTTTTCGGAATGAGGTACACAGTTTATCCGCAGATAGGAAATATAACCACAAAATCATTTATTGCTGCTGTTTTCGGTGGATTAGGAAGTTTGCCGGGAGCAGTAATAGGTTCTGTTCTCTTAGGACTTATCGAAACAATGGTATCCGGATATTTTTCATCACAATACAGGGATTTAATTGCTTTTGCACTTTTAATATTAGTTCTTGTAGTAAAACCTACAGGGTTGATGGGTAAGACAACAGAAGATAAGGCATAGGAGGTTATTATGAGTTGGGATTATGTATCAGGTATATTAATATTGTCAGGTATAAACTTAATGACTGTTCTTGGCCTGTCTTTGTTAACGGGATTTACAGGATTATTTTCATTTGGTCATGCAGGTTTCATGGCGATTGGAGCATACATGGCTGCTTCAATGACAATGAAATACGGAATGCCGTTTTTTATTGCACTGTTAATAGGCGGTGTATCAGCCATGCTCGTCAGCTTGGTTATCGGTAAGCTGACATTGAATTTAAAAGGAGATTATTTCTGTATTGCCACTTTAGGATTTGGTGAGGCAACGAGATTGATACTGGATAATGTTCAGTATTTTGGGGGAGCAAGAGGTCTTTCAAGTATTCCTACACAAGGAACCACAACATTATTTAATGTTATTATTATAAATATCGCTGCTGTATTTATTCTGATATCAATTATTAAATCGAGGCACGGAAGAAATATGGTTGCAATAAGGGAAGAGGAACTTGCCGCACAGGCAATTGGAATAGATATATTTAAATATAAAATGATGGCACTTGCCATAAGCGCTCTTTATGCAGGAATATCCGGAGGTTTGCTGGCACATTACCTTGGCTACATTCAACCTGTAATGTTTAAGATGGTGAAATCGACAGAGCTTACTATTATAGTAATATTTGGCGGCTTAGGCAGCGTATCAGGCAGTGTAATAGGTACAATACTTTTAACATTCTTACCGGAAATTTTAAGAAGTTTCTATAACTGGAGGCTGGTAATTTACGGTGCAGCAGTTATATTGATTATGATAACAAGACCACAGGGCTTAATGGGCGGAAAAGAATTCAGTATAAAACCTATTATAAAATTAGCTAAAAGAATTATAAAAAACAAAAAAGAGGAGGTAAAATCATGAGTGTGCTTTCTCTTAATAACGTAACAAAAAAATTCGGAGGGCTTACTGCTGTTGATAATGTAAGCTTTCATGTTGAACAAGGAGAAATTTTCGGGCTGATTGGTCCTAATGGTGCCGGAAAAACAACTATTTTTAATTTAATTACAGCTATATATACTAAAACTCAAGGAGAAATATATTTTTACGGAAAAAGACTTTATAAAATCAAACCTTTTGAAGTAGCCAATATGGGAATAACAAGGACATTTCAAAATATAAGATTGTTTAAAAAGCTTACGGCATATGAAAATGTATTGACAGCATGTCATAAATCCGCTGATTATAATTTATTCAGTTCAATTATCAGAATAGGTAAATTTAAATATCAAGAAAAGGATTTAAAACAGAAAACAGATGAACTGTTAAAATTGATGGGACTTTGGGATTATAGGGACATAGTAGCTTCAAATTTACCGTACGGTCTTCAAAGGAAGCTGGAAATAGCAAGGGCTCTTGCTTTAAATCCCAAATTATTGCTCCTTGATGAGCCCGCAGCAGGTATGAATCCTGAAGAAACCATACAGCTTATGGAATCAATAAAGGAAATAAGAGATAAATTTAATTTAACAGTATTGATTATAGAACATCATATGGATTTAATAATGGGTGTCTGTGATAGAATTTTTGTACTTAATTTTGGTATTCCTCTTGCTTTCGGAACACCAAAGGAAATTCAGGAAGATAAAAATGTAATAGAGGCCTATTTGGGTAAAGAGGAGAAAAAATATGCTGAAGGTTAATAATTTAAATGTATTTTACGGAGGCATCCATGCTTTAAAAGGAGTATCCCTAAATGTTGAACAAGGGCAGATAGTTTCTATAATCGGTTCAAACGGAGCAGGCAAATCCACATTGATAAATTCTATAAGCGGTATAGTTAAATACAAAGAAGGAGAAATATTTTACAGAGGAGAAAAACTTCCGAAACAGGCACATAAAATAGTAAAGTCCGGCATATGTCAGGTCCCTGAAGGAAGAATAATATTTGCCAATCTGACTGTTATGGAAAACCTTCGGATGGGGTCTTTTTTAAGAAACGATAAGAATGAAATTGATAAGGATTTAAACAGAATTTTTATTCTTTTCCCTATATTAAAGGAAAGAGAAAGGCAAATAGCGGGAACACTTTCAGGCGGAGAACAGCAAATGCTTGCAATGGGAAGGGGCCTGATGTCTAATCCTGATTTAATATTGCTTGATGAGCCGTCTCTTGGTCTTGCTCCTTTATTAATAAATACAATATTTGATATAATTCTTGAAATAAAAAATATGGGTAAAACAATATTATTGGTTGAACAAAATGCTTTTAAGGCATTATCCATAGCCGATTATGCCTATGTGCTGGAGCAAGGTGTCATGACTATGGAGGGTGATGCTAAAGAACTTATAAAGAATGAAAAAATAGAGGAAGCATACTTAGGCAAGAAAAAAGAAATATAAAAATGACGAACTTTTTCAACAACCTATCATCTTGATGACTTTGTCATCAATCTTAGAAATCTCCAATGAGGTTTCTTTTTTGCACTTACAGTATAAGCGACTGACACCAAATCAAAGATTTGGGCCATCTGCTTAAAAAACATTGATTTTATTTCTATATAAAGTTATTATATAGTTAAAATTTGAAAGGACGGTGGCTAAAATGAAACTCACTTATTTAGGACACGCGGCTGTAATAATTGAAGAAGGAAAATTCAAGGGTATTATAGATCCGTTCATATCAGGTAATCCGTCAGCAAAAGTAAATGTGAACGAATTATCGGATGTTACTCATATTTTTGTAACACATGGACATGGCGATCATATTGGAGATACTGTTGATATAGCTAAACAAAGCGGAGCTTTAGTTATAGCTAATGCTGAGATATCTGCATACCTTAGTAAATTTAACGTAAGAACACATGCGATGCATATCGGAGGACGAACGAAATTTGATTTTGGTATCGTAAAAATGACCAATGCATTGCATGGCTCAGGTATATCAGATAACGGCAATATGATTTATGGCGGAAACCCCGGAGGATTTATAATACATATAAATGGTAATAAGGTATATCATGCAGGTGATACAGGGCTGACAATGGACATGAAATTATTGGAGGATGAAAACATAGATGTAGCTTTTCTGCCTATAGGCGGGAATTATACTATGGATATTGAAGATGCAGTTAAAGCGGTAGATTTTATTAAACCAAAAATAGTTATTCCGTTTCACTATAATACATTTGACGTAATCAGAGCAAATCCGGAGGAATTTAAAGATAAAGTAAAATCATCCAATGTGGAAATATTAAATACAAATGAAAGTGTTTTCATTTAGAAATTATTGATTGCATGTATTGAATTGAAAAATTCCTTATGATATAATACATATATCATACCATCGCCTCGGCAATGCAAGCGAGCTTGCGCTGCACTCGGCTCAGATATGATATAATGAATGTGATTAATAGTACAAAGATAAAATCAGAAAACTCAGGACTAAATAATGGGGAGGTTTTATGCTTTAATGTTTGCTTTAGTTTTAATTTTAAACGACATATTCAAATTAGATAATATACATGAAGTTTTCTATCAAGAGGAGATAGGCGCCACAACAATTGACAGTCAAGGTATGGGTAAGGTGCTTTTGGACCACAATATTAACATACCCATGCTTGATAATGTAAGAAAGCTTATAGACGGCAGAAAACCATACAGCAAAATGATAATAAGCATTATTAAAGAGAGAGAAAGGCTTGATGATGTAGTGGAAAAAATCAAGGAAGAGTTGGATTATTTTGATGAACCCGGTGTGGGATTTATGTTTGTTATGCCTGTGTTAGAAGTGTACGGCTCAAATACAGATGATTTAAAATAGTAATATAATAAAGGTATGATTATAAATTTTAATCATACCTTTATTATTCGCCAATCCCATTTGTACAAGCGACAGCGAGCAAACAAATTTGATGTATTACCCTGCGATGTCTTAACGTAAGTTTATTTTATTAAATATTATTAATTTTTACTTAATATTCTTATTGACAATGATTATCCATAGGAATATAATGAAATCAGCTAATGATAATGATTATCAATATCGTGCGTGATTGGAGGAAGAAGATATGACATTAGATAACATTAAACCAGGTCAAGGCGGTATTATTTCAACAATTGGTGGACAGGGAATACTGAGAAGAAGGTTGTTAGACATGGGTTTGACGCCTAATACAAAGGTTAAGGTTAGAAAAGTAGCCCCTATGGGTGATCCAATTGAATTATCTTTAAGAAATTATGTATTAACAATAAGAAAAGAAGAAGCCTCTAAAATTGAATTGAAAGAGGTATTTAGCATATGAAATATATTTTTGCTCTTGCAGGAAACCAAAATGCCGGCAAAACGACCCTTTACAACGCATTGACAGGCAGCAATCAACATGTCGGAAATTTTCCCGGAGTAACTATAGAAAAAAAAGAAGGGCAAATAAAAAAACACAAGGATGCTTCTTTGGTAGACTTACCCGGTATTTATTCATTATCTCCATATTCTATGGAAGAGGTTGTAACGAGAGATTTTCTTTTAAAAGAAAATCCGGATTTAATAATAAACATAATCGACGCAACAAATATCGAACGAAACCTTTATTTAACGCTTCAATTGATGGAGCTTTCTATACCAATGGTCATTGCTTTAAATATGATGGATGAAGTAAGAGCCAGCGGTAACTCAATTGATGTAAAAAAACTTTCTGATCATTTGGGTATTCCTGTAGTACCTATTTCAGCAAGTAAGGGTGAAGGAATATCAGAGCTTATAGATGTGGTTATGAAGACAGCGCAGTCAAATGACAAAAGTTGTAATAGAAAGCTTGATTTTTGTACCGGAGAAGTACATAAAGCAATCCATTCTATTTCACATTTAATAGAGGATCAGGCAAAGGCAGCAGGATATCCTCTTCGCTTTGCAGCCACAAAGTTAGTGGAAGGTGATGAACCCACATTTAAAGAATTAAATATATCAGAAAACCAACTCCATATTATCAACCATGTGGCAGAAGATATGGAAATGAAATTAGGAACAGACAGAGAAGCTGCTTTAGCAGATATGAGATATGTTTATATTGAAAAAATTTGTGAAGATACAGTAATTAAAAAACAAGAAACAAATGAACAAATACGTTCAGAAAAAATAGATAAAATATTAACTCACAAATATTTCGGGATACCGATTTTTATAGGAATAATGTTCTTTATTTTCTGGCTGACATTTGGATTAATAGGAGCTCCGCTTCAGGGTTATTTAGAAGAAATAATAGGAATAGTTACAGAATATACATCGGAAGTAATGATTAACTTTGAAGTAAGTGATTGGCTATATTCTTTGGTTATAGACGGTATATTTGCAGGCGTTGGGAGCGTATTGTCATTTCTGCCGCTTATAGTTGTTTTATTTTTCTTCCTATCATTTTTGGAAGACAGCGGATATATGGCAAGAGTTGCGTTTTTAATGGACAAATTGTTAAGGAAAATTGGCTTGTCGGGACGTTCATTCGTTCCGATGCTTATCGGCTTTGGCTGCAGTGTTCCTGCCATTATGGCAACAAGAACATTATCAAGCGAAAGAGACAGGAAGATGACAATAATTCTGACTCCCTTTATGTCATGTAGCGCCAAGCTTCCTATTTATGGTATGATAACTATGGCATTTTTCCCGGAAAATGCTGCTACAGTTATGATTGCACTTTATATAATGGGAATTGCTGTTGCAATATTATCAGGACTGTTGTTAAAAGGCACAATTTTTAAAGGAGAGCCAGTACCTTTTGTTATGGAGCTTCCTGCATATAGAATTCCTTCAAGAAGAAGCATAATATTGAATATGTGGGATAAAGGAAAGGATTTTGTAGAGAGAGCATTTACAGTTATTTTCTTAGGAACGATAATTATATGGTTCTTACAAAGCTTTAATTGGTCTCTCAATATGGTTGAAGACAGTTCATACAGTATACTTGCTTCAATAGGGTCTGTAATTGCACCGGTGTTTATACCGTTAGGATTTAATGATTGGAGAGCATCAACAGCAATAATTACAGGTCTTACCGCAAAAGAAGCAGTTGTAAGCACATTGTCGGTATTAACCGGAGCTTCTTCAGACTTACAGCTTACAACCGCAATAAGCACAATTTTTACACCTCTCAGTTCTTTTGCATTTTTAACGTTCACATTGTTATATATGCCTTGTATTGCAGCTTTTGCAGCTACAAAAAGAGAGCTTGGATCCTTCAAGTATGCAGTAATGACTGCTGTTTATCAGACATTAACGGCCTTTGTTGTGGGAATGTTGGTATATCAGATTGGAAACTTGATTTTATAGGAGGTTTATTATGAATTTTTCAGATGTTATTGTAATTGCAGTAATTGCAGTAATTATAACAGGTGTTGTAATATTTATGAAAAAACAGAAAAAGAACGGCTCGGGCTGCCATTCCGGATGTGCCGGCTGCAGCAAAGCTAAGGATTGTTCTTCTATTAATAAATAGCTGTCTCGTAAGAGGCAGTTTTTTATTAATATTTTCTTATATAATAATAAAATGGTATGCTTCTTGCATGAATTTATAAATAGATATATTAATTAAATCAGGAGGAAGTATATATGAGATTATTAAACAAAGTAGCAATTGTTACCGGTGGAGGCAGAGGAATTGGTGAGGCTACTGCAAAGAAATTTGCCAAGGAAGGTGCTAAGGTAGTTGTAGCGGATATCAATGATGAAGATGTTAAGAAAACAGTGAATGAAATTATTGAAAATGGTGGAACGGCAGCAGGTATTAATGTTGATGTAACAAATACTGAAAACGTAAATAAAATGGTCGGATTTACAATGGAGAAGTTCGGAAGATTAGATATTTTAGTAAATAATGCGGGTATAACTATGGATTCAACTTTACTTAAAATGACAGAAGAACAATGGGATAAGGTTATAGATGTAAACTTAAAGGGAGTATATATCTGTGGTCAAGCAGCTGCAAAGGTAATGGTAGAGCAAGGCAGTGGAGTTATATTAAATGCCTCATCAGTTGTAGGTTTATATGGAAATTTTGGTCAAACAAATTACGCAGCTACAAAATGGGGAGTAATAGGGATGACAAAGACATGGGCAAAAGAATTAGGGAAAAAAGGAGTTCGTTCAAACGCAGTAGCACCAGGATTTATAGCAACACCTATGGTTAAAAAAATGCCTGAAAAGGTAATAGATATGATGAAGCTTAAAGCTTCATTAGGAACATTAGGAGAGCCTGAAGACATTGCAAATGCTTATGCTTTTTTGGCATCAGATGAAGCTAAGTTCATTACAGGAGCAGTATTGGAGGTTACAGGTGGAGTTGTATTATAAGATTAAAGCCATTACCATTTAAGGTGATGGCTTGAAAAAAATTTACATTATTGTATGTTGTATGGTAAAATAAAGTCATTAGTTTGTTTAGCGAGCAATCTTAGGAGGTGATTTTATGAATGCCAGTGCACACAAGCATGAAAACGTTGTTAAAGCAGATGAAGATACCTTGTTAACTGAATATTTTGTTTCCATGATGCATAAAATATTCGACCCCATTCCTGTACCTTTGATCATGATAGATAAAGAAAGTAAGATTAGAATGATAAATAAGGTATTTGCAGATTTTCTTGGATTGGCAAAAGAAGAAATCATAGGTAAACCAGTATTAGAAGTAGATAAGTACTCTAGGTTTCCTTACGTACTTAAAACAAAGGAAGCAGAAATAGCTTGGAAGCATACCTTTGAAAATGGACATACTGCAATAGTTCATAGGATACCAGTATTAGACGATAAAGAAGAGGTTAAATACGGTGTTGGAATGGTATTGTTTGCAGATATAGAAAACTTTAAAGATATTATCGAAAAAAATAAATTATTAGAAAATGAGATTAATTTATATAAAAGCCAACTTAAAGAAATGCATGGAGCCAAATATTCATGGGATAATATAATAGGAAATAGTGAAAAAATGGCTCAAGCAAAATTTATAGGCAAAAGGGCATCTAATTCAATTTCTAATGTTTTAATACTGGGGGAAAGCGGGACAGGCAAGGAACTGTTTGCCCATGCCATACACAAAGATAGTGCAAGATCTCATTCGCCTTTTGTAAAGGTAAATAGTGCCGCCATACCATCTGAACTTTTAGAGTCTGAGCTATTTGGTTATGAAGAAGGCGCGTTTACGGGTGCTAAAAAGGGAGGGAAGATAGGTAAATTTGAATTAGCTAATGGAGGTAGTATTTTTTTAGATGAAATTGGAGACATGCCTCTTAAAATGCAGGCAAAACTGCTGAGAGTACTACAAGAAAAGGAGTTTGAAAGAGTTGGTGGAAATAAGATAATAAAAACAGATACAAGAGTAATAGCAGCCACAAATAAGGATTTAAAAAAACAAATTCAAGAAGGCAGCTTTAGAGAAGATCTATACTATAGACTCAATGTAATGACTATAGAAATACCACCCTTAAGAGAACGAAGTGGAGATATTGAATCTCTTATACAGATACTATTAAAGAAACTTTCAAATCAATTAGGAAAATATGTAGTAAAAATATCAGACAATGCTATGAAAATCTTGATGAGTCACAATTGGCCGGGAAATGTTAGGGAATTGGAGAATGTATTAGAAAGAGCAATCAACCTTGCAGACTCAGATACTATCCTGCCAGTACATTTGCCTGTATATTTAAATCATAGCTCAAGAATAAATATAGATGGACCTGTAAGACCATTAAAGTATTTAATAGAAGATACAGAAAAAGAGGCTATACTGAGGTGCCTGGAATATACTGAAGGTAACAAGTTAAAAACAGCAGAACTATTAGACATTAGCCGTTCGTCCTTATACAATAAAATGGAAAGATATAGGATAACTTAAAAACTACCTTTAAACAAGGTAGTTTTTTATGTAAATGTACAATAGTGTCTGTACAAAATATGAACATGTCCAAAATATATACAAAAAAACAATATAAAAAGAGAGAAGAATCAGCAATATAACTAAGAATTAATAGCATGCTATTTTGGCATGTTAGTTGCATTGTATATTAAAGACAAATATAAAATGAAGGGAGAAAAGCATGGGTGATATACTTAGTTCCTTTGTGGAAGTGGCCCCTTATATAAATAAACTTACTAATACTGACTTTACTGTATCAGTTTGTGATCTTGAAAAGTGCCTTATATATGTACCAAGTGAAAGGCAGGATCACAAGATTAGGGCAGGAGGTTCTCATGTAAAAGGGTCTGTCAACTATGAAAGCGTTACTACAGGAAAGAAAGTTGTTAAACGAGTAGGTCCTGAAGTGTTTGGATTCCCATATATTGCAATAGCAATACCGTTAAGGGATAAAGATGACAAGATTATAGGGTCTGTATCTTTTACTGAAGCAGTAGATAGACAAGATTTGTTGTTAGCTTTAGCTGATAACTTGCATGATACTGTGCAGCAATTAGAATCTATGACAGAAGTTATTTCCGGCAATTCTAAAAAGCTTAAGGATGTAGGAAGAGATTTAAATGAATATGTAAGAAATGCTGATAAGATTCTTGATGAACTTATATCATCAACTGACAAAATTTCTGAAAAAATTGATGAGCTCTTAAATATTTCATCACAGCAAATTGAAATCAATAGTTTTATCAATAAGTTAACTATAGACTTAAAAGATAGAGCAGAAAAGTTAAAAGAAAATGCAAGGTTATTAAGTGAGGAGGATGAAAGTGATTATGTTAAACGCAATTGAATTAAAAAATGGAGAAACAATAGGCTACAGAAAAACAGGAGAAGGAAGCAAAGTCTTGGTGTTGATTCATGGAAACATGTCCACATCTAAGCACTGGGATACAGTAATGGAGAGTATGCCAGAGGAATATACAACATATGCCATAGATATGAGAGGTTTTGGTATATCTACATACAATACACCTGTAAATTCACTGAGGGATTTTTCAGAAGATATTAAGCTATTTGCAGACGCAATGGAATTAAAAAAATTTAGCCTGGCAGGTTGGTCAACAGGTGGTGGGGTGGTTATGTATTTTGCCATAGATTATCCCGAATATGTGGAGAAATTAATTTTAGTCGAATCTGTTGGGATAAAGGGATATTCAATGCTTAAAAAGGATGAAACAGGTCAACCAATTATTGGTCATTATTTAAAAACTAAGGAAGAAATAGCAGCTGACCCAATACAGGTGGTACCTATTTTAAATGCCTATAAGGAAAGAAACAAAGAATTTATAAAATTAGTGTGGGATGCGTCAATATATACATTTAACAAACCTTCAGAAAAAAGATACGATGAATACATAGATGAAATATTGACCCAGAGAAACTTGGTGGATATTGATTATTCATTGGTACACTTTAACATATCTCATGAACACAACGGAGTTATAGAAGGTTCAGGAGAAGTAGATAAGATCCAAGCATCTACATTGATTATACAAGGTAAAGATGACTTAGTTGTACCTGAGGAAATGGGAGTAGGAATATTTGAAGGTATAGGCGAAAATGCCAAGTTAGAATTATTAGATAATGGTGGTCACGCGCCTATGACAGATGATTTAGATAGATTTATGAATATTGTATTATCTTTCATGGGATAAGTGGCTATTAATTAATAAACGAAACATTAAGGGAGGTATTAATTTTGAAAAAAACATTAAGTTTATTATTAGTGTTAATGCTTGTAATTAGTATATTTCTAACTGGTTGTGCAAGCGAAGGAAATGATAGCACAGGTACAAATAGTCCTGCGACGAGTGGTGGGGAACAAAATGCAGGCGATGACAGTTCAGAACCAATAGTAATAGGAGCACTCACTTCATTAAGTGGTGCATTACAAGACTATGGTGAACAAAATCAAAGAGGATTTATGTTAGGATTAGAATATCTTACTGATGGTACTATGAAAGTAGCAGGAAGACCTATTAAAGTAATATGGGAAGACACAACAAATGTGCCGGATGTTGCCAGGGAAAGAGCTATAAAACTTCTTGATGTGGATAAGGTTGATATTTTAGTAGGTGCAGCTTCTTCATCAGATGCAGCAGCGGTATTAGATATTGCTGAAGAATTTAAAACTGTATATGTAATTGAACCTGCAGCAGCAGATTTCTTAACAGGTGACAGCTGGAACAAATACATATTCCGTACAGGAAGAAATTCTGCGCAGGATGCAGCTGCAATGGCAGATGTTATTATAAATAGTAAGGCAGGAGCAAAAGTTGCCACATTAGCACCGGACAGTTCATTTGGTACTTCAATGGTACAACCTATAGTTAATGAACTAATTGAACGTGGAGGGGAATTGGTTCACCAAGAATTCCCGCCAACTGATACTACTGACTTTTCACCGTACATAATGAGAATTAGAGAGGCAAGACCTGATTATTTGTATGTAATTTGGGCAGGAGCCAACAATCCTTGGGGACAATTAATGGAATATGATTTAGAAAGTTATGGTATCAAAATAACAACTGGTGCTCCAGAAATTGCAGCATTAAAATCCATGACACCAATGATAGGAATGCAGGGATTTAGCGTATATCATCATACATTGCCTCAAAACAACCCTATGAATGATTGGCTAAAAGAAAAACACTTAGAAAAATATAATGAAGTTCCAGATTTGTTTACACCGGGTGGTATGGCAGCAGCATCTGCAATTATTACTGCATTGGAAAAAACAAGCGGTAACACAGATGCAGAGGCTCTTATAGAAGCAATGGAAGGAATGGAATATGAAAGTCCAACAGGAACAAGATACTTCCGTAAAGAAGACCATCAATCAATACAGCCGCTTTATGAAATAATACTTAGAGAAGTTGATGGTATAGATTACCCTGTACCTGAGTTTGTTCGTGAAATACCAGCTGAAGATATTGCTCCACCAATAACAGCACCAGGACGTTAAAAAAATATTTACAAAAAGAAATAGAAAGGATGTATGTGATGGGTGAAGTGTTAATAAAAACTGAAAGTTTAGGCATAAGTTTTGGAGCTCATAAAGCAGTAAGCAATATGAGTCTTGAAATAGAAGAAAACGTATTTACTACCATCCTTGGTCCAAACGGAGCTGGAAAGACAACTTTATTTAACTTAATTAGTGGTCTTTTAAAATCAACAGAAGGAAAAATAAATTTCAAAGGGACGGACATTACAAGTCTGTCCCCTGTTGACCGAATAAAGATGGGAATGGGCAGATCTTTTCAACTAACTAATGTTTTCCCTAATCTTACAGTTTATGAGAATGTAAGACTTGCTGTACAATCAAAGGAAAATATAGGATACAAAATCTTTGTGGACCATAGAAATTATGAAAATGTTAATGAACAGACTGAAGAGCTACTACAAAAAGTACTTTTATCTGATAAGAAAAATTTTATTGCCAGCAATTTAAGTCATACAGAACAAAGAAAATTGGAACTTGGTATGGTTTTAGCACTTGAACCAGAGGTATTGTTATTAGATGAACCAACAGCAGGTATGGCAATAGAAGAAGTTCCAACAATGATAGAGATTCTTGCAAATATTAAAAAAACTAATACTACAATTATATTGATAGAGCATAAAATGGACATGGTTAAGACTTTATCAGATAAGCTGATTATTATAGTAAATGGAATGAAGCTTATAGAGGGAGATCCGGAAACTGTTTCTAAACACCCTGAAGTTCTTAAGGCATATTTGGGAGGAGGGGTTATAGATGGCATCAATACTTAAAGTAGAAAATTTGAATTCCTATATAGGGCAGTATACCATATTGCAAGGGGTTGATATTGAAGTAAAAAAAGGTGAGGCTATAGCGATATTAGGTAGGAATGGTGCAGGTAAAAGCACATTGCTAAAATCAATTATGGGTTTAGTTAATACAAGAAGTGGCTCCATTCTTTTGGGAGATGAATCAATTGTGGGAATTCCTACGTACAATATTGCAAATAAGGGAATCGGATATGTTCCTGAAGATTACGGTGTATTTGATTATTTAACTATTGAAGAAAATTTGAAATTAGCAATAAGAAAAAATACAAAAGATGGAGATGACAGGATAGCTAAAGTATATGACCTTTTTCCGGATTTAAAGAATGCATCTAATAGGATGGCTAGGACTCTTAGCGGTGGTCAGCGTCAGATGTTGTCAATATCAAGAGCATTAGTTAATGATAATAAGATAATTCTAATAGATGAACCCAGCAAGGGATTAGCTCCAGTCGTTATAGAGACTTTAGCCATAGCCCTTAAGGAAATAAGTAAAGAAAGTACCATATTGTTGGTAGAACAAAACTTTTCTTTAGCGTGTGCAATAACATATAGATACTATATCATTAATGAAGGCAGAACAGTGATAGATGGTAAAATAGAAGATTTAATTCATGATACTCAGCTGCAAGCTACACATCTTGGAATATAGAGGAGGAGACTATGGATATTTTCTTAACACTTTTTATTAATGGGTTATCCGAAGGTGCATTAATATTTTTAGTTTCTTCAGGATTAGCCATTATATTGGGATTAATGGGAGTTGTAAACTTTGCACATGGAGCTTTGTTTGTCTGGGGTGGATATGCATATGTATGGATATATCAGTTAACAAGCAGTTTTATGTTAGGAATATTATCGGCGATGTTTATTGTCTTTGTTCTTGGTATAATATTTGAAAAGTTTTTTGTTAGTCGATTATATGGAAATGCACCTGCACAAATTTTAATCACCCTGGGACTTAATATTGTTTTTATTGAAATAATTCGTTTAATATGGGGAAATACACCTATTGCAATAAAGAGACCTGACTTTATTGCAGGGACAACTATAATTAACGGAGTGACAATAAGCCACTACAGAGTATTATTAATAATTATCGGAATTGTAGTTCTTATTTCTGTAAATCAGATTTTAAAAAATAGTAAGGCAGGTATGGTAATAAGGGCAGGAGTACAAAGATCAGATATGGTTCAGGCGTTAGGTATAAATATTAGATTTTATTTTACAATAGTATTTGCTGCAGGTGCAGCATTAGCAGGATTAGGAGGGGCTTTATATGCTCCATTAGCAGGTAATGTAATATCTACATCTGGAGCTAGTAATCAGATATTGGCTTTCATAGCTATAGTCATAGGCGGCCTTGGGAACTTTTCAGGAACTGCAAAGGCAAGCTTTTTATTGGGCTTAATGAATGCATTTGTAGCATGGTTTATTCCGACATTCGCGGTAGTAACAAATGTATTAATAATGGCAATTGTATTAGCATTTAAGCCAGAAGGATTATTTAGTGAAAATAAAAAAAGTAGAATTAGATTGGTGGTGAAGGAATGAAATCACTAAGAGAAAACATTCAAAGAGATTTTAGTAAAAATATTATAATAGCTTTGACAGTATTACTAATAGTCTTATTAGTTTTTCCAAAGTTCTCTTCATATACAATGTTAAATCTACTTACAAGAATATTTATAATATCAGTATTTGCTATGAGTTATGATATATTAAGGGGATATATGGGGTTTATAAATTTAGGTCATGCTATTTTCTTCGGCGGTGGGGCATATATTGCAGGGATACTCTACAATAAACTTGGAGCTACAATTCCTATATTCATTTTATCAATTTTAGTAGTTGTAATGTACTCAGTAATTTGTGCTTTAGTAATGGGAAAATTATCATTTAAAAAAGGCACTTCTGTATTTGCAGCTGCTATGCTGACATTAGCTTTAGCAGAAGTTGTAAGGAATATCGCTGAAAGCTGGAGAGAAATAACTAATGGAACTGATGGGCTTATATTTAAAGTACCTGGCATATTGTCAAACAGAATTTTCTTCTACTATTTTTCACTGATATTTTTAATTGTTATGTTTATAATTTTAAGAAAATTCATTTTATCACCTACAGGGCGAGTAATAATAGCTATTCGAGAAAATGAGCAAAGAACAGAATTTTTAGGTTATAAAATAGAAAATTATAAGCTGATTGCAATTTTAGTTTCAGGTATTTCTGCCGGTCTTGCCGGATTAGTATTTGGAACATTTAATAGATTTGCTAATACTGAGCTTTTAAGCATAACATATTCCACGAACGCGCTCCTATATACATTAATAGGTGGTACTGGAACATTATACGGAGGTATCGTTGGAAGTATAGTAGTAAATGTATTTCAAAATATGCTGTTAAATCTTCGAAGTATTCACCCAATATTTGAAAGATGGTTAATTTTTTTAGGAATTTTATACATAGCAGTAATATTGTTTATGCCAAAAGGTATCGTAGGTACTTTGCGACATTTTATATCAAATAGAAAAGAAAGTGTTGATAACAAAGAATTATCAAATGCTGAAAGGGTATCTGGAGAATAGGTATTACTATGTATTTGAAGGCTTAGTTTAGGAGGGATACAATGACTAATGTTAATGTAGGTATTGTAGGAACAGGTATATATATTCCGGAAGGAAGAATGACTGCTAAGGAAATATCTGATGCTACCAATGGATATTGGACAGAGGAAGCTGTTATACAAAAACTTGGTATAGTCGAAAAATCTATACCGGGAAAAGATGATGGAACTCAGGAAATGGGTGTAAGAGCAGGATTAGATGCAATTAGAAGAACAGAAATAGATCCAAAAGAAATAGATTTAATCTTATGTATGGGTGAAGAGTGGAAGGAATATCCTCTGACCACATCAGGAATTTATATCCAGGAAAAGATAGGAGCTACAAATGCCTGGGCAATAGATTTACAGCAAAGATGTTGTTCCACAGTGGCAGCAATGAAAATAGCAAAGGATATGATGATAGCAGATGATGAAATAAATACTGTTATGGTTGTGGGGGGATATAGGAACGGAGATTTTGTTGATTATACTGACAGTGATATGTCTATGATGTATAATCTGTCATCTGGCGGAGGGGCTATAGTTCTTAAGAAAAATTACAATACAAACCTACTTTTAGGAACTTATATTATGACAGATGGTTCTATGGCAAGAGATGCAGGTGTAGAAATCGGAGGAATTGTAAATCCTATTACATACCAAAACCTGCATGAGGCATATAAATCTTTGCGGTTAATGAATCCTAAACATATGAAGGACAGATTGAATGAAGTTTCAATGAAAAATTGGTTATATTGCATTGATAAAGCATTTGAGAAGTCTAATATTTCAAAAAAAGAACTTAGATATCTTAGTGTTCTTCATTTTAAGCGATCTCAGCACTTAAATATGCTTAAGTTGTTGGGCTTAACTGAGGAACAATCTATATATCTTGAAAATTATGGACATATGGGACAGATAGACCAAATTATATCATTGCAGTTAGCTTTAGAAACAGGGAAGTTAAAGGATGGTACAGTAATGTCTATGATATCTGCGGGCATAGGTTATGCTTGGGCAGCTAATGTAATAAAATGGGGCAATGCAGAATGTTAACAATGGAGGCAACTTATGGGATATAGAGATAAAATAATTTCAATAGAACAAGCACTTAGCTTGGTTAAAAGTAATGATATGGTGGTAACCGGATTGGGAGCAGCAGAGGCTCAGCTTTTTATGAACAACCTTCACACTATAGCTGGACGAGTAACAAATGTTACTATTACCAATTGTCTTCCAACTTCAAATGGTGAATTTTTGAAGCCTGAGTATAAAAACTCATTTAATGTTGATGGCTGGTTTTTTTCGCCTCCTCTAAGAAAGGCACATTTGAACGGGAATATTTCATACATTCCCAATCATTTGCACCTGGCTGGATATAAGAGGTTGTTTTATGTAAAACCAAATATATATGTTGGTGCAGCAACTCCTCCAGATAAGCATGGATTTATGTCGCTATCAGTAAGCAATACTTATGAAAGACAAATGATTGATGCTGCAGATATAGTAATATTAGAAATTAACTCAAACTATCCAAGAACATTTGGTGATGTGGAAATACATTATACAGAAGTTGATTATTTAGTAGAGGGTGATTATCTTGTACCTACCATTCCGGATGTTGTCTCAGGTGAAAAGGACATGGTTATTGGAAAATATATTTCTAATATGATTAACGATGGAGATTGCATTCAGTTGGGCATAGGCGGAATTCCTAATGCTGTTGCCAATTATTTAAAATACAAGAAGGATTTAGGTGTTCATACTGAGATGTTAACATCCAAGATGGTGGATTTAGTGAACTTGGGAGTTATAAATGGACGTAAAAAGACTTTACACAAGGGTAAATTAGTATGTGCATTTGCTCTTGGTAATAAAGCACTATATGATTTCATTGACAACAATCCTTCCGTTATAATGATGGCAGGAAAATATGTAAATGATCCATATGTTATCGGTCAAGAAGATAATATGGTTTCTATTAACACAACTATTGAGGTAGATTTAGCAGGACAGTGTGCATCTGAATCCATAGGACACGTTCAGTTCAGCGGTGCAGGAGGTCAGGCAGATACCGCAATAGGTGCTCAAAATTCAAAGAATGGACGTTCAATTATAGCTCTTTATTCTACGGCATTTGTTAAAAACCCTCAAACTGGTGAAAAGGAAGAGATTTCTAAGATTGTTCCAACACTAAAGCCAGGAGCTATTGTTAGTTTGTCCAGAATGGATGTAGATTATGTAGTAACTGAATATGGTATAGCTTCCTTAAGAGGTACTAACATGAAAGAAAGAACAAAGAGATTAATAAATATAGCTCATCCTAAGTTCAGAGAAGAAATAACAAGACAGGCACATGAATTAATGT
The DNA here is from genome assembly GCF_032080165.1 of Sedimentibacter sp. Taxonomy (GTDB): domain Bacteria; phylum Bacillota; class Clostridia; order Tissierellales; family Sedimentibacteraceae; genus Sedimentibacter. Next base: position 24,890 of record NZ_DAMASY010000003.1, read on the forward strand.
TTATATAGAGGTGATAATATGTCTTATTTTAACTATAAGGGAAAACAAATATATTATGAAGTTCATGGTACAGGCAAGACGATTGTTATATTAAACGGAATTATGATGTCAACAATCAGCTGGATTCCTTTCATTGATGCATTTTCTGCAAATAATCAGCTGATTCTAATAGATATGCTTGATCAGGGACGCTCAGACAAAATGGAAGGGATTTCATATACTTCTTTAGAACAAGTAGAGGTTTTAAAGACATTAGCTGATGAGCTTGGTTTTGACAAACTAAATATAGTTGGTATTTCATATGGCGGTGAAGTAGCACTTCAATTTGCCGTGAAATATAGCGATATGATTGAAAGACTTGTACTTTTTAATACAACCGGAAAAACTTCAAGTTGGCTAAGAGATATTGGAGAGGCATGGAATAGAAGTATAAATGATCCTATGGATTATTACTGCACAACCATACCTTACATTTATTCGCCTCGTTTTTATGAAGAAAAACATGAATGGATGGAAAAAAGAAAAGCATTGCTGACAAATGGTGTATTTTATGATAAGACATTTATGGATTCCATGGTAAGACTAACAAAAAGTGCTGATTTTTATGATGTTATAAAAGAGCTTCATAAAATTAAAAACCCTACACTTATTGTGAGTAGTGGCAATGATTTTGTAACTCCATTAGATGAACAAAAAGTGCTAAATCAGCTTATTACATCATCGGAGCATATTATTCTACCAAATACCGGTCATGCTTCAATGTATGAAAGGCCGACATTGTTTTCTGCTCTTGCTTTAGGATTCATCAACCTAAAACAGACAGAATTTAATATTTAATTGATGTTTAGTTCACTTGTTATCGTTGAACGGCGAGCAAGCCCTTATTGAATTCTTGACTTACGCGGAGCGTTTTAAATACTCCGCGTTATTATATTATTTACAAAAAATTGAAATTGTTATTAGTATTATTTGCAATAAGGTGACGGATGGTAGGGTATTCTTAAAATGACATAAATATGAAAACTTGTAAAAATAATTGTTGATTGTCGACAATTAGTGTGGTATAATTATTTAAATGTATAATAATGATCATTATATTGTACGTTTTAATCGGAGGTAATGATGTTAGCTGATGTACAGGCATATTTAAGCAGGAGAGAAAATCTGAATAGTGTAGTTGTTGATTATATTAAAGAAGAAATACTAAGCGGTGAATATAAAGTTGGCGACCATATAAATGAAAGTGAAGTAGCTAATAAATTAGGTATAAGCAGAGCACCGGTCAGAGAAGCAATAAGAGAACTTGAAAACGATGGCATACTTACTACTTTACCTCGAAAAGGCACATATGTAACTGAATACAGCTTAGATGATATCAAAGAGGTATTTGATATAAGGTTATTGCTTGAAAATAATATTAATAAAATTTTAATTTATGAAGACAAACTTACCGAAGATGATTTTAATCATTTAGAACAAATTGTTAAGGATATGGTAAACATTGCAGAATCATCAATGGATAATAATAAAAAGTCTTTATTAATTAATAAAAAGGATATGGATTTTCATAGGTTTATATGGCAGAAATCCGGTAGTCAGAGAAGAGTCAAAATATTAGAAAGTATGTTTTTTCAGCTAAGAATTGCGATGTTGTATGATATGTTAAAGACCGGGGATTTGATTATGTCAGCAACAGATCATTATGAAATCATTGAAAGTTTACGTAGTAAGGACATAGATAGATGTAAAAAGGCATTGAGAGAACACATCATTTCTTATAAACACGGTATATTTAAATAATTTCTATATAATAGGTATTAAAAGAATTGAGTTTGTCGACAAACGACAATCTGATATTATAATAAAGGGAGGTTGCGTTAATGAAATCGTTGTATTTTGATGTTGCGGAGTACAAACAAAGGATTAAAAACACAAAGCTACGTATGGAGGAGAAGGGTATTGAAGTCTTAATTGTGACAGATCCGGCAAATATGAATTATCTTTCCGGATTTGACGGATGGTCATTTTATGTACATCAATGCTTAATTGTAATGATTGACCAAGAGGAACCAATATGGGTTGGAAGAGGACAAGATGGTAATGCAGCAAGATTAACATCTTGGCTTTCAGAAGAAAATATCCGATCATATACAGATGACTATGTTCATTCATTAATAAAACATCCAATGGATTTTGTGTCTGACATTTTAAAAGAAAAGGGATACGATAGTAAGGTTATAGCTACAGAAATGGATGCTTATTACTTTACAGCTAAATGTCAGGAAACTTTAATCAAGGATTTACCTAATGCAAGATTTGTGGATGGAAATAACATAGTAAATTGGGTGAAAATAATAAAATCTGATAAAGAAATCGAGTATATTAAAAAAGCTGCTGTAATAGTTGAAAAAACAATGCAAGTTGCTTTTGAGTCTATTAATGTAGGAGTAAGACAAAATGAAGCAGCCGCAAACGTTTATCACGCACAGATATATGGTACTGAAGAGTATGGCGGCGATTATGCATCTATAGTTCCATTGATGCCCAGTGGAATAAGAACTTCAACTCCTCATTTAAGCTGGACGGACGAGCCATATAGGGACGGAGATACAGTATTGATAGAAATTGCAGGAAACTACAGAAGATATCATTGCCCATTATCAAGAACAATAATATTAGGAAATGCTCCGCAAAGAGTTATAGATTTAGCAGAAGTTGTTGTTGAAGGCATAAAAGCCACACTTGAAATTATTAAACCGGGTATAACATGTGAGGATATTGAAAGAACATGGGCTAAAAGTATAGCAAAGAGCGGTTTTATAAAGGATTCACGCGTTGGCTATTCATTTGGTCTTAATTATCCTCCGGATTGGGGTGAGCATACTGTCAGCTTAAGACCCGGTGATAAAACTATTTTAAAACCAAATATGACTCTTCATTTTATGCCCGGTATATGGCTTGATGATTGTGGTGTGGATATAAGCGAACCAATTAGGATTACAGAAAAAGGAGTTGAATTGTTGACAAATTATCCAAGAAAGTTATTGGTTAAATAATAATTAGCGTAACGTATCAAAGCTTATGCTTTGATACGTATAAACTATTATAGAAAGAGGAAAATTTATGAATAAGTTTTTTACTAAGACATTATCACGATTTGAAGAATTTGTTCTAAGCTACTCTGTAATATTAATGGCAATTCTATTAATAGCAGGTGTTTTTATGAGAAATGTTATGAACAGAAGCTTAACATTTTCCGAAGAGGTTGCATCAGCATTATTGGTATTAGTGTCATTTTTCGGTCTTGGTTATTGTGCAAGAAAAGGCAGACATATTACTATGTCAATAGTATTTGATATGGTAAGCAATAAATATAAGAAGTTATTTATGATTGTAATTTCTTTCGTTTCTGCTATAGCTACCGCTTTTATAACATTTTTGGCTGCAAGATATGTAATCAGTGTTCAAAACCTTGGCAGAGTTACACCGGCATTACAAATTCCAATCTATATGATTTATTCAGTTGTTCCTTTAGGTTTTTTATTAGCAACGATAGAATATATCAGATCATTTATTTTTAATATTAAGGATAAAGACAATTTTTACATAACAAGTGATATAAAAGTTCCTTTGAACCTTGAAGTAAAAACGGATTTATCTAATCTAATCGACAAATTGGAAGAAGAAAAGGAGGAATCATAATATGGTATGGATGCTTATGCTGATAATGGTTGTATTGTTTATTTTAAACTTTCCTATGTACATAGCAATGATAGTAGCGCCTTTAGCTGTAATTTTAACATATTTTCCAAATATTAATCCTCTTTTAGCAACTCAACAATTGATAGCCGGAGTTCAGCCCATTGTTTTATTGTCTGTTCCAATGTTTATATTTGCGGCAGATATTATGTGTGCAGGGCAGACATCAAACAGGTTATTAGACTTTGTTGATACCTTTGTCGGACACATACATGGAGGTATGGCTATTACGACTGCAGCAACCTGTACAATATTTGGAGCCATATCGGGTTCAACACAAGCAACGGTTGTAGCAATTGGGAAACCTATGAGAAACAGATTGATAAGCAGCGGATATGAAGATGAAGACACTACTGCTCTCATAATTTGTTCGTCTATTATTGCTTTACTAATCCCACCAAGTATATCAATGATTATGTATTGTGTAGTTACCGGAGCATCTGTAGGGGATCTCTTCAAAGCGGGAATAATTCCGGGATTAATAATACTATTTTTCTTCTCTTTACATAATTTCTTCAGAGCGAAGAAAAAAGGCATTCAAAGAACTAAAAAAATTGATTTGAATGGAAAGATAGCTGCATTAAAAAAAGCAATTGGACCATTAGGTTTTCCTATAATTATTTTTGCGGGTATATATTCAGGCAAATTCAGTCCTACAGAAGCAGCTGCAATGGGAGTTTTATATGCAACTTTATTAGAAGTATTCTTGTTTAAATCAATTAAGTTGAAAGATTTTAAGAATATCGCTTTATCAACAGCTGTTGTAACAACCGCGGTATTTATATTAGTGGCAGCGGGAAGCTTGTTTTCTTGGGCTATATCCTATGCAAGAATACCTCAAATGATAACACAGGCAGTTCTTGGAGTAAATCCTACTGCACTTAAGATATTAATAACAGTTACAGTATTTTTCTATATAGCAGGTATGTTTGTGGACTCGATTGTAGCTATTGTAATATTAACCCCCATATTTTTCCCATTGGCGGTACAGGCGGGAATACATCCGATACATCTTGGAATTATTGTTACATTACAGGCTGCAATTGCATCTGTAAGTCCACCGTTTGGATGCAATATTTTCACAGCATGTGCAATTTTTGACAGACCATTTTTAATGGTGGTCAAAAGATTACCTGTATATTTGATTATGCTCATAATTATATCTGCGATTATTGTATTTGTGCCACAAGTATCTTTGATTTTAATATAGAGAGGATATGAGCTATGAATGATATAAAAAAAGATGTTTTTGAATTGGAAGAGGAACTGATAACCCTCAGAAGAGATTTTCATATGCATCCTGAATTGGGATATGAAGAATACAGAACATCACAAATTGTATACGACTATCTGAATTCGCTTGGGTTAGAGGTGAAAAAGGTTGCTAAGACAGGAGTAGTAGGTTTATTAAGAGGAAAACAATCAGGGAAGACTGTAATGCTAAGAGCCGACATTGATGCATTGCCTCAAAATGAAGAAGCAGGAGTTCCTTTTAAATCTGTAAATAAAGGTGTTATGCACGCCTGCGGTCACGACGGACATACTGCCATGCTATTAATAGCAGCAAAAATTTTGTGTAAATACAAGGATAACATAAGTGGAAATGTAAAATTTGTATTTCAACCGAATGAAGAGGAAGCCGGAGCATTGGATATGATTAATGAAGGTGTTTTAGGAGATCCAAAAGTCGATGCAGCTTTCGGCATACATCTTTGGACTCCGCTAAAGAGCGGAGCGGTTGGATTATCAGAGGGACCGGTTATGGCAGCATTAGAAGAGTTTGATTTAGAGATATACGGGAAACCCGGTCATACCGGCTCACCTCACACTGCTTTAGATCCGATAATAGCGTCATCTAATATTATTCAAACTATACAATCTATACAAACAAGAGAAATAGATCCATTAAATCCTATAACAATAATGATAGGTAAAATAAATGGCGGCACAGGAAGAAATATAATTGCTCAAAAGGTGGAAATCGGAGGCACTATAAGATTTCTATTTAAAAATGAAGAAGTTGAAAAGAAAGCATTATTAGAAAAATTTGAGAGGGTGATAAATGGTATATGTGAAGCAATGAATGTTAAGTATGATTTGAAGTTTATTCCAAGCAATCCATCATTACAAAACAATGCAAGAATGGTTTCATATATAAGAAATGCAGTAACAGAGACATATGGAACTGATGAAAACATTGCAGAGTACAGATGTATGGCAGGAGAAGATTTTGCTGAATTCTCACAAAGGGTTCCAAGTGCATTTTACTTTATAGGAAATGGTAATGAATTAAAAGAAACCATGTATCCTCATCACCATCCGAGGTTTGCCTTAGATGAAGATACTCTGAAATATGGTGTAGAGATGCATGTAAGGTCAACATTAAATTATTTAAATGATTAATATGAGGAGGATTTAAAAGATGAAAAAATCTATATTATTAGTAGTATCTGTATTATTAGTAATAACACTATTTGTAGGATGTGGTCAACAATCAGCTTCGCCGGCTTCTGACGCGGGAGAAACATATAACTGGAGATTTGCTCATGAAGAAAATAACGGAAGCATACAGGATGTATATGTAAAAGAGTTTGTAAGAATACTTGAAGAAAAATCCGGCGGAAAAATTAATATTGATATATATCCGGTAGGGCAAATTGGTGACGCAACTCAACAATGTGAATTATTACAAAACGGAGGACTGGAATTTGCTATGGTATCCCCCGGAAATACAGGAACCATAGTACCTGAAAATCAACTATTCTCTTTGCACTTCTTATTCTCAGAAGATATGGAAAAAAACAAAGAAATATTTAAAACCAGTAAAGCATTAAATGAAGATTTAACAGCAATTTATGCAGATAAAAATATAAAAGTCTTATCGTACTGGACAGAAGGAACAATGGAATGGACAACATCTAAGCCGGTAAACAGACCCGAATTGTGGAAGGGACTAAAGATGAGAACTATGCCATCTCCAATGATAGTTGCATCCTATGAAGCATATGGAGCAAACCCGACTCCAATGCCATATATGGAAGTTTACAGCGGACTTCAACTAAATATGATAGAGGGGCAGGAAAACCCATTGTCAGCTATAGAAGAAATGAAATTCTATGAAGTTCAGAATTATTTAACATTAGGAAGTTCAAGTCTTTATGTAACAACTACCGCAGTAAATCCTAAGTTCTTTGACAGTCTACCTTCAGATATACAAAAAATGATTTTAGAAACTGTTGAAGAAACAAGAGATTTCTCATTCCAAGCTCAAGCAGATTTGAATGGAGGAGCATTAGATAAAATAAAAGCAGCAAGCGATATAGAAATTGCAACATTAACTCAAGAAGAAAGAGAATTGTTTAAAGAGGCCAGCAAGTCAGCATATGATGTATATAAAAATATGGTAGGAGCTAAGGGCGCTGCTATATTAGATAAATTGATGGCTGAAATAGCTGAGATTGAAAAATAAGAAAATATGAATAAGAGGGGAATAATATTCCCCTCAGGCCGCTGAAAAAGTCCCCCTGCTTCGTTGCCGCTGCGCCGGTCAATCCTCACGTATGTTTGAATACGCTGCGGTTGCCCGTCTTCCGGCGCCTTGCAGGATGAACTTTTTCAACAGCCTACCATCTTGATGACTTTGTCATCAATCTGAGGGGAATAATATTCCCCTCAAATTTTAAAAGGAGGCATATGAATGTATAATCAATTTCCTGATGCTAAAATATTAAAGGTCGACCTTACAAAAGGAGAAGCAAAAATAGATGTAATTTCCGGTGAAATCTATAGATTATATCCGGGCGGCTCAAGTTTGGGTTTATACTTAGCATTAAATGAAATGAAATCAGGTATTGATCCATTGTCCCCTGAAAATGCTTTGGTTTTCTCCGTTTCAGCTTTAACCGGTCTTCCTATAAGCGGTATCAGCAGATTAAATGTAACTGCAAAAAGCCCATTAACAGGAACTATAGGAGACAGTCAAGCAGGAGGATTTTTCCCGGTTCATCTTAAAGCTAATGGATATGATGCAATAGTTTTTAATGGAAAATCAGATAAACCTGTTTATTTATTTATAGATGGAGACAAGTTTGAGTTAAGAAGTGCTGAAAATGTCTGGGGAAAGGTTACAGGTGAAGCTGAAGATATAATACGTAAAGAGTTGAACAGGGATGATGTGGAAATAGCCCAAATAGGTCCTGGCGGAGAGAATGTCGTTAAATATGCATGTATAATCAATATGTGCAATAGGGCTAACGGCAGAAATGGTATGGGAGCCGTAATGGGTTCAAAGAATTTAAAGGCGGTTGTAGTAGCTAAGGGGAAGCCAATTAAACCATATAATAATGAAAAGTTTATGGAGCTTTCCAAGAGTGTTGCCAAAAGGTTAAAAGAAAACGGCGCCGTAGCCGGATTGGGTCAATATGGAACGGATGGAGATTTAGAAGGATTTAGCGATGAAGGGTTCTTAGTCACCAGAAATTGGACATCAGGATACTTTCCTGAGGGAGCAGAAAAATTAACCGGAACCACAATGTATGATACTATACTAAAGGAACGGGATACATGTTTTGCATGTGCAGTAAGGTGCAAAAGAGTTGTTGAGGTACCCGGATTGGTTGATCCATTATATGGGGGGCCTGAATATGAAACAGTTGGAACCTTTGGTTCTTATTGTGGAGTTACAGACCTTGAATATGTATCATTAGCTAATCAACTTTGTAATATGTATGGAGTTGATACTATTTCATGTGGTGCAACTATTGCATTTGCAATGGAATGCTATGAAAAAGGGTTATTAAATGAAGAAATATGTGATGGAATAAAATTGAATTTCGGCAATGAAAAAGCATTGCCTATACTTATTGAGAAAATTGCCAAGAGAGAAGGAATCGGTGATCTATTAGCTGAAGGCAGTTATAGAGCAGCAGAAAAAATAGGTAAGGGAGCTGTTTGTCTTACCGTAACAGTAAAAAAACAGGAATTACCTGCTCATATGCCTCAATTTAAACCTGCGGTAGGATTAATATATGCTGTCAATCCTTTTGGTGCAGACCATCAATCAAGTGAGCATGATCCTTTTCTTGTAATGCCGCCGGACAGCAGAGAAAGAAAGAGATTGGCAAAAATAGGTGTACATAAGGGTTACGAAGATAATTTTACAATGGATGATGATAAAGTTCGTTTTGCTTTAGACACACAAAAATACTTCTCAATATTAGATACATTGTGCTTGTGTCAATTTGTATGGGGTCCTTCCTGGGAGCTTTATGGACCGGATGAAATGGTTGAACTTTGTAAGTATGGTTTAGGATGGGATACTTCAATATACGAACTGATGCAAGTAGGAGAAAGACGTATTAATATGATGCGTTATTTTAATTCAAGAGAAGGATTTACAAAAGATGATGACCAGCTGCCTGAAAAAGTATTTATACCTTTAAAAGGAGGACCAACCGACGGTGTAGTATTAGATAAGGAAGCTCATGAAAAAGCTAAGGAGTTATATTATGAATTAGCCGGATGGCATTCTGAAAATGGTAATCCTACAGTATCAACAATGAGAAAATTATCTTTACAGTGGTTGATTAACTAATAGGCGGTGATTGTGTGGAAGTAATTGTTAACAATAAAGAAATAACAGTTCCTCATAATTATACTGTGTCGAATTTAATAAAACATTTAAACTATATTGAATCTGTAGCGGTATTTATAAACGGCAAACAAATTTTAATGTCTCAATATGAGAAATATCAATTGAGCCAAAATGATAATGTTAGAATTATAAAACCGTTAGGAGGCGGTTAGTAATTTTTAATTAGGGAGGACGAACATGATTACATCAACAAGGGACATAGATAATCTGTTAAATAAACATTTAACTTATAGACAAAGCTGTTTAAATTTAATAGCTTCTGAGAATTATTCAAGTGAAAAGGTAAGAAGCTATTTAGGATGCGATTTTGGAAACAGATATGGATGCTATTCAACACTAAATCCAAAAGATCGAGAATATACAGGAAACAAGTATATTTACGAATTTGAAATGGAAACACAAGAGTTGGTAAAAGATATTTTCAAGGCAAAGTATGCTGACTTAAGACCGATTGGAGGTCACATGGCAGGAATGTCGGTGGTGTTAGCAATACTTGAGCCGGGAGATTTAGTAATTGAAGTAAATTTAAAGGATTGGGGACATGGATTAGTCGGACCAATGTGTCAGGTTAAGCAATTCGATGAGACAATTAATGTGGAGTATATGAAATTCACAGAAGATGGTGCTGTTGACGCTGAAGCATTAAAAAATCAGGTTAGAGAGTTAAAACCTAAATTAGTCATATTCGGTGGTTCGGGAACATTGTTTCAGGAACCGATTAGAGAGTTAAGACCATTGGCTGATGAACTTGGTTTTTATATTGCATATGACGCTGCTCATGTTACGGGCCTAATTGCTTCTGGCGTATTTAAGAATCCGCTGGAAGAGGGCGCAGACATAATGTTTGGAAGTACCCATAAGTCTTTTCCCGGTCCTCAAGGTGGATTTGTAGTTTCTAATAATAAGGAGCTAATAATAAAAGTAGGAAATACACTTTCGCCATCATTGGTAACAAGTCATCATCTAAATAGATTACCGGCACTTGCAGCATCTATTTTGGAGATGAAGGAATTCGGAAAAGAATATGGTAAACAGATTGTTAAAAATTCTAAAGCATTGGCAGTTGCATTAGATAACTATGGGTTTAATGTGATAGGTAAAAATAAGGGTTTTACTGAATCGCACTTACTATTAGTGAATTTGGGAGATAAAATAGATACAGCTCCTGCAAAATATTTGGAAAAGGCCAATATCTTAGTGTCTGATGATTTTTCCGGTACTTCTCCAGTAATAAGAGTTGGAACTCCTGAAGTAACCAGAAAAGGTCTGAAAGAAAAAGACATGGAACAAATAGCATTATTTATAAAAAGGTTGTTAATTGATAAGGAAACAATAGAGAATGTTACTAAAGACGTTGAAGAGTTTTCTAAAAGCTTTACAAATTTAGAATATTCTTTTTAGGCTTGTGATACCCTTCTATATAATAAAGCTGTCTGCATAGACAGCTTTATTATTGCACTTACAGTATAAGTGACCGACACAAATCAGAGATTTGGGTCGTCTGCTTAAATAAACAGATTTACGTTGGATTCTTCCGCATCACCTAAGTATGTGCCCACACCGGCGAATTCCACACCGTCAATCAGTTCTTCTTCAGTGATTCCCATTACATCCATTGACATGGTGCAGGCAATCATTTTAACACCGTTATCCATTGCTTTTTTAACTAAATCCTCAAGAGAATCTATATTTTTATCCTTCATTACCTTTCGCATCATAGCTGTTCCCATTCCGCCCATATTCATTTTGGACAGCTTTAATTTGCTTACGCCCTGCGGCATCATTTTACCGAACATGGCATCTATGAACGGCTTTTTAATATTTTGTTTTTCTGTTCTTCTCAAAACATTTAACCCCCAGAATGTAAAGAACATTGTAACCGGTCTTCCCATTGCCGCAGCACCGTTGGCAATAACAAATGAAGCTAAAACCTTATCCAGATCACCGCTGAATACAATAATTGTTTTGCCGTCATTTGCAGATGTTAACATCGCAGAGTTTTGTAAAAGATTATCCGACTTTTTTTCAGATGTACCCTTTTGTAAATATACAATATTATTTTTTCCTTCCTTCTCTGCCTTTAAAAAGGTGTTCCCCGTTCTTCTGCACCAAGCTTCAACGTCTCGCGCAAATCCTGAATCGGTTGCGGAAACTTTTATTATGTCACCATCATTGATTTTATTTATGGCTTCATAAACTTTCATAATAGGACCGGGACATTGAAGTCCGCTGCAGTCAACCTGTATGGATGCTTTTATTTCATTAGTTTTTTTTTCTTCCGAAATGTTCTTTATATTTTCTTTATTCATTATTGAGTCATTTTTTTCGTTTATATTATTGTAATAATCATAATAAACACTCTTATAGAAGTTTGTTCCCGCAGGATAAACATATACATTATTAAATCCGTTTTCTGTCAAAGCTCTTGCAGCATTGTAAGAACGAACACCAACAGCACAAAAGATGATTATTTTATCATTCTTGTTCAATTCGTTAATTCTGCTTCTCAACTCTCCTAAAGGGATATTAACAGCACCCGGTATTTCAAAAACCATCAGCTCTGCTTCCTCTCTGATATCAAGTAATATATAATCGCTTGGCTTTGACGGCTCTATGTCGTTCCATTTATTAAACGTTATTTTACCTTCAATTATATTTTCCGCAACGAAACCTAACATGTTTACAGGATCTTTAGCGGATGAATATGGTGGTGCATAGGCAAGCTCAAGTTCCTTTAAGTCATAAATGCTTCCTCCTAAACGAATTGTAGTTGCAAGTGTATCTATTCGTTTGTCAGCTCCGTCCTCACCAACAATCTGCGCACCATATATCTTTTTGCCGTCAACAGAAAAAACCATCTTGAGTATTAATTCAGAGCTCTCAGGGTAATATCCCGCATGTGATTTTTGTGATATTGTTGCAGTGTAATAATCCTTTCCTTCAACCATACCCATTCTGTTAAGAGTTTTTTCATTTGCTCCTGTGGAAGCAACCGTCAAGTCAAATACCTTTGCAACAGAAGTACCCATGGTTCCCTTGTATTCTTCATTGGCTCCGTAAATGTTGTTTGCGCATATTCTTCCTTGCTTGTTAGCAGGACCGGCTAACGCAATCATTGCTTTACCCTTGTTTATGAATTCTTCTACTTCTATCACATCACCAAGAGCATAAATATCAGGGTCAGATGTTTTTAAATATTTATCAACTACAATTCCGCCTCTTTGGTTCAGCTCAAGCCCTGCTTCTTTAGCTAATTGGCTGTTAGGTCTGACTCCTATTGATAAAATTACCATGTCTGCAGTTAAGGTTCTTCCGCTTGCCAAGGTAATTGTGACCATGCCGTTTTCACTGCTGAACTTTGATACTCCATCACCTAAAATCAGATTAACTCCGTTTAATACCATGTTGTCCTGCACTAATCTTGCCATTTCATAATCTATGGGAGCCATAACCTGATCCATCGCTTCTGCAACAGTAACATCTATGCCTGCGAGATGCAGGTTTTCGGCAACCTCAAGACCTATGAATCCTCCTCCGATTACAACGGCGTTTTTTGGGTTTTTCTCACTTATAAAGCTTTTGACTTCATCAGTGTCGGGAACGGTCCAAAGCGTAAAAATATTGGGTGAATTTATTCCCTCAATCGGTGGCTTCAAAGGAGTTGAGCCGGTTGATATTACCAATACATCATAGCTTTCTTTGTATGTTTCTCCTGTTTTAACCTTTTTAACTTCAACATTTTTGTTTTCTCTGTCAATTTTAATAACTTCAGAATCTACTCTGACGTCCATATTATATTTTTTTGACATTGCTTCAGGTGTTTGCAGCAGCAACGAGGATCTTTCCTTTATCACATCGCCTATATGGTATGGTAAACCGCAGTTTGCATATGAAATGTAGGAACCTCTTTCAAACATTATGATTTCTGATGTTTCATCCAATCTTCTCAATCTTGCCGCTGTACTTGCACCGCCGGCAACGCCGCCTATAATAACTATTTTTTTGTTCATAATAGCCCCCTAAATACTTTGTTAATATTATTATATTTATATATTAGCATATTAGAATATTAAGTGCAAGATATATTTTTAAATCTACATAATAAAATTAAGATATCACTTGATTTTATAGACAGTGGGTTATACATAAGTTTATAAAATGTTTAAAAAGTGTTTAAAAAGTGTTTGATAATATTTTAACAATTACCCCAAAAAGTTGTCCTGATTTGGAATTATACATCACAAAAACAACGCTAATAATATATACTTAAAAAAAAGGAGGATGATGTTATGGAAAAAAAATCAAGTAAACCATCATTTGCTATTTCACTATTGATAGTGGCATTCTTATTTATAATTATTATTGCACAATTAATTGTCGCAGGAAGTCCTGATATTCACATGACACTTGTATTCTCGATAACTTTTGCAGTAATATTGTTAATGGCAACAGGGACTACTTGGCAAACAATTTTAGATGGAGTTATGCATGGATGTAAGATTGCAACTGTTCCAATGTTGATACTTATGTTTATAGGTATGTTGATTCCCGCGCTTATTGCTTCAGGAACGATACCTTCACTCATTTATTATGGATTAAAAATTATCAATCCATCAATTTTTTTAGTGACAGCGGCTTTAGTATGCGGTATTGCGTCTGTATGTACCGGAAGCAGTTATACAACCGGCGGAACATTTGGTGTGGCCTTCATGGGTATTAGTATAGGTCTTGGTATACCACCTGCTTTAACAGCGGGAGCTGTAATTTCAGGAGCGGTTATCGGGGATAAAATATCACCAATGTCAGATTCAACAAATTTAGCTGCCGGTGTTACAGAAACAAATCTTTTTGCACATATTAAGAGCATGCTATATACAACAGTACCTGCTTTTATAATTTCTTTAATTATATACTTTATACTCGGCATGAGTTATGATGTTACTTCTATTGATACAACAGCAGTTGATACTATACTTGCCGGCATTTCTGAAAACGTTAATGTTACACCTTTTTATTCATTAATAAGTTTAATACCACTTATAGCAATTGTTGTTATGGCTGCTAAGAAAGTCAGTGCACTTGCCGCAATGATTATCGCATCTATTATTGCTATGTTTATAGCCATGTTTGTACAAGGGTACGGAATATTGGAAATGATGTCATTTATGAATTATGGTTTTTCAATTGACACAGGAATAGAAGCAGTTAACAGATTGCTAAACAGAGGTGGTATTCAATCAATGATGTGGACTGTTTCATTGGGATACTTAGGGTTATCTTATGGCGGTATACTTGAAAAATCATTTGCATTAGAGGCCATATTAAATAAAATTTCTTCTGTTGTTAAAAGTGCAAGAAACCTTATCATCACTCATGTTTTATCATCAATATTTGTTAATCTTATTTCTGCAAGCCAGTATGTTGCAATAATTATTCCCGGCAGAATGTTCCTGCCTGCATACAGAAAATTAGGAATTAGAAGTGATGTTGCTTCAAGAACATGTGAAGATTCAGGTACTGTAACATCACCATTGGTTCCTTGGGGTTTGTGCGGAGTATTTTTTGCTGGAACTTTAGGAGTAGGTACATTGGAATACCTGCCTTACGCATTTTTATGTACTTTAACTCCTTTAGTAGCAATACTATATGCAATTACAGGTAAATTCATATGGAAGGAAGAATCATCAGAAGGTAACGTAAAAGAAGCTGCAGACTAAAAGAATAGCAAAAGGCAAGGTATTTATATGTATAAAATAAAGAAAGAACATGTCACTGATTTATTGATGGATTTAGTATCTATTGAGAGCCCATACTTTAAAGAAGACAAAATAATGGATTATGTTTATAATTGGTTTCATGAAAATAACATAGAAGCATATATACACGAATATCATGAAGCAAAAGTCACCGGTTTTAAAGGAAAGAACATTGTCGTGAACCTGCAAGGAGATAAATTAGGTCCGGTTATATGTTTAAATGGGCATTTAGACACTGTAAAGCTGTGTAACGGATGGACAGCCAATTATAGAGGGGAAATAATAGGTGATAAACTTTATGGAGTCGGCGCATTAGACATGAAATCAGGATGTGTTGCTACAATGCTGGCACTTAAGAAATTTGCGGATAATTATAAAAGCTTCAAAGGCAAAATTATTTCCACATATGTTTCAGTTGAAGAAGGGCCTTATGGAATAGGAACGAATTCACTTATAGAAGAAGGTATAATAAGTGATGTGGATATATCTATAATAACAGAGCCAAGTGCAGGCTTTACAGGCAATAAATTTCCTAATGTTTGTTTAGGTGCAAGAGGAGGATATGGTCTCGAAATCGAATTTTTTGGAAAATCATCACATGCAGCAACACCTGAATACGGTATAAGTGCTGCAGAGGATGCAGCTAGAGTTATTTTCGAGTTAAAAGATATAGACTATATAGATGACCCTCATCTTGGCAGGGGTTCTGCCTGTGTAGTAGCAGTAGAATGTGACGGAGGTGCTTGCAGTGTCCCTGATTATGCGAAAGTTCGTTTGTTTTGGCATATAGTTGTAGGTGAAAATGAAACAACTATAACAAAAGAAATTGAAAAGGCAATCAAAAGAGCTGAAATCAAATGTGATTATAAAATTAATTTCAGGGAAGCACCATCAGAAGGTTCTAAGGGTTTTCTTCCATATTCTATTACAGGAGAAGAACCGCTTGCTAAAGAGTTTATTGATACGGTTAAGGAAGTATGCAATACAACTCCAAGCTTTTCATATTTCCAAAGCATAGGTGATTTTAATTATTTAGGATCAAGATTAGGTGCACCTGCAATCATCTTTGGAGCAGCAGGAGGTAATTTTCACGGAAGTGATGAATATGTGGAAATTGAATCTATAGTAAAAACAGCAGAAGTAATATATGCATTTTTAGAAAAGATTTTATGTAATTAATTGATAAGGGGGAGCATATGTCTCCCTTTATTCATATATAAACATAATTTTAAATAAACAAAAAGCAATATTTGTGATATAATTAAAATAGTATTATATTATAAAAATTGATTATATTCTATTCTATGCATTTTCGGAGGAATTTTGATGTATGCAGATATATTAATAAAAAATGCCAAATGTATGACTATGGAAAATAGAGAAGTCGTAGATTGGATAGCGATACAAAAAAACAGAATAATGGAAACGGGATATGGTACAGAATATGAATCAATAATCGGAAATGATACAATAATTTTAGATGCAAAGGGTAAGACCGTTTTACCCGGGTTTATTGACAGTCATTTTCATGTAGTTCAAACTGCTTTAAATTCCATGAGTTTAGACTTAAGTGATGTAAACTCACATGAAGAGTTAGGAGAACGAATTAAGGAAGCATCTACATCTTTTTCCGGAAACTATATTCGAGGTATACGTATAGATGAAAACCAATTTAAAGAAAAGAAATTTCCTAACAGAGTCCTTTTAGATAAGTATTGCAGTGATATTCCCGTTATGATAAATTCATATGAATATCAAGTAAGTATTCTTAATACCTGTGCAATGTTATATTTCAAAATACCTTTTACTGCTGAAGGAATAGAAATGGACAGTAAACAGATGCCTACCGGTATATTCAGAAAACAGGCAAATGCGATATTACGAACAAACATATTAAAAAATATATCGGTTAATATGAGAAAAGAAGCTATTTCAGGAATTATGGCTACACTTATTATGAACGGAATTACCACTGTAAATGCTATGGAAGGCGGATTTATGTACAGTGATAAGGATGCAGACTTTTTATACGAATACGGAAAGGATTTCCCTATTGATATAGTTCTTTTCTATCAGACAATGGATATTGAAAAAATCAAATCTATGGGATTAAACAGGGTCGGCGGATGCCTTTACATAGACGGAACTCTTGGCGCAAGAACAGCGGCTTTATCATTTGAATATGCAGATTGCCCGGGTACCATGGGAAGCTTAAGGCTGACACAGCAGGAAATAAGCGATTTTGTACTGCAATGCTATAAAAATAATTTACAATTAGCTTTGTATACAATTGGGGACAGGGCAATAGAAATGGCCTTAAATGCTCATGAAAACGCTCTTTATCAAACCGGGAACAAAGGGTTAAGACACAGACTGGAGCATGTTGAGTTAGTTAATGAAAAACAGATAGCGCGGGCTAAGGAGTTAGGAATTGTCTTTTCAATGCAGCCCACATATGAGATTTATTGGGGCGGACGCGGCAAAATGTATGAACAAAGATTAGGAGATAAATATGTACGCACAAATCCGTTTAAAAAAATCACTGATAATGAAGTTGTAATATGCGGAGGCTCTGACAGTGATATAACAGAACCCAGACCGCTTTTGGGAGTTTATTCGGCCGTAAATCACCCTGTTAAAGAACACAGAATAGATATTAATGAAGCTTTAAAAATGTTTACATTTAATGGTGCATATGCAATATTTGAAGAAAACGAAAAGGGTTCATTAAAAAAGGGGAAATTAGCTGATATTGTAATACTTGATCAAGATATTTTATCAGTACCGCTGAACCAAATAGACAAAATTAAAGTTTGCACAACAATAAAATCCGGTGAAATTCTTTATAATAATCTATAGGAATTGGAAAAAAGTATGTTGAATATTTGTTTTTTGGGAAAATCAAAAATAGAATATAACGGCGAATCACTTCAGGACAAGTTAGGAAGTAAGGCTATTGCTTTAATTTGTCTTCTTGCCTTAAAAGAAAACGGTTATTTAAGCAGAGAGAAAATAGTGGGCTATCTATGGCCGGATAGCAACATAGAAGCGGCAAGATATAATTTGCGATATAATTTATGGCTGATAAAGAAAAATATTGGTTCTGATGAATATGGCAATTCATTTCTGAATGTTGATAATGAGTTTTGTTGTATAAATAAGAAATATGATTTTAAATGCGATATTCTTGAAGTTATGAAATTTAAACCAAGTGATAATGATTCTGTAGAAGGTTTATTAAAATTAAAAAGATTGTTTAGAGGAGATTTGCTTGAAGGATGTTTTTTTAAAAAATGTGAAGAATTTAATGATGTAATCCTTTTTGAAAGAATAAATTTCGAGAGATATAAGGTAAAAATACTAAAACGTTTAATAGATTTATATGAAAATGAAGATTTATTTGACTCTGTCATTGAAGTAATTAAGGAAATACTTGAAATAGAACCTTATGATGAAGAAATGGTTTTAAAATTGATGGACACTTATGTTAAGTGTGGAAAAAGGGTTGCGGCAATAACTTATTATAATAATTACAGCAACGGATTAGCAGGAAGTTTAGGTATTTCACCTTCAAATGAACTCAAAAAAAAGTACAATGAAATTAAAGCTTTAGCAAACAAAGATTTATGTTATGATAGAATAGACGAATATAAAAACATAAGCGGTTCTGATAAAAAAGTTGACAGAATGGGTTTCGTAATATATTCTGACTGTTTAAAATATATTGAGTATTTTTGGATAGCAGATGTATTGGACAAATTAGTGAAATTAGATAAAGAGGAAATTTTTAGCTGTTTAAATAATAAGGAACTGTGGGATTTAGGTTATATACAATTTAGCGTATTAAAGTTCTGCAGTGAACAACCGGATATAATACAAGGATATAGAAGAGAAGTAATAGATGTTTGCATTGTAAATGCATTTATTAAGCTTTTAAAACATATATGTGAAAGACAAAACTTAACAATAATAATTAAAAACAGTTCAAATTTAGATAATATTTCAGCTAATGTTTTAGCCTATCTTAAAAGGCTACAAATAAATGAATTAAAATTAATGGAAGAATAAATTCGTTTCTTGCATTTCGCTGCTACATTTGATATTATAACTGATTATAAAGTTTAATTTAATTAGTTTATTAATCGCTAAAGGAAAATCATGGAAAAATTAAAGAAAATCATAGTTGAACGTGGAGAAATTAAAGAGGGAAATGTACTTAAGGTTGATAGCTTTTTGAATCATCAGCTTGATGTTGAGTTTCTTAATGAAATAGGAGAAGAAATTTACAACCTTTTTAAAAGCAAGAATATAACAAAAATTCTTACTATTGAGGTTAGCGGAATAGCAATTGCAACAATGTCTGCGTTATATTTTAAAGTGCCGGTTGTATTTGCCAAGAAATCAGAAAGCTTAAATTTAGACAAGGACGTTTATAAAGGCAAGGTTATTTCTTACACTAAAAACAAAGAATATAACATAATGATAAGCAAGAAATACATAAATGAAAATGATAAGCTGCTGATTATAGATGATTTTTTAGCAGAAGGAAATGCCATGAAAGCTTTAATAGAATTAGCGGAGCAAGCAGGTGCTTCAGTTGAGGGTATCGGCATAGTAATAGAAAAGGGCTTTCAGAACGGCGGAAATTACCTGAGAAGTATGGGATATAATTTAAAGTGTCTTACAACTATAGAAGAAATGAAGGATGGCAAAATTACTTTCAAATAATTATGTATTAATTTTTAAAACCGAATTTTCAGGTAATGATAAAATCTCTGAGTATATAATGTCCCTAAAATCAATTAGGGATTTTTCATTTATATCAATACTATAGTCAACAGTTGAATTTTTTGCGGCATCACAAAATAAATCAATATCTGTCTGTGATATGCTTTTAAACCTTTCTTTTCTTACGATATTAGCATCAGAAATATAAAAAAACTTATATCCTTCATCTAAGGGGATGGCCACGAGTAAATCGCTGTTCATAAGATTTTCATATTTATAGATGGTGTAGTTAATATAATTTATATTATCAATAAAATCCTTGTAAACGGAAGCCATTTCAAAATTATTGCAGGATGCTTCCTTTTTCATTTTAATTTTTAATTCCTCTATAAAAGATTCAGCATTTACTTTGTCTGTCAGTATATCTTTCAAGCATTCTTTGTTTTCATTAAATTCATTTATGTTTAAAGTAACAGGAAACAGATGATATTCAAAAGAATATGAACCGTTGATGTTTTTAATAGGATAAATATTTTTTAAGGAATTAATGATTTCATTCAGATAAAATTTACTTCTGAAGGGTCCGTAAGTACCTTCTTCTCTTTCATCAACCACAGATAATGCATTGTATTGATTATAATTTTTAAGCTTTAAAAAAACATAACCTCTGTCATGCTTCATCTGAGAATTAAAAATCGGCTTTATTTGCTTGATTAATCGGCATTCTAACAGCCTTGCTTCTAAATGAGTATCCGTAACGGTGTACTCAATGTCATCTATTAAACGTACCATTTTGGTTATCTTTTCCCATTTGGGATTATCTGAAAAATATGTCCTTACTCTTTTGCTTAAGCATTTACTTTTGCCCACATAAATAACATTGCCCTTTGAATCAATCATTTTATAAATTCCGGGTTTCGTTGGTATTTGTCTTAATTTTTCTTTTAATTTATCCGAAATGTTAATCATGATACCATCCTTTTGAAAGCTAAATATATTGTATATTAAGCTATAAAGAAATTCAATAAAGAGTAATACTGTTATTGTATAAATCTCAAAATATGATATAATATTAAAAAAATTTTTAAACTTATAGGGACGCTTATGTATACAATGGATGAACTTAGGAAGTTTTGCTATAACTGCCATAAATGCAGATTGTCTGAAACAAGGACAAAAGTAGTGTTTGGAGAAGGAAATGAGCATGCTGAAATTATGTTTGTGGGAGAAGGTCCCGGATACAACGAGGATGTTCAGGGAAGACCCTTTGTCGGCAAAGCAGGGCAGCTTCTTGATAAGATGATTGAAGCGATATACCTTAAACGAAGCGACGTCTACATAGCCAATGTGGTGAAGTGCAGACCTCCTGAAAACAGGAACCCCTTTGAAGATGAAAGCGGCGCATGTCTGGATTATTTACGGTGGCAGGTTAAGTTGGTTAAACCCAAGATTATTGTGTGCCTTGGAGCGGTATCTGCTAAAAATCTTATAAATCCCGATCTAAGTATTAGCAAACAAAGAGGGCAGTTTGTAAAAAAAGGTGATATTTACTTCATGCCAACATACCATCCGTCCTACTTGCTAAGAAATGAATTTGCCAAGAAGGATGCATGGAAAGATTTTAAAAGTATTGCTGCCAAGCTTAAGGAAATCAAAGAAATATAAACTCAAAATTTGTCATGGAGGAATTGAAATGAAAAAAAGATTTCTATTTGTTTTTTTAGTGCTGTCTTTGTTCATGTTGTCGATCACGGCATGCTCCGCATTAAAAAATGGTGCAGGGTCAGGAACTTTAACCGCAGTCTATTTAGGCGTTGTGGATTACGGAACTGTGCAAGCCGGTGATAAGGACAGCTTTCGGTATCGCTTCAGCATAGAGGGGGAAGAAGTCATTTACGGAGTTTCTAATGCAAACGATTACAAAATCAATAATATATTGGCTGAAGGATATGTATTTAACCTTACTGTCGAAGATGATGCAGTCATAGATATCAGCATTCCTGAGCCTTATGCGGTTGGAACCGTTCAATCGGTTTCACCGGACATCATAACAGTGGACGGAGATAATATCAGAATTACTTCTAACACAAAATTTCATGAAATTATTTGTGAGGCAGGAGGAGCAAGGCTTGAGGATGTATCTATAAAAACAGGCAAGTCCGTAAAGGTGTACGGTAATCCGGCAGATGTCATATATATGACATTCGTGGCAGAGCCATATCAGGCACCGATCAGAGGGACTGCCGGTCAGCGTACTCTGAAAAATTTCCTTGCTACTGCAATGGAGCCTGTGGGAACAGCTTTGTACGTTTGCGGAGGAAGCTGGGATTGGCAGGATGCAGGTTCAAGCAATCAGGCGACAACAATCGGACTGTCTCAGACATGGTTGGATTTCTTTCAGTCACAGGACGATACTTACTCATATATGAATAACAACAATTTTTCGGAGAGTTATTACCCCCATAACGGTTATAACGAATATTACTATGCAGGCATAGACTGTTCAGGTTATATCGGCTGGACAGTCTACAATGTGATGAATACTGAAAGCGGAAAAGATGGCTATGTGGGAGTCTCTACAAATATTGCCAAGACATTAGATCAGGAATATAACTATGGAACATGGACACGGGACTTTAACAGCTCCAGCTTAAAGGCTGGGGATGTATTCAGCTTGTTAGGACATGTATGGATCTGTTTGGGAGTATGTGAGGACGACAGTTTGGTGATTGTGCACTCTGTACCGTCAGACAGCAAAAGCGGCAGCACCGGAGGCGGTGTGCAGCTGAGCGGTGTAGGTAAAAGTGAAGATTGTAAGGCATACGAGCTTGCAAAAGAGTATATGGAACGTTATTACCCGGAATGGAACGACAGATATCCGGTAATATTCAGGACTTACAGCAGCTATACTTCTACCGCAAATGCCAATGCAGGCAAATTCTCATGGAATCTTGACGAGACAGGTTTGCTGGATCCGGAAGGATATACGGATATGTCGGCCGAAGAGATTTTAAGAGACTTGTTTGGGCAAAATTCCAATTGATGATGAACTGAATAATACAGTGAATACGGATTTGATTGATTACCCCTTAAATTATAACGGCCTCTGAATGACGTGCTAAACCCTTATTGAATATATTTTATTATAAATTTACATTAATACAATTAACAATATTGTGATTAATTTAAAATATGGGTATAATAAATATAATGAAATCAGATGTAGGAGTTGATAAAAATGAAGGAAATTTATTTGGCGGGCGGATGTTTTTGGGGAATGCAGGCATACTTTGATTTACGTAAAGGAGTTAAGGAAACG
This sequence comes from Sedimentibacter sp., assembly GCF_032080165.1. Classification (GTDB taxonomy): domain Bacteria; phylum Bacillota; class Clostridia; order Tissierellales; family Sedimentibacteraceae; genus Sedimentibacter. Next base: position 48,105 of record NZ_DAMASY010000003.1, read on the forward strand.
GTTGTAGGATATGCAAACGGAAATACAAAAAATCCGACCTACGAACAGGTATGTAACAATTCAACCGGTTTTGCAGAAGCTGTTTATATTAAATATGATGAAAATGAAATAACTTTAAACAAGATATTGGAAGATTTTTGGAGGGTTATTGATCCTACTTTGTTGAACAGACAGGGTGGAGATATTGGAACACAATACAGGACAGGGATTTATTATGTGAATGAAGGAGATTTAAAAGTAATAAATGAATCCTTTAATAATGAAGCTTTAAAACACGATAAGAAAATAGTTACTGAAGTAATGCCTATTAAAAACTTTTATGCTGCGGAAGAATATCATCAAAAATATTTAGAAAAGAACCCGAACGGCTACTGTCACATTGATTTAAGCCTGTAATGCATGGAGGAGTATATGAAATATGAATGGAAGAAGCAAGAAAAGGAACTTTATTTGCCAAAAAACAAACCTGAGTTAGTTACAATTCCAAAATTTAAATTTTTTACGTTAAGCGGACAAGGAAATCCCAATAATAATGAAGAATTTTCAGAAGCAATAGAAGCATTATATTCGCTGTCTTACACCATAAGAATGCTTCCAAAGAAAGGTATTGTACCTGAAGGTTATTTTGAATACACTGTCTATCCCTTAGAAGGTGTGTGGGATTTAGCTGAAGAAGCAAGAGGTAAGGACAAATTAGATAAAGACAGTTTAATATATAAAATAATGATTAGACAGCCGGAGTTCGTTACAGAGGAATTAGCTGAAAATATTATTGAGCAGGTTAAGGTGAAAAAATCTAATGAGTTATTGAATAAGGTAAAATTTGAAAGTATAGAAGAGGGACTTTGTGTTCAAATGATGCATTTTGGTTCATACGATGATGAGAAGGAATCATTTGATAAAATGCAAGATTATTGTAATAAAAATAATTTAACAAGATTATCGATGATACATAAGGAGATATATATTTCGGATCCAAGAAAAACAGAAAAAGAAAAATTGAAAACGGTGCTGCGGTTTAATGTAGCAGAATTAAGCAGATGACCCAAATCTCCGATCTGGTGTCAGTCGCTTATGCTGTAAGTGCAAAATAAACGCTGAGAAAATTCAGCGTTTATTTTAATCCGTACATAACAACCTCTACAGTTTAAATTGTCATTAACTCAAAAACAAACTTTGAGGCGTTTATAAAATCATTTATGTTAAGCTGTTCGTCGGTTGTGTGTGCAAGCTCCATTCCGGCTCCTACATTTACTGCTTTTATACCGTTTAGATTAAATACGTTAGCATCGCTTCCTCCACCGGAAGGAATTTTTTCAACTTCAAGTCCTAATTTTTCACATACACTTTCAATTTGTTTTATGTGTTCATCTTCTGTATCTAAAACATAGGAGAAATAACAATATTCAATATTATATTCTAATTTAGCACCATATTTGTCGCATGCGTCCTGCAGGCATTTTATCATGTGATCAGTCTGTGATTTAAGCTTTTCTGTAGAGCGGCTTCTTGCTTCTGCAACAATTTCAACTAATGGTGAAACAATATTTGTAGCACCTATTGCCTTAAACGTACCAATATTTGCAGTAGTTTCACTGTCAATACGAAGCAGATTCATATTTGTTACCGCCTCTGCTGCCACCATTATAGCACTGACTCCTTTTTCAGGGCTTGCGCCTGCATGAGAGGGCTTTCCTATAATGTCAGCAAAAATTCTTGTTTGTCCGGGAGCTTCAATAATAATTTGACTTGGACTTCCGCCACTGTCTAATACGATTCCCTTTTTAGCAGTTAACTTAGAAAATTCAACTTCCTTAACACCATTTACTCCGCCTTCTTCGCAAATTGTAAAAACAATTTCAATTGGTCTGTGAGGCAAGTTATTTTCCTTTATAGTTCTAAGTGCTTCTATAATTGCCGTTATTCCTGCCTTGTCGTCTCCCCCAAGAATTGTATCTCCCTTGCTCTTTATATAATCACCATCTATGTATGGAACTATACCATTGCCGGGTGTCACAGTATCCATATGAGCACTGAATAGCATTGCCTCAGATTGATTAGTTCCCGGAATAAAACAATAAACATTATTTCCGTTGGAATTTAGCTTTTTACCTGATTCATCAGTATAAGGTTCATACCCTAAATTTTTCAAGTCATTAATTATTCTTTCTGAAATTGCTTTTTCATTTTTTGTTTCACTGTCGATTTTTACATATTCCATAAAGGTATTAATAAGTCGTTCTTTGTTTATCATGGCACACCTCATTTTTATTTTATATTTTAAGTATAATACATTTTATCAAAAATTTCCATTAAATTAATGGTTAGAAAACTTTTCAAAAAAAGTGTTGCTTTTTGATAAGCAGCTCAATATAATAGAACAAAATAAATAAAAACTGTTGATAGGGAATAGTAGGCATGCTTAATGTTAAGAGAGCCGGCGGTAGGTGCGAGCCGGTCTGATGTTTGTTGAATCCACCCTTGAGGGTTTGCGATGAGTAAAACGGAGGCAGCCGTTATCTGCATAGAGTGGATCATTGTATCAATTTGGGTGGTAACGCGGAAATTTTAGTCTTTCGTCCCTTTCCTGGGATGGAGGACTTTTTTAATTCGTATAATGCATAAGAGACTGACACAAAATTTAAAGTTTGGGTCATCTGTTACCTTTATTTTGTTATACACAAATATTGTTATACCCTAAAAAAGTTATGATCAATTTGGGTGGCAACACGGAAGTAAACCTTTCGTCCCTTTGTGGATGAAAGGTTTTTTTGTATAAATTTTCAAATATAATAAGGAGGATTAAAATGAACAAAAAACTATTCATACCCGGACCAATTGATGTAAAAGAGGATGTGTTGGAGCAAATGACGAAACCTATGGTAGGACATAGGTCAAAGGAGGCATCAACAATACAAAGAAGTATTAGTGAGAAATTAAACAAGGTATTTCATACGAAAGAGCAGATTCTTCTTTCTACATCTTCAGGTTCAGGTCTTATGGAAGGAGCTATCAGATCTTGTACCAGAAAAAAAGCCGCTGTTTTTTCTGTAGGTTCTTTCGGAGAACGATGGTATAAAATGGCGATTTCAAACAATGTTTTAGCGGATAAATTCAGCGTTGAAGCAGGAAAAGCAACTATGCCTGAAATGGTTGATGAAGCATTGGCTACCGGCCAATATGATTTAATTACCATAACTCATAATGAAACATCTACCGGGGTCATGAATCCCATTAATGAGATTTCAAAAGTTATGAAAAAGTATCAAGATGTAATATGGTGCTTGGATACTGTAAGTTCTATGGGAGGAACAAGGATAGATGTGGATGAACTTGGTGTAGATATTTGTATTACATCTACACAGAAGGCATTGGGATTACCTCCTGGAATGGCCATAGCTTCTATGTCAAGAAAAGCTGTTGAGGCAGCAAAACAGGTTAAGTATCGAGGATTATATTTGGATTTGTTAGAACTTTATGATTATATTCAAAAAAAGGACTATCAATATCCATCTACTCCTGCATTGTCTTTAATGTATGCTATGGATTATCAGCTGAATAAAATTCTTGAGGAAGGACTTGACAACAGATATGAAAGACATTTATCAATGGCTGAGTATGTAAGGGGATGGGCCAAGAAAAACTTTGAACTATTTCCAGAAGAAAAGTATGCGTCAATCACACTAACGACTATAAAAAATATAAAAGGAATAAATGTGGCAGAATTAAATAAAGAACTTGGCAAAAGAGGATATGCCATATCAAACGGTTATGGTGATTTAAAGGAAAAAACTTTCAGGATAGCACATATGGGTGATTATACCCTTAATGATGTGAAAGAATTATTAGAAAATATAGATGAAATTATAAATAAAAACTAAATATGAGGATTTAAGGGAGGAGATAATATGTTAAGAGTTTTAATTTCTGACGGAATGGAAAAAGACGCTGTAAAAAAGCTTAAAGACATGGATTTAGAAGTAGTAGAAAAACACTATGAGACAGATGAGCTTATAAATGAAATTCAGAATTTTGATATTTTAATTGTTCGTTCAAACACTAAGGTTAAGAGAGAAATAATAGATGCTGCATGTATTACAGGAAGACTTAAGTTAATAATACGTGGTGGTGTTGGACTTGATAATATTGATGTTGTTTATGCAAAAACAAATGGAATACAAGTAAAAAATACTCCAAATGCAAGCAGTGCCTCAGTAGCAGAATTGGTAATCGGACACATGTTTAACTTGGCAAGGTTTATTCATAACTCAAATGTAACTATGAGACAAGGACAGTGGAACAAAAAAGTATATGAGGGAATTGAAATATTTAATAAGACACTGGGTGTTATTGGTTTTGGCAGGATAGGAAGAGAAACTGCCAACAAAGCGGCAGCATTAGGAATGAATGTGGTTTATACGGATGTTATTGGTGAAGTAAAGGATTGCAAGTATAAATATTTGCCAATGAATGATCTGCTTAAAATTTCAGACTTTATATCAATTCATGTTCCATTTAGCGGTGAAAGAGCAGTTATAGGAAAAGAAGAGATAGAAATTATGAAAGATGGTGCTTTTATTATTAACTGTGCAAGAGGAGGAGTTGTAGATGAAGGTGCACTTCTTGAAGCACTTGACAATAATAAACTTGGAGGAGCAGCCATAGATGTGTTTGCCGAAGAGCCTGCAAAAAACAGTCCGCTATGCAGGCATGACAAGGTATCCTGCACACCCCATATAGGCGCTTCAACTAAAGAAGCTCAGGGTAGAATTGGTGATGAGATAGTAGAAATTATTTTTAATTATATGAATGAAGGAGTGTGCTTAGCATGACTATTATAAAAGCTTTTAATGGTATAAGACCGGTTCCTGAATTGGCGGACAAAATAGCGGCATTGCCATACGATGTTATGAACAGTCAAGAAGCAAGGGTTATAGTAGGAGATAATCCTTACTCCTTTCTGCATGTGGATAAGGCGGAAATAGATCTCGAGTCTTCAGTAAGCATATACGATTATAAGGTATATGAAAAAGCACGCGATAACCTTGAATACATGATTAAAAAAGGTTGGTTAACGCAGGATAAAAATAAATGTTTTTATATTTACAAGCAAATTATGGGAGAACACGAACAGACAGGGCTTGTGTGCTGTTTATCTGTTGATGATTATCTCAATGACAGGATAAAAAAACATGAACATACCAGAAAGGATAAGGAACAAGACAGAATAAATCATGTTAAATACTGCAATGCGAATACAGGACCGATTTTTCTTATGTATGCAGCAAATAACCAAGTAGATAAAATAAAAAATGAATATATGAAAAATAACCTTCCTGTTTATGACTTTGTTTCTGAAGATAATATAAGACATATAGTCTGGGTTATTGATAATAATGAAACAATAGAAATGCTTATTAATTTATTTAAGGAAATTGATAATCTCTATATAGCAGATGGTCACCACAGGGCAGCGTCTGCAGTCAAGGTAGCAGAAGAAAAAAGAGAAAAAAACGCTGACTATACAGGCAATGAAGAGTTTAATTTCTTTTTGGGGGTATTGTTTCCTCATAATGAGCTTAAAATTATGGATTACAATAGAGTTATCAAGGATTTAAACGGGCTTGCAGCAGAAGAATTCATAAACTGTGTTAAGGAAAAATTTATAGTAGAAGAATATAAAGGAAAAGAACAATACCTGCCTGACAGAAAACATAAAATAGGTATGTTCCTTCAAAACAAATGGTATATACTTACTCCAATGAAGGATACCTATGGCGAAAATGATACAGAAAAAAACCTTGACGTTTCAATATTGCAGAACAATTTATTATCTCCTGTATTAGGTATAAAAGATGTGAGAACGGATGATAGAATAGATTTTGTCGGTGGAATCAGAGGATTAAAGGAGTTGGAAAGAAGAGTCAACAATACAACGGCTGTTGCATTCTCATTATATCCGACAGATGTTAATGATTTAATGGATATCGCAAATCAGGGAAAAGTAATGCCTCCTAAATCCACTTGGTTCGAACCAAAGCTAAGAAGCGGATTGTTTATACACAGTTTAGAATAATAAAATATAATTTGTAATATATTACATTGATTTAGGCAGGCATGATGAAATATAATGTAGGTATAAAAATAATTTAAGGGTGAAAGCATGAGTTTAATACCTAAGGATGCACATGGTTCATGGAGTAAGCTATTGACTGATGAAGTTAAGGAAGAATTAAATATTATAGAAGAAAAAATCGGAGATAATACTAATCCTCATCATGATAATGTGCTGAGATTTATGAAATGCAATCTATATGATATAAAGGCAGCTGTCTTAGGACAAGATCCGTATCCGGAAAAAGGAAAAGCTACCGGCCGCGCTTTTGAGGTGGGAGATTTAAAGTCATGGAATCAAAAGTTCAGACAGATTTCTCTTAAAAATATAATAAGATTGATTCATAAGAATTATAATAATATAGAAAAATACGATGACATTATGAAATTTTCAGAAATTCAAAGAGAAATTGAAACGGGATGCTTTAATATTTTACCTCCCGATCAATTATTCAAATCATGGGAAAAACAAGGCGTTTTATTGCTGAATACCTATTTATCGGTGGAGCCGGGCAAGTCGGGCAGTCATATTTCCATTTGGGAACCGTTCAGTATAAAGCTTTTGAATTATATCTCTGAGGAAAACAAAAATATAAGCTACTTTTTGTGGGGTAAATTTGCAGAAGAGAAAAGGCAGTATATAAAGCACGGAAAATTTTATATAAGCAGGCATCCGATGATGTGCTCCGAAAAATACGATGATGATTTTTTAAGGAATGATTGTTTTAAGGAAACAATGGGAATTATTAATTGGCTAGGCTAACCTACCATTTTGATGACTTTATTATCAATCTGTGAAGCTCTTTTGAGCTTCTTTTTTTATTGAAGCCAGCTCATATCTAATTTGCAAAATTTGCAACTTAAAAAATAATAATTGCATATAAATTATAAAATAATCACATGGCAAATAATACATATAAATTATATGCATTTATGCTTGACTAAAAATCACAATCATATTATAATGTGCATTAATAATCAATGATATGTTTAATTACATATTTGCAATTAATAAATTAAATCTTTCAAAATCCGGAGGTGCAGCATGAAATTTAACCCTGTAGAAGTAATTAAACCAAAATTATATAAGAATGTTTTCCCATATGATGAAATTCCTAAAATAAAATTTAACAACATTCAATTACCTATGGATATTCCTGAAAACATATGGATTACAGACACAACATTCAGAGATGGACAACAATCAATGACAAATATGAACAGTGAACAAATGGTAAAGCTATATGAGTATCTTCATTTGCTTGATAATGGTTCAGGTGTAATAAAGCAAACTGAATTTTTTCTATATTCACAAAAAGATAGAAGTGCAGTAGAAGCCTGTATGGATAAGGGTTATGAATTCCCGCAAATAACCTCATGGATAAGAGCCAATAAGGAAGATTTCAAGTTTGTTAAGGAAATAGGTATAAAGGAAACGGGAATTTTAATGTCGTGCTCTGATTACCATATTTTCAATAAGCTTAATAAAACAAGACCTGAAGCTATGAAAATGTATTTGGATATTGCCTATGCAGCCTTGGAAAACGGTATCGTTCCGAGATGTCATTTTGAAGATATAACGAGAGCAGATTTTTATGGTTTTGTTGTGCCTTTGGCAAAAAATCTTATGGATTTGATGAATGAAAGCAATATAAATGTAAAAATAAGAGCTTGTGATACTTTGGGGTTAGGAGTTTCTCATGTGGGTGTTGAACTTCCAAGATCGGTACCTGCAATAATACATGGTTTAAAATACTATGCAGGTGTTCCCTCGTCTTCAATTGAATGGCATGGTCACAATGATTATTATGGAGCAGTTACAAATTCAACTACAACATGGCTGTATGGCGGAGCATCTGTGAATGCTACATTATTTGGTATTGGTGAAAGAGTAGGCAATACACCTTTAGAGGCAATGATAGTCGAATATGCGCAAATAAAGGGAAATTTAAAGAATATAAACTTAGAGATTATAAAAGAAATAGAAGAGTATTTTGAAAAAGAGCTAAGGTATGATATTCCACCTAAGACACCTTTTGTAGGCAAAGAATTTAATGTGACTAAGGCAGGTATCCACGCTGATGGTTTGTTAAAGGACGAAGAAATATATAACAGCTTTGATACAGGAAAAGTATTGGGTAAGCCACCTTTGGTAGCAATTAATTCTTATTCCGGCATATCAAGTATTGCATATTGGATAAACAGTTATTTCGGACTTAAGGGTAAAAAGAAAATACAAAAATCTGATGAAAGATTAATAACTATTAAAAATAAAATAGATGAAGAATATGAAAAGGGCAGAACATCCAATATTTCCACTCAAGAAATGGAAGAGATGGGCAATATGTATGTTTTAAATGATAAATATAAATACAATGATAAGGCAATATAGGAGGCAGTATGAGTTTAACGTTAACTGAAAAAATAATAAAAAATCATTTGATTTCAGGTCATATGAAAACAGGAAGTGAAATCGGAATAAAAATAGATCAAACATTGACACAGGATTCTACAGGAACAATGGCATATTTGCAATTTGAAGCTATGGGAATAGATAAAGTCAAAACAAAACGATCTGTGGCATATATAGACCACAACATGCTTCAAACAGGTCCTGAAAATGCAGATGACCACTTGTATATACAAACTGTAGCAAAAAAACACGGCATTTATTTTTCAAAGCCAGGAAACGGAATTTGTCACCAAGTACATTTGGAAAGATTTTCCGTTCCCGGGGATACACTCCTTGGCTCTGACAGCCATACCCCTACCTGCGGAGGATTGGGTATGCTTGCTATAGGTGCCGGTGGGTTGGATGTGGCAGTTGCAATGGCAGGAGGAGAATATAGAATTTTGATGCCTGCTGTTGTGAATGTTGAATTAGTAGGAAAGTTAAATAAATTTTCAACTGCAAAAGATATAATACTTGAGGTTTTAAAGCATTTTACCGTTAAAGGCGGTGTAAATAGGGTGTTTGAATATACAGGAGAAGGAGTTAAATCTTTATCTGTACCTGAAAGGGGAACAATTACAAACATGGGAGCAGAGCTTGGAGCAACCACTTCAATATTCCCTTCCGATAAAAGAACCTTAGAATTTTTAAGAGCACAGGGAAGAGAAGAAGATTTTACAGAGCTTAAAGCCGATGGGGATGCGGTATATTCTGAAAAAATAATAATAGATTTAAATGCATTGCAGCCCAATGTAGCACTTCCTCATTCACCTGATGCAGTGGTACCGGTAAAACGGGTTAAAGGCATTAAGGTAAATCAGGTTGCAATAGGCAGCTGCACAAATTCATCATATGTGGATATGATGAAGGTTGCAAAAATATTAGATGGATATACTGTGCACGAAAATGTATCATTAGTAATTTCTCCCGGCTCTAAGCAAGTACTTACTATGCTTGCTTCAAATGGAGCCTTATCAAAGATGATAGCTGCCGGTGCAAGAATTTTAGAAAGTGGATGCGGTCCTTGTATAGGTATGGGTCAAGCTCCCAATACAAATGGTGTTTCTTTAAGAACATTTAATAGAAATTTCAAAGGAAGATGTGGTACAGATACTGCCGATGTTTATCTTGTAAGCCCCGAGGTTGCTGCATACTCTGCCATAAAAGGATATATTGCAGGAAACGATGAATTTGATTATGACGTTGATCTTGATATTGTAATGCCTGAACAGTTTCCTCTACAGGATAATATGATAATCAGTCCTGCAGACAATGGCTCAAAGGTAGAAATAATAAGAGGACCAAACATAAAGCCATTCCCTAAAAATAAGGAATTAGGCAATCGAATTAGTGAAAAGGTATTAGTAAAGGTTGGAGATAATGTTACAACTGATGACATAATGCCGTCAAATGCCAACCTTTTGCCTTACAGATCAAATATTCCTTATTTATCAGAATTTTGCCTGACACCAATAGATAAGGATTTTCCAAAAAAAGCGAAAAATAATTGCGGAGGAATAATCGTTGCAGGTAAAAATTACGGTCAGGGTTCGAGCAGGGAGCATGCTGCATTGGCACCTCTTTATTTAGGTATTAAAGCAGTTATTGCAAAATCCTTTGCGCGTATTCATAAAAGCAATTTAATAAATAACGGGATTATTCCTATGATATTTAAAAACGAGGCAGATTATGATGATATAGATGAAATGGATGAATTAGTTATTAACGATCTGTTAATACAATTAAAAAATGAAATTGTAATTGTTGACAATATTAAGAAAAATAAAAAATATGAAATGGAGCTTACATTATCTCAAACACAAACCGACATAATAAAATCAGGCGGATTATTAAATCATATGATTTTAAAGAATAATGTATAGAGGTTAAGATGAAAAGAAAAATTACTTTGATTACGGGAGACGGAATAGGTTTAGAAATAATGCATGCAGCTGCAAATATAATTGATAAAGCAACAAATAATATTCAGTGGGAAGAAGTAAGCGCGGGATATACTGCTTATGAAAAGTTTGGTGAATTGTTGCCTGAAGAAACTATTAAAAGCATAGAAAGAAATAAAATTGCTTTTAAGGGGCCAATTACGACACCTGTGGGCAAGGGTTTCAGAAGCATAAATGTGTTATTAAGACAAAGGTTCAATTTATACTGCAATTTAAGACCTGTAAAATCCTTTGAAGGAGTTAACTGTTTATATAAAAACTTAGATTTAGTTATCATCAGAGAAAACAGTGAGGATTTATATAAAGGAATTGAGCACATGATAACAGATGCTGCTGCTGAAAGTATAAAGATTATAACAAGGGGTGCCAGTGAAAGGATTGCTGATTTTGCTTTTAAAACAGCTGAAAAAGAAAAAAGAGGCAAAGTAACATTGACACATAAAGCAAACATAATGAAATTAACAGATGGATTGTTTTTAGAATCCGGGCAAAAAATTTCGCAGAACTATCCCCATATTAATTTTGAAGATGTTATAGTTGATGCAATGTCCATGAAGTTAGTTATGAATCCATATGATTATGAAGTGATTGTAGCACCTAATTTATATGGTGATATACTTTCTGACATGGCTGCAGGATTGGTAGGAGGTCTGGGAATGGCTCCAAGTGCCAATATAGGTGAAGATATAGCAATTTTCGAACCTGTTCATGGCTCTGCCCCTGATATTGCAGGTAAAAATATTGCAAATCCTACAGCTGCGATATTATCAGGCATTATGATGCTTAAATATATCGGTGAAGAGACAGCAGCTATTAAAATAGAAGATGCGCTTAAGATAGTTTTGAAAAATAATAATCTTCATACCAAAGATATAGGAGGAAGATTAAGTACAACAGAATTTAAGGAAGAAATAATTAAGCTATTGTAACCCTTGATTTTTCAAGGGTTTTTATATAATTATCAACAGCCTGACAACATTTGTTAAGATTTGTTAAGAAATTATACAACCGTTGAAATACCACATTAATACATTTAAGAAATATTCGACAAAATTTGATAAGTTTCTATAAATGTGTAGATTCTAATATAAATTAACGGTGCACATATAAAAATAACTATATATAGTATGTATTGACATAAATTAAGCTCGATGCTACAATATGTAGTATCACGTGATTTAATACATTTATAGGGAGATAAGGGATTATGAGAATACTTAAAAGAACCGGAACCTTTGTTGACTTTAATGCAGAAAAAATAACCAATGCTATCATTAAAGCCATGAAGGAAACCAAGGAAGGTGTAGACGAGGTCCTGGCAAGGGAGATAAGTCATAAAATACAAACAGAATTAGAGAGTAAAAACTTTCCTATACCCGTAGAAGTTGTCCAAGATATGGTTGAAAATGAGTTGATGGACAGCAGAAGAAAAGATGTTGCGAAAAAATACATACTATACAGATATGAAAGAGATAAATCCAGAGATTCACGTAAAAGAAAAGATTATAAGCTTTTAAGCGAAGAATTTATCAGCAAGTACAAACACATTGGCTCTCCGATGAATCAGCTTGGAAATTTCGTATATTACAGAACTTATTCAAGATGGCTCCCTGAAGAAAGAAGAAGAGAGTATTGGTGGGAAACAGTCAGAAGAGCAGTTGAATATAACTGCAGCTTAGTTCCTACAAAAAAAGAGGAAGCAGAGCAATTATATGATAATATTTTTAATTTAAGACAATTTTTATCAGGAAGAACATTCTGGGTAGGAGGAACTCCGGTATCATACAACTATCCGATGGCTAACTTTAATTGTGCATTTGAAATTATAGATGATTTCCATGCCTTCAGAGATTTATTTTATCTGTTGATGATTGGCTCGGGAGTTGGCGTAAGGATACTGAAAGATGATATTTCGAAGCTTCCTAAGGTCAGAGGAAACTTCAGAATAATTCATGAGGATTATACACCTGTTGCAAAGCAAAAAAGAGAAGATAACACCGGAGTAGAATTTAACCATAACAATACTGTAAAGATCATTGTAGGTGACAGCAAGGAAGGCTGGGTGCAGGCACTTGACTATTTCTTAGGATTTATAAACTCAAGTGAATACAGAAATATTAATACCATAATTATTAATTATAACAATGTAAGACCAAAGGGAGAAACATTAAAAACGTTTGGTGGAACTGCAAGCGGTCATTCCAGCATGAAAAACATGTTTACAAAAATTGACTCGGTAATAAAAAAACGCAGTGCAATTGAAGGTAAGGAACGTTTCAAGCTTAAACCTATCGATTGCTTGGATATAGCAAATATCATAGGAGAAAATGTTGTTGTAGGCGGAGTTAGAAGAACTGCTGAAATAATGCTTATTGACTATGATGATACTGATTGTATAGAAGCAAAAAGCAAGTTATATAAAAATATTGACGGACAATGGATTGTTGATAAGGACATTATCCACCGTTCCATGAGTAACAATTCGATTTATTACAGGAAAAAACCGACAAGAGATCAGTTGAGATGGCAGCTTGAACAAATGCGCTACTCAGGAGAACCGGGATGGGTTAATGAGGTGGCAGGAGCAAAGAGAAGGCCGAATATGAACGGTGTAAATCCTTGCGGAGAAATATTGCTTGATAACAAAGGCTTATGTAATTTAACTACTATGAATGTTTTTGCCTTTGTTGATGAAGACGGAAACTTAGATGAAAAAGCATTGATGAGGGCGCAAAGATTATCTGCAAGAGCAGCATACAGGATGACTTGCGTAGAGCTTGAATTATCACAGTGGGACAGAGTTCAGCAAAGAGATAAAATAACAGGATGCTCATTGACAGGATGGCAGGATATGGTTAATGCTGTGGGTTTTGACAGAGAGCAGCAGGCAGAACTGTTAAGAAAATTAAGAGATGCTGCAAAGGATGAATCCGAGCGATATGCAAACGAAATAGGTGAAAGTGCGCCGATTCTTGTAACGACAGTTAAACCGGAGGGTACATTGTCACAGCTTCCGGGAGTATCAAGCGGAGTTCATTATTCGCATTCACCGTATTTCTTGAGAAGAGTAAGAATTAACAGCCACGATCCGTTGGTTAAGGTGTGTGAAGAGCTTGGATATTCAATTTATCCTGAAATTGGTCAAGATATCAAGACATGTACCACAAAGGTTATTGAATTCCCTGAAAAAGCACCTAAGGGCAAGACAAAATATGATGTTACGGCAATCGACCAATTGGAAAACTACAAATTGTTCATGGAAAACTACGTCGACCACAACTGTTCAATTACAGTACACGTAAGAGACAATGAGTGGGAGCAGGTAGAACAATGGGTATGGGACAACTGGGATGATGTTGTTGCACTATCATTCTTATCATTAGACGACAGCTTCTATCAGTTAATGCCATATGAGTCAATAACAGAAGAAGAATACATCAAGATTAAAAAAGAAATGAAACCATTTATACCATCCTTATTAAGCAAATATGAAGTACAGGAAGAAGCATTGGATGTAGGTAATGAAGGCTGCGAAACAGGTCTATGCCCAATAAGGTAAGGAAGATGTCCTAACCCCATTTCTCAGAGATTTCTTTTGAGAAATGGTTGGTAGGTCATTCGCAACGAATTCCCAATGTTTGCGACCGTAGGGAGCTTAAACATTGGTGAATGAGACTGGGACGACCCAAAAATCTCTGATTTGGTGTCGGCCGCTTATGCTGGAAGTGAAAGCGACAGGGATAGTGAAGGATCTCATGTAAGTGAGATCCTTTAAAAATAAAAATTATAATCCTTTATTAAAAATGATTTTACAATAACCCTTATATAATCCATCGATTGGGTTTTTGCATTTTCATAACTAACAGTACCTCTTAGAACTCTTACTAACATTCCTTCAAACACTAAAAGCGTCATATCATTTAATTTATCAGCATTATGTGATTCTATGAATCCTTCATTAACACAGTCCATAACTGTTGTCATACCCCTGTCATGAATATTTCCTTTTAAAAGCATTGTTGATATTGTATCATGATGAATACCTAAATCTTCAGGAAACAGAGAATAAAATTCTGTAACATATTCTTCAATGTGCTTTGACAGCTTAGGGAAAAAGATAGCATTATATATATCAGGTTTTAAATATGCATAGTTAAAGAAACATTCCCACACCATTAAAAATCTATCCATTGCATTTTCTGCATTTGTTAAATAGGAATTAAGTGCAAGTGCGTAATCTTTTATATTTTTCATTGCTCCAAAGAAAATCAGATGATCTAAATTTTCAAAGTAGTTATAGATTGTTGCACTGTTATATCCGGCTTTTTGAGCTAAATTTCTAATAGTTACCTTCTCTATACCTATTTCATTGATCAGTTCATCTGCAGCGCTGATAAAATGATTAATTGCCAATTTTTTATGTTTTTCACCCATTATTAAATTTCCACCAATTATGTATTTATTTTTATATTGATATTATCACATTTTTAAAATAATAGCAAAAAAGTTATAACATTTTTTGCTATTATTTTAAATTTTATAAAAAATTACAAATCAAATCATAAAAAATCGTTTGCATATTAACTGCAAATATGATAGTATAAAAGTTAACGAAATTAATCATGATTATAATTGTTAATAAATAAACATTTATAATCATGATTACAAAAAGGAGGAAAGGATATGAAATTAGAAATTGGTAATTTCCTGATTAAGGATGTTATCTTTGGAGAGAAGACCATGTTTAATAATGGAATTCTAACCATCAATAAGGAAGAAGCAATTGCATTCATCAAGGAAGATGAACACATCACCGACGTAGACATTATAATTGCTAAACCGGGTGAAAATACGCGTATAGTTCCGGTTAAAGAGGCTGTAGAACCGAGAATCAGACCCGACGGAAGAGCTGTATTTCCTGGAGTAACAGGAGATATCGAAATGGCCGGAAGCGGAAGAGTACATGCTCTGAAAGGATGCAGCGTATTAGGTGTGGGAATGCATTACGGAAGCTTTGGAGACGGTTTAATTGACATGGGTGGAGATGGTGCAAAATATACTTTGTTTTCGCAACTAATAAATATATGTATAGTTGCTGATACCGACGAAGAGTTTGAAAGATTTGAACAGCAAAAGAAAAATACGGCTATAAGAATGGCATCTCATAGATTTGCTGAATATTTGGGTTCTACTGTTAAAGAAATGGAACCTGAAGAAGTTGAAAGCTATGAGCTTAATCCGGTAACAAAGAGAGACAGCAATCTAAATAAACTTCCGTCAGTTGTATTGGTTATGCAGCCACAGTCACAAATGGAAGAATTAGGTTACAATGATTTAGTATATGGATGGGATATGAATAAGTATGTTCCTACATTTATGAATCCAAATGAAGTGTTAGACGGAGCGTTAATATCCGGCAGCTTCATGCCTTCTTCATCAAAATGGGCTACGTATGATTTCCAAAACTTTCCTACTATAAAGGAATTGTATAAGGAGCATGGAAAGACAATTAATTTCTTAGGTGTTATTATGTCAAATCTGAACGTTTCCTTAGAACAAAAGAAAAGATCTGCTATATTTGTTGCACAGATGGCTAAATCATTAGGTGCAGATGGAGCCATAGTAACTGAAGAAGGATATGGTAATCCGGATGCGGACTATATTCTTTGTTTAGCCGCATTAGAAGATGTGGGAGTAAAAACAGTAGGAATAAGCAATGAATGTACAGGGAGAGATGGTGCTTCACAGCCATTGGTAACTCTTGATGAAAAAGCAAACGCATTAGTTTCAACAGGAAATGTTTCTCAGTTGATTGAACTTCCGCCGGCAGATAAAGTTATAGGTGAATTACAAGCATTGGCAAGAGACGGTCTTTCCGGAGGATGGTCTTATGATGAAATATTAGGACCTTCCGTAAGAGAAGATGGTTCTATAATAATGGAGAATAACGGAATGTTCTGCGGTGATATGATTGCAGGATGGTCAACAAAGACAATGAAGGAATTTTAGGAGGTGAGGAAATGAAGAAAGCAATACATTATATAAATCAATTCTTTGCAGGAATTGGCGGAGAAGATACTGCTGACTATAAGCCGGAAATCAGAGAAGGGGTTGTAGGACCTGCACTTGCATTAAATTCAATGCTTAATGCAGAGGTTACACACACTGTTATATGTGGTGATAACTATATGGGAAGCAATACAGATGAAGCGATAAAGGAAATTTTGAGTATTTTGGAAGATAAGGAATTTGATATTTTCATTGCAGGACCTGCTTTCCAGGCAGGAAGATATGGTGTTGCATGTGGTAATATATGTAAAGCAGTCAAAGAAAGATTTAATGTTCCGGTACTTACTTCCATGAATGAAGAAAATCCCGGAGTTGAGATGTTTAAAAAGGATATGTATGTGTTTAAGGGTGGAAAATCGGCTGCTAAATTAAAGGATGATGTAAAGGTATTAGCATCTTTTGCAAATAAAATATTAAATGGTGAAAAAACAGGTTCGGCTGATGAGGAAGGATTTTTCTCAAGAGGTATAAGAGCTCAGATTTGGTTGGAATCCGGAAAAACCGGCGCAGAACGCGGTGTGGAAATGCTTATAAAGAAATTAAACGGACTTCCTTTTGAAACAGAACTTCCTATACCAAAGCAGGACAGAGTACCTGTTGCTATTCCTATAGCGAATTTATCAAAAGCTAAAATAGCTATCATGACTACAGGAGGAATTGTACCTGTTAATAATCCTGATAGAATTCAATCAGCATCTGCAACAAGATGGGGCAGATATGATATATCAAATATTGACAAGCTTGAATCCGGAGAATATAAAACTATACATGCAGGTTTTGACCCTGCGGCAGCAGATGCAGATCCTAATGTAATCATGCCTATCGATGCAATGAAGGCATATTTAAAGGAAGGTAAGTTTGGAGCGCTTCATGATTATTTCTACAGTACGGTAGGAACAGGAACCACTCAGGCAGAAGCTATAAGAATGGCAAAAGAAATAATCGTAAAATTAGAAGAGGACAAAGTAGACGGAGTTATAATGACATCAACCTGAGGCACCTGTACACGTTGCGGTGCAACAATGGTAAAAGAAATAGAAAGGGCAGGTATACCTGTAGTATTATTGTGTAATTTAATACCTGTTGCAACAACTGTGGGAGCTAACAAAATTGTTCCTACAATTTCAATTCCTTACCCATTGGGAGATCCCGGTACATCATGGGAAACTCAATGGAAGCTTAGATATCATCGTGTAGGAGTGGCTTTAGATGCGTTAACTGATGATATTGAAGAACAAAAAGTATACAAGGTAAAAATATAATGGGGTGTTTCAACAATCTGCCATATGGAGGGTATATATGGAAAAATCAAAATCAAAAAATAATACAGTGTTTTACGTATCTTTTGTTATATCTCTGTCTATAGTATTCTGGGGTATAATGGCACAAAACAGTTTTGCATCCTTTGCTGATTTACTAATGTCTTTTTTAACTGATAACTTTGGATGGGCATATCTTATATCAATGTTTGTGTTTGTATTGTTTGCATTAGTGTTAGCTTTCAGCAAGTACGGAAATATAAAATTGGGAGCAGACGATTCAGAACCTGAATATAGTACTAAATCCTGGTTTGCAATGTTATTTGGAGCCGGCATGGGAATAGGATTAGTATTTTGGGGAGTTGCAGAGCCCATATCTCACTATGTCAGTCCTCCGTCAGGAATAGTGTCTGGAACTACTGAAGCAATGAATTTTGCCATGAAAGCATCATTTATGCATTGGGGATTCCACCCTTGGGCAAATTATGCTATTATAGGTCTTGCATTAGCATACTTCCAATATAGAAAAAATAAACCGGGTTTGATCAGCAGCATTTTCATTCCATTATTTGGAGAAGAAAGGGTAAATGGTCCCATAGGCAAGACGATCGATATCCTTGCTGTGTTTGCAACTGTTGCAGGAGTAGCTACTTCCTTGGGGTTAGGTACATTACAGATTAACAGCGGGCTTAATTACCTTTTCAATCTTCCGGAAAATACAAAAGTTCAATTAGGCATAATTACATTTATCACAATTTTATATATCTGGACTGCAGTCAGTGGAATAGACAAAGGTATAAAACTTTTAGGAGATATAAATTTATATCTTGCATTTGGATTATTAGTTCTGTCATTTATATTTGGACCTACATTAAAGATAATTAATTCATTTACAAATGGATTAGGACAATATATAAATGGATTTATTGCTGACAGTCTTCATATTGATCCGTTTGGTGATAAGGGCTGGACTAATGGATGGACGATTTTTTACTGGGCATGGTGGATTGCTTGGGCACCATTCGTTGGAACGTTTATTGCGCGTATATCCAAGGGAAGGACAATAAAAGAATTTATCGGTGGAGTAATATTTGCTCCCGCAATAGTGTCACTTGTTTGGTTCGCTGTATTTGGTGCAATGGGGCTGAATTTAAGTGAGACTCTTGGTGTAGAAGGGTTAGCTGCAGCTGCTACAAATCCGTCAACTGCATTATTCCAAGTGTTCAATCATTATCCGTTAGGGAAAATATTGTCATTTATAGCGGTCGTGTTATTAACTACATTCTTTATTACATCTGCAAATTCGGCAACCTTTGTTTTGGGAATGCTTAGCTCAGAAGGCAATCTGAATCCTTCAAGACAAAGGCAGTTTCTTTGGGGAATAGTTCAGGCATTATTTGCGACAGCGCTTCTAATTTCAGGTGGATTATCAGCATTGCAGACAGCTTCTATAGCAGCGGCATTTCCTTTTATTGTCGTAATGCTGTTAGCCATAGTTTCCTTAATGAAAGCACTAAGGGAAGAGAAGTAATAAAAATTAAGTTTAGCTATGGGGGGAGATTATGAATACCAATGCCGATTCATCAAAAAATACTATCTGGACCAGACAAAATATTAAAAGCTTGGATGATTTAAAAAACAATGGTGTATACAGAGTTAAAAGACAATATATTGAAGAACAATTCAGGGATATTGCTCCGTTTTATATAAATCTCTATAAATGGTTTGTACATGCAGCCAGGAGCAGAGTTAATATACCTGAAGGCATTGAATTTCCAATATGGTGCTCAGTGAGTCGTGAAGGAATGTTAAGTCCTATTGAAAACACTATTGCTTATGAGATTGAAGTAGATAAGTCGGATATTATTTATTTTGACGGCAATAAGTGGGATCATGTGTTGAATCACTGGTATATACCAAAGGATAAAAATGATGCCGAAGCATATGCCGAAAGAATGAGGAGGCTGGGATTAGAAGAAACAACTTCATTCATTGAAGGAAAGTATGCAAATTTTTATCTCATGGAAAAAAAGATTGTCTTGGATAGCTGGTATAGGATTTTTGATATTGATAATTGGAATATGTATACGACCCAAGCAAATATCTGGGAGATACGTCCCGATATGGTAAAAAACATCTATTATTCTAAATTGTAAAAACTCTAATATTGTGTTTGGCTATAAATATGAAAGTAAATCTTTCTGCTTATAGCCATTATTTATGTAAAATATTTTTATTATTATGTTAAATTTAAGATTTAGGTGGTATAATAGTTTTATATCAATTTTAGGGAGTCAACATGTTTGATATACAGGAAGAATTAAAAAAAGTACCGGACAACCCCGGTATCTATCAAATGAAAAATGAGTTTGGCGAGATAATTTATGTCGGTAAAGCCAAAAATCTAAAGAAAAGAGTAAGACAGTATTTTCAGTCGAAAAATCATATACCTAAAATTCAGGCAATGATAAAAAACATTGCTGAATTTGAATATGTAATAACAGACAATGAGGTTGAGGCACTTATACTTGAAGCCAATTTCATTAAGAAATACAAACCTAAATATAATACATTGCTTAGAGATGATAAGCAATATCCCTATATAAAAATATCAGTTCAGGAAAAATATCCGAGAATTTATAAGGTAAGAGAAGTAAAAAAGGATGGTGCAAAATATTTTGGACCATATCCAAGTGCTTATGCGGTTAATGAAATTATTGATATTATCGGAAACCTATACAAGCTTAGGAAGTGCTCTTTAAAGCTTGACGGTACAAAGAAAAACCAACGCCCCTGCTTAAATTATCACATTAACAGATGCACAGCACCATGTATGGGCAATGTTGATTATAAGGAATATCGTGAGGAAGTTAATAAAGCTATAAGTTTTCTATCCGGCGGCGAAGATACGCTGATGAAGTCACTGACTGAAAAGATGAAGTCGGCTTCAGAAAAATTAGATTTTGAAGAAGCAGCTAAATACAGAGATCAAATAAGCTCCTTAAAAATAATATCCGAAAAACAGAAAATCGTTTCCGCAAATACGGCTATTGATCAGGACGTCATAGGAAGTGCAATAGGAATAGAAGAAGCGTGCATTCAGATTTTCTTTATACGTAACGGGAAAATAATGGGAAATGAGCATTATTTGTTGACAAATATAGAGAATGAAACGAGGGAAGAAATTATAAGCTCGTTTTTATCTCAATTCTATACCGGTACAGTATATGTACCTAAAGAAATTTATTTAGAAACCGACATTGAAGACAGAGAGCTTTTTGAAAAGCTGTTGTCCGAAAAAAGAGGCAACAAGGTTTCTGTTAAAGTGCCTGCAAAGGGCGATAAGAGTATGCTTATAAAAATGATTAAGAAAAATGCACTTGAAATATTAGAAAAAGGAAGTCAAAGAATCAAGAAAAATTTAAATGAAAGCTTTGAAACTCTTAACGAGCTTAAGGATTTGTTAAATTTAGATGAAGCGCCCATGAGAATTGAAGCTTATGATATATCTAATATACAAGGCGTAGAATCAGTCGGGTCGATGGTTGTTTTTGAAAGGGGAGTTCCAAGCAAAAGCAATTACAGACGCTTTAGAATTAAGACGGTAAATGGTCCCAATGATTACAAAAGTATGGAAGAAGTATTGGAAAGGCGAATTAACAGAGGGTTAGATCAAGGGGATTTAAAGGGCTTTAATAAAATGCCCGATTTGATATTGATTGATGGCGGTAAAGGACAAACAAATATTGCTGAAGAAGTAATTTATAATTTTGGATTAAATATTCCTGTTTGTGGAATGATAAAGGATGACAAGCATACCACCAGAGGTTTAATTTATAAAAATAAAGAAATTGAATTTAAAAAGACAGACAAGGTATATCGGTTAATTTACAGGATACAAGAGGAAGCGCACAGATTTGCTATAGAATATCACCGTAACTTAAGGGATAAAACTCTGTTTAAATCAGAGCTTGATGATATCGAAAATATTGGTGAAAAAAGAAAAATAAATTTATTAAAGGAATTTGGATCTGTTGAAAACATTAAAAACAAAAGTTTAGAAGAATTAACTGATGTTGATGGAATGAATATAAAAGCAGCAGAGTCAGTTTATAACTATTTTAGGAACAAAAAAAACAGTGAAATCAAACAATAAGAAAAATGAAATATTGAACAACATTTAGAGGATGGTAGTATCATGCAATATGTAAAACTTGAGGATTTAGTTAGTTATATAGATTTAGAGCCGATTTTTTATCCTGCGGATGTTCAGTCAAGAATTTATACTCCGGAAATTATAAGACCCGGTCTTCAGATGGCGGGATATTTTGATTGGTTTTCTTTTGAGAGAGTTCAAGTAATGGGTAGGGCGGAAACATTTTATTTAAGTACTTTAGATGAAAATATCAGGAAACAAAGATTAGATAAGTTTTTCAGCTATCCTATACCGGCTTTGATTGTTGCTAACGATATGGCAATTGATGAGTCGTTAATTTACTATGCGAAAAAATATAAAAGACCGGTTTTTAAATCTAATCAAAAGACTGATAAGTTAGTAAACATATTGATTAACTTTTTGGAAGAAGAATTAGCTGAAGAAACAACATTGCACGGAGTATGTCTGGAAGTATATGGCGTAGGTGTTTTTATAAAAGGTAAAAGCGGTATAGGAAAAAGCGAAACTTCACTTGAACTTATTAATAGGGGACATAGGTTAGTAGCGGATGATGCCGTTATAATTAAAAAACTTGATAATGATTTAAAGGCCACATGTCCTGAACTTACTCAGCATTTGATGGAAATCAGAGGTATAGGAATTTTGGATATTAAGCATTTGTTTGGAGTGGGATCCATAAGAATTGAACAATTTGTGGAATTGGTAATAGAATTAGAAGAATGGGATCAAAATAAGGAGTATGACCGTATCGGCACCGATGAAGATTACACTGATATATTGGGAATAAAAATTCCGACGGTTGTCATTCCTGTAAGACCCGGAAGAAACATTTCGGCAATAGTAGAAATAGCAGCTAAAAATTACAGACAGAAACTATTGGGGTATAATCCTCTTGAAACCTATAATAAGAAATTTAGAGGTTTATACAATTAATGATTTATAATAAATTTTGAATATTTACAATATTGTCAAAATTTATACTTTTATAATGGTATTTATAGCATCCTTATAATGCTTAACATAATGAGAAAAACGTTTTTTTAACAAAAGAATACGTTGAAAATTGCATTAATAGCTAATACATTTTTATTGTTGCAATTATGATTTCTTTACGATATAATCATTTTGTGTATTGATTTTTTTTATACAATACTTATTAATGGTTACATTATATATATTAATTATTATATAGGAGGATACAAATGTCAAAAGTTATGAAAACTATGGACGGAAATACCGCGGCAGCGTATGTCTCATATGCATTTACTGATGTTGCTGCAATATTTCCTATAACACCTTCTTCTAACATGGCTGAACTTGCAGACGAATGGGCAGCTAACGGACAAAAGAATATTTTTGGGCAAACAGTTAAAGTTGTAGAGATGCAATCAGAAGGTGGAGCTGCAGGAGCTGTTCACGGCTCATTGCAAGCAGGAGCATTAACGACTACTTATACTGCTTCACAGGGATTATTGTTAATGATTCCAAATATGTATAAAATAGCAGGGGAGTTGTTACCGGCAGTATTCCACGTTTCTGCAAGAGCAATTGCAGGACACGCGCTATCAATATTTGGTGATCATTCAGACGTAATGGCTGCAAGACAAACAGGATTTGCTTTACTTGCATCAAGCAGTGTTCAAGAAGTTATGGATATAGGTGGAGTTGCTCACTTAGCTACACTTAAAACAAGAGTTCCGTTTGTACATTTCTTTGATGGATTTAGAACATCACATGAGGTTCAAAAAATTGAAGTAATAGATTATGATGATTTTGCAAAATTAGTTGATATGGATGCAATAAATGAATTCAGAGCAAGAGCATTGAATCCTGAGCATCCTGTTACAAGAGGAACAGCACAAAATCCTGACATATTCTTCCAAGCAAGAGAAGCTTCTAACAAATACTATGAAGCAGTTCCTGATATAGTTGTTGACTATATGAAGGAAATGGAAAAAATAACAGGAAGAGAATACAAACCATTTAACTATTACGGAGCACCTGATGCTGAAAATATTATAGTTGCAATGGGATCAGTAACAGAAACTGCAAAAGAAGTTATAGACTTCTTAACTGCAAAAGGTGAAAAAGTTGGTATAGTAATCGTTCACTTATACAGACCTTTCTCTTCAAAATACTTCTTTGATGTATTACCAAAAACAGTAAAGAAAATAGCTGTACTTGACAGATGCAAAGAACCCGGTTCAATTGCTGAGCCACTATTCTTAGATGTTAAATCTTTATTCTATGATAAAGAAGAACAACCGGTTATAGTTGGCGGAAGATATGGCTTAGGTTCAAAAGACACTACACCTGCTCAAATATTTGCTGTCTATAATAACTTAAAGGAAGAAAATCCAAAGAACGGCTTTACTATAGGCATAGTTGATGATGTAACATTTGCATCACTAAAAACACCTGAAGTTGTAAATACATCAGCTCAAGGAACAGTTAGATGTAAATTCTGGGGACTTGGTTCAGACGGTACAGTTGGAGCTAACAAAGACGCCATAAAAATTATCGGAGACCATACTAACATGTATGCTCAAGGATATTTCTCATATGACTCTAAAAAATCCGGTGGAGTTACGGTATCTCACTTAAGATTCGGTAAATCACCTATCCGATCAACTTATTTAATTGATGAAGCTGACTTTGTATCATTGTCACAACAATCATATGTAGGTAAATATGATGTATTGACAGGACTTAAAAAAGGAGGAACATTCCTATTAAATACAATTTGGTCATTAGATGAATTAGATGCAAATTTACCTGCAAAGTATAAAAAATATTTAGCTGAAAAAGATATTAACTTCTATATAATAAATGCTACTAAGATAGCTCAAGAATTAGGACTTGGTAACAGAACAAACATGATAATTCAGTCAGCATTCTTTAAATTAGCTGATGTTATACCTGTAGAAGATGCAGTAGAATATTTAAATGCAGCTATTGTTAAATCTTATGGAAGAAAAGGTGAGGCAATAGTTCAAATGAACCAAGCTGCAGTACAAAAAGGTATATCCGAATTAGTAAAAGTACAGGTTCCTGAAAGCTGGAAAAATGCTAAAAACGAAATAAGTGCAAACAGCGGACTTGCGGTACCATTTACTGAAGAGGAAAAACCGGATTTCATTAAAAATGTTGTTGACGTTATGAACAGACAAGAAGGCGATCGTCTACCTGTAAGTACGTTTGAAGGTATTGAAGACGGAACATTCCCTCCGGGAACTTCTGCATATGAAAAGAGAGGAATAGCTGTTGAGGTTCCAAAATGGTTACCTGAAAACTGTATCCAATGTAATCAATGTGCGTTCGTATGTCCTCATGCAGTAATCAGACCTACATTATTAAATGAAGAAGAAAAGAATAACGCACCTGAATCCTTTGAAACTCTTAAAGCAATAGGCAAAGGATTAGAAGGATTGGAATACAGAATAGTTATAAGTCCGTTAGATTGTACAGGATGCGGAAACTGTGCTGACATCTGCCCAGGAAAGAAAAACAACAAGGCTTTAGTGATGAATCCAATTGCAGAAGAAGTTGGGGCAGGAGTTCCAAACTGGAAATATGCTACAGAAAAAGTTTCTATCAAAGACGGCTTAATGGATAAAGTATCTGTTAAAGGCAGCCAGTTCTGCAAACCATACTTTGAATTCTCAGGAGCTTGCGCAGGTTGCGGAGAAACAGCTTATGTTAAGACAATAACTCAATTATTCGGTGATAGAATGATGATTGCAAATGCTACAGGATGTTCATCAATTTGGGGAGCTTCAGCACCTGCAACACCGTATACAAAGGATGCTAACGGAAGAGGTCCGTCATGGGCTAACTCATTGTTTGAAGACAATGCTGAATATGGATTCGGTATGGCAACAGCAGTAAGACAGATGAGAGACAGCATTCAAATATCTATCAACAATTTAATGGAAAAAGATATATCACAAGAATTAAAAGATGCTTTTGCTGCTTGGGAAGCAACTAAGAACAACGGTGAAGAATCAAGAGCAGCTTCAGAAAAAGTTTTAGCAGCTTTAGAAGGATTTACTCCGTGTGAAGCATGTGCAAAAGATATTAAAAATATATTAGATAAGAAAGATTATCTTGTTAAGAAATCACAATGGATAATCGGTGGTGACGGCTGGGCATATGATATCGGATACGGCGGATTAGACCACGTATTGGCATCAGGCGAAGATGTAAATGTATTAGTACTTGATACAGAAGTTTACTCAAATACCGGCGGACAGAGCTCAAAAGCAACTCCGACTGCTTCTATAGCGAAATTTGCTGCATCAGGAAAGAAAATTAAGAAAAAAGATCTTGGCTTAATAGCTTCAACTTATGGTTACGTATACGTAGCACAGGTTTCCATCGGTGCTAACATGAATCAGTTCCTAAAAGCAGTAAAAGAAGCTGAAAGCTATGACGGACCATCATTAATTATAGCTTATGCACCATGTATCAACCATGGTATTAAAGCAGGTATGGGCAAGACTGTTGAAAGAGAAAAATTAGCGGTTGAAGCAGGATACTGGCATTTATACAGATTCAACCCTCTTCTTAAAGAAGAAGGAAAGAATCCGTTTGTACTAGATTCTAAAGCTCCAAGAGCATCATTCAAAGAATTCCTTGAAGGTGAAGTAAGATATGCTTCATTAAGCAGTTCGTTCCCTGAAGTAGCTGAAGAATTATATGCAAGAGCAGAAAAAGATGCAAAAGACAGATACGACAGCTATGTAAGAATGGCAGAAATGAAATACTAAAAATCAAAAAAGGCAGCTCCGAAAGGAGCTGTCAGATTGATGACAAAGTCATCAAGATGATAGGATGTTGAAAAAGTTCATCCTGCAAGGCGCCGGAAGACGGGCAACCGCAGCGTATTCAGACATACGTGAGGATTGACCGGGTGAACGGCAACGAAGCAGGGGGACTTTTTCAGTAGCCTTGGCAGCTCCGAAAGGAGCTGTTTTTGTATTATATCTGTAATATCCATACATTGTAGTCAATGGTAAAATAGTGTAAATAGCATATTGAATAAGGAGACTAATTATGGTTAAAAGAAAAATAAGTTTATTGATTGCAGTACTTATGCTGTTTTCAATGCTCACGGGATGTACTGTAAATGAGCTTGGTTATTTAAATATGTCAAGCGAAATAAATAAGCTTACGCAGTATGAATTTAAAAATTCAACACAAATTGAAATTTCCAAGATAATTACAGGAACAGAAAAGGATACAAAAATTGATTTGGAAATTAGCGGAGAGGCAAATATAGATGACATTAATGAAATGTATCTGAATATGGATATTAAGGTTAAGGTTGACGGAAAAGGAACAGCGGAGCCGGTTAAGCTGATAATGGCAAATAACAAATTCTATATTTCAAAAAATGCAATAGCAGAAGCCTTAAGGCTTCAGGAAGAACTTGGTTCAGACGACTACAATGCGCTAATTGTTGAAAAGCTGCTTGAAGAGTTGAAGGATACGGACTACATAGTTGTTGCCGAAATGGATGATGTTTACGGAAGTGTTTCCTACAAAGAAAACTACACAGTGCTGCTTGAAAGCGCAAAGGAATATTTAAGCAGTGCATTCAAGGGATTTGATTCCAAGCTTATAAAAAAGACAAGCAACGGATATTCTATGGAGCTTACTGCTGAAAATGCGGTTGAATTTGTTGAAAGACTTATTAAATACATAAGCGAAAACAAAGAATTGGTATTTGACGAAACAATCAAATATCTTGAAAATATATATGCTGCTATAGAAATTAATGGAATTGAAGGCACTGTGGAAACTGAAGAAATAATAGCAGAGCTTGAGGGAATGAGAGAAGGCTTCTATGAGACAATAGATGAAGTCGCTGCATATCTGGAAACGGGTGAGCACAGAGAATATATAGATATGCTTGACAGAAGCTATATTAAGAATGAAATATACAAAAAAGGCAGCGTATACGGACAGACCATTGATGGGGAATTAGTATTTGAAGGTATTATTGCCGGAAATATCAAGTCTGAGTCTGAAATAGCTGCAAAGACAGTTAAGAAGGTTTCTGTTGCAGACAAGGCAATATCTGTGGAGGAGCTTGAAAATCTCTACGATGCATTGGAAAACAAGTATAATCCTATTGAAACAATAGAAATAAGCTGGTATGAGCATGAAGCAGCAGCAGACGTAAGCATGTACAGAGCAGACGGCAAATATGACTGGGATTATCAGCCGTATGTTATAATAGAAGGCAGGGTGTATCTTCCTTTGAGATACATAGGCGAGACATTTGGCGAGGAAGTTCAGTGGGACGATGCAAATAAAAAAGCATACGTTATAAGAGGAAGCGAAAAAATAGATATGACCGGTGTGCTGGTTGATGGCAGAACCATGGTGAAGGTACGAGATTTCGAAAAGCTTGGCTATGTGATAGGGTATGAACAGTTTGATGATTATTCTACTGCTACAATTACAAAAAAATAATATATTACTATTCACAGTAGAAATTTTAAGACTACCAATTCGTGTCATTCTGAACGTAGTGAAGAATCTAAGGTTTTAAATTATTGATAAATAATAACATTACTAAATCCCGAATATTTTCGGGATTTTTTTGATTACTTATAGATGTTATGATATAATCGAATAATCATAAATTAACGAGGTCAAAATGAAATATTTAAAGCAAGCAGCAATTATATTAGTAATAACCTTCATAGGTGAAATTGTATACAGATTTATTCCGCTTCCTATACCGGCAAGTATATATGGACTTTTATTAATGCTTATTTGTCTGCAGACGAAAATTTTAAAATTAGAACAGGTTAAAGAAACAGGAAATTTTTTATTGGACATAATGCCTATTATGTTCATACCCCCGGCTGTCGGATTAATCGAAGTATGGGGTAATATTGCAAATATTATAATACCTATAGTATTTGTGGCTTTGTTCACGACGGTATTGGTTATGGTTACAACAGGGAAAACGGCTGATTTTATAATCAACAGAAACAGGAGCGAAGACAAATGAGAGAGGTAATAAATAATTCGGTTTATTTTGGGGTAGTTATAAGTTTAATATCATATATTATAGGTTTAATGGTAAAGAAAAAGTTTAAATATAGCATATTGAATCCTTTATTGGTGGCTATAATAATTGTTATCTTAATATTAACTATTTTTAAAATAGATTATGAAACATATAACCAGGGAGGCAGATATTTAAGCTTTCTATTGACACCTGCAACGGTATGCTTGGCAATTCCTTTATACCAGCAGCTTGATTTGCTGAAGAAAAATTTTAAGGCAATCATGGCAGGAATTTTGACAGGTTCGTTATCAAACCTTATCGTTATTTTTGCTTTATCTTTAATGTTCAAATTCACTCATGAAGTTTATGCTTCACTGTTGCCTAAATCTATCACTACAGCAATTGGACTTGCCGTATCAGGAGAAATAGGCGGCATACCTACTATAACAGTTGCGGCTATATCAGTTACAGGAATATCCGGTAACGTAATAGGCGAAGCTGTATGTAAGCTGTTTAGAATTAAAAATCCTATATCTGTCGGAATAGCCCTTGGAACTGCATCACATGCCATAGGGACAGCAAGAGCTCTCGAATTAGGAGAGGTACAAGGGGCGATGAGCAGCTTGTCAATTGCTGTAGCCGGGCTTATAACAGTTGTATTGGCACCTGTATTTGCTAATTTTTCATTGTGAAAAAACAAGGAATAGATTACTCTATCCTTGTTTTTCTTTTTTACCTTTCTTCTATTTCCATGAAATATTTTTAAAGTGAAGAACTGGTAATTCTTCCGTTATAATGAATTGTATAAAGAAAACCCCCGGCATATGCTCCATTAAAATAAAGCTTTATGGTTCCGGTTTCTCCACTTCTACTAGTAGTATAAGAAAATCTACTAGCATACTCGCCTTCAAAATCAGCTGTTATGCTTTCAACTTCGCTCCATTGATCAACTTCGGAATACCAACCTTTAACGGTTACATATGCTGTCGCCATAAGAATACCATTACGATCATATATCTTATGGCTGAAGGTTGCGGAAGTCGGTTTTTCTGGATATCCATAGGGTCCTATATTATCTTGAAAATCTACATTTACAAGGTCTATTTCTTCATGGTAAGGAGCATTGCTATTATCGCATACTCTTGTTGAAATAATTACTAACCCAAGTTCTTGATTAATGGTTACCAAAGCATCAGAATCTTCTAATATTTTTTCTGGAGCATTTAAATCCTTCTCCATATCATTTGCATAAGCACTTATTGGTAATGCTCCGATTACTAACAATAAACTAAGCAATAACAAACATATTCTTTTTTTCATCATAATATTTTCTCCCTTTCAATTTCATTTTTTTAGTTTCTTTTTCTCAGTGTTCTTTTAATTCCGGTACTAACAAATGGTACAATGGAATCACCTCCATAAATTAGTTTTATAAATCCTTGATAATTAATATTCAACTTTTCTATATTTAAATTAAATCAATTTTCTACAACATCCGAATACAAAACAGGTGCTTCAACAACATTATTATTTTTGTCATACACGGTGGCAATGCTTTTTACCTATACTTGTACCCGGAACTGACTGTAGATGTTTCATTTACATAAGAATATATATCCTTATCCCCACTCCAATTATTTATAGATGTCCAATTATTGTTGACATACCTTTGTAAATACAATGTAATTTTAACAGTATAGCCATCAGAGCACATTGCACTGCCATTAGCCTTTGCAATACCATTATTAATGCTTAAATCACATTTGTGCCTCTCAAACGCTATAAATGCAGGTGAAATTTCATATCCCTCAACTGAATTTAAAGTTACGGTAAACAACATTAAAATTATAAAAAATATGGACAGTATTGATAGTTTTTTCATAGAATCCTCCTTTTATAAAGTTCTCTACTATATAAACCATCCAACTGTCCAAATCGTTACATGTTTTTCGAAAATAATTTGTTAAGCTTTTTAACATATTTACTTTTTTATGCTTTCAGCAATCTTTTTTAATGTTTCTACACTGATATTGCCTGAAACTACAAATTTATATTCTTCGTTCTGAAAAATAATCAGATTATGGCTATTATCTTTCTTTGTATATAATAAACCAAGCTGATTGTTTATAAGGATTTCCTCCTTAATGCAATTCTCAGTATCTAACTGTTCCGGACTGTTTAAAGTGCTGAAAGAGTATGTTATTTTTAAATTGTCATTTTTATTTAAATAGATAATATCTCCCATGCTCTCCATATTGTTTTTTACTATTATTTCGTAGTTGTCAGGAATATATCTCGGATAGTAATACCCTTCAAATTCATCAACATACTGATTATCTGTGGGCTTCATCCTGAACTCCGTATATTCACCCTTATCTATTGATGTCAGGCTCATCATTTTTAAAAAGAAAGCATTCACTTTTCCGAACAGTGGAGGATAAAATATGAATGACAATAATATAATTGCGGCAGATGCGGTGATAGTTTTAAAAATCAGCTTATTCCTTCGTTGTATTTGCCCTTCCTTGTACATTTCGTTGATTTTATCATTCATACGTTTATCAAAATCAGAAAGTCCGGGAATATCTTTTTCGTCGTTCATAAAAGTATCGAACAATTCCATATCTCTATTAAACTGGATTTCTGAAGCTATATGAAGATAGTGTTCGTCTTCTATACTTAAAGCTTTGTCAATATTAGTTGTGTCCTTCTTCATTAAGATTTCCCTCCTTTGATTTTTTTAGAGTTGCCTTGATTCTAAAAAGCATAACACGTACAGTGTCGGCATTTACATCAAGCTCTTCTGCTATTTCCTTGTTATTGTAGCCGGCATACTTCATGTTTAATATAAGCCTGAATCTTGGACTTAATCTGTCAACCGAGCACTTGAGCTCGTCATATGAAATTTCGGATACAGCCACCTCTTCTGCACTGTCAATTAATGGTGAATGTTCTTCAATTGTATCAATATCACTGCAAATATTCCGATTCTTCTTATCAAGTATTTTATATGATGTATTTATAACCGTATTAACTATATATTTTTTTATTTCATAATCCTTAGAATCAATTATCTTTTCATAATTTCTTGAAATATTAATAAATGACTCTTCCACCGCATCCTCTGCGTCGTGCCAATCGTTTAATTTTGAAAATGCAAGCTTAAGCATTCCTTCCCTGTATTTATCATATAACCCCAATATAAAATCCTTTGTGTGATTATCATATATAAATGCTTTCTTGTCTCTTCCCATGTCATTGCCCCCACAATTTTGTTAATTAATTTTACAATAAGGGGCAACATTTTTCAACTTTTTAATAACCACTTATATATAAACCTTTTATATGTCAAAACCGTTTTTTAAAAAAGTATTATTAAAATTTCTTAACAATGTTCTCGCCATCCGGGATGACAAATTGGTAGTTGAGAATGAACGTGAATTGCAATATAATGAGATAATAACTTTATTATAAAAGAAGGTGAATAAGCATTTTGGGCACGGACCTTTTTGAGACTAAAATCAGTTCTAAAAGATCCGTTCTTAAAATACGTCTTCAAAATAATATATAATTTTTGATCTTCAATTTATGCAGATTTTTATTGTCCTCTTTTTTCTAATAAAGAGTTTTTAATCTCAGTTATATCAGACTTTATGTCTTCTACAATATTTAATTTATCATTTAAATTAGAAATTATTATCTGATAATCATTTTCTCAAAAGCACAAAGAAGTTATATCTAATACCTTTAAATTGATAAAGCTTTTTAAATTCGTATCCTCTTGCTCTATATTTTTGTTAAGATTTTCAATAATGACAAAGAATTCTTCATTAGGACTTGCACTGATTGTAGCATTATCATCTTTTAAATTTTCTAAATCATCATTCAACTTTTCTTTTTCATTTCCACTGCTGCATCCAACGATAAAAAATACTATAAAAATTAGAATTGATAATTTTTTTATATAAGAGTTTTGTATATCTTGTTTAATCATTATTCAACCCCCCATTTTTTATATTTCAAATAGATATAGTTGGCGACTCAAAATGTTAATTTCTATTGAACCGCCATATACCGAACGCGGTATGTACGGTGGTGTGAGAGGAAGGTAATTAAAATAATTAATACCTCCTACTCGATTATAGATTTATTAATTGACCTTTTTCGTTATAGACTTTATGGTAGGCAAGTTTATCTCCAACATATATCCTGCAATTTACTACGTTCCATGTTACATCTTTATTTTGTATAATATAAACATAGGGACCGGGACCCAAGAGCGCTCCTCGCCGCTTCTCAGCACAAATTTGATAATGACAAAACTATGTGCATTGTCAATCTGATTTTGAGCCGTATTCTTCTTAAACCAGAAATCAACATTCAATTCTTGGTCAATCAGATAGACCTCCTGAAGAATCAAATCTGTCATTGCATATTGTTTCTCATCCTTAAGCATGACAACAGACTCCTCGTCCGCATAAATGACGGCATTTTTAGGAATAACACTTGTTACATATCATTATTTTTGCCAAATTCAAAATTAAATAGCATAAATAAAATAAATAAAGCAAAAATTATAAACAATAATAGAATTATCTAATTTTTTTCATATTTTTTTTCATAGAATCTTCCTTATATAAAGTTCACTACTATATAAACCATTTTACTGCTCAAATCGTTACACTATTTTCTAAAAAATATTATTAAATTTTTTTAATAATATTGGCAGCAAATCCTATAATTAATCATTAAAACTTTATAAAACATTTTCCTTATTTATTATTGATAATGTGCGTGAATTGAAATATAATGAGTTAATAACTTTTTTACAAAAGTAGGTGAAAAATATGAAAATAAGAATAAAAGAAGCAGCGGATATTTTAAATGCGGGATATATGGATTTTGTCGATGTGGATAAATACATAAAGGGTGTTAGCATAGATTCAAGAAAGGTTTCTGAAAACCATTTGTTTGTTCCCATAAAGGGAGCTACAACAAATGGTCACAGTTATATAAATGATGCAATTAATGCAGGAGCGGTAGCAACACTTTGGAACAAAGATGAGCCCTACCCTCCAACCGACATTGCTGTTATTTTAGTTGATGATACGGTAAAGGCTTTGCAAGAATTATCTCTGTTTTATAGAAATACCTTAAAGGCTAAAATAGTTGGTGTAACTGGCAGCAACGGCAAAACATCAACCAAGGATATAACGGCAAGCATACTGTCTCAAAAGTTTAAAACTCAAAAAACTATGGGAAATTATAATACCGAAATAGGTGTGCCATATACTCTACTCAGCTTAGATGAAGATTGCGAAGTTGCGGTAATAGAAATGGGTATGGAAAAAAAGGGAGAAATCGACTTTTTAACAAAATTGGTCCAGCCCGATATCGGAATTATAACAAGCGTTGGACTTGTACATATAGACAATTTCCCTTCCATAGAGGAAATAGCAAAGGAGAAGCTTGATATTGTAAACGGCATTAAGGAAAATGGATTGTTTATATATTTCGGAGATGATCCTTTAATAGAAGATACTGTTAATAAAACAGATATAAAAGAAAGCATAAGAATAGAAACATTTGGATTGAAGGATATCAATACCTTATATTTGAAAGAGTTTCATGAAAATTTAGACGGTATAACATTAAGGGTAAGTGATGAAGAATTTAGCGAGCTTCACGTTGATATACTCGGGAAGCATCAGGCATTAAATACAATGGCAGGCATACTTGCAGCAAAAGAGCTTGGAATGAGCCCTGAAGAAATCAGTCTTGGATTATTAAAAATAGAAAAAACAGGTCTGAGAAATGAAATAATTAAAATAAAAAATTGCACAATTCTCAATGATTGCTATAAATCTAATCCTGTAAGCATAAATGCTGCTTTAAATATTTTTGAAATGTTCAAATCAGATAAAAAGATAGTTGTCTTGGGCGACATGTTAGGATACAGAGAAATGAGCTATGACATGCACTACAATGTCGGAAAAGATTTGAGCTCATTTAATATAGATGAGTTAGTAACGATAGGTCAAGAAGCAAAAAATATGGCAAAGGGTGCAAGAGAAAATACGGGTATAAAAAGCATCGTGGAATTTGATACTAAGGAAGAAGCCTTGGAGTACTTAAAGAAATATATTAATGAAAACTGTTCCATAATGATTAAGGGTTCCAGGTTTTTAAAGCTTGAATATATAGCAAATACACTAAAGGATTTGGAGGAAAAAAATGAAAACTAAATTAGCGATTTTATTTGGAGGCAAATCCGATGAGTATTCAGTTTCGCTGCATTCAGCCGCAGCGATAATTAAAAATGTGCCCGAGGAATTATTTGATGCAATACTTATTGGAATCACGCAAGAAGGAAAATGGTTATTGTATGAAGGAAGCGCCGATGAGATAAATGATGACACCTGGCATAAAGAAAATTTAAGTCCGGTGCTGTTGAATATGGGAGACGATTTCAAGGGACTCATAAGGTTAAATGAAAAAGACAACACATTTGAAAGAATAGAAATTGACTGTATATTCCCGGTACTTCACGGCAGGAACGGAGAGGACGGAACTATTCAGGGTCTTTGCCAGATGACAGGGATACCGTTTGTAGGATGCGACATGACTTCTTCGGCGGTTTGTATGGATAAGGAATTTACTCATGTTATTTGTGAAGCGGCAGGTATAAAGACAGCTCCGTTCGTATCGGCGGTAAGCAGCAATAAATTGAATATCAAAGGTTTATATGATGAAGTTGTTGAGAAATTTTCAACTCCCATATTCATTAAACCGGCAAACAACGGCTCTTCCATAGGAATAAGTAAAATAAGAAACTATGAAGAATTTGAAAGGGGCATAATGGAAGCGTTCCAATTTGATAACAAGGTTGTTATCGAAAAAGGAATAGACGGTTTTGAAATCGGCTGTGCAGTTATAGGAAACGAAAATTTAATAATCGGAGAAGTGGATGAAATAGACACTAAAAATGACTTTTTCGATTATGTTGAAAAATACAGTCAGCATAATTCTAAAATACACTGCCCCGCACGCATCAGTGATGAACTGAAAGCGGAAGCAAAAAGAATAGCCGAAAAAACTTACAGAGCACTTGGGTGCAAGGGATTGTCAAGGGTTGACATGTTTGTAACTACAGACAACACAATAATTTTGAATGAAATTAACACTATACCCGGTTTGACTGATTTAAGCAGATACCCATCCATGCTTAGAAAAATAGGTATAGAATATAAGGATTTAATAGTTAAATTAGTAGAATTGGCTATGGAACAATAATACGCAATAGATAAAAAGAGGAGATTCCGTGAAGGATCTCCTTTATTGTTTGTAGTTATACTATTCTTTATTTCAATCCTAAAATTACTCTTGCTTCGTCCGGAGTTGCTACCTCACGACCGAATTCTCTTGAAAGACGTGCTACTCTCTCAACTAACTGGGCATTTGATTTTGCTAAAACTCCTTTAGAATAATAAATATTATCTTCAAAACCTGTTCTTGCGTGACCGCCTAACATTATAGCCGCCATATTTAACGGAAGCTGATATCTTCCGACACCTGCTACAGTCCAGGTTGAGCCGGCAGGAATTGATTCAACCATGTAAAGTAAATCTCTTAATTCTCCGCCCATTGCACCGGGTACTCCAAGCACAAAATCAAAATGCATAGGTGTTTTTATTATTCCCTTTTTAGCAAATCTGAGAGCCGTATCGATCATACCCTTTTCAAAGCATTCTAACTCCGGCTTAACTCCAAGCTCATTCATTCTGTTTGCAAATATTTTGATGTTTTCTTCAGTATTCATAAACACATCATCTGCAAAGTTGCAAGTTCCCATGCTTAAGGTAGCCATTTCAGGTCTTAATTCAATTGGCTGCATTCTTTGCTGCGGAGTATGCCAGGTAGCTCCTCCTGTAGATGGCTGGAATATGATGTTGCACTTAGCCTCGGTTTTTTCTTTGATTTCCTTGTAAACCTCATAGTCCTGAGTAGGGTTTCCGTCTTTGTCCCTTGCATGTACATGCACCATTGAGCAGCCTGCTAAATAGCATTCATATGCCGCTTCTGCAATTTCATCCGGTGTAAGCGGAAGATTTGGCTGTTGTTCTCTTGTTACCTCTGCTCCCGTAAGGCAAGCAGTAATTATTAATTTTTCCATAGTGACCTCCTATTAATCATTTTTTGCCTACTATTATTTTACAGTATTTGGCGGATATAGTCAATTACAATCAGCTCAATATTCCCTTCATTACAATTGTTTTTACCTGTGTGAGCTCCTCCAATGTTGTGCTTACACCCTCTCTGCCGATTCCGCTCATCTTGTATCCTCCAAAGGCGATATCAGGATGTCTGTATCTGCCGTTGCCGTTCAGAACAACGGTGCCGCATTCAAGCTTGTATGCTGTCTTCATGGCCTTGCCGGTGTCTCTGGTAATTATGCCTCCGTTGAGACCGTAAACAGAAGCGTTATGTATTTCAACTGCTTCTTCGATAGTATCAAAGCCTATCACTGGGAAGACGGGACCGAAAACCTCCATATCCCGCGCAATATCCATATTTGCGTCTACATCAATAAGCACAGTAGGTTCAAAAAATGTTTTATTTATTATATTTCCGCCTGATACACATTTAGCTCCCTGCTTCAATGTGTGTTCAACCTGTTCTTTGACCTTGAGTGCAGCGGCTTCGTTAATGAGACAGCCCATGTCGTAGGACGGGTTCATAGGGTCACCTATTTTCAAACTGTTAAGCCTTTCAACAAGCTTCCTTGTGAATTCATCTTTAATTGAATTCTGAACGATAAATCTTTTTGTAGCGATGCATATTTGCCCGCAGTTCGTAGTTCTCGCCATTATTGCTTCCTGAACAGCAAGATTTATATCTCCGTCTTCGAAAACAATCATTGCATCATTGCCTCCAAGCTCAAGAAATACGCGGTGAAGATTTGAGGATGCCTGTTTCGCTGTTTCTATACCTACTGCCGTGCTGCCTGTGAGGCTTACGGCATCAATATGAGGGCTGCTTACAAGGTATTTCCCCACAACAGAGCCGCTTCCCGTTGCAATTTGCAGAGCATCTCCGGGTACACCGCATTCTGTCATAATCTCAGCCATTCTTATAAGTGTGAGAGGGTTGTCTGAAGGTGGCTTTACAATGACAGAGTTTCCGGTTGCAAGAGCGGGAGCAACCTTGTATGCATAGGTTGAAGCAGGAAAGTTAAACGGGATAATACATACAATTGTTCCTAAGGATTCCCTGCGTGTGAATATTAAGTCTTTTTCTCCTCCGGGCTGGCTGTCGGGGAGTGTTATACCGTACATATGGTTGACACCCTCAAGAAAACGTCTGAATATGACAGGAACGAGACCAACCTCAAGTTTTGCTTCCTTAATGTTTTTTCCGGTTTCTCTGCACAGAAGCTCTGCAAGTTCGTCAATATGTAAGCTTAATTTATCAATAAAATTTAACAAGATTTTTGTGCGTTCATGAAGAGGTGTACCTCCCCAGATTTTTTTTCCGTTTAAGGAGTGCTTCAGTACTAAGTCAAGATCTTTTGCTGATGAATCTGGAACTGTATCAATCAACTCTCCATTGGCAGGATTAAATATATTTATAACCTTTCCGTCAAGAGAATCTATTTTTTGTCCTCCTATAAGCATTTTCATAAATATCACCATTCCTTCCTTAAGTATATATTTTAATTATGTCATAGTTTTAATGCAATTGCAAACTCATTATTACAGAAGCTGATGCAGTTTTTAAAGCTGGGATTTCCAGTATTTACAATTTTAAAAATCATAAAAAAATTTGCAAATGGGGTGGAAAATATCCTGTATTTATAGTATAACTTTATAGTAGAAATATATAGCATAAGTTTAAATAGACAATTAAAATAAAACGGGAGATAAAAATGGATAGAGAATTAGCGCTTAATATAGTAAGAGTAACGGAAGCAGCAGCTTTAGGCAGCGGAAAATATATGGGAAGAGGAAATAAAGAAATTGCGGATCAAGCTGCTGTTGACGGCATGAGAAGTATGTTTCAGGTTCTTGATATAGCAGGAACCGTAGTTATAGGTGAAGGAGAATTGGACGAAGCTCCGATGCTTTATATCGGTGAAAAAATAGGTACATGGGAAGAGGGAGCACCTGAAATAGATATAGCGGTAGATCCTTTAGACGGTACAAAGTTAGTGGCGAAGGGCTTGCCGGGAGCATTATCTGTTGTCGCGGTTGCTCCTAAAGGATGTCTTTTGCATGCTCCTGATATGTACATGGATAAAATAGCAGTAGGTCCCAAAGCAGCAGGATGTATCGATATAACGGCTTCTATAGAAAAAAACCTTTATAATGTTGCTAAAGCACTATGTAAGGATATAACTGAAGTGACAGTTATAATTCAAGATAGAGAAAGACATAACGATATAATTAACAGAGCAAGAAGTGTAGGTGCAAGAATTAAGCTATTCGGTGATGGCGATGTTGCAGCTGCCATAGCTACATGCTTCGGTGCTTCGGGAGTGGATATGTTTATAGGAAAAGGCGGAGCTCCGGAAGGTGTTATTTCAGCAGCGGCACTTAAGTGTCTGGGAGGAGAGTTTCAGGGAATTTTAAGACCGGAAAATGATGAGGAAAAAAGAAGATGCAAGGAGATGGCGGGCGATGCTGATTGGAGCAGAGTTCTTACTATGGAGGATTTAGCAAGAGGTAATGACATCATCTTTGCAGCTACAGGAGTATCAGACGGCGAATTATTAAAGGGTGTAAGATACATGGCAAATAACAGAGCAAGAACTTCATCCATGGTTACACGTTCAAAGTCGGGAACTATTCGTTTTATTGATACAACACATGTATTAGACAAAAAACCAAAGTATGCATATGTAAAGTAAATATGCTCGACTGCGCGATGCCTTAACCCGCATCTTTACAAAAATACAATATTTACTTGTTTTCCTGCTTCTTTTAATTCATCTATTAAATTATCAACTATATTTTGCTTGATATTGTAACCCATAGGAAAGTTAGGATTTTGATGGGCAGGGTTAACGGCTCTGCCTATATAAAAATTAATATGGGTTCCTATATCTGTAAGCATGTATGTAAGCAGAGAGCATCCATCATAACTATTGTTTTTTATTACATTTTCATAGCTTGATTTATTAAGCTTTCTGATATTTTCTAAAGTTTTCCCCAGAGTTAATACTCCTTCCGTAATAAGATCGAATCCATCCATGTAGGCAATCGGAGGAACATCATCTTTCATGGAGTCCAAATCAACTTCTAATTTTTTGTTTAGTTCTCTTTCAGCAATTAAAGCAGTTGTCCCGCCGCAGATTATTTTCATATTATCACTGCTTTTCATTATATCGGCAAGCTGGTTGTCTAAAGACTTATCTGCGGGAGGCCCTATGAAAACATCTATAATTTCCGGCTTTCGGACCTTAATTGTTAAAATGGTTGTATCATCCCCGGGCTCGTTATTATACAAATTGTTACACACTCCTATAAAGTTGCCGTTAATAAGCTGTGATGATTTATTTACATTATTCAATTCCCTTAAATATTCATTAACTTCATCCCTTGACCAACCTAAATTAAGCAACTGACCGATACCGGCATGTATTGCTCCATCGCTAACAACGCAGATGGTATCTCCCACGTCTAATTTTATATTTGACTCATATATTTTTTTGTCACCTATTATCCTTTCGTTTTTTTCAACAGGGATAATCCTTTTATGAGAATAATAAAAAAAGGCGGGATTATCATATTCTGCAATATAGGCATTGTTTTCTTTGTCAATTTTAATTATAGTAAAGGTTGAATAAGCAAGTTTTCTAACCTTGCATTCAGGCAGTGTGTTAATAACTGTTTCAATTGTGTCATCAATTGAAGCATTGTTTTTCAGCATAGTCACGGCAATTTTTGTAGTCATCGTTGCAAGTATATTGGCTTTTACACCGCTTCCCAACCCATCTGAAATAACAATAATGCATCCGTCATCATCATAAATGTATTCAACCTTATCGCCGCACAATTCTTCCTTATATTTATTTATACTTTTATAATTGATATCAAAAAAATTATCCATTACTCTCCATTTTCCTCTAACACTACTTTTTTTAATTTCAATAAAGCTGCCTTTGTTTCAGCCGTGGTTTCTCCCAAAAGTCCGGCAATTTCCTGAGCTACTCTCATTTGCTTTTCAATAACTTTATCGGCCGTTTCCAAGGTATTGAGTTTGAAATTGATAATTTGCTCTTTCTTCATTTCCTCCATTGATATATCATTTAGTATACCGAATAAGATTTTATTTTTAGGCAGATAAATAATCCGTTGAAATACAGTTAATCCGTAGTTTTCAAGATTAAGCTTTCTTCCTACCATATTTGATTCAGTTTCAATCACAGATTTAAAATCATCAGCAGGCATAATAGAAGACAGAGGTTTTTTCCTGATATTATTAATGTCAATATTAAATGCTTTTTCTCCCGCCGGATTCAAGTCCAATATATTTAAGTCCAAATCGACAATTAAAATGATACTTGGTGAATATTCAAAGTAAATATTAGAAATTTTTTCTGCTTCACTTCTCATATAAGGCATGCACATCTGAGGATGTGAAAGTCCTTCAAGAACTGAAACTGCCTTTTCTCTGCACGTATCATATCCGCAGGCTCCACAGTTAAGTTCATCTTCTTTGCTATGCTTTCCTGTAATTTCTAATATGTTTTTTATATCATCCTCTGTATATGATAAAAAATTATAATGCTTATTTCTGAAATTTCTTATATAGCTTATTGTTTTATCTTGAGAATAATCAGTATATTCTTTGTTTTTAAAGGATTGAACTTTTGTTTTTGCTTTTGTTTTTCTGACATAAACATTTTTGCTCTTCTTGGGTATGGCAGGTCCTCCAAGGCAACCTTTTTCACAGCTGTTAGCTTCAATCATTACATTCGATAGATCACCGGATAATAATGCATCAAAGGCTCCCCTTAAATTATCAATACCTGATATGGAAAGAGGGGTAAAATTGTTTTCTTGTACAACATCAGCCATACCTGACAAAATACCATTATCCAAGGGATATTTTTTGCCCGTATAATTGCCCTCCATATCGGGGTACGATTCTTCAAAGGCCGATATATTTATATTTCTTAACTCCAATAGCTTGTCAAGCTCTTCAAAAGATATAACTCCGTCAAGTATACCCGACAGCTGATAGCCGTACGCCTCACATTTTTTGGATATACAAGGACCAAGAAATACGATGAAAGCT
This sequence comes from Sedimentibacter sp., assembly GCF_032080165.1. Lineage (GTDB taxonomy): Bacteria > Bacillota > Clostridia > Tissierellales > Sedimentibacteraceae > Sedimentibacter. Next base: position 90,463 of record NZ_DAMASY010000003.1, read on the forward strand.
TCCTTTCCGTATCTTTTTCTAATTGTTTTACAGTGTGCTATCATTGGAGAATCTATCGGAATCAGATATCTTATTAAATCGGGATAATATGTCTGAACCATCATATTTACAGTAGGGCAGCATGTAGTGATTACATTTTTATTATCAGTTTCTTTTACAAATTCCTTATAAAGCTCGGTAACTTTAGCTGCACCTATTGAAGTCTCTTCAACTGCTGAAGCTCCTAAGTGTTTTAGGACGGTTATTAATTTATATGGTTCTTCATAAACACCAAGATAGGATGGAGCAATTGAAATAATTATTTTTTTGCCCTTTTTCAATGCCTGTGTCACATTGTCCAAATCGCTATGAATATTTCTGGCATTTTGTGGACAAACTAAGAAACAGTTACCGCATGCAATACATTTTTCTTCAACAATTTGTGCTTGGTCATCTATCATTTTTATAGCTTTAACAGAACAGTTTCTTACGCATTTATAGCAATTTTTGCAATTAGTTGGGTAAAAATCAAGAATTCTCATATTAGCTCCTTATAGTTTTCATAACTACATCATCAAAAAAGATTTCAGCATTTTCTATGTTGATTGAATAAATTTTGTCATTGTAGCTAACAGAAACAGCTTCTGTACAATGTCCGAGGCAAAAGGCCGCCTTAATTATAACCTTGTCCAAAACTCCCCTGCTTTGGACACAATATTTAAATATTTCAATAACGTCATTAGAACCCTTTAAATGACATGCACTGCCTACGCAAATTTTTAAATCAGTCATCTTTAACCTCTTTATAAATTTTCTACATGTGTTAATTATATAACAATATCTGCTTAAATACAACCATGTTAGTTAAATCATTAACAAAATAAATTTTAACTATTATACCTTGACTTATTAATAATTAAATGATATTATTGTACCACCTATCAGACACTTATCTTGTTTATTCCATAAATGATAAAATTTAAACAGAAACGGAGGTTTTTATGGATAAAAACCAATTAGCCGGCATGAAACTTAATGAGCTTAAGGAACTGGCTAAATCAAAAGGCATACGTGATGCTTATAAGTACAAAAAGGAAGAATTGCTTATTAAATTAAGTGATTTTAATGATATGACAAATGAAACAAAAGATATTCCAAGTGAAACTTCAAAGGAAAGAATTAAATTTTCTGAAAAAGCAAAAAATTTAGTGGAATTTGAAAACGAATCCGATGTGGATACAAATAAAGAAGTTAATACTGCAAATTTACCGGAAAAGATAGTTGAAGAAATTGAACTCAGCGGTGATGAAGCTTTAAAAGTAGAAGGAATTTTAGAAACTCATCCTGATGGTTATGGATTTTTAAGAACTAATAATTATCTTACAAGTGAAGATGATGTCTACATATCTCCATCTCAAATCAGAAGGTTTCATATGCAAACGGGAGACAAAATTACAGGTATTACAAGACCTCCCAAGCAAGGCGAAAAATTCAAGGCACTATTGTATGTTAAGCAAGTCAATGATGAAAACCCTGAATCTGCACGCAACAGGAAAGATTTTGACTCACTTACTCCAATATACCCTGACAAAAGATTAAGGTTAGAAAGCTCATTCAAAGACATAACAATGAGATTAATCGATTTAGTAGCACCTATCGGAAAAGGACAAAGAGGTATGATTGTTGCGCCTCCTAAGGCAGGCAAGACGACAATCCTTAAAAATATAGCTAACAGCATAGCAGATAATTATCCCGATGTACAGATTATCATGCTTTTAATAGATGAACGTCCCGAAGAAGTTACAGATATGAAAAGAAACGTAAAAGGAGACGTTGTTTATTCCACATTTGACGAGCTTCCTAAAAATCATATTAAGGTTGCTGAAATGGTTTTGGAAAGAGCAAAGCGTTTGGTTGAGCACGGTAAGGATGTAGTTATATTATTAGACAGCATTACTAGGCTTGCAAGAGCATATAACCTAACTATAACTCCTACCGGAAGAACATTATCGGGCGGATTAGATCCCGGAGCGTTATACGGACCAAAGAGATTTTTTGGTGCAGCGCGAAATATAGAACATGGCGGCAGCTTAACCATACTTGCAAGTGCTCTTATTGAGACGGGAAGCCGTATGGATGATATGATATTCGAAGAATTCAAGGGTACGGGAAACATGGAAATACATCTTGACAGGAAGCTTTCAGAAAAAAGAATATTCCCTGCCATCGATATAAATAAATCTGGAACAAGAAGAGAAGAATTGTTGTTAAACCCCGAAGAACTCCAAACTATATGGCAGCTTCGAAAGGCACTCAGCAATTACTCTGTTGCAGATGTTACAGAAAGATTAATTGACGGTTTATTAAAAAATAAAACAAATGAGGGCTTTATTAAAACAGCTGCAGCGCAATTAAGCAACATAGATAAAATAAAAGATGATTTAGCAGACAGGAATTATTAAAACACGCAAAAAAACATTGTAATATATTTTTGGCTGTGTTATAATACTCAAGGTAATTTGCTAATTATTATTTAATTAATATAGAGAACAGAAAGAGGTGAAAAGGATGAAAGAAGGTATACATCCAAATTATAAAACTGTTACGGTTAGATGTGCATGTGGAAATACTTTTGAAACAGGTTCAGTATTAGATGAAATCAAAGTTGAAATTTGTTCAGAATGCCATCCTTACTTTACAGGCAAACAGAAGTTTGTTGATAAAGGCGGTAGAGTTGACAGATTTAAAAAGAAATATGGTATGGATAAATAATGGAAACGGACTTTCGGGCAAATCTGGGGCAAATTTTATGCTTTTAGGTTTGCCTGTATTTCTTTTAAAAAGCCTAATATCTTTATTATCTCTGCCGGCTATAAATTCAGATGATTTACTCAGGTGGCGGTTTGATATTGAAATATCTATAGAAGATTAATTAAAATACAAAGAGACTGCGGAAACGCAAGCAACTACCGCAGTTTTAGGACAAACATAATTTAGATACATATAATATTATAGGGAGCTTATAAGCTCTCTTTTTTGAAGGAAGATGTAATCATTATGAAAAATGTAACAACAGTAAAAGTAAGTATATTAGGAGCTGTAGGGGTAATCGGCAGCATAAAAGTAACCGGGCTAAAATGCCCGGGAATTTTTTAAATTAAAAAAATCTGCGACGGCGACGAAAACGTCGACAAGGACAAAAACACGATCTGCGACGACGTCTACAAGTTGCTTCAACATTATTAAAGTCATACATTAATATCACCCCTTTTTAGACAGGTTAATTTACTATATTCTGTATAAAAAAAGATGTTACCGATTGTCATATATTGCGGGTATAAGAAAAGATAGGGATTATTAATTATAGCGTGCGGAGTTTGCCCTGTTTCCCCTACAATGTAACTAACAGAATGTACAAGCATAGGATAGTGTAGGCTACTGCCCATAACAATTGCATAAAATATCACCTTTTTCTGTATACCCGGGTATTATGATATGCCCGGGATTTTTAATTTTTTGACATTATTTAATATGGTTTATGGAGATATGTTAAAAATAACAGTTTTAGAGAAAGGCAAAAAAATATAAGATTGAAAAAATTAAAAACAAATAAAATAGTGTTTTTACAGCAAATTCAGAGCAGCCGGACTACCATAGAGGTACCGTTTACTGCCCTGTTATTGTGTTGCATATCCAACCAGAATGATTCAGTAATTACTGTTCATAAGTGGCTGCTCAAGAGTTATTAGCTCTGATTATATTATATGCTTGTACCGGATGGATGTGACAATGAAAATTTGCCCAGAAAATTCCGGGTAAATATGGGGCAAATTAGTTTTTATTTTTATTTAAATTTTCATTTAATTAATGAAATGTTCCGAGAATTTCAACCGGCTTGTTAGCTAAAGTTTTAATAATGTCAATATGTTTTTCTTCAATTGTAACCAAAGCGCTGCAGGAAGGACCACCTGATTTTTTTAAATCTATATTTATGTTCTCATTTAACTTAATGACTATCCCATTATAATTGCATAAATCATTTAACTCTGCCTCTATTCCCCGTGATCCTACAGGTAATATTTCCTTAATGAAATCACAAAGGTACAATTTTTCAAAATCATCAATATCCAGGACCTTATCCGGATTATTTAAAACTTCGTTTCCCACAAGAGGCATTCCGATTATTATGCATATATCATTTTTATTGGTTTTCTTATATTTTAATCTATCCTTGTCACATATACCGATGCATGTAACGCCCATAGAAGTTTGAACAGTTTTAATATTTTCTTCGGTGCTTCCGGTTAAATGTACCTTGGTAGTTTTGAGTTTTGACAATACTTCGTTAAAGCCGTCTATCAGCTGCTTACCCGTATCATTCATTTCTACCGCGAGACCGTCCGCCATAATCATAGGTTTAAAACCCAAGCTCATTAGTTCCGCAAGCACAACCTTACCTGTATGATAAGCAGTTATCTGAGGTGAAACCTTAACAACATCGTGCTCCTTAAGACCGATTCCGCCGCATGAGTCGCAAGCAATACCCAAATATCTGTTTTCATCAAAACTTATAACCGTTATATCTCTAATTTGTTTTATATCCATTTTTGCTCCTTAAGAAATAATATTGAACCATTGAAGGGTGCTAATAATCTTATTAAAATTTTATCATAATCAGAAATAAATTTCATTAAATATTAGAAAATATTACGTATATATTGGAATATATATGAATATATATATTATGTCATCATGGACAAACTGCGATTTCTACCATATTATTCATATAGAATACGGGAACAAAATTAAAAGATTTACGTCTAAAAATGTAACTAATCAAAAAATTGAGGTTTTTTATGAATAAAGTATTTTTATTAATGAGTTTAGTCGCAATTGTGGCATCAACAATATATATGTTATACAGCACAATAAGATACTATGTGGATAAATTAACCGATGAGCAACGATAAACCTGCTTTTAAAGAAATTTTTCAGAAGTTTTCAAAAATACAATGTGTGTTATACATTGTATTTTTTTTGTTATGAATATAAAAAGGTTCAATTTTGTGTTAGAATTAAGCTGTTTAGTGTTATATCATCAAAAATTCGTCAGAAACCTTTTAAAATATCATTGACAGTGTCTCCCGTGAGCTCTGCCACTGTTTTAAATCCATTAGGTTACTAAAAGTTTCGTTTGTAATTTCAAAGGACATTTTTACCTCCCAACTTAATATATTTACATGCTACTGTGTGCTATTTTTTATAATAATTTCATTACATATAAGTTAGGTTCAAAATATATTATATAATTATCTATTTTAACAGATATGCCGTATTTGCATCTGTAGCACTCTAAAGCTTCTGATAAAAAATCTTCTGTCACATTTAGATATTCAGCCATTTCATATAAATCTTTGCAACGGTTTTCATAGGCTTGTATTATTCCGAGGAGTTTTACTTGTTTGTTATATGCCCAGAGTCGTGCTTGGTATTCTTGCTTTGCATTTCTCACATCGGATAAATTAAGTATATTACCAACGGTTGTGTAGTAGTGTCCCAATTCTTCCGCAAGCACACAAGCTTTTTCATTTTCAGATATATCTTTTTTAATAGCTATTTTATTGCCTTTTATTCTGCCTCTGTATGCTTTTAGAGGTTTCTCCTTCACAATTAACCCTATATCTTCAGCTTCTTGTAATAATTCATCATATGTCATATAAATCCCCCGTACTATTTGTTAAAAATTAGGATCATCCATGATGCTTTCGTTATCGCGTTGCTTATCCTCATCAGAAGAACCCTCAATAGTATTAGCTGCATCTATTTTTAAGTGGTCAGGCACATTGTATTCTGTTGGGATTTCTGCAGCTTTTTCAGTATGTTCTCGACGATGCGCATATATATTAATTATCTTATCAGTCTTTTTATATTTATCTATATATGTTAATTCTTCTATTCTCTTATTGGCTTCTTGTTGACCAAGTTCATTTAATTTATTGAAGATGGATAACATGAAATTTTCTTGGTCAGTTATAATGTCCCTTGAAACAGGGGTTTTATCAAAAGTTTTAACATCTAAATTTAAAGCTTCACATATTCTTATAACTTTATCTACAGCCATTCCGCGGATACCGTTATCTATCGCACTTACTATAGTGCTATTTGGAATATCAACTACTTTTGAAAACTCCCTGATACTTTTATATTGTTCTAATATTGCATTTTTTAATTTCTCCGATTTATTCATAATAACACATCCTATTATTTTTATTGTTTACAATATATCATATAAAAAAAGAATAATCAATAATTATTTGCGATATTTCGAAAATTTCATAATAAAACTGTTGACAATAAACGAAATATAGATTATTATACGAATAATAAACGAAATATAGAACAACAAACTGATTGTAAGAAAAGATATTTCAAATGAAGATATAAAATATTATATATCAATAAGGGCTTAGATGGTGATTTATTCAGTAAGGATTAGGGGGATGAAAATGCTTGCAAATATAAAAGTTTATTTAAATGCAAGGATGAGACAGTTATTTTGAAAAACCAAATAAATAAACAGGAGGTATCATGGGACAGGAAACAGTACCTAAAATCGGGAGAAAGTACAAGCATCATTCTGGCAGCATTTATATTGTTGTAGACATATGTGGCAATTCGGTTAGGATTATAAGAAATTCAACGAACTATATTTTAACTATAGGACTTGATATGTGGAATTGTCCTGTTACAACAGATGACGATTCCACAATTCAAAGATTTACAATATATTCAAGAAAGGAAGTAACAAGCAAACATGATAAATGATAAAGATTATAGAAAATACATAGAAGACACAGCAATTGAGGCGGCTAAACAAGTTGTGTCACAATTTAAAACTAAAGGTATTCTAAAAGATACTAAGCAGACAGCATATCAAAAAACAGAAACACTGCTATACAACTATAATAGTTTCAAATTAGCAATTAAAGAAAAAAATGAATATATAAAATATCTTCAAAAGTACGGTATAGAAAGTAAAAGCAAAAGTATCACGTCAATCTCTACATCAAATAGTTATACGAACAGCAAAGATTTGGACGAAATTACAGAGGAAAAAATTATTAATATCAAAAAATCAATAGCTATAACTCAAAACTTGATAAATTTAATAGACAGCGCATTATCAAAACTTGAGAAAGATAAATATTACGAGGTTATACAATATAAATATTTTGAAAAAAAGACAAACGATGAGATTGCAGAAATATATGATGTAGATAGTACAACTATATCAAGGAACAAAAGCAGGATGATAAATATATTGAAAATCTACCTTTTCAGCGATGATGTAGTAGAAGAAATATTTGCATAGAATGCACAAACGGCGCACAAAGCGTGCTATGGACAAAGCAAAATATATGATTTATAATGTTAACATGAATTACTTTATAAAAATTTCAGAGATTCATATAAATCTATAATAAAAGGTACTGTTTAACAATGGTACCTTTTTTAAATCAAAGAACCTTATACGGTTCTTAGGCTGCTGAAAAAGCCCACCTGCTTCGTTGCCGTTCAACCGGTCAATCCTCACGTATGTTTAATACGCTGCGGTTGCCCGTCTTCCGGCGCCTTGCAGGATGAACTTTTTCAACAGCCTATCATCTTGATGACTTTGTCATCAATCTGAGGACCTTATACGGTTCTTTTTTTATTGTGACGATGCAGATATGAATTAGACTGCATAGGGTGAGGGGTGGGTAGATGGTCTTTTTAAAAATCAATGAAAAGGAGGTACGATTATGCGAAGTGTGGAAATCCGAGGAATTGATGAACTGGATAAACGGCTTGATGCATTAATTAAGGAATTACCTGAAGCTAAACGCAAGCTGCATGAAGAGCTTGCAGCAAGCGGTCATAGCATAAGGGCGCCAAGCAGGAGAAATGTAATTGCAAATGCTATTTATATAGCCGAAAAGTTTATGGATGATTTGTCTAAAAAGATAATGGGGTGATAGAAATATTAAATAGTATTAAAATCATGGATGCAATCAATACGCTATTGGTTAATAAATATCCGGAATATACAGTATATATTGACTTATGTCCTGACGATTTTGACAGACCTTCCTTTTTGATAGAGCAAATCAGAAAAAATGTTGATTCTGTTAATAAGGGTACAGTCAAGGTGACGGAATATTTTAGTGTAACTTGCTTTGAAGATACGGGTGATTACACCACGAATTTATTAATCAGGCAGCAAGAAGTGCTGGACATGTTCAGAAGTGGTTATCTGAATGTTGAGGACAGGTCAATAAAAGCCAAAGCAAATAACGGAGGGAAAGACTTTACCGAGGCATATATTGATCTGCAATTTGAATATTATGATGATCGCTCGGACGATGAGGATACAACACCAAAAATAAAAGAGGTCATTACGACCATTAAGGAGGAGTAAAAAATGGGACTTCCAAATATAAATATTGAGTTTAAAACTCAAGCAATATCAGCAATAAAGCGCTCTGCCAAAGGTATAGTAGCAATTATATTGAAAGATGCCGAAGAAGGAGTTCAGGGTGCACATACATTAATCAACAATACTAAAATTCCGGCTGGCTTGGATGCAACCAACAAAGATTATATAAATCAGGCATTTATGGGTTATATAAATGTACCAAGAAAAATACTGTTGTATGTATTGCCTAAAACAGAGGATAACCTGTCGGAGGCTTTGAACTATTTTGCTACGCAAGTATTTGACTACATAGTAGCACCGCCGGATTGCAGTCCGGCAGAAGCTGCGGAAATAGTCGCATGGGTAAAATCAATGAGAGAAGAAAATGACTTTACACCAAAAGCCGTGCTTCCAGATATGGTAGCTGATAGTGAAGCTATTATAAACTTTACCACGAATGATATAAAGGTGAAAGATAAAGAGTACGAAACATCCGGATACTGTGCAAGAATCGCAGGACTTATAGCCGGTACTCCAATGACTGTGAGCTGCACCTACGCACCGCTGACGGAAGTTACGGATGTTGAAAGATTATCTAAGGATCAAATGGATGAAGCCATTGACAATGGAGAATTTATAATATTTCATGACGGAGAAAAGGTTAAGGTAGGAAGAGGCATAAACAGCCTTAAAACTACAACTCAAGACAAAGGTGATATATTTAAAAAAATAAAGATTGTTGAAGCGGTTGACATGATAAAAAATGACATTAAAATAACTGCTCAAGACAGCTATATAGGCAAGTATGCCAACAGCTATGACAATAAGTGCTTATTGATGACTGCCATATCAGGCTATTTTACACAGTTGGAATTGGATGGAATATTACAAGCAGGCGTTAGCTCTGTGGGCATAGACATGGAGGCTCAGGAAGCATATTTACAGTCTGTGGGAAAAGATACATCAGAGATGACAGAACAGGAAATCAAAGAAGCCAACACTTCAGACAAGGTGTTTTTAAAGGCGAATATTAAGATTTTAGATGCAATTGAAGATATAGATCTTGGGATTGTTATATAGAGAGGGAGGTATATTATGGACAGTGCAAAGAGAGTAATGTCAGGTACATGGGGAGAAGTGTGGCTGGATAATGATTATGTTAGTGAGTGCTACGGTATGCAGGCAAAGGCAGCATTCAACAAACAAGACGTGCAAATATGCGGACGCATGGTTGTTGATAAAAAGGTTACGAATATAACGTGTACAGGTTCGTTAAGATTACATAAGGTGTCAAGCCGTATGGCTATTAAAATAGGCAAAGCAATAAAAGATGGCAGAGATTTACGTTTTACTGTTATTTCCAAGCTTGCTGATCCGGATGCATACGGAGCTGAAAGAGTTGTGCTAAGCAACGTTTCATTTGATGATTTAACGATAGCGGATTGGGAAGTCGCAACAAATGGAAAGGTTGAGGCTCCGTTCACTTTTACAGACTATAATTTCCTTGATACAGTGGAGGCGAGATAATGGATACTTTAGAATTGCTGCTTAGTGCTACACCTAAGCTGCCGGAAAAACAGATCAAGCTAAAAAGGCTAAGCAAAGAATGCAACGGTGAGGTGATATTTAATTTAAGAGCATTGACTTATAACAGAGTTGCTGAATTAAAAGAAGCCCATGCCGGAGCTGATTTAGAGGTACACATTATGCTTGCGGGAGTTATATCCCCGGACCTTAAATCAGAAGAATTAAAAAGGAAATACAATGCTGTGACTCCTGCCGAAATGATAAAAAACATGTTGCTGCCCGGGGAAATAGAGGACATATCAAGAGAAATAGAAAAGTTAAGTGGTTACAGGATTACAACTGTTGAAGAGATTAAAAAAAAATAGATACTGATTATGAAATGCAATTAATGTATTATTTATTTAAAGAAAAAAATATTATACCAAGCTCTTATTATAACTTGCTTCAAGGAGAAAAAGTTATAATAAGAGCTTTTTTTGAAAAGGATATGGATGAAAGACAAAAATAAAAAACAGACTCGGCTGACAGCTAACGCTTTAATTTTATTTTTGGATTTTGTCAATAGGTGGTGATATAAAATGAGTACTGATATAAGTATATCAATTTCTGTAAGAGACAACTTTTCTTCAGCTATTACAACCATGAAAAATGCAAGTAATTCTTTTAAGAAAGATGTAACAGACTTGCAGAACAAACTTGATATGCTCAATAATAGTAAGATTACTTTAAAGGTTGAAACCGATAAAGCTAAATCAGCTCTTAGAGAAGCTGAAAAAGCCTTTAGGGATTTAGGTGAAGCAGCAGGAGAAGAGCAAGTAAAATCCTTGAAAAAAGCTAATTATGAATATGAACAAGCAAGAAAAAATTTGAGCTTATTAAGCAAAGAAGCAAGGAATACGGAAAAAGATATACTGAATCTTACAGGAGCTGTAAACAAAACAGATAATAAAGTAGAAAACAGAAGTGACAAAGTTGCAGACTCGTTGGCATCAAGCTTTGCAAGTTCAGTAGCTAATAAGCTTATAGGCGATATGCTGGAAAATGTTGCAGGAGGTGCTATAAATAGCATATATGGAGATACAGGCAGTACTGTTTTTAGCAATGTTTTGTCAGGTGCGATGTCAGGTATGGTCGCTGGTTCTGTAATTCCGGGAATAGGAAATGTTGTGGGAACAGCAATCGGTGCAGGTGTCGGATTAGTGAATGCAGGAATAAGCATATTTGGCAAGAAGGATGAGGCTTTTAAAAGTGTAGTCCAATCATCGTTTGAAGATACAATGCAAGCACAAAATGAAACGTTGATAAGGGGTTCATCCGTTGCCGGCAACAGAGAAATGAAGCAAGTACAATTTGCAAATATTTTAGGCAGTGATGAAGCTGCTAAGGACTACTTAGCGGAAATGACAAAATTTGCAGCCAAAACTCCGTTCGAATATGACCAGTTGGCAGAAATAAGTAAGACACTGCTTTCATACGGTTATAAGCAGGATGAATTGATACCATTATTAACAAAAGTAGGAGACGCAGGTTCAGCATTAGGGTTAAATGCCGGAGATATTAATAGTGTTGCCGCTCATTTAGGCAGAATGAAAACCACAGATAAAGCCGATTTAACAGATTTAAATTCATTGAAGGATAAAGGAATACCGGTATGGGATTATCTTGCTGAAGCTTCAGGAAAAACAAAAGAAGACGTACAGGAAATGGTTTCAAAAGGACTTGTACCAGGAGCAGAAGTTGCAAAAGCGATATCCGATTATATGGGAACAAATTTTGCAGGCAGTATGGAGAAGCAGTCCGAAACATTTGAGGGCTTAATGAGTTCATTGGAAGAGACTCAAAGTGAAATAGATAATGCAATGGGTGAAGGGTACAATGAGGAACGCAAAAAGGGCATACAAGCACAAATTGATTATTTTGAAGGTGAAAGCGGTGAAAAGATAAAAGAAGCTAACCGAATGATCGGCGAATGGAAGGCATCACTTGAAAATGATCGTGAAGCTGCTATCCGAGATGCTATGGATGGAATGATGGAAAGTGATGAATATAAAGATGCTGCAGCTGAGGGAAACAGAGTTAAAATGGGTGCTCTTTTAGCAGAAGCACAAGTAAGAGGGGAAAATGAATATAAGGCAGGAGATAAAGCTCAACTACAGTTAGATACGGAAAAAGAGTTAGTGCAAAAAATTAGGGAGGATACAGCATTACAAGATGAATACTGGAATGCAGGTCTTGTAATGGGACAGGCATTTTCAAAAGGAAGAATTGATGCAATACAGTTTACAAATAGCGATTTTGAACCATCTTATAGACGTGGAAAAAGAGGTGTTAATACAAGGAAAAGCAGACAAAACGCAAAAAAGCATGCTTATGGATTAAATTATGTTCCCTATGATGATTTTCCGGCACTTCTGCATCAAGGAGAAAGAGTACTAACTGCGAGTGAAAACAGAAGCTCTAAAACCATACCACAAGTAAATATTACCGGTAATGAGTTTAATGTACGAAGTGACGATGATATCGAAAGAATAGGAGATGTTATTGTTAAAAAGCTTGTAACTGCGTATGAAGTTATGTAATTTAAAAATCAAAATAATAACTAAAAGGTACCTTGCCTTAACAGGGTACTTTTTTATTTGAGGTGAAATAATGCAACGAAAAATTATATTTAAGGATTTAAACACAGAAGTCTTATTGCCGGTTACTCCTCCGTCATTTTCAATAGAGCATGGTATCAATATTGAGACAATTAACATTGATAGCTTAGGAGAGATAAATATAGCAGGTAATGGGAAGCTTGCAACTATAAATATAAGCTGCGAATTTCCTGCACAACCATATCCATATTCATTTTCTTATCAGAATCCATACGAGTTAGTAAAGACCTTCGAAAAATGGGCTGATGATAAAAAACTGCTAAGATTTGTAGTGTCGGATACACCTGTTAATATTGCAGTAAAAGTGCAATCTATAAGCTATGCTGAGCAGGACGGTACAAACGACATATATGCAACTATAATTCTCAGAGAGCATCGTGAAATTTTTATGGATAATCAGGAAATTCAGAACAAAGACAGACCACTGTCATTACCGCCTGTCAAAGCTTCAACGTATACAATAAAAAAAGGAGATACATTAAGTGCTATTTGCTATCAAGTCTATGGTGATGCTTCTCTGTATCCCAAGCTGGCAGCAGCAAACAATATTAAAAATCCTCATTTAATCTACCCGGGAAATGTATTGACTATACCGGATAAAAGTCAGCTTTAGGAGGCGGTTATTATGGTGAAAATGTTAATCAAAAACAATAATGAAACAATTGACATAAGCAATATGGTACAACAAAAAACATGGTCCGGTGATTACCAGCAATGTGCAAGAACTTTAAGCTTCAGCCTTTTATCGTCTCCGACAGATACTGATATACCTTTCGTAAAGGGCGAGTTAGGCAGTATAGTCACTATGATACAGGAAGACAGGGTACTGTTTGAAGGTTATGTATTTGAACGAAGCAAAAGCACTGCAAACAATACTATTGATGTAGTTTGTTATGACAGAGGGATTTTCATGAAACGGAACAAAGCATCATACAAGTTTACTAACCAGACTCCGGAAGCAATAACGAAAAGAGTATGCGCAGATTTTGGAATCAATACCGGTGAAATAGTATCCACCGGCATTAAAATAAGCAGAAACTTTCTTGGTTCAACCTTATATGATATCATCCAGACAGCATACACTTTAGCATCCTTTGAAACAAAGAAGAAATATCATACAGCGTTTAAAGGTTCTTTATTAAATGTATCAGAAAAGAATGTTACAGATGATACATTAGTAATAAAAGGCGGCACAAATCTCATAGATGCAACAATGACAGACAGTATCTCAGGTATGATTAATCAGGTTGCCATATATGATAAAAATGACAAATTTATAAGGAATGTCAAGAATGATGGGTTAATAAAGCTTTACGGGTTGATGCAGGACTATATAAGGCAGCCGGATGGTGAGAATTATGGAGATAGAGCTCAAGAATTATTGGATAATAACGGAGTGCAGCAGAGAATCACAATAAATAATTTAGGTAACATAGCAAATGTTTCCGGTGGAACAGTAATAGTTCAAGAGCCGCATACCGGACTTTATGGATTGTTCTATATTGATTCGGACACCCACACATGGAGAAACGGTGTATATTTAAACAAGCTCGTGCTCAACTTCAAAAATATAATGGATGAAAAAGAGGTAGGGTCTATGCCAACATAACCGGTAACAATACTGAATCTAAATAAGATACATTGAAATATATATAAACCCGGAGGTGAGTAGGATGGAAGTTAATCCCTATACGGAATTTGTAAAGAAATTAAGAGAAGATGCGGCAAACAGAACCCCTGTTTTTTTAAGATTTGGAAAAATAACAAGCGCTGATCCTTTAAAGGTTGAAGTCAGCGGAACGGTTCAGGAAAAAACAAACTTATTAAAGGACCAGAGAATTACAAACTTTGAAATAGGCGACAATCTTTTATTGTTACCTATTGAAGAAGAGCAGCGCTTTATAATTATATGTAAGGTGGTGGGAGTTTGAATATATTTCCAATGATACAACCCGAAACGATTGAAGTTAAAACAAGACTTCCTTTATGTAAAGAAACAGACTGGGATTTTGAACTAAATATACCGATTTATAAAAACGGTTCTCCATCCATAGTAACAGGAAAGAGAGCTGTTTTAATTTGGGCATGGAAGGCATTGCACACAAAGAGATATAAATATGACATATATACGTGGAATTATGGTAACGAGGTGGAATCATTAATAGGACAATCATTTACAAACGAACTTAAGCAGTCGGAGGCAATCAGATATGTTAAAGAGTGCCTGTTAATCAATCCGTATATTACGGATGTCACAAATGTGATGGTCACTTTTAATGAATCACTAATCACTATAAGCTGTAAAATCAACACTATATACGGGGAGGTTGATATAAATGTTTGATGATAAAACCCCAGAAAGCATAAAAGAAGAAATATTAAGGGATTTAACATTAGCTGATACAAGGGAAGGAAGTTACACAAATGAAATGGTAAGTCCGGTAGCGATTGAACTATGGAAGATGTACGATAGTTTAAATGCTTTGATACCAATTGTTTATATTGATGAAACATCAGGAGAATATATAGATAAAAAATCAGCTAATTACGGGATAAAGCGTAAAGCCGGCACAAAATCACAAGCAACAATGCATTTTGCTGGTAATGAAGGAACACTAATTCCAAAAGGTACTGTATTTTTAACTGCTGACGGCTTGGAATTTGAAACATCTGAGCCGGTTATCATTATGGGTGGAGTGGCGAATGTATTAATACATGCAATAGAAGTGGGTGAGATTTATAACGTTGCGGCAGGTGCTATAACACAACAAATAGTAAGCATATCAGGATTAACAAGCTTTCATAATGAAGCAGCCGTAGGAGGTACAAATCTTGAAAGTGACAAAAGCTTGGTGGAAAGGTTATATAACTACCTGCGAAAGCCGGCTACAAGTGCAAATGTATATCATTACGAACAATGGGCCTTAGAGGTTAATGGTGTCGGAGGAGTGAAGATTATCCCACTATGGAATGGACCCGGAACGGTTAAGGTATTAATAGTCGGACCCGACAAAAAGCCTGTGGATACAGAAATAGTCAGCAATTGTTCTGCACACATTGAATCAAACAGACCTATAGGAGCTGATGTAACAGTTATCAGTGCTGAAGAACTTGAAATAAGCATTGAAGCAACTGTAACAATTGACAGCCGGACCACAAAAAAAACAGTACAAGAAGCATTGAAAGACAGGTTAGCTTCATATCTGCAAAGCATTGCATTTAGCAGATATCAAATTGTGTATAACCGAATTGCCTATATGCTTTTAGATATAGACGGGGTAATTGATTATAGCACTTTAACTTTAAATGGCGGTACGGAAAATATAATAATTGGTGCTGAACAAATCCCGGTACTTGGAACGGTGGTGATTAATTAATGGCTCTTATAGATTTATTGCCGGATAATTTTAAAGGCAGTGCAGAAGTAGTGGAGCTGCAAGATGCATTTAATACACAGGCTGAAGCAATAGCAGCCGCTAAAGAAGATTTTTTTAAGCAATTAGATGTCAATACTGCTACTTGGGGATTAAATTTCTGGGAAAAGGGCTATGGTCTTAAGACAGATATTACAAAGTCATATAGTTACAGAAGGTCAAGAATATTAAGCAAGATGAGAGGTCAGGGAACGACTACAAAGGCTATGATAAAAAACACAGCAGAAAGCTTTTCAAATGGAGAGGTAGATATAATTGAGGATAATTCAATATATACCTTTGCAGTGAAATTCGTTGGGACAAGAGGTATACCCCCAAGCTTAGATGATTTAAAAAATGCTATAGAAGAAATTAAGCCGGCTCATCTGGCTGTGGTGTATTTATTTACTTACCTGACCTGGGATGAGTTTGATTCCTACAACAATACGTGGAATGAGTGGGATGCCTTAAATCTTACTTGGGATGAATTAGAAGTATATAGAGAGGTGATATAAATGCCAAGTGAAAATAAAACCCCCAATATAGGGTTAAATCAGTGGGAAGGTAATGAATATGTAAAAAGGCAAGATTTTGTTGATGACAATGCATTAATCGACGCGGCTATTCAAGCTACAAGGGAAGAAATACATTCCGTAGCATCTTATGCAGTAGCAAGCGGAACAAACGCTTATACAGCTACAGTTGAGGGAATTTCAGCTTTAGCAGAAGGCATGAGTATAAAGATTAAATTCACTAATGCAAACACCGGGGCAAGTACACTGAACATTAATGCTCTTGGTGCTAAATCCATTTTAAAAGGCAATGGAAATGCATTATCAAGCGGAAACATCAAAGCAGGGCAAATATGTAACCTTGTATATAATGGCTTAAATTTTCAATTATTGGGTGAAGGGGGTGAGTATGGAACAGCATCACCATCAGATGTATTAGAAGGAAAAACTATAGGTACGGAAGAGGGAATCACGGAAGGCACAATGCCGGATAAAGGTCCGGTTGTAAGCGAAACTATAAACCTAACAGAACAAAATGCAGAATATACAATAGCTTGCGGTTTTCATTCAGGACTGAGAAAAATAAAGGCAGTTATAGCAGGATTGGCAGCCAACGTAATAAAAGCAGGAGTAACGGTTGGGGGCATAGCAGGAAATTTCACAGCCGATGCAACAGCAACGGCAGCACAAATGTTAGCAAGTGTAACCGCATATGTAAATGGAGTTAAGATAACGGGTACAATACCAAGCAAAGCAGATCAGACTTATACACCATCTACAATTAATCAGACAATAGCTGCTAATCAATATTTAAGTGGCATTCAGATAATTCAAGGTAGTCCGAATTTTCTTGAAGAAAACATAAAAGATGGAGTTAATATGTGGGGGAAGATAGGAAAACTTGTTGAAAATTTTACCGCAAGTGATTTTGTTGGCAGAGGACAAAGTTTTAATGATACTCAATTAAATCAGCCTATTATGTTAGGAGCATATTTTAATTCCGCTACAATTCAAAATATATCAAGTATGCTATTTTGTTTTAGAACTATTCAGACAGATAGTGCCCGTCAAATTACAGTAACAATTCCTACTGGGGCAGATGTTTGGTTACATAATCCAGTTACGGACGTTTACAGTAAAGTATCGGGTACATTCATATTACCAAGTGTTAGATTTGCTATTTATATATTTTTTAATCCCAATAGAGTTACAATAAATGCAACAAGTGGTTATGCGTTTACTGGAGGTAATTTTATTATCTAATTAACATATGGTATCAGGCATTTAAAAGGAAGAGAAAAGAGAAGGGAAAATAATTATGAAAAGAGCTATTAATTTAGAAAGTTCATCAAAACAAGTAGTAAGGGTGCTATCTATAGCTGAACAGAGCGTAATAGAAAATAACCCTACAAACAGTAACTATATTCTCATAGATAATTACACAGAACCGCCCGAATTAGACAATCACATGTCGGTTAATTACCCGATGTGGGACAAGGTTAATCAAATCTTTAAATGGGTGCAAATTCAATATCAAAACACGGCAACAGAAGAGTTGCTTGAGATTGAAAATCTCAAAGTAGAAAACAATACACTTAGAAATGAACTACAAACGGCTAATGAAAATATAGACATACTTACTGAAGCCATGGCAGATTTGATTGGAGATGCTCTATAATATGACCGCAATACAAAAGAAAATCTTAATAGCAGGAATTAAAATTAAGCTTGATAGGGATGAAGATTTAGAGACAATATTGTCAACATATGTAAATCTGACTAATGAAAGTAAAGATGAGATAAGAAATCACTTTAGTGAGGATGAGCATGAATAAAAAGAGACTGCTTGACATGACAACAAGTACCGCAGTTTTGAGACAAGCAAAACAAACAGCATATAATATTATAGGGAGTTTATAAGCTCTCTTTTTTGAAGGGAGATGTAATCATTATGGAAAATGTAACAACAGTAAAAGTAAGTATATTAGGAGCTGTAGGAGTAATCGGCAGTATAATAGCAAATGCACTCGGAGGATGGGACATGGCATTAAGGGTATTGGTATTATTTATGGCTGTCGATTATATAACAGGATTGATTGTTGCAGGAGTATTTAAGAAGTCCGGAAAATCCGAAATGGGAGCCCTTGAGAGTAAAGCCGGATTCAAAGGGTTATGTAGAAAAGGAATGATACTTGGCATAGTATTTATTGCAACACAACTTGATTTGTTGTCCGGTACAGAATTGATAAGGGACACTGTCATCATAGGCTATGTTGTAAATGAGGCGGTCAGTATAATAGAAAATGCTGGACTGATGGGGGTGCCAATTCCGGATATAATCAAAAGGGCTTTAGAAATACTTAAGAGTAAAAAAGGTGATAAGAATGATTAAGTTTAAATACAATCCTACAAAAAATCAAAGAACAACAAGCGAGTTCGGCAAGAGAGATTTTGCCGGACTTCAATTTCATTCGGGTATAGATTTTGGGGCAATAACTCCCGGAGTTGAGGGGGACGAGCTATATGCTGTTGCCGATGGTATTGTTAAGGTGTCAAAGGCGGATAGCGGGAACAAAAACATAGGTTATGGTTATTACATAGTTATAGAGCACGAAGGTTATTGTACCTTATATGCACATCTGCAGAAGCTGGAATTGAAAGTAGGAGATAAGGTAAAAGCTGGGCAAATTATAGGGCATATGGGTAACACCGGAGAAAGCACAGCAGCTCATCTGCATTTTGAAGTTAGAAACTGTACGTATAATAATCCGTATTTCTGGTCTAAAGGTACTTATACAGGTCAGTTTATTATGTGTATCAATCCTGTAAGCTATTTCGTAAGGGATATGACCGTACAAGAAGCGGAAAAGATTGTTCAAGAGAGAGTAGGGCTTGATGACAATACGATGCAATATCTTAAATTTTACAGGTATGGGGATACTTTATTGTTAAAGTTGGCAGGGGCTTTAGATAAATAGCGTACAGGGTTTACCCTAATTCCTCTACAGTGTAACTAATAGAATGTATAAACATAGGATAGAGATGTAGGCATAAACAGCTTGTCTACAAATATTATATGAGGTGTAGAAATGAAAAAAATAATTAAATTGATAAATGATGAAGAAATAGAAGAAGAAGTTCAGGAAGAAAATTTTAACTCTGTTAGAAAAGATGAATTAGGTATAACGTCAATTGAAGCGGGTATGTGGCAGTACTATGTTCTTAACACAAGAATGTATAAAGGAATTTTTTTGTTTAAAAAAACCACTAATCCGAATTTGGTTGAAATATATTTTAATGCACGACATTTATTAAATGAGCAGGGGTCTCATTTTTTCAATATATTGCCAGAAGAATGTATACCAAACGAACACAGAACAGCGTTGGGATTTGTAACTTATAAAACTGGAGATGTATCTGAAACAGTTCTTCAATATTTAAATGTTAGTGTTGATGGTGAAGTTGGCATACCGGGAAAACCAGGCGCAGTTATTACAAATTTCGTATTTTATGCTATCTACAATATAGCTTAATAAGATATTTGTATTAAAGTAAAAATATAAAATTCAGGGCAGCCGGACTACCTATAAAAGGTACCGTTTACTGCCTTGTTATTGTGTTACATATCCAGTCAGCTCATGTAACGATTCAAGTATGTTCGTAGGAGGTGGCTGCTCACGAACTGTTGTCAGTTCTGTCTGTATTATATGCTTGTACCGAAAGAGTGTGACTTTATACCCGTCAAAAAAACGTCAAAAATTTATTTCGTTTTATTTGCATTTTGATGTATTTCTATTCTATAGACAAAATCTTAAAAACTTGATAATTGCTCATTTTTCATATTGTACACATATTTTAGTATAATAATTGCAACCATCGTTCATTTGTGCTATAATTAAAAAAAAATACCATGAGGGCAGGTGGTTAAGAATGTCTCATCAAGCCATATACAGAAAATTTCGTCCCCAAATATTTGATGATGTGTTAGGTCAGGAGCACGTTACTAAGACGTTGAAAAATCAGATATTAACGGACAATATTGCCCATGCCTATCTTTTCAGCGGCATCAGAGGAACAGGAAAAACATCGACTGCAAAGATATTCTCAAGAGCAGTAAATTGTACTAACAATCATGACGGTAATCCGTGCAACGAATGTGAAATATGCAAAAGCATATTGGATGAAACAAACATGGATGTTATTGAAATGGATGCTGCTTCGAACAATGGCGTTGATGACATACGTGAGCTGAGAGACAAGGTTAAATTCATGCCTGTTAAGAGCAAGTACAAGGTATACATAATAGACGAGGTTCACATGCTTTCAAAAGGTGCTTTTAATGCACTTCTTAAAACCTTGGAGGAGCCGCCTGAGCATTTATTATTTATACTTGCTACTACAGAGCCCCAAAAAATACCGGCTACAATTTTGTCAAGATGCCAAAGATTTGACTTAAAAAGAATTAAATCCTCGGTAATTGTAGACAATATGATTAAAATATGCAATGAATTAGGCATTAAATATGAAGAAAAAGCATTAAAGCTGATAGCTGCAAATTCAGAAGGTGCAATGAGAGATGCTCAAAGTATACTCGATAGATGTATGTCCTTTAATGAAGAAATAATAGATTATGAAACAGTAATCAATTTGTTGGGTACAGTGAATTATCAGGTAGTGCTTGAGGCAGCTGAATTAATTATAAACAGAGATATAAAAAGTACCATGATATTGGTTGATGACATATTAAATTCCGGCAAGGAAATTTCATTTTTTCTTGATGAATTAATAGTTGCATTTAGAAATTTACTGATAATTAAAACAACTAATTCATCAGATAATTTAATACGTATATCTGAAGATGAAGCTGATGAACTAAAAGGTTTAAGTGATAAAGTATCTGTTGATGCAATAGTTAAATTTATAGAAGAGCTGTCTATTACTCAATTAGAATGCAAAAGGTCATTAAATCCAAGAGTACTTTTAGAAACAAAGCTCATAAAGCTTTTACATTCTATAAACGACACAAGTATTGAAGCGCTTATAGATAGAATTCAGGAGCTTGAAAATAATATAAAAAGCGGTAGCTTTAATACAAGTACTGCAGCGATAAAGGCACCCATAAAAAAACAAGCATATACAGAGCCAAAGCCGTCTTTTGCGGAACCGAGAAAACAAGAGGAATCGTTCAAAAGTGTTAAGCAGGATGAAAATCAACAGGATGCTGAAGATCAAGTACCGATAAAATCATATGAAAATAAAAGCGATGAAGCAATTTATAATGCAATAATAAATGGATGGCAGAATATACTTAAGCAAATAAGAAGTGAAAATGCGGGACTTCAGGCAATTATCAGAGAATCAAAATTAACTGAGGTTATAAACAAGAAAGCAATATTTGAATTTGATCCGAAATTCACTTTTCACATTAATGCGGCAAATCAACCTAAAAACAAGCAGAAATTTAAAGAAGTTTTACAAGGCTTTTTAAATGATGAATGTGAAATTGAATTTATAATAAAAAAAGAAAAAGAAGAAAAACCTATGAAACCAAAGAAAAACATCGAAGATATATATGAAGATTTGAAAAATGAATTTGGTGATATAGTTGAATTTAAGCAGGAGGATTGAAATGAGTAAAGGTAGACGTATGCCGATGGGAATGTCCGGAGGCGGAAATATGAACAATATGATGAAACAGGTTCAGAAAATGCAGAAACAAATGGAAGATATGCAAAAGGAACTTGAACAAAAAGAGGTTGAAGCTACTTCAGGCGGCGGGGCTGTTATGGTTAAGGTAACAGGTAAAAAAGATTTGTTACAAGTTAAAATAGATCCGGAAGTTGTAGATAAGGATGATGTTGAAATGCTTGAAGATATGATAGTTGCTGCTGTCAACGAAGCATTCAGAAAAGCGGATGAAATGATGGAAAATGAAATGAAAAAAGTAACTGGCGGAGTAAATATACCGGGGTTATTCTAATGGAGCAATATACACCGCCAATAACTAAATTGATAGAAGAGCTTGCCAAGCTCCCGGGAATAGGAAGGAAGTCAGCTCAACGTCTTGCTTTTCATATTTTGGACATGAAGGGTAATGATGTGGTTGAGCTTGCAAAAGCAATTGTAAATGCTAAAAAATATACGAAGCATTGCACAACCTGCGGTAATTTAACAGAAGGGGATATTTGCAGCATCTGCGGCAGCTTTAAACGCGACCATTCTACTATCTGTGTAGTGGAGGATGTACGAGATATATCTGCAATGGAACGAACTAAAGAATATAAAGGTGTATACCATGTTCTCCACGGTACGATATCACCCCTTGACGGTATAGGACCTGATGAAATTAATATAAAAAGCTTAATCAGCAGGTTAAATGCAGATGTAGCAGAAGTAATACTTGCAACCAATCCGACCATTGAAGGTGAAGCAACAGCCGTATACATATCACGGCTCATAAAGCCAATGGATATCAAGACAACGCGTATAGCCCACGGTATACCTGTAGGCGGCGACATAGAATACGCAGACGAGGTAACCCTGATGCGTGCAATGGAAGGCAGAAGAGAGATGTAAAGCATACTAAAAGGTTCATATAAACCAGGAGGGTAACATTCTACGGAATATTCTTCTGGTTTTGGTTTTATGTTACTAAATAAATTCTCTTGATAATAAGGGGGAAAAATGAAAAAGTATTCAAATTATATAATAATAGCATTAATAATAATAAATATATTTAACATATTTAAAATAAATAATCTTGAAAGGTCAATGGATAATTATTATCTGCAAATTGTGTCAGGCATAAATAGGAATAATAGTGAAATATCGAATATTTATTCTAATATTGATTCTATTCTTGAAAAACAGAGCAGTTTGCTGGATAGTTATAAAATAGAATTTGGCGAAAGCTTAAATAAGGATAATTTAACAGTACCGGTTAAGTTTACCATTGTTCCTAAAGAATACTCAGAAGGAATTACGGTAAACATTCAGTTAAATGATGAAAGCTTTATATTGAATAAAAAGGTGACATCTTTTGAAACAACTATTGATGTAGATATTTTTGAAGCATTTCAACCAAAAGTAGTTATCAGTCAGAATGAAATTCAAAAAACAGAAAGTTTAGATGAATATTATGATTTATATAATAAATTTCTATTACAATTAGAAGGATCTTATAATGGAAGTACACGGTATAGTAATGGTAAACATATATACAAGGGTGGTAAGATCGAACTTAGAATTACTAATACAAATGATACTATGCCTGAGAAGGTGAGTATTGTATATGATATAAATGGAAGCACATTAAGAGAAGATGAAATTGACATATCAGAATTTAGTAATGAACGTAATGTAACTAATTTTATAAACGCAGATATCATTGATGAAGTTGAGCTAAGTACTAATGAAGTATTAACAGTTTATGCAAATATACAAGATAAATATAGTATTAATTATAAGTACGTAGTTTTACGCAATGAAGTGGATAATAACGGAGAACCTGTTTTCCGCAGACCGGAATGGTCAAACGGCAGTATCACAGAGATAACAAAAAATGGGAAGGTTTTAAATGTACCGAATTATAGATAATATCTTCCTTGGGAACCGTGTACATCATTGAAATAACCCTTTGGTTCGTTGAATTAGAGACAAACTGCATGCAGACTTAAAATATAGGTCTGTCTTTTTATTCTTGACAGTATCGATAATCGATGTTACCCTATAGATATGTAATATCGATTATCGATGTTTGTGAGGTGATTGGATGGCACGGGAAAAATATCAAACCTTAACAGAGCAAATGTTTTATATACTCATTTGTTTAAACCATGAGAGTTGTGGCGTTGATATTATGAAAAAGGTAGAAGAGCTGACAAACGGTAGAGTTATTATCGGACCCGGAACCTTGTACAGCTTATTAGATAACTTTGTAAAAGAAAAAATTATTATTGAGACCAAGATAGAAAACCGAAAGAAAAGCTATGTTATAACAAAGTTTGGTACGGAAATGCTTGAAAAGGAATATGAGCGATTGAATACATTAAAGAAAGATTATGAATCGTTGGTAAAAGGTGGTGGCAGCAATGAAGGGTGCAACTAAAAGAATAATAAATTTTAGATTTGACCGTTATGAAGATACGGAAAATAAATTGGAGAAGTTAGCAGCTAAGGGTCTTTTTCTTGAAGAATGCGGGTCCCTTTTATGGACATTCAGAAGAGGAGAGCCGAAGAAATTAAAATATACAGTGACATATTTTTCCGAGGGGTCTGTTTTTAATCCGGGCATAACCGATAATCAGCAAACATATTTTGATTATGCAAAGGCTGCCGGTTGGAATTTTGTGACTCAATTAAATCAAATGCAAATATTTTGCAGCGAAGCTGACAACCCCATACCATTCGAGACAGATGAGAAAGAGAAATTTAATAATATAAAAAGATGTATGAAAAAGAGTTTTATTCCGTCTATGTTCATGACCATATTAATCCTTGCGTTAAATATGGTTTTGCAATTTAACTCCTTTCAACGGGATCCCATAGATTTTTTGTCAGATACAAGGCGTCTATTTCCTATTTCTATGTTCTTAATGGCGACAATCTATGCGATGTATTCCCTGCTTGATTACTTTGCATGGTGTAAACGTTCGGAGAGGTCAATTGCAAATGGTGGGGGATGCGCTGAGAGCAGCAATATGGTTCATAAAATTGTCGATATAATTTTTACAACTTTTATTTTCGCATTTGCAGGGT
Organism: Sedimentibacter sp.; assembly: GCF_032080165.1. GTDB lineage: Bacteria > Bacillota > Clostridia > Tissierellales > Sedimentibacteraceae > Sedimentibacter. The sequence continues at coordinate 115,763 of NZ_DAMASY010000003.1, forward strand.
ACGTTTTGTTTTATATGGCTTTTGAAATGGGCTGGGTTGTCTTGCTTTTCATTGTACAGATGCCAATTCTGACATTTGTATTTTGGGCATCAATTAGATATCTGAAAAGGAAAAAGGTATCGGCTGCAAAAAATAAGATAATATCTGTCACAATGCTTACAATTGTCAGCTTTGCTTATATTGCATTCATCATGATGCTCATTTTGAAATTTGGATTTAATACGGATAATGGCTCGGAATATCGGACTGTTTTATGGCCTGTTAACGCAGCACATAACCGCGAGTATAAATTATACAGTGACAACATTCCACTTAGGTGTGAGGATTTGTACGGCGAAATTGACTATGACTATTATTCTTATGAAGAAAAGAAAGACAGTACATTATTCCTCTCGAAAAAAGTTTACAGTCAGGATTCTCTCCCGGCGAAAAATTCTCCGCCGGAGATAGAATATGAGATTTTAGAGACTCAATTTGATTTCGTTTATAAGTTTTCAAAGGAGCATTTGCTTGAAATACCGGAGTGGAGAGACAACACCAGCTTTGAACCTGTTGATAACAAAGTCTTCGAAACTGTAGAAGCGTATCAGCGGTATTATGATAATAACCCTACAGGTGAGTATATCTTACTTTTTGATAATAAGATTATTGTACTGGACATGGAAAAACCTGCAACAGCAAAACAAGTAGAAGTTATTAAAGAAAAGCTGCAGATTTAATGATAATTAAAAAAAGCTTGCAATATATTTAAAATATTGTATAATAAACAAAAATGAGTATTTCAGCTATGATTAAAGTTACGATTGCTGTATTTCAGAAGAGAGCCGGTGTCTGGTGCAAATCGGTGAAAGACGCAGTCCTTCCACTTTAGGAGCTGCCGGCGATGAGTCGGAGGATGGTAATCTTTAATTTACTTTCGAGTGGTCGGGAAACCGGCAATTTGGGTGGCAACGCGGAATCTTTCGTCCCATTATAATTATTTATTATATGGATGAAGGATTTTTTATTTTATTTATAATTGGAGGGCATATGTTAGATTTAAAATTTGTAAGGGAAAACCCTGAAATAGTGAAGCAAAATATCAAAAATAAATTTCAGGACAGTAAGATTCCATTAGTCGATGAAGTGATTGCCTTGGACATTGAAAACAGAGAAATAAAGCAGCAGGCAGATTCATTGAGAGCGGACAGAAACAAAATATCAAAAGAAATCGGCGGCTTGATGGCAAAGGGCAAAAAAGAAGAGGCCGAGGAATTAAAGAAAAAGGTTACAGAGGAATCAGAGAGACTTGCAGCTCTTGAAGCAAGAGAAGGTGAGCTCGAGGAAAAAATCAAGAAAGTAATGATGACAATTCCGAACATAATTGATCCAAGTGTTCCTTTAGGCAAGGATGACAGTGAAAATGTTGAGGTTCAGCGCTATGGAGAGCCTGTAGTTCCGGATTTTGAAATTCCGTACCACATTGACCTGATGGAAAGGTTCAGCGGAATTGATTTGGAAAGTGCCAGAAAGGTAGCAGGCAACGGCTTCTACTACCTTATGGGAGATATTGCGAGGCTGCACTCGGCAGTTATATCATATGCGAGAGATTTCATGATAGACAGAGGCTTTACATACTGTGTTCCTCCTTTCATGATTCGAAGCGAGGTTGTAACCGGAGTGATGAGCTTTGCGGAAATGGATGCTATGATGTACAAAATTGAGGGAGAGGATTTGTACCTAATCGGAACCAGCGAGCATTCAATGATCGGTAAGTTTATAGATACAATACTAACAGAAGAATCGCTGCCGCATACACTTACAAGCTACTCTCCGTGCTTCAGAAAGGAAAAGGGAGCTCACGGACTTGAGGAAAGAGGAGTTTACAGGATACACCAGTTTGAAAAGCAGGAAATGATTGTTGTATGTAAGCCCGAGGACAGTATGATGTGGTATGAGAAGCTGTGGCAGAATACGGTTGATTTGTTCCGCTCACTGGACATACCTGTGAGAACTCTTGAATGCTGTTCGGGAGACTTAGCAGATTTGAAGGTAAAATCAGTGGACGTTGAAGCATGGTCTCCGAGACAGAAAAAATATTTCGAGGTTGGAAGCTGCTCCAATCTGGGAGATGCTCAGGCAAGGCGTTTAAAAATCCGCGTTGCCGGAGAAGATGGCAAGTACTTTGCTCATACATTGAACAACACTGTCGTGGCTCCTCCGAGAATGCTTATAGCATTTTTAGAAAACAATCTTAATGAAGACGGCACTGTAAATATACCTGCAGCACTTCAGCCATACATGGGTGGAATGAAGATTATGAAATAAAAGTATCTCCCGCCGATATGAAGGCGGGGGATTTTTAAATAAATTAATAAAAACCAATCATGAAAAATGAAGAATTTCAATTACAAACATATTGGAATTTTATGTAATATTGTGGTATGATATATAAACCACTATAAAAACATTATTTATATAAATAAAATAATTTTCAATGAATTTCGCATAAGGAAAATATTTTGTGATGAAAGGTATTTAATAATGATGAAAGTATTGTGCACTTTGACATGTTTATTAATGCTGAGTATTCCCGGATACGGCTATATCGGTCAGGAGGGCTTTTATGGCGAGGTGAAAGAGATTAATGAACAGCATGCACTTGAAACCATGCGTGTGCCGGATGCGGACATTAAGGTCTATACACCTGAGATGAATGCGTTTGAAGTGGGATTAAAGCCTAATGGGATAGTAGTAATTGATTACGTTTCAATAGATGATGAACATTATGGCAGGGGTCTAGAAATAGAAAAAGATACTTTTATTATTAATGTTGAAGGTGAAGAAAATATACCTCATCATTATTCTACAATTGGCGAACTGGAAGATTTATATTCAAATTTCAGACAGGTTGAAATAAAGCCAATAGACTATTATTTCTTCGATAACTATAATAATAAACACACTATAAAAGCATTTGTAGTTATATCAATAAAGTAGAATAGGAGAACTCCATCAATGGTAAATATCATACATATATTTGGTGCATCAGGCAGCGGAACCACTACCCTCGGAAAGGCAATATATGAAAACTATGGACATATACATCTTGATACTGATAATTATTTCTGGGTTCCTACGGATCCACCATATACGACAAAGAGAAATCGTAATGAACGTCAAAGATTGCTGAATAATGATATTAATAAAAACGAAAAGTGTGTGATAAGCGGTTCTTTGTGCGGAAGAGGAGACGGATGGGGTGATATTTTTATTCCATTGTTTGACCTTGTTATATTTATAGATACACCTATGGATGTACGTATAAAACGCTTGGAAGAGCGTGAATTAAATAAATTTGGAAATCGCATACTGCCGGGTGGTGACATGTATGATAATCATACTGCGTTTATCGAATGGGCAAAAACATATGATACCGGAGGACTTGAACAAAGAAGCAGGGTATTACATATGCAGTGGATGGAAAAACTGACGTGTAAAACAGTAACTGTTGACGGAACTCTGTCACCATATCAGATTCTTTTACAAATTGATAAGTTAATCTCAGGATAGTATGGTTCATATATGTATAACTGCAGAAATTACCGGAAATTTTTCAATGATAATATATTTATAAAAATATGGAGGGCAAGATGAAAGTGTTGGGAATTATTTTCAGTTCGAGAAAACATGGTAACTGTGCAAGGTGCACAGAATATTGTTTAAGTGAAATATGTAAAAGCGGATATGAAGTTAAAGCAATAAATACATTTGATTATGAAATTAATGGATGCGGAAATTGTGATTATCAATGCTTTGCAGACGGAGCTTGTTGCATAGAAGATGATATTCCTAAAATATATGATAAATGTTTAAAAGCAGAAAAGATAATATTTGCAATTCCAACCTTCAGCGGACATTTGGCATCTTCATATTTTGAATTTTGGGAAAGAGCACAATCAATATTTAAAAATAATGAAGTTTATGAAAATTCATTTCTGAGAAAAATAAATTTGATAATAATTGGGAACCTTTCATTTGGCGGAGATATGGCACTTCATGAAGCTCTCCACTGTTTTACTAACAGAGAATTTCATCCTGAAGTAGCTTTGCTTTCCTCAAGAGAATATAATAAAAGCTCTATAAAAGGAGATTTAATCGAATCACAAGAAGTTAAGAATAAGCTTAGTATTTTCGCTGAAAAAATAATAAGAATAAGTTGAGGATAATCTTCAAAACCAAATTATGTGAATTATAAAATAAATATGTCAGATTATTTGCAACTTTATTAGTTAATTAATTTTTAAAGACAGAAGAAATTATGATACAACATTATAATTCTTCTGTTTTTTTATGTTTTTATATAATTTTCTGACATAAGTTCATTTGGATAGAATGTTAGTTAAAGGAAATAATAATTACATTCTACAAAAATTTATGTAAAATATTGAGGTAAGGATTATGGATTTAAAAAATATACAACCAGAAAAAGTTTTTCATTGGTTTTATGAATTGAATCAGATTCCAAGATGTTCAGGTGAAGAAAAAGGAGTTAGTGATTTCCTTGTAAGCTTTGCAAGAGAAAGAAACTTAGAAGTATATCAGGATGAAGTTTTTAATGTTATCATAAAAAAACCGGCAACGAAGGGATATGAAAAAAGCGACACTGTAATTATCCAAGGACATATGGATATGGTTTGTATAAAAGGAAAAGGCAGCAATCATGATTTTAAAAAGGATCCAATCGAAATGATTGTAGAGGGAGACATAATGAGAGCTGACAACACTACCTTAGGTGGAGATAATGGTATTGCTGTTGCATATGGTCTCGCAGTATTGGATTCCAAAGACATAAAACATCCTCCTATAGAGGTGTTGGTAACCACCAGCGAGGAAACAGGTATGGATGGAGTGCATGCATTATCAAACGAGCATATATCCGGTAAGATTCTTTTAAATATAGATTCTGAAGAAGAAGGGGTGTTTTTGGTCAGTTGTGCAGGCGGAGCGAATATGTTGACTACATTTAAGCTTGAAAAACAAAAGAAAAGCGGAAATGGACTAAAAATAAAGATTTCCGGATTAAGAGGCGGACACTCGGGCATGGAAATCATTAAGCAGAGAGCAAATGCAATCAAGCTTATGGGAAGAATATTATCAGAGTGTAATAACAATGCTGATATAAGGCTATCTGAAATCCAAGGCGGCACAAAGCATAATGCCATACCAAGTGAGGCAAAGGCAACTATTTTGGCCGATGACTTAAATATGGCAAAGGAATGCATTGATAAGCAGGTTATTAATTTTAAAGAAGAGTATCGTGTGGAAGATAACGGCTTGACAATAGAAGTTGAGGAAATAAAGATAAAAGATGTTTACACGAAAAAATTAAACGATGAATTGATAGATTACATGATGATGGTTCCGGATGGTGTTTATTATATGTCTAAAGACATTGACGGCTTAGTTCAGGCAAGCTTAAATAATGCTGTCATTGAAGAAAAAGATAATAATATTGTGATAACAACATCTGTGCGCTCGGCTTCTGACAGTTCCTTAAGAGAAATTATAAGTGTTCTTTCAATAATTGCAAGAAGAACTAATGCAAAGACAGAAGAAAAAGGTTCATATCCCGCATGGCAGTTTGACCAGAATTCAAAAATTCGTGAGAAAGCTGTTAAAGTATATGGGGAACTATTTGGTAAAGAGGCAGTAGTAAGTGCTATACATGCAGGACTTGAATGTGGTCTGTTAAAAGAAATTTTACCGAATACAGATATGATAAGTTTTGGTCCGAATTTATATGATGTACATACAGAGAAAGAACATTTAAGTATTTCATCTGTAGAGAGGGTTTGGAAATTTCTTATTAAATTGCTTGAAGATTTAAAATAGCTGCTATAGGAGGGTTTTGACATGACAAACGATTCAAAAAGATTATCTAAGCAGGCATATGGCGGAATAAGGGGAGAAGATTATATTCCATTTATACCAACAACTGAAGTAATGCCTGAAGCAACGGGTTATTCAATAATTATGGGTATTTTATTTGCTGTTGTATTTGCTGCGGCTAATACGTATCTTGGGCTTAAGGTAGGACTTACCATATCTGCCGGCATACCCGGTGCGATTCTTGCAACAGGGCTGTTAAAATCAATATTTAGGAGAAACAGCATATTAGAAGCTAACTATGTGGCTTCACTTGCAGCCGTTGGAGAATCCATTGCCGGCGGCATCATATTTGTTTTGCCTGCCATTATTCTGATTGGCTTCAATCTTTCGCTTATTACAGTTGCTTTGGTAACTGTTATTGGCGGAATTATGGGTGTATATTTTATAACTCCCGTAAGAAAATATCTCATTGTGCAGGAACATGGCAATTTGATATATCCTGAATCAATGGCTCAAGCTGAGGTCTTAGTAAATTCAAATCAAGGTGGGCAGGGGTTTAAATCTGTCTTAAAAGGTCTTGGTGCCGGACTCGGATACAAGGTATTATCCGGCGGATTAGGTTTATGGAATGAAACAGCTACATATACCATCGTAGCTTATCAAGGAACTATGATAGGTATTGATACATTAGCGTCACTTTTAGGAGTTGGGTTTATAGTTGGAACAGGCACTTCGATACTAATGTTTGCAGGTTCTGTGGTGGCGTGGCTTGGATTTATTCCACTAATAAAATTTTTTGGCACATATGCTCAGACACCTATATTTCCATCTTCTATGCTGATTTCTGAAATGTCAGCCACTGAGATCTGGTCTAACTATATTAAATACATAGGAGCAGGTGCTGTAGCTATGGGAGGTTTCATATCTTTAGCTAAATCTCTTCCTACTATTATATCATCTTTTAAAGAGGCAATGGGCGGATTTGGCAAGGGTGGTAAAGCTAAAGACAGGATAAATGAAGAAGCACCTATTGTATGGGTTTTGGCCGCAGCTATTTTTGGTTTTTTTCTTACATGGTTTGTACCTTCCATAAAAGTAGGTCCGGTAGGGGCAATCCTTGTGGTATTTTTCTCGTTTTTCTTTGCCGTAGTATCTGCCAGAATGGTTGGAGTAATCGGGGCAAGCAATAATCCTGTTTCAGGTATGACCATTGCAACACTTCTTATTATAGCTTCTGTATATAAAGCTATGGGGGCAGCCGGAACTGAAGGAATGAGAGTTGTTCTTTTAGCTGCAGGCATAGTATGTGTTGCCATAGCAGTGGGCGGCGGAGTAGCTCAATCATTAAAGGCAACGTATATCATAGGCGGCAGTCCGAAGAAAATACAACATGGTATGTTCATTTCTTTAGCTGTTGCATCATTTATGGCAGGTGCTACGGTTCTTCTGTTACATAGTGCTTATGGCATAGGATCAGAACAGGTTACTGCTCCCCAAGCAACACTTATGAGGTTAATCGTAGAAGGTATAATGACTGGCAAACTTCCCTGGACGCTTGTAATTATAGGAGCCGTAATAGCATTGTTTTGCGCACTTGCAGGACTTCCCATATTGGCAGTTGCCTTAGGAATTTACCTTCCTATTACATTAAACAGCGCTATATTTTTTGGGGGTCTTATTCGAAAATTCGTTGAATTAAGATTTAATGCAAATGAAATAGACAAAGACAATGCAGTAGAAAGAGGTACATTAATTGCTTCGGGTCTTGTGGCAGGAGATGCTATTACCGGTATAATAATCGGAGTTTTTGCTGCACTTAATGTTAGTATTGACATACTTTCGGGTGTCATAACAAACGAGCCATTAAGAAATTTAATAAGTATGGGAATATTTGCAGTTCTTGCCGCTTGGCTATACAATTATTCATGCAGAGTTAGAAGGAATGGCTAATGGGTAAAAAAAATAGGTTTAATGATATTGAATACAAACAGGGTAAGGATGAATACAATTTTGTTCTATATGTGCCGGAGATAACACATAATGACTGGCATATTGTTGATGGAAAGGTGTTATTAAATTTTAAGATTAATAATCCAATTACAAAATTTGTGGGTTATATATTAAAAAAAGAACCAAAAAAAGATATGTTGTTTGATAATATGTGTACTTCGGTATGGCTTTTGATAGATGGAGAGAGATCCATATATGAAATAGCAAAAATTCAAAATCATAATAAAGAAGAGTTTAAAGAAGATCTTAGACGGCTCATAGAATTCATTAAATATATATCAAAACAGGGCTGGATTAAATATAAAAGTGTAAAAAAACGTGAAGAAATAAATTCTTTGGACGGACTTAATTATGTCCGTTCGGGAAAGTTAAAAAACATTGACATATGATATATCCTATACTATAATCTATTAGTAAAATTAAATAAAGGGTGATGGAGTTCACCATAATCGCAGTTGCTAATGACTCCTACAGGAACAATAATAGTATTCCTGTAGGGGTTTTTTTATGACTAATAAAGGAGTGATTTTATGGCTGCAAGTTTAGCAGTAATTTTATTATTAGGATTACCGGCAAGAAAAGTATTTGAGAAATTAAAATTACCGGGGTTAATAGGAATGTTAATATTGGGTGTTCTTGTAGGACCGTATGGTTTTAATTTACTCCAAGAGGATATGCTTAAAATATCAGCAGACTTGAGAAGCATTGCCTTGATTATTATTTTGTTAAGAGCAGGATTCGGAATTAACAAGGAGGATCTGAAAAAGATTGGTATTACCGCGCTAAAGATGAGCTGTATACCCGGGTTAACAGAGGGTTTATTTATTGCTTTTGCCTCAGTACATTTTTTAGGATTTACATTTAGTCAAGGGGGAATGTTAGGTTTTATTATTGCTGCCGTTTCGCCTGCTGTTGTAGTACCGTCTATGCTCGAATTAATAGAAAATAACATTGGTACAAAAAAAGGAATACCTGCTTTGATATTGGCAGGTGCATCCATTGATGATGTTTTTGCCATTACAATATTCAGCGTCTTTTTAGGATTATATAGTGGTTCCAATGTTAACATAGGTATACAATTATTAAACATTCCGGTATCAATTTTATTAGGTATTATCGCCGGAGTAATTATCGGACTTGTTCTGATAAAAATTTTTAAAAGATACAGCATCCGTGATACAAAAAAGGTGTTATTAATACTTGGATTTTCCATATTACTTAATCAATTAGAAAGTGCATTAAAGACAAAGCTACAAATTGCCTCGCTGTTGGGAGTAATGACGATTGGATTTATTATTATTGAAAAATTACCGGATGTAGGAAAAAGGTTATCCAATAAGTTCAATAAAATATGGATATTAGCAGAAGTTTTACTGTTTGTATTAGTAGGAGCACTGGTAGATGTAAATATAGCATTAAAAGCGGGTGGAATGGGTATTATCATAATATTAATAGGTTTAGCAGGACGAAGTATAGGGGTAATAATTTCTTTATTAGGCACAAAATACAATTGGAAAGAAAGATTATTTTGTATTATTGCATATTTGCCTAAGGCTACTGTTCAAGCAGCAATGGGAGCAGTTCCATTATCACTGGGAGTAGAGTCGGGAGATATAATTCTGGCTATTGCAGTGCTGTCTATACTAATCACTGCACCGTTAGGTGCAATCGGAATTCATTATTCGGCAGAAAAATTATTAGTGGAAAAAAATTAGTATATGTATTAAAATTAATGAAATTAACTTGTACATTTTGAGAATGGTCTATGATAAGATATAAATGAGAGGTATTGCTATGATTTCTGAGGATAAACTAGTAAAAGCATTAATAAAAGGCAGATATGAATGTTATGTAAAAAAGAGTCCTTCATATAATTCATATGTTAAATCTGAACTGTATGATTGGGATTTCAAAATAGAAATAGATGATTTGATATTTACGGACTCTTACAGGGGTGTTAATCCTTATAGCGGTGTAGAGTATGTATATGAAAAAGGCGGTAATACTCCTGTTTGGTCATGTGATTATGTAGGATACGTAAATCAGGATGCAAAGGTATCATCCGGGGAAATCTATAAATTTCTAAAAGAAGCAAGAGGGAATCATTTATTGAATTGTCAGGATAATTTATTTTCAGATTATACTTATGAAAATGAGATATTTAAATATGAAACCTTTTTTCAAGGTGACGTAAGCTCATTATTACAAATAGAGAATTTTTATTGTATGAGCTTGTTGGTGGCACAACAAATGACTGCAGGCAGATTAAAGAAAAAATAGCAGGAAAATTAACATGACTGTTGAAAGTATTTAATGAGGGAGAGTGAAGCTGTGGATTCCATTAAAATAAAACTTTTAACGCGAATGGATACAGATGAATTATTTGTGTTTGAAAAGGAAAACAAAGAGTATTTTAAAAGCATTGGGTTAGCAAGAGCTGATTCATATTATCAGTATGATTCTTTTGCACAGATTATAAAGGAATTGGTTTGTGAGCAAGACAAAGGACTTATCTATATGTATTTAGTGATTAATAAAGATAATAATATTGTTGGAAGGGTAAATCTTACGGATATTATTCAAGAACCACTTAGAAAGTCTGAGTTGGGATACAGGATTGGAGAAATATATCAAGGAAAGGGTTATGCCACCGCTTCTGTAAAGCTTGTATTAAGAGAGGCAGAGCAGAACCATAAGCTTCATAGAATTGAAGCAGGAACATCACCGTATAATATCGGGTCACAGATTGTACTAATAAAAAATGGGTTTCAATTTGTTGGAAGATATAATCAATATATTTTTCAAGGTGACAAGTGGATAGACAGTTTACTTTTTGAGAAAGTTATAGACTAACTAAATGAGTATAGTTAAATCAGGGATGAACAATATATATTTAACTTACTGAAAGAAGAATTTTAAATAGAAAAAAAGGGAGTAAATTATGGAGATAGATGTTATAAATATAAATAATGTAGAAATTGCTAATGTTAAAAGCGATGAAATTTTGATAAAGGATGTTGATTCAGCTTTAGATTTAATGGCTACCGTACGATATGAAACTGATTGTGACCGTATGATGCTAAACAAATCCGTAATATCTGAAGAGTTTTTTAACTTAAGCACAAAATTGGCCGGTGATATATTACAGAAATATATCAATTATCAAATGAAAATAGCTATTGTAGGAGATTTTTCTGTTTATGAAAGCAAGAGCTTGAGAGATTTTATATATGAATGTAACAGCAGAAAAGATATATTCTTTTTTCCTAATGAAAATCAAGCGATCGAAAAACTGAGCACGGTGTAAAATCAGAGAATTATTATGGAGGTAATATTGAATACGGAAAATAAGCACAAGAAAATTTTAGAAATTGTTCAGGAGAAATTAACATGCTCTGTACATAATTTAGATCATGTAATTAGAGTGTATAAGTTATGTTTAAGAATAGCCGAATTTGAAAAAGATGTTGATATGGAAGTACTTATACCGGCTGCTCTTTTGCATGATATAGCAAGGGTTGAAGAAAATAAAGATAATTCTGGAACTGTTGACCATGCTGTCTTGGGCAGTCATATGGCAAAAGAAATATTGAAGAATATTGACTATGACGATAAGAAAATAGAAAAAATTGCTCATTGTATATCATCACACAGATTTAGAACCGGGAATGAACCGAAGACAATAGAAGCAAAAATACTTTTTGATGCGGACAAGCTTGATGCAATTGGGACTGTAGGTGTTGCCAGAACATTTATGTTATCAGGTCAATGTGGACAAAGCTTAGCATTAAACAATTCTATAGATGACTATCTTAGCTCTAACACTTCAGAAAACGGAAGGATTAAAAACTGGTCCAAGCATTCGGCATTAATTGAATATGAAGTAAAGCTGAAGAAGATACCCGACAAATTATATACTGATAAAGCAAAAGAAATCGGTAAAGAAAGAATTAAATTCATGGATGATTTTTTCAAACAATTGAAGACAGAGCTTTAAAAATATATTATATTAAATGAAATTCTATGATGGAGGTAGCTATATGGAGCAGAACATTATATTAATAAAACCTTGTATTAGTTATAAGGATGAATATTTAGATATGCTTTCTGAATGGAAAAGGTCAGGGGAAGAACTGATTCCGTGGACATTAAATCTTGATAGTACCGATTTTAACCTAATGGTGGAGAAATTGAACGGTTGGAGTAATGGGGTTGGATTGCCTGATGGGTTTGTTGAAAGTTCAACTTTTTGGTTAGTGAATGATAATAAATTAATTGGAGCCATAGATATAAGACATAGACTAAATGAAGCATTAGCATATCGAGGCGGACATATTGGTTATGGAGTAAGACCAAGCGAAAGAAAAAGAGGTTATGCTACAATGATGCTGTCACTCGGCTTAAAAGAATGTGAAAAAATAGGATTGTCAAAGGTATTGATAACCTGTTCTAAAAGTAATATCGGCTCATCTAAAACAATAACTAATAACGGTGGTATTCTTGATTCTGAAGATATAAATGATGGCGAAATTTTTCAAAGATATTGGATTACACTTTAAGTTAATAAATCATGTAACATTAATTAGCATTAGGGAGGAATAGTATGTTTTTTGATGCTTTACAACTTATCGGGGGAGCAATTATGTCCTTTGGACAAATACCTCAGATTATTCAAATAATAAGGACAAAATCTGCTAAAGATTTAAATTTAAAAACATTCAGTATGATGCTTACCGGAATTCTGTTAATGGAGATATATGCTATAAATCTTGTATTAAACGGTAGCGGAGGAGCTTTTCTTATAACAAATACTGTCTCCCTTATTGCTTCAGCGATTATGGTGTTTTTAATTCTGAAATACGGGAACAAACAGAATAGAATTGATGCAGAAAATTAGAGGATAATTATGAAATTTGAAATTAAAGAAATGAAATCATCTGATTGGGAGCAAGTAAAAAATATTTATTTAGAGGGAATAAAAACAGGAATAGCAACTTTTCAAAGTGAATTTGATTTACCATCTTGGGAGAAGTGGAATCAAGATCATATCAACTCATGTAGATTAGTTGCAATTTTAAATAATGAGATATTAGGATGGGCAGCTCTTAGCCCTACTTCAAAACGACTTGTTTATTCTGGTGTAGCTGAAGTAAGTATTTATATAAAGAAACAATATAGTGGACACGGCGTAGGAACAGGATTATTAAATAAACTTATAGTAGTTGCAGAGAAAAATGGTTTTTGGACATTACAATCCGGAATTATTAGAGAAAATACTGCAAGTATAGAATTACATAAAAAATGTGGTTTTAGAGTGGTTGGAATAAGAGAAAAGCTTGGAAAGATGGAAAATGGCATATGGCATGATGTTGTCCTTATGGAAAGAAGAAGTAAAGTAATTGGGATAAGAGATTGAGGTATTAGTGGTAATGATTTAAATGTGAGATAAAATATTTATATAATTTGAGGTAATGTTTATGAACATTTTGGTAATAGGTGGCACAAGATACTTCGGAATTTATCTCGTCAAAGAGCTGTTGGCGCAGGGACATAATGTAACAATTGCAACGAGAGGTATTACAAAAGACAGCTATGGCGACAAGGTTTCACGAATTGTTTTTGACAGGACAGATTTTGATAGTGTGAAAAAATTATTATCAGGTAAATTTTTTGATATAGTATATGATAAACTTGCCTATTGTTCAAATGATGTGAAATACATATTAGATGTTATAAATTGCAATAAATATATTATAATGTCCAGCACTTCAGTTTATGAAAAACGTTGGGATACAATAGAAGAAGCGTTTCAACCAATAGATAAGAAACTTAACTGGTGTTCAAGAACGGATTTTCCGTATGATGAAGCTAAAAGACAGGCAGAGTGTGCATTATGGCAGAATTACAATTATATAAATGCAATTGCTGTCAGATATCCCTTTGTTATTGGAAAAGACGATTATACGAAAAGGTTATTTTTTTATGTAGAGCATGTTATAAAAGAAATACCAATGTATATAGATAATATTGATTGCCAGATGGGATTTATCCGATCAGATGAAGCCGGTACATTTATGGCTTTTCTTGCTGATAAAGATTATTCAGGTCCTATTAACGGAAGCTCCTATGGATCTATATCAATAAGAGAAATATTAGAGTACGTTACTGAAAAAACCGGTAAAGAACCTGTTTTATCGGAAAGTGGTGAAAAGTCACCTTATAATTGTGAGCCGGAATATAGTATAAATATAAATAAAGCGGAAAAATTAGGATTCAAGTTCAGTAATCTAAAAGATTGGATATATGAGTTAATAAATTATTATATTGAAACAGTATTAACGAATAATTTTAATTGCTAAAGGAAAGTTGAACACGAAGAGAAATAAGATCTGTTTAAAGTAAATCACATGCAATATTGCATGTGATTTACTTTGTGCGTTAGTATAAATGTTTTATTTTATTTTGTTTTTAAATTCTTTGATGTCTTTGTTTGTAGGGTTGGTATATTTGAAATTTCCTGCTTTACTTTCAAGTGCGCTTGGCTTTCTTGGGTACGTATTAGGATATAATTGATTAGAGTCATTGGTTATACCATTGCAGGCACCATCGAACTTATCCATATCATTTCCTTTGCCTGTATTACTTTTTCTTCCATTACCTTTGCTCATAATATTGCCTCCTTTGTGCAAATATTTTTTCCATATGTGTGATGATTTATTCTTTAAGTTGAAAGCTGTAAAAATTCTATGTATAATGAAATTATCAAATTGAATGGGGGAAAATATGATAGAAACTACTAATTTAAACTTAATTGAGGCTAAAGAAGAAGATATAAATGACATAATGGAAATAGAAAATCATGAGGAAAATCGTAATTTTATATGGCAAGGTACATATGAACAGCATTTAAGAGAAATTTTGGACAAGGATTATTTGCTGCTGATATTTAAAAGGAAAGAAGATAATTTAACGGTTGGGTTTGCCCTAAATCATCTGGATTATAAATCGGAAAGATTTGAGTTGAGAAGGATTGCAGTTACTGTTAAAGGCAAAGGATATGGGAAGGAAGTATTAACGGCATTGATAAAATGTACTTTTGAAGATTTAAATTTTAATAAGTTTTGGCTTGATGTGTATCCGGACAATGTTGTTGGAATTAAACTTTATGAAAATGTAGGACTTCATTGTGATGGAGTGTTAAGACAAAATTACAAATCTGAAAGAGGATTTTTAGATCAAAAAGTTTATTCCATACTGAGAAGTGAATATAAAGGTTTAAATTAAAATCTATATGAGAGGTAAAATATGAACATTTATGCAATGTATTTCAGTCCAACAGGAACAACCAAAAAAATTGTAAAAAACATTGCAGATACTATAAAAAATGAATTTAAGAAACAGGACATTACGAATATTGATTTTACCAATATTAAAAACAGGCAGATTGGTCAGTCATTCAACAGTGATAATCTTGTTGTTTTTGGTGTACCTGTTATAGCAGGAAGAGTCCCCAATGTTTTAGTGAGGTATTTAAAAACTGTTAAAGGTAATGGGGCTTTGGCTGTTGCTGTAGTAGTTTACGGCAATAGAAATTATGATGATGCATTAATAGAATTAAGCGATATACTTACCGATAATGGATTTAAAGTTATAGCAGGTGGAGCATTTATAGGAGAGCATTCATTTTCAAAGATTCTTGCAAATGAAAGACCGGATAACTTAGATATTGCATTTGCGAGAGATTTTGCCGTCCAAGTATATAATAAATTAATTGAAAGAAATTTCAGCACAATAAAGGTTTCAGGGATTAAGCCTTATAGAGATTATTACAGACCAAAAGACAAGTATGGTAATCCTGTTGATATAAGAAAAGTAATTCCTAAAACAAACCAAGACTGTATTGATTGCAAGCTATGTGCAGAGATTTGTCCTATGGGAAGTATTGATTATGATGATGTGGCAAAAATGATAGGGATATGTATCAAATGTTGTGCATGTATTAAAAAGTGTCCTATTGGGGCAAAGTATTTTGATGATGAAAATTATCTAAACCATAAGCATGAATTAGAAATAGAATTTTATACAAGGAAAGAGCCGGAAATATTTATATAACCATGAATAAAAAGGAAGCTCAATGTCTATAATAGTATAGATAGGAGGTTTTTCCATGAGCGGCGTATCGAGTAAAGAAGTAAAAGGTATATTGGATTTATTTAAAGTACAAAAGGATGTTGATGATAAAAAAGACTTATATGTTAGTTTAGAAAATGCAAAAAAAGAATGGGAAGAAGCCAAAAACATATTTGAAAATGTTAGTGAGCCGGATTTAGTGGATTATGCCATATATAATATAGAAGCCGCAGAAAAGAAATATGTTTATTTGCTTCGGAAAATAAAAAGTGAAGGTACAAGTGAAAGTACTAATTAAATGTTAAGGGTGTAAATTTATTGTTTACACCCTTTTTTCAACAATCTATCAGAATATTGATAAGCATTATTTATCCTATCACATTCGCTCAGGATAAGCGACCGACACCAAATGTAAAATTTGGGTCGTCTGCTTATATCAGCTCTTGTTCTAAGCTATCAAAAATTTCTGAAGTAAAAAAATCCTGTAATGTTATTTCAAGTCCATCACAAATTTTTTTAATTAGAACAATTCCAATATCTTTTCTCTCTATGTCAAAAACACTATATACTGTTGACGGTGTTATGCCTGATAAATTTGCAAGCTTGTTGACAGCTATTCCTCTTTCGTTACAAATTTCATTAATTCTTTTTAAAACTGCTTCCTTAACACTCATTTTTGGCACCTACTTTGAAAATTAAAAATATAAATTTATTTTATCATGTAGTCGTCAATGCGTATACGTTATGACGTATATTTTAATAAATTATCCAAAAAAATTAATAAAACAATACAAAATTTGCACATATTTATAATAAAATGAATAAATATAAGTTATTGTAAGATTTGATATATAAATTTTATATCGGATAAAATGACAGTTTATATATAAAATTAAAATAACTATACTTGACAAAGTAATATATTTATGATATTCTGCATACAGTTAGTTAAAGCTAACTGTATGCAGAAACGGGCAATTTAATTATTCTGCTTATTAAAAATAAGCCTTGGTTAGTTGAAACTAACCATAACCAAACAAACAAAGCGAGGTGATATCTTGAGCATTGTGATTATTGGCGGTAATGAAAGAATGGTATGTCAGTATGAAGGTATTTGTAAAAATTACGGATGTAAAGTTAAGGTATTTACTAAAGAGAATGGGGCGCTCAAGAAAAAAATCGGATTTCCGGATCTTATGGTTCTTTTTACAAATACAGTATCTCATAAAATGATAATAAGTGCGGTTGGAGAAGCAAAACGTAACAACATACCTATTGCACGAATTCATTCAAGCAGTGCAACTGCTTTATGCAACATATTAGAAGAACATATTTTAAAACCTGTGGAGGCGTAGTTGTAATGGAACATTTTTTGATTGAACATTGCTCTCCAACCCTGGCGGGATTAAAAACTGCAAATCTGTTCAGCTGTACTGTTGATTCTGTATCTGAATTAAATTCATATTTATGTAAAGCTAATCATGAGATGAATAATAAGGATGTTTTCTTGGATGTATTGCAAAACAACAATAAACGTGCCGTTATACTTGTTTATCGTAAAAACAGGCTTCAAAAGGAATTGCAAGGTAAAGGTGTTTCAGATTTCCTTGCATCATATGGATATAACTGCAATTCTGTTACATATTGTATAGAGCGTTTAAAGCAACGCTTTGTATACAGCGATAGTTTTCCTCATGAAATCGGAGTATTTCTGGGATATCCTTTGGAGGATGTTGTCGGTTTTATTGAGAATGGCGGAAAGAACAGTAAATGTTCAGGTTTTTGGAAAGTTTACAGCGATGAATGCAGTGCGGTAAAATTGTTTGAACGATATAATAAGTGCAGAAAAGTATACATGAAATTATTTGCCGGAGGCAGGTCTATTATGCAGCTTACAGTTGCTGTTTAAAATAATATATTAATAGTATAGAAAAAAAGGAGTATAAGTTTATGAGTAAAATAGCAGTCGTTTTTTGGAGCGGCACAGGCAATACTGAATCGATGTCAGAATTTGTTGCTAAGGGTATAAGAGGAGCAGGAGCTGAAGTAACGGTATATTCTGCTGCTGAATTTGATCCTGATACTTTGAATCAGTATGATGCAGTTGCTTTCGGTTGTCCGTCAATGGGTGATGAAGTGCTGGAGGAAAGCGAATTTGAACCTATGTTTTCTGCATGCAGGCCGGGACTAAAAGGTAAGAAAATTGCACTTTTTGGTTCTTATGGCTGGGGAGACGGCGAATGGATGAAGAACTGGGAGGAAAGCTGCCGGTCATTGGGAGCGGTACTTGTAAGTGACAGTGTGATATGCAATGAAGCGCCTGATCAGGATGCACAAAATGCTTGTATTGTTTTAGGGAAAGCACTGGTTTCATAGATAAGAGACAAAATAACAGAACCAGCCATACGGATGGTTCTGTTATTTTGTCTATCATTTAAATTTAATTTGAGCTATGACCATGAACATGTTTTTTAATAGCTTCAAAGCTTTCTGAACTGAGTACATGTTCGATTCTGCATGCATCTTGCGTGGCAATCTTCTCATCAACACCTAAAAATATCAGCCATTCGGAAAGCAAAGTATGTCTTTCATACATTGCCTCCGCAATTGCCCTCCCTTTTTCAGTCAATGTAATATACAAATCGCTGTCCATTTCTATATAGCCGTTTTCACGGAGGTTCTTCATGGCAACACTGACACTGGGCTTTGCATAGTCAAGTTCATTTGCAATATCAATGGAACGCACCTGATGATTTTTCTTGGATAAAACCAAGATGGTTTCAAGGTACATTTCAGCCGATTCCTGAATTTTCAAATCATCATCTCCTCATATGAGTTAAGTATAACTAACTATATTTTATCATATATACGTTAAAAAAGCAAACTAACCAAGTATTTAAGAAATATTTACATTTGCAAAAAACGTCCCCTCGTGATACACTATTCAAAGTAAAATTTAATATGGGAGCAAATTATGAATACAAGGGAAAAACTTTATGAATTAGATTATATGAGATTCATAGCATGTTTTGCTGTAATGATAGTTCATATAACCGCTACGGGTGTTGAGGGTTATATACATGGAAGTTTCCCGCACATAGTAACGTTAATCGTAAATAGAAGTTTTAAATTTACAACTCCTATTTTTATTTTTCTCAGCGGTGTGACAAGCTTCTATAGCTATAGAAACAGGGAATTTAAATATTTTGAGTTTATTAAGAAACGTCTTTCCAATGTATTGGTTGCATATATAGTATGGTGTATTATTTATTATGCTGCTTATATTAAGCTTGGGTATTATGCTTTTGATATCAATGTGTTTATAAAGAGTGTTTTACTTGGAAAAATGTCTTATCATTTATATTTTGTTATAATAATTACACAAATGTATATTTTCGGACCAATATTTTATAAGTTAATAAAAAACTCTGATAAAAAAATACCAATATTAATTGTTGCAGCAATATTTACTGCTCTATGTGCCGAATATATTAGATTTGAAAATTCAGACAGATTATTTTTGAAATATATATTCTTCTATATGCTTGGTATATATTTGACATTAGAATATAATAGATTTACTTCATTTTTAACTAAGAATAAATGGCTGTTTATCATTGGATATGTTGTGATTGGTTTAATCTATACGGCAGTTTCTTATTTGAATATGAATATATATATATACGTATGGTTTATATTCTCTTTAACATCAATATTTTTTGTTTATATATTAGGTCTTATAATGAAGGATGTTTTTAAAAAATATTATAGCTTTATTAAATTGTTTGGACAAAGCTCGTATTATATTTATCTCATGCACCCGTTGGTGTTAACATTGGCAATTCGATATACTGATATGAACGGAATTTTATCTATAACAAAAAGGTTAATTATTTATTCTATAACCGTAATACCTATAACTATTATATGCTGTTTAGCTTTTACGGCAGTTAAAAACTATTTAAAGAAAAAGAAAAAAGCAACAGTTTCAGTTGCTTCAGAGAATTAAGAATCATCCTGAATTATCAGGATGATTTTTTCATTTTTTATTTGTTGAATTCTCGTATTCTCTCATAGCAAGAATCGTTTTCTGGAATAAATCGTCTAATTCCCACCCAAGCATATCAGCACCCTGCTGAATTGCTTCTCTTGAACATCCGGCAGCAAAGCTTGGAGTTTTAAATTTTTTCTTAAGCGATTTAACTTCCAAGTCTGAAACACTTTTTGATGGTCTCATCAAAGCAACCGCGCCTATTAGTCCTGTTAATTCATCAACGGCAAATAAAACTTTTTCCATCTCGTGTTCCGGCTTTTGAGTTGCTTTTGTTAAACCATATCCATGGCTGGCAATGGCATTAATCATTTTTTCATCAATACCTTTTTCTTTAAGTATTTCCTGAACCTTTACACAGTGCTCTTCAGGATACATTTCAAAGTCTAAATCGTGTAATAGTCCTACTAATCCCCAAAATTCCGCTTCATCTTCATAACCTAACTGTTTAGCGAAATATTCCATTACAAAATTGACAGTGTCGGCATGTTTTAAATGGAATTCTTCTTTGTTATACTCCTTTAACAAAGTCAATGCTTCTTCTTTAGTAATATTCATTCAAATCCCTTCTTTCGTGTGTGCTATTATATATATTTTAACCCATTTGGTAAAGTATGTCTATATTTTTAACAACTATTAAATTGACAATTATTTATCAGAATGTTAAAATTATATCAGTTGATAAAAATATGCATATGCATTTTTATACATAATAAATCGGCGGATATTTTTACATTATGTTGATATTATAGCACAAATAGGAAAAATTGCTTATTGTAAAAATTTTCTTTATGAAATTTTACAATTGTGATTGATTTTTTACAAACAATATGTTAATATCTCATGGAAGGGTTAGCGATGAAAAATTTAGGCAGGGTTCAATCTATTGACAGATTAGTAGCTATAATCGAATGCTTTTCGAAAAATAAACGCGAATTAAAGCTTTCCGAAATAGCAAATATGGTTGATTTAAATAAAAGTACAGTACATGGAATACTCAATACCCTAAAATATCACGGCTTTATAGGTCAGGATGAATCAACTCAAAAATATAGATTAGGCACACGTTTTATAGAGTATGGGGATATGGTTGTAAATTCCATGGATGTCAGAAATGTTGCATATCCTTTAATAGATAGTATTTGTGATAAAATTGAAGAAACAGTTCATATAGCTATGCTTGATGAACGTGAAATAGTTTATATCGAAAAGAAAGAATGCAACAGATCAATCAAGACATCAACTAAAATAGGTGTCAGGTCTCCGGCTTATACCACTGCTGACGGGAAAGTAATATTAAGCTATTTGAGTGAGGATGTGGTTGGCAAGTATTTACCTTCAGATATAAATGAATCAGACAAGCATATAATAATTAAAAAATTAACAATAATTAAAGAACAAGGTTTTTACATAGATTATGAAGAAGCCATGAAAGGAATAATATGTGTAGCAGCACCAATCTTTGATTACAGAGGATTAGTAAGATATAGCTTAAGCGTCACAGCGCCCACAGTCAGGATGACAGACGAAAAAATCAAAGAAAGTATAATAATTGTAAAGGAAGCTGCTAATAATATATCATATAGCATAGGTTATAAAGGATAGCATAGTATATCCTTTAAAAAATGACTAATATTGGAACATCATTCAGCATTGCTGAACAGTTTAATTGTAAAAATATGTAAAATTATAAAATGTTATTGACAGATACATAACGTTTTGTTAATATCGTATCTTGTCACGCACGTTATAATCAGCTAAAAGCTGTTTATATATAACTATATTTTAAATCCCATGGAGGAAGACAAGAAAATGAAAAAATTATTAGCGTTAATATTGGTTCTATCAATTGCATTATTTGCTTTTGTTGGATGTACTCAAGAACAACCGGCACCAGCACCAGCAGAAGAACCGAATGAAGAACCAAACGAAGAACCAAATGAAGAACCAAATGAAGAACCAGCTGCAGAAGGTGCGGTTAAAACTGGTTTAGCAGTAATCACATCATTAGGAAAATCTAAAGATGCTACTGCAGATGCAGAAGGAACAGCTCAGTCTGATTCAGTTATAGTTGCAGTTACTGTTGATAATGACGGTAAAGTAGTTAAAGCAGCAATTGATACAGCTCAAACTGCTATTAAATTTAATGCAGAAGGTAAAGTTACTTCTGACTTAACTACTTCTTATAAGTCTAAACAAGAACTTAAAGAAGAGTACGGAATGGGCAAAGCTTCTACAATAGGCAAAGAATGGTACGAACAAGCAAACACACTTGCTGATTATGTAGTTGGAAAAACTATTGAAGATATCAAAGCTATTCCAACAGATGACACAGGCGTGCCAACAGATGCTGATTTAGTATCTTCAGTTACTATGAAAATTGACGGTTACAAAGATGCTCTTGAACAAGCTATAGCTAACGCTCAAGACTTAGGAGCTAATGCAGAGGATAAATTAGGCTTAGGCGTTGTTACTACAATAGCAAAATCTAAGGATGCAACTGCAGAGGCTGCTGGTTTAGCACAAGCTTATTCAACATACACAGTTACAACTTTTGATGCTGACGGAAAAATTACAAGCAGTATATTAAATGCTTCTCAAGCTAATGTAGACTTTGATGCTACAGGAAAAATCACTTCTGATTTAACAGCTCCTGTATTAACAAAGAATGAATTAGGTGATGAATACGGAATGAGAAAAGCATCTCAAATAGGTAAAGAGTGGTTTGAACAAGCAGCTGCTTTTGCTGAATATATAGTTGGAAAAACAGTAGAAGAAGTTAAAGCTTTTGAAACTGATGAAACAGGACATAATACAGAAGCTGATATAGTATCTTCAGTTACATTTGGAATAGATGATTTCAAATTAATATTAGAAGAAGCTTTAAATACAGCAAAATAAATCATTTTTTCAACAGCCTGAGCTCCGGTGAATATCGGAGCTTTTTTTGCGCTTACAGCATAAGTGACTGACACCAAATCATAGATTTAGGGCATCTTGCTTATTGACTCTCACATATTTCTATAATAAAATGGCATATGTAATCATATAAGTTATTATTAAGCAACAAGTTTTTAGAGTACCTGTTATCTTGATGGCGGTAACGGGGCAGATAGAGGAAGTAAATGAAAAAAGACATCTCTGACTTAAAAGCAGTTATGCCCTTATCAAAGGGGTATCAATATTTAATTGTAATTTCTGCTGCTGCAACTGTTATAAAGGTTGCAGCAAGCTTTGCTATGCCGCAAATTATAAGGTTTACTGTTGACTCTGTAATAGACGATGTTCCTTTCTCCTTTAATGAAACAATTATGTATTTTATTGAGATTCTTGGCGGCAGAGAAGGTATCAGGCAGAATTTATGGATAAGCGCCGTAATTATCTTACTGTTAGCAGTAATTACTTCATTAAGCGATTTTGTCGGAAGATATACAATCGCTAAAGGTACAGAGGGAATAATCAAAAACATTAGAAATAATTTGTATAATCATATTCAAAAATTGCCATACAGCTGGCACATTAAGAATCAAACAGGGGATATTATACAAAGATCAACTTCAGATGTTGACGTTGTGAGAAATTTTATAAGCACTCAGCTGTCAGAAATGTTCAGAACAATTATGCTTGTCATTATATCCTTGATTTTGATGTTTTCTATGAATGTTAAACTGACATTGATAGTTTTAATTTTTATACCGGTTGTAGTTTTATATTCGGCTATATTTTATGGCATATTGTCGAAGAAATTTTTAATTGCGGATGAAGCAGAGGGAGAGCTTTTTACTGTAACACAGGAAAATTTAACAGGTGTCAGAGTGGTAAGGGCTTTTGGCAGAGAGAAATATGAAATCGATAAATTTTCAGAAAAAAATAATAAATTTTCAGAGCTCTGGGTTAAGCTTGGTTATCAACTGGGATATTATTGGGGTATAGGAGATTTTGTAACAGGAAGTCTGATTATGACCATAGTTATTGCAGGTTCAATTTTTGCTGTTGACGGAGTTATAACATTAGGTGAATTTATGGTATTTACCTCTTACACTGCCATGATAGCATGGCCTCTAAGAAGCTTTGGAAGAATTCTCGGTGAATTAAGCAAGACAAAGGTTTCATTGGCAAGAATATGTGAAGTATTAAGAGAGCAGGAAGAAACAGATAGTCCTGATTCATTAACTCCTGATATGAACAAGGATATAGAATTTAAAAACGTAACCTTTAAGTATGAGGGTAATGCAGCAATACTTAATGATTTAAGCTTTAAAATTGAAGCAGGAAGTACCTTTGCCATATTAGGCGGTACCGGTTCAGGAAAATCTACTTTGATGCATTTATTAAATCGTCTTTATGATTTGCCTGACGGCTGCGGCGCCATAACTATTGGCGGTGTTGATATCAGAAAAATTAAAAGAGAATATCTAAGAAAAAATATAGGCATGGTATTGCAGGAGCCATTTTTATTTTCAAAAAGCATTAAGGAAAACATAGGTATCGTAAATTCTGAGGCAGATATAAATCAAATAAAAGAGGTATCGTCTATTGCACACGTTGATGATGCAATAGAAAATTTTTCAAACGGTTATGATACAATTGTGGGTGAAAGAGGAGTAACATTATCGGGAGGACAGAAGCAGCGTGTTGCAATTGCAAGGATGCTATTGCAAAACACGCCTATAATGGTTTTCGATGATTCTTTGTCGGCGGTTGATTCAGAAACTGATGCTAAAATCCGTACTGCATTAAAAAGCGGCAAGAAAAACTCATCTGTAATTCTAATTTCACACCGCATTACGACACTTATGCAGGCAGATATGATTTTAGTGTTGGATAAAGGTAAAGCAGCTGATATTGGAACTCACGAAGAATTAATAAGCAGAGCCGGCATTTATAAAAATATTTATGATGTTCAGATGAATATTGCCGATGTTGACGGGACGGTGATTTAATTGAATTACTATGAAGATGATACTGCCTATAAATCGCTTGATATTAAACCTTGGTTTAAGTTAGGCAGATTTTTCAAACCTTATAAAAATAAAATGATTGTTTTAGTTGTCTTTATGCTTATTACAGCAGCAATGGATTTATCATTGCCTCTGTTCCAGAAATATGCGGTTGATACATTTATTATACCTAAGACAACGGATGGATTAAGTAGGTTTATATTAATATATATTTTGGCATTACTGTTAATGACGATATCGGTTAATATTTTTGCTCGAGTTGCTATTGTAATAGAAATGTATATAGGAAAAGATTTGCGTGAGGAAATATTTGAACATCTGCAAAAATTATCTCTTTCTTATTACAATCAGACACCTGTCGGCTATATATTGGCAAGGACGATGAGCGATACAAATAAAATAGGAACAATGATTGCATGGGGATTAGTTGATGTGTTTTGGTCATTTGCTTATGTAATCGGCGCCTTTGCTGCAATGATGTCATTAAATTTCAAGCTTGCAATGGTGGTTATGTCGGTTATTCCGTTTATGGCAATAGTCACGGTTTATTTTCAGAAAAAGCTTCTTGTTGCCGGCAGAAGGTTAAGAAAGATTAATTCAAAGATGACAGGTAATTTCAATGAAGGAATAACCGGTGCAAGAACTTCAAAAACTTTGGTTATTGAACATAAAAATTTGGATGAATTTAAATCTGTGAGCTTTGAGATGGAATCGACAGCTGTCAGAATGGCTAAATTAAACGCCGTATACATTCCGATAATTGTTTTCTTCGGCTCGGTAACATCCTCCATTGTTTTAGCAAGAGGAGGGCAGCTTACAATGAACCAAATTATACAAATAGGTACTTTATCTGCTTTTTTATCATATGCAATAAATATTTTTGAACCAATACAAAATTTAGCAAGGATCTATTCCGAGATTGTTTCTCTTCAGGCAAACATAGAGAGGGTAACAGAGCTTCTCGATATGGAACCCTTAATAAAGGACAGTCCGGAGGTTATTGAAAAATATGGAGATAACATAAATCCTAAGAAGGAAAACTGGGAGCATATAAAGGGTGAAATAGAGTTTAAAAATGTTACTTTTAAATATCCTGATGGCGATGAAGAGGTTTTAAAAAATTTTAACCTGCATATCAAGCCGGGAACTAATGTGGCAATAGTAGGAGAAACAGGAGCGGGAAAAAGCACCTTGGTTAATCTTGCATGCAGGTTTTTTGAACCGACAGAGGGCGAAATATTAGTTGATGGAGTAAACTACAAGGAAAGGTCTCAGCTATGGCTGCATTCAAACATCGGTTATGTTTTACAGAATCCACACTTGTTTTCCGGAACGATTAAAGAAAACATACAGTATGGTAATCTCGATGCAACAGATGAGGAAGTAGTAAAAGCTGCAGAAATAGTTTCTGTTGATAAAATTGCAGAAAAGCTTGAAGAGGGATATGAAAGTCAGGTCGGAGAAGGCGGAGATAAGCTTTCGACAGGAGAAAAGCAGCTGATATCCATAGCAAGAGCCATTTTGGCCGACCCTAAAATATTTGTACTGGATGAAGCAACATCCTCAATTGATACAGAGCTTGAAAGTTTAATACAAAGAGGAATATCATATTTGCTAAAGGGAAGAACTTCCTTTATAATTGCTCATAGATTGTCAACAATTAAAAAAGCAGACATAATTTTGGTTGTTAAAGATGGGAAAATAGTTGAGCAGGGTACTCATGACAACTTAATTAAAGCAAAGGGATATTATTATACTCTTTATACTAAACAATTTGAAGAAGAACAAACTCTTGAGGTTTTAAAGTAATTGGCTTCAAATTTTTAACATTGACATAAAAATTTGTTTATGTTATGATTTTAAATAACTCGGTCTCGCGCAACGAAATCCTGCGAACGTGTCAGGTCCGGAAGGAAGCAGCAATAAGTGGATCATTTCGTGTGACGTGAGGGTGCCGAGTTATTTTTTTGTTTTTTATCTGTCATCTACATAAAATATCAAACTGTATCTTTTAAGGAGTACAGATTTGTATATAATATAATTAAAGTTATGTGTTACTAAATTATGTGAGGTGATAAATATGAATGATAAAGTAATTAAAGATATGGTCTATACATCCTTGTTTGCTGCTTTAATATGCGTGGCAACTTTTATAATCAAAGTTCCATCCGTTGTTACAAATGGATATACACACTTAGGTGACGGTTTTATATTTATTGCCGTAACACTTTTAGGTAAGAAAAATGGTGCATGGGCCGGTGCAATTGGCGCTTCCTTAGCTGACCTTATCGGCGGATATAGTTTTTATGCGCTGCCAACGTTTATAATAAAATTTGTCATGGGATATATAATGGGTACAATGATAGAGAAATTACCTAATATTAAGCATAAAAGGATTATTGGCTCTGCAATGGGAAGCTTGTGGCAGATTTTTGCTTATTACGTAGTGGGCTCGTTAATGGTTGGCAGCTTTATTTCAACATTAGCCGAAATACCGGGCAATACCATACAGTCAGCAGCAGGCATAATAGTAGCATTTGCGTTTACGGGAGTATTTAAGCATACTTCTATAGGAAAAAATATGTTGGAGTGTTAAACTTGATGTATTAAAAAAGGGACTGAATTAAGATTTTAATCTTAATTCAGTCCCAAGTTTTTTGCACTTACAGCATAAGCGACTGACACCAAATTAAAAATTTGGGTCATCTGCTTATATCAGTTTTCTACAATCTCAGGATTTATAAATTCCGGGGGATAAATAACCCCGGTTTTATCTTCACCGTTTACGGTTATTACTATGCCGTCTGTATGAGGCAATGTTGTAAAAGTATAAGCTAAAGATTCAATCATCATTTGTTTTAAATCCTCATTATCTTTGTATGCGCCCGAAAAGCTATCATTAAAATTCAGTGTAAGTATATTACCCTGCTTAGTTACACCGTTTAAAACAACACTTTTCGGTATCGGGCTGATTCCATAAGAAAGCTTAGTATCCTTGTACACATCAAACAATTTTTGTGCCTGAATTTCAATCGTATCATTTGAATATATACCCGCTGATTGTGTATCTATTTGATAATCAAACAAGTAATACCTGCCGTCTATTTTATACGCGATGTAAAGCAAATAATTTCTTTCGATATTTGGAAGTGAGTTTATTGCTTCACTTGGACGTTCATGAAAATACGTATCTACTTTTTTTCTGTCAACAGTGAAGGTAACACTGTGTATCGGCCAATATCTGTCTACATCAAAAATTGTTTTTACAAATGCATTATAAGCAAGTGATGAGCCGGCACTTCCTTCGTTATAAGCCGTATATGAGCTTGGTATGTCTATAACTACATTACCGTTGTTGTATGTTGTATTTGTTACATCTTTTATAACAGTACGCATCTTGCTGTTTATTGGACCGTTTTGAAGCTGTTCGATAGCCATTCTTGTAATGGACTTATCCTCTACCACAAAACGCGTTACGGGTATTAAAGCATCTGAATTTTCTGTTGCAAAATAAAGAGTCAAGCCCTTTGTACCCACCGGTGCTTGCGTTTTAGCCGGATAATATGTGCCTTCTGTATCATAAGTTACATTTATTGAAATTGAAGAGTTATCCGGATTACTAATAAGGTTGGAATTGAATACAAAGCTGTAAGTACCATCCTCTAAACCTAAATTTTTTTGACTTATATCCAGACCTGTAACTATTGGATTATCCTTATTTACGATAATAGACATGTTAACAGAAGGTGATACTAATTCAAGTTTTTCAACACCATTTTTAATTAAGCTGTTTTCTTTATATATATCGACAGTAAAAATACTGTTTGAAACACTTTTGGTAACCACTTCATTTTCTGATTGGTGTTTTATTATTATTGATTCCGGATTTAATAAATTATCTTCTTCGGTGCTTAAAGTTAAATCACTTATCTCTTCAGGAGTTTCTATTTCTATTGTTCCTCTGTAATCGATAGGGGCGAGATTGAATAGATATGTTGAAGAAAACAAACCTATTAAGCTAAGTATAATAATATTGTTGAATATTTTCATAACAAAATACCTCATTATTATTTTTAATACGTCTATTATATAACATAACAATAAAAAAACAAAGTTTTTTATAGACCGTTTTCCTAAATTTGTAAAACACAATTCCCGGGACATCAATATCAGTTTAACCATTTTATCATATAATATATAAAAGCGGTTTGTGGGGTGGATAATATGGGCATACGAGGTTGTGAACCTGAAATACCAAAAATAAATAAAAAATTTTATGATATTATTGAATTAGTATATATTTTAAATAAATTATCCGATAAAAAATATATGGATGAACGTACAAGGCAATATCTTATAAGTATTTTAAAAGATATTGATTTTATGAAGTACAAATTCGACAATTATAGATGTAAAGAACCATCAAAGAAAATTGATAAAATCGGCTGCAACAATTATGATTACTTTAATCCTGATAATAAGAACAGTTTCATGGATCAAATAATATTTTTTTTAAAATCATTAAATGATGAGGATTGAAGTAACACTTAAAAGGGGTAGTGAATAATATATAGAAAAATCAATTTTAGGAGGTTCTATATGTTTGGAAATATATTAGGAGACAGTGGGGATAACTTATTATTCTTCTTCTTGCTATTAGTAGTTCTATTCTGCTTCTGCGGAGATGATGGATTATTAGGAGGAATTGGCGGATTTGGTGATGACAGCAGCTTGTTATTCTTCTTCTTACTATTAGTAGTATTATTTTGCTGCTGTGACAGAGTAGGCGGAATAGGCGGACGTGACTGCTAATTAAATATAACTGAGTTATGATGCCCATAAGCAGACGACCCAGATCTACGGATTTGTGTCGGTCGCTTATACTGTAAGTATAAAAAGCTTCCTGATTAATCAGGAAGCTTTTTTATAGAGCATGCAGTTTATTACATACTTTCCAGCAATGTTTTTAATCCGATACCTTTTTCGTATTTGTATCCTGATTTTATTAATGTTCTTTCAATTGCCGCAATTGTTGAGTATACTGTGTGTTCATCGATATTTCCCATATGACCTAACCTGAACATTTTTCCTGCATAAGCTGATAAGCCGCCGGCAACCATAACTCCTTCTTCTGCTAATTTTGCTCTGAATTCCAAATCGTTGATTCCTTCGGGATACAATACGGTTGAAAGAGTTGAGCACCTGTTTTTTACATTAGCAAGCAGTTTAAATCCTAATGCTTCAAGAGCATTATTAATTGCTTCCGACACTTTTATATGTCTGCCATATCTTGTTTCTATGCCCTCTTCATTTATTAGACGAACCGATTCTTTTAAAGACCAAATCATATTAACGGCAGGTGTAGCAAAATATTTTGACGGATCGTTCATTATAGGTATCCATTTTTCAAAATCTATGTAGTATTCAGGAATTGTTCCCAATGAATTTCTTCTTTCCAAGGCCTTTTTACCTGCCCATAAAATCAAAAGTCCGGGTGCTACACCAAATGCTTTTTGTGAGCCGGTAAATAATATATCTATGCCATAATCATCCACATATTCTCTTTCGCCTGCCGTTGCTGCAACTCCATCCACTATATAAATTGTATCAGGATAATTTTTCATTATTTTTCCTATTTCTTGAATAGGTGCAACTGCGCCTGTTGATGTATCAACATGCGTTACGGTAATTGCAGCATAATGTTTTTCTTTTAATTTGTTTTCTATTTCTTGCGGTGATATAACTTCTCCCCAAGATGCCTGCAATAAATCAACATTTAATCCTTTTCTTTCGCAGATATCGATAAATCTGTCTCCGAAAAATCCGTTTGACACAATTAATATGTTGTCTTCTCGTTTTGTCACATTAGAAACAGCCATTTCCATTGCCAAGGTTCCTGAACCGGCAACAACGAAGCATTCACCGTCAACCTTTAGTAAAGTTTTCAAATCTACAATTAATTCTTTAAAATCCTTTACAAAAGCAGGGTCTCCGAAAGCTGCTGTTTCTCTTCCCATCTGATCTGTAATTGATCTCACTGTTGGAGTAGGACCGGGTATCATTACTAACTTATTATTTTTCATATATTACTCCTTATTATAGTATTATTTATATATTGAACTTTAATAATAGTATATTACTTGAATTTTACAGTGTCAATAAAGTGAATTTCATTTCAAATGCTTCTCGAACCAGTTTGTTATTTCTTCTAATCTTCTCACTCTGTGCTTTGGTTTTCCGCTTCTGCTGAGTTCATGATTTTCTCCTCTGAACATGCATAATCTTGCATCTACACCGTGATATTTCAGGGCTGTGAACATCTGAAGACCTTCGGCAAGCCAGCACCTGTAGTCTTCCTCTGAGTGTATGAATAATGTAGGTGTCACTGCTTTGTCGGCATATTTTAA
Organism: Sedimentibacter sp.; assembly: GCF_032080165.1. Classification (GTDB taxonomy): domain Bacteria; phylum Bacillota; class Clostridia; order Tissierellales; family Sedimentibacteraceae; genus Sedimentibacter. Next base: position 147,193 of record NZ_DAMASY010000003.1, read on the forward strand.
AGGTGAATGGAACCACATTTTTTCCGGATTACCCCAGGGAGTTGACTTAATTTGGTCCAAATTGAAATAATACCCGATGTCAGTAGTTCCGAACTTAGATAACCAGTTAGAAATACTTCTTTGTGATACAGCACATTTAAATCTGTCAGTGTGACCTATTATCCAGTTTGTCATGAAGCCGCCATAGGAACCACCGGTTACACCTATTCTGCAGGGGTCAATCTGAGGATACTTTTTGAGCACTGTATCCGTGAACATCATTAAATCATCATAGTCGATAGTACCGTACTTGCCTCTTATATCAGCAAATTCATTGCCTCTTCCGTCACTTCCTCGCGGATTGCAGAAAAATACGAAGTATCCCTCATTAGCCCAAAGCTGCATTTCATGATAATATATTTCTCCATAAACTGTCTTTGGACCGCCGTGTATGTCGAGTATTCCCGGATAGCATTTATTTTCATCAAAATCAGCCGGCTCCAAAACCCATCCTTCGATTGTTATACCATCATTTTCAAATGATAACGGTTCGGGTTTTATTACATTTTTAATTTCAGCAATATGCTCGTTAAATTTAGTTTTTTGCGTTTCTAAACCTTGGTTATATAAATAAATTTCTTGAAGCCTTGTTTCTCTTAATCCGATAAACAACATTCCCTCATTGAAAACATCAAAGAAGTCAACAGAGCCGTTGTCGGAGGTTATCTTCTCAATATTTCCGTTCAGTGACAGTTTTTTAATAAATGAACTTTTATTTTCTGTTGATATAAAGTATAGTTCATTATTTAAAACTCTATGGCTTGCACCTCCACCGTAACGGCAGTCAGATCCAACCGAATTGAACATACCGTAATCGTGTTCGGCAAGGAGGACTGATTCACCATTTTTCATTATATAAAAATTCAAATTTTGATTTATACCATACTTATCCATTGATGAAGCGGCAAAAACTATTTCGTCCCCTAAGAACTCAGCATATTCAATATACATTTCTCCTTCTTCAATGAGACATGCTGCATTTTCGGAATACAAATCATATAGATACAACTCATTAGTAAGCTCCATTTTATTTGTAAAACTAAGCGCTGTGTATAAAGCTTTTCCGTCTTTTACACTGCTTAAGGATACATTTCCGAATTTATCGGATATAGGAACTATATCCTTTGTTCCTTTATCATATAAATATAATCTGCTTCTTTTCTTGTTTGTAAAACCTTCACCGTTTGACCAGAACGGTATTTCATCTAAAACTTCATAATCCTTATTTTCTTTAATCATTGATATTGCTTCATCCTTATCTTCGCTTTTGATTGAATGAAGATTGATGCCATAATGGTTATACTCTGCGGTTATCAAGAATTTTTCGTCTGCAATAAGCTTGAATTCATTTACATTCATAGGTATTCTCATATATTCATAGGCTTCACCGCCATGAATATTAATGGCATAAAAAACAGTCCAGTTTTCACCATCGTCAATTTTTTTCTTAAGCTTTTCATCTCTTAATGAAGGGAATAATATTGTTTCGTTATTAAGCCATATAAATGATTTTTCTTTGCTCATATTCGTAAGTTTTCTGTATTTTTCAGATAAACAGTCGTAAAACCATATGTTCGATATATACTTATTTTCATCGTGCTCACATGCATGAACTGTAAAAGCTGCATACTTTTTATTAGGAGAAAGTTCAATTCCTGATAAAAACTTAAAATCTAAAAAATCCTTTAGTTTTATTTTTTCCATAAAAATTCCTCCGTTTGCTGTTTTTTCATATATAAATATTATATATCCCGATTTACATATATGCAATTAAGTATTGTGTAATTCATCAATAAAGTAGTATAATCATTAAAGAATATGTTGAGGAGAGACAAATTATGGAGACTAACAAAGAATTTACTCTTAAGCTGTTAAAAGAAATAATTAATATACCAAGCCCTACGGGTTACACGAAAGACGTAATGTTTCATATAGAAAAGGTTGTTAATGAATATGGATATAAAATAGCTTCAAATAAAAAGGGTAATAGAATAATTGAAATAGAAGGGGAAGATAACAGCTACTGCATCGGCATCCCTGTCCACGTAGATACTTTGGGTGCAATGGTCAGATCTGTAAATTCTGACGGAACTTTAAAAATTACATCTATAGGCGGTAATATGTATTCGACGCTTGATGGTGAGTACTGTAAAATACATACAAGAGCAGGACAAACATATACCGGAACAATGCTTTCAACCTCGCCTTCAATCCATGTATATCCTGATGCTAAATCAAAGGAAAGAACAGAAGACAATATGATGGTTAGAATAGATGAGGTAGTTAAAAATAAAGAAGATGTAATCAAATTGGAAATCGGAGTGGGTGATTTTATATCCTTCGAGCCGAAGTTTACAGTTACCTCTTCCGGTTATATAAAATCAAGATATTTAGATAATAAAGCAGGTACTGCATGTGCTTTATCACTTATGGAATTGTTTAACAGAATGAACAGTAAGCCAAAGCATAAGGTTAAGATAATCATTTCATCTTATGAAGAGGTTGGTCACGGCAGTTCTAATATACCTGCTGATATTGATGAACTTGTGGGAATTGATATGGGATGTATAGGTCTTGACTTATCATGTACGGAACAGGATGTTTCTATATGTGCAAAGGATAGCTCGGGACCATATGATTATGATATTACTAATAAGCTTATTGACCTTTCTAAGAAACATAATTTAAATTATGCTGTAGATATTTATCCGATGTATGGCTCGGATGTTTCGGCTTCTTTAGAGGGCGGAAACGATATAAAGGGAGCATTGATCGGACCGGGGGTCCATGCTTCTCATGGAATGGAACGAACTCATATTGATGGAATAATTAATACAATAAAATTGATATATGCTTATCTGACAGAGTAAATATCAGAAAGGAAACGCTGTGGAAAACTTAATATTCTCTTTTAACGTTGTTTTACCCATATTTTCTCTTATGCTTATGGGTACTTTTCTTAAAAAAGTAAAATTAATGGACAAGGAGTTTTTAAAAAAAGCAAATGATTTTGCTTTTAAGGTGCTTTTGCCAATACTCCTTTTTAATAATATATACAAAAGTCAAATATCGGAAGTAATAAACATAAAATTAATAGTCTTTGCTGTCTTAATAAATATTGTAATTGTAGGAATAATGTTCATAATAATACCTAAATTAGTTAAAGAAAACAGGGATAGAAGCATAATAATTCAGGGCTTGTACAGATCGAATTTTGTTTTATTCGGAGTACCCTTAAGTAACAATATTTTTGGTCCGTCAAGTTTAGGTACAGTTACTACTTTGACTGCAATAATAATTCCCTTATATAATTTTTTTGCGGTTTTTATATTGGATTGGTATTCCTGTGATAAAAGTGATTATAAAAAAACAGTTGTGTCCTTAATTAAAAACCCTTTAATAATCGGATCATGTATGGGAATAATTTTTTCTTTATTAAATATTAAACTTCCGCAGTTTGCCGAAAAAACAATTTCAGATGTTGCTGCAACTGCAACACCGATTGCGTTGATGATTTTAGGCGGAGATATAGAAATAAAAAATTTAGGTAAAAATATGAAATTGCTTTTCCAGGTCACCATAGGAAAACTATTGATTGTACCTGCAATAGTGATTATATCGGCAGTTATGTTCGGTTTCAGGGGTGTTGAATTAGGAGCATTGTTCAGCATGGTTGCACCATCCGTATCTGTTTCAAGCTATACGATGGCTCTCCAATACGAATGTAATTCTGAGCTTGCAGGACAATTAGTATTTATAACAACATTATTTAGTCCGATAACCATATTTATGTTTATATTTGTTTTAAAATCGGCAGGTCTATTTTAGGAGAAAAATATGGATATTAAATCATATAAAAAATCTTTTGAATATTCTTATACATTTGGGATATTTCCTACAATTGAATTAATTAAGTCAAAATCTGAGAAAATAGTAAAGGTTTTAATAAGTTCTAAATATAAAACAGATTCAGATACAGATATTTTTGAATTGTGTAAAAAATATAATATTAGGACAGAAGTAAATGATAAGATTATAAATCGAATAAGTGATAAAGAAAACAACTTTGTTGTTGGAGTTTTTTCAAAATATGAGTGCGAATTAAATGCCGATGAATCTCATGTTGTATTGGTTAACCCAAGCAACATGGGTAATATGGGAACAATTATCAGAACGCTCACCGGTTTTGGATTAAGTAATTTATCAATCATAAGCCCGGGTGTTGATATATTTGACCCTAAGGTTATCAGAGGGTCCATGGGTTCATTGTTCAGAATAAATTTCAAATATTATGACAATTTTAATATGTATGATTCTTCGTTTAAAAATCACAAAAAATATACATTTATGCTTGATGGAGCAATTTCTCTGAAAGAAGTTAAGCATGATAAAAACGAATTATTTTCTTTAATTTTTGGAAATGAAGCTAAGGGTCTGGACTCATCCTATTCATCTGTCGGCAAAAGTGTTTTAATAAGACACACTAATCGTATAGATTCATTGAATCTTCCCATTGCAGCCGGAATTGCCCTATATCATTTTTTTGACTAAATTGTAAATTAGTTTCATATTTAACTAAAAATTGGCTAAATAATAAGTTCTCTATTGTAAATAATATATTTGAGGAAACAGATTGCAATCACATCCTAAAATATTTAAATCAAATGAAGGTGATCGATCATTACAAGAAGCAAGGATGATATATTTTTAAATAATTGGGAAGACCAAGCCAAATTAGACAGTCAACTAAATTTAAAGGAGCAGATGAAACTAATGAATAACAATAATAACAGATTTGACAACAGATTCAATAACAATAACAGCAATAACAGGCTGGAAAACAGAAATAACAACAATAACAACAATAACAACAATAACAATAACAACAGATTTGAGAATTGTGACAATAACAACAAATTTGATAATCGCGACAATAACAACAAATTCGACAATCGAGACAATAACAACAGATTTGATAATCGTGATAACAAAAACAGATTCAATAATAACAACAATAATAACGATAATAACAACAACAGAAACAGATAATTTAATAATCAATAAAAACGAAGGTCTTTTGAAATATTTCAAAAGACCATTCTTTACCTATCACATTCGGTCGGTTAATTTAAATTTGAAACATCATTGACCATTTCTAAAATATTTTCTTCAATTATTTTTGTTGAGCTTTTTTCATTCGTTTTGAAGTTCTTTTGTACAATCTTCATAATCAATAAATCAAGAATTTTATATGGCTTAACTTTTAAATTCCCTCCGAAGCATTGGATTGAGAATGATTTGTTTAATAACTTTTTTGGGAAATTATGAAGTAAGTACTGATTTGTTTTTTCGGGAAAACCGCAGCACAGATATATTGCAGTATTTTTTTTCATAAGTAAATCTATATTATCTCTTATGAAATTTCTTGTTGAATTATGGATTTCGTTAAATCTTATACAACTTCCGATAATTATTGTATCATAATCAGAAATATCAGGTTGTTGTTTAGCTAAATTTATAACATGCGCATTGGGAAGGTTGCTTTTAAGAATATTGGCACAGTCTTGTGTAGTATTGTTATTTCCGGCATAAGCAATCAGTATTTTCATATTGGCTCCGTGATTTATTATAATTTTTATATTAAGAAATACATATATCATAATATTATATCGCAAGGTTGTCAAGTTGAAGTATTGTTAATATATTATCATTGTGATGCGAGATATATACATTTTGAAAGTAGATTTTTTGACGATCGAAAAACTATTGACAACCTGAGAATGTTAGTTTTATAATATTGTTATCAACTTTGTTCTATTTAAGTTGGCTTACATAAAATTAATAATTATAATATTGTATGAAAAGTTTGCGAGAGATCCTATATGGACGCCGAAGAAGCAAATTACACCGGTCAAGTGTAACGAAACTTTCAGGCAAAAGGACCAAGCTTGGACAATACTCTGAATAACAAATTGTGTGAAGACAGAGGTAATGACATGAGTTATTATCTCTGTTTTTTTACAAGTATCATAAAAAAATATATAGAGAGGTGATTATATGAAACAGACACCATTGTATGAGAATCATTTAGAATTGAAAGGAAAGATAATTGATTTTGGAGGCTGGGTTTTGCCTGTAGAGTATACGGGCATACTTGCAGAACATGAAGCTGTAAGAACCAAAGCCGGATTGTTTGATGTTTCCCACATGGGAGAAATAACCGTAAATGGACAAGATGCAGAAAAATATATTCAAACGATTGTGACAAACGATATCACGGTTTTGACAGACAGCCAAATTGCATATACAACAATGTGTTATCCTGACGGAGGAGTGGTTGACGATTTATTAGTCTACAAACATAACAATGAAGAGTATTTATTGGTTGTGAATGCTTCAAACACAGATAAGGACTATGAATGGTTCAAGAAAAATGAATTTGGTAATGTAACTATTGAAAACGTATCGGAAAAATATGCGCAGCTTGCTTTACAAGGACCCAATGCTCAAGATATATTGCAAAAATTAGTTACAGAAGATTTAAACAAAATAGAATTTTATCACTTCCTTGACAATGTTGATGTTGGAGGCATAAAAACTTTAGTTTCACGTACCGGTTATACAGGAGAAGATGGATTTGAATTATACTTTGCTTCAGAAGACGGACCTAAGATGTGGAATTTACTTCTTGAAACAGGTAAAGAGGAGGGATTGGTTCCGGTCGGATTAGGTGCAAGAGATACCCTTAGATTTGAAGCGTGTCTTCCTTTATACGGACATGAAATTGATAAAGATATTACGCCGTTAGAAGCTGGGTTGGGATTTTTTGTTAAGTTAGCAAAGGATGATTTTATCGGCAGGGAAAGCTTAGAAGAACAAAAAGCTGCCGGCTTAAAAAGAAAATTAATCGGTTTTGAAATGGTAGACAGAGGTATACCAAGAAGTCACTATGACGTATATGCTGACGGAAACAAAATCGGTCATGTAACTACAGGAAGCTTCTCACCGACATTGAAGAAAAATATTGGTCTTGCTTTAATAGAAACTGCTTATGCAAAAGAAGGAACAGAAATAGAAATTGCCGTAAGAAATAAAAATTTAAAAGCGGTCGTAATAAAAAAACCATTTTATGCAAAGAAGTATAAAAAATAACGGTTAATAAATATTGAACCATGATATTACGGAACAATCAGCAAAAAAAGTAGAATTAAAAAAATATAATTGGATATTTATATTAGTAAATAAAAATATAAAGCAATTGTTCATCAATGTTGTACAATTGTAAATAACAGGAGGATTGTAATGAAAGTATTAAATGAATTAAAGTATGCAGAATCACATGAATGGGTAAAAGTAGACGGTAATAAGGCTTATATCGGGATAACAGATTATGCACAGGATCATTTAGGAGAAGTAGTTTATGTTGAACTTCCTGAAACAGGAACTGTAGTGGAAGCAGGAGACCAATGTATAGTTTTAGAGTCAGTAAAGGCTGCATCAGATGTATATTCTCCTATAGGCGGAACTATTGTAGAAACTAATGAAGAACTTGCAGATAATCCGGGTCTCATAAATGAATCAGCATATGATGCATGGCTTATAGCTGTTGATATGTCAGATCCATCTGAAGTAAATAATTTGCTTTCTGCAGAAGAATATGAAAATATGTATCATTAAAGGAGGAGCCAATGGCAAGGTATATTGGAAATACTAACGAAGACAGAGATCAAATGCTTAAAGAAATAGGTCTTTCAAGCATAGATGCTTTATTTGATGCAGTTCCGGAATCAGTACTTTTAAAAAGCGATTTAAATATACCAAGGGCTCAATCCGAAATTGAGCTTATGAAAAATTTAAAAACATTGTCTAACAAGAATTTAAACGTTGATAATTATACTTGTTTTTTAGGAGCAGGTTCATATGAACACTATATTCCGGCAGTTATAGATCAACTTTTATTAAGACAAGAATTTTTCACCGCATACACACCGTATCAGCCGGAAATAAGTCAGGGTACGTTGCAGGTTATATTTGAATATCAGACAATGATAAGTGAACTTACAGGACTTCCTGTTGTTAATGCATCCATGTATGATGGTGCTACTTCTATGACAGAAGCAGCAATTATGGCATGTGAATCAACTAAAAGAACTGAAATTTTAGTTGCAAAAAGTGTACATCCTGAAAATAGACAAGTTTTAAACACGTATGCTAAATTCAGAAACATGACTGTAACTGAACTAAGCTATCAGAACGGACAAGTAGATATAGAAGATTTAAAAAATAAATTAAATAATAATATCGCAGCTGTTATAATTCAAAGCCCGAACTTTTTTGGAGTTATAGAGGATATAAAAGCAATAGCGGATATGACTCATGAAAATAAAAGCTTAATTATTTTAAATGCAGACCCTATCTCTCTTGCACTTCTGAAAAGCCCTGAAGAGTCAGGTGTTGACATAGCAGTTGGAGATGGTCAGCCATTAGGTAATCCAATGAGCTTTGGAGGTCCGTCCTTAGGGTATATGGCAGTTACCGAAAAATTAATGCGTAAAATACCCGGAAGAATCGTAGGAGAAACGATTGACAAGGAAGGAAACAGAGGATTTGTATTAACATTGCAAACCAGAGAACAGCATATTAGAAGGGAAAAAGCAACTTCTAATATATGCTCTAACCAAGCATTAAACGCATTGACAGCTACAATATATATGACTTTAATGGGAAAAGAAGGTCTTAAAAAGGTTGCTGAATTATGCTATAACAAATCTCATTACGCTTATGATGAATTAATTAAGACAGGAAAATTCACTCCTGTATTTACTGCTCCTTTCTTCAAAGAATTTGTGATAAAGAGCGGCGAACAAGTAAACGAGCTTAATAATAAGCTGCTGCAAAAGAATATTATAGGCGGTTATGAAGTAGAATTGCAGTATCCTGAATTAAAAGACGGCTGGATGGTTGCAGTTACAGAAAAACGTACTAAAACAGAAATAGATGATTTAGTAAGAAAGGCGGTAGAATAATATGCTTAAACATCAACCTTTAATATTTGAAATAAGTAAAGCAGGCCGTAATGCATATTCACTGCCTGAATGTGACGTACCTGTTTGCGAAGGAATAGACAGTAAATATTTAAGAACAAAAGCACCGGAGCTTCCGGAAGTCAGTGAATTAGATGCAGTTCGACATTTTACCCAGTTATCCCAAAGAAATCACGGAGTTGATTCAGGATTTTATCCTTTAGGAAGCTGTACCATGAAGTATAATCCAAAGATGAACGAGGCCGTTGCAAGATTTGACGGTTTTGCAAAGATTCACCCGTATCAATCTGAAGAAACAGTCCAAGGCGCATTGGAATTAATTTATGATTTAAATAAGATGCTTTCAGAAATCACAGGCATGGATGATATCTCCCTTCAACCTGCAGCCGGAGCTCACGGTGAATTGTCAGGGCTTATGATTATGAAGGAATATCATAGAAATAAAGGTGATTTTAAAAGAAATATAATTGTAGTACCTGATTCGGCTCACGGTACAAATCCTGCTTCAGCAGCAGTTGCAGGCTTTGATGTGGTAGAAATAAAATCCGATGACAGAGGTTTAGTGGATATTGAAAGCCTGAAAGCGGTAATGAGCGATGAAGTTGCAGGTTTTATGCTTACAAATCCTAATACTTTAGGTTTGTTTGATGAAAATATCTTAGAAATATCAAAAATAGTACATGAAGCAGGTGGTTTGATGTATTATGACGGTGCTAATGCCAACGCAATACTTGGTATTACAAGACCGGGTGACATGGGATTTGATGTAGTTCACTTAAATCTTCATAAAACATTCAGTACACCTCACGGTGGAGGCGGACCAGGTTCCGGACCTGTGGGAGTTAAAAAACATTTGGCAGATTTCCTGCCTGTTCCGGTAGTAGTTAAATCAGAAGACAAGTATTCATTTGATTATAACAGACCGCTTTCAATAGGAAAGGTAAAATCCTTCTATGGAAACTTTGGGGTATATGTAAGAGCATATGCATATATACTAAGTATGGGTCCTGACGGATTAAGAGAAGTTGCTCAAAATGCGGTTTTAAATGCAAATTACATTGCAAGCAGGTTAAAAGATAAATATTATCTTCCGGTAGACAGAATATGCATGCATGAATGTGTACTTTCAGGAATCTGGCAGAAGGAAAAAGGTGTATCCACATTAGATATAGCTAAGAGATTGTTAGACTTCGGATACCATCCTCCAACAATTTATTTTCCTCTGATTGTTTCTGAAGCATTGATGATCGAACCGACAGAATGCGAATCAAAAGAAACGTTGGATAAATTCATTGAAGCAATGAGACAAATTGCGGATGAAGCAGAAAACAACCCTGAATTAGTTTCTTCTGCACCGCATACAACTATAGTTTCAAGGCTGGATGAAGCAACAGCTGCAAGAAAACCAATAACACGTTATAAAAAATAGGTGAAAAATGAACAGAGATTTAGTAATTATCGGCGGAGGTCCCGGCGGCTATGAAGCAGCTATCAGAGGAGCCCAGTTAGGAAAGACAGTAACACTTATAGAACAGGACAGAGTGGGAGGCACATGCTTAAACAGAGGATGTATACCTACAAAAGCATTATATAAAAATGCAGAAACAGTCAACTCCTTAAAAAAAATGATTGAATTCGGCGTATCATTAGGTGAATTTACCTTTGATATGATAACTGCTCAAAAAAGAAAAAATGAAGTTGTTAACAAATTAGTTACAGGAGTTGACCAGCTGTTAAAAGGCAATAACATTGAGGTTATAAAGGGAAAAGCATCCTTTAAAAGCAACAGGGTCATTCAAATTGCAACCGAATCCGGCATAGAGGAAATAACTGCGGACAACATAATTATTGCAACCGGTTCGTCAACATCTTTAGTTCCTGTTCCGGGAATTCATTTAAACGGAGTTATATCAAGTGATGAAATATTAAACTTCGAAGAAGTCCCAAAGCGTCTTACGGTGCTTGGCGGAGGTGTTGTAGGTGTTGAGCTTGCCAGCATTTTCGCTTCATTTGGCTCAGAAGTAACCATTATTGAATTTATGCCTAAGATATTGTTCAGATTAGATGACGAGCTTTCGAAAAAACTGACAGTTTATTTGAAAAAGCAAGGCATAAAAATTATGACCGGTACCGGCTTAAAAGAGGTTCAGCAAAGTGAAGACGGCTTAATAGTCATAGCAGAAAACGAAAAAGAAAAGACAGAATTAAAATGTGACTATCTTCTATCTGCAGCAGGCAGAAAACCTAATACCGATGGTTTAAACTTAGAAGCAGCAGGTATCGAATATGATAAAAAAGGTATTAAAGTTGACGGAAATTATAAAACATCAGCAGAAGGAGTTTATGCTATAGGTGACGTAATAGGCGGAACCATGCTTGCTCATATATCATCTGAAGAAGGTAAGGTATGTGTTGAAAAACTATGCGGTTACAATGCAGATGTAAATTATAATGCAGTTCCGTCATGCATATTTACATTCCCTGAAGTTGCTACATCCGGCATGACGGAAGATGAAGCAAAAGCAAATAATATCGAGTATCTTGTAGGCAAGTCAATGTTTGGGGCAAATGGTAAAGCTCTTACAATGGGTGAAGGAGAAGGATTCGTAAAGGTACTGGCTGACAAGGAAAGCCATAAAATAATCGGCGTCCATATAATGGGACCCCATGCCAGCGATATTATTCACGATGGCTCTATGGCTATACGAAACCAGCTTACAATCGAAAATATAAAAGAATCTGTATTTGCACATCCTACACTATCAGAAGTGTTTTATGAGGCTGTATGTGCTTGCATTGGAGAGGCTATACATTCAATGCCCAAAAAGAAATAATATCAACATAAAGTTAATTTATGTTAATTAAAGCAGACAATCGTCTGCTTTGATTTTTTTATTTGACACAAATAAATTTTTTTGTTAATCTTATATAAAAAATTGCAACAGCCAAAGAGGAGTAAATAATGATATTAATAGTTGATTTTGGTGCACAATATAGTCAACTCATCGCAAGAAGAGTCAGGGAAGCAGGAGTATATTGTGAAATAGTTCCATATACATATACAATTGATAAAATTAAGGAAAAACAACCAAAGGGAATTATACTTTCCGGAGGACCTGCAAGTGTCTACGTAGAAAATGCTCCAAGAATTACAAATGAAGTATTTAATTTAAACGTTCCTGTTCTTGGAATTTGCTACGGAGGACAATTTATAGCACAGGAATTCGGAGGAAAGGTAAATAAAGCAGATTTCAGAGAATATGGCAGAGTAAAACTTCGTGTGCAGTCAGATGATGACTTGTTCAAAGGTATAGGGCAGGATTCATTATGCTGGATGAGTCATACAGATTATATAGAAGCAGCTCCAAAAGAATTCGAAATAACAGCATCATCAGAAACATGCCCTGTTTGTGCCATGAAAAACGAAGAAAAGAAAATTTATGCAGTACAATTTCATCCTGAAGTAGAGCATACCGAAAAAGGAAGAGAAATAATTCAAAATTTCCTATTCAATGTTTGTAAACTTTCTAAGGATTGGAATATGGGTAATTTTGCAGAAGATTCAATCCAAAAAATAAAAGAAATGGTCGGAGATAAAAAAGCATTATGCGCCATGTCGGGAGGAGTAGACTCATCCGTTGCGGCAGTAATGGTTCATAAGGCAATCCGCTCAAATTTAATCTGTGTATTTGTTGACCATGGTCTTTTAAGGAAGGATGAAGGAGATCAGGTTGAAAAGATATTCAAAGAAAAATTCAAAATGAATTTAATCAGAGTAAATGCCGGAGAAAGATTTTTAGGCAAGTTAAAAGGTGTTACAGACCCGGAAACTAAGAGAAAAATTATAGGCGAAGAATTCATAAGAGTTTTCGAAGAAGAAAAACAAAAATTAAAGGATGAATTCGGACACATAGACTATTTGGTTCAAGGTACAATCTATCCTGACGTTATAGAAAGCGGAACTTCTACTGCCTCAGTAATAAAGAGCCACCACAACGTGGGAGGACTTCCGGAAGATGTAGATTTTGAATTATTAGAACCGCTCAGACAATTATTTAAGGATGAAGTAAGAGAAGTTGGAAGAGAACTTGGCATCCCTGAAGAAATAGTTGAAAGACAGCCATTCCCCGGACCAGGCTTAGCAATCCGTTGTTTAGGAGAAGTAACAGAAGACAAATTAAAAATCATCAGAGAAGCAGACTTTATATTCAGAGACGAAATTAAAAAAGCAGGTTTAAACAACAAAATATGGCAATACTTCGCAGCACTTCCTAACATCAGAAGCGTTGGAGTAATGGGTGACGAAAGAACATACTCACACACAATTGCTCTTAGAGCAGTTACCTCCACAGACGGTATGACTTCCGACTGGGCACGCATCCCATACGAAGTACTGGAAAAAGTATCAAACAGAATAGTGAACGAAGTAGATAATGTAAACCGTATAGTTTACGACATTACCTCAAAACCCCCGGCTACTATAGAGTTTGAGTAGCCAGAGGATGTTCAGTTATTAGAAGATGACAGTTTTGAATCTATAGAAGCTTTCTTTGAAGATGCAATGACAAGTATACAGAAAAGGGTAAAGTAGGCTGCGACAACAGGCATGTTGATGATGAAGTGTTTTATAAGTCTTTTATTGAAGCTGTAATTGAATAAATTGAAGCCGACCTTTTAGTCTTATGGCTATAAAAGGTCGGTTTTTTTTATTTAAATAAATTCTTGTAGGAAAATGGAAAAAATATGTTATAATATTAATATTGGAAAACGCAACTCATTATAAAAGGAGGAATAAATTTATGTTTTGTAGTAAATGTGGAAAAGAAAATAGTGATGATGCTAAATTTTGTGTTTCATGCGGAAGTGAAATTAATAACTTTTCTGAATCATTTGAAGGTGATTCAGTAGTTGGAATTAAACAGGGGGCAAATATGCAAATTGAATCTAAAGGCTCTCCTTTGTTTGCTATCTTGGGTTGGATTTTTAATGCAATTTCGCTCTTATTTGTCCCTATACTTTTTGCTGCTGGTGGATTTATTTTTGGATATTTACATAGGAAAGTTAATCATACCCATGGCACAATCATCATGATTGCAGCAGTTGCATGTGGTTTATTTGGAGTGGTTTTAGGAATGGCTTTCTCAGGTCTCTAATATTAAAAACAAAAGTTCATAATGGAGTTTAATAATAATATTGGGACAGTGCTATACTATCCCAATATTTTATTATTTATAAATAAGAGTGTATGTGTAAAGTTGAACTTCCTCATTTTTAATAATTAATATCGAGATTGAATTTAACTGAGGTATTAAAATAATAAATACTGTAGTAATTGTGGATAGGAAATAGCAATTGATGCAATGTTTTGTAATCATTGTGGGCAGAGTAGTACTTGGGGGGCTTATTTTTTATCTTCATTTCTTATATTAAATTGGAAATATTTATGCTATAATGTTATAAAAGATAACGTTTTTAGGGGGAAAAATAAGATTATGACAGTAATAGACAAGAGTAAAAGAAACATTTAAAAATTGTATGGAAAATGGTATTAAGGTTTTAAGTTTAAACATTCCGTTGTGGGCAATAGAATCGTTAGAAAATGAAATTCGTTAAAAATAAGATGCATTAGATAAATATTGTGGTATTAGCACTGCGAATATAAATTTATTGTAATAAAGTACCTTAGTTGGAATAATCATTCCGCGTTTTTTTCAACTAATTCTCATAAAATGATATTTGCTATAAAAGATATTGCATTTTTAACATAATTATTGCAATAGTGACTATGGACAAAAGTATTTTATTTTTATATAATGTGTTATAAGATATCAAATATTTTACATAATAATACTATTATAATTCAAATTTTATAAAATTTTGGAGGTTTTTTTTATGAGTAAACCAATTATGTCAGCACATTTTGAGTCAAGAGTGCCATCAGATGTTAGATTGGCACAGATGAAATACGCAGAGCGTAAAGTTAAACCTGAAGCAGTTATCAATGTAGGTATAGGTAATGTTTCTCTTCCGACAAACCCTGCTATGATGAATAGAATGTTTAACTTAGATGCACCTGAAAGCCCATTCAATAAAGGCGTTATAAGATACACAGCTACAGGCGGCTTTGATGAAACTCAAGAAGCGTTCAAAAACATTCTTAAGTGTGAAGGTTTCGATACAAGCAATTTACATGTTACAGTAACAGATGGCGGATCAACAGGTATGGAATTGTTAATAATGGGAGTTTGCGGACCTGCGGGAACAGATGAAAAACCATTAATGATGATAGACCCGGCATATACAAACTATATTTCATTTGCTGAAAGAGTAGGACGTAAGACTGCTACAGTAAAACGTCACTTGGAGGAAGATGGCAAATTCAGTTTACCTGAACTTAATAAAATAGAAGAAACTATAAAAGCAAATAATCCCGGAGCATTACTTGTTATACCATATGACAACCCAACAGGACAATTATATGACAAAGAAACTCTGAAAGCACTTGCTGAATTATGCGTAAAATACAACTTATGGATGGTAAGTGACGAAGCTTATCGTGAATTGTATTATGTTGAAGGCAGCGAATTAGTAAGTATTTGGGGTATAACAGACAAAGATGTACCGGGTATCGAAGGAAGAAGAATAAGCATTGAAACAGCTTCAAAGGTATGGAATGCTTGCGGATTAAGAATCGGTGCTGTAATTACTGACAGCGCTGAATTCAGCAACCGTTGTGCAGCTGAATATACAGCAAATTTATGCGCAAATGCTATAGGACAATATATATTCGGAGCCTTAGCACATGAAAGCAAGGAGCAAATTGCAGGCTGGTGCAAAGGTCTCCGTGAATATTACGGAGATACAATTAAAAAAGTAAGCAAGGGATTAAAAGATTTAGAGCCCGGCTTAGTTATATCAAGTCCTGATGCATCAATATATTCAGTTATAGACGTAAGAAACGTTGTTAAACCCGGATTTGATGCTATTGACTTCGTGCTTTACTGTGCTGGCGAAGGTGCTGTTGAAATAGACGGAGTTCAAACAACATTATTGGTTGCTCCTATGAAAGGTTTCTATGATATTGCAAAGGGACAAGGAAATCCTGGAAGCACTCAATTCCGTATTTCATATGTTGAATCTCCGGAAACCATGATGAAAGTTCCTGAGTTATTTGTAAAACTTCTAAAACAATTTGAAGCAAGCAGATAATAAATAAAATTAAAAACAAACTTCAAAGCTTATGAATATAATTGTTCATGAGCTTTTTTGAAATGATATCATTATACTTACAATCAATTTGACATTAATAACAGTTATAGTTTATAATTACATGTTGAAATGAAGATAAGGAGGGATATTATGACAAATCATAAAATAGTTATTGGTGATAGCCGACAACTAAACAAAATAAAAGACAAATCAGTTCAGTTAATTATTACATCGCCTCCCTATTGGCAATTAAAAGATTATGGAACACCTGATCAAATCGGATTTAATGACAGTTATGAAGAGTACATAAATAATTTAAATTTAGTCTGGAAGGAATGCTACCGTGTTCTATCGGATGGTTGCCGTATGTGTATTAATATTGGTGACCAGTTTGCTCGTTCTGTTTATTATGGGAGATATAAAGTAATTCCAATAAGGACAGAAATAATTCGTTTCTGTGAGGAATTAGGTATGGATTACATGGGAGCCGTTATTTGGCAGAAATCAACCACAATGAATACCACAGGCGGCGGAGCTGTAATGGGTAGCTATCCGTATCCAAGGAATGGGATATTAAAGATAGATTATGAGTTCATTTTAATTTTTAAAAAGTTGGGAAAAGCTCCCAAACCTACATTAGAACAGAAAAACCAGTCAGAATTATCAAAAGAAGAGTGGGGAGAATATTTTTCTTCACATTGGAACTTTGGTGGTGTAAGACAACAGGATCACATTGCAATGTTTCCTGAAGAGCTGCCCAAGAGATTAATTAAGATGTTTTCATTTGTTGGAGAAACTGTGTTTGACCCGTTTTTAGGAAGCGGAACTACATCACTTGCAGCTAAAAATTTACAGCGTAATTCTATTGGATATGAAATAAATAAAGAATTTGTTCCCACTATCTATAATAAGCTTTGCGAAAAACAATTGAATATTTTAGAAAGTAAAATTGAATTTATTTATGATAATTTAAAAAAGAAATTTAATATTGATGATTTACCATATATGTTTTATGACCCACATAAGTTAGATAAAAAAGTTGATGTTAAAAAACTTTCTTACGGATCAAAGATTGATAGTAAAACTGAGCAGAGGGAGAATTATTATACTGTAAAAGAAATATTTTCACCAGAAATATTATTGTTAAGTAATGGTATTAAGATAAGGTTGATTGGTATAAAAACAAATCCTGATTATGAAAAAGAAGCAATAGATTTTTTAAAGAATAAATTAAACAAAAACAAGGTATTTATGAAATATGACCAGTTAAAATATGACTGTGATAATAATTTATTGTGTTACTTGTATTTGAGCAATAAAACATTTATTAATAATCATTTAATAAGGACTAAATTTGTAAATGTAGATAAGGAATTTGAATATTCATGTAAATCTAAATTCATTAAAACCTATAATGAAAACAATTAGCCGGAAAGTTTTCCGGCTATAATTATTTTTCTTCGACCTCTATATTCAATCCATTATTTGTTTTTGTATAGTAGATCATTTTTATTTCAATTATTTCGGGTAATCTATCCATAGTTTTATATGTTATAGGTTTGATAGAATAGGGGGTATGTCCTACAAAACCATCTATCCCTTTGGATTCTTCGTTAGGAGATGCAAGACGATAATCCGTATGAAGCTTTTCTGCTAATGAAGCAAGTATTGCTCGCTGCACATATAATCCATTGTATGTTTTAGTAATTACTAAATCTTGTACCCATTGTCTTACTAATTCATGATCGATAAGTTTTATTGCTTCCTTTAGATTTTCAACCTGTGCATATATTTTGTCAGTAGCAAGTTCTATTGAATCAGGATATCTGTTTGTATACCATGATTCCCAGTTATCTATTGAAATATCACATTCATTATTAAGAAATTCAGGAAACAATTCGGATAGTTGTCCAACTATACGGGGGCGAGTTCCCTGTGCATTTTGATTAGCCCAATTTATTAATTGTGATGTATATTTTGGAAAGTTTATAACTGTACCTTCATTATATTTTTGAATATCTTCTTTTTTTATATTATAGTTCATGCATTACCTCCTATAATTTTTTGTAATAATACTTTTACGTAATTTTATGCCTTCAATCCTACTGTCTAAGTTTTTCATATAATCCATATACTCAGAGTCGTCACATATTAAATAATAACCATTGTTATTCGCAGCTAAAGGCAATTTATATTTTTCAGCACTTTCTAATATTAGTTTTCTTGTTTTTGAATATGTATTGTCTTCAACAATTCCTAATTTATTTGCGATAGCTTTCGATGTTATTTTATTATTTTTACCTTTATGTTCTAATAATATTTTTGATATTTTCTCTAAATTATTCATTGCACAATTTCTCCTTTTCAATAAAAAGTAAATATGTGTCTACACCAAGTGCATCAGCTATGCGTTGTATATTTTCTAAAGATATGCTTCTGCGGTAACACTCTATTGCACTGATATAAGTTCTGTGCATACCACATCTTTCTGCGAATTCTTCTTGTGATAAACCTAAATTTGTACGATACTTACGCAAATTATTTCCAAAGACCTTTACAATATCCAAAAAATACACCTCCTACTATAGTTTAACAAACGAATACAATAAGTCTACATACAATAAGTATAGATCTCGTATAATAATTTAATATAAAAAGTGTTATTCTAATTTGTGAATAACACTTTTTGCTTTATTATTATATCTTTAATATTAAATTATTTTGTAATTTTAAATGGATTTTTTACTGCATTTATTGCTGCTTTTTTTGCTGAAGAAGCTAATTCTTCGGTACAGTCCTTAGTATCAGGGAAAAATGCAATATCCTTGGATAAATTTATATCTATCTTTTCATTATCAACAATTATTGTTTGAAAAAAGGTTAATCCGGTTATGTATCGTCCTAATCCATACCCTAAGTGATAACCGTCGCTTGTTAATTCATTGGCTGATGTTTTCAAATATTTATTATTTCTTGCATTTTGTATAGCGGTTCCGCATGGGATAATTATATCTATTCCTGTTTCATTCGATGCCTGTTCGTAGGCATCGATAATTGAGTTATACATTATCGTCTGATTCTTGTTATAATAACCAAAGTTATTGTTTGTGCTTTTACTTGCATAAGCCCATGTCATATTAAATGCAAGCTTTAAATCGGGATTAGTTGAAAATTCTTTTATGTATTCTATTAATTCATTCAGATATGGCTGAAATGTATCATATATGCCCGATTCTCCCGAAGCCTGTTGTAATGTAATATAGTCCCAATCCTCATCCAATATTACATCCTTCATTGTTTTGTTTTTGTATTCTTTCATTCCTTTTGATGTCCACTTGTAGTATGTATATCCTTTTTCATTGTTATTTGCATAATTAAGGTGTCTTTCTAAGGAGCACCCGCTGTTGTATAAATTTCCTACTATTATATTTACATCAGCTGATTTAGCAATTTCATACAGGTAATAAACTGAATCCTGTGAAAAGGAATTTCCAATGGATAATATTTTAATAGCTTCTCCCTTGGGCATATACCCTGTGTCCAACATGTTATTTATAGTATTGATGATTTTAACGGTTAGAAGCTTAAGTTGATTTATTTGTGCTTCTTCAATATTTTCTGCTTTTGCATTATTTACCGCTGCATATGAATAGCCTGGAACCGTATTTGTAAATAAAAGAGCGATTATTAATAAAATTAATGTAGTTTTCTTCATGTCGTACCCCCGCAAGATTATGTCTGATTATATCTTGATTATAACACCAAAATTATACTTATTTCAACAATAATCGCATAATTAATTAAAAAGAGACAAAGTGAGTAAATTCTTGAAAAGATGGCTGAATTAGTATATAATATAGTAATTTGTTTTTAATGCTTTATTTAAGGAGTGATCTATTGAATAAAAATTGTTTTGTTTCATGGAGCGGAGGGAAGGACTCTTGCTTAGCTTTATATAAGGCAATAGAGTCAGGATATGAACCTCAAAAGCTATTGACAATGTTCAGCTTAGAAAGCGGAATCAGTTCAGCACATAGGCTGGATGAAAATATATTTCGAGCGCAGGCAGAGGCAATAGGAGTAGAAAGTATAATAGGAAGAGCTGAATTTAATGACTATGAAAACGTATTTGTATCATATATTAAATCATTCAAAGAACAGGGTATCAATTACGGAGTATTTGGCGATATAGATTTGGAGGAACACAGGCAGTGGGAAGAAAAAGTTTGTGAAAAGGCTGCAATTACCGCAGTGCTTCCTCTTTGGAAAATTAGCAGAAAGGATATAGTTAAAGAATTTATAAACCTTGGTTTTAAAGCAAAAATTGCGGTGGTTGACACTACATCATTAGATACAAAATTTTTGGGGCAGGATTTAAGCTTATCATTAATTGGAGAAATAGAAGATTTCGGAGCGGATGCTTGCGGTGAAAATGGGGAATTTCATACAGTTGTTTATGATGGTCCGATTTTCAAAAAATCTATTAAATTAAATTTCGGCACTGAGGTTATACCCGTAGGCGAAAAGTGGGCACATATTAAAATACAGTTATAAAAAGAGAGGAGACAAAAAATGAAGTTTATTGAAAATAATTCTATTGATCCACATTATAATTTAGCGTTTGAAGAGTATATTTTTAAAAATTTAGATGAGAATTTCGTTTTATTATGGAGGAACGGACCTTCGATAATTGTAGGAAAAAATCAAAATACGGTTGAAGAAATTAATATGGATTATGTTAAGGAAAACAATATAAATGTTGTCAGAAGAGTAACCGGCGGAGGTGCCGTTTATCATGATTTGGGAAATCTAAATTTTTCCTTTATAACTAAAACAGAAACCAATCTAATTGATTTTAAAACATACAACGTTCCTATAATTAAAGCATTGGAAAAGCTGGGAGTTAACTGTGAATTGTCGGGAAGAAACGATATTGTAATTGAGGGCAAGAAATTTTCAGGTATAGCTCAAAGTGTAAATAAAGGCAGAGTTTTAAATCATGGAACCTTGCTCTTTGATTCAAAATTAGACACATTATCAAAGGCACTAAATGTAAAAAGAGACAAAATAGAATCAAAAGGTGTAAAGTCGGTTTCCAGCCGAGTTACTAATATTAAGCCTTATGTAAAGGATGATATTGATGTCTTACAATTTAAACAGGTTTTATTAAAAAATATATTTGAATACTTCAATCAACCTACAGAAGTCTACGAATTATCTGAAGAGGACAAAAAGAACATTCAAAAAATGGTCAATGAAAGATATGGTACGTGGGAGTGGAATTACGGTAAATCACCTAAATTTAATTATAGCGGATATAACAGATTTGCAGGCGGCTGTGTTGAAGCAAGATTACAGGTTGAAAACGGCATCATAGAAAACTGTAAAATATACGGAGATTTTTTTGGAAAAGGTGACATACAGGAATTAGAACAAAAAATAAAAGGACTCAAGTATAATGAAAATGAGGTTCTTGACGCTTTGTCAGATGTTACGGCTGAGGATTATTTGGGGAGAATTTCCAAAGAAGAATTCATGCAATGTCTGTTTGATTAATGTACGTACAAAAAATAAACAATGCTATCTATTTGAATATAATAAGTGTTGAAAATTTGACATTTGTTGATTATTATAATATAATTTAAAATCAAACGTTAACATATGGCTCCAAGGAGGTACGATTATGATATCATTTGTGATTCAAAAACATGATCATGTGTTAAATGGATGGGAAAGATGCCAATATCTAAAGACAAATAGACGAAGCGGTCTATGTGATAATGATATATCTGAATCTGACCTAAATAATTTATTAGCGAAACACAAAGATTTAATAAAAACTGCACATCCATTTATGGAACAGATGGAAAGACTGCTTAACAATTATTTACTAATAGCTTTAGTGAATAAGGATGGATATATTATCGATGAAATACAACCCCATTTAAAGAAAAGGTTGGATAATGCTTATTTTTGTTTGGGCGGAAGATTCAGTGAGGAGTATAATGGGAATACTTCAATAAGTACTTCGATTATTGAAAATAAACCTATATGCTTAATTGGAGATGATCATTATTGTGATTGTTATCATGATCTTGCATCAATGAGTGCACCTATTTATTATAACAATGAGATAATTGGAACCGTATCAGTAATAGCGTTTAAAGGTAGGGATAATAATGATTCGCTCAGTATAATTGAGTCAATTGCTAAAATAATAGGATTAGGATATGAATCTAATAATAACAACAAGGAATTAAATTTGAGGTATAAGCTACAGAGTGCTATTATCAATTCTTTTACAGATGGATTACTGATTATTGATAAAAATGGATATTTAGAATATATCAATCAAGTTGGTGCGGAAATTTTAAATATTGAAAGGGAAAAGTCAATTGGCAGACACGTAGCTGAATTAGTGGATTTTAAACCTGTGATTTTAGATGTTTTAAAAACGGGACAGGGCTACGTTGATGAAGAAATTATAGTTTCGGACAGAACAGGCGTAAAAACTCATTTTATCAAGACGGCAGTTCCAATAAAAGATGATGATGGAAACATAGTCAATGTGGTTGATACATTCAGAAAGATTAAGAGAGTACAAAAACTTATAAATGAGATGACGGGCGCATATTCTAACTTTAGATTCGATGATATAATAGGAAACAGTACTAATCTTAAGAAGTGTATAAAAATAGCAAAGATTGCTGCAAACAGTACATCCAATGTTTTAATAACAGGTGAAAGTGGTACAGGTAAGGAGTTAATTGCACATTCGATACATAGTTATAGCGACAGAAGAGATCAACCATTTGTAACGATTAACTGTGGTGCAATACCAAGAGAATTATTAGAATCAGAATTGTTTGGTTATGAGGCCGGCTCCTTTACAGGAGCATCCACTAAGGGAAGAACAGGTAAATTTGAGCTTGCCGAAGGTGGTACAATATTTTTAGATGAAATCGGAGAGATGCCGCTTGATATGCAGGTTAAGCTATTGAGAGTGCTTCAGGATAAAAAGGTTACACGTGTTGGTGGCTATAATGTTTTTAATGTAGATGTTAAAATTATTGCTGCTACGAATAAAGACCTGATTAAGTTATGTGACCAAGGACTTTTTAGAAGGGATTTATATTATAGGATTAACGTACTGAATGTTAAAATTCCATCCATGAGAGAACGAAAATCAGACATACCTATATTAGTTGAGTATTTTATAAATAAATATAGCTATCGATTAGATAAAACTATTTTAGGTATTTCTCCGGATGCATTAGATTTGTTAATTAACTATGATTGGCTCGGAAACGTAAGGGAGTTGGAAAATGTACTGGAAAGAGCTGTTAATATTTGCGAGGGTAATATGATTACTGAAAAAGAGATAAATAGTGATCTGTTTTATCAGGATAATGACATAAATCAACATAGTAATATGAATTCAGCAAATGAAAATGATATTGTTCCATTGGAGGTTTTAGAGGAAAGAGCAATTAAACAAGCTCTTACAGCATCTAACGGAAACATTACTACGGCAGCAAACATGCTGAAAGTAACAAGAAACACGATATATAACAAAGTAAAAAAATACAATTTGGGTAATTATCAAATATAACATTGGTGTGTAATTATTTAACAGTGCTAAAATTTTGAGCAATCGTTTGCTCAAAATTTTAGCACTGTTCATATTTTGTGTTTATATAAATTATAACTAAATTAAAATACCCCCCGCCTCTATAGGCGGCGGGGGGTATTTTAATTTTTTCAGTGGTATTAAATCTCCCGCTGAAATCGTTGAATGACGGGCAATGCCCTTATTGAAATAATTTTAATATTATATTACTATAACATGCACTTGCAAAATTTGTATTATGTTGGCATAAAGTTTGCATTATATATAGCAAATAATATAAGGAGGGTTAATAGTGTGGGTGGACAGTGACTATAGGCTCTTAAACCCATACCTACTCATCTAATAGAATATTTATTTTTATCAAGGAGGTGAATAATCAAAAACAATTAAATTGTGTAGGAAGGTTTATGGTTAAAAAAATCTTATAAAACAGGAGCAAAAAATGAGATTAAAAAATAAAATTGCTATTATTACGGGATCCGCTGGCGGAATAGGTGCTGCAGTAGCTGTAAAATTTGCAGAACATGGCGCCAATGTTGCACTGTGGGATATGAATGAAAAGGGTTTGATGGAAATGGAAGAAAAACTTGCTCAATTTGGAGTTAAGGCTAAAGGTTATAAGACAAATGTTACGGATTATAATGAAGTACAGGAAATAGGACAGCAGGTTATTAAAGACTTTGGAAGAATAGACATTTTAATTAATTGTGCAGGGGGTGGTAGAGATATCGCTCTTAATTTAAGGGAACTAGATGATGAAAAATGGGATAAACTAATAGATTTAAATATGACTAGTATATTTAACTGTACAAAAGCCGTTGTAGAAAATATGGTTGAAAACAAATATGGTAAAATAGTTAATTTTTCATCAGTAGCAGGATTAAGAGGAGGAGGATTACTTGGAAAGGCAGCTTATGCAACTGCTAAAGCAGGTGTAGTAGGTTTTACAAAAGCTGTTGCAAAGGAATGTGCACAATACGGAATATATTGTAACGCAATAGCTCCATCTCTTCACGTTACACCTCTTATTGAGGCTAACATGAAGCCTGAACAAATTGAAGAACTAAAAAATAGTTTTCTTTTGAAAACAGCAGGAGATCCAAGTAAGCTTGCAGAACTTGTAGTATTCTTAGCTTCTGATGATGCACAATTTATTACAGCAGCACTTTATACAGTAGACGGAGGATTTTCATATCATTAAATTTACTGTTTTCATTTTAAAAATAATATAAAATTCTATGGAGGAAAAGTATGAAAAAGTTATTGAGTCTAATTTTAGTAATAGTGATTATTACTGTATTTGCTGTTGGATGTTCATCTGATAACAACACAGCAGATAAAGATGACAAAAAGGAAACATCTGTTTTCAAATTAGCAAATGGAAGTGCATTAGGTGATGAGAGAGATCAATCACTACAGGAGTTTGCAAAATTAGTTGATCAGAAATCAAATGGAACTATGAAGGTTGAAGTTTATTCAGGTGGTACTTTAGGAACATGGAGAGACACTATTGAAGGACTTGAACCAAATATAGTACAGATTGTATGTGAAAGTATAGGAACTTTAGAAGCATATAGCCCTACTGCAAGTATAGATGCATATCCTTATTTATATAGTGATTATGATCATTATAAAAGAGTAATGCTTAACGGTGAAGTAGGTCAAAAGATACTTGATGCTGTTGCTGAAGAGGGTGGATTTGTATTGATGGGACCTTCAAACAGGGGTGCCAGAATTATGACATCAAATAAAAAGGTTGAAACTGTTGATGATCTTAGAGGTGTGAAAATTAGAGCACCCGGAATACAGATGTATATTAAAACTTGGGAATATTTAGGAGCATCACCGGTACCGATGGATGCATCAGAAATATATACCGGATTACAGCAAGGTACAGTTGATGCACAAGAAAATCCTGTTATGTATAGTTATGGTAATGCGTTATACGATGTATGCAAATATTTAGTATTAACTAACCATGTTTTTAGTACAGATGTGTTCATATTTAATGATAAGTTCTTTAACAGTCTTCCGGCTGAACAACAGCAAATTTTCAAAGAAGCTGCAAAGGAAGCAGGAGATTTCAGAACAAAGCTTGTTGAGGATCTGGAAACAAAAACAATCCAGCAGATGGAAGATAAAGGAATGGAAGTTTTAAGACCGGATTTAACCGGATTTCAAGCGAAGCTTGCTGATTTTGCAAAAGAATTTCCCAATTTAGCTAGTTTAGTTGAAGAAGTACACGCATCAAGATAAGGTAAAAAATTACAAAGTGCTTATTTACAGATATTTTGTATTTCTGTGAATAAGCATTTTTGAAAATTTTATTAGAAGGAGGTAATAATACGGAGATATATCCCTGTATTATTAAAAAAAATGAAAATAGTTTTCGATAAACTAGAGAAATTTATTTTGGGAATATTGTCAATATTATTTACTGTCATGGTAGTAGCTTTATTTTATCAGATCATTATGAGGTTTTTATTTGAGAGTGCGAATTCATGGTCTGAAGAATTGACAAGATATTCATTCATTTGGATGTCTATGCTTGGTTCAGCTATAGCTACAAGGCGTAGTAGACATATGAATGTTGATTTTTTAATGAATCGTATGCCTAAGATTTTAAAAATCATAAATTCAATTATTATAAAAAGCTTAATTATAGCATTTTTAATTGTAATTATTTTTTATGGTATAAGCCTTGTTAGCATTACTTTTAAACAATTATCTCCCGGATTGAGAGTTCCTATGGCATATATGTATGCCTCGGTTCCGATAGGTGGAATTTTGATGTTGTTATTTACAATAGAAGTAATTATTAATGACATCAAGAATAAGAAGATTGCGGAGGGTTAGCATGGGAACTTTATTAATTATTTCAATATTAGTTTTTGCAGCAATAGGTATACCTATAGCATTTTCATTAGGAATTTCATCACTTATAACAATAATAACTGAGGGATATCCACTAATAGTGGTGCCGCAAAAGTTATTTGGCGGCATGGATTCCTTTCCATTGTTAGCTATTCCTTTTTTCATGTTATCAGGAGATTTAATGAATGGAGGAGGATTAAATAAAAGAATTATAAGAGTTGCAAATGCTTTTTTAGGGAATTTACCGGGTAGTCTTCCAATTATAACAATAGTTGCATCTGCTTTTTTTGCAGCTATATCAGGATCCGCTGTCGCTACTGTAGCTGCTATTGGAGGCATAACTATTCCTGCTATGATAAAGCAAGGATACCCCGATCATTATGCAGCAGGCGTTGCATCTTCATCATCTATAGTTGGGCCTATAATTCCTCCAAGTATAACTTTAATAGTCTATGGTTCATCGCTTCAACTTTCAATTAGCTCATTATTTCTCGCATCTGCAATTCCTGGAATTTTTATGACCCTTGTCTTTATATTAGTGGCTGTATATCAGGCAAAGAAAAATAATTATCCTAAGGAAGGAAAAATTAGTTTTGCAGAAAAGATAGATGCTGTTAAAGATGGTTTCTGGGCATTAATGATGCCGGTTATAATATTGGGAGGAATATTTTCAGGAAAATTTACACCTACAGAGGCAGCAGTTGTGTCTGTAGTATATGCTTTTATAATAGGAATGTTTGTATATAAAGGGTTTACGCTTAGAGACCTACCAAAACTGCTTTCAGAGTCTGCAGTTTCCATTGCAACTATTATGTTAATTTTGGCAACATCAAAAATACTCGCATGGGTAATAACAGTTATTAATTTGCCAACAATGGTTGCGGATGCAATATTGGGATTAACCAGCAATGCATTTTTGATATTTATGCTGATTAATATTATATTGCTTTTAGTTGGATGTTTAATGGAAGCAAATGCAGCTGTTATAATTCTAATTCCTATATTGGTTCCAATAATAACAAAACTTGGCATGTCACCAATAACATTTGGAGTTGTTATGACAGTTAACTTATGTTTGGGATTACTGACTCCGCCAGTTGGAATATGTTTATTATTGGGTTCTCAAATGGCTAAATCAAAATTTGAAAAGGCCGTCATATCTATGTTGCCATATTTCGCAGTTGGCGTGATAACATTGCTATTAGCAACTTATGTACCTGCTTTTACTCTTTGGCTTCCAGGATTGATGTAGATTTTTTAGGAATTACTATTTAATATACAACAAAAAGTGGTACATAGAATTTTGTATGATGGTGGGCATTTTGTTGAAGGAGAGAATCACTACTTAATCAGAAAATTTGATGAGGAAACCGGATTTACACTTTTTCAAATTGTTTAATATTAACTATTTTAGTAAGTACATGGAAATGCAAATATATTTAAAGGAGCAGAATATGAAAATGGGAAAGTATAACAAAGAATTATTAGAAACATTTTACTATAAAATGATGAAGATCAGAAGATTTGAAGAAACAGTTGAGAGGTATTTTTTAGATGGAGAAATACCGGGGTTTGTGCATCTATACATAGGTGAAGAAGCAATTGCATCAGGTGTTTGTACAAGCTTAACAGATGAAGATTATATAGCAAGTACACATAGAGGTCACGGACATACAATTTCAAAGGGTGCAGACTTGAATCAGGTTATGGCCGAGATATTTGGAAAGAAGGCAGGTTCTTGCAAAGGCAAGGGCGGTTCAATGCATATTGCTGATTTTTCAGTAGGAATGCTGGGAGCAAACGGAGTAGTAGGCGGAGGATTTAACTTAGCTACAGGTGCTGCATTAGCTATTAAAATGAAAAAAGGAACTAATGTTTCGGTTGCTTTTTTCGGTGATGGTTCATCAAACAGAGGAACATTTCATGAAGCATTAAACATGGCATCTGCATGGAAATTACCTGTAATATTTGTTTGTGAGAATAACCAATGGGCATCAACAACTCCTTATAGAACTACAACAGCAGTAGAAGACATATCAGTAAGAGCACAGGGATATAATATGCCGAGTAAAATTGTTGATGGCAATGATATTTTTGCAGTGTATGAAGGCTTCAAGGAAGCATTAGAATATGTTAAAGCCGGTAATGGTCCATTCTTCTTAGAAGCTAAGACATATAGAATTAAAGGCCACTTTGTTGGTGACCCTGAAATGTATAGAACAAAAGAAGAAGTTAATGAAATCTATGTAAACAATAATCCAATAACAAGATTTGAAGAAGAAGTTTTGTCAGAAAAATTAATGACTGAAGAACAGCTAAAGAAAATAAGAGAAAAAGTTGAAATAGAAATCAAAGAAGCATTAGAATTTGCACTCAATAGTGAATACCCGGATCCTTCAGAAATCTTTGATGACTTATATGTGTAGGAGGTAGAAAAATGAGAGAGATTACATTTTCACAAGCAACATTAGAAGCAATGGCAGAAGAAATGAGATTAGATGAAAACATAATTGTAATGGGAGAAGACATAGTAAGACAGGGTGGAATTTTCGGACAGTTCAAAGGCTTGCCTGCTGAATTCGGCGAAAGAATTATGGATGCTCCAATATCTGAAACAGCAATTGTCGGAGCATCAGTTGGAGCTGCGTTGGCAGGATTAAGACCCGTAGCGGATATGCACTATGCAGACTTTTTAGGTGTTGCCATGGATGAGGTATTTAATCAGATGGCTAAAATCAGATATATGTTCGGAGGACAGACTACAGTTCCAATGGTTATCAGAGCACCTGACGGATTGTCTTTGAGTGCAGCAGCACAGCATTCACAGAGCATTGAAGCATGGTTTATGAATATCCCAGGGCTTATGGTAGTTACACCATCAAATCCTGCAGATGCTAAAGGACTATTAAAGTCAGCAATAAGAGATAACAATCCTGTAATATATTTTGAAAATAAAATATTATATAAGGAAAAAGGACCGGTTCCTGATGGTGAATATTTCGTTCCTATAGGAAAGGCTAAGGTAGCAAGAGAAGGTGCGGATATCACTATAGTTTCTTATTCTATAGCAATGAAAAAAGCTTATGAAGTTGCTGATTTGTTAGCTAATGATGGAATTAATGCCGAAATTATAGACCTTAGAACGATAGTGCCTTATGACAAAGAAACAATATTAGAATCAGTAAAGAAAACTCATAGGTTAGCCATTATACATGAGGCGGTAAAACAAGGGGGCGTTGGATCTGAAATTGCTGCATACGTAGCAGAAGAGGCAGTAGAATATTTAGACGCACCAATTAAGAGATTTGGGGCACCATTTACTCCGGTACCATTTTCACCCCCATTAGAAAATGCTTATAGATTAAATTCAGAAAAAATTGCAAAAGAGTTAAAGGATTTATTTTAATTAAAGCTGTGAAGGAGGATGAACATGGCAAGAGAAATATTAATGCCCAAATTAGGACTTACGATGGCAGAAGGAACTGTCACCAAGTGGTTTGTTGAAGAAGGAAATAATGTAAAAGTAGGAGATAAGTTATTTGAGGTAGAAACAGATAAGCTTACCAATGAAATTATTGCAGATACAGAAGGAATAGTTAGAAAGATAGTTGTACAAGCAGGTGAAACCGTACCTGTTAAGGCACTTATAGGTGTTATTGCTGATGAAAATGAGGATATATCCGAAATAGTAGGAGAGCACTCAGGCGATAAAGAAGAGGAAAAAGCTGCAGATACAGCGGATAAATCAGATGTGGAAGTTAGTGAAGTAAAGAATACAAAAGAAAATTCCGATTACATTCTTGCTACACCTTATGCTAAGAAATTATCCTCTGAAAAAGGTATAGATTTATCGGAAGTTGAAGCAACAGGCTTTAGCGGAGTTATATTGGCAAAAGATGTTGAGAGATATCAAAACGATAAGCCAAGAGTAAAGGCTACACCTGCAGCTAAGAAGATGGCTTCTGAAAATAATATAGATTTATCCGGAATTGAAAAGTATGACAGAATTAAGAAAGCAGATGTTGAAGGATATGCGGCAAGGACTAAAGAAGCTGTATACAGTCAACCGACAGAGACAGAAAAAGCTGTTGGAATGAGAAAGATTATTGCTGAGAGAATGAGAGCAAATTGGGTTGCTACTCCTATGGTAACATTTAATATGGAAGTAGATATGACCGAATTTATCAGATTAAGAGAAAAACTTAAACCGTTATATGCAGAGGAAGGCTTAAAATTAACGTATAATCATATGATTATGAAGGTACTCGGCAAGCTTCTGATGAAGTACAGACATCTTAATGCAAGCTTGGAAGATGATACCATAACATATCATAACTATGTAAATCTTGGCATAGCAGTAGATGTTGAAAAGGGATTAATGGTACCTAATGTTAAGGGTATGGAAACAATGACTCTTAAGGAAATAGCAGAAAAAACAGAAAGATTGATAGATAATGCAAGAACTAATAATCTGAATCCTGATGATTTATTTAATGGAACATTCACGATTACAAATATCGGTATGTTTGGAATGGATTCATTTACACCAATAATCAACAGACCTGAAGTTGCTATTTTGGGAATAAACAGAATAGTTGATAAGCCTGTAACAATCGATAAGCGAGTGGTTGTACGATCTATGATGAATTTAAGTCTGACAACTGATCATAGCTTGGTTGACGGTGCATTATCAGCTAAATTCCTGAGTGAAATAAAGGAATTTATAGAAAATCCATATTTGTTGATTGATTAAACATCAATCAGTGTATTACATTTCTCCTTTTTAAAATAAACAGATGCTATTAAGTAATTTTAGAAGGAGTATTCTAAATTTAATTACTATGAGGTGAATATAATGAAGAAAAAAAGTATTCTTGACTTGCAATCTATGAAGAAAAAGGGTGAAAAGTTAACCTGGATTACAGCATATGATTTTCCTATGGCTTCGTTTGCTGAACAAGCCGGAATTGACATGATACTTGTTGGCGATTCCTTGGGAATGGTTGTATTGGGATATGAAGGAACCATACCTGTTACAATGGATGATTGTATATCACATTGTCAGGCTGTAAGAAGAGGTGCTAAAAATACAATGATAGTAGGTGACATGCCTTTTATGTCATATCAGATATCAGATGAATCTGCAGTTGAAAATGCAGGCAGATTTTTAAAAGAAGCTGATGTTGATGCTGTTAAGCTTGAGGGCGGAAGAAGAATGTGTTCACGTATAAGAGCTATTACTGATGCAGGTATAGTTGTTTGCGGACATATTGGCTTAACTCCTCAAAGCTCAGGAGTTCTTGGCGGATTTAAAGCACAGGGCAGAACCGTAGAAAGTGCAAGAGAATTAATTTTAGATGCTATAGCAATAGAGGAAGCCGGAGCAAAGTTTCTTTTATTAGAAGCAGTTCCGCCGGAAGTAACGGAATATATAACTAAAAAATTAACTATTCCTGTATATTCTATTGGTGCCGGAGCACCATGTGACGGACAATTAATTATTTGCGGAGATATGTTGGGATTGTTCCAGGCATTTACTCCTAAATTTGTAAAGAAATATGCAAACCTGTCAGAGATAACTATAAATGCAATAAAGGAATATTGTGATGACGTAAGAAATGTTAAATTTCCTGAAGATAAACATGTATATCACATAAGTGAAGATATTGCCGAATTCGAAAAGTTATTTGAGGAATTTAAATAATAAGAAAGGAGCAATCTTATGGCAGTAAATGATTATAAAGTGACTGTGATCGGTGGAGGTATAGGGGGATATGTATCTGCAATAAGAGCAGCACAATTAGGCGCAAAGGTTGCATTAATAGAAAGAGCAGAGGTTGGAGGTACTTGCCTTAATGTTGGATGTATTCCTACAAAGGTATTGCTTCATACTGCAGAGCTATATGAAGAATTAAAAAATGCCGACGAATTAGGATTAGAATTAGAAAACAAGCCCAAAGTGAATTGGCAGAAATTACAAACAAGAAGGGTAAACATAATAGACAAGCTTGTTAAGGGAGTGGAAATGCTTCTTAAATCCAATAATATAACATTAATAAGAGGAGAAGCAAGCTTCGTTGACAATAAGAGTGTAAAGGTAAGACTGTCAGATGGAAAAGAAGACGTTATAAACAGCGAATATTTTGTAATAGCTACGGGCTCCGAGCCGATGATTCCACCTATAAAGGGTTCTGACCTGGAAGGCGTTATAGACAGTACCAAAGCCCTTTGCTCAGATAAATTACCTGAAGAAGTGGTTATTATAGGAGGTGGTGTCATAGGTATCGAATTTGCCAGCGTATATAGTGCATTTGGTACAAGAGTAAACATGATTGAAATGATGCCTAAAATAGGTCAATCAATGGATTCTGATGTGGCAGCAATGCTATCTGCAAATATGGAGAAGTCAGGGATTGAAATTCATACCTCAGCAAAGGTTGTCGGAATAGAAAAAAAGGATGGCAGGCTTTGTGTTAAGTATGAGCTAAACGGAGAAGACAAATTTGCATATGGAGATAATGTATTGATTTCAACCGGCAGAAAGTCGGTGATAACGGGACTTGAGACAGAGAATGCTAAAGTAGCCGTAAGTAATAGGGGTTTTGTAACAATCGACAGCAATATGAGAACAAATGTTAATAATATTTATGCAGTAGGGGATGTAACGGGAAAGGTTATGTTGGCACACGTTGCAGAAGAACAAGGAATAGTTGCAGTTGAAAATATGCTGCTTGGGGATAATAAAACTATAAACTATGATATTGTACCTGGATGTCTATACACTAAACCTGAAGTAGCATATGTGGGAATTACGGAGGATGAAGCTAAAAACCGCGGGATTGACTATGAAACAGGTATGTTCCCGTTAATTAATAATGGAAAGACATTAATTACAGGTGATGTTGAAAATACCTTTATTAAAGTTGTAACCGATAAAAAGTATGATGAGATAATAGGAATTTCAATTTATGGACCGAGGGCGACTGAAATGATTTCAGAATTTTCTCTTGGCATCAATTTAGAAGTCACAGTAGATGAGCTCATTGAAACGATTCATCCACATCCTACTGTTTCCGAAGGATTGAAGGAAGCGGTATTAGCCGTGAAAAAACAAGCTATACATTCTATGAAAGCTAAATAAGCAAGATGCCCTAACCCCATTTCTTAGAGTTTTTTTCTGAGAAATGGCAGGTAGGTCATTCGCAATGAATTCTCAATGTTTGCGACCAAAGGGAGCTAAAACATTGGTGAATGAGACTGGGACGACCCAAATCTCTGATTTGGTGTCGGTCGCTTATACTGTAAGTGCAAAAAATGCGGTGCGCCAATGACCACCGCATTTTGAATATCTAATGATCCTCTTATCCGTTCACAACCATTACCGGACACGGTGCTTGTGAAATTACTTTTTGAGTTATAGAACCGATAAAAATTCTTTCTACATTTGACAATCCACGTCTTCCCATAACAATTAAATCAAATTTTTCATCAGTGGCAATTTTTAATATTTCGTCTGCTGCTTTTCCAACTACCACTCTTTTTTCTGTCATTAAATCACCGGAATCAAGGTTTCTTACAAGAATATCAAGCATTTTGGTTTCTTCCCGTATGAGATTTTTAAGCATTTCCTCACAATTTGTGATAAATGCATGCTCCACATTCATTCCGAAGTACGAATATTTATCTTCTGTGGGAAGGCTTACAACTGTTACAAAAGTAAGCTCTGCGTTTATTAATTTACCGATTTCAACCGCTTTTATTGCTGCTTTTTCTGATGCTATAGAGCCATCAACTGGAATTAATATTTTTTTCATACCATCACCTCTAATTATAAATCTTTCTATACTTATACCTATATCTGAATCATGTAAACATTATACTATAAAATAATCATATTGAGAAGTGGTGCTTTATTATGATATAATTTGTTGAGAGTTTAAAAATTTTATAATAAAAATACGTTGCGTTTAAATAAATTGGAGGAAAAATGGATTTGTTACAATCTTTAAATGAAAAACAAAGGGAAGCAGCTTCATATGATAAGGGTCCTATTTTAGTTATAGCCGGTGCAGGTACGGGTAAAACGAGAGTTTTGACTCATAGGATTGCATATTTGATAGATACAAAAAAGTCGATGCCGTGGGAGATACTTGCAATTACGTTTACTAACAAAGCTGCTAATGAAATGAAGGAAAGAATTGGACAGCTATTAGATTATCCAATTGATAGAATGTGGATTGGAACATTCCACTCTATTTGTGTGCGTATATTAAGAAAGAATATAGAAAGAATAGGATATGACTCAAATTTTGTAATCTATGATACTAATGATACTAAAATAGTGATTAAGGATTGTATTAAAGAACTGAATTTGGATACCAAAAAATATAATGTTAATTCTATTAAGGCAGTTATAAGCTCTGAGAAAAACAGACGAAACAACGCAGATGATTATATAAAAGAGCATTTTAATGAATTTTATAAAAGAAATGTGGGCGAGGTTTATGCTCTGTATGAAAAGAAGTTAAAAATTGCAAATGCATTGGATTTTGACGATTTAATTTTAAAAACTATAATACTTCTTGAAAATGAGCAGGATATAAGAGAGTACTATCAGGAGCGCTTTAAATATATATTGGTGGATGAATATCAGGATACCAACTTAGTTCAATACAGCTTAGTTAAAATATTGGGTAAAAAGCCCAATGGCGAAAATAACGTATTTGTTGTTGGTGATGAAGACCAATCAATTTATGGTTGGAGAGGTGCAGATATAAACAATATTCTTAATTTTGAAAAGGATTTTGAAGGAGCCAAGGTTGTAAAGCTTGAAAAGAATTATCGCTCTACAAATGTCATTTTGAATGCAGCTAACGGTGTAATTAAGAATAATTGTCAAAGAAAGGGCAAGAACCTTTATACTGACTTTGAAGGTGGTAATCTCATAAGAATACTGGAAATGGACAATGAGAAAGATGAGGCCTTTACCGTTGCATGCCTTATCAGAAAGGAAAGGAGAGAAAATAATTCCTCATATTCTGATATGGCTGTTTTGTACAGAACCAATGCACAGTCGAGAGCATTGGAGGAAGGATTAATCAGAGAAGGAATCCCTTATAAAATAGTCGGAGGATTAAAGTTCTATGAAAGAAAAGAAATAAAGGATATAATGGCATATTTGATGCTGACCTTTAACCAAAAGGATAACATAAGTTTTAACAGAATAATAAATGTGCCAAGAAGAAAAATCGGGCAGAAAACTATAGATTTGATTACAGAATATGCCGACCGAAAAGGAATATCAAAATTTGATGCCTGCTATGAATTGAATGAAATCGGTTTAACCAATGCTGCTGCTAAAAGCATTGCAGACTTTGTTTCTATGATGGAAATGTTGATGATTAAAAAGGATGTAATGCCTGTTTCGGAATTTATATCAGATGTTTTTGAGGTTACAGGTTACAAATCAATGCTTCTTGAGGATGAAACAGTAGAAGGAAGAAGCCGTTTAGAAAATATAGATGAATTTTTATCGGCAGCCAAGGATTTTGAAGAAAGATATGAAGAAAATGGTTTGGAGGATTTCCTGTCTCACGTATCATTGCTGGCTGATATAGATAAAACTGATGAAACTAAAAATGATTGTGTAACTCTAATGACTGTTCACAGTGCCAAGGGTTTGGAGTATGATACAGTGTTTGTAACAGGTCTCGAAGACGGAATTTTTCCGATTATCCATCAGGAAGAAGCTGACAGTGACGACGAAGAGGAACGAAGATTGTTTTATGTGGCAATAACAAGAGCTAAAAGGATGCTGTTCATAACGTATGCCAATGACAGGATGCGTTTCGGAAACCACGAAACTAAGCTTAAATCAAGATTTTTAAAAGAAATACCTGCAGAATGCATAGAGGACGTTAACCCTATGTCATATGCCGCTAAAAAAATACAAAACTTAGATGAAAACATAAAAAGAATGCCGTCATTTGTGAAAAGTGACTTTTTTAAAGGCGGTTTAGATACAGAAAAGGAAAAACCAAAATTAAAGTCAGATAAAATTGTTGCCGGAGATAAAGTAATGCATAAATCATGGGGAGTGGGAACCGTGGTTCAAATAAAGGATGAGATTGACTCAAAAACAGTGGTTATTGCTTTTGAAAGCAAGGGAATAAAGAATCTTAACTTAGAATATGCCCCGATAGAAAAGATATAGGTCAGAAAAAATATAAATTGAAGAGGATAAGCTATGGAAGATAAGCTTCTGTTGATGAAGGAAAAAATTAAACTGTTAAATGAAGCAAACAAAGCATACTACCAGGAAAACCGGGAAATTATGTCAAACTATGAGTATGATGCCCTTTATGATGAATTGGTTGAATTAGAAAAAGAAACTAATATTACATTGTCTAACAGCCCTACCATTAATGTGGGCTATGAGCTTTTGTCTAATTTACCTAAGGAAAGACATGAAAAACCAATGCTTTCTTTGGATAAAACAAAGGATGTTAATGAGTTGCAGCAGTGGCTTGGAGCTAATGAAGGTGTTCTTTCATGGAAGCTTGACGGCTTAACTATTGTTATGACATATTTAGACGGAAAGCTAATCAAAGCGGTTACCAGAGGTAACGGCGAAGTAGGAGAGGTTATAACAAATAATGCAAGAGTATTTACTAACATTCCACTGAATATCAGCTTCAGGGGAAGCTTGGTTTTAAGAGGGGAAGCTGTTATCAGTTATCCGGATTTTGAAAAAATCAACAATGAAATTACAGATGTTACGCTTAAATATAAAAATCCTCGTAATCTATGCAGTGGATCTGTAAGGCAGCTTAACAACAAAATTACCGCTGAAAGAAATGTTCGATTTTATGCTTTCTCATTAGTGAAAGCAGATGGTATGGATTTTAAAAATTCAAGGACAGAACAATTAATTTGGCTTAAAAATCAAGGCTTCGGAGTGGTGGAGTATAAAAAAGTCAATTATCTTAATTTACAAGATACGGTTATATATTTTGAAGAACAGGTAACTGATAATGAATTGCCGTCCGATGGGTTGGTTTTAATGTATGATAATATTTCATACGGAGAATCCTTGGGAGCAACATCTAAATTTCCGAGAGATTCAATTGCCTTTAAATGGAGAGATGAAATTAAGGAAACTAAGCTGTTAGAAATTGAATGGAGCGCGTCAAGGACCGGACTTATAAACCCTATAGCAATTTTTGAGCCGGTTGAACTTGAAGGTACGACAGTAAGCCGTGCCAGTGTTCATAATTTAAGTATTATGGAAAATCTTGAGCTTGGAATAGGTGATACCGTAAGCGTTTATAAGGCAAATATGATTATTCCGCAAATATCTGACAACTTAACAAGAAGCAATAATATGGAAATTCCGGGCAGCTGTCCTGTATGCGGCGGAGAAACCGTAATTAAGAATGATAATGATATTAAAACCTTATATTGTATAAATGATGAGTGTATGGCTAAGCAGATAAAATCCTTTACGCATTTTGTCAGCAGAGATGCAATCAATATAGAGGGATTGTCGGAAGCAACCATAGAAAAGCTGATTGCTAAGGGTTTAGTTAAAGAATTAAGCGATATATTTCATATTGAAAGCTTTAAGGATGTTATAGTCAATATGGAAGGTTTCGGTGAAAAATCATTTAATAACTTGGTTCAATCAGTTAATAAGGCAAGAAATACAACTGCTGCAAGGCTGCTATATTGCCTTGGTATACCTAATATCGGAGTTTCAAATGCTAAATTAATATGCAGGAAATTCAATGACAATTGGGAAAAAATAGAAAATGCGGTCTATGAAGAATTAATCGAAATATCGGGCATAGGAAATGTAATGGCAAAAGCTTACGTAGATTTTTTTGGTAGTGATAGAAATAAAAAAATTGTGCATGACCTGCTTAATGAAGTTACAATAGAAAAAGCAGAAGAAAATAATGCGGCACAGCTGTTTGAAAGCTTAACATTCGTAATAACAGGTTCGGTTGAACAATTTAAAAACAGAGATGAAATAAAGGATGTAATAGAAGAAAGAGGCGGAAAAGTTACCGGCTCAGTAACTTCAAAAACAGATTATCTGATAAACAATGACAATATGTCCAATTCATCCAAAAATAAAAAAGCAAAAGAATTAAATATTAAAATAATAACAGAAAATCAATTTATTGATTGGTTAAACGGTGGTGTAAAACCGCAGTAGTTATGAGGGGGAGTTATGGCACTTAGAATTTTATTGTATTTCGGTTTATTGGCAGTTGGATGGCTTTTAAGCAGCAAAGGGTTAATCCATAATAATTTGATGAAAAAGATATCAGGTATTCAAGCTGTTATATTGTTTGGCTTAATATACGTGATGGGTGTAAGAGTCGGAATGGACGAGCAGGTACTTTCGTCAATAGGAAAAATCGGCTTGACTGCAGCTGTATTTGCGGCTATTACCGTTGCTTTCAGTATTCTTTTTGTCTATTTATTAAGGAAGAAGCTGTTTTCTGATAAAAGAATCGTAGGAGGCAGCAATGACTAAAAAGATATTGATTGCATTGATATTAGGAATAATCAGCGGATTATTTATAATTCCTCAGGCAATTTATGCTCATACAGGATTATTGATGGATATAGGATTATGCCTCTTACTGTTTTTTGTTGGAATTGATTTAGGCAGCAACAAGGAGATTTTTTCAAATTTAAAGAAGGTAGGCTTTAAAGTGCTGATAGTTCCGGCAGCTACAATAGCCGGAAGTTTATTTGGAGGTATAGTTTGCAGTATAATATTTAAAATGGACTTGTTCGGTTCTTTGGCTATTGCTTCGGGTATGTCATGGTATACCTTGTCGGCGATTATAATAACACCTGTTTCGGCAGAGCTTGGCACAGTTGCATTTTTAACAAATGTTTTCAGAGAAATAATTGCTTTTGTATTTATACCAATCATAGCCAAGCGTATCGGATATTTAGAAACCATTGCTGCAGGTGCTGCAATAAGTATGGATACCGGCTTGCCTATTATAACCAAAAATACAAGCCAGGAGTTAGCTTTAATATCCTTTATAAGCGGAGTAATAATTTCATTATCGGTTACAGTCTTAGTACCTATATTTGTGGGGTTAATATAACAATGGACAAGCGATAGACAGGCAATAGATAAGATGGATCATCCATTGACAGAAAAAAGTAGAAGGAGATATAAATGACAAGAATATATATAACAAGACATGGTGAAACAGAATGGAATAAACAAAGAAGATTTCAGGGAAACAAGGATTCCGCTCTGACAGATAAGGGTATAATGGCTGCTGAGCTTTTATCAAGCAGAATTGAGGATATTGATTTAGATTGCATAGTGGCGAGTCCCTTGAAAAGGGCATATCGTACTGCTGAGATTGTAAAAGGAAATAAGCAAATTGACATAGAAACTCATGACGGCTTCATGGAAATAAATCTTGGAGATTTTGAAGGAATGAGATGGGATGAAATAGTAGAAAATCACGGAGATGTAATTGATAAAATAAAAAGTGATCCATTTAAATACGGATATCCAAACGGTGAAAGCTTAATTCAATTTTATAAAAGGGTGGAAAATGCCTTTAAAGAAGTTGTTGAAAAGTGCAGAGGCAAGAATATTTTAATAGTGGCTCACGGCGGAACTATAAAGTGTATTGAATCATATATAAGGAAGTTTAAAATAAACAACGATTGGATGGGTACGGTAGTCAGTAATTGCAGCTTATCCTGCTTTGAAGTTGATGATAACAATGAAATTAAAGAAATTTTCTACAACGATGTAGAACATCTTAAAGGTTCTGTAGCATTTAACTAATTGTCGAAATTTCCCGGGAAATGGAAAAGTATAAAAGATTTTGAAAAATAATATATAAAAAATCAATCTGTATATAAATTAAACAGATTGATTTTTTATGCCCTAACCCCATTTTTCAGAGTCTTTTTCTGAAAAATGGTTGGTAGGTCAAACGTACAGAATGCCAAATTTATGTGAGTGAAGCGAACAAATAAATTTGATGCATTCCCCTGCGATTATTAAAATTGTATTAATACCGAATAATACAAATAACCTTATTGAAAAAAGGCGGAAAACGATTCGAGAAATTACTTTGTTAATCAAAATAAAGAAAATAAAGTTTTTTATATCTAAATTTAATTTTATTAAATTATATCATTGAAAAACTTATTAAATAATGTTAAACTATGCTTTATAGAATTCGAAAATGTATATTTTTTTGGTGATTTGGAGGACAACATGAAAAATTTCAAAAGAGTTTTGGTTGCTAACCGTGGTGAAATAGCCATTAGAGTTCTCAGAGCATGTGAAGAATTGGGTATAAGAAGTGTAGCAATATACTCTGAAGAGGATAAAAATTCACTTTTCAGAACGAAAGCTGATGAATCCTATAAAATAGGTGAAAATAAAAAACCTGTTGATGCATACTTAGGTATTGACGAAGTAATAAGCTTGGCAAAATCTAAAGGTGTTGAAGCCATTCATCCCGGTTATGGCTTTTTATCGGAGAATGTTGAATTTGCACGCAAATGTGAAGAAGAAGGAATAGTGTTTATAGGACCTGACCACATTATGATGAGCAAATTAGGAGATAAAATTAAATCTAAAATTGTTGCAAATTCTGTAGGGGTTCCTACTATTCCCGGTATTGAAGAAGCCGTTAAATCTGAAGAAGAAGCAAAGAAGTTTGCTGAATTTTGCGGATATCCTGTTATTCTTAAAGCATCGGCAGGAGGCGGCGGAAGAGGGATGCGTATTGCGTGGCGTGAAGATGATTTAATAAGAGAATTCAGAAGTGCTCAAAGCGAGGCAAAAAAGGCATTCGGTATTGATGATATATTTATAGAAAAATATTTGGATAAACCAAAGCATATAGAGGTACAGGTTCTTGGTGATAATTACGGAAACATAGTGCATCTGTTTGAAAGGGACTGCTCTATCCAAAGAAGACATCAGAAGGTTGTTGAATTTACTCCTGCTTTATCAATAAGCAATGAACAGAGAGAAGCGATTTGTCAGGACGCACTGAAAATTGCAAGAGCCGTTAATTACAGAAATGCCGGAACTTTAGAATTTTTAGTAGATAAAAGCGGAAATCATTATTTTATAGAAATGAACCCGAGAATTCAGGTTGAACACACTGTTACCGAAATGGTTACGGGCATTGACTTAGTACAGGCGCAGATTTTAATTGCACAGGGATATAAATTGAGTTCTCCTGAAATTAATATAAAAAACCAAAAAGACATTAAACAAAGCGGCTATGCTATTCAGTGCAGAGTGACGACGGAAGATCCATCCAATAATTTTGCTCCTGATACAGGAAAAATTGATGTATACAGAAGCGGTTCCGGATTTGGTATACGTCTTGACGGCGGAAACGGATTTACAGGCGCCGTTATAAGCCCTTATTATGACAGCTTGCTGGTAAAGGTTATTTCACACGGCAGGTCTTTTAATGATGCTATAAGTAAGAATGCAAGGGCTTTAAAAGAATTAAAGATTCATGGAGTTAAAACAAACATAGGATTTTTGTTGAATGTATTAAATCATGAAATATTTAAAAGCGGTCAATGTGATACCGGATTTATAGCAGACAATCCGTCACTTTTAAATGTAAGAGGCGGTGAGGATAAGGAATTAAAGCTGTTGAATTACATCGGCAACATAGTTGTAAATGAAACAAAGGGTGTTAAGCCTCAATTTAACGTACCGAGAGTTCCTGGTACGAAAAATGCTGAAATCAAGACCGGACTTAAGCAGCTATTGGATTCAAAAGGACCTGAAGAGGTTTCAAAGTATGTCTTGAATCAGAAGAAGCTTTTATTAACAGATACAACGATGAGAGATGCACATCAGTCATTGATGGCAACTCGTGTGAGAACAATTGATATGGAAAAAATAGCACCTGCTATGTCTCTGCTGGCAAGTGAATTGTTTTCAGTAGAAATGTGGGGAGGTGCCACATTCGATGTTGCCTACAGATTTTTAAAGGAAGATCCGTGGGAAAGATTAAGCGTATTAAGAGAAAAAATACCGAATATATTGTTCCAAATGTTACTTAGAGGAGCAAATGCCGTTGGCTATAAAAACTATCCCGACAATGTTATTAGGGAGTTTGTAAAAGTATCGGCCAAGAAAGGAATTGATGTATATCGTATATTCGATTCCTTAAACTGGATTGAAGGCATGGAAGTTGCAATAGATGAAGTATTAAATCAAAATAAAATAGCAGAAGCAAGCATATGTTATACAGGAGATATACTCGATGAAAAAAGAGATAAATATACACTTAAATATTATGTTGATTTGGCTAAGAAGCTTGAAAAAAGAGGAGCCCACATATTAGCCATCAAGGACATGTCAGCTTTGTTAAAGCCCATGGCTGCAGATAAGCTTATCAGAGCTCTGAAAAACGAATTAACAATACCGATTCATCTGCATACCCATGATACAAGCGGAAACGGTGTAGTAACTGTTTATGCCGCCGCAAATGCAGGAGTTGATATAGTTGATACTGCTTTTAACTCCATGGCCGGCTTAACAAGTCAGCCGCCTTTAAACTCGGTTATAGCTGCTATGAACAATACGGAAAGAGACACATCCATTGATTTGGATGATATGCAGAAAATTTCCGACTATTGGGAAGCGGTGAGACCTGTTTATAGTAAGTTTGAATCCGGTTTAAAAACCGGTACGGCTGAAATATATAAATATGAAATACCCGGAGGTCAATATTCAAACTTAAAACCTCAGGT
Organism: Sedimentibacter sp.; assembly: GCF_032080165.1. Classification (GTDB taxonomy): domain Bacteria; phylum Bacillota; class Clostridia; order Tissierellales; family Sedimentibacteraceae; genus Sedimentibacter. Next base: position 190,783 of record NZ_DAMASY010000003.1, read on the forward strand.
TGAAAGCTTTGGACTTGGTCATAGATTTGAAGATGTTAAAGAAATGTTCAAAACAGTTAACGAAATGCTTGGAGATATAGTAAAGGTTACACCTTCATCAAAAGCAGTAGGAGATATGGCTATATTCATGGTTCAAAATGATTTGTCACCGGAAAATATTTATGATAAAGCAAGAGATATGGATTTTCCTGATTCAATAGTTTCATATTTTGAAGGCATGATGGGTCAGCCGGAGGGCGGATTTCCTGAGAACTTAAGCAAATTAATTTTAAAAGGAAAAGAATCTATTACATGCAGACCGGGTGAATTGCTGCCATCTGAAAACTTTGATGCGATTAAAAGAATACTGAAAGAAAAACACAATCTTGAAGGAACTGATGAAGAAGCTTTAAGCTATGCATTGTATCCTAAGGTGTTTGAAGATTATTTGAAAAATATTAAAGAAGAAGGAAATCTGAGGTTAATGGGAAGCGACATATTTTTCCATGGTTTGGAGGAAGGTGAGACCTGCGGTGTTAAAATTGCCGAAGGCAAAAAGCTGAGCATTAAGCTTGTTGAAATCAAGTCGAATCAAGACGGTACGAAGGATTTGGTATTTGAAGTTAACGGAAACAGAAGAGTAATTACAATAAAAGATAAAAATGCAGTGAATTTAAAAAGCGGGGCAGTTGAGGTTGTTATGGCCGATACCGGCAATCAATATGAAATCGGTGCAAATATTCCCGGCAATGTTTATAAGATTCTTATTAAACAAGGCGACAAAGTGGAATCAGGACAGCCGATCGCTATATTGGAGGCAATGAAGATGGAGACAAACGTACTGGCTCCGTTATCGGGAACTGTCGCTAAAATCCATGTTAAAGAAGGTCAGCGAGTGGTTGCAGGCGAGCTGATTGCCGAGTTGGAATAGTAATTTTAAAGGATGAGGTCTTCAGATGAAATCTGAAGGTCTCATTTTTTAATTTGTGAATAAATGGAATATATTCTATTAATGAAGTAAAAAGGATGGTGTAAAAAATCATTGACAGACATGAGATGTTATTATATGCTATGCATAGGCGACCGACGTTCGGTCTATAATTAAAATGGAGCGAAATTATGAGAATTACTAAAGAATATGGTGAAAGAAAAAATGAAATTCTTGATGCTGCTGAAAAGCTGTTTCTTACGAAAGGATATGAGAAATGCACTGTTAATGATATCCTTAAAGAGGTTGACATTGCAAAGGGTACACTTTATCACTATTTCAAATCTAAAGAAGATATTTTGGATGCGATTGTATGGAGATATAAAGATATGGTAATCAGGAGAACTGAGAAGATACTAAAAATTGATAATATCAGCCCGACAGAAAGACTAATGCGCACATTTATGGCTATGCAGATTACTAATCAGATTGACAACGATATAATCAATAATTTACATAAAACTGAAAATGCTTTATTACATCAAAAAATTTTAAATCAGATAGTCACTGCTATGGCTCCTGTTCTGGCTGGGATTATCCAGGAAGGAATTGAAAAGAAGATTTGGAACTGCAGATATCCGTTACAGTATATGCAAGTTTTTCTTGCAGCATCATTAACATTAACTGATGAAGGTATTTTTGAAATGGACGCTGATTCTCAGATGAAGGTTATGACAGCATTAATTTCGTTACTTGAGAAGATGTTAGATGTTCCTGAAGATTATTTCGCTCAATTGTTTATGCAGAACCGGGGGCAAATGTAAAGACATATGTTGCTGCATATGCAGTCTGCGGTATACTTGCTGACCATGTATTTGAGCCGATGCTTCTGGAGGGTGGCATTCTTGTTGAAGGTGTAGGGCGAATTATCGGCACCGGAGAAGGACGGGGAATTGGATTAATGCTTATAATCACAGGAATTGAAATGTTTACATTTGCGTTTATTTTTGGCTCCGGTAAAAGCATTAAAGAGATGGAAGGGAAATTTATATGAATTGGTTAATAGTTAAAAATGATTTTAAACGAAATAAAGTGATTAATCTTGCATTACTTTTATTTATATTTTTTTCATCCTGCCTTGCAATATTGTCTATGATAATGGCAGTACAAACCTATACATCAATTTCTGAATTATACAAGACAGCACAGCCTCCGCATTTTGTTCAGATGCACAAAGGAGAAATCAGTCAGGATGAAATAGATAAGTTTATGTCAAATTACAGTGGTATTACTTATTGGCAGACATCCGTTATGATTGATGTATATGGAGATAATCTTACAATTATTAATGATAGGGATACATACGATCTTTCTGATTTACGTCTTGACATCGGTCTGGTAAAACAGAGCGAGGCTAAGGATTTATTATTAAATTCTAAACATCAGAAGGTAACAATCCACAACGGTGAAATTGGAATTCCTGTACTATTAAGGGATATGTATGGTTTGGAAATCGGTGATAGAGTAATTTTGAACTCAAATGATATTATGAAGGAATTTATAATTAAAGAATTTATTTTGGATTCCATGATGAATTCCACAATGACCTCTTCCACAAGAATACTATTAAGCAATGGAGATTTTCATATGCTTGAAGGTAAGGTCGGAGAGAATGAATACCTTATAGAAGCATATTTTAATGACTCAAAAGAGGCATCAAATTTCCGGACTGCTTATGAAAATGCAAGACTTCCGCAGAATGGCCAGGCAGTAACATATACAATAATTTTTATTTTAAGTGCTTTAACGGATATCATTACTGTATTTGTGTTACTTCTGGCGAGTATATTTTTAATTATTATTTCTTTTATCTGTATTAAGTTTACAATCATGGCTGCATTAGAAGAAGAAATCAGTGAAATCGGCACTATGAAAGCAATTGGACTGAGTTTTGCCGATATAAGGGATATTTATCTCTATAAATACAGGGCATTGGCGTTATCAGGAATCATATTAGGAAATTTTTTTGCATTATTAATCAGCGGTATATTTACTAAGCATATCAGTTCTGTATTTGGAAATAAAGGGATATCTCTTCTGACAATCATATTATCGCTTGTTGTGAGCTTCATTGTTTTTCTGCTTATAAATTATCGCTGTAAAAAGCTATTTAAGAAAATCAAAAAACTCACGGTTGTTGATGCTTTAGTTACCGGAAAGGGATTTGAAGGAGAAAAGGGCGGTATAAAGGATGGACTATATAAATCAAAGTGGCTTTCCGTTAACTGGCTAATGGGAATACGTGAAATTTTCTATAAGTTTAAAGATTGGACAATTGTATTTGTAATTGTATTGATTGCAGTGATGATGATTATGATCCCCGTCAATTTGTTGAATACCTTCGAAGCACCGGAATTTATTACATATATGGGTAGTTCATTGGAGGATATTTTAATTGAAGTGGAAAATGGGGAAAATCTTGAGACAGGTTACAGGAATGTAAAACAGGTTTTGGATAATGATGATGAAACCCAAGGCTACTTTGAATATAGAAGGGTACGTGTCCAAACTATTGGTGCGGAAAATGAACTTATGAATTTGCATATAGACTGCGGGGATAATGCCGGGAATGAACTTCAGTATTTAAGCGGAAAAGCTCCTGTGGGTCAAAGTGAAATTGCAATGTCCTATCTTAACGCTGAAAAAATCGGAAAAAGTACCGGCGATACAATAGTGCTGTTATTTGATAATAAAGAGCAGGAGTTCATTATTTCCGGAATATATCAGGACGTTACCAGCGGTGGGTATACTGCAAAGTCAAAATATGATTTTTCCGGACGAACTTCTGAAAAATATTCATTTTCAGTAAGTCTTGCTGAAAATGCAGCAGTGGAAAGAAAGGCAGATGAATGGTCTGAAATCCTTGGAACGGGAATAACGGCAGATCCAATGAATGAATTCATAAACCAGACACTGGGCGGGGTTTCAAAGCAGCTTAAGAATATAGTCTTTTCAATAGTCATCATAGGCACATGCATTGTTATGATTATCACTGTCTTGTTTTTAAAACTGCGTCTGACAAAGGATTTATCAGGAATAGCTGTTTTAAAAGCTATTGGTTTTTCTGAACATGATATTAAACAGCAGTATATGATAAAAATAGGATGTGTATCCTTTACAGGCATCTTGTTGGGAACTTTTTTGACGGATGCCTTAGGAGAAAAAATTGTTAATGCGGGATTAGGTATTGCAGGTATTGGGGTTAAGAAGGTTGAACTTATTTCCAATCCTATAATTCAGTATATAATTTGTCCGTTGATAGTGCTTGTGCTGATTCTATCAGTTACTTATTTTGTAGTTAGGTTAATTGATAAGTACAATATTATTTCTATAATCAATGAATAGAAAGTTTGGAGGTGCGGTATGAAAACAATATTAGATGTTCAAAATCTATGTAAAAGCTTTGACAACACTCAGGTATTAAACGATATAAATTTTAAAGTGGAAAAGGGAGAGTTTATAGCAATTATGGGTCAGTCCGGATCCGGTAAGTCTACACTGCTTTATAATATAAGCGGAATGGATAGACCCACATCCGGCAATGTGCTGCTGTGTGGTAAAGATATTTCTAAACTAAAAGATGAAAAGATCAGTGAAGTAAGACTAAATCAGATGGGATTTATTTTTCAACACTCTTATCTCCTGAAAAATTTATCGGTCAGGGACAATATCGTACTGCCTGGATTTAAGTCCGGTAAGCTGTCAAGAGAACAGGTAAATGAAAATGTGGATGCCATAATGGAAAAGACAGGCATTTCAAATGTGGCTGATCATGATATTAAAGAGGTTTCGGGAGGTCAGCTCCAACGTGCGGCAATCTGCCGGGCACTAATAAATCAGCCGGACATTGTATTTGGGGATGAACCTACAGGAGCACTGAACAGCGGCACCACAAAAGAAGTGATGGATATTATCAATGAAATCAATAATGATGGTACAACAATCATCATTGTTACTCACGATGCAAGGGTGGCATCCAGGGCGAACAGAGTTATATTCCTTATGGATGGAAATATACATAATGAACTCATATTGGGAAAATATAAGGCTAATAAAATTAACAAATCATATCGGGAGAAAATATTATCTGAATGGCTGGAAAAACAGGGATTTTAGGGAACTTATTTCGGGAATGGGTTATGGTAATTCTATTCGCGAAAGATTTCCTGAATCAATTTGGGAGAAGGCATTGGGTCACAAAGATTCATAGAATTAATATCAATTAAAAAAGAAGATAAGACAATTGTTTTAAAGTACACTCATCCTGAAAAAGATAAACACCCTTTATATTCTGAAAATTCATATACTTCTTTCGATAAAAATATGATTGTTCAGCTCTGCCCATAATCTAAATTAAAATCATATAGGAAACATTATTTGAGTTACAGATGCTGTCTCAATTTAATATATTTCATGTATACAAGATAATTAATGCCGCTTTTATTACTGTGTTTTTCTTTGATTCTTTTAAATTCTTGAAAACCCAGCTTCGTATATAAATTCACAGCATTAAGATTGGTGTCAGCAACCTCTAACACATAATTTGTGTAAGGAGTGGTTTTAAAAATATTCGTAATAATTTCTGAGGCAACACCTTTGCCTCTATATTCCGGGGTAGTTGCTACAAATTCAATGCACCCCATATCAGGCTCTATTAGAAAAGGATATTGTTTCTCTTCAAATTCATGTTTCAAAATAGTATAAGCAATGGTTCCTTTTACAAAACCAAGGTGTTTTTTCAATTCCTTCTTTTCAAGATGGACAGATTTAATTTTCCCGTCATTACAAGCAGATATCCCGCAAATCTCGCCATTCAGACATGCAATATAGAAAACATCAGGATTAAACATATGTGAAAAAGCGTTTGTCAGTTTCTTTTTGTCTTTTGAAAAATAATGTAACCATTCATAAAATCCATCTACAAATATTTTGCTGATTTTATCATTTGTACTATCCGGGTATTTGGAAGCAAGTTGAATTTCAAACATAGCGATTCTCCTTTATAATATCCAAACATTATATAAATAATTAGAATTTACTATCAATAAAAAGTGTACATAAGAAATTATACCAAAAAATATATAATAAATCTACTTAAATGTTAACAAGGCAGCGATGAGATAAGTGTTCACTTGCGAATAAATGGAATATATTCTATAATGAAGTAAAAGGATGGTGTATCGGTATGAGTAAATTTAAAGCGGCATTACTACAGACAAAGGTATATGATGATAAGGAAAAAAATGTAGAAAATGCAGTCAGGTTAATTGAAAGGGTTTCAAAGGAAGGTGCGGATTTTGCAGTGCTTCCTGAAATGTTTTGCTGTCCCTATGATAATTCTCTTTTTAAAGCTTACGGCGAAAACGAAGGAGGTTTTGCTTATACAGCTATGAGTACCGCTGCCAAGGATTACGGTATTTATGTGGTTGCCGGTACAATTCCCGAGCTAAAAGACGATAAAGTGTATAATACATCCTATGTATTTGACAGAAACGGAAATCAAATAGCTAAACATAGAAAAATGCACCTTTTTGATATTGATATCGAAGGAGGTCAATATTTTAAAGAATCTGACACATTAACTCCCGGCAGGGATGTAACATTGTTTGATACTGAATTTTGCAAGATTGGTCTCGCTATTTGCTATGATATCAGATTCCCTGAACTGTCGAGGTTAATGGCGGCAGAAGGAGCAGAAGTGATTATTTATCCCGGTGCCTTTAACATGACTACAGGTCCTGCTCATTGGGAGCTCAGCTTCAGGGCAAGAGCACTTGATAATCAGGTTTATACTATAGGGGTAGCTCCTGCAAGAGATTTAGAAGCAACATATCATTCTTACGGTAATTCCATTGTGGTATCTCCCTGGGGAACTGTATTGAACAGAATGGATGAAAAAGAAGGATATATTATACAGGAAATTGACCTAAATTATGTGAAAAAAATAAGAAATGAACTTCCCCTGCTGAAACATATCAGGAAAGATATTTATACATTGAATAAAAGTATAAAATAGTTTTGACTATTATATATTTATAGTAGTTATGTACACAGTTAAATATAAAGGTAAGGAGTATAAGATGATAACGATAATAAGAAATGCAGAGGTTTATAGACCTGAGTATGCAGGCATAAAAGATGTATTGCTAATCGCTTACGCTAAAAGTGGAGGTTTTATTGATTTCACTGGAAGTGAGGACCCGGATTTCTGGGAGGAAACAGAAGGCGAGGTTAGCTTCAGCAAGGGACTTAAGAGATTGCTAAAAGAAGGTGTTGATGAAAACAATTATACTCTTTCGTCGGATGGACAGGGAAGCTTGCCGATATTTAATGATAAAAAGGAATTTGTAGGAATTGGTATTGGTAAATCAACTTGCTTAATAAAAGCAATTAAGGATTGTGTAAACAAAGAAAGCATATCTCTTGAAAAGGCACTGAGAGCAATAACTTGCAATCCGGCTAAAATTCTTAAGCTTAAAAATAAGGGAAAAATTGAAGTTAACATGGATGCAGATGTTTGCTTGCTTGATGAAGAGCTAAACATAGACACGGTTATAGCGAAGGGTAGATTAATGGTTCAAGATAAAACTCCTTTGGTGTACGGTACTTTTGAAAATAAATAATTCTCTTTTTATTTACTGTCATCAATCAACAAATTAAGACATATATCATAATTATAAAGTAAAAAGGAGTTTTTTCCATGCGAATTATAATAGATGGGGATGCATGTCCGCAGCGTGTCAAGGAAATATGTGAGCAAGCAGCTAAAGAATTTAAAATTGAATTAATTATTGTAGTAGACATTGACCATTATATTGTTAGCGATTTTGAAGTAATAGTTGTTGAGCAAGGCAGAGATTCTGTGGATTATAAAATTGTTCAAATATTCAGAGAAGGGGACATATTAATTACACAGGATTACGGTCTTGCAAGCTTAGTTTTGTCGAAGGCCTCAGCAATAATCCATACTTCAGGATTTTTTATTAATAAAAATAATATTGATAATCTTTTGCAATCGAGATATATAAGTGAAAGAATAAGAAAGCAGGGAGGTAAGACAAAGGGTCCGTCCAAAAGAACGAAGGAACAGGATGAAAACTTTAAAAAGTGCCTTTATAAAGTCCTGCATGAAAAGTTTGGTAAAAGCTCAAGGAGAACAATAAAAAAACCATAAATATTAACTATTGGAGGAAGAAAATATGTCAAACTATGCAAAACGAATGAAAACAATGGAGAAGCAAGCTAATATAATAAAAAGCTTATTCAGCTCCATGAATGATCCTGATGTAATTTCATTTGGAGGAGGGGCTATTGCTAAGGAATGCCTGCCGGTAGACAAAATCAGAGAAATTACAGAAGATATCATGAGAATTGAAGGCAGAGGTTATGAAATTTTATCTTATGGACCGGTTCTTGGTGCTAAGGATTTAAGAGAAGTTATAGTTAATGATTTATTAGCTCCTAAAGGTGTTAATGCAAATCCTGATAATATATTAATTATAACAGGCGGGTTAGAAGCAATGAATCTGATGTGTCAGCTTTATATCGAGCCGGGAGATGTAATTTTAGTTGAATCTCCTACCTTTGTACATTCGGTTGAAACATTCAGTATGTTTGAAGCAAATTGTATTCCGGTTGATATGGACGATGAAGGAATGGTTACTGAGGACTTAGAAGCCAAAATTATTAAATATAATCCAAAGATGGTTTATGTAATTCCAACATTCCAAAATCCTACCGGAAGAACATTGTCCCTTGACAGAAGGAAAAAAATCGCTGAGCTTGGAAGCAGGTATGATGTAATTATATTAGAAGATGATCCCTACAGGGATATCAGATATAGCGGTGAGGATTTGCTGCCGATTAAGGCATTTGATAAAACGGGTCACACAGTATTAGCCAATAGTTTTTCTAAAATATTTTCTCCGGGAAGCAGAATCGGATATGTATATGCAAATGATGAAATAATTGCTAAAATGATTGATGCCAAATCAGCTACAAATTCACATACATCACTTTTGCCTCAGATAATCTGTGCGGAATTTTTCAAGAGAGGATATTATCCCGGACATCATAAATTGTTGTGTGATGTACACAGAGAAAGAAGAGATGCAATGATAGAAAGCATCGATAAGTACTTCCCGGAAGGAACCAAAAGAACATTCCCGGACGGCGGATTATTTACATGGGTTGAATTGCCGGTCGGAATTAACACATCAGAGTTGTTAACAGAAGCAACCTCAAACCCTGACGTTAAGGTAGCATTTGTAGCAGGTGAGGGCTTCTTTACGGAAGGAAACGGCAAAGGGAGCAATTGTATACGATTAAGCTTCGGAGCAAGCTCACCTGATAAAATAAAAATAGGCATGGAGAGATTAGGAAAATTAATTAAATCTAAATTAATGTAATATTAAGATAACATCCTTGGAGGTAAAAATGTTTGAAAATAAACTTAAGAAGAAACTAAAAGGAGGTAAAGCAGCCATAGGAACATTCATTGTTTGCAATGCACCTGATTTAGTGGAAATTGCCGGATTAGCGGGATTTGACTTTGTTATAATCGATAATGAGCACGGACCTATGAGAGCAGAAAGTTCTCAGCATATGATAAGAGCAGCGGAACTGAGAGGTATAACTCCAATCGTAAGAATTCCTGATAGATTAGAAAGTACGATACTTCATACACTTGATATCGGTGCTCACGGAATTCAAGTACCACAAATAAATGATGCTCAGGCAGCTAAAGAAATAATAGAACGCAGCAAATATGAGCCCATAGGTAAAAGAGGTTTAGCTTTCCCTAAATCTGCGGATTACGGTATGTCGGGTATTTCCAATTTTACCGACTGTTCAAATGAACAAACACTAATAATAACTCACTGTGAAAATAAAATATGTTTGGAGAATCTTGAAGAAATATGCAAGATACCGGAAATAGACGTTATCTTTTTAGGACCATATGATATGTCCCAATCTATGGGAGTAACAGGACAGGTTACCCATGAATTAGTTGAAAATGCAGCTAAGAAGGTAATTGAGCTAACAAGAAAATATAATAAAATTGCAGGCATTTTTGCCGGAAATGGTGAAGCAGCAAAAAAACGTGCCGAGCAAGGCTTTCAATATATTGCAATAGGCATGGATACAACCTTCTACAGTGCTAAATGTGTAGAAGAAATTAATAAATTTAAAAGCTAACTCTTATGTCACCAATTTTTGCGCAGTCGAATTCACAAAAATATCTACTCCCTTTGGTCGTATATTTTTAGAATTCGTTGCGAATGCCCTAACCCTATTTTTCAGAAAAAACACTCTGAAAAATAGGGTTAGGGCATCTATTTCTCTATAGTTTCCACAACGTCTTCAACAATTTTGAAAGATGATGATTTGTTATACATTTTTTTCATATTATTTTTCATTGTATTTAGCATTGAAGGGCTGTTTATCAATTCAATTGTGCTGTTTACTATTTGATAAGAATTATTTGCAATTATGGCAGCTCCTTTTTTTTCAAAATATAATGCATTTTCTTTTTCCTGACCGGGCACGGGTTTAATTATTATTAAAGGAAGCTGGACGGACAATGCTTCACTTAATGTTATACCACCGGATTTAGTAATCATGCAGCATGCAATTTTGTACAGATCATCTATATTTTCTATGAATCCAAAAACCTTTAAATTCCTTAGTTTTAATGATTCAAGCTTTGACTTTTGCAATGTATTGTTACCGCATACCACGGCAACTTGAATTGATTTGTATTTGCAAAGCTCCATACATACTTTTTTTATATCCTTGAAAACTCCAAAAGCCCCCGAATTAATCAAGATGATTTTTTTATTTCTTTTAAATCTATATTTTTTATATAGCATAGAAAAGTTTTCGATTTCTTCAAATGCTTCTCTTATGGGGATTCCCGAAACAACTGTCTTTTCAACAGGTATGTTCATTTTTTTCAACTCTTCCTGTAATTCCTCGGTGGCTATATAAAATTTGTCTATTTCCTTGCTTAACCATAACTTATGAACATAAAAGTCCGTAACAATATTGAAAACAGGAATATTTTCCCCTGATTCATTTTTTATTTTTAATGAAGCTAAAATCGGAAATGTATTGATTATTACGTGGGGCTTAAATGATTTCGCAATATCTCTCAGCTTTTTATATCCGAAATTTCGGTATATTTCAATAACCCTCATATTAGTTAATTTTTCTGAACCATAATATAGCATAGAATATGCTTCACCAAAATCATAGCTTTTAATATAAGCTCTTTTAATTGTTTCTGTAATTGTCGGATGTGCTTCAGTGAATAAATCAACAACAAACACATTGTTGTAACCTTTATTTATAAATGCATTCTTTAATGCAGTTGCAACCATTTTATGACCGTTACCAAAGGGAGCTGTTGTTATTAAAATATTAAATCCCATAATTCCTCCAAAATTATATATCCTTAAATAAATGTATGGTTCTTATTATTTATATCATTAAATATTATAATATATAACTTGTTTTTATTAAAGAGTATTTATGTAAAAATAATTATATATGGAGGAAAATATGACAGGAGAATTTTTAGAAGCTTTTGCACTTGTATTTACCGCAGAAATTGGAGATAAAACTCAATTGATGCTTATGACATTATCGGCAAAATATACAGTGGTGCAAATGCTTTTAGGAATACTTTTAGGAGTTTTTATAAATCACGGAGCAGCTGTTGTAATCGGATGCTGTTTATCCAACGTTATACAAGGTGAACTGCTTCAAATATTCGCAGGTTTTATATTTATTATTTTTGGCATATTAACAATTGTATACGAAGAAGAGGACGAGAAAAGGAAAAGTTTCAAATTCGGTCCGGTAATTACAACGGCACTTACATTTTTATTAGGAGAAATGGGAGATAAAACACAGCTTACAGCAATGACATTGGCAATGGAAGCGGACTATCCCGGATTAGTGCTTACGGGCTCCGTTTTAGGAATGCTTGCAATTGGCTTGGTTGGAATAATAATAGGAACATCATTGACTAAACGCATACCTTCTAATATAATAAAAATAATATCCGGATTGGTATTTATTATATTTGGACTTATGAGGTTTATAGATAAATGAACATAAATGATGTAAAAAAACTAATAGAAAAATATGTACCGCAGCCTATGGATGAAGATTTTAGATTTTCAGTTTTGCTTCCCATAATTGAAATAGAAGGGAAGCTTAATCTTATATATGAGGTCAGGTCAAAATCCATAAGACAACCGGGAGAAATTTCTTTTCCCGGAGGGAAAATCGAAGACGGAGAAAGTCCTGAATATGCAGCTTTAAGAGAGACACATGAAGAGCTGGGTATAGAGATGGAAAACATAGAAATAATATCGGAAATGGACTATGCCACAAGCAAAAGCGGTTCATTCGTTTATACTTATTTAGGATATATTAAAAATACGAAGATAAATGAAATCAAATATAATAAGGATGAGGTTTCCGAAATTTTTTATGTACCTCTATCTTATTTTTTGGAAAATGAACCGGAAAGATATTTTATGAATTATTATCCTAAAGCAGACAATGATTTTCCATATCATATGGTTAATGACGGAAGTAAGTATAATTGGGAAAGCATAAGATATCCTGTTTATTTTTATAAATACAATGACTTTATAATTTGGGGATTGACTGCTAAAATTACCTACAGTTTTGTGAAAAAACTAAAGGGAAATTAAAAGGTTTAATTTTCTATAAAAAAATTTTATAAAAACTGTTGCATTTTGTGATTAGGTATAATATAATAATTAAAAATATAAACCCAACTAAATTAGTAGGAAATACTATGAAGAAGGAAAGTAATGTATACTGAATTTTAAGAGAGAGTATCTCATGGCTGAAAGGATACTTATCGGAGGTATATGTGAAGTGCCCTTTGGAGTACAGCACCGAAATTATTATTTAATAGTAGGCTGCTGCGGAGCATATCCGTTATCGTATAATAGCATGATGGTGCTAGCAAAAGGTGGGCAATTTTATTGTCAATAAGAGTGGAACCGCGGATATACTCCGTCTCTATATAATATTTTTATATGGAGTCGGAGTTTTTTTATGCCCTAACCCCATTTTTCAGTTTTTTTCCTGAAAAATGGTTGGTAGGTCAACGCACAGAATACCAAATTTGTGCGAACGGGAGTGAGCAAACAAATTTGTTGTATTTCCCTGCGACGCATAGCTATTAAAATAAATTTCCTTAGTTTATCGGGTTAAAAGGAAGGTAGTAATATGAAACAATTTACAACATTAAATTTAATAGGTAACACACCTATAATACAATTGCCGGGAGAAAATATTTTTATTAAAATGGAAAAATTCAATCCCGGAGGAAGCATTAAGGATAGAACTGCATTAGGCATGATTTTGGATGCGGAGAAAAAAGGATTATTGCAAAAGGACAGCGTAATAGTTGAACCAACCAGCGGTAATACAGGTATTGCATTAGCGTTTATAGGAAGATTAAAGGGATACAAAGTAATTTTGACGATGCCTGAAACTATGAGTGTAGAAAGAAGAACAATGATTTCTTCATACGGCGCAACATTAATTTTAACCGAAGGACCGAAAGGAATGAAGGGTGCCATTGAAAGGGCTAATGAAATTTTAAAGGATAACAGCAAGAATTTCATGCCTGATCAATTCAACAACCCCGCAAATCCGGAATTTCATTATATGACTACAGCTGAGGAAATAATAAAACAGTTAAATGATTTGGATATGTTTACGGCAGGTGTAGGTACCGGCGGAACTATTTCAGGAGTTTCAAAAAGATTGAAAGAGTATAATAAAAACATTAAAATTGCAGGTGTAGAGCCGGAAAAATCACCTGTAATATCAGGAGGAAGTCCCGGACCTCATAAGATTCAGGGTATTGGTGCAGGTTTTATTCCTAACACATACAACGGAGAAAATATTGATGAAATATTGACAATAACTGAAGAAGAGGCAATTGACACAGCCGTTGAGGTATCAGCTAAAACAGGTATATTGGTTGGTATTTCTTCAGGAGCCAACGTAGCGTCAGCAAGGAAGCTTGCGGCTAAATACGGCAATAATAAAAAAATATTGACCATAGCTCCGGATGGCGGCGAAAAGTATTTGTCAATGGTGAAATATTACTAACATCAAATCAATTGTTATTCAATTGAATGGAAGGGGTTGATAATATGATTAAATTTGTTAAATCAATTATTGAAGATATAGATTCGGTATTTGACAGAGATCCGGCTGCAAGAAACAGGATAGAGGTATTGTTGTTATATCCTCACATTAAGGCATTAATAGCATATAAAATATCCCACGGCTTGTACAAAAAGAAAAGATTCTTTTTGGCAAGATGGGTTTCAAATATAGGAAGGCATATTACAGGTATAGAAATTCATCCGGGAGCAACAATCGGCAAGGGGCTTTTCATAGACCATGGTATGGGTGTAGTTATAGGTGAAACCGCTGTTGTAGGCAACAACGTAACTATGTTTCACGGTGCTACATTAGGTGGTACAGGAAATGAAAAAGGAAAAAGACATCCTACAGTTGGCGATAATGTTGTAATCGGAGCGGCAGCTAAAATATTAGGCAATATTTATATAGCTTCAGGTACCAAGGTGGGAGCTAATGCAGTTGTGCTAAACGACACAAAACCTAATGCAACAGTTGTGGGGATTCCCGCAAGAGAGGTAAAAAATACCGGCAAGATAATATCATTATATGATTACGCAATTTAAAATAGGTCGCTGAAAATGCCCACCTGCTGCGTTGCCGTTCAGCCAGTCAATCCTCACGTATGTTTGAATACGCTGCGGTTGCCAGGCTTCCGGCGCCTTGCAGGATGAACTTTTTCAGCAACCTACCCAACGAGGGATTTTCCCTCGTTTTTAAATTGCACTTATTTATTGATTTATTACATTGCTGTAATCCGCTTTAAGAGGTTCATTTTCTTTTAAGGAAATATGACCTGATTCATATAAATTACCGTCTACGGTAAGATATATATTTTCTACTCCGTAGTAAGAACCTAAAGTGTTGGCAATACTTTGAAGTATCAAGCCTTCAAATCCTGCGCCGGCATTCATTTCATCAATGAAATTCTTTGTTAAATCTATATGCACACTTTCATCATTTTCATCAAAGTAAAGCTCGTTTATTTCGGTATTTATACTGAATAATTCATATACAGATAAATCCTTGACAGTTTTTTCAATAACATCCTTAGTTAAATCGTTTGTGTTAAATGATATTTGTACATCGACAGAGTTTAAATGAACTCCGTCAATATCAGGATAATATAATGTAACAGTTTGTATTAAGGGTATATTTTGTTCAATGCCGGCTAAAGTTGATGATACTTCGTAGTCATCATCCTTATATATTGACTTTATTAAACCGACATCCTTTGCATAGTAATTTGTACTTGTTCCCTGACCGTTTTCGACTATTACTTCAATTGCATTGAAATTGCCTTGAGGAGTTACAATTTGTTTTAATTCTCCGGTATAGGGAACCTTTAGTGCTGCGTTACCCTCTTGAAATTCACGGTTTGTAAAATCCTCCCTGAAGTAAGTTTCTCCTCTGCTATACAGCTCGACTAATTGATTATCTTTAAACTCATAAACTTTGATGGTTTCAGTTCCGCCGTTATTAGTTCTTGTTTGAAATCTGTTATTGTTTATATAATCTATGAAAACAGTGTATGCAGCAAATTCGTTTCCTTCACCTTGATACGAATATTTAGTATTTTCAACCACCGGGAAATAATCTTCTATAGAATATTCATCTTGATTATCATTATTACCATCAGGTATATTTGTATTATTTTCACATGCAGTAAACAGCATAAGAATTATTAAACCTAAGCTTATTAATTTTTTCATACATTCCTCCTAAATTTAAATATTTATTGTTTATATTATACCTAAATTTGAATATATTAACCATTCATACACATAAAAAACCTCCAAGGTAAATTCAATTTTATCTACTTTAGAGGCATTAAATTATTTTAATTAACTTTCCTTAACTTGAATGGTTCACTAATGTAGTATTCCCATTGTTTCAATGAATCCGTCATATATCCTGCAACATCCATGTCATACACTTTATTTAACAGCTTAGACGATATTACATCAGTTGCTTTACCGTAAGCAGCAATTTCCCCTTTATCCAAAAGCAAAATGTTGTCGGCTAATTTCATGGTCAAGTTTAAATCATGAAGAACGCCTATTACAGCATGCCCTTTTTCTTTGGACCAATTTTTTAAGAAATCTATTAACTCAGCCTGATTTTTCAAATCCAAGTGATTAGTGGGCTCATCAAGCAATATAATTTTTGGTTCCTGAGCCAATGTTCTTGCTAAATATACTCTTTGAAGCTGACCACCTGACAATGTGTTAATCTGCTTATCCTTCAGATTGTATAAATCTACTGCCTTCAAGCATTTTTCTGTATATTCCTTATCCTTTACAGAGGGCTGTTTGAAGCTTCTGTCCTTCATATGCAAATACCTGCCTAAAAGTACGGTTTCATAAACTGTATAAGAAAAGTAAATAGAAGAAATTTGACTCATAACAGCCATTTTCTTAGCCACTTCAGCACGTTTCATGGATAATATGTTTACATCATTTATTTTTATGTTACCTGTGTGAGGAATAAGTCCGGCAATTGCCTTTATAAGAGTTGTTTTGCCGCAGCCGTTTGGACCTATGATACATAGGTTTTCACCCTCGCTTATATTCAGAGATATGTTTTTTAATACGTCATATCCGTTGTAACCTGCCGATACATTTTTTAAAGTGAGCATTTATAACTCCTTTCTTTTTGAGAAATATACATAGGCAAAAAACGGTGCTCCCACCAATGCTGTAATAGCACCCACCGGAAGCTCGGAAGGTGATACAACGGTTCTTGCTATTAGATCACATATAATCATGAAAGAACCGCCGAAAATCATTGACATGGGGATAACAATTCTATGTGAAGAACCAAATATTTTTCTCACTACATGAGGTGCGATTAAGTCTATAAAGCCAATGACACCTACAAACGAAACTGCACTGCCTGTAAGTCCGGCTGATAAACCAAGCAGCAGCCATTTTAATTTATATACATCTACCCCCATTGTAAATGCCTGTTCTTCACCAAAGGTCATTATGTCCATTTCTCTTGAATAGCTTCTTAAGATTATAGTTCCTATCAATACAATCGGAAACAGAACGAACACGTTTGACCAATCCTTTAAGCTGAATGAGCCCATTTGCCAATAGGTAAGCTGTTGAAGATGTTCATCAGATAAAGCGGTTACCAATGTAAGTAATGCATTAACAAACAAAGAAAAAACCATTCCAACCAATATAATTGTATTATTTTCTAAATTTTTATCCATTTTAGCTGCAAATTTAACTGCAATAAAAACAGTAAACAGCCCGCATAATAAACCTATACTCGGCAGTGTAAATAATCCTAAAATCGGTATTCTAAACCCTGTTACGATTACTAAAGCAGCACCTAAGGAAGCCCCTGAAGAGACACCCAATGTATATGATGATGCAAGGGGATTTTTTAATACAGATTGCATAACAGTACCGCTTACGGCCAGGGCACCTCCTACAATAAATGCCAATATAGTTCTTGGTAATCTTAAATTCCAAACTATAGACACATGATTAGGTAATATTGTCGGTAACAATTCCGTATTAAACATTTTGTGTGAAATAATGTTTATTATTTCGTTAAACGGTACGTTAATACTTCCTAATGCAATACCCAATATAAAAATCAGCAAACAAATAATTATAGAAGCTGTTAATTTAATATTTCTCATTTTTTATAAGCTTCAGGATAAATTGCCTCTGCCATTTGCTCTAATGCCTTAATAATATTATGATTTGACAAAGAACTTGCATCCTTATCAATATAATAAACATCATTATTTTTTACGGCAGTTATATTTTCCCACCCTGAACGAATTTTAATTTCGTCTGTAGCATTTGCTATATAATCCACATTTGTAAGTATAACGTCCGGATTTTTAGATACTATTGCCTCTTCCGATACGGTAATCCATTGGTCCTGATCCTTTAATATATTTTCCGCACCTAAAATTTCAATCATTTCATTTAAAAACACTCCGCTGCCAAAGCTGTATAAATTAGGAGCTCCTGCTATTTCAAAATAAACGGTTTTTTTGTTCTCTATTTTTGAACCGAATTCCCTGTATTCATCTACCTTTATTTTCATCTCATCGATTATTTTTTCACCTATATCCTTAACCTGTAAAGTTTCGGATATATATATTATATCTTCGTATATACCTTCAATGCTATTGCTTGACGGTATATATACTACCGTAATTCCTAAATTCTTAATGGGCTTAAATGGATCATTACCCTTTGCCATACTCATTCCTGTTGCGTAAATAACATCCGGATTTAAAGCAACCAATTGTTCAACATCCGGATTCATTATATCAAATTGCGGTATATCTGAAGGGATTCCTTCAATATCCGAAGAATGCTTATCTACTGCAACTAATTTATCACCTAATCCTAATGCGATAATTATTTCGGTATTAGACGGTGAAATAGATATGATTCTATTTATTTCTTCAGGTATTTTAACCTCGTTACCTGCTCTGTCGGTCGTCGGTAATTGGGGAGCTTCTGTCTGAGGTTGTTCCTGTACTGCCCCTTGTTCTGCAGGCTCTGACGGTTTCTCGTTTGTGCATGCAGCCAAGCTTGCCAATATAAGTATCATAGCAATGGATAAAGAGATTTTTTTAATAATTTTGTTCATTTTGATCCTCCGTGTTATACGTTATGTTTAGTCTTTTTTATTAAAGTGAGTTATTTAGGAGCAAAGTTATCGCAGGCTTCATCACAAATTTGTTCGCTCCCTATGATCGCGCAAATTTGGATTACGCTGCATTAGGTCTACCATCCATTTGTTCATCGCTGTCGCTTGAACAAATGGTGGTAGCACCATAATAAAAAAAACGTTCCGAATTTTCGAAACGTAAAGCCCACAAATTGCTTTGAATGTGTATTCAAGTTTGCTACTACCTTTTTTCCATGAAAAGCATAGCATTTGCGGTATTTACGCAAATAATACTGGCAGGTTTTCCGACTTAGAGGTCATCGCAAGTTTTTAACCTTCCCGGGTTTCCAGTGGTTGGCATTGCCTAAAAAACTGCTCTCTCATTACGGCAGCAGGACTGTTTAGGATTTTAACCTAATTCCCTATTATCACATTTTATGTGCACCAATATCGAAAGATGTTTAGTTAAATAAAGTATATTACAAACAAATGTAGTTGTCAATTGAAGAATTAATGCTTTATGTTCATCTAAATCATATTAGTATTTAATACCTAAAATATTTAAAATCTCTGTAATATTTTTTATACTAACGTCTGCCATTAAACCTTCTTTTTTGTCTCCGTATCCGTATTCACAGTATATAGATTGAATGCCATTTTTGGTGGCCGCATCAATGTCGTGGAATCTGTCACCTACAATAACCTGATTCATTTCATAATTATCTTTTATTATTTTAAGCACCTCATGCTTTGGAATAAAATCATACATTTCAGAACAAATCATATCATCAAAATATAAGTTTAGGTTAAAAAGTTTTTTTGATGCCTCCATGTACTTTATTGAACAATTGCTTAAAAATATTAATTTATATCCTCTGATTTTCAATTTCTCCAATACTGTTAAGGAATTTTCATAAAGCTTTGCATTGCCCAAAAGAAATTGGTTTTGCATTTCTTTTCCGATGATTGAACTGACTTTCTTTTTAAATGGTTCCTCTAAATCTTTAATAAAATTGTCCCACATTTCTTTGATCGTATAACCTAACCATTTTTGAATTTCTTCATCATGCCAAATCTTATGCTCAGCTTTTTTGTTTTCAACTAAAAAATCATATCCTTTTCTAAAGCTTGGTGCATATATTTTTATACTGTCATGAAGTGTTCCATCAAAATCAAAATATATAGTTTTAATATTACTTAGTTTCATTTTGCTTTTTTAGCTCATCAATTAAATTTACAATTTCAATTGCGGTACAAGCTGCGTCGTATCCCTTATTTCCTGATTTTGTTCCGGCTCTTTCAATAGCTTGCTCAATTGAATCAGTGGTAAGCACTCCAAATATAACCGGTATACCTGATTCAAGTGAAACATTAGCAATTCCCTTTGATACTTCGCTTGAAACATAATCAAAGTGAGGAGTAGAACCCTTAATTACTGCACCAAGACAAATAACGGCACTGTATTTATTTAAGCCAACCATAGTTTTAGCTATCAAAGGAATTTCAAAAGCACCCGGTGCCCATGAAATTTCTATATCATCCTCTGATATGCCATGTCTTTTTAATGCATCCAATGCTCCTGAAAGAAGCTTTCCGCCAATAAACTCATTGAACCTTCCCACTACTATACCATATTTCTTATTATTAGCTATTAATTTACCTTCAAATATTTTCATCTTTTTCCTCCAAGATTTTTTAATTTTAAGTCGAATTTAAAATTTTAAGTCGTGTCCCATTTTTTCTTTTTTGGTTTTTAAATAAAATTCATTTACTGAATTACAGCCGACCTGAATATTTTCTTTTCCGATTATTTCAATACCAAAACCTGATAAACCAATTATTTTTTTAGGATTGTTTGTCATCAAATTTATTTTTCTTATGCCAAGGTCATAAAGTATTTGTGCACCTATTCCATAATCCCGTAAATCATCTTCAAATCCTAATGCTATGTTAGCTTCAACTGTATCAAGACCTTGATCCTGTAAAGTATAAGCTTTTAGTTTATTTATAAGACCTATACCTCTTCCTTCTTGTCTCATGTATAAGAGAACACCTCTGCCTTCTTCTTCTATCCTTTTTAATGCCTCGTGCATCTGATCTCCGCAATCGCATCTCATGGAACCAAAAGCATCACCTGTTAAGCATTCCGAATGTACTCTTACTAAAACAGGCTCATCTGTTCTTACATTACCTTTGACTAAAGCAATATGATGCTCACCGTTTATTTTATTGATATATCCAATAATTTTAAAATCACCATACTTTGTTGGCATATTTGCTTCAGTAACTCTTTCGATTAAAACTTCTTTTTTTCTTCTGTATTCAACTAAATCTTTAATAGTAATTAGCTTTAAGTCGAATTTTTTTGCATAATCAATTAAATCAGGCACTCTTGCCATTGTTCCATCATCTTTCATTATTTCACATATAACTCCTGCCGGATAAAAACCTGCTAATCGTGCCAAATCAACCGAAGCTTCGGTGTGACCGGTTCTGACAAGCACCCCTCCATTTTTTGCAGCTAACGGAAAGATATGTCCCGGCCTGCTAAAGTTATTTGGTTTAGCATCCTTTTCCAATAAATGCTTTATAGTACATGCTCTTTCATATGCTGAAATGCCTGTAGTGCATCTGTCAGAATCAACAGAAACTGTAAATGCTGTTTCTTTTGGATCAGTATTGTTGCTAACCATACTTTTTATATTTAATTCATCAAGACGTTCATGTATCATTGGCATACATATGAGACCTCTGCCGTGCTTTGCCATGAAATTAATGTGTTCAGGTGTAACCATTTCGGCAGCCATTAGCAAATCGCCTTCATTTTCCCTGTCCTCATCATCTACAACAATAACCATATTGCCTTTTTTTAATTCTTGAATCGCTTCTTCAATTGTATTAAACATTTCTATTCTCCTTCAATGAGGGCTTTGCCCTTTATAAAAATCCGTTTTCCATTAAAAAATTCATATCTATAGTTTCTTTATCCTTCTTATCATCTTTAAACTTCAAAAATCGTTCGATATATTTTCCAACTATGTCGCATTCTAAATTTACTTCATCTCCGATTTTTTTCGTTAATAAAATTGTTTCTTTTTTCGTAATAGGTATTAAAGAAACTCTAAATGAATTATCAAAAACGTCTACCACAGTTAAGCTTGTGCCGTCTATAGAAATCGATCCTTTTGGAATAATATATTTAATTATATTCCTGTTAGTTTCAACAGTAACCCAAGTAGCGTTGTATTCATCCTTATACCCCTTTATACTGCCTGTTCCATCAATGTGACCGGACACTAAGTGACCGCCAAGCCGGTCACTTACTTTTAAAGCCCTTTCAAGATTAACACAGCTTCCATTTTTTAATTTGCCAAGGTTAGTCTTTCTCATAGTTTCAGGCATCACATCAACAGTGAATGAATTTTTGGTAAAGTCAGTAACAGTCAAACAAACTCCGTTTGTGCTTATACTGTCTCCGATATTAATATTTTCAAGTATTTTTTTAGCTTTAACAGATAGCTTCATAGATTGTTTCCCATTTATTATGGCTTCTATTATTCCGATTTCTTCTATTAACCCTGTAAACATATTGAATCCTTTCTGACATAAGCTTCAATCATAATATCATCATTAAAAGTTCTCATATTTATATCCTTTAGCATGACAGCATCTTTAAGTTTTTCAAAACCGTTTCCACCTACAGGAGATTTTGAATTTTTACCTCCTAATATCTTTGGCGCAATAAAAATTATTACCTTGTCTACCAGCCCTTCTTTAAGAACAGAGAAATTAAGTTCAGAACCGCCCTCAACTAATACACTGTCTATACCTTCATTACCAAGCCAACAAAACAAATAAATTAAATCAACCTTTGATTCCTTAATAGGTGTAATAATTACCTGAATATTTTCCATTTCATTTAATGCTTCTAACTTGTTTTTATCAGCTTTCTCTGTCGTAGCAATGATAGTTTTTTTTGGTGAGTTTATCTTTAAAACTGTTGAATTTAGTGGTATTTTCAAAGAAGAATCAACAATTATTCTTATGGCATCATTGCCTTCGTTTGTTACCCTTGTTGTTAAAGAAGGATCATCTTTGATAACTGTATTAACCCCTACTAATATTGCAGATGCCATGTTTCTTAATTCATGAACATAATATCTTGATTTTTCATTTGTAATCCATTTAGATTCACCGGTACTTGAAGCTATTTTTCCATCCATGGTCATGGCCGACTTAAGAATGCAAAATGGTCTTTTTTCTTTAATATATTTAAAGAATATTTCATTAATTTTTTTTGCTTCGCTTTCTAATACACCGATTACTACCTCAATATTATTTTCCTGAAGAATCTTTATACCTTTGCCTGCAACTTTAGGATTTGGATCCGTTATTGAAACTACAACTTTTGACAGTTTTTCCTTGACAATTAATTCAGCGCATGGAGGTGTTTTTCCATAATGTGAACATGGTTCCAATGTTACATATAAAGTTGCACCCTCAACATTTTCCGTGGCATTTTTTATTGCATTTACCTCAGCGTGAGGACCTCCATAATATTCATGGTATCCTTCTCCTATTATTTTTCCGTTTTTTACAATAACAGCACCAACAAGAGGATTAGGGTTTGTTTTTCCAACACCATTTAACGCCAAAGCCAAAGCTCTTTTCATATACAATTCATCCATTCAATACATCCTTTCATATATTAATTTTTAAGATATTAATAATAAATATCAGTTCCTTATAAGTATCGCCTGTATAATCATTTGTATGCGAATATCTGTGTAAAGAACAAGCAGGGGAATGCATCAAATTTATTTGCTCACTACCGTTCGCATAAATTTGGCATTCTTTGCATTTGACCTACCGCCATTTTTCAGAAAAAAGACTCTGAAAAATAGGGTTAGGGCATAAAAAAAGGTCCTGAAATAAAAATTCAGAACCTATACGTTCAAAATAAACAAATATAAAAAAATATATTTGTAATCACTTCTCCCATCCAGACTTTACTGTCGGTCTTGGAATTACACCAAGTCAACCGCATTGCGGCTCGTGGACTTTACCACCGGTCGGGAATTACACCCTGCCCTGAAGATTTATTTAATTTTGTTAATTATAAAACTATTAAAGATAAATGTCAAATGCTTTTTTATACTTGTAAATTTTTATATAATGAAAATAAAAATACAAATACAAATTTATATGTCAAATAAGCTTTTAATTGATAAAAAGAAACTTTATTGACAAGCTAAAAAACGTAATGTATAATGAAAATAATTTAATATCGATATTTTGGTAACAAATGTTTTAAAAGGGAAAACAGTAAAAGCTGTTACAGCCCCCGCTACTGTGAAAGGTGATAGCGTTCGATGCCACTGTGCTATGCATGGGAAGGTGAATGTTAGATGAACCGAAAGTCAGGAGACCTGCCAGGATATGTATTTATAGATTTTCGGGAGGAATTTCTAAAATAATCAAATAGTATGAAAATATTTATTGTTATTTAATCTTCTGAAAATTCAGAAGATTTTTTTATGTGCATAAATAATAAGGTTTCGTAAGCAAAGAGAAATTGAGTGGCGTTTTCAATGCTTGGAGGAATATATGGAAAAATTTACGATTAAAAATGGAAAAAAGTTAAGATGCGGATTTACTACAGGAACATGTGCTGCAGCTGCCGCAACAGCAGCTGCGTTGATGATATTTATCGGTGAGGTTGTGGACAAGGTTTCAGTCAGATTGCCAAAGGGTGAAATATTGAGTATTGACATTAAAGAGCCAACCTTCAGTGTGCATGGAGTAAGATGCTGCGTAAAAAAAGACAGTGGAGACGATCCTGATGTAACAGACGGAATTTTAATATATGCGGACGTAAATCTTGATGATTCAGGTGAAATTCGCATTAGCGGGGGAAAAGGCGTAGGATACGTTACTCAAAAGGGATTGGATTGTCCTGTCGGGGGACCTGCTATAAATTCAGTACCAAGAAAAATGATAACTGAAAATGTTCAAAGGATATGTAATGAATATGGTTACAATGGAGGGGTGAACATTGTAATATCCGTACCGGAAGGTGAAGAGGCAGCGAAAAAAACCTTTAACCCTCAGCTGGGTATTGTGGGCGGCATATCGATCATAGGTACTACTGGCATTGTGGAGCCCATGAGTGAAAAAGCATTGATTGACAGCTTAAAGGTTGAAATGCAGGTAATAAAAGAAAGAAGATACAATACACTTTTAGCATTTCCCGGCAACTATGCAGAGAAATTTATTTACGATACACTTGGTATACGCAGTGAAAACAGTTTAAAATTCGGCAATTATTTAGGAGAAGTTTTAAATTTTGCGTTGGAGCTTGATTTTAATGAGATATTAATTGTGGGACATATAGGTAAGATGGTGAAGGT
Source organism: Sedimentibacter sp. (assembly GCF_032080165.1). Lineage (GTDB taxonomy): Bacteria > Bacillota > Clostridia > Tissierellales > Sedimentibacteraceae > Sedimentibacter. Next base: position 216,016 of record NZ_DAMASY010000003.1, read on the forward strand.
GGCCGGAGGCATGATGAACACTCATTCTCATACCGGAGATTTCCGGATGGAGATGTTTGCTTGCTATGCAGGGCTTTACGGAGCAGGAAGAAGTGTTATTGCTGAGATACTCTCCTGTGCTGCAACAGAGCAGGCAGTAGATGTTTTAATCAGAGAAAAACTAAAAGATAAGGTTATTTGTAAAATAAGCGAAAGAGCTCTTTATTATATAAATAAAAAAGTAGATAACAGAATTAAAATTAAATTGATTATTTATTCAAATAATCATGGGATTTTAAATTAGCAAGGAGGATAAAATGGTACATTTTGTAGGAGCAGGTCCCGGGGCAACGGATTTGATAACAATGAGAGGATATAAACATTTGTCCGAAGCTGATGCAATAATATATGCCGGCTCATTGGTAAATAAAGAATTATTAAGTTATGCAAAAGAAGGGGCGGAAATTCATAACAGCGCGCATATGACTTTAGAAGAAGTTATAGACGTTATAAAAAAAGCTGAAAAGGAAAATAAGGATACGGTAAGGCTGCATACCGGAGACCCAAGCATATACGGTGCAATAAGAGAGCAAATTGATTTGTTAAAATCATTAAATATTCAATATGACGTGGTTCCCGGTGTCAGCTCCTTTTGCGGCGCAGCAGCTTCATTGAATGCTGAATATACATTGCCAAATGTGAGCCAGTCGGTCATCATAACCCGTATGGAGGGAAGAACTTCCGTTCCTGATAGAGAAAGCATACGATCATTTGCTGCACATAAATCAACCATGGTTTTGTTTTTAAGCTCCGGCTTAACGGAAGAATTATCAAAAGAATTGATTGCAGGAGGATATGAAAAAGAAACACCTGTTGCGGTAGTTTACAAGGCAACGTGGCCTGATGAAAAAATATTCAGATGCACCGTTGAAAGCTTGCCTCAAACCATGAAGGACAACAATATAACAAAGACGGCTCTGATTTTAGTTGGTAATTTCCTTGGGGATGATTACGAAAGAAGCGAATTGTACAACCCCAAATTCACACACGAATTCCGAGAGGGGATTAAATGATGCATGTGTGCATTTTCGGAGGAACGACGGAAGGTCGTTTGTTAGCTGTATTTTTAAGTGAATTTAATGTAAAAGCTGATTTATATATAGCCACTGAATATGGTGAGCAGTTTGTTAAGGATTTAAATAATGTAAATGTTCATCAAAAACGGCTTGATAAACAGCGTATGATTGAATTATTTGAAAAAAACCGCTTTGACTGTGTCGCAGATGCAACTCATCCCTTTGCTAAAATTGTTTCACAAAATGTCAAAGAAGCAGCAGAACATTGCAATTTAAAATATTACAGAATTGTAAGAGAAACAGATAAAAATGAATATCCGATGTACTTTGACCATATTGAAGATATTATAAGCCATCTGAATAATGATGAAGGAAGTATATTGTTAACCACCGGCAGCAAGGATTTAGATAAATTTATAGCCGTCAATAATTATAAGGAAAGAATTTTTGTAAGAATTCTGCCTATGGAAAGCTCGTTGAAAAAAGCTGTAGAGCTCGGTTATTCAAACAAAAATATTATATGTATGCAGGGACCCTTCAGTGAAGAGCTGAATATAGCAATGATGAATTCTATCGGTGCAAAATTCATGGTAACAAAGGAAAGTGCAGCATCCGGAGGATTTGAGGAAAAAGTAAACGCATGTATTAAAACAAATGCAAAATGCCTTGTATTAAAAATGGCTGAAGAAGAAGGTATAACCTTAAAAGATTTTAAGCAAATAATAAGAGGGAAAATATGAAGACGGTTTATATAATCGGACTGGGTATCGGAAATTTAAGTTACGTGCATAACAAGGCGACAGAGACAATATGGTCGTGCGAATGTTTAATAGGAGCCAAAAGAATGCTTAAGGATTTTCTCGGTTTTAACAAACAAATTTATGAAAATTCAAATGCTGAAAGCATATGTAATTATGTTGCTCAGGGAGATTATCAAACTTATGGAATTTTAGTTTCAGGTGATTGCGGTTTTTACAGCTTATCTAAAAAGATTACCGTAATTTTAGGAAAAAACGAGGATATTAAGGTTGAAAACATTCCGGCAATCAGTTCAATTCAATATTTTGCATCAAAATTGAATATACCCTGGGACAATATAAAATATGTCAGTGCGCACGGGAGAAATTTGAACATTATATCCAACGTTATTTTCAATAAAAAAATATTTATTCTTACTTCGGTTGATTTTGGTCCGGACAGTATATGTGAAATTCTGACAAGCAAGGGATTGGGACATTTAAGAGTCAGCGCAGGAGAAAATTTATCCTATGATAATGAAAGAATAGTGGAAGCTGAAGCATGCGTAATTGCTGAAATGAAATTTAAAGGTCTCGCCGTTATGATAGTTCATAATGATGATTACATATCCATGGATGAAGCGCATCGTTCTATAAAGGATGAAGAGTTTGTTACAGGTAACGCTCCCATGACTAAAAGTGAAGTAAGGACCGTAAGTGTCGGAAAGCTTAATTTGAAAAGTGATTATATTGTATACGATATTGGCGCCGGAACAGGTTCCGTATCGGTTGAAGCAGCTTTAAAATTATACAACGGAGCTTTGTACGCTATAGAAAAAGATGATGCAGCAGTGAATTTAATTGAAAAGAATATAGAGAAGTTTAAAACTTATAACATTGAAATTATCAGAGGTACAGCACCTGAGGCAATGAAAAATCTTCCAAGACCTGATGCCTGCTTTATAGGAGGAAGCAGCGGAAACATGGATGAAATAATAAATGCTGTTCTGAAAAAAAATCCAAATGTGAATTTGGTTATTAACACAATTACGATTCAAAGCTTAAACGAAGCAATAAATTGTATGGAAAAGTATGATCTTAAAGATGTGGAAATTATCAGCGTTACTGTTGCAAAATCCAAAAAAATGGGCAGGTACGATCTTATGATAGGACAAAATCCCATTTATATAATCAGTGGAAGAGGAAGTGATGTACTGTGATATCAAATGTGCCAAGACTTATGATTTCAGCAGCAGGCAGCAACAACGGTAAAACAACGGTGACATCGGCAATTTTAAAAGCATTCACAATGAAGGGAAAAAAGCTTGCGGCATTTAAGGCAGGACCTGATTACATAGACCCAATGTTCCACTCAAGGGTGATTAAAATTCCATCCAGAAATTTAGATAAATTTATGATGGGTGAAAATAATTGCAGATATGTATTTGACAAGAACAGTCGTGGCATGGATATTTCAATCATTGAAGGAGTAATGGGTTATTATGACGGTATAGGTACAGGTACTTCCTGCAGTTCCTATGAGCTTGCATCCATCTTGAATTGTCCCGTTGTCTTAGTCATTAATCCAAGCGGCATGGCTGCATCCGTAGGTGCAATAATTGAAGGATTTAAAAATTTCAAGGGAAAAAGCAATATCAAAGGAGTAATATTAAACGCTGTTTCAAATACAATGTTTGAATATTACAGAAAAATCATTGAATCAAATACGGGTGTCAGAGTTTACGGCTACATGCCCCGATTATCAGACTGTAAGCTTGAAAGCAGGCATCTGGGGCTTGTAACTGCTGAGGAAATCGGAAACCTTGAATCAATAATAGAAGAATTAGGCGAGGAGGCACTAAAAACCATTGACTTAGAAGGCTTATATTCACTGGCTGTAAGTGCAGCTCCCATAGAATATGAGGAACCGAGCATAAATTATATAGGCAAGATAAAAATTGCCGTGGCATATGATAAAGCATTTTGCTTTTACTACGAGGATAATTTAGACATACTTGCAGAAATGGGTGCTGAAGTAATTAAATTCAGTCCGATTAAGGATAAAGTGCTCCCGGAAGACATAGGCGGATTATATATCGGAGGAGGTTATCCTGAGTTATATATCAAAGAGCTTTCCGGTAATAAATCAATGCTTGATGACATAAAGGCAAAAGTTGCTGCAGGTCTTCCTACCTTTGCGGAATGCGGAGGATATATGTATTTAATGGAAAGCTTCATTGATAAGAATGTGGATAAGGACGGCAAGGTTTACAGCTTAGCCGGAGCAATAGAAGGAAACAGCTGCATGACGGGGTCTCTTAGAAGGTTTGGATATATTACCTTAACCAGCCGCAATGATAATTTAATGTGTAAAGCCGGAGAATTAATAAACGGACACGAATTTCATTATTCGGACAGCAGCAATACAGGCGATTCATTTTTGGCTGTAAAGCCGGAGTCGGACAGAAGCTGGAAGACAATTATAGCAGACGATACGAAGTTTGCGGGATATCCGCATATAAATTTTATGGGAAACTTAAAGTTTGCAGAAAATTTTATAAAAAAATCAATTGAATATTATTCCGGTAACAGGTGAAAAAAATGAAAATTGACATATATGCATTTTCCGGTAACGGAGCAAAGATTTGCGATAAATTAATTGAACATTTAAATGATAATGAAGTGAATTCCTATGTTCCTCAAAGGTATACAGCTTCTGCCAAATTGGTTAAACTGCGTGAAGAGAACCTGTATAAGGCAACTGAGAAATCCTTTAAAAGTGCCGATTGCATTATTTTTGTCGGCTCCGCAGGCATAGCGGTTAGAGCCGTAGCGCCCTTTGTCAGAAGTAAAAAAACCGATCCTGCTGTCATATGCATGGATGAAAGAGGCAGTAATGTAATCTCTCTTTTATGCGGTCACATAGGCGGGGCCAATAAGCTCACCAAAAAGATTGCGGATATTGTTGGGGGTAATCCTATTATAACTACGGCTACCGATATTAACGGTAAATTTGCGGTTGATGAATGGGCTCATGACACAAACCTCCACATAATGAGCTTAAAAAGAGCAAGGGACATCGCTGCCGACATACTGGACGATAAAAAAATAGGTTTTAAATCGGATTTCGAAGTAAGAGGTAATGTACCTGATGAAATAAATTTTGATGAAAAGGAAACAGGAATATGTATAAGCCTTGATTCAAATAAAGCTCCATTTAAAAATACATTGAATTTAATTCCAAGAATTATATCTGTGGGTGTGGGCTGCAGAAAAGGAATCGATTTTAATGATGTTTACACTGCCGTAAAGGAGATTTTAAGCAGGAACAATATCTCGCATTTTGCCATCAGCTCCATAAATTCAATTGATTTAAAAAAAGAAGAAGAGGCTATTAAGAGGACAGCCGAGATTTTCAAGGTACCCTTTCATACGTATTCAAAGGACGAGCTTAATCAAGCGCAGGGACAGTTTTCAAGCTCTGATTTTGTAAAAGGTGTTGCGGGAGTTGACACCGTATGTGAAAGAGCCGCAATTATGGGCAGTAAAACAAAAAGGGTAATAATAAATAAAACAGTTGTTAATTCGGTTACAGTAGCGGCAGCAGCAGACGATTATGAAGTGGTTTTTTAAGATGAACTTTTTCAACAGCCTACTATATGTGTTTTAGAGGAGAAAAGATGGAAAATATTATATTTATAGAGCCAAATAACATTGAAAAGAGAAGCTTTGAAATAATACAGAAGGAAATGGGAGAAATACGGCTTGAAAAAGAAACAGAGCCGATTGTAAAAAGAGTCATACATACATCAGCAGATTTTGATTATTTAAATAACATGTGTTTTTCAAAGAGTGCCGTAAAAAAAGCGAAAGAGGCTTTAAAAAACGGAGCAACAATTGTTACCGACACAAACATGGCTCATTCGGGAATAAATAAAAAAGCAGCTGCTAAATATGGAGTAAATATACAGTGCTTCATGGCTGACGAAGATGTGGCGAAGGAATCAACGCTGCGGGGAGAAACGAGAGCTGCTGTTTCCATGGAGAAGGCAGCCATGATAAAGGGTCCCGTAATTTTTGCCGTAGGCAATGCCCCGACGGCTTTGATAAAGCTTTATGAAATGATAAAAAGCGGAATGATTAAGCCGGAGGTTATTATCGGAGTTCCTGTGGGCTTTGTAAATGTAGTTGAAGCAAAGGAATTGATAATGAGCCTGGATAATGTTGAATACATTGTTGCAAAGGGAAGAAAGGGAGGCAGCAATATAGCTGCGGCAATATGCAATGCCTTATTATACAACATTGAATAATACAGAATAATTTTAATAAGGAGGTTTTATGTTTTATGGTATCGGAGTAGGTGTGGGAAGCAGTCTGACAGTAACAAAAAAAACAATAGATGTACTGGATACACTGGACATTTTATATGTACCTACAGCTAAAAAAACAGAAAGTTACAGCACTGCACATAGTATTGTAAAAGATTATATAAATGAAAAAACAATAATAAAAGCTAAGCATTTCCCTATGAATTACAATACTGAAGAGCTTCAGAAAGTATGGAATGAAATTGCATCTGAAATAATTAAAGATGTATCAGAAGGTAAAGATGTAGGCTTTATAACTATCGGAGACCCAATGGTCTACAGTACCTATATTTATCTTTTAAAAATCTTGAAGGATAAAACTAAAATAACAACAATACCCGGCATAGCATCATTTTTGGATATTGCTTCCAATAATAATTTTCCTTTAGTGGAGGGAGAGAACCCTTTGATAATTCTGCCTGCTACCATGGGCACAGAAAGGTTAAGAAGCTATATCAAAAATGAAAATTCAATTGTTTTGATGAAGGTATACAATAATTTTGATGAAATTTTAGAAATGCTTATTGAGGAATGCTTAGAAAATCATTCTATAGTAGTAAGCAATTCATCAAAGGATGAAGAAATAATATATAAGAATATTAAAGATGTTAAAAAATCCGATGTATCTTATTTTACCACCATATTAATAAATAAAAAATGGGAGTTATCATGATATACGCAGTAGGAATAGGTCCCGGAAGCCGGGAAACAATGACATATGAGGCAATGGAGGCAATTGAAAAATCAGATGTTATAGTCGGCTATAAAACATATATTGACTTGGTCAAGGATTTAATAAAGGAAAAGCAAGTGGTTTCAAATGGTATGAAACAGGAAATAGACAGAGTTAAAAAAGCCGTAGAAATTTCAAAAACAGGCAAGACCGTGTCGGTTATAAGCTCGGGAGATGCAGGAGTATATGGCATGGCAGGTTTGATTTTAGAATTGTCAGAGGATGAGGATGTCAGGATTATAAGCGGGGTAACTGCCTCCACAGCTGCCGCCGCTGTATTGGGGGCACCTCTCATGCATGATTTTTGCCACATAAGCTTAAGCGATTTATTAACGCCGTTGGATTTAATATATAAAAGAGTTGTTTTGGCGTCAGAGGGTGATTTTGTTATATGCATTTACAACCCCAGAAGCAAGGGACGTCCGGACTACTTGAAAAATTCCTTTGAAATAATGAAAAAATATAAATCCGGTTCAACTCCTGTGGGCATAGTCAAAAACGCATGCAGGGAAAATCAAAAGGTGCATATTTGTACAATAGATACAATTGATTATGAATCAGTTGATATGCTAAGCATAGTAATAGTGGGCAACAGCTCAACCTATATTAAAAATAACAAAATCATAACCCAAAGGGGATATGAAACAAAATATTAATTATTGGAGGAAAGAATGAAAAAATCAATAATTCTGGACATTATGTTAACGGTTGTAATAATGGCGGTATTTTTTGCAGGATGCAGTAAATACAGCAATAAAAACGAGCTGCCTGTAGAAGAAAATCCATCAGAAGAAGGTGCAAAATCAGCTGATGATGATAAGAAGGACGAAGCATCAGATTACGGAATAGTAATTAATGAAGAAAATGTTGTATTTACAGATTCATCAGGAGAGGAAGTAACAATAACCAGGAATCCTCAAAGAGTGATTGTTTTGCAGAATTCCCTCCTGGAAATTTGGGACCAGTCAGGTGGAAAGGTTGTAGGCAGAGTTGAAGAATCTGAAGATAAAATGGTTGAAAATGCTATGACGGCAGAAGTTGTCGGTTCAATGGGAGCACCAAGTCTTGAAAAAATATTATCACTGCAGCCTGATTTGATTATTATTTCAGGCAGCTACACTGCACAAAGAGAAATGGTACCCTCATTTGAGCAGAATAATATACAGGTAATTAATTTAGATAACGATTTGCTTGAGGACTATTATAAAACAGTAAGATTATTTACTGCCATTACAGGCAGAGAAGATTTGTATGAAAACCATGTAAATGATATACAAAAGAAGGTCGATGAAATAGTTTCAAAAGCACCCAAAGATAAAAATTATAAAGCAGTAGTAATGTTTGCAACAGCTAAAAGTATCACGGTCAGAGATTCAAGTACTATGGTGGGAGAAATGATAAAGGACTTAAATGTAATTAACATATCTGATTCAGCTGATGCAGGTGCAGACACAAAGACATTCAGTATTGAAAAAATATTACAGGAGGATCCTGATTTCATTTTTGTACAAACAATGGGAAGCGACCTGGAGAAAATTACCGAAAGATTGAAGTCTGATGCTTTGGATAATCCCGCATGGGCATCGCTTACTGCGGTAAAAGAAGACAGATACATCGTTCTTCCGAAGAATTTATATTTGTACAAGCCTAATGACAGATACCCTGAGGCATATGAGAGGTTAGCAATAATGATATATCCGGAAGTGTTTTTGGAATAGCCGGTCGCCGAAAAGTCCCGCCTGCTGCGTTGCCGTTCAGTCAGTCAATCATCACGTATTTCTGAATACGCTGCGGTTGTCCTCCTTCCGGCGCCTTGCAGGACGAACCTTTTCGCCAACCTAATGTATTTTATTGTCGTTATCAATATTGTAAAGGCTGGTAGAAATAAATTATGACTAACATAAATAGAAAAGACAAAATTAAAAAAAGCACAATTTTAATTGCTTGTATATGTTTTTCAATTGCGGGATTCTTTATAAGCATAATGAACGGTGCTGTAAAAATATCTCCGTCAGAAATAATAAGTGCCATATTTTTTGAAGAAGCAACAGTCAACTATCAGATAATATGGAATGTCAGGTTGCCCCGTACAATAACTGCGTCATTGGTGGGAACCAGCCTCGCATTGTCGGGCTGCATACTTCAGGGCGTAATGCGAAACCCCTTGGCAAGTCCTAATATAATCGGAGTTTCCTCAGGTGCAGGGCTTATGACCTTGATTGTTTTGATAATTTTTCCTGATTACTATTATCTTGCTCCATTAGGCGCTTTTACAGGAGCACTTTTAGCCACACTTTTTATATATTTTTTAGCCTGGAAGGAAGGAGCAGCAACAACACGGCTCATTTTAGCCGGAGTAGCGGTTTCATCCTTGCTGGGAGCAGGCAACAATGCCATAATGACCTTTTATCCGGATAAGGTTTCCGGAGTTATAGGATTTATGGTAGGAGGGCTGTCGTCTACTAATTGGAAGCATGTTGATATGATATTTAATTATGCGGTTATAGGAATCATACTTCTTTTATTTGTTACAAACAAATTGAATATACTCATGCTTGGAGATGAGGTAGCGACAGGACTCGGGTTAAATGTGGAAGCAACAAGGTTTTTCTTTATAATAATTTCATCCCTGCTTGCGGGAGCTGCAGTCAGCGTAGTGGGATTATTGGGATTTGTGGGTCTTATAGTTCCTCACATTACACGGCTTTTTATAGGCTCGGATTACAGGTACTTGCTTCCTGCATCAATTTTTACCGGCTCGGCTGTTGTGGTTCTTTGTGATACCTTAGCAAGAGTTATGTTCGCTCCTCTCGAAATACCCGTAGGAATTATAATGTCAGCGTTGGGAGCACCATTTTTTCTATATTTGCTGAGAAGAAAGAAGGAATATTAAATGGACTTAAGGGTTGAAGGCTTAAATGTAAGCTATGACGAAAAAAGGATACTTAAGGATATCAGCTTTAATGTTGAATCAGGCGAAGTTGTAACCATTATCGGTCCTAACGGCTCAGGTAAATCTACACTTATAAAATCAATAAGCCGTTACTTAAAACCAAAGAGCGGAGATATTTATCTTAATAAGGTTAATATAAATCGTATAAACACAAAGGAAATAGCTAAAAATCTTGCTGTGCTGCCTCAGGTTAAAGCTGTGTCGTCGGATATTTCAATTGAAGAATTAGTATCATATGGACGGTTTCCACACCTTAAGTTTGGAAAAAGAATGAGTAAGGAAGACAAGGAAGTAATTGCGTGGGCATTGGAGAAAACGGGATTATTTAAAATGAAGGACAGATATGTAGTTACCCTTTCGGGAGGAGAGCGGCAAAGAGCATGGATTGCAATGACTCTGGCACAAAAACCAAAGATGCTGTTACTCGATGAGCCCACAACATTTCTTGATATCTGCTATCAAATGGAGACATTGGAGATGGTAAAAGTACTGAATAAAACACTTGGCATCACCGTTGTCATGGTTTTGCACGACATAAATCAGGCGGCAAGGTATTCGGATAAGATGATGGTCATAAATGACGGTGAGCTAAGAGAATATGGAGAGCCATGCGAAATAGTCAGCAAAGATTTATTAAAAGATATTTTTAAAATTGATGCCGACATTTATGAAGATAAGGTAAACAATTGTCCATATTTTATTCCTAAAAAGAATAATGGTACAGCAGGGAAGGGATTAAATGATTGAAATAAAAAATCTCAGCAAAAAATTCAATGATTTTACAGCTATAGACAATATTGATTTAGTTATAGAATCAGGTGAATTTATTGGAGTTTTAGGACCAAACGGAGCAGGCAAAACTACAACTATAAAAATAATTACAGGTTTGTTAAAACCTACTGCCGGAAATATATATATTAACGGAAGCTTAATGAACAGGAAGAATAAAGAAGTAAAAGGAATCATGGGTATTGTTCCGCAATACTCCAATCTGGACAAGGAGCTTACCATATATGAGAATCTTATTTTTGCCGCAAAGCTTTTCAGAGTAGAAAATTATAGAAATAAAATAGAGGAACTTTTGGATTTCGTTGAATTATCAGATTTTAAAGACAGAATGACGGGAAATTTGTCGGGAGGTATGGCAAGGCGTCTTACAATTGCAAAAGCTCTCATAAATGATCCCGATATAATTATACTTGATGAACCTACGGTAGGAATAGACATAAACGGAAGAAGAAAGATATGGGATATTTTAAAGTATTTGAAGTCAAGGAATAAGACGGTGCTGCTGACCACTCATTATATTGAGGAAGCAGAATATCTGTGCAGCAGAGTATGTCTCATTGATAAGGGTGTGATTATTCAGGACAGTACGCCTGAGAACCTGAAAGAGCAATTAGGAGTTTTCACTGTTGAATATTTTGATAAGGAATCAAAAACCGCATATAAATTTTTTGACTCAAAGCAAAAAGCATTGGATTACTCCATAGGCATAGACAGCTTAAATTATACAATAAGAGAAACCACCTTAGAGGATGTTTTTTATAATTATACAAACAGGAAGGTAATATGATGGAAATAGTTACTGTTTTGTGGAGAGAATATTTGTTTTTTAAAAGGCGGGTCGGAAGAATTACCTCCTCAGCCATCATGAGTCCTGTTTTATATCTTATTGCTTTCGGCTGGGGGCTTGGTAAGGATGTGGTAGTGGAAGGAGCCACATACATGCATTTTCTCATACCCGGGCTTATTGCCATGACAACCATGAACACAGGCTTTAATGCAGTGTCTACGAGAATTGTTACGTCAAAGCTATATGAAAGAAGCTTTGAATATTATCTGACATCTCCCATAAGCATGCCTCTTATGTCCTTCGGATACATATTATCGGGGGCACTGAAAGGAATTTACGCAAGCATTCTTATTATACTGGTATCATTACTATTCGGTGTAATAATAGAAATCAGCTTTTATTTCTTAGTAATTTGTTTTTTAAACAGCTTTGTGTTTTCGGCCTTGGGATATGCTGCCGCTCTGTCAATTGAAAGCCACTATGATATGGGAAGGTTTAATACATACATAATGACACCAATGTCATTTTTATGCGGGACATTTTTCTCGCTGGAGAACTTGCCGGGTGCCGTAAAGTCAATAGTAGGCATATTGCCGCTGTCTCATGCAGCCACATCTCTCAGAAGCATCGTATTAGAGGGGAGTTTCTCGTACAGTTCAATTTTGATTCTGACGGCATATGCATTGTTATTATATATTATCGGTGTCTACATGAGCTACAGGGAAATGAAATGAAATACGAGATTTTGGAGGAAATATGAAAAAAGCAATAGTTATTGCAAGCTTTGGGTGCTCAATAAAGGATTCAAGGGAAAGATATATTGAGACCATTGAAAATGCGGTTAAGGATACATATAAGGACATTGAATGCTTCAGAGTATTCACATCGGAAATTATCAGGAAAAAGATGAAACGGGAAGAAAATCTGGATATCCATAATATGAAGAGCTGTTTGCAGAAGCTTAAGGAAGAAAACTATACTCATGTCTACGTATCCGTAACTCACGTGATACCGGGATTTGAATATGAAAAGGTTCTAATGGCAGTTAATGAATATAAAGACAGCTTTGAAGAAATAAAAACAGCAAGAACATTTTTAGACGAACATATGGGAGAAGTTGAAGTAAACGTCATAAAATCATATATAAATACTGATTTAAAGGATGATGAGGCAGTAGTATTGGTGGGACACGGTACAGAACATGACTCTCATAAATACTATGAACAAATTGAAAGACTGCTGAAAATGGATGTAAATAATCTTTACATAGTAAATATTGAAGGAAGTCCATATATTGACGACGTAATGGACGAATTAAAAGAAAAGAAATACAAAAATGTTCATCTTTATCCGTTTCTAATAGTATCAGGTGACCATGCATTAAATGATATAGGCTCGGATGATAAAAATTCGATACAATCTAAAATTGCTGTCAATGGAATCAATGTAAAAATGTTCTTTACAGGACTGGGTGAAAACGAGAATGCTGTCAATTTATTTGTTGACAGATTAAATGAGGTTTTGACTGTATAATTAAAATACAGTGCAAATAAATAAGGAGGAAGAAATGAAAAAAGGATTTATTTTATGTCTGGCATTACTGTCAGTAATGCTATTATCTCCAAATTATATTTTTGGCATGCACATTATGGAAGGGTTTTTGCCTGTAGGCTGGGCAATATTTTGGATGGTTGTGAGTCTGCCTTTTGTTGTTCTGGGCATAAGAACAATATCCAAAACATTTAACGAAAATCCAAATCAAAAATTATTATTTGCTTTGGTAACAGCATTCGTATTTATATTATCAGCTCTTAAGATGCCTTCCGTAACAGGCAGCACGTCACATCCCACAGGAACAGGACTTGGGGCAATATTGTTCGGACCCTTGCCAATAGCTGTGTCAGGACTTATAGTCCTGTTGTTTCAGGCACTTTTACTTGCTCATGGAGGCATAAGCACATTGGGAGCAAATGTATTTTCAATGGCAGTTGTAGGACCTTTTGCAGCGTATTTTACATACAAGCTGTTAAAAGGCACCAATAAAAAGCTTGCCGTATTTTTAGCAGCAGCTTTGGGAGATTTGGTGACATATATGGTAACATCCGTGCAGCTCGCTTTGGCTCATCCAGATGCGGTAAGCGGAGTAATGGGTTCATTGACTAAATTTTTAAGCATATTTGCGGTTACTCAGATTCCGCTTGCTATAGCAGAAGGAATTTTGTCGGTAATAGTTTTCGAGTTAATTGTAAATTATCAAAAAGAGGGAGGATACCAGCTTGAAAGGATCAACTAAAAATATTTTATTGATTTTAGCTTTAATTGTACTGTTAACTGTGCCCCTGTTAGTTTTAAAGGATGCTGAATTCGGCGGAGCTGACGGACAGGCAGAGGAAGTTATAACAGAGATAAATCCTGATTATGAGCCATGGTTCAGCCCGTTGATAGAGCCGGCAAGCGGTGAAATTGAAAGCTTATTGTTTTCCTTGCAGGCAGCAATAGGAGCAGGAGTTATAGGGTATTTCTATGGTCTTGTAAGAGGCAAGAGAGCAACTAATCAATAAAGAGAAGGTATAAAATGCTTATTATAGACAGATTTGCATATACAAATAAATTCAGCAATTCAAGTCCTTATTTAAGGGTAACAATTTCGCTGCTTTTGATATTACTATCAATTGTCAGCTTAAACGTATACTTTTTATGCTTAATGAGTACAGGAATTATTTTAACTACAATATTCGGTGCCGGTATTCCAAAAAAATCATATGCCAAGATGATTGCGGCTCCCGCAGTGTATTTATTAATAAGCATTTTTACTGTTGTATTCACCTTTGGTTTTTCAGATAACGCATATACTGAAGGATTTATATATTTCAAACAATTTCAGATTTTAAATTTTTACATCGGATTGGCGGAAGGGGCTGCCCAAAACGGATTTATATTGGGATTAAGAGCGTTAAGCGGTATAGCAAGCATGTATTTTCTCATACTTACAACCCCTTGCAGTCAACAGATAAAGGTTATGAAAAAAATAAAGCTGCCGGCTGTATTTATTGAGCTGTATGTATTGACATACAGGTTTATTGCAATATTCTTTGAAGAGGCAATTTTAATTCATACTGCTCAAAAAATGAGGTTTGGATACGATGGATATAAAAATTCAATGAACTCATTGGCGGTATTGATTAAAATACTGTTTGTCAGAATAATGATGAGATTTAAGGATATGGAAGCAATATTGGAACTAAAGCATTTTGACGGTAATTTTTATGTGGATTGATTAAAGCAGGTGCATTATGTTAAGGATGGAAGATGTAACATATATTTATGAAGATGGGACTGTGGCACTTAAGGATGTTAACATAGATTTAAAAAAAAGCGGGAAAATAGGTATTGTAGGTTCAAACGGCTCAGGAAAATCAACGTTGTTTATGATATTTTTAGGTTTATTGAAGCCTACAAAGGGAAGAGTAATTTTTAATGAAAAAGAGTTAAAGTATGATAAGAATACATTATCAGAGCTCAGAAAAAATGCAGGCATAGTATTTCAGGATCCGGACAAGCAGATATTTTTCTCAAGTGTCTTTGATGATGTGGCTTTTGCACTTAGAAATCTTAAATTTAATGAAGACGAAGTACAGAAAAGAGTTAAGCTTGCCATTGAAAAAACGGGCATAACGGAATTACAAAATAAGCCGGTACATTTTCTGAGCTACGGTCAGAAAAAGAACGTATCAATTGCAAGTGTGGCGGCAATGAACCATAATATTATTTTTTTTGATGAACCGACGGCAGGATTAGATTACAGGTCACAAGAAAATGTGAAAAGCATATTAGAAAATATAAGCGAAAAGCAAGAAAAATCCATTGTGGTTTCAAGTCACGATATGAATTTTATTTATGAAGCTTGTGACTATATATATGTACTTAACAAGGGGTGCGTGCTGTCGGAAGGGAAAAAGGAAACAATATTTCTTAATAAAGAAATTTTAGATAAAGCCGGACTGGAAGAACCATTTTTGATTAAGGCCCATAAATATTTGGGAAAAGAACTGTACAAAAATGAAAGTGAGTTATTTGGGAAATTCAAGGAGGACATAGAATGAACGTTATAAAGAGAGACGGAAGGTTGATAGAATTTGATAAAAGCAAAATATCTGATGCCATACTTAAGGCGATGAGCCACACAGCTATAGGACAAGACATAGGAATCGCAAAACAAATCGCACAGGAAATAACGGATGAAACCAATGAAACTATTTCTGTGGAGGACATACAGGATCTTGTTGAAAAAAAGCTGATGGCAAGTCAGCGAAAGGATGTAGCCAAGGAATATATAATTTACAGAAATAAAAGAAATATTGCCAGAGGAAGAAAGCAATATGATATATACATGGATATAGTCAATGCGGTTCCTAATGACGTTACGAGAGAAAATGCAAATATGAACGCTGACACTCCTGCAGGCATGATGATGAAATTTGCCAGCGAATCTTCGAAGCCATTTGTTGATGATTGTCTTTTGTCGGAACAGTCAAAGAATTATGTGGAAAATAACTACATACATGTGCATGACAAGGATTATTATCCTACAAAATCACTTACATGCTTGCAGCATCCCTTAGATTATATTTTAAAAAACGGGTTCAGGGCGGGACACGGATCCAGCAGACCTGCCAAGCGTATAGAGACAGCTTCTATAATAGGATGCATCTCCATGGAGCAAATACAGAATGAAATGCACGGAGGACAATCTATACCTGCCTTTGATTTTTATCTGGCTCCTTACGTAAAGCTTACCTACAAGGAAGAAATACGTAAGATAGAAGCGCTTTTAGATATTGATTTAAGCACTCTCTATGATATCGAAATAGAGGATTATATTGAAAAGCCTTTAGATAGACTTGAAGGGAATTCAAGATATATTCAGCAGTCCGTGAATAATACCGTTAAGCGCGTACATCAATCGATGGAAGCATTTATTCATAACATGAATACGATTCACTCAAGAGGCGGAAATCAGGTTGTTTTCAGCTCCATAAATTACGGTACCGATATCAGTGCGGAAGGAAGATGCATAATAAGAGAGCTGCTGATTTCAACCTATAAGGGTGTTGGAAATGGTGAAACGCCTATTTTTCCCATACAAATATGGAAGAAAAAAAGAGGTGTAAACTACCTGCCCGGGGACAAAAACTATGATTTGTATAAATTTTCCTGCAAGGTTACGGCAAAAAGATTTTTCCCCAACTATTTAAACTTAGATGCTACATACAATATGCATGAAGATTGGGATGAAAATGATCCTCGCAGATTTGAAAAAGAGGTTGCGACCATGGGCTGCAGGACAAGAGTTTTTGAAAACAGGCACGGCGCAAAAACTTCCATAGGAAGGGGGAATTTGTCCTTCACAACTATTAATATAGTTAAGCTTGCATTGGAATGCAGGGATATGGAAAGTCTGGATAATAAGAAAAGAGAGTTTTTTAAGAAGCTTCAGAAATGCATAGACGTAGCTGCAGAGCAGCTTTATGACAGATATGTATTTCAGTGTACTGCAATAAAGAAGCAATTCCCAATGCTTATGTCCGGAATGTGGCTTGAAAGTGAAAAACTGAATCCCGATGACAGCGTTAAAAATATATTGAAGCACGGTACGTTGGGAATCGGATTCATCGGTTTAGCCGAAGCATTAATAGCATTAACGGGAAAGCATCACGGCGAAGATGAAAAAACGCAGGAGCTCGGAATTGAAATTGTTAAATATATGAATAAAAAAATAAAAGAAAAGTCAGATTATTATGATTTGAATTACAGCTTGCTGTCAACACCTGCAGAGGGCTTAAGCGGCAGATTCATAAAAAAAGACAGAAAGCAGTTTGGCAGTATACCTCATATTACCGATAAGAAATATTATACAAACAGCTCACACGTGCCCGTTTGGTATAAATGCTCCATAGAACATAAAGCTAAAATTGAAGCACCATACCACGAATTTGAAAAGGGCGGTCATATATTTTATGTGGAGCTTGACGGTGATGCAACTCATAACCCGTCAGCCGTCATGCAGACCGTTGAATTGATGGATAGGTACAATATGGGATACGGTTCAGTTAATCATACCAGAAACAGATGCAAAAGCTGCGGATATGAAGATGCTTCGGACAATTTAGAAATGTGCCCTGAATGCGGAAGCAAAGACATTGACACAATTCAGAGGATAACAGGGTATCTGGTTGGAGGAGTAGACAGCTGGAATAATGCAAAAAAGGCAGAATTAAAAGACAGGGTGAAGCACAATTGAATGATAAATTACTTTATGTAGCCGATATTGTACAAAATACCATAGTGGACGGCACCGGTTTCAGAACTTCCCTCTATTTAAGCGGATGTGACATAAGATGTGAAGGATGTCATAATAAAAGTTTGTGGGATATTAATTCGGGACATGCCATGGACATTGACGAGGTTTATGAAAAAATTACCGGAAATTTCACAAACATTACCTTTATAGGCGGTGAGCCCATGATGCAGGCAGAGCCTCTCGCTTTGCTTGCAGAAAAAATAAAGACAAATACCCGTAAGGATATATGGATATACAGCGGACATACTTACGAAGAGATACTTAACAATAAAGCATATTTTAAACTACTGAAGCTTTGTGATGTATTAGTCGACGGTAAATTTGATAAAAGCTTTTATAAAAACAATTTGCGGTTCAAAGGTTCAACAAATCAAAGAATTGTAGATATAAAAAAATCGTTGGAGAAAAATAATATAATTCTTTGGAATGATGAAGAGGATTTTAATATAGATTACAATATCAGAAATTAAGCAGCAACTTTTTAATATAGGCGAAGGAGAGCTTGTTATGAATTTAAAAAAAATTGGTGTTATTCACAATATTTATAAAGAAAAAGGAGATGCTCCAAGGCAAGGAAAGCTTTCAAATCAAGAATCTACAATCGAAATATTTCCGGAGTATATAGATGGCTTAGATGGAATTGAAGAGTTAAGTCACATAATAGTTCTATATTGGGGTGACAGGGCAAATAGAGAAACACTAAAATCTACGCCGCCTGGAAGCGAAACAGAAAAGGGAGTATTTGCAATAAGATCTCCCCACAGACCTAATCCCATAGCTCTATGTGTTTGTAAGATAAATTCTGTAAAAGAAAACAAAATAGTAGTAACAGGATTGGATGCGTTCAATGATAGTCCGGTGTTAGATATAAAGGTTTATGTGCCCAAAATAGATACAGATAAAGATTATGAGTAATTTGAGATTTGGTTATTCATATAAGCAGATGACCCAAATTTCTGATTTGGTGTCAGTCGCTTATACTGTAAGTGCAATTTGAATTAATGGCTGATAGAGCATTAATATAAACAACTATATTAGGAGGAGCAAATGAAGGGTTTTAAAAAACTATTTGCTTTAGTATCTTTGGTTTTAGTGATTATTTTGTCTTTAACCGGATGTGGACAAGATATACAAACTCAAGGAAATGAAAGTGAAAAAGTTAACACATCTTTTGCAGGAACATATAACGGTTCGGCAAAAGGGTACAAAGGAGAGGTACCGGTAACGGTAGAGCTTGGAGATGATGGTTCAACAGTAAATATTACAGTCGGAGACCATCAGGAAACAGATGGAATAGGAAGTATTGCAGAAGAAAAGATTCCGCAAGCAATAATAGAAAGCCAATCATTAGATATTGATACCGTATCAGGTGCTACAGTTACAAGTGAGGCAATCATTACAGCTGTCGCAAATGTTTTAGAGATAGCAGGAGTTGATGTTGGCAGTTTTAATTACGTACCAGCAATACGTGATTCAGACGAAGACATTGTTGAAATTGAGCCGGAGGCGATGCCTGAAAAGAAGGCGATAACCGAAACCATTACCGTTACAGATGCAAAGGGAAGAGAAGTAGAAATTGGTTTGCCTATATCGTCATATGCAATCAGTACAATGGATTTAATTGATTTTATTGTACCATTAAAGGGAGAAGAAGCGTTTCATATGTTAGTTGGTTCAGGTCAGGATGGTGGCCACGGGTTGAATAAGTATGCGAAATTATACACACCAATTGTAGGAAATTATATGGCACATACAGGACAAATATCGGATCACAATGCGCCGTTTGACCTTGAAATGATATTGGCGATGCAGCCGGATGTGTTGATTGTAAATTCGGCAATGTCAGCTCATAAATATGCTCTTGAAATAGAAGATCAATTAACACAGGTAGGAATTAAAATAGTATTAGTAGACGTTCCGGGAAAAAATTTAGCAAACTCAGTGCAGCAAACGATGGGAATTTTAGGACAAATATTCCAGGAGGAAGAACGGGCGACTGAAGTAAGTGAATTTATAAACCAGCAATTTCGGCTTATTGCTTCTAAGAAATTAAAAGAAAATCCTGATGCTCCAACTGTTTACTATGAAAAGTCGGGATATGCAGATGTATTTGGTTCAACCTCCACAAGCAAAAGCGGATGGGGCTTAGTAGTAGATATTGCCGGAGGGAAAAATATAGCAGATGATTTATTGTTAAATACTGCTGCATCAGGCGGCGGCGGAAATACATTAGATCCTGAATATGTATTAAATTCTGATCCGGATTTTATAGTAGTAAGTGGAATTAATGATGGCTGGCTTGACAGTGTAAGTGAAAAAAAAGCTTCTAAATTTGATATATTAAACAGAAACGGATGGAGTAATTTAAAAGCTGTTAAAAACAATAATCTATATGAGTTTGCACATTCCACAAGCAGATCAATATACTGCTTCTATCCATCTTTAAAGTTGGCAACGATTTTTTATCCTGAAGAATTTGAAGGGGTAAATCCGGAAGCCGTATTAGATGAGTTTTTTGACAGATTTATGTTAGTTGACAGCAGCATCAGTACTTGGTTTAACAGCATGGAAGACGGCACAAATTAGTTAATATTAATGCGAAGGATATTAACCTTCGCATTATTTTCACTTACAGTATAAGCGACTGATACCAAATGAAAATTTGGGTCATCTGCTTAAATTTGTCTGAAAATTGAGGTGAATTCATGAAAACTGCTAAAACAGTCGAATATATAAGTGATAACAGGAAATTGTACAACAACATGATTGGAAAGAGAGTTCTGATAATCAGTATACTGTTTGCCGGGCTAATAATTTTGTTTTTATTCAATATTTCCGTAGGGTCATCCTCTATAAGCATTAAGCAAATTTTAAGAGCGTTGTTCCTTAATACAGGTGAAGGAAATAATGTTATGATTATAAAAGATATCAGATTACCAATGGCATTAATGACTATAGCTGTAGGGGCAGCTTTAGGAATAGGGGGATGCGAAATTCAGACAATATTAAGAAATCCCATAGCAAGTCCTTACACCTTAGGGATATCTTCCGCAGCTTCTTTCGGTGCTGCAATGGGTTTAATTCTAAATAACAGCATATTAAACTTACCTGAAGCTTTAGCGGTAACAGGAAATGCATTTTTCTTTACACTAATTGTATCAACAGCAATATATATATTTTCGTTGCAAAGGCAGATAGGTAAGACGGCCATAATTTTGTTTGGGGTAGCTTTAAATTTTCTATTTAGTTCTTTAACAATGATTTTGCAGTATATAGCGGATGAAGGTCAGCTGCAAGCGCTAATTTTTTGGAACTTTGGCAGTTTATTAAAAACAACATGGACTAAGTTTTTTATTGTATTTACAGTACTGATTATATGTATGATAATTTTGTATAAAAATGCATGGAAATTAACAGCTATGACTCTTGACGACACAAAGGCAAAGAGTATTGGAGTTGACACGAGTAAAGTAAGGCGATTCGTTATCTTAATAACATCTTTAATTTCAGCTGTTGCTGTTAGTTTTGTTGGAACTATAGGATTTGTCGGCTTAGTAGCACCTCATATAGCAAGGTTAACCGTAGGGGAAGACCAACGATTCTTTATGCCATTATCTGCACTATTAGGCGGGTTTATTTTGTCATTAGCGTTTTTATTAAGTAAATTAATAATTCCGGGAGTAATTTTACCCATTGGCTTAGTTACATCAGTAATAGGAATACCATTTTTTATGTCCGTAATATTCAGTAAAATGAGGAGTATATAATGTTAAAAGTTAATAATTTAAGATTTTCATATAGAGAAAGTACAGCTAATGTTTTTGATAATTTAAATATTAAATTTGATAAGGGCTTTAATGTA
Source organism: Sedimentibacter sp. (assembly GCF_032080165.1). Classification (GTDB taxonomy): domain Bacteria; phylum Bacillota; class Clostridia; order Tissierellales; family Sedimentibacteraceae; genus Sedimentibacter. The sequence goes on from NZ_DAMASY010000003.1 coordinate 237,660, forward strand.
ATTCTTGGTCCAAACGGAGCAGGGAAATCCACGTTGGTAAAAGCTATTTTTGGATTGCTGGACTATCAGGGAGATATCTATTACGGTCATAAAAATATATCCAAAATGAAAATATGTGAAAAAATTGAATTAATGTCATATCTCCCGCAAATGGATTTAGATATTTCATCATTAACGGTCTTAGAAATGGTGTTACTCGGAAGATTACCCGAGCTTGGTCATAAGGTTTCCGATGAAGATTTAAACATAGTAATGGAAACTCTTAAAGCTTTAAATATTAACCGGTTGGCGACGAATAAATTTAATCAATTAAGTGGCGGACAGAAAAAGATAGTATTCATTGCTCAAACTTTAGTCAGGAATCCCGAAATAATTCTTTTGGATGAGCCGACAAATTCTTTGGATTTACAAAAACAATTAGAATTATGTCAGCTTCTTCGAAGAATAATTAAGGACAGAAAAATAGATATAATAGTAGTTCTACATGATATTAATTTAGCTGCAAGATATGCTGACCACATTGTAATAATAACGAGTGATGGGGAGTATTACGATTCAGGGTCAGCTAAAGATGTAATAACAGAAAAAATGTTAAGGGAAGTTTATGGAGTAATAGGAAGAGTTACTTTAGATGAAGAAAATAAACCTGTAATTTCAGCGAAAAGATCCATACGAGACAGCTGAAAACGAATTTCCATTGACAACACCTTAACTTTGCTGTATAGCCCATCTTTGACAGTTGAAAAGATAAAAAGGTCTGACAACCATTGATATTAATGGTTGTCAGACCTTTTTCTTATGTAAAAATAGTGCACAATGTTATTGGGTTTTGTTGTTTTTAAATTTTTTTCATCTCTAATCATCAGTAAAATCAGCACGAATGTATGAAGGAACATAACCTTCATACATACACTGCGACGACGGTAAATCCTGCAGTGTATGTTTTCATATCATGCAATGATATATTATACAAAATAGGATAATAGTGCCAATACAACAATTTGATTAAAATGTTACTTTAACAATAATATTAAATTAAGTATATCATTAGCCAAAAAATTATTCAAGAATTTTATGACATTTTTTGCTAAAATTGGACAAGAGAATATAATTCATCTTTTTGATCCTGATTAACACCAATATAGCGTAAAGTTATATTTTGAGAACTATGATTGAAAGTATCCATTATTAGACCAATATTATATTTTGACATTTTATAAGTCCAATACCCCCAAGTTTTTCTTAAACTATGAGTTCCGAAATTTTCGATTCCTATTAAAACTGCCGCTTCTTTTAACACGCGATAAGCTTGAATTCTGCCAATATAAGTTCCTTTTTTACTTGGAAACAAGTAATCATCATATAAAAACTTATCATTAATAATATATGACTGTATGTTTTTGCGTAAAGTATCATTAAGCTTTATTTTCTTTTCTTTTTTTGTCTTTTTTTCTTTTATTACAAGATAATCACGAAAATCTCCATTTTTCATGAAAATATCTTTAATCTTCAGAGGAAGGATATCACTTATTCTTAAACCAGTATTAAGTCCAAATTTAAAAATCAAACCATACTTTGGATCTTTTCCATGTAGATAATGGTATAGTTGTTTTATTTTAGATCTATCCCTTATAGGTTCAACTGTCATAAAATTAGCTCCTTTTAATGTAATTATTTAATAAAATATTATATTAAGTGTTACATAAAATTTCAACTAAATTTTATATTTTATTATTATTTTAAATAAATAAAGTGTTTAATAATAAATAAATTTCATATTTTTATATGTAACATTTTAATCAAATTGTTGCATAGATATGACAAAAAGGGGAACGTAAGATGAAAATAGGAAATTTCAATATTTGTGAGATTAAGAAAGCAATAGATGTTAAGAAAGGAATTCTTGATGCACTAATTAATCAAAGTTCATTAAATATAACCGATGAGATACTGGAATTAAGCAACGAGTTAGATAAACTAATAGTGGATTATTATATGATTGAGAGAATAACATCATAACATCATTTAGATGGAATAATATAAAATGTTATACTCATCATATTTGACAAAGAAAAATTATTTTATAATAAGATATGACTATTATTATTAATAGAAAAGGCAAACTTATCGAAAGGTGAGGACGCAAAGCCACAAGTCTAAAGTATGAGATGCTATGACAGTTGGGTTGCCAGATAATAAAGTGTTATTGGTATAGGGAAAATAATTGATAGATAAAGGATCTACTTAAGCCTTAAATATTAGACTTTAACCATATAATAAATAGTGGGCAACTTAACTGCAAACTATTTTTTTATGGAGGAAATTAAGTTGCATTTGACCCAAAATCTTGAAAAAGAGTTTATATATTCTATAACTCATTGGTTTCAACCTATTTATAATTTGAAAAATAACAGCGTTATAGGGTATGAAGCATTGTTAAGAGACGCTTCTGATTTACAACTTTCACCTGTAAATATATTAAAAAATGCTGAACAGAAAGGGTGCAGGAACATACTTGATCTGACATCAATAAAGAATGCACTTGATATATATAAAGGAGAATCACATTATCTTTTTCTTAATATATTTCCATCAACACTATTAAAAGGGAATTTTTTGTCATGGTGGGACATACACGTACCGCGAAAAATACCTGTTGTACTTGAACTGTTAGAAAGTGAGCCTATTAGCGATTGGGAAAAGTTGAAAGCTATAATTAATGAACTGAAAAGAAGGGGAATAAAAATTGCAATCGATGATATGGGTGCAGGATATTCCACCATACGTCAATGGGTTGAGTTGGATCCGGAATTTGTAAAACTAGACAAATACTTTTCGGAAAATTTATCTGTTAATACCCGAAAACAAAAAATAATAAAAAGCTATGCTGATTTATTTTCTGATACTTCTAAATTAATAATTGAAGGAATAGAAAAAAAAGAAGATCTTGAAACTATATATCATTTAGGAGTTCAATATGCACAGGGATATTTTCTTGGCAGACCTTCACCCAGAAAAAAAGACAATGACAATAAAAAACATGTTGACAAAATTTTAAAGATTTAATATTATGGTATGTAATTAAACATTTTTGCGATGAAAAAGAGGAGTAAATACATAAACTTTACAGAGAATGGAATCCACCGGTTGAAAGGTTTCATAAGTCAATGTGTATTGAAGGTAGCTTTGGAGCATTTAATCTGAAATAAAAGTAAGGTTAAACGGTTAAAGCCGTTATAGAATTAAGAGCCGGAAACGGAATTTAGGTGGTACCGCGGGTTTTCTCGTCCTTTTGTGATGAGAAAGCCCTTTTTTATGCCCTAACCCCATTTTTTAGAGTGTTTTTTCTAAAAAATGGTTGGTAGGTCAAACGCACAGAATGCATCAAATTTATGCGACGCAAGGAGCAAATAAATTTGATGCATTCCCCTGCTAAATAATATAGAAAGGAATGATATTTATGAATAATATACCAAGTAAGTATAATCCAAAGGAATTTGAAGAAAAAATTTACAGTGTTTGGATGGAAGAAAATTGTTTTAAAGCAGAAATCAATAAAGATAAGAAGCCGTTCACTATTGTGATGCCTCCTCCCAATATAACAGGCCAGCTTCACATGGGTCATGCGTTAGATATGACATTACAGGATGTACTGATCAGGTGGAAGAGGATGGAGGGCTTTGAGGCATTATGGCTGCCGGGTTCGGACCATGCAAGTATTGCTACCGAGGTCAAAGTGGTTGAAAAGCTAAAAAAAGAAGAAGGAAAAACCAAAGAAGAAATCGGCAGGGATGAGTTCTTAAAAAGAGCATGGAAGTGGAAGGAAGAGTACGGCGGAAAAATAGTTGAACAAGTAAAAAAATTAGGTAACTCATGCGACTGGTCAAGAGAAAGATTTACGATGGATGAGGGCTGCAATGAGGCGGTTATTGAGTTTTTTATATCATTGTACAACAAGGGACTTATTTATAAAGGAAACAGAATTATAAACTGGTGTCCTGATTGTCATACCACACTTTCAGATGCTGAGGTTGAATACGAAGATACACCGGGTAAATATTATTATGTTAAATATCCATATGTTGATAATCCGGATGAATATTTTATAGTAGCAACAACAAGACCTGAAACAATATTCGGAGATGTTGCTATAGCTGCACATCCTGAAGATGAAAGATACAAACATTTAATAGGAAGAAAAGTTATCGTTCCGTTGGTAGGAAGAGAAATCCCGATAATAGGTGATGAATATCCTGATATGACTAAGGGAACGGGAGCTTTGAAGATAACTCCGAGCCACGACCCTAATGACTTTGAAATCGGATTGAGACATAATTTAGAGCAAATAAGCTGCATGAACGAAGACGGGACCATGAACGAGGTTGCAGGAAAATACAACGGTATGGATCGTTATGAATGCAGAAAGGCATTTGTTAAGGACCTCGAAGAAAACGGATTTATGTTAAAGACAGAAAATACTGACCACAACGTAGGAACATGCTACCGCTGCCACAACATTATAGAACCAAGGGTATCAGACCAATGGTTCGTTAAGATGGAACCCTTGGCAAAGCCTGCTCTTCAGGCAAACAAGGATAAAAAGGTTGAATTTGTTCCTGAACGCTTTACAAAAATATATACATATTGGCTTGAAAACATAAGAGACTGGTGTATTTCAAGACAATTGTGGTGGGGTCACAGAATACCTGCATACTATTGTCAGGAATGCGGCGAGATAATGGTTGCAAAAGAGGCTCCCGCAAAATGTACTAAATGTAACAGCACAAATATAAAACAGGATGAGGACGTTCTTGATACCTGGTTTTCTTCCGGACTATGGCCATTCTCAACCTTGGGCTGGCCCCATGAAACAGAGGATTTAAAATATTTCTATCCAACAGATGTATTGGTAACCGGATACGACATAATATTCTTCTGGGTTGTTCGTATGGTATTCTCGGCTTTAGAAGCAACAGGTGAATCACCGTTCAAGCACGTATTCATACACGGCTTGGTGAGAGATGCCGAAGGAAGAAAAATGAGTAAATCCTTAGGGAACGGTATTGACCCTCTTGAAATAATAGATCAGTTCGGTGCAGATGCTTTAAGATTCATGCTTATGACAGGAATATCTCCCGGAAATGATACAAGATTCAATAATGACAGATTAGAATCAAGCCGTAACTTTGCCAATAAGCTGTGGAATGCATCAAGATTTGTTCTTATGAACATTGACGGTGATTTAATAGATGAATCTTTAGCTGAAAACAACTACAAAACTGAAGATAAGTGGATTATTTCAAGAGTAAACAAGGCAGCCAAGGAAGTAACGGAAAACATGGATAAATTTGAATTAGGTATGGCTGCTCAGAGAGTTTATGATTTCATATGGAATGAATACTGCGATTGGTACATTGAAATTGTTAAACCGAGATTATACGGTGAAGAAGGCACAGATAAGGACACTGCAAGATTCGTATTAATTAAAGTATTAAAGAATATGCTTAAATTACTTCATCCGTTTATGCCGTTTATCACTGAAGAAATCTGGTCATACTTGCCTAATGTTGATAAAAGATTGATTAGAGCGCAGTGGCCGTTCTATAATGAAGGTGAAAATTTTGAAGATGCCGAAAACACTATGGAATTTATTATGGAAGCAGTAAGAAGTATACGTAATATCAGAGCAGAAATGAATGTTGCACCTTCAAGAAAAGCAAGAGCAATATTTGTTCCTTCTAAAGAAGGTATTAAAGAATATATTGAGTTAAGTGCTTTACATTTCGCAACATTGGCTAACATTACGGAAATCAAGGTAGTAAATGATAAGTCAATGATAGGTGAAGATACTGCATCATCTGTAATTGACGGAACAGAAATATATTTGCCTCTTTCCGACCTAATTGATTATGAAAAAGAAATAGAGCGCCTTGAAAAAGAAAAAACGAAGCTTCAAGGCGAGCTTGACAGGGTAATTAATAAGCTTAATAATGAAAAATTTATGAGTAAGGCACCTGAAAATGTAGTTAAAGAAGAAAAAGAAAAATTAGATAAATACCAATCAATGATGGATAAGGTAGTAGAGAGATTAGAACAATTAAATAACAACAAGTAAAAAAAGTATCGGGGACGATTTCCTTCATCCTCGAAAAAAGGGAGACAAATATGAACTATCAAGAAGTTTTAGAAAATGCAAGAGAAAAGATGGCACCTAATTGCAGAGTATGCAGGGAATGTAACGGAGTAGTGTGCAAGGGTGAAATCCCGGGAACAGGTGGAAAAGGAAACGGTAACGCCTTTAAAATTTGTATTGATTTTTTGTCGTCAGTAAAAATAAAATTAGATACTATTTATCAAAATGAGGGACAAGATACATCAATCTCATTATTCGGTAAGAATTTTAAATATCCGTTTTTCGTAGCACCAATCGGCGGCATGAGTCTAAATTATAATGGAGCAATTACGGAATCCGAATATATAGATGCCGTTGTTAATGGTTCAATAAAGGCAGGTACTGCTGCGTTTACAGGCGATGGCGCAAATGACAGCTTATTTCTTGACAGCTTACCATATATCAAGGCAGCAAACGGAGTTGCGGTTCCCACAATAAAACCATGGAAAAACGACAAGGCTTTAGAAAAGATAAAGCTGCTTGAAGAAGCCGGTGCTATGGCTTTCGCAATGGATATCGATTCAGCCGGATTAATAAACCTTGCCTTGGCGGGAAAACCGGTTTCGGCGAAAAGCGTTGAAGAATTATCTGAATTAACAGCATCCACTAAAGTACCGTTCATAGTTAAGGGTGTTATGACTAAGGAAGGTGCTTTAAAAGCATTAAAAGCAGGTGCTTACGGTATAGTTGTTTCTTCTCACGGCGGAAGAGTTCTTCAAGATGCTCCTGCAACCTGTGCATGCTTACCTGAAATCAGAGAAGCAGTCGGGGATAAATTAAAAATATTCGTAGACGGAGGCATCAGGTCAGGTGCAGATGTATTTAAAGCAATTGCATTAGGAGCAGATGCCGTCTTGATTGGCAGGACATACGTTATAGCTGCATTTGGCGGAGGAGCCGAAGGTGTAGAGCTTTATACGGAAAAAATAGGTGCTGAGTTAAGAGATGTAATGGTTATGTCAGGATGTAAAAACTTAAGTGACATAATGAGAGATAAGATAATAGTTTAATTGTTTAAAAGAAATATCAGAAACTAAAAGAACCGTCTCTGATATTTCTTTTTCTATTGTGGTGATATAATGACCGGTTGGATTTGTTTGCCTTCAAGTGCTTTTTCAACTGTTGGTATTATTTGATCAACATCAGCAATCATAGAGTTAGGTTTGGATCTATAATTATCTTGACCAAATGGAACAAAAAATACATTCTTAATATTGTAAAGCTCACCTATATTTTTAAAGTTCATGCTAAGTGCGTCGTTTGTTGAAACTGAAATAACAATAGGTTTATTGTTTCTGAGATTCGCTTTTGCTGCCATCAGCACAGGAGTGTCGGTAATTGCATTGGCTAATTTGGCGATGGTGTTTCCTGTAGCCGGTGCAATTATAAAAATGTCGAATAAATTTTTGGGACCAACAGGTTCTGCGTCTACAATCGTTGTAATAGGTTCGGTTCCGGTTAATTTATATACGAGTTCAAGAAAATCCTTTGCTTCACCAAATCTTGTGTCACAAGATTCCGCGTTGTTAGAAAATACGGTATATACATTTGCCTCAAGCTCTTTTAATTTTGCAATCTGAGGAATTATTTTATCAAAAGTACAAAATGATCCTGTAATTCCGATTCCTATATTTTTGCCTGATAAAATCATAATAATCCTACTTTCTTTCATATTTCTTTCAATAAGGGCAATATTTCATTAAATAAAATTTCAGCTGATGCCAAAGGAGCATATTTTCCGGGAATTCCTAAACATAAATAGGCATTGATATTCAGCTCTTTAGCAGCTTCGTAGTCAACACCGCCCGGCAGGGAAGCGATATCTATAATTGTTGTTTTTGGTGATAGAGTCAATAAGAGTTCCTTCGTCAGTATTATAGAAGGTATTGTATTGAAAATATAATCAAACTCGGATACTTTAGTTTTAAACATATCAAGTTCCAATATATTACAACCGCTGACAAATGCTTCTGATAACGCAATTTTACTTCTTGCACCTACAGTTACGTCTACATTAAGGGCTTTAAGTTTAGATGCAATTACTTTTCCTGTCTTGCCGTATCCAAGGACCAATCCTTTGCTTCCATGGAGGTTGCCTAAGCTTTTCATTACCGCTTCAGCGATTGCCCCTTCAGCTGTTGCAATAGCATTAAAAATTGTAATTTCCTCAATTTTCATTAAATCAAGATAAGGGATATTATTTTTATTGCAGATTTCTATAGCTTCTTTAATAAGATTTCCTCCTATTAAATAGTGAGTTGATTTGAGATGAAATAAAAATTCTTCTAAAGTGAGTTTGTTTCCGTCCTGGATATGATCCGTTATATACTTCTTATCTTTTGAAAATGGAATAGGAGTTATGATTAACTTGCTGAAATTCATAGCATAGCTTATATCATCTGTAGTATTTAGATTAAATTCTTTACTGTTTGTTAATCTGTATGTTATTATCTTAAATCCGTTTTCGATTAGAAGCTTAGCCAAATATGTCTGCCTTAAATCTCCGCCTATAAAACATACATCAAATTTATGGATAATATCGTCCTCCTTTTTTACACAATATGTCTTATTTTATGATTGCTTTACTAAAAGGTTACATAATCAGAGCATACAATGTAAATGTTTGCATAAGATCATTGAAATTTAAGTAATTTTTATACTTTTATATTGCTTTAATCGTTTGTTTGTGATATGATTCACAATGGAATTTTAACTGTTGAATGAAGGGTAAACCCTTATTGAAATTATATTGGAGCAGAAAAATGATAAAACAATATTTTCAGGATCTAAAGCTTGAATTCAAAAATTATGATTTAAGAAAATTTACTCTTGATGCCATGGCAGGCTTAACTGTTACCGCTGTTGCTCTGCCTTTGGCATTAGCCTTTGGTGTCAGCTCCGGTGCCGATGCTGCAGCAGGACTTATTACCGCAATTATTGCAGGAGTGCTTATAGGCGGACTATCAGGAGCATCTTATCAGATATCGGGACCAACAGGAGCAATGTCTGCAATACTATTGTCCTTGGCTATGAGAAATGGAATACAAGGCGTCTTGCTGGCAGGATTCTTATCAGGAATTATTTTGCTTTTAGCAGCTGCATTTCGTTTTGGTAAATTGGTTTCATTTATTCCGTCTCCTGTTATTACAGGATTTACTTCGGGTATAGCAATTATTATAGCTCTTGGACAAATAGATAACTTTTTTGGTACAACCTCTCATGGAGAGAATGCCGTTCAAAAGCTGTTATCTTATGGGGAACTTGGATTTTCACCAAATTTATACGCTATAATGTTTGGAATTTTGGTTATAATCGTAATGCTGATATGGCCGAAGAAATGGAATGCAAAATTTCCGTCATCCTTAGCAGGTATTATAATTGCGCTCAGTGTTAACTGGATATTTGATCTGCCTGTAAATGTTGTAGGAAATATACCTAAATCATTAATATCTGAAAACAGATTGATATTTGGATCATTTACAATATCAAATATTATCAGTATGATGAGCCCTGCCATAAGCATAGCCATGTTGGGTATGATTGAAAGCTTGCTTTGCGGAGCTTCTGCCGGAAAAATGAAAAATGAAAAAATAAATGCCGACAGGGAATTGATTGCGCAGGGTATCGGAAATATAATTATTCCATTTTGCGGAGGGGTACCGGCTACGGCGGCAATCGCTCGTACCAGTGTTGCCATCAAATCGGGGGGACAGACAAGATTGGTCAGTATAATTCATTCGGCAGGATTAATCGCTTCTATGTTTTTATTAGGTAATGTTATGTCAAGAATTCCACTTTCTGCACTTGCGGGGATTTTAATGGTTACGGCATGGAGAATGAATGAGTGGCAAGAGATTAAGTACATTTTTGACAAGAAATTCGGTACGGCGATTATGGAATTTGTTATCACGATGGCTGCAACAGTTATGTTTGACTTAACTATTGCAATCTTAATCGGAGTATTCTTTGCAATAATGATGTATGTTGTTAAAAACAGTGAATTACAAATTAATGCAAGTCCTGTTGACTTAAAAAGAATAAAAGGTCATGAGAGTTCATCAGATTATTCTAATACCAAAATTATATATTTAACGGGACCTATGTTCTTTATGACGAGGCAAAAATTATCTCAATTAACCGAATATGCAGAAGATGCTGAAAATATTATACTATCTATGAGAGCCGTAACTACTATAGATGAATCGGCCGTGAGTGAATTAAAACAAATTATAATTAAACTTAATGAATCAAATAAAAATATATTGTTCTGCGGTCTGCAAAATAATGTTAAGGATATGTTTGATCGTTCAGGGCTCACATCATTAATAAATGAAGAGTATTTCTTTTGGGATGCAATTGAGGCACTGAGATATTTGAAAATAATTCAAACAGAAGCCTAAACAATTAAAAAACGGAAGATGAGCATATGCGTTTCTTCCGTTTTTATTGAGTATAATATTTGCTATCCATGATAACACCTTCATATTTTTTTTAATCTTCTTCTTTTCTTAATCCACGTTCATGTAATTCACATTCTTTTTGGCTGCATTTGTTGTCAACATTATATATACATGTGATAGTTCCACATTTTCTAAAAGTCATTTTTGCAACTACATCTTTAATATCTTTCACGCCTACATTCATAATATTACCTCCTTGAATTACTTATAGCTTATTATAACATCAATTATGCAATTTGTAAAGAAAAAAATGCAAAAAAAATTAAAAAAAATATAAATAAGCCATAGAAAACATTTGCTTTTGCAACTTTGCTACTGCAAGGTTCATTAAATTATAATCGAATTTTGGAAGATAATGCAAGAAAAATTGGCAAAGCTTCACAATGATTGATACAAAATATCAATCAAAAGCTCTGTCATCCATAAGTTTGCGGAATTTGTCAATAAAAAATATTTATTGCCAATTCTTTTGTTTTAATATATAATACTTTTGCGAACAAAAAACTAAATATTAGCGCATCAATATAATGTGGAAAATATGGTTCCTAAGTTTCTACCAAACGACCGTAAATTGTTTGACTATTGAGAAGTTGTTATCGATTATGTATGTGATGCGAATATATTCTATTCGTTTTTTTTATGCCCTAACCCCATTTGTGCAAGCGACAGCGCGGCTCAAATGGCGGTAGGTCAAATGCACAGAATACCAAATTTGTGCGAACGAAGTGAGCAAACAAATTAGCTGTATTCCCCTGCTTATGCCCTAACCCCATTTCTTTGACTAAAGGAGAAAGAAATTGATGTGTTTAAAAAGCATATTTCACATACATATGTAAACAATAAAAGTATGGTTAATATTAGTTTAATAATATAATTAATAATTAGGAGGAGCAATGGAAAAGTTTTTTAAACTTAAAGAACACAATACAGATGTAAAGACGGAGATTTTAGCGGGCATTACTACGTTTATGACAATGGCATATATTTTAGTAGTTAATCCGGGAATGTTAAATTTAGCTGGTATGGATTTAGGTGGAGTATTTACAGCAACTGCCTTATCAGCAATGATAGGAACATTAGTAATGGCCATATATGCTAAATACCCATTTGCATTAGCACCTGGCATGGGACTAAATGCGTTCTTTACTTTCTCAGTGGTATTAGGACCTATGGGTAAAACATGGCAATTTGCATTAACTGCTGTTCTTATTGAAGGAATTATCTTTGTATTATTATCTGCTGTAAAAGCAAGGGAAGCAATATTTGAATCAATCCCACTAAATTTAAAAAATGCTGTTTCGGTTGGAATAGGTTTATTTATAGCATTTATAGGTTTATCCGGCTCTGGAATAGTTAAAACAGGAGATGGAACAATCGTAGCTTTAGGAGAATTAACATCTGGTGCTCCATTATTAGCAATTATAGGAATTATTATAACGGGATTTTTATTAGCAAGAAATGTTAAAGGTGCATTATTAATAGGAATAGTTTTAACAACAATTATTGGTATTCCAATGGGTGTTACAGTATTGCCGGAGAACTTCAGTACAATAATTAGTTTACCTCCATCAATGAAGGATGTTGCATTTAAGTTTGTTGGATTTAATGAAATACTTTCTTTTGAAATGTTAATTACAGTGTTTACATTCTTATTCGTTGATATATTTGATACAGTTGGTACTTTAGCAGGAGTTGCAACAAAAGCTGATATGTTAGATGAAAATGGCAAACTACCAAGAGTAGGAAAAGCATTAATGGCAGACTCTATTGGTACAATTGCAGGTGCATGTTTTGGAACAAGTACTGTTACAACTTATGTTGAAAGTGCATCAGGTGTTGCAGAGGGTGGCAGAACAGGTTTAACTTCATTAACAACTGCAATTATGTTTGGAATAGCTTTATTCTTTGCACCATTATTTACATTAGTCCCAACAGCTGCAACAGCACCGGCTTTAGTAATTGTAGGACTATTTATGATGAGCCCTATTACAAAGATTAATTTTAATGATTATACAGAAGCGATTCCTGCTTTCTTAACTATAGTAATAATGCCATTTGCGTATAGTATTGCTGAAGGTATTGTATTTGGTATGATATCATATGTAATTCTTAAAGCTATATCAGGCAGGTACAAAGAAATATCTCCTGTTATGTTGGTATTATCACTTCTATTTGTTTTAAGATTTATATTTATGTAATAAAGAATCGCCCCCAAGCTGTTATATCAGAACAGGAAGAAGAACAGGATACTAAATTTAGTATCCTGCTTTTTTTGCTTTATTCGTATCTTAATGCATCTACTGGTTTTAGCTTTGAAGCTTTATTTGCAGGATAGAGCCCAAAGAAAACTCCTACTGCCAAGGAAAATATAAATGCGCCTAAAATAACAGGTATATTTACCGAATAGCTTATTCCCATCATATTGCTGACTGCATATGAAGCTGCAACACCTGAAATTGCTCCAATTATACCTCCCACACCACTCATGACGGATGATTCTATTAAAAATTGAATCAATATGTTTGCTCTGCCTGCACCGATAGCTTTTCTTATACCTATTTCTCTGGTTCTTTCGGTTACGGTTACAAGCATAATATTCATAATTCCTATGCCGCCTACTAAGAGTGAAATTCCTGCAATACCGCCAAGCATAGCTGTCAGCATTCCGGTCACTTCGCTTATTGTTTCAAGCATTTCATCCTGGCTGAAAACCCTGTAGGAATCCTCATCTTCAAAATAATCCAAAAGATATTTTTCTATATTTTCTTTTGCTGAAATTGACTCTTCAGCAGAATTTGCCTGTACGGTTATTGTGTTTATTGTCTTTGTATTGCTCTGTCTCATCAATGAAGTTATGGGAACTATCACAATTTCATTGCTGTCACCTGCTATTGAACTTCCTTTATCCTTGAGGACTCCGACAATAGTATATTTTTCCCCGTTAATGGATACATCCTTATCAATAGGATTGTCCCTGCCGAATAAATCTTCGGCAGTCGTCAAGCCGATTACTGCTACTTTATTTCTATAATCAACATCAACAGGATTTATTGCTCTTCCGGAACCTATTTCATAATTATTAATGTCCATGTAATTTTCATTACCGCCTGTTATATTTACATTAACTGTCTCCAAATCATATTTGACAGTGGCATTGGTTGTATAAACAGGAGTTACGCTTTTAACACCTTTAAGCTTTTCAAATTCACTTACATCGTTGTAATCAAATGACACTCTTCTTCCGAATATGTTAACACTTATAATGTTTGATCCCATGCTTGATATACTTTCCGTAACTCCTGATGTTGCTCCTTGCCCTATGGATATCAACACAACTACAGCAAAAACACCTATTATTATTCCAAGCATTGTAAGAAATGTTCTCATTTTATTGGAGAAAATAGATTGAAAGGCCATTTTTGTAACACTTTTTATATTCATAATTACTCCCTTTCTAAGCTAATTGTTGCTGTTAACAAGCAGCCCGTCTTTAATTGTAATTGTTCTTTTAGCTTCCATGGCTATTTCACTGTCATGGGTTATCAGCACTATAGTTTTTCCTTCCTTGCTCAGCTGCTTAATTAAATTCATAACGTCGCTTCCTGATTTTGAATCTAAGTTACCTGTAGGTTCATCAGCAAGAAGTACCGGCGGATCTCCTGCCAAAGCTCTTGCTATGGCAACGCGCTGCTGCTGCCCTCCCGACAGCTCTGTAGGTTTGTGATTCATTCTGTCGTTTAATCCTACCTTTGTTAGTGCATCTATGCTTTTTTGCCTTCTTTCCTTTTGATTCATACCTCTGTATATCAGAGGAAGCTCTACATTTTCCAATGCCGTTAATTTCGGAAGAAGGTTGAATTTCTGAAATATGAAGCCAATCTTTTGATTTCTTATTTTAGATAATTGTTTTTCGTTGTAGGTGCTTATTTCTTTTCCGTCCAGATAGTATTCTCCTGTTGTTGGGGTATCAAGGCATCCGACAATATTCATAAGAGTTGATTTTCCTGAGCCCGAGGGACCGATTATCGCTATAAATTCACCTTCATCCACATGCATTGTTATGCCCCCCAGAACCTGGACTTGTACCGAACCCATGTCATATGTCTTAGTAATATTCTTTAAATCTATCATTGTCTCGGACCTTCCTGTCTTATAACAGTATTTCCTCCCGGTCTGCTAACACCTACTCCGGGCATCATTACATTCATCCCTCCCGGCATTTGAGTGTTAGTGGATTGAACTGCATTGTAAACAACTACATCTCCTTCATTCAGACCGGAAGTTATTTCTACCTTGTTCTTTGTGGCAAGCCCCAGCTCCACTTTAACATCTGATTTATTTCCTGCAGAATCCTTCACAGTAACCATGTAATCACCATTTAATCTGTGAACGGCATTTATCGGTACCGTTAATACATTTTCTCTGCTGTCTGCTGATATTTCAACATCTACATTCATCCCCGACATAAGAGATTTCCTGTCGTCTAATTTAATAGTTACATCATAAGTGGTAACGCCGTTTTGAGTTATTCCTTCCATTGAAATTTTAGTTACCTTACCTGTGAATTTTTCGTTGGGGTAAACATCACTTGTAATATTTGCCGGCTGATTTAGTTTTATTTTATTGATATCAAGCTCATCAACCGATATTATTACTTCCATGTTTTCTAAATCTGCAACAGTCATTAATGCGGTTGTTCTGTCAACTACTTCTTCTTCTGAAACGCTTATTTTCAGTACAGTACCTTTCATAGGTGAATATATTGTATCTCCTTCGACTAAATCCTCAATTTGTGAATTGTACCTTTCTATTGTGTTTTGTTTTTCTGCAATTTGTAAGCTTATATCTTCACCTTCTATTGTTGCTATTATATCTCCTTTATTAACGTATTTTCCGTTTTCTGTATTAACAGATTTAATTTTACCGCTTATTTTGGAAGTAACTTTTTCTTCCTTGATATCAATTATTTCTCCTATATTCATTCCCTGATACGTACCTTGTGAATTGGATACCGTAATCTGAGCCAAATCTCCTACGCCGTATCCGCCCGGGTTACTCATTTTAACAGTAACTAAATAACCAAATGTACCACCTCCCATTTGTACAGGAGTGCTGTCCTTTTCAATAACTGTTCCTGTTTCGGTGGCAAAAAATTTTGTCATAAAGATTGAAACACTGTCAGAGATTGATATTTTGTCATATTGGTCCTTGGTGAAATATACTTCAATGTATGAATTGTCTGTATCCTTAATGTTAGCTATGTTATAATTGGTACTTATTTGATTTCCTTCTTCAATGCTTAAGCCGGATATAACACCGGAAACAGGAGCATAAATATTTAATTCATTCTGACTGTTGTATAAATCATTCAATTCTCGTTTGGACTTTTCAATATTCAGATTTATACTGTTAATTTCTGCTTGGTTTCCGCTTGATGTTTCGGATTTCAATGAAGTAAGAATTTGATTTCTTTCAACTGTATCTCCTTCAGTAACATAGATATTTTCAACTGTTCCGTTAATTTCGGATTTTATAATCCTTTTGTCGGTGGAATTAACATTGCCGCTTTCCGATACCGAAATTGATATGTCGTCCTTGGAAACGGTATATTCAATTTCGCTGTTTAAATTTTTACCTGTTGCATTTACCGAAGAATTTTTCCTCACACTATTGATGCCTATAACAGCGATAATTAAGCCTATTGCAATAATTATTGTCAATGCTAACTTTTTGTTTTTCATAAAAAAATCCTTTCTGTTTCATATTTTCTTAATCTTAATAAATATAGAATATTTGTTTAATGTGTTGAAATTGTGATGAAATTTAAAAAAACAATTATCAGTTCAATTTCTTTAATATAAACTTCACTGTTTTATCACAATTGTGGTATATTATTGTAAAATAACTTTTTCCGAGGGTAACATGAAAATTAAATTTACTTTAAAAAATAAATTATTTGTAGCAATACTGTGTGTTCTGATTTTCAATGTTGTTTTATCAGCAATACTTGGTAACACATTGTTTGATGAACTATACACAAATGATAAGATTAACAGCTTGAAAAATGGAGTTGACAGTATTAAAATAAGCTACTTGTCAGGAAATATAAACAAAACTGTCGAAGAAATAATAAAATATGAAGCACAAAATATGACAATATGTATATTTTCTTTAAATACTGAAACAGGAATCGGTGAAATAGAATATTTTTCGAGGCAGAGATATTTTACGTTGAATCCTTTTAACAATGAAATAAATCTTTTAGCAAAAAGGCTGTACATTGAAAATGCTTTTACTGAATTAAACAATCACAAATATTATATTAAAAATGCTGAAATAGGAAGCCAAGACAATAATATAATCGTTTTATCAGGTATTAAAAATAATAAATATATTCTGATGATGACACCAAAGAAATTTATCAATGATATTTCATATTCCGCCATTAAATATTCAATATTTATTTCTGTTTTTTCTTTGATAATAGTTGCGATAATTATGTATTTTGTTGCAAAAAAAACAACCAAACCTATAAGTCGGCTGCAAATTGTTGCCGACAAAATTTCAAACCTGAATTTTTCAGAAAGATGCGAAATATCGTCAGACGATGAAATAGGTCTTTTATCTCACAGCATAAACAACATGGCCGATAAGCTGCAGGATTATGTAGAACGATTGAAGGATGATTTAATAAGCAAAGAAAAAACGGATAAAATGACGAAGCAACTCATTGCCAATGTTTCACACGATTTTAAAACTCCTCTGACTTTAATAATGAGCTATTCAGAAGCATTAATCGATATGGAGGATATTGACGAGGATACAAAAAAGGATTATCTGAACATTATAATAAATGAAGGACATAAAATATCAGAATTTGTACAGGAACTCCTAAAGCTTTCACAGATAGAGGGAGGACTAATAAAGTTAGAAAAATCAAACTTCAGTATCAATGAAATAATTGAGGAAATTATCAATAAAAATTCTATTATAGCCAAAGAAAGAAATATTAATGTTGAAAAAAATATATATTCGAATTGTATAGTACATGCCGACTACTTTAGAATAGAGCAGGTATTTCAAAATTTGTACGAAAATGCAATTAAATATTGTGATTTAGGAGGAAGTTTACGAGTTTCAACCTTTATTGATAATAATAAATGCAAAGTTGCTATATTTAATACAGGTATGCATATACCCGATGAAGATATTGAAAATATATTTTTGAGTTTTTACAGAGCTGATAAGTCAAGAAAATACACGGGAAGCTACGGTCTTGGCTTGGCAATTGTGAAAGTAATAATGGAAATGCATAATGAAAAATACGGGGTAAAGAATGTTGATAATGGAGTTGAATTCTGGTTCGAGCTTGAAAATATTGAAATGAATTTAGAATTGGAGGATTAGAGTGGAAACTACAATATTATTGGTAGAGGATGAAGACAATATAAGAAAGCTTGTTGCAAATTATCTTATAAAAGAAGGATATAAGGTAGTGGAAGCTTCTGATGGTGAAGATGCAGTAATAAAATTCGATAATAATTATGATTTTTCTCTGATAATTTTAGACGTTATGATGCCTAAAATGGATGGCTACCAGGTCGCTTCCTATATTCGAAAAAACTCTGACATTCCAATTTTGATGCT
Source organism: Sedimentibacter sp. (assembly GCF_032080165.1). Taxonomy (GTDB): domain Bacteria; phylum Bacillota; class Clostridia; order Tissierellales; family Sedimentibacteraceae; genus Sedimentibacter. The sequence continues at coordinate 255,939 of NZ_DAMASY010000003.1, forward strand.
TACCGCAAGGGATACTGAAGCTGATGAGATTACAGGTTTTAATTCAGGTGCGGACGAATATATTTCAAAACCGTTCAGCCCGAGAATTTTAGTGGCAAGAGTAAAAAATATTTTGAAAAGAGCTTCCCAAAACAGTATACAAGATATTGAGTGTGGGGGAATCACTATTAAGTACAGAGAGCGGCTTGCTTTAATAGATGGCAAAAAGGTTATTCTTACACCCAAAGAATTTGATTTACTATATTATTTGTTACAAAATAAAAATTTAGTTTTAGCAAGAAGTCAAATTTTATCAACAGTGTGGGGATGGGATTATTTTGGGGATGACAGAACTGTGGATACTCACATCAAATGCCTTCGTTCTAAAATAGGTGCATATGGTATGAATATAGTCACAGTGAGAAAAATAGGGTACAAATTTGAATATAAATAATGAAACAGGATACAAATTTTTTTGTATCCTGTTATCTTTGCGCTTTCGCTTAGTTTGCAAATACTTGAGTCCAGTATGGTGTGCCGTTTGAATTAGTTACATATCCAACACCGATTCTGCCGAAGTTTGATGATAATATATTTGCTCTGTGTCCCGGTGAGTTCATCCAAGCAGTTACAACCGCTTCAGGAGTTCTTTGTCCGGATGCAATATTTTCACCCCATGCAGACCATTTGATACCAAACTTAGTAAGCATGTCCCCAGCACTTCCGTATGTTGGAGATTGATGTGCAAAGTAATTGTTCACAGCCATATCTTTTGATTTAGTTCTTGCAACGTTTGAAATTGCTGAATCCAATTTAAGTGCCGGTAATCCTGCCTTTTGTCTTTCGACGTTTACAAGTTCTACAACTTTTTGTTCATAGCTTTGATTTGATGAAGAAACTGTTGTGTCTTTTTCTGAAGGTGCAGATGCTTCCGGTGCAGGTGTTTGAACTGTTTTTTCAGTTTCCTGCGCTTTTGGTGCTTCAACAGGTTTTTCAGTTGACGGCTTAGTTATAGCCGGTTCTTGAACTTCAGGTTGTTTTACTACATTTGTATTATTGTTAAGTAGTGTTTTCCAATCAATTGAGTTTACGTCCACAGCTTTTCCATTTACTTTTACTGTGTATTGTGTGTTTGGTTTAGCATAATTACTGATAAATTTATTCAACGTGCCGTTGATATCATTGTAATTAACTGTTGTGCAATTTTCTGCAGCAAATACCGGTGTTGCTGATAATGCCAATACTGCAGATAGTGATAATGCTATTACTTTATTTTTCATAATGTTACTCCTTTTCAAGCTTTTGATTTTTTGGAAGCAGGGTTAGCCCCTACTTCTTACGAAACTACAGAACTTGCCAATGAGTTTCTTCATGTTGGTATTATAGCACTGAAAAATTAGGAATAAAACGCACAAAAAATTCTTTCAATGGCAAATGTGACATTATTATTACACAATAATGCAATTAGAAAAAAATTTTACAATTATATTACAAATACAAAGAGAAAGTACATAATAGCTTAAGGAAATGTTAATTAGATTGGAATTGGTTGTATGATAAGTTAATATTTACTCCGTTAAAATTTAAATTATCTTGACATTATTTTAAATTTATATTATCATTCCATTTATATAACATATAATATCATAACGATGAAGGAAATTAAGTAACAGTTTGGTTACAAATTAAGAGAGTGAATCGGTGGTGAAAGATTCTCAGTACAAAGTGTGAAATACGCTTCCGGAGTTTCTATGGGAAACCATAGCGGATTAATTGACCGATAAAGCAGGAAGAGGCAAATTATTGCGAATTAAGGTGGTACCACGGGTTATCTCGTCCTTTTAGGACAGATAAGCCGTATTTTTTATATTAGGAGGAATTATGGAAAAGAGAAATGTTTTTGATGTATTGAAAGAGAGAGGTTATATAGAACAATGCACTCATGAAGAAGAAATAAGAGATTTGTTAGATAAAGAATCTGTTACATTTTATATTGGTTTTGATCCTACCGCCGACAGCTTGCATATAGGTCACTATATTCAAATAATGGTTATGTCCATAATGCAGCAGCACGGTCACAGACCGATAGCACTTTTAGGCGGCGGTACTACAATGATAGGAGATCCCAGCGACCGTACAGGCATGCGTTCTGTAATGACACAGGAAATTATTGCTCAAAATGCAGAAAATTTTAAAAAGGTATTTGAAAAATTCCTGGATTTTTCAGAAGGTAAAGCCATCATGGATAATAATGCAGAGTGGCTTTTACCTTTAAATTTTCTTGAATTTATGCGTGAAGTCGGAGTTCATTTTTCAGTCAACAGAATGTTAACTGCAGAATGTTACAAAAATAGAATGGAGCAAGGACTTACATTCTTTGAATTCGGATACATGCTGATGCAGTCATATGACTTCTATGTTTTGAATCAGAAATATAACTGTAAAATGCAGTTTGGCGGAAATGACCAATGGTCTAACATCATAGGAGGTATTGAATTAACAAGAAAAAAATCAGGAGAACAGGTATATGGTATGACATTTTCACTGTTGACAAACAGTGAAGGCAAGAAAATGGGCAAAACAGAAAAGGGAGCCCTCTGGTTAGACAGAAACAAAACTACACCATATGAATTTTATCAATATTGGAGAAATATTGATGATGCGGATGTTGAAAAATGTCTTGCACTATTAACCTTCATACCAATTGATGAGGTCAGAAGATTGGGAGCGCTAAAAGGCTCCGAAATCAATAAAGCAAAAGAGATACTTGCATATGAGGTTACTAAGCTTATTCATTCCGAAGAGGATGCTGTAAAAGCGCAGGAAGCTGCACGGGCATTGTTTGGAGGAAGTGCAGATTCTGAGAATATCCCTGCTACAGAGCTTGCAGCTGATGAGCTTGGAGACGGTATGACGGTAATAGACCTGATGGTAAAAGCAAATCTCATTAAATCAAAGAGTGAAGGCAGAAGGTTAATCGAACAATCAGGAGTATCAATTAATGACAATATCGTTGACGATATAGGTGCAACCGTTTCAAAATCAGATTTTGAAGACGGAAAGCTAATGATTAAAAAAGGCAAGAAAATATACCACAGAATAAAACTTTCATAATCTATCCCTATTTAACGCCTATCTTTTAAGGAGATTCTTCGGACTAAAGTGCTCGGAATCTCCTTTTTTTATATCGAAAAATGGAAGTTTATGTGATATAATTTGTAAAACAATACTATAAAAAAATTCCATAAGGTCGAGTAACTGGTAAGCGACGAAATTATGGAGAATCTGAAGGAAAAACATGTATGGGGTAAATAAAACACCATGAAAAAATAGACGATAAATGGGGGGATAATGGTGACTATTGCAATTATAGCGGCTATTAAGGATGAAAATGAAAGAAGTGTTATTGAGGAATTGTACATAAAACATAATAAGGCTATGTGGAAATATGCAAAGTATTTAACAAAAAATAAAGATGAGGCAGATGAATTGATCCAAATTTCTTTCGAAAAGATAATAAGATGCATTGATGCTGTCAAAAAAATAAATTGTTGCAAAATAGATTCTTATATGGTCTCTATAGTTAGAAACTCTTATAATACAATGATGCTTAAAAAATATGAAGAAAAAGAAAAGTTAGAATATATGGATACTGACGAATTACCTGATGTAGAGATACATGATGATTATGAAAGTGTGTTGGAAAGAAGCAGTTCCTCCGACATATTATCTGCATTAGAAAATATGCCTGATAAATATAAGATGGTTCTGAAATTAAAGTATGTTCATGATTTTGATGATGAACAGATAGCTAAAACTATAGATGTGCAAATAAACAGCGTTAGGATGTATAAAACAAGAGCATTGAGAATGTTGGCAGAACGGTTGAAAGGAAGTGAATATAATGAAAAATAGTTTTAATGACGAATACGGAGAAATTTTACTTAGAAAAGCTGCAATACTTTTGTCTGAAGAAGATAAAAAGATTTATGATAAATTACGAGATGATGAAACTATGGTTAATCCGAATCAGGAAGAACTGGATAAAAAAATATTGGGAATGATAAAAAATTATGAAAAAAAAGAGAAAAGAAAGCAAAAGCTGAAGCTAATAAAAAATGTTGCATTAAAAGCAGCAGTTTTGATTGCTGTTCTCACGATAGGTTTTGCAGTAACATTTAGCACCGTAGAGGCATTTAAAATCACAGTTATAAATTTTATAATAGAGCAAAAAGAGAAGTTTTCGCTAATATCATTATCAGAAGATAATAATATTTCTGTTCCAACGGAGTTAAAAGAGAAATATTATCCTCATTATTTGCCGGAGGGTTATGAAATTGAGAGTACATTTATTACTGATAGTGGAGTTGAAATATCATATATAAATAATAACAACGAAATAATTAATTATTGCTATTTTAGCAAGGATGGAACAGTAGGAATCGATACGGAAAACAGAACGGAAACAAGTGTTCTTATTAATGGGTTAAATGGAAGTATATTCAGTAAAAACGAACATATGATGCTGGTTTTCAATTTAGATGAATACATCTTCGTAATAGACGGATATATCACGCAAGAAGAAATTATTAAAATTGCGGAAAGCACAAAAAAATAGTTTATAAAAAAATAAAAGCTGAACAACTATACAGTTTTTATTTTTTTGAAGAAAATTAAAAAAATATTGTTGCAAATTAAAAAAAAGAATGGTCTATATATATGAAAGATGAAATTAATAACAAATTATTATTCAAGGTCATAAATACGTAGGAGGTGATTTTATTGGACAATGGTTGAAAATTGTTAAATTTTACATATTTAAGCTTCGTATAAAGAAATTAAAACAAAAAAAGGAGTTAATTATGAAAACTATACTAAAATCTGTCTTGGTACTTACTTTAATTTTTGCCTTATTAGTAAATGCATTTGCATCAACCATAGGAATACAATGGGATTATTTAAGTAGAGTGAGAAGCGAATTAAGTATAAATACTTTGGGAATTGCCAGTGCATCAGGAACAGCGACTTTGTACAATGGTGATAGCGTATCAGTAGAATTGAATTTACAACAGTTGAAATCTAATGGTTGGACCACAATAAAAACATGGAATGGATCAGGTACAAAATCATGTACGGTTAGCGGTTCATATGCAGTTTATTCTGGATATGACTACAGGGTTGAGACAATTGCAAAAGTTTATGATGGGAATGGTAATAAAGTAGAAGAAAGCAACGTGTATTCACCCATTAAAAACTATTGATATAAATATCTCATTACAAAAATTAAAATAAAAGGTGGTGGTGCCTATGGAAATGAATATGATAGATTTTTAAAATTATTAGCTTCTTTGCTTATAGCTTTAAATATTAATATGTCTATTTATTTATCGCTCATCAGCCGGAGTTGCCCGCAGGAGCAAATAAGCTTCGTAAATTTTAATTATGTATGGTTTTTGTTAAAAGACAACGGATATGATGGTTTAAAATGAGATAATATCCTCGGAAGACAGAGAAATGTATGTATATGATACTATGGACAACCTTATTTGCATAACAATTTCTACAGTATCGGTATTGATTATATATTCTCTAGCCGGTGGAGGATATGAATAAACCATTATACGATACCGAGGTAAAGGTGTATGGAAAGAAAGCAAGGATAATACTTGGTTTTGAGGTTGGTGTGTTGATTTTGTTGATGGCTCTAGGAATGAAAAGCATTTTTATAGTATGGTGATTTCATTGTTTGTGTTGAGTTTTATGTTAATTTTAGGTAAAATAAAAGAGTGTATAACTCCATATAGTATGTATAGATAAATATTTTTATAAAAAATTAGGATAAAATAACTAATTATAATATTAGAATTAAATTTAAGGAGGAAAATATGAGACGATTTTTTGCGTTAGTTATATGTATAATGATGTCAATAATGATATCGATTTCACCTATGGCATTTGCGAATGATAATGTGGAGAAACATAATTATTTTATAACAGAAGCTTATAATTACCCAATTGTTCCCGAAATGGCTGAGTGGGCAGAGTTAAAGTCTTTGTCTGAAATGATTGAAGTATGCCAGATACCAGAAAACATTTTAAATAATATGACTACAGAAGCATTGATAGAGACAGTAATCAACTATCCGTTGTTAATTAATATGTTCGCTTATGATAAACCTCAACAAGGATTTAAAGAAGTGAGTAGTTACTTTAATGGATTACAAGAGCTTGTAAATAGAGATGATGTATCGCCAAAACTGGAAACGTTTGTTAGCAGGATGTCTGTAAAAAAAGATTATTCTTCGTTAAATAGTGTTTTAGCAAGAGTGATAATGGAAAATCTCCAAATTCGCGATGATGTAGCTGATATGTTAAGATTGGAATATCACTATAATTACACACCAAATGGTACAAGAGTTCAATTTATCTATAATTTGACTTGGGCAGATCATGGTATTACTGCTGAATATGCCGATCAACTTAATGAAGAGTACAAATTAAGATATAAAAATGCAACACCAAAAAGGGAGGAAAATCCTGCATATAACTGTCATTCATATGCATGGTATTCTACTAGTTCAGGAAATTTGTATTGGTTGAACGGTGGTTATGCTGCGTACTATATGTCGGATGGCAGTTATACTGAAGTGACATCTGCCAAAAGTGGTGATAAAGTTTGGTATGGATCATCTGATCATTCTGCTATAGTTAGCAGTGTATCTGGTGGTACTGTAACGGTTATATCTAAATGGGGAGCATTAGGATTGTTTGAACATAGTGTAGAGCATTGTCCATATAGTAGTTCGAATGTATCTTATTGGAGGAGATAAGTTGAGTTGAATTATTAACCAAAATATCGAAAAGTATTAATGAATTACTATCTTGATATTTCGATTTACAACTTAAGGATGGATCTTGGAGTTACATAATTATCAATTCAAAGGTCCATCTTCAGATTCTCAATATTACTTGCTTTCAGAGTATAAGATTTTAAAGTGTGTACTATTATCAATCTAATGGTTCTACATTATATAGTTCAAGAAAGGGAGAGATATATGTTTAATAAGATATTTATAATAGTTGCTTCTATAATTGTCGTATCGATTACTATTTTTTCTGTAGTTAATTCTTATACGGCTGAAGATGATATAGAAGGGGAATATGTTTTTGTTGATTTAAGTTATGTAAGTCCGATTTCCTCAACTTTTTGGACTAAAGAATCACGAGAGAATATCAGATATGTTATTGATAAGGATTATTTTTCTATAGGAGATGATAAATGGCTTAACACCTCTTATACGAAAGAAAAAATAGATAGTGTTTTTGTCCAAGACAATTATGGAAGCGAACTTTTAACTAAGGAATATACTCGAATTTTTTTCTCAAAAAATTCAAATGGTTATAGATATATTATAGTAGATGAGAATAAGAAAGAGATCGGCTATCATATTTTTAGGATTGGCGAAGAAACTTATATATGTGAGACATTTGAAGATTATAAAAAAAATGGTTTTGTGAAAGTTGAAAAAATTAAGAAAGATTAGATATAGTGGAGTTGAAATATCATATGTAAACAATAACAACGAAATAATTAATTATTGTTATTTTAGCAAGGATGGAACAGTAGGAATTGATACGGAAAACAGAACGGAAACTTATTAATGGGTTAAATGGAAGCATATTCAGTAAAAACGAACATATGATGCTGGTTTTAAAGGCATTTTAGGGACGGACCTTTGAATGACCAAAGAGGTAACTCAAAGGTCCGTCCTCAGAATTCCGTCCCCAGAATTCCCCATAATAATTCTGTTCTTTTTATTTTTGAAACCATCATTTTAGGAAATAATATCCAAATATCGTGTAATGTGGTATAATAATATAAGGTGGGAAATGGAGGATATTACAATGAAAAGAAAGTATATTTATTTGCTGATAGCCTTGTGCTTAGTAACAAGGAAGGTGGAGCGGTGCCAGAGCTTGATTCTTTAAAAATGACCGAGGATGAAATGATTATTTACGAAAAAGCTTTAGCTCAGTAGTACTCTAGGTACTCTAGGGACGGACCTTGAATTTTCAAAGGTCCGTCCCCAAAATTACGTTTTCATATTACAGATGATAAATTTACTGAATTAATTGAGACTAATAATCTTGAAGATATGTATAATGTCAAAAATATAATAAAAGAAAAAAGTCTTTTATAAAACTTAAAACAAATACAGGAGGATGTATGATAAGGCGTATAAATTATGTAATATATCTATGTGCAGTGATGCTAATATTTCAGGGATGCGATACAACAAAAGAAAGAAATTCTGAAGATATACCACAAGATACAAAACTGGATATGTACACACTTGATCTTCAAGATGATGTCTACTTTTTGATGGGAATGGACTATACATTATTTCAGAAAATTTTAGACAATGAAGCGGTTGATATATATGAACAAAATTCCGAAGAAAGGATGAGTGAACATTATTATCAGCTAAAAAACGGTGTAGGTGTGAATATTAGTTATGACCATATTACTTCTGTGGGAACTTTTTATTATGAGGATTCTTTGGAATATATGGTGCCGTCCTTATTGGGAATAAACGGAAATGATGATTACAAATCTGTCATAGATAAATTAGGAGAACCTTATAATGATGATCCCAATTCGACTCCTCCTTCAGTTGTTTATTTAGTTCGTTATCAGACATATGTGAAAATTTTCTTTGATTCTAATACCGGAAAGGTAATGTATATTTCGTGTTTTCAACAATAAGAAGATACGGTAAGACATGAGGAAGGTTCATTTATTTTTAAGAAAATTGGTAGTCAGTAATATATTTCAGTATTTAATTAATGTTATTGATAAGAACTGCGTAATTGAAGTGCACTCCAAATGTTATACAGAAATAACATTTTAAGTGCACTTTTTGCTTGTACTAATCATTTTTCTTTTGTCCTAAAATTTGATCTTTTAACCAATTATCATCTGAAAAGAATCTATCCGGTAAGCTTGCTTTTAATATAAGGATAAAAGCAGATTGTATGATCCAAAAGAAGGTACAATTTATATTATGCCTTTCCGGTAGCAGAAAATGTTGCCTTGAGGAAATGGAAAATAATATCCAAATATCGTGTAATGTGGTATAATAAACACATAAGGGGTATGGGATTATATTTAATCTTATTGAATATTTAAAATAGGTGGAGATTATTATGAACAATGAAATCGATAACAACAACAAAAATAATATTGAAGAAAATATAGAAAAACCTAAAAATGCTTTTAATGATATAAAATTATTTTTATACCTACTTTTATGTTCTGAAATATATATGTTATTTTTATCTGGTAAAGATATGTTTTTTGAAAAAGCATATTTTTCAACCGGCGTAGTCGGTTCAGTGGCAGGAATAAATACGGTATTGCTGATTCTAACAATCATTCATATAAGAAAAATTAAAAATAGTGAAAAATAGCATTAGGGGTCAGATCCTTTTGAGTATGTTTATAGGGAAAAGTTTATGCTGAGCTATGCAAGAGAAAATGGTATAGAGGTTTCAAAGGAAGAATTGAAAGAACATATCTCATATGAGAAAAATGTTTGGGAATCAGAAAAAGAAATTTTTGAACAATACCTTTCCGGCAGAGGGATTACAGAAGAAGAATTTTTTAATGAAATTGCTCCACCGTCATATGAAAACACTATTCTGAAAAACAAGGTAAGGAATCATATATTAAAAAATGCAGGCATGATGGAAAAGGACAATGAAGCGAAGCAGAAATATTTAGATGAATTTTATAAGGAAAATATTAAAGTTTTAGAAGTTGATAAAGATTTTATTAAAAAGTATAGCGAATAAAATGTCAAAGTTAGTATTAGCAGAAGAACACATACAATAATCATAAAAACAAAGAAAAAACAGGGTTTGATTCGAAGATTGTGTAAATTTTTAAACTGATATAAAAAATATTCAGTTTAGAGGTTTCCATATATAGTATAATATTAAAAAATAGGATTAAAGATTTTGACGGGTTTTAAAATTGTCAAGAATAATAAAAAATCAGTCAAGCTTGATAGTATAATGAAATGTATATGTTATTTATAATGTAGGGAGCGAATAAAGATTCGGTTCCTATTTACTATTTTTTTGTACAGTGATATTATAAATTCATGTAGGATAAAAGGTTAAAAATCAATTTAATTAATGCAGGAAGGAGCTTAATATGATTCAGAAAACAGAGTGGGGACACATCGAATGGCTGCATAAATGCAAGGAGGATACGGCTTCTTCATTTAGCGTAGGAATAACCTCGTTGCTTAAGGATAAACGTATGCTGAAGCATGTGCATTATGGCATAGAACAGTTTATATATATACTGGAAGGTGAAGGAATTTATTATATAAATGAAGACAAAAAATATATTCAGAAAGATATGTGCTTTTATATGGAGCCTGATATAGCTCATGAAACAATAAACACAGGTTCTGTAACTCTTAAAGAGTTAGTGATATCCAGACCGGTAAGTTATGATTCCGGTATAAAGATAGAAGATGATTATCTTAATGCTAATCAAAGAACAGAAAGGTTAGTTTCCGTGAATATAATATATTCAGCAGTGGAGGCAATAAGGAGTTTACTGCTTGAATCTATCAGTCTTCCGTTTACGATTTACGATGATATGGGAGAAATAATAATTCAAAGCAGTAAGTTTTCCGGTTATTGTACTTCAAAATGTAATCCGGCTTGCAACCGTAAAACCTGTAGCTGCATGCTTCAAAAAAACTTTGATAAATTGGACAAGGCAGCACAATTTACATGCGAATATGGTCTTACTGTTTTCAGTTACCCTATTATATATAATGGGTTACAGCTGGGGACTATTAGCGGAGGGCATATTCTTGTATCCAATTATACAATAAATGAGCATGATGATTTATATGATTCCCCGGAAAGCACGGTTATGGGTATAAAAAGCTTGCTTAAACAAATTGTGAAAAGCATTACAAGCTATTGTTCATTTTATGAATCAAGGATGCTGATTGAAAAAAAGGACAAAGATATAAAAGAGGAAATTATAAGAAACGAAACACTTAAAAATAATTTATATATAATAAATGATAAGGTTACTAATCTGCGTATTAATCATCACTTTCTTTTTAATATTCTAAATTCCATTGCAAGCATGGCATTAACCGGAGACAGAAACTGCCTGTATAATTCTATAATCGATTTATCAAAAATGTTCAGATATACTATGACTGTTGATTTGAGGTTTGTAACATTAACATCTGAAATAGAGTATCTGGAAACATATCTTAATTTACAAAGATTAAGGTATGGACAAGATTTAGAGATATTATACAATATTGAAAAGGGTATGGATAATATTAAGGTTCCGTTTAATTTTATTCAGCCTATTGTAGAAAATGCTTTCACACATGGTTTTATACCCAGTGACAATAAAAAATTAGTAAAAATTTCTGTGGGGAAAAATAAAAATAAAGCAGAAATAGTTATATTAAATAATGGTGTACTTTTAGATGATATTACGCTTAACAGAGTGAACAGAGGGTTGTATAGAAATACCGGGCATGGTCTGTCACTAATATATGAGAAACTAAAATTAGCATACAATGATGAGTTTACCATGAATATAACGTCCGATGTAAGTGATAATACTAAAGTTTATGTAAGGATACCAATTATATACGAGGAGGACAAATATGATAAATGCAATAATAGCAGATGACGAACCGGCAGTAGCAAATATAATATGCTACTTTATCGAAAAGGAGAAATTACCTGTAACAATTGTTGGAACTGCATGTAACGGCAAGGAGGCATTAGAATTATTAAAACACAATAAAGTAAATCTGGTATTTTTAGATATTATAATGCCTTTCATGGATGGATTTAAAGTAATAGAAAATGCCCCGGATAATAACTATATAATTATAACAGCATATGATTCCTTTGAGTATGCCCAGCGCGCTTTAAGGCTTGGTGCCAAGGATATACTCCTCAAACCTATTGAATACAAGCAGCTTCTGCAATCAATAACCAGAGCTGTAGGATGGAAATTTACAGACAATGATACATTAAACGATATACTTGAATACATAAATTTATATTATGCAGAAAAAATTGACTTGCAGAAATTATCAAGTGAATTTTTTGTATCTCCAAGTCATGTATCAAGATTATTTAAGAAGTTTATGGGTACTACTACGGTCGAATATATTCACGAAGTAAGAATTAAGCAAGCTATTCATATGCTTAATGAAGGAAAATATAGCATTAAAGAAGTTGCTGAAATTACCGGATATGACAGCCTAAATAATTTCTATAAAAAATTTAAAACTCATACAGGTACAACACCGGCTCTATATATTCAGATGCATAAGTAGTTTTGCTTTAAAATACTTTAAGTGTATACATTGTTGTCAGCTGCTATAAAGAATTGCACTTCTATTTTCAATCTTATCTTGAGAAAAATAAAGATTAAGCTATTAAATTGTATTAAATGTCAAGAACGATAAATAACAGGCTTGAATTGAGAATTTAAATTGATATGAAAGTAATTATAATTAATATAGATTGATCGGTCGATAGGATAACGTTAACAGTTCTTGTAAGGGGAAATAACTTTTAAATTAAATGAAAGGGAGAAGAATGGATAATATTAAAGAATTAGAGAGATTATACAGTAACGAACTAATAAAATTCAGAAGGGATTTGCATGAAAACCCTGAATTAAGTTTTAAAGAATTTAGAACAACTAAGAAGATAAAAGATAAACTTATGTCTTTAGGAGTTAAAATTATAGACATGGGACTGGAAACGGGAGTAATAGGCTATCTTGAAGGATGCAGCGATGGACCAACCATAGCTTTAAGAGGCGACATTGATGCTCTCCCTATAACAGAAATAAATGATGTGCCTTATAAATCTAAAGTTGACGGAGTTATGCATGCATGTGGGCATGATATACATACAGCGTCGGTTATTGGAGCTGCATGTATATTGTCAGATATGAAAGAAAAATTAAAAGGAAACGTTCTTTTTGTATTTCAGCCTGCTGAAGAGCTGAATAAGGGTGCTAAATTAATGGTTGAAAAAGGGCTTTTTACAAAAATAAAGGCTGATTTGGTTTTTGGGCTTCATAATAATCCTGAAATATCTTGGGGTAAAATAGCTATCAAAAAAGGAGGATTAATGGCCTCGGTAGATACCATTAAAATTAAGATTAAGGGAAAGGGTGGACATGGTGCACTCCCTAATGCAACAAGAGATCCTATTGTCGCTGTTGCAGCTGTTATAATGAATCTACAAACTATTGTAAGCCGTAATGTAAGTCCATTAGAGTCTGCTGTAATATCTTTTGGCACATTGCATGCCGGAACAGCAAATAATGTTATACCTGAACTTGTTGAAATTACCGGAACCGTCAGAAGCTTTGATGCAAATGTACGGAAAATGTTGTCTGAAAGGATAAAACAAGTATTAGAAAGTACAGCTCAAGTCTATGATGTTGAAAGTGAACTGGAATATATATTTGATCTTCCGGCTGTGTTTAACTCAAATGAATTGGCTGATTTAGCGTATGAAGCTGCAGTTGAAGTATTAGGACAAGAATCAATAATTGATCCTGTTCCTTCTATGGGTGGGGAAGATTTCTCTATATTTACTGAAAAGATACCTGGATTTTTCTTATGGTTGGGTGTTGGCAATAAAGAGAAAGATATGAATTATGTTTGGCATAGTCCAAGGTTTGATGGTGATGACAGGGCAATTATTAATGCATCTGCCGTTATGAGTAATATGGTTTTAAAAGGCTTTAATTATATAAATAAAAAGAAGGAGTGATAATGTGAGTGATAAATCAATAAATATATATGATTGGAAGTTACATTTAACAATTTTATTAATATGCGTTATTTCTGAAGCTATAGGTATAGTAAAGATACCATTAGGACCCGGGTCAATAATGTTTCTTCCTCTTTTGTACTCAATGACATTTGCATTGATTCTATACTTATTAAAATCTGTAACATTTATAAATGAAAATCAAGCATCATTGGCGGAAAAATTTATTACTATAGGTATAGGTGTTTTTATTGCAAAGGTAGGAGTTCAAAGCGGCGCTGCAGTTAAGTCTGTAATAGATGCAGGACCTGCACTCATACTGCAGGAATTAGGCAATCTGGGTACTATACTAATTTCGTTACCTTTTGCATTATTGTTAGGGTTTAAGAGAGAAAGTGTAGGTATGTGCCATTCCATTGCCAGAGAACCGAATGTTGGGCTTATTGCGTCAAACTATGGTCTTAGCTCTCCTGAAGGAAGAGGAGTAATGATAATATATATTGTCGGAACCTTAGTTGGAACAATATTTATGGGACTTATGTCAAGTATATTGGCATCGTTTACGTCGCTACATCCTTATGCTATTGCTATGGCTACAGGAGTGGGAAGCGGAAGTATGATGGCGGCTGCCTCCGCGCCGTTGGTGGAAATGTTTCCTGACATTGCAACGGAAATTTCTGCCTTTGCCGGAATGAGTAATCTTTTGTCAACAGCTGACGGTATATATATGTCAATCTTTATTGCAATTCCAATGAGTAACTTTTTATATAGAAAGCTTGAACCAATTCTGGGACAAAGAAAAAAATCTTCAAGCTCTGAAATAAAATAATGGGAGAGGACAATTATGAATAAGGAATTTACAGCAGAAAAATTTTGGGAAAATTTGTTGATTCTATTAATTATTGCCTTTATAAGTATACTGGGTAATCTTACAGGCTATGATACTGGAATAATGGAGAGCATTCCCGGAATGTTAATTTTATTGATTGTTGCACTGATAGGAGTTTCATTGGCAAATATTATTCCTGTGAACATACCGTCAGTTGTTTATATTAGTTTGTTAGGACTATTAATTTCTATGCCTGCCAGCCCCATATCCAATGTTGTAATTGAATATACAAGCAAAATACAAATGTTACCTCTTGCAACGCCGGTGCTTGCATATTCCGGAATTTCAATGGGGAAAAATTGGGCAGAATTTAAAAAAGTTGGATGGAAGGGAATACTTGTAGCCTGTTGCGTAATGTTTGGAACATTCATCGGATCTGCAATTATTGCACAAATTATTTTAAAAAGCCAAGGAATTATTTAATGCAAAATAATTTTTATAGAGAGCAGAAACTAACAGAATTTTTTATAAACGGTTAGGTATGACACTTACCTAACCGTTTTACTTATGCAAAATATGATTATTATATTACTAAATATTGATTTATAATTTTAAGTAAATTTATTAACCAATAAAGATAACGTTAATGGAGATATTCATTTTATAGTGTCAAAAATGATAAATAATGAGCTTAATATGAATATATACAAAGAAATTATATTCTATATAATTTAAAATATAGATTGGCCGATCTAATCCAAATTGAAAAAAGCTTTTTTAAGAAAGTTCAAATTAAAATCGAATAGAGGTAATATAAATGCTTAAATATACAAAAATATCGGACCCGGAAGTATATGGAATCGTTGAAGGCGAATTGAAACGTCAGGAGCATAACATAGAAATGATTGCTTCCGAAAGCACCGCTTCTTTAGAAATTATGGAATTGTCCGGATCAATATTCACAAACAAAACACTTGAAGGATATCCCGGGGCTCGTTTTCAAGCCGGATCATATGAAGCAGACAGACTTGAAATTCTTGGGATAGAAAGGGCAAAGGCATTATTTGGCGCCGAGCATGCCAATCTACAGGTTTATTCTGGATCAACGGCAAATTATGGCGTTTATGCATCAGTGCTGAAACCCGGAGACAGGGTGTTGAGTATGAGACTTGATCAGGGAGGACATCTGACTCACGGAAGTCCGGC
Organism: Sedimentibacter sp.; assembly: GCF_032080165.1. Lineage (GTDB taxonomy): Bacteria > Bacillota > Clostridia > Tissierellales > Sedimentibacteraceae > Sedimentibacter. The sequence continues at coordinate 271,816 of NZ_DAMASY010000003.1, forward strand.
GAATTTTTTCTCAAAGGTATATGAGTATGATTTCTACGGGGTAAACAAAGAAACAGAGCAAATAGATTATGATGAGCTTGAAAAAAAGGCTAAGGAATTTCTCCCGAAACTGATTATTGCCGGAGGAAGCTCATACCCGAGGCTTATTGATTACGAAAGAATCTGTAAAATTGCAAAATCCGTAGGAGCGTATTTTATGGTGGATATGGCTCATATAAGCGGTTTGGTAGCCGCGGGAGTTATACCAAGCCCTGTGCCGTATGCGGATTTTGTATCATCATCTACCACAAAGACACTATGCGGTCCAAGAAGCGGATTTATACTCTGTAAAAAAGAATATGCCAAGGCTTTGGACAAGGGAGTTTTTCCGGGGTCAATCGGTTCAATGCATTTAACAACAATGGCTGCTAAGGTATGGCTGTTTAAACATGCTGCTACGGAAGAATTCAAAAATGTAATGAAACAGGTACTTGCCAATGGAAAATTACTGGCAAAAGAGCTTGAAAGTCATGGGTTTCGCATTGTAAGCGGTACTACCGATAACCATATAGTCATGGTAGACCTCAGGTCTAAGGGAATAAGCGGTAAACTTTTCCAGAATTCGCTTGATAAAGTGGGTATTACGGTAAATAAAAATCAGATACCGTTTGACCCTGCATCTCCGTTTGTTACAAGCGGTGTAAGAATAGGAGTTACTTCAATAACTCAAAGAGGATTAAAGGAGAACGAGATAAAAGAAATAGCAGATATAATGGATAAGGTTGCATCTGATCCGGAAAATGAATCTAATCTTTTTGAATGCAAAAAAAGAACAGAAAAATTAATATCAGAATTTTCATTGTATCCTACGGGAAGCTTTAACGATTAATAAGAACTATTTTTGGCTTATTAAATGAAAATTTTTTAATGAGTCATGAAAGCTTATTGAGACAAAATTACAAAAGAACATTTAAAATATGGATAAGTAACAATACATACCGATTTAATGTGTAATTTTGTAAATTTCTATAATGGAGGAACCATGGCAGAAAAATATTTAAGCGATATAGAAATAGCACAACAAGCAGAGATGCAGGTAATTAACAATATAGCGGAAAAAATAGAAATTCCGGACAAATATGTTGAGAACTATGGAAAATACAAAGCAAAAATAGATTACAGATATTTGCAGAGTGAATTAAAAGACAATGAAGAAGCAAAATTGATATTAGTGACAGCAATAAATCCAACACCAGCAGGAGAGGGAAAAACCACTACAACTATAGGGCTGGGAGATTCGCTTTCAAGCCTTGGCAAAAAAACAATAATAGCACTTCGTGAGCCGTCATTAGGACCGGTATTCGGAGTAAAAGGAGGAGCCGCAGGCGGAGGATACGCACAGGTAGTTCCGATGGAGGACATTAACCTTCACTTTACAGGAGACTTCCATGCCATAGGAGCAGCAAACAATTTATTAGCAGCAATGCTTGACAATCATATACATCAGGGAAATCAACTGGATGTCGATACAAGAAGAATAGTATGGCGAAGAGCTGTAGATATGAATGACAGACAATTAAGACGAATAGTTGACGGACTCGGAGGAAAGACAGAAGGAGTAACAAGAGAAGACGGGTTTGACATTACAGTAGCATCAGAAGTTATGGCAGTATTCTGCCTGTCAAACGATATAATCGAATTAAAAGAAAACCTGGCAAAAATAATAGTAGCATACACAAGAGACGGCAGCCCTGTAACGGCAGGACAACTAAAGGCAGAAGGAGCAATGGCCGCACTGCTGAAGGATGCCCTAAAACCAAACCTGGTTCAAACATTGGAAGGAACACCGGCATTTATACACGGCGGACCGTTTGCCAACATAGCACACGGCTGCAATAGTGTAATAGCAACAAGAATGGCAAGCAAAACAGCTGATTACGTAGTAACAGAAGCAGGCTTCGGAGCAGATCTCGGAGCAGAAAAATTCATTGACATCAAATGCCGTAAAACAGGGTTAAGACCAAGTGCGGTAGTAATAGTAGCAACAGTAAAAGCACTGAAATACAACGGCGGAGTAGCAAAGACAGAATTAGGAGCCGAAAATCTTGAAGCATTAGAAAAAGGGCTGCCAAACCTGTTAAAGCATGTTGAAAATGTAACACAAGTATTCAAACTTCCGGCAGTAGTAGCAATCAACAGATTTCCGACAGATACAGAAAAAGAGCTTAATTTAATAAGCGAAAAATGTAAAGAATTAGGCGTAAACGTAGCACTCTCAGAAGTATGGGGAAAAGGAAGCAAGGGCGGAAAAGAATTAGCAGAAGAAGTTTTAAGACTTGTTGAAAAAGAAAGCAGCTTAGAATTTGCATATGACCTGGAATTACCAATAAAAGAAAAAATCAAGTCAATAGCAACAAGACTATACGGAGCAAGCGACGTTGAATTCTCGGCAAAAGCAAGCAAGGAAATTGCAAGCCTTGAAAAATTAGGATTTGGAAGCTTACCGATATGCATGGCAAAAAATCAATATTCATTAACAGACGATGCCAAAATATTAGGAAGACCCACAGGATTTAAAATTACAATCAGAGACATAACAATATCAGCAGGAGCAGGATTTTTAGTAGCATTAACAGGAGATATAATGAAGATGCCGGGACTTCCCAAAGTACCATCAGCAGAATTTATCGACGTAGATGTAGACGGAAAAATTAAAGGACTGTTCTAAGCAGTTATTAAAAGGAAATTACATATCCGGAAGCAACAAATAAAGCCGGCTATTCCTTAAAAACAATAAAGGGGATTAGAAAATTGAGTTCAGCTTGTTTATCACCAAAAGAAACATCAGATGCACTTATACGAACTGCTGTAAAAAAGGCTTCATACTCAACAGAGAAGAGGCTGTTGCTGAGTTTTATGGCAGGAGTCTATATAGCTCTTGGAGCGCAAGGTTTTTTAGTTGCTTACGGAAACCCTTTTATAAGAGCAGCCGTATTCCCGGTTGGATTAATGCTCATTGTTTTAGTAGGAGGAGAACTATTTACAGGTAATTGTTTAATGACATTAGGATTAATGCAAAAGGAAATAACATTCAAGGATTACCTGAAAACACTGGTACAGGTATTTTTAGGCAACTTTCTGGGATCATTGTTCATTGTTGCTCTTTTATATTTCGTAGGAGTATATAACAAGCCCGAAATGGCAGAAACAATTATAACAGTAGCAAAAGCAAAGACCTCCCTATCATTTGTTCAGGTTTTGAACAAGGGTATTATGTGTAACATACTGGTAGCATTAGGAGTATGGTTTGCTACCACCGCAAAAGATACGACAGGCAAATTACTTGGGTGCTGGTTTCCCGTAATGCTGTTTGTTCTTTGCGGATACGAGCATGTAGTGGCAAATATGTTTTTCCTGCCAATGGGTGCCATTCTTAATTCTTCAATAACAATAACTCAAATAATCAGTAATTTAATACCCGCCACAATCGGTAATTTTATTGGCGGAGGTCTGGTAATACCGATGATATACAACAAGATTTATTATACCTAAACTTAAGAGGTGGAAAATGCTTACACAAGAATCATGCAGGGAATTTGCGACCCTTCTGGCATCTAAAATTCCGGCGCCCGGAGGCGGAGGAGCTGCAGCATTAACCGCAGCATTAGGTACAGCATTAAACTCTATGGTTGCAAACTTTTCCATAGGCAAGAAGAAATTTATTGATTGTAAAGATAAACACGAAAAATTATTAGCAAGAGGAGAAGCTTTAAGAGAAAAGTTGGTTGATCTTGTAGATAAAGATGCCGAACTTTTTGAACCATTATCAAAAGTGTATGTAATGCCATCAAACACAGAAGAAGAAAAGAATAAAAAAGAAGAAGTGCTTCAAAAATGCTTAAAGGCTGCATGCACAGCACCGATGGAAACATTGGAATATACCTATGAAGGAATTTTAATGCATGAAGAAATAGTCAATATATCCTCTAAAAACATTATAAGCGACGTAGGTGTTGGAGTACAATGTTTAAAAGCAGCTCTGAACAGCGCTTACCTGAATGTTCTTATAAATTTGAACTCAATAACCGATGAAAGCTATGTAACAGAAAATAAAGAAAAAGCAGAAAAAATTTTATCTGACGGAAATAAAATTGCAGATGAAGTTTATGCTAAGGTTATTAATATGGTAAACGGATAGGAAGTGCAATATGGGAGAATTAATAAAAGGAAAGGCTGTGGCTGATGCTATTACACAAGAGGTAAAAAGCAGTGTCAGTGAGTTAGCAGCTAAAAACATACATCCAAAGTTAATGATTGTCAGGGTCGGAGAAAGGCAAAAAAAGTATCCAGGTTTCTGCATGTTGCAATAAAAAAAGCATGAAACCAACATTTTTGGTATACATGCTTTTTTTCTACTCACCATACATAAATTCCTTAACTCTCAGATAACTATTGTCATCTCCCACAAAGTAAAAAATATCATCTTCTAAAAACAAGGAATATGCGCCTGGGGATAAAATAATGCTGTTATTTCTTTTAATTGCTACAATAGTGGCATTGGTATTTTGCCAGAAATTAATTTCAGATGCTGATTTATTCAAGTGCTTTGAATCCTTAGTAATTTTTATTTCAAAGGGAATAAAGGGATTTGAGGCCTGAAAACGTTGGGTATTCTCAGTCAGCAAATCAAAGTTTTTCTTCAAGGCTTCTATTTCTTTTATTTGATTATTAAAACTTTCATTTATTTCATTTATTAAGGATTTTATAGTTTGCTTATCACTAAAGCCTCTTACATATTTGACAGCATTTTCATAGGACTTAATAATTACTCCGCTACCCTTCATGGTTTCTACTATTTCCAGGTCTGAAAGAATATTTATGGCTCTCCTTGCAGTTTCCGGAGATACTTTGTATTGACTGGATATGGAAGAGCGAGAATATATTTTTTCACCGATTTTCAGGTTTTTTTCTACGATTCTTGAGGCTATATCCAAAGCTATTTTTTGATAAACAGAACCTTTAACTTTATTTTCCACTTTCATCTTCCTTCATCTTTTTTACTTTTCTTTAATTTGTGGAAATTATATCATATAATAATATAAAAAACCATATGATAATTTGTTATATACAAAGATGGCACCCATTGGGTGCCATCAGGCCGCTGAAAAAGTCCCCCTGCTTCGTTGCCGTTCAGCCGGTCAATCCTCACGTATGTTTGAATACGCTGCGGTTGCCCGTCTTCCGGCGCCTTGCAGGATAAACTTTTTCAACAGCCTACCAGCTTGATGACTTTGTCATCAAGCTGATGGCACCCATTGGGTGCCATTTTTTACATTAGTCTATTAAGCCTGCTGATTTTAACCATTCCTCTGCAACATCATCCGGCTCTCTTTCGTTTATATCTACCTCATAGTTAAGCTTCGTCATTGTTTCTGAATCTAATAGCGGTGATATTTTCTCAAGAATCTCTTTAATTTCAGGATGTTTCTCCAAGGCATCCTTCCTGACTACAGGGGCTGCGTTATATACAGGGAAGAAATACTTATCATCCTCTAAATTTACCAAATCAAAGGCAGCAATACGTCCATCGGTTGCAAATCCCATGGCTACATCAACCTGATTTTCTCTTAAGGTTTTGTACATTATACCCAAGTCCATTATTTTAATTTCGTCATCACTCTGGTTAAATCCGTAGTGAGCTTGTACTCCCGGATATCCATCCGGTCTTACTGAAAATTCGTGGTCTATGGCAGATAATAATTCTCCCGGATTTTCATTAATATATTCAGCTAAATCACTTATGGTCTTTATTCCCAAATCTTCTGAATGCTCTCTGCGCATCATCAAGGTATAGGTATTATTTAATGTAGCATATTGCAGCCATATAAAGCCATTTTCTTCGTCTGCATCTCTCACTTTTTCGTAAGCCTCCTGAGAATCCGTTATAGGCTCTTCATTTTGAAGCTGAGATAACCATGCAGTTCCTGTATATTCCCAGTATAGATCAAAATCTCCGTTTTCCAGAGCCAATCTAACCTTATCTGAGCCTGCAACTCCAGTTTTATCCTCAACCTTAAAACCCGCATCCTTTAATGCTAACACAGTTATTTTACCCAGCAATAGCTGTTCCGTAAACTCTTTTGAGCCTACTTTTATAGTATCGCCACTATTGCTGCCACATGCACTTAATATCCCTATGGACAGTACAAGTACCAATACTAACGCAATTATTTTAATAAATTTTGATTTCTTAATCATAACTCCTCCTATATTTTAATGTTCTAAGCTTTTTCAAATAAAGCCATTAAATAATCTGCTAAAATTGCAAGCAGTGCAGATAACAAAGCACCCAGTATTACAATCTGCCATCTGTTTATATTGTTACCTGCAATTATCAAGTCTCCAAGACCTCCTGCTCCTATAAATGCTGCCAGAGTGGCAGTGCCAATATTTACAGTGGCAGCAGTTCTTATTCCTGCCATTATTACCGGAAATGCAATAGGCAGCTCTATTTTGGTTAATATCCTTACCGGACTCATTCCCATTCCTGCGGCAGCCTCCATAACGTATCTGTCAACACCTGTGATACCCACCAATGTATTGTTCAATATGGGAAGAAGTGAATAAATCCACAATGCAAATACGGCAGATTTAAAGCCAATGCCCAGAACACTGACAAATAAGGCCAGTATAGCAAGACTGGGTATGGTTTGCCCCATGTTGACTATACTTATAAATATATTGGCAAGACCTTTGAATTTCGGTCTGGTCAAAAATATGCCCAGTGGAACTGATACCAGTACTGCTGCAGTAGCAGAAACTAATACCAGTACTATATGCTGTTTAAGAAGATTAAAAACCTTGCTGTATGAAACGAAGTCTGCCACAATTTTATCTTGTGGGTAATTTATTACATAGAAGGTATAGGATAGACCGATGAATATAAGAACTAAGGGAATTAACATTGCTTTAATTACAGGTTTTTTATTATTTTTTACATTGCCTGAATCAGTCATTTATACTCACCGCATTTAAAATATCATTGATACCAATCCATCCCTTTAGATTATCTCTTTCATCTGCAACATAAATGTATCGTTGACCTATACGAAGCATTTCTGAAAGTGCATCGTTTAAGGACATTCTTTCATCTACAGTGACCTCCATTTCTTTTTTGTAGTCTCCCGATACTCCTGTTTTACCTTCTATATCCTTTAACTCTGCATAGCCTATAAGCTTATTGTTTTGACCTGTGAGAGCTATGGTTTTAAGACCGTTTTCCAGCATTATTGTTCTGGCTGTATTTAGCGGAGCATCCATTTTTACACTAAACGTATCATGCATTATTTCACTGCATGTAACCAGATTTAAGCGCTTAATAGAGCGATTGCCTCCAATTAAGTTTTCCACAAACTCATCGGCTGGATTACTGAGAATATCGTCCGGGGTGCCCTGTTGAACTATCTTCCCGTTTCTTACCACTACTATTTTATCTCCCATCTTTATAGCTTCATCAATATCGTGAGTAACAAATATAATAGTTTTGCGTATCTTTTCCTGCAAACGCAAAAATTCATTTTGCAGCTTACTTCTGGTAATAGGGTCTAACGCTCCAAAAGGTTCATCCATAAGCATTACAGGAGGGTCTGCTGCTAAAGCTCTGGCAACACCTACTCTTTGTCTCTGACCCCCGCTTAAATCTGAAGGTCTTCTGTTTCTATAAATCTCCGGATTTAGTTCCATTAATTCCAGAAGCTCATCCACCCTATTATCTATTCTTTCTTTATCCCACTTTTTTTCTCTGGGAACGGTGGCAATATTTTCTGCAATAGTCATATGGGGAAATAATCCTATATTTTGGATTACATATCCAATATTGCGTCTTAGATCAACCGGATTATGAGACATAATATTTTCCCCGTTAATATAAATATTGCCGGAGGTTGGTTCTATAAGGCGGTTAACCATCTTCATGGTAGTTGTTTTACCACATCCGGATGGTCCGACAAGCATGCATATTTCTCCCTCGTTAATTTCAAGGTTTAAATTGTTAACAGCCGAATTTTTTGTATTAGGGTACTTTTTAGTTACATTTTCAAATTTAATCAAATTATCCTCTCCTTTCTATGATAATTTTCTTTCTGCCTTTTTTTGCACTAAGGATAATAGTCTGTCTACCAAAATAGCCATTAACGAAATCATAAGAGCACCGATAATAATCATCTTATCGTTGGTTCTCTGTATTCCTTGAAATACATAATCTCCTAAACCGCCGGCTCCCACATAGGATGCAATAGCTCCCATGCCTACACCCATAACTACTGCTGTTCTGATTCCAGCTATTAAAACCGGAAGAGCCAGTGGCAGTTTAATCTTAAAGGTTATTTTAAATCTGGACATACCCATTCCTCTGGCAGCCTCAATAATTGACGGATTAATATTTTTAATTCCTGTATATACATTTCTGACTATGGGTAGCTGGGTATAAAGGACTATCCCTATAATGGCTGGTGTTGCACCGATACGGAATATTGGTATAAGGATTGCAAACAGTGCTAAGCTTGGAATTGTCATGAGAATTTTTGTGATATGCAAGACCACTTCAGCTGCTTTCTCATTGTAAGTAATAAGTATTCCAACTATAATACCTATGGCGATAGAAATAATCATAGCTGTTAATACCATGAAAAAATGTTGTGAAGTCAGTTTCATTATAGTTTCTATACGATCAATAAAAAAAATAAAAATATCCATAATATCCCCCCTTAAATTAATAATCTGACTACCTTAGTATAAAGCGCAAGTAGTTGGTTGTCAAGGATTTTATGGATAAAGTTGGGGATTTAATAAAAATTATTAATACTTTAAGGAAAGTATGGTAAAATATATATAATTATATATATAAAGGAGTGATTGTGTGTTAAATAAAAAGTTGATTGAAGATACATTGAATGCTGCCTTGTCCACGGGAGGAGATTTCGCAGAGGTCTTTGTTGAAGACAGAACAAATACCGGAATTGTAATGATAGGGGGCAAGGTTGACAGCACTATGTCGGGCAGAGATTACGGAGTTGGTGTTCGTATTTTTAAAGGATTTAACAGTGTTTATGCATATACAAATAAATCCGACAGGGATACCCTTATAGAAACAGCAAGGAAGGCAGCTGCAGCAATAGAGGGAAGTACGTTGAACCTGACTGTTAATCTTGAAAAGTCACAGGTTAAAAATATACATAATATAGAAATTGACCCGAATTCCATAGAAAAAACAAGAAAAGTTCAAATTATGAGAAAGGCATATGATACTGCCTTTAACTACAGTGATTTAATTACACAGGTAACCATAAGCTACACTGATTATACACAGGATATAATGGTTGCAAATTCTGAAGGCTTATGGAGAGAGGATAGAAGAGTTCGCTCTCGTCTCGGTATTTCATCGGTTGCATCAAAGGACGGAGAAATGCAATCAGGATTTTTCGGACCGGGAGCAAGCAAGGGCTATGAATTTTTTGAAAATTTGGATATTGATTATTATGCTAAGGAAAGCGCGAGAATTGCAGTAACAATGGTTAATGCAAAGTACAGCCCAAGCGGCAGGATGCCTGTTATAATTGATAACGGATTTGGAGGAGTTATATTTCACGAAGCATGCGGTCACGGTTTAGAAGCTACTTCTGTGGCAAAGGGTCTTTCCGTTTTCACAGGAAAGGTTGGTCAGAAAATCGCATCTCCTCTTGTAACAGCAATTGATGACAGCTCGATTTCAGGAGAATGGGGCTCTTACAACATAGACGATGAGGGCACAAAATCTCAAAGAAATGTTTTAATAGAGAACGGTATATTGAAGGGTTACATGGTTGATAAGCTGAATGCAAGAAGAATGAACATGGATATAACCGGCTCAGGAAGGAGACAATCATACAGATACGCTCCAACATCCCGTATGTCCAATACATTTATAGACAACGGCAAGACGACACCTGAAGAAATAATTTCAAGTACCGAAAAAGGTATTTATGCAAAGTATATGGGCGGCGGTTCTGTAAACCCGAGCACAGGAGAATTTAATTTTGCGGTTATGGAAGGCTATATAGTTGAAAACGGAAAAATAAAAGATCCTGTCAGAGGAGCAACGCTTATCGGCAAGGGAACAGATGTGCTGAATAAAATAGACATGGTAGGAAACAATCTTCTTCAAGGTCAGGGTATGTGCGGCTCGGTAAGCGGCAGCATACCGGCAAATGTAGGTCAGCCAATGATTAGAGTTTCCGAAATAACTGTTGGCGGAAGGGAAGGTTAGAACTAATGGATAAAAAATCATTAATAGAAAAAATATTTAATGAAGGAAAAAAACAAGGTCTTGGAGATATGGAGGTTTATTATTCTTCAGGCAGATCACTTTCGCTTAAGGTTTTCAAAAAGGAACTTGACGGATACAGCTTATCTGAAAGCGAGGGTATATCTTTAAGAGGAGTATATAATGGCAAGATGGGCTATTCTTATTCTGAAAAAGTTGATGAATCATCAATAGAATTATTAGTCAGAAATGTTATAGAAAATGCAACAATAATCGATTCGGATGATGAAGAATATATCTATGAAGGTTCAAAGGAATACAGAGAAATAAAAATATTTAATGAAGCGCTTGAAAAAGTAGAAGAAAGCGATAAGATAAAATTTGTAAAGCAGCTGGAATTTGAGGCGCTCAGTTTAGATAAAAGAGTTGAATCCGTTGATTCTTGTGTATACGGTGACGGCTATGGCGAAGCAATAATTTCTAATACAAAAGGACTGTATCTGCATGACAAAAGCAATATTGCTTATACGTATGTGCAGGTGGTTGCCAAGGAAGGCAATGACATAAAAACCGGCTTGGCTTATAGAACAGGCAATGATTTCAGTAAATTTGACCCTAAGGAAATAGCTAAAGAAGCTGTCGATGAGGCAACTGCACTTCTTGGAGCAAAATCCGTTAAATCGGGGGATTATCCCATAATAATCAGAAACAATGCAGCGGCAGATTTATTGGAGTCATTCAGCAGTATATTTTCCGCAGAAAATGTACAGAAGGATTTATCCTTGTTAAAGGGCAAGCTTGGACAAAAAATAGGAAGCGACAAATTCACCCTTATAGACGACCCGTATCTAAAAGAGGGCTTAAGCTCTAAGTCCTTTGACGGAGAAGGAGTTGCATGTAAATATAAAAAGGTTATTGATAAAGGAGTATTAAAAACATATTTACATAATTTAAAAACAGCTAAAAAGGACGGCATTGAAACTACCGGAAATGCCAGCAAGGGTTCATATAAATCATCTATAGATATTTCACCGTCAAATTTCTATGTTGAGAAGGGTGAAAAAACGTTGGATGAAATGATTTCTGAGATCGGCTCAGGAATTATGATTACTGAATTGCAGGGACTTCATTCGGGTCTTAATTCAATATCGGGAGATTTCTCTCTTGCAGCTTTGGGCTATGAAATAAAAGACGGAAAAATAATAGGTCCGGTTGAACAAATAACCGTGGCGGGAAATTATTTTGAAATGATTAAAAATATAGAAGATGTGGGTTCAGACTTAAAATTTGGTTTACCTGGTGAAGCGTATATCGGCTCACCGTCCTTAAAGATTAAAAAGCTTGCAATAGCAGGGGAATAAGATTCCTGAAGTGCATAAAAAAGACAATCCGGCTTCGGATTGTCTTTTTGTTTCACTTTAATCTACCCTTTCGCGTTGGTCGAACAATAATGTTATGCAGTACAAGCCTGCTAAACCTACAAGCCCATAAACTAAACGGCTGAATATCGCTAATTGTCCGCCGAATATGGCAGCAACGAGGTCAAAACTGAATAATGCTATCAAACCCCAGTTTATAGCTCCTATTATGACTAATATTAATGCAAATTTATCCATAAGTCATATCCTCCTTGAAATTTAATATAAAGATATTGTTTCAAGAATTTTCTATATTATGCATAACTTTAAAAATACTTTGTTTTAGCGTCAATAACGAATTATGTCACCACTTACAATTAAGCTGAATATAATAACTCAAAATGTATTTTTGTTAAGGAGGGTATTATGGATAATTGTAAACCTGAAAATATTGAAGCTGCTGTAGAAGATTTAAATATTCAATGTGATAAAGGTTGTGACAGGATAGGTGGAAGATTTGATAGAAGACCTGTGAGACCACCGGTAAAACCACCATGTGTACATGACAGAGTATTAGGAACCGGAGATAATTCATCTCTTTTATTTTTCTTCCTTCTTTTAGTTCTTATAGTTTGCCAAAGTGACTGTGACATTGAAATGGATACATTGTTGTGGTTCTTCTTGTTGTTGGTAGTACTATTTAACAACAAATTATTTTAGTCAACTGTCATTCTGAGGGCATAGTCCGAAGAATATCATTGCAAAGATCCTTTGCTGACGCTCAGGATGACAAATAAATACGACAATGGAGGGTATCGCCCTCCATTGTTTTTTGCACTTACAGCATAAGCGACCGACACCAAATCAGAAGATTTGGGTCGTCTGTTTATCCAATCCATCATCAATTAATTCAATTTCAAGTCTGTCAAAATCTACTTCATCCACGAAATCATAAGGATAGAAGGTAACATACTTAAATTGAGAGAATTCCAAGTCATGTTTTTTAAGCCATAACGGTACGCTTATATCTAATTTAGCGCATATTTCTTTAAAGGACTTATCTCTTTTCATATCAAGAGATATTTCTTCCTTGTTTTTTATAACTATTGAACTGATTATATGGTTAGTTTTTATTTTTTTAGCCCATAATTTGTACATGCTGATTATTTATAAAATGGTGTTATTATGAAATCTTTTAATATTAAGCCGCCGTAATTAATTTTAACACCTTTTAATTCCTTTTCAAATTCCTTAGGTACAATAATTTCAATGCCATCAACATTGTAAACATTATCTTCATCTGTTTGCTCCGCCGAAGCAATTTCGTATGACTTGCCGGCTCAGCCAACTCTGTAAGCGGTTAACATAATTGGAATATTATGTTCCTTCATTGCTGTCAATTTTTCTTTTGCTTTATCAGTTATATTAAAATCCATTTGTTCCTCCTTTATTTAAATATTGGAACAACTTCAAATCCTTTTTTGAAAACTCCGTTTTTATAGTCAATTTCAGCTCCGTTAATTGCACCTGATAAATCCTCAGAAACAATTAAATCGAACCCTTCAATGCTGTATACTGAATCATTTTCTGATTGTTTCTCCGAAACAATGCCTAATTCGGCACCACATCAGGAATAGCCTGTTATAGCTAATTTAATAGGTTGTTGTCTTGATTTTAATTCTGATAATTTTTCTTTCGCACTGTCAGTTAATTTAAAGTTCATAAAAATTTCTCCTTTCCGCTTTTTGTTTAGTCTTACACCAAACTATTATTTTATGTTTGATTTATATATTATTATAATTTTGTTAAATGTCAAGACGGTGTTTCACCTTGACCATATCATTATATTCCGATATATCGATATAGTCAATAACTTTTGCAGGTTTTTCTTTCAAAATATAAATAAAATCCGACAATGCTACTGCTTCATCCACATCATGAGTAATGAAAAGAACTGTTCTTTTACTTTCATTCCAAAGCTTTTTAAACAGTAAAATCATTTCACGTTTTAATTTCATATCAAGACCTTTAAAAGGTTCATCTAAAATCAACACATTGGATGGATAAGCAAATGCTCTTGCCAAGGACACTCTTTGAGCCATACCGCCGCTTAATTCCTTAGGTTTGAAATTTTCAAACTCCTTTAACTCAACCATATTAATATAATTCTTAATAATATTTACCCTTTTCTCAAAATCATAAACATTTTTTAATACAAAGTCAATATTATCATAGACACTGTACCATTCAAGCAGTCGTGATTCCTGAAATACAAATGAATACACTGCATTCTCGGTTCCTTTGACATATCCGTTGTCAATTTCCAATAAATTTGCCGCTATGTTGGCAATAGTAGTTTTACCTACTCCTGAAGGCCCGAACAAGCAAGTGATTTTATCTTTTTCAAATTTGATATTAAAATTATTTAAAACCTCTAAATCATTAAATTTTTTGGAAACATTTATAAATTCAATCATACAGACCTCGCAAAAATATTTTTAATATTTTTTCAAACAGGATGCTAAGCAGTATTATTATGAAAGTCCAGGCGAACAAATCCGGTATTTCAAGATAAACCTTTGAATCATACAAAAATCTGCCTATAGAATATTTAGGTAAACTCAAAACCTCTGCAGCGGAAGTTACTTTCCATCCTAAACCTAATGCAGAAATCATTCCTGCTTTAATATAAGAAAATGCAGAGTAGAAATAAACCGATTTTATAATTCTGAGCTTATTAATATTATAAACCTTACACATCTGCAAAAGCTTAATATCCGTAGATTTAATACCACTTACGGTATTTGTCCAAATGATGGGAAAACACATGAGAAATGCAACAAATATTGGTACATTGGTGTCCCTAAACCACATTATTGCTATTATAATTATTGACATAACAGGAACTGTTCTTATAATTCCTATCAAAGGGTTAAATAAGTCATAAACAAATTTATTAATTCCGCAAAAATATCCAAGTATAATTCCGGCAAAACAGGAAATCAAAAAACCTGCAATTGTTCTATAAGTGCTGTATAAAATAGTGACGTAAGTATCGCTTGATTTTAACATATCAATCAGAGCATAAAAGGTTGTAATAGGAGAGGGGAGGTAAATCTCCTGATCTATAATCAGGCTAAATATCTCCCACATAAAAATCCAAAATAATGCTATAAATATTTTATTGTATTTATTCTGTAAAGTAGAACCCTTCATCAGGCATTTTACCTCCAACGGAAGCAGGATCGGAATCAAATAAAATTTTGTAAAACTCATTTAATCCGTCTTTAACCTTATCTGCGGGTTCATATACAATTCCGCAATAAGGTATTGCTTTTTCTACAACTGCTGCACTGGGCATAATCTCATTTTTTTCCACTAACAAGGAAGCATCTTTTTGATTTTCTAAAACCCATTTTACCGAGGATTCATATTGTTTTAAAAATTCTTTTACGAAATCCTTGTTATTTTCAGCGAATTCTTTATTTACAATTATAGCACCGGTATATAGTTGGCTTTTATTGTCTGTTGCAATTTTCCATGCTTCATTTAAATCCACCAGAATATTTACATTATTGTTTTTCATTATAGTTTGTGTAACAAAGGGTTGAGGAAGAAGCGCAATTTTTGTATCTTCTGCGATTACCGACTGAGCCATAGTAGCATGATCCATTGCGTAATCTAATTCTACCTTGTCACTTATGTTATTTTGATTCAACAAATAGTTCATTGCAAAATCAGGAGTGGAACCCTTGGCACTCATACCAAGAGTTTTTCCTTCCAATTCATCAATTGATTGTATATCATCAGTTCCTACGATGTAAAAATTGCCGATGGTGTTAACGGCCATTAACTGAATTTTTCCTCCTGTTTTGTTGTACAACACAGAAGCTAAGTTAATGGGAACGGAGGATATTTGTATTTCACCGTTGATGATTTTTCCGGTCAGTGCATCCGGTGCACTTTCAGCCACATAGTTAACATTGTATTTATCTGTGTTTAATGCGTTTTCATCAATCATTTTAATCATACCGATAGATGTAGGTCCCTTCAAGCCCGCAATTGTTATATTGACCGGCTCGGTATTTATCGGTTCCTGGTTGCTGCAGCCTGCAGCTATAATCAATACTGAAATTAATACTAATAACAAACTTGTTTTTTTCATAATTCTATACTCCTTATTTTCAAACAGCCCTTAAGTTCAGTTAATTATTTAGTTATAATTTATTAAATGAATTCAAATCATCCCTTGAAATGCCAAAATAATTTGCAAAGCTTGACAAATAAAAATCAGATGGCTCTTCTTCATTTGCTTCATATAATTTTATTCTTTCTTTAGGAACATTCAGTGCAATACTCAGTTCTTGTTTCGTTAAATCCTTTTCTTTCCTGATTTGTCTTAACTTTTCACCTAATGTCATAGTATCACCTCAATTTTTATTTTGTTTATCAATATATATTATATCAAAACATAAAATTAATACAATAAAATCTGCCATAGAGTAGTGATGAGTAAAAGTATATACTCCAACTATTTTAAATTTTGTCAATATTAAATATTTCAATACAGCGTTTTAATATTCCTTGAATGTATGCCATTAAAATTCCGTAATTTGTTATAGGGATACACTGATTTTGAGTACATTTTATTCTATGTTTCATTTCTCGTTCATTGAGCATGCAGCCACCGCAATGAACAACCAATTTATACTTTGTTAAATCCGTAGGAAATTCTGCTCCGCTTGTAAATTCAAAATTAATATTCTTTTTAGTATGATTTAAAATAAGCTTTGGAAGCTTTACAGTTCCTATGTCTTCGCATTGGCGGTGATGGGTACAGCCTTCTGAAATTAAAACCGTATCACCATCATTTAGAGAATCTAAAGTATATGTGCCTTTTATAGCTTCTTTTAAATTACCTTTATATCTTGAAAATAATATTGAAAAAGATGTAAGCATTATATCTTCCGGCGCATCAGCAGATACTTTAGCAAAAACCTGACTGTCAGTTATTATAAGCTTTGGTTTTTTAACAAGGCTTTCAAGAGTTGATTTAAGCTCGCTATCTTTTACAACTATGGAAATAGCATCAGCTTCTAATATATCTCTGACAGTTTGTTGTTGAGGCAATATGAGTCTGCCCTTTGGAGCTGATTTATCAATAGGAACAACTAATACTACAAAATCAGAGGGGCTTAATAAATCTGCTACTAATCTTTTTATTGGCTCCTGACAATTGATTTGTTTAGCAATTAACTCTTTTAATTCATAAATATTTTTATTAGTTTTAGTACTGACCCAAAATGCTTTTATATCATTGTCTTTTATTTCATCATCTTCAATCAGATCTTCCTTATTCATTACAACAATATAGGGAATGTTTTTATTTTCAAATTTATTTATTAATTCTTCATCTTCTATGGATTTACCTATTGTTCCATCGATAACTAATATTGCAATGTCAGTTTTATTTAATACTTCATTACTTTTTTCAACTCTTAAATTTCCAAGTTCTCCTTCGTCATCAATTCCGGGCGTATCTATTATAATTACCGGTCCTAACGGGAGCAATTCCATAGATTTATAAACCGGATCGGTAGTTGTTCCTTTTATATCTGAAACAATTGCTGAATTTTGTCCTGTTATAGCATTTATAACGCTTGATTTTCCGGCATTTCTTTTGCCGAAAATACCAATATATATTCTTTCAGATGAGGGGGTGCTGTTTAAACTCATACCTTAATCCTTTCATATTATTAGAAGCGGAAATCCCTTTTTCCATTTTCTATATCTTTTAAATTTTTTATTGCAATTTCCCTGACTTTTTCTTTAGGAACATTGAAAATTTCTTGGACTATGAGCTTCTCGCCAATTTCTTTTGTTTTCTCAGAAGCATAATCCTGCAGATATTCCTTTAAAGTCATTAATGCATTAGGGTGACAACAATTTGATATTTGCCCGCTCTTTAACAAACTCATAAAACGGTCTCCTGTTCGGCCTTCTCTATAGCAAGCAGTACAAAATGATGGGATATATCCAATTTCCATTAGCCATTTAACTATTTCATCAAGTGTTCTGTTGTCGCTTACATCAAATTGTTCTGATTTTTCATTTTCAGGTTCTTTCTCTGCATAACCACCAACGCTTGTTTTTGAGCCTCCGCTTATTTGAGAAATACCTAAAGGCAGAACTTTTTCACGACAATTTTGGCTTTCGCGAGTTGATATTATCATGCCGGTATAAGGAACTGCGATACGGATACAAGCAACTAATTTTTCAAATATTTCATCGCTTATACCGTTATCAAATGAATCCGCATCTATGCCATCAGCATGTTTTATTCGAGGAACGCTGATTGTGTGAGGTCCAACGCCATGAACAGTCTCAAGGTGTTCTGCATGCATTAATAATCCTACGAATTCGTATCTGTATAGTTCAAGCCCAAACAATACACCAAGTCCTACATCATCTATGCCACCTTCCATAGCTCTGTCCATAGCTTCTGTGTGGTAGGAATAGTTATGTTTTGGTCCTGTCGGGTGAAGTTTTTCGTAAGATTCTTTATGATATGTTTCTTGGAACAATATATATGTTCCTATGCCTGCTTCATGTAATTTTCTATAATTTTCTACAGTTGTAGCGGCAATATTAACATTTACACGTCTTATAGCACCATTTTTATGTTTAATACTGTAAATTGTATTGATACTTTCAAGAATGTATTCAATCGGATTGTTTATAGGATCTTCTCCTGCTTCAAGTGCCAATCTTTTATGTCCCATGTCCTGAAGAGCTGTAACTTCTTTTTTAATCTCTTTTTGTGTTAGTTTTTTTCTTGCTATGTGCTTATTTTGATGGTGATAAGGGCAATAAACACAGTCATTTATACAATAATTAGAAAGATATAACGGAGCGAACATTACTATACGGTTTCCGTAAAAATCCTTCTTAATTTGGCTTGCAAGTCTGTATATTTCTTGATTTTTTTCTTCAATAGAACAATCCAATAAAACTAAAGCTTCCTTGTGGCTTAAGCCTTTTCTCTGTTTTGCTTTTTCAATTATTTTATCAATTAATTCGATATTATTTTTATTGTCATCTGAATATTTTAATGATTCCAAAATTTCATCATGGCTAATAAATTCTTCGGCTTTCAATGATTTAACATTATACATATTACACCCCTTTTGTAATTATATTGTTTTAGGTTTAATATCTCCTCTTGATACTACTACATCATATCCTATTTTATTCATTCGGTTTTCCATACAGTGTCTGCATTCAGCAGACTCGTCACCGGTACAAATTTTATTATCATATAATAGATATTTATCTCTGACATTAACAGGAGATAAATTTGGCATAACTACATTTGCACCCGACAAAATACCTTTTTCTCTTCCATTAGGATCAATTGTGCCTAAAGCTGTTGTGGATGGAAGTAATACATTTGGTATCATGAGTCTAATAATTCCAATCATAAACAGAGTAAGTTCACCATTATCGCCTTTAAATTCTTTAAAAGGTGTATCATGGTGAGGGATAAATGGTCCTATACCTACCATTTCTGGGTTAAGCTCTTTTATAAACAATAAATCTTCAACCAAATTTTCAGTTGTTTGATATGGAGAGCCTACCATGAAACCTGAACCAACTTGATATCCTATTTCTTTTAAATTTCTCAAGCACTGCTTCCTATTTGAAAGTGAAAGTTCCTTTGGATGAATCTTATTATAATGTTCTTCTGAAGCAGTTTCATGACGCAAAAGATATCTGTCAGCGCCGGCTTTAAAGTACGCTTTATAACTTCTGTATGATTTTTCACCTATTGAAAGTGTTACCGCACAGTCAGGATAATTTTGCTTTATTTCACGTATTATTTCAATAAGATTATTATCAGTAAAAAAAGGATCTTCACCTCCTTGTAGTACATAGGTTCTAAAACCAAGTTCGTAACCTATTTTACAACACTCAAGAATTTGTTCTTTTGTTAATCTGTATCTTATTGCATTTTTATTACTTTTTCTTATTCCACAATAATAACAGTCATTTTTACAATAATTTGTAAATTCTATTAAACCCCTTAAGTAAATATCTTTACTATAATATTTATGCCTTACTGCTCTTGCTTTTTCAAATAAATAATCAGCTGCTTCAGGAGTACGGTTTTCAATCAATTTAACAAATTCTTCTTTAGTTAATATTTGATTTTTTTCAAGTTTATCTATTAAATCTTTCATTAATCACCACCTTCTTTAATTTCCGAAACTTTTGAATATATTGTTTTTGTGTTGACTCCCGGAAGCATTCCTAATTTTCCGGATAATGCGCTTATTACATCTGGAGGAGCATCAATAACAATACTTATTATGTTTATATTTTTTTTAGAATATGGTATACCCATACGACCGATTACATATTTTCTGCTTTTATGCAGCAATTCATTGATTTTTTCTACGGATTCGGTATTTTCTACAACAATACCTATTAATGCAACTCTCGTTTCCATATTTGTCCTCTCATTATAATTTAATATATAAACAAAAAAACTACGCAGTAAAATGGCGCAGTTCACATTGCTTTTCAACAGCCACTTTTACCTTAGAATTAGATTCATAACCTTTAGTATTAGCGCAGTATTTATAGTGGATTTGCTGCAAGAAAGATCTCAACAACTTATCCAAAATTCAGGTTAAAATTATAACTAAATTAATTATTAAACTTATAGTGCTTCTATATATACAATATCAGATTGTTAATTAAATGTCAAACACAATTTATTGTATATACAATAAATTTTTAGAATGATATAATTGCATTATTACAAACAATCAAGGAGTATGAAAATGGTATCAACTAAATGGATGGAAGATAATTGTTTATTAATATATGAAGATGATGTTTTGGCAGGCACAGGTAAGCTCGTATTAATTGATGGAAAATATTTTATTGAAAATGTCAGTATTGAAGAAGAATTCAGAGGAAAATCATATGGAGAGCTGGCTGTCAGAATGCTTGTAAGAAGAGCTGTAAACATGGGAGCGGAAAAAACCTATGCAAACATTGATAAGAGTATAGTTAAATTATTTGAAAAAATCGGCTTTTATAAGCAAGAGGAAACAGATAACGGTGATTACCTGATGTGCATGGAGGGAGATGTTGGGGGATATTGCTGTAAATAATAAAAAGATTTGGGTGGACAGTTAGAGGGATCTCTCGCAATAATTTAACGTAACAAAATAATTAAACATATTTCTTCAGATATATAAATATATATATACAGGTCCTATTATTTTTGAGGAGGAACTGATGAAAAAATATGTTAGCAAATGGATGAAATATCTTTTTATTTTTACAGTTATTTTATTTATTTTACAGTATAACGGCTTTTCAACAACAAAAGAATCAGCCGGTGAAATAAAAATTAAGGGAATACGCGCCAAGGTCACAGAAGTGATAAGTGCGAATAAGGACAGCCAGCTTTTGGAACTTATTATCATTGAAGGAGACTATTTCAATTATAAATTAAAAGCAGAGTTTTATCCCGTGTTTAATTTTTACGGCATCACACTTTCTGAAAATGACGAAGTATTTTTAAATATAACCGTTGATGAGAATAAGGTGTTGAAAAATGTTACTGTTACTAATGTTGTCAGGGACAGGTACATGCTTTATTTATTTGCGGGATACGTTCTTCTGCTTTTTATCATAGGAGGATTCAAGGGATTAAGGGCAGTTATATCCCTGATTCTTTCGTATCTGATAATTATAAAGCTGCTTTTCCCTTTAATCATCAAAGGATATACTCCGGTGTATGCCACAGTGCTTATATGCTCGATTATAACAGTTTTTACCTTAGTTTTGATCGGAGGTTTTAATAAGAAAACATTATCTGCAATATTGGGCACATTTTGCGGTCTGATAATAGCGGCTGTTCTTGCGGTTAAGGTAGGTGATATGGCTCATATTACAGGTGTTATAGATGATGAATTTTATTTATTAAAATACCTTCCTCTAAATTCTTCATTTAGCTATCAGGGACTTCTTTTTTCAGGAATGATAATCAGTTCTTTAGGAGCAGTAATGGATGTAAGCATGTCTATATCGTCTTCAATTAATGAATTGAAGGAACACTCGTACAATATGAGTACTCTTAAATTAATATCTGCAGGTATGAATGTAGGAAGAGATGCAATAGGTACAATGACAAATACACTTATTCTGGCTTATATAGGCGGTTCAATATATATGATGCTAATCATAATTGCTGAAGATGTTTCTTTAATCCATTTTATCAACAGTGAAGCAGTGGCAACAGAAATTTTACGCTCTATGGCAGGGAGCATAGGAATTATTGTTACTGTTCCCGTTACGGCAATCATATCAGGATTACTCATATAGTAGTGCATATATCATAGCTACTGACACCAAGTCTTTAATTTGGTGTCAGTTATTTAATATGGGAAAATATAGCCAAGCACTTCTTCGGCAGGCGATATACCGGTTACGGTAATCTGAGGCTCGTCCTGTCCGTTGTACTGCCCCTTATGAAGTATTCCCGTAACTGTGATCCATTGCCCTGACTCCAATTCAGATAAATTATCATATAAGCATAGGATACCGACAGGAGCCAAATCTGCGGCACAGCATACCATCGCGAGCCTTGCCGGAACAAATTCATTTTCATAAAAATATTCCTGATCCTTAAAAACAAAACCTGTCATAGTAATTTCATATCCTTCGTATCTATCCATATTAGTATATATTTCAGTTATCCATGGATAAAACTCATCGTTGTTTATGGTTATTTTTTTATTTTCTTCGTCCAATCCGCTTTTTACATTCTGCTCATACGGAGACGGTGCGATGTCATATGAGCTGTAATCTTCCTGAGTCGAGGGGTAGGTAGTGCTGCCGCTGTAATCTACGGGGTCATCGGTAAAGTTGTAATATTGTTCTGAATAATATTCTGATTGATCCAAAGAATTTCCGGCCGGCGGATTTTTTGCAAATGCTCCTGCTCCAGTGTATCCGGTTGAAACATCGTTAATTCCCAGTGCACTGTGGGGAAGAAGCAAAAGCAAAACCGGAATTATCAGAACAAAGCAGTGTGCTGACCGTATCAGATGCTGAGGCTTAAACAGCCTTTTGATTCCTGCCAAAGACCAGATTGTTGAAATTATGGCTGAAAAAATAAAGTAAGGCTTCATTCTGGGGGTAACATAATATAGATAATTACCGCTCTTAAGCAGATGAATTATAATCAACACAAAGACAGTATTGCATAATATCTCCAAAAAAACCTGAGAATTAAAAGCTTTAGCCTGCATATTACATTCCTCCCCAATTTGCAAACAAAAATACGGTTAAAAAGCAAATTACAAATGATGTAAACAGAAATCTTCCAATGAAACTTTTTGAAAATCCCGAAGATAGCATCATTACATTTTTAATATCCATCATGGGACCAAAAACTAAAAATCCCATAAGTGCTCCCATAGGAAATTGATTAGCAAAGCTCCGTGCCACCACTGCATCTGAAGATGAGCAAAGAGACAGGACGAATGCCATAATCATCATAATAGTCATTGATATTGCCAGGGCTGTACCACTCTGAGCCGAAACAAAGACACTTATACTTACAGCCTGGAACAGAGAAGAAATAAAGGTTCCTATAATCAGGTATTTTCCAACATCAAAGAATTCCGCCTGCGAATGGCGCAGAAATAAGTTTAGCTTTCCCTTAAGAGTAGCAACAGATTCAGCATCCTCATAGCAGCCGCAGCTGTACATCAACCCATCCAGCACGCCTCCGTTAAGGATACTTTTTTTAGGAGGTATGAGCTCGAAAGAAAAGCCGATAATTACGGCTGATATTATTCCAAGACATATGCGCCCCAAGACAACTGTCATATTACCACTGAAGGCATAATAGGTAGATAATATAACCACAGGATTAATTATGGGGCTGACAGTCATGAATGTTACTGCAGCTGAAATAGGAACTCCTTTTCTCACAAGGCTTCGGAAAATAGGAATGGAAGCACAGTCACACACCGGAAGGAAAAAGCCTCCGATTATCGCTGTAAGTATTCCGAGACCCGGAGATTTTGGGAATCTCCGCCCTATGGTTGCCTTAGGGACAAAAATTTGTATAAAGGATGACAGCAGGACACCAATCATCAAAAATGGCAGTGCCTGAAGAATTATGCCTAAAAATATATTTATAACGGTATTCACAGGAATACCCATCATTTCTAAAAATGGTCTTATGACAAGATGGGCAAATAATATTGCTAATATTGCCAGAAAAAACATTGTTACAGGATGTTCGTCGCGCTTAAGCAGATGCTTGTATATATTTTTATGGGATTTAAACCTGCATACGTGGACATCTGGATTTATATTTCTGATAATATTCCGTATTCTTTTAAAAAACACAGATGAGCCGGCGTTTCGTACAACGGCTATATTGCTGTTCGATATTTGCTCCGGCAAGGCTTCTCCGGTTTTTCCTAAAAGCTTTTCTATCTGCTCTCCGTCTGAAACGTTAATGACCTTGTGTATTGTACATAAATTTCTTAGAGAAGGACTCAGAAGAAGGTTCTGCAGCTTCGAAAAAGGAACTGTTCCGTTCCATTCAATCCATATTTCATCAAATGGGTTTTGGACTATGGTCTCAAGGAGTTTATCCTCAATTATGTCCGGATGCTGTTCCAGTTCCTTTTTCATAAAGGAAAGATAGGTAAAGTTTTCATTTGTGCTGCAAAATTCCGCATCTCCGGTTTCAAATTGTACAATTAATATATATGAATCACTCCAATCCGCGCGGTTCAACAGATTGTTCATGAAAGTTGTCTTTCCCGCATCTAAAAAACCTGTTACGGCATAAACGGGTAACTTAGTTTCAAAGCTCATTACAGACCACCGTTAAACACAGATATAATATCCTGACGGTTCAGTCCGCTTCCTATGATGCACAGCATATCTCCGGAAGTGCTGCATGCTGTTATGCTCGTGACGCCGGGTACATACTGCAAATTTAAATTTCCGTCTGTGCTGCGCAGAATACCCTTCATGCGCAATATTTTTTCACCATACCGCATGTCTATTTCTCCAATAAATTTTGTCAGCTCTTCATGGGTAAAAGTGCGTTTTGTTCGTATGGTTATTGTATCAAATATTTCATCGGCAGAATGTTTATGTTCATGTTTACGTTTAGATACTCTGCATCCGCCAAGAGATTTATAATTCAGACGTTTGCGGGATGAAGGTATAAGCTCGTCAAATTGTATATCACTCCAGGCTTTTGACAATATGGGAGCCTTTGTATTCAAATTATTTATCAATTCTGATGCCCCTTCAATTTTGTCAGGATACTCATTTGTTCTGCTTAGAAGAACAATGTCTGCATTCTCTATTTGATCCTGAAAAAACTCTCCGAAATTATCCAGATATTTCTTGCAGCGATTTACATCCACAACCGTAATTTTCGCTTTTACTTTTGCTAATTCCCGGATTCTGCGATCCAGACAGTACTTGTATATATCAGACAGTTTTCCAACTCCTGAAGGTTCAATAATGATTTTATCAGGATGAAATTTTTCTAACAGGTCTCTGACAGAATTTACAAAGTCACCGGAGATACTGCAGCAGATACACCCTGAGTTCATTTCCCTTATCTCTATGTTGGTGTCCTTCATCAGTGCAGCATCTACGCTTATATCTCCAAAATCATTTTCAATAAGAGCAACATTGCTATTTTGAAAAGCTTCGTTAATCAGCTTCCTTATTAAGGTGGTTTTACCAGCTCCTAAGAAACCTGAAATTATATATATTTCTGCAGTCATAGTTGGTCCCCTTCGTAATTTGATTTATCGGCGGTACTATTATTTTTTATGATAACAGTCCCTGCATATACCGTAAACTTCAACATTATGACCAATAACATGAAATTCATTATCCTCAATCTTAGGAACAAATTTTTCCATAGGACAATTGTTCATTGGAATAATTTTATGGCAATCCATACATACGGCATAATGCTTGTGTATAAAACGGTTCAATTCGTAAACGGCCATTTCGCTGTTCATGACCGAAATTTTTTTTACTATGTCTTTTTTAACAAACAGTTCCAGTATCCGGTAAACTGTAGAAAGCCATATGTTGTCTCCGTTTTTCTCGATTTCTGAGCATATATTCATTGCACTCAATGGTTTTTCTGCATGCTCTAAAACTGACAGTACGGCTTCCCGGGTCTTGGTCTTTTTTATTCCTTCAAGCAGCTTTTCTCGTTTATTGTTCAATTATATCACTCCCTCTGTGTACTCTGTAATTTCATTTATCATATAATCACAGTTTGTCTTTTGTCAATATAATACTCGCTGTGATACCCTTAATGATTAAAATAAACACAAGGCATATAACACCTATGAGCACGATGGTACCTCCGGGTTTCAGACGTTGATAATACGAGATATATAACCCTGCAGCCATGAAAAAAACGGCAAAACAGACAGAATAAATAACGGTCTGTTTATAGCTTTTTCCGAATTGCATAGCACATGCTACAGGAATTACCATCAGGGATGATACTATCAGAGCGCCAACGGTACGGGCGGCAACGGACACTGTTACGGCAGTAAGTATGGTAAAAACAAAATTCACAGTTTTTACAGGAATGCCTGCCAGTCGTGCGGATCGTTCATCCAGAGCGATATAAAAAAGTTCTTTATAAAGAAAGAAAAAGGTTAACATGACTGCGCAGCTTATGAGTATAACAAGAAGCATTTCAAAATTGCTTATGGCAACGATACTGCCGAACAGGAAGCTGCTGAAATTAGCCGAGTTTTTCACGAATCCTGATAAAACACCCGCAAGCCCCACACCGGCCGACATTATAATTGCTATGGACATTTCGGCATACTTCGGAATTTTCTTGCGTATGACTTCTATTCCCAATGCGGCAATTATACAGGCAATTATAGAGCCCAGTATGGGGTTTATGCTCATTACAAGACCTGCTGTCACACCGGCCAGAGATGTATGAGAGAGCGCGTCTCCAATCATGGATAGACGTTTCAATACTACTATTATCCCTACACATGGAATGATGAACGCAAGAAGTATTCCAACAATAAATGCTCGTCTCATAAAGTCATATTTTAGAATTGCTTCCATGCTAATCATCCCTTTCTTCAAGAGAGCCTTCTTCTAAGCTCAAAATACGCGATACATAGCCGGATGCCCTTCCTATATCGTGAGTGACCATCACTATAGTTATTCCCGTTTTACGGTTCAGGGAAGACAGCAATTTATAAAGAGAGTCTACTGCTCTTGAATCCACTCCTGTTGTAGGTTCATCCAGAATCATTATTTCAGGATTGCTCACCAGCACATGTGCCAGCATGACACGCTGACGCTGTCCGCCGGAAAGCTCACTTATCATGCGTTTAGAATATGCCTCCATTCCTACGAGTTTAAGTGCTTGCCGTACTTTATCACGGTGTTTTTTTTTAGGAAAGCGAAGCAGCCCGATTTGAGAAAAAAGATTTGCCATTACAATTTCTTCTGCGGTAGCAGGAAAACTGTCGGCAGATTGCAGCCCTGACTGGGGTAAATAACCAATTTTTGGCCAGTCTTTGAATTTTGATACATCTTGATTTAAAATTCTGATGCTTCCATCTGTTGGTGTAAGCTCGCCAAGTATTATGCGCATCAAGGTGCTTTTTCCGGTTCCGTTGGAACCGATAACAGCTACAAAGTCTCCCTTATAAACCGAGAAGCCGATTTTCGTAAAAATTGACTCGTTTCCGTAGCTAAAGCTCAAATTTTCGGCTTCTATTGCCTTAGGCATTCTGTCCTCCTTATTCTAATGCAGCCTTTAATGATTTTAGGTTCTGACGCATAACGGCAAAATAATCATCTCCGTTTTTTCTTTGTTCGTCGCTCAGTGCTTCTATAGGATTAAGAACATCTGTCTTTGCACCGATATTATTTGCTATAACTTCAGCCACCTTAGGATTTACCAGTTCTTCAAAAAATATTACCTTTACATTGTGTTCCTTGGCAAATTCTATTATTTCGGCAATTCTTGCAGGATCGGGCTCAGAATCAGGTACCAGACCCTCTACAGGAACCTGATTTAATCCGTATGCAGAACATAAATAACCGAATGCCTGATGAGTTACTATAATATCCTTGTTGAGAAGAGGGGTTAGGGTATCTCTGAACTCTTCGTCCAGAGCATCAAACTCAGCTGCATATTTTGTATAGTTTGCTTCATAATAATCCTTATTTTCAGGATCAGCTTTTATAAAAGCATTTTTGATATTTTCCATTTCTATCTTTGCATTCATCGGATTAAGCCATACATGAGGATCAAATTTACCATGCGAATGTCCCTCATCGTCGTGTTCTTCATCATCATGGTCACCATCATGCTCATCTTCGTGATGATGACCTTCCAGAAGTGATAGCCCTTCAGAAGCTTCCACAATTATCAGGCTGTCGTTATGTATAGATTCAAGGACATCCTCAACCCAATGTTCCATGCCGGCCCCGTTATATATAAATACCGAAGCCTCTTCAAGTCCCACTATATCTGCTGCGGTAGGTTCCCAGTGGTGAGGTTCCGCACCGTCCGGAACCATGTTTACTGCGTTGATTTTATCTCCTCCGATTTTAGCGGCGAAATCGTACATAGGATAAAAACTGGCATACACTGAAAGTTTTTTGTCTTGGGTCTGATTATCACCTGCAGCTGAAGCAGATGGCTTCTGAGTTGTTGTTCCACACCCTGCAAGCAGAGACAGAATTAAAATTATTGATAACATTATGCTGTAAAATTTTTTCATTTTCAATACCTCCCAATATTTTTTCAGACTAATTTCTAATATCTAAACATATTACCGTTAATGCAAATGATTCGCATTTGCATTAATTATAATTTGAATTAGGTATTATGTCAATAATTTATTAAGAAAAATTACAGAATTAGATGTTTGGATTTTTTGAATCTCCCTGTTTTACATCAAAAAATATATAGACAAATTAAAACCGAAGTTATATAATTATTATTGATATGACTCATTGGTCAAGTGGTCAAGACGCCACCCTCTCACGGTGGAATCAGGGGTTCGACTCCCCTATGGGTTATTAAAATTTTGAGGGACGGTTATACCGTCTTTTTATTTCACTTACAGCATAAGCGACTGACACCAAATTAAAAATTTGGGTCATCTGCTTAATTTATACAAACGGAGGTTAAAATGGATTATAAAAAACTTGCTGAAATATTATTCTCAAATATAAAAGAAACTGTTACGTATTATGAAAATGAGGTTTTTCCCATAAGAAATCTGGCTGAAGGGGCAAAGGTTACAAGATTGGCGCCAAGCCCTACAGGATTTATTCATTTAGGTAATTTGTACGGAGCTTTCGTTGATGAAAGATTAGCACATCAAAGCGAAGGTGTATTTATGCTTCGTATAGAAGACACTGATGAAAAAAGAAAGGTTGAAGGTGCGGTTGAAACAATTATATCATCCCTGAAATATTTCGGGTTGAACTTTGATGAAGGTGCATTGTTAGACGGAGAAAAAGGAAACTACGGACCCTATTATCAAAGTAACCGCGGAACGATTTATCAATGTGTTGCCAAATATTTAGTAGAGCAGGGCAGAGCGTACCCATGCTTTTGTACGGAAGAAGAAATAGAAGAAATAAGAAAACAACAGGTTGAAGAAAATGTAAATACAGGCTATTACGGAAAATGGGCTAAAGACAGGAACTTAAGCTTCGAAGAAATTCAAAAGCATTTAGACAATGGTGACGAATTTGTAATCCGATTCAAATCAAACGGAACAGAAGAAGGTGCATTTGAAATTGAAGATGCCATAAGAGGCAAACTTTCAATTCACGAAAATTATCAGGATGTAGTACTTTTAAAAACTAACGGCATACCTACATATCATTTTGCCCATGTTGTTGATGATCATTTTATGAGAGTTACTCACGTCATCAGAGGAGAAGAATGGCTTTCAACATTACCTATACATTATGAAATATTTAAAACTATCGGCTGGGAGTATCCTGTATACTGCCATACCGCACATTTGATGAAAATGGATAACGGGGCTAAAAGAAAGCTTTCAAAAAGAAAAGACCCTGAATTAGGACTTGGATATTATATGGATTTAGGATACCATCCTGCCGCAGTGAGAGAGTATTTATTAACTATTTTAAATTCCAATTATGAAGAGTGGAGAATAGAAAATCCCGACAGTCCGACAGATGATTTTAAATTCTCTTTGGATAAAATGAGCAATTCAGGAGCATTGTTTGACTTGGATAAATTAAATAATATCAGCAAGGACGTTTTGTTGAAAATATCTGCAGATGAAATATATGAATTTTTGCTGAACTGGTCAAAGGGGCATAAGCCGGAAATTACGGAAATCTTAGAAAATAATAAGGAAGAAGTAATTAAATTGTTGTCAGTGGGAAGAGATGGGGATAAACCCCGTAAGGACCTGATGTACTGTGAGCAGATATTTGATTTTATAAGCTATTTCTTTGATGAACACTTTAAAATAGTTGACAGCTATCCTGAAAATATAAATGATGAAGAAGCAAAAAAATTACTTGAGCTATACTTACAGACTTATAACCACAGTGATGACCAAAGCCAGTGGTTTGAGAAAATAAGGGTAATATCACAGGAGAACGGCTATGCAGCTAAACCTAAGGATTACAAGAAAAACCCGGATATGTACAAAGGACATGTGGGAGATGTAAGCTCGGTTATCAGATTAGCAATAGTTGGAAGAAGCTCATCACCTGACGTATGGGAGCTCCAACAAATTATGGGTGAAGAAAAGGTAAGAAGAAGAGTAGAAAATATAACAAATAATTAAAACAGACCTAAAAAACATTAGGGCTGTTATTTGTGATTGTTACAAATCCTTAATAATAAACTTGTTGAAAAGAATAGAACTTTGTATGTATAATGACATGTAAAAATTCCCCCTCTATTTATTATATATTTGTTTGATTATTGTTTGAGCTAGGATACCCCTAGTTCTATTTTTTTTCATGACCTTCCGCTATTTTTTCAAGCGACAGCGCAGAAAAAATAGCGGAAGGTCAGATGCAGCGCAATCCCAATTTGCGCGACCAATGGGAGCGAACAAATTTGAGATGGAGCACTGCCATGACCTATAATCCCAATTTTTACTTATCATTTGCATCGACGTCTTTTTTTCTTTCTTCCACTTCAAAGTCGGTTGGTATATAAACATTGCCCGGGTTTTCCATAGTAGAATTTCTCATTTTTAATTTATTAACCAACTTGTCAATAATTATCACAATATCACCACCTTTTTTATAGTTTTTCAGATTATTTCAAAATTATTATTTTTTATTTATTCTTGATATTCTCCACCTTTGGTTCAGAATGATAAAAAGTTTAATATTCCATTAACTAATTTATTGATTTTGAATAACATAATGTAAATAGCTTTTGCATCGTCTGTTGGAGGTAATAATGGAATATATTTGCGAATTAAAAAATGTCTCTAAAAGATTTCATACAATAAATCACGAAACAAAGGCAATTGAGAATTTGTCCATGAAAGTTAAAAAAGGGGAGATTGTATCTGTAGTAGGACCTTCCGGCTCAGGTAAATCAACCGTTTTAAATCTAATAGGTGATCTTGAAAAACCTTCAGAGGGTGAAGTTATAGTTAATACTAACAGTATCGGCTTTATGTTTCAAAAGGATCAGCTTTATGAATGGAGAAATATTTTTAAGAACTGTCTTTTAGGATTAGAAGTTAAAAAAGCAGTTACAGATGAAAACAAAGAAAAAGTTATTGACATGCTGAAGAAATATGAACTTTATAATTTTAGAAATCATTACCCAAGCCAGCTTTCAGGCGGTATGCGGCAACGTGCTGCTTTAGTGCGTACTTTAGCCATAGAGCCGGATTTATTGCTTTTAGATGAGCCGTTTTCTGCATTAGACTATCAAACCCGTCTATCTGTAGGGAATGAAGTCGGTCAGATATTAAGAAGAGAAAAAATATCTACTATATTGGTAACTCACGATATTCCCGAAGCGGTAAGTATTTCTGACAGGGTTATTGTATTTACGGAGAGACCTGCAAGAGTAAAAAAAGAATACATTATCGATTTTAAAGAGTGTCAGGATAACAGAACTCCTATGAATTGCAGAAACACTTTAGAATTCGGAGAATATTTCAGACAGATATGGAGGGATTTGGATGTGGGAGAAAAAGAGTAAAATTAAAAATGATTTTAATATTTCTAAGGAACACTCCGATTATTTAAAATCAATAAAACGAGAAGATTATTTTATAAGAATTACTCAAATATTGGTTTTTGTTTTTTTTATTGCCATATGGGAATGGGCTGCCAGACATAGGCATATAGATGTATTTTTGACAAGCAGCCCTGAGGCCATATACAAATTAATTGTTAAATTTATAGAGGACGGAAGTTTAATAAAGCACTTATCTATATCTACTATGGAAACAATAGCCGGTTTTTTTGTAGGAACAGCATTGGGACTGTTGACAGCAATTTTATTATGGTGGTTCAGAAGACTTGCTCGCATAATGGACCCTTACATTGTTATATTAAACAGTTTGCCTAAAACTGCCCTGGCTCCTATTATTATTTTGTGGGCAGGTATGGGATTTTCGGGTATAGTGGCTACTGCTGCATCAATATCTGTTATAGTTACAACCATGACATTATATACCGGATTTATAAATGTGGAAAAAGATAAAATAGTGCTTTTAAAAACTATGGGTGCCAATAAGTTTCAGGTGTTAAACAAGGTTGTAATACCTTCAAATATCCCTAATATTTTGAGTGTTATCAGAGTTAACATAGGTCTGTCGTGGATTGGTGTTATAGTTGGTGAATTTTTAGTTTCGAAGGCGGGTATCGGTTATCTGATACTTTACGGAAGCCAGACATTTAAGCTTGATTTAGTTATGATGGGTGTATTTGTTTTGGGAGTCGTTGCAGCAATTATGTATTTTTTTGCATCCTGGTTGGAGAAAATTGTAATAAAGTATTGAAGAATCGTTTTCTTTGTTGTATAATATTTCTAATAATTAATTTGTTGAAAATATTTTACAATATAGAACCGAGGCATAAAAGAACAAAGGAGAAGGATATGGAGTTAGGGGATAAAATCAGGTCATTAAGATTAAAACAAAAGATAAGTATAGAGCAGTTAGCGTCTATGACCGGTTTAAGCAAAGGTCTAATAAGTCAAATTGAAAGAGATTTAACCGGACCGTCGGTTGCATCATTATGGAAAATTTCAAAGGCATTAAATGTTACTATGAATTATTTTTTTGATGAATATGACGATTTTAATCAAGTAGTCAGAAAAAATGAAAGAAAAAAAATATTGATGAAAGATGCCAGCAGAATCTATGAACTTTTATGCCCAAATCTTAAAAATCAAATTGAAATGTTATGGATAGAAATTGAACCCGATGACAGCAATATAGGAGATTATATAAGTCATGACGGAGAAGAGTGCGGGGTAGTTATAAAGGGAAGCCTAAGAGTTTTATCGGGAGATAAAATTTATGACCTTGAAGAAGGTGACAGCATTTATCTTGACAGTACAATACCTCATAAATATATAAATACAGGGAATGTGCCATCGGTGTCAGTATGGGCAATGGTACCTCCGAGTTTTTAAGATAAAAAAAGAGAACTTATCTCTCTGCCGTTGAGATAGTTCTCTTTTATTATGGTAGGTTAATGGTTAGTATGCAAAATATGTGTTTTATTTTTCAAAAGTCCGTTATAAATATTTTTAACGATATAGTTATCTTCGGCATCCTTTAACTGATTTGTTTTATCTATATCATACAGACCCTTGGATCTCAGTGCTCTTGTTTCTCTTGTTATCATTTTAGGCTGCGGCTGACCGCCTCCTGCGACACATCCGCCGTTGCAAGCCATAACTTCTATTAAGTCATATTTCTTTTCACCGCTTTTGAGTTGCTTTATAAGATTATCTGCATGCTTCAGTCCGTGTACAACAGCGATTTTTATTTCATTTCCATCGATGTTTACAATTGCTTCTTTAACGGAGTTTAAACCTCTCACGTTATTGAAGATAATATTACAGTCTTCCTTATCAAATTTATTTTTTAATACCCTTCGTAAAACTGCTTCAGTTACACCACCGGTTGTTCCGAATATAACACCTGCTCCCGAGCCGGTTCCGAAAGGCATATCCATTGCCTCTTCTTCTACTTCATCAAATTTGATGCCTATTTCTTTTATCATAATAGATAATTCTTGTGTAGTTAATACTAAATCAACCTCTCTGACTCCTTTATAAGAAAACTCCGGCCTTGCTGCTTCGGCTTTTTTAGCCGTACACGGCATTATTGATAAAATATATGTGTCTCTTAAATCTTCCTCATCCTTTTCTTTATACGCTTCTCTCAGAACAGTACCAAACATTTGCTGAGGAGACTTGCAGGATGATATATTTTTCTTAAGTTCAGGATATCTGTTTTCTGCAAATTTTACCCATCCCGGGCAACAAGAAGTAAATAGTGGCAGGTTTTCACCATTATTATATCTTTTCAAAAATTCATTACTTTCTTCAACAACTGTTAAGTCTGCTGAAAGTGATGTGTCAAAAACCTCTTCAACTCCAAGCTTTTTTAAGATTGCTACAATTTTTCCTGTTGTGACCTCGCCGGGTTTTTTACCAAATTCTTCTCCTAATGCAACCCTGACTGCAGGAGCAATTTGTGCAATAACCCTTTTGCTCTTATCATATAGTGCATCCCATAGTTTTTCTGTTTCATTTTTAATTATAATGGCTCCCGTAGGGCAGACCATACGACATTGACCGCAATTTATGCAGTTAGTTTCAGCTAAGGATTTGTTGAATGCAGGCTTTATTATTACCTCAGAGCCCCTGTTAACGAAACCAAGTGCTCCAACTCCCTGGACTTCTTCACAAACCATGACACAGTCGCCGCATTTAATGCATTTATTCGGATTCCTGACTATGCTTGGACTTGAGTCATCAACCTTGTTATCCTGAGTCAGCTGAGTAAATCTGTTAACTCCTAATCCATATCGTTTAGCTAATTTTTGAAGCTGACACTTACCTGTACGCTCACATGAGGTGCAATCCTTATCGTGGTTAGCTAATAAAAGCTCTAATATCATTTTTCTGTATTTTCTGATTCTTGGTGAATTTGTATATATTTCCAATCCGTCCCTGGGTTTTTCAGAACAGGTTGCTATAATTTCTCCCTTGGAGGTTTCTACGGAGCACATTCTGCAAGCACCATAAATACTTAGCTCTGAGTGATAGCAAAATGTAGGCAGGTCAATACCGGAGTCCCGTATGAGACTTAAAATATTCTTTTGGTTATTAAATTGTACCTTCATTCCATCTATAATCATTATTCCGCTCATTGCTATACCTCCTTAATTGCTTTAAAGGCACAAGCTTCTATACATGCGCCGCATTTAATACATTTTGCGGTGTCTATAATATAAGGTTCCTTTACCTTTCCGGTTATGGCATTAACAGGGCAGTTTCTTGCACATTTTGAGCAGCCCTTGCATAATTCTTCATCAATTTTCAGTACCATCAATTCGGTACATTGCTTAGACGGACATTTTTTGTCCACAACGTGAGCAAGATATTCGTCATAAAAATACTCTAATGTGCTTAATATCGGATTGGCCGCAGTCTTGCCCAAACCGCAAAGGGATGTATTTTTAACAGTGTCGGCAATTTCTTTTAATAATGACAAATCTTCAAGAGTACCGCTTCCATTTATTATTTTTTCCAATATTTCAAGCATTCTCTTAGTACCTTCTCTGCAAGGTATGCATTTACCGCAGGATTCTCTTTGGGTAAAGTTCATAAAGAATCTTGCAACCTCTACCATGCATGTATCTTCGTTCATGACAACCATGCCGCCTGAACCGATCATTGCTCCGACTTTCTTTAATGAGTCAAAGCTGAGCGGTATATCTAAATGTTTTTCATCAAATGTTAAACACCCTCCGGAAGGTCCGCCTATCTGGACTGCTTTAAATTTTTTGCCGTCAGGAATACCGCCTCCTATATCAAATATAACTTCTCGGATTGTTGTTCCCATTGGAACTTCAATAAGACCGGTGTTAACAACATTACCGGTAAGTGCAAATGCTTTAGTTCCGGGACTGTCTTTGGTTCCGTATTTTTTATACTCGTCAGCTCCTATGTTGATTATTAACGGAACGTTGGCAAAGGTTTCTACGTTGTTTAAAACCGTCGGGCATCCAAACAATCCTTGCTCTACAGTCCTTGGGGGCTTCACTCTCGGCATTCCTCTTTCACCTTCGATAGAAGCTGTAAGAGCACTTCCTTCTCCGCAAACAAATGCACCGGCTCCCTTATTGATTCGAAGAGCAAAATTAAATCCTGAATTTAATATATTTTTCCCTAATAATCCAACACTTTCAGCCTGATTGATGGCTATTTTTAATCGCTCAACTGCCAAAGGATATTCGGCTCTGACATATATATAACCTGAATGAGCTCCTGTTGCGTATCCTGCGATTATCATACCCTCTATAATCTTGTGAGGATCACCTTCCATGATGCTTCTGTCCATAAAAGCACCCGGGTCTCCTTCGTCACCATTACATACCACATACTTGGTGGGGTTGTCCTGTGATAAAACCTGATTCCACTTCTTTCCTGCAAGATAACCGCCGCCGCCTCTTCCTTTAAGCCCGGAATCCTGTATCAGTTTACATACTTCTTTCGGCTCCATAGCGTTGGAACTCAGTACTTTAGAAAGAGCCATATATCCGCCTCTGCCTATATATTCCTGTATATTTTCAGCATCCATATGACCACAGTTTTCCAACACCAGCCTCGTTTGCTTCTGATAAAAAGGTATTTCTTCCTGTGTTCTATATATTTTGTCGCCATCTGTATACATCAACCTTTCAACCGGATCACCCTTTAAGATGGTGTGATTGAATATATCCTCGCAGTCCTCTGATTTTACCCTCAGGTATAAATAGTTGTAGGGTTCAATCCGAACTAACGGTCCTGCTTCACAAAAGCCGTGGCATCCGCTTTTTTTGACGCTGGTACCTTCTTCTTCCTTCAGTAAATCAACATCGCATAAAACTCCGTTATCTTTAACCAATCGTACAAATTCGTCATATAATTTCAGTGAACCGCTTGCAACACAGCCGGTACCGGCACATATCAATATTTTAACCTTCTGCTTGTCTAATGATTTTTTAAAAGTATCCGCATATGATGATAAATCGTAATATGATTTTACAAACATTAATCTTCCTCCTTTTTCATCGCCTTTAAAAGCTTAATAGCAGATTCAGGCGTCATTTTAGGATGAACATGATCATTTATCGTAATCACAGGAGCTAACCCGCATGCTCCTAAGCATGAAATTGTTTCAACCGTGAACAATAAATCATCAGTAGTTTTTCTCTTGTCAGATAATCCAAGTTCTTTATAGATTGCATTAAGAATAGGAACCGATTTTCTCACATGGCAAGCCGTACCGTCACAAATTTTGATAATATTTTTGCCTTTTGCTTCAAGTGAGAAGTTTTCATAGAAGGTGGCAACACCATAGATTTTTGAATGACTGATATCCAGACAATCGGCCACGTAAGTCAAGGCATCTTCAGGTAGATAATTGTATTCTTTTTGAATTTCCTGAATAATTGTGATAAGTTCTTTTTTTTCGTATTTATGATTAGTTAATATGTTGTCCATCTTTTCTTTTACTGCTGATAACATAACATCCTCCCTCTCTTAAGATACTCCATATCATTTGATAATAATATAACAAACATTAAGTATTAAACACAACAGCATAAAATAAAACATTTAAACTAAACATTAGATATGAATTTGACATATTTAGAAAAGTACAAATACGATTTCCTTGATATTATTTTAACTAAAAGTATTGACATACATATATTATCTATGTAAGATACAAACATAGATAATATATGTATAGGGCGGATTGATGATTTTATTATCAGGAGGAAGCGATGAAAATTGATAACAATTTAATGAGAGGCAATACAAGAATGCTTATTTTAGCAATAATAGAAACGGGCAACAAGTATGGATATGAAATTATTAAGGAACTCGAAGCAAAATCATATGGAACCTTTGTAATTAAGGAAGGCACTCTTTATCCTATACTGCATGACCTTGAAGAAGAGGAGTTGATTTTTTCAAAAAGCTACAAGATGGAAAATAATAGGATAAGAAAATACTATAAAATCACAAGAAAAGGAAAAGCTTATTTATATACTAAAAAGAAAGAGTGGTCGGAATTTGTTTCAAAGGTAGACATGATTATAGGAAAGGAAGCAGAAACTATCAATATATGACCATACTTCTTGAATGTTTATCACTGATATGCTAAAATACTAACAAAACAAAAAGAGAAAGGATATAAATATGGCTGCACAGATTATTTATCCCATTTTATTTATTTTAGTAATTTATTTTATATTTGTAAATTTCAGAAATAATATGAATTATAAGAAACAAAATATGAAGGTATTATTCCAATTGAAGGATGATGATAAAAAACGACAGACATTCAGCAATATATTAATAATTTTTATTTTGGCTATGACAGTATTTATGATTGCAGGAATAATAAATACAGATGAAGAATTTAGTTTGGAATCAATTTTTACAATGGTAGTTTTACCCTTGTTGATGATTGGTTTATATATTCCTTTAACCAAAAAAACCTTTGTATCAACCTTAGGTATACATAAAAGAGGCGGATTAATAAAATGGGAGAGCATAAAGAACGTTAATTATCACAAACCTAATGAAAAAGGCATGGTAATCGTAAAAGTATTGTATTCAATAATGTCAAAAGATGCATCGGCGGATATTACAATTAATAAAGATGATGAATTATTAGAGGTATTTAAAGAAACAGTAAAGGAATACAGAAATACAAAAAAGAAGGAAAAGAAAAGTGGAAAATAAATTAATTGACAGTCATGCCCACCTTGACGATGGTAGGTTTGATAATGACAGAACAGAAATAATCAATAAACTGAAGGATAACGGAATCGAATTGTTTCTGAATCCGGGAGCTGATTTAGAAACATCAAAAAAAGCTGTGAAGTTAGCTGATGAATATTCATTTATATATGCTGCGGTAGGCTGTCATCCCCATGATTCTAAGTATATGAATGATGACACAATGAACGTATTCAGAGAATTGTCTAAAAACGAAAACGTTATTGGAATCGGGGAAATAGGGCTGGATTATTATTACGACAATTCAGACAGAGAAACTCAGAAAATATGGTTCAGAGAACAGATAAGGCTTGCAAATGAATTGGATATGCCATATATAGTACATGATAGAGATGCCCATGAGGATCTTTTTAAAATAATGAAGGAAGAAGCCAAGTCAAACATGAGAGGCGTCTTGCATTGCTATTCAGGAAGTGTTGAAATGGCAAAAGAATTTATCAAATTAGGTTTCTATATTTCACTGGCAGGTCCTGTTACATTTAAAAAGGCTAAAACTCCCAAAATGGTGGCGAAGGAAATTCCTCTTGATAAACTACTGATTGAAACAGATTCACCATATTTAACTCCTGAGCCATACAGAGGAAAAAGAAACGAACCGAAATTCGTAAGACATGTTGCAGAGGAGATTGCAAATATCAGAAATGTATCCTTGGATGTGATTATAGAAAGCACCAACCAAAATTTTAAAAGATTATTTCGTTTAAAGGAGTAATATTTTGAAGTTAGACAGAAGTTTTTATAACAGAGACGCACGAATTGTGGGTCAGGATTTAATAGGTAAAATTATAGTCAGACGGTATAATGGTAAAATCATTAAGGTAAGAATAAATGAAGCAGAGGCATACATAGCTGAAATCGATAAGGCAAGTCATGCTTACGGCAACAAGATTACACCTCGAACCAAGATAATGTTTGGACCGCCGGGCTTTATCTATGTATATTTTATATACGGCATGTATTATTGCATGAATTTTGTAACTGAAAAAGAAGGTACATGCAGCGCAGTGCTGATCAGAGGTGCTGAATCGGTTGAAAACATAGAATTAATGAGCTTAAACAGATATGAAAAATCATACGGTGAATTAACAAGGTATCAGATTAAGAATTTACTTAATGGTCCCGGGAAGTTATGCAATGCATTGAATATTTCTAAAGAGCATAACGGCTTCGACCTTATAGGCAATGAAATTTATGTTGAGGATGATGGCTTCAGGGATTTTGATGTGGAAAAAAGCAAGAGAATAAACATTGACTATGCAGAAGAAGCAAGAGATTTCTTATGGCGTTATACAATGCTAAAAAACAGTTGACAAACTTGTTAAAAATAAATATAATTTGATTATCAAAATAAATTGAGGTGATTTTATGAATAATCACGAAACTGTTAATGAAATACTTGTCAGGTTATTTGCAAACATTCTGGATATCGAAGAAAAATGTTTAAAAATCGGAGAATTTTCTGATTTATCTATTTCCGAAATGCACGTAATAGAAAACATCGGCATAAACAGAGAAAGAACCATGTCTGACACTGCTAAAGATTTAAGAATTACATCAGGTACACTTACTACAGCTGTAGATAATCTCATAAGAAAGGGATATGTAGAAAGAAAACGTTCAATCGAAGACAGGCGTGTGGTTATAATTAAATTGACTGAAAAGGGTATAGCGGCTTATCATGCTCACGAAGATTTCCACAAGGATATGGTTATCAGTGCATTACAGCAGTTAGATACTAAGGAAGAGGAATTACTAATCAAGATTTTGACGGATATTGACGTGTTTTTCAATCAAAAATATAATCTTGGTTATAAATAGCTAATTTTTATTAGGAATTTCTTAGGTTTTTTGCAATATAATACTTTAAGAATCAAAAAATTTGATAATGAAAATAGTGAGGTTATTATGGGTATCAGAATAGTTATAGACAGTACTTCAGATGTTACGCAGGAGATTATAGAAAAACACAATTTGAAAATGGTTCCGCTAACAGTTAATTTTGGAGATGAATCATATTTGGATAAGGTAGAATTAACTGCATCCATGTTCTTTGAAAAGTTAACTAAAGCTGAAAAATCTCCGACAACATCTCAGGTTTCACCCGGTACTTTTGTAGAAGCATTCAGCGAAATATTATTAGAAGGCGATCAGGTCCTTGGGATATTTTTAGCATCCGAGCTGAGCGGTACGTATGATTCGGCGCGTATGGCAAAGGATATGATAGGAAGCGACGATATAAGAATCATCGATTCCAAAAGCGTATGTCTTGGAGCTTTTGCTTTAATATTAGAAGCAATTGAATTAGTTAATCAAAACAAGAATATAGATGAAATAGTTGAAGAATTAGAAAATGTAAAGGGTAAAATTGTTGCTGTAGCAGGTGTCGATACTCTTAAATATCTTGAAAAAGGAGGCAGATTGTCAAAAAGTCAGGCGGTTATCGGTTCACTTTTAAACATAAAACCGATAATAGGTATAAAGGACGGCGCAGTATCGGTAATAGATAAAGTAAGAGGCAAAAATAAAACAATCAAATGGTTTGATGAATGGATTGGAAAAAATAATTTTGATTTATCAAATAAAATTGTTCTTTTATTTCACGGACAAAGCTATGACCAGCTTCAAATTTTAAGAAAGACAATCGAAGAAAAATATAAAATCAAGAATATCATAGAGCAGGAGATAGGAGCCGTTATAGGGACACATGCAGGGCCAGGTGTTTTAGGAATAGGATTTTTAAATAAATAATAATATTATAAAGGCAGAATTCAATGAATATGAATCCTGCCTTTACTTTCTTATTTAATTATCAATTCTGTTTTTTCTTCATTTATTGTAACGGTAACTGAGCTTCCTTCTTTCAGGGTTCCTCTCAAATAAGCTTCAGATATTTCATCCTCCACATATTTTTGTATTGCACGCCTTAAAGGTCTTGCTCCGTATTTTGTATTGTAACCTTTTTCAAGTATGAATGTCTTCATTTCATCAGTTACATCTACAGAAATTTTCTTTTCTTTACCTTCCTTAATAACTTCCTTTAACATTAAATCAACTATTTGCTTCAGTTCATCCTTTGTTAATTCGTTGAACACAATTATATCATCAATACGATTTAAGAATTCAGGTCTGAAGGATTGTTTTAAAGCATCCTTAACCTTTGCTTCCATTGCTTCATATTCCTTATTTCCGAAACCGATTTTATTTGCCTTAATACTCGTTCCGGCGTTGGAAGTCATAATAATTACCGTGTTTTCAAAATTTACGGTTCTTCCTTGATTGTCGGTTAATCTTCCATCCTCTAATATTTGTAATAATATATTAAATACATCTTCATGAGCCTTTTCTATTTCATCAAGCAATATAACCGAGTATGGTTTTCTTCTTATTTTTTCTGTCAAGAATCCCGCCTGATCAAAACCGACATATCCCGGAGGTGCTCCTATCAGTTTGGAAACTGTATGCTTTTCCATGTATTCGGACATGTCTAATCTAATCATAGCATCTTCGTTTTCAAACAGCTCAAAGGCAAGCGTTCTTGCCAATTCTGTCTTGCCCACACCTGTAGGTCCTACAAATATGAATGAAGACGGTTTTTTCTTTTTCTTAAAACCGGAGCGGTTTCTTCTTATGGCTCTTGCAAGAGACGTAACTGCAGGATGCTGACCGATAACGCGCTTGTGCAAGCTTTCTTCTAAGTGAATTAATTTTTCTGCTTCAGCTTGATTAATTTTCTGAACAGGAATTTTTGTCCATGCTTCAATTACAAATGCCACATCCTCTGTAGTCAGATGTACATTATCGCATTCCTTGGATAATTCTCTTATTTTTGCCTCAACCTTTAATTCCTTAACCTTTAGCTCGGCAGCTCGTTCATAATCATCATCTTCGGCAGCTGTTTCTTTTTCTTCTCTTATTTCATTTAATTCGGTTCTTAGTGCCTCAAGCTCAACCAAACCGCTGTTTTTTAAATTAGCTCTTGAACCGGATTCATCTATAACATCTATTGCTTTATCGGGAAGGAATCTGTCGGTAATATATCTTTCCGACATTAAGACTGCCTGTTCAATCACCTCATCAGAGATTTTAACATTATGATAATTTTCATAATAATCCTTGATACCCTTGATTATTTGAATAGAGTCCTCAATTGACGGCTCGTCTACAAGCACAGGCTGAAATCTTCTTTCAAGTGCTGTGTCCTTTTCTATATGCTTTCTGTATTCATCTAAAGTTGTTGCACCTATTACCTGAACTTCTCCTCTTGCAAGCGCCGGCTTTAAAATGTTAGCAGCATTCATTGCTCCGCCTTCGGCTTCGCCTGCTCCGACAATGTTATGAACCTCATCAATAACAATAATAATATTTCCTGCCTTTTTTGCCTCATCAATAATTGCTTTCATACGAGCTTCAAATTGACCTCTGAACT
This sequence comes from Sedimentibacter sp., assembly GCF_032080165.1. Lineage (GTDB taxonomy): Bacteria > Bacillota > Clostridia > Tissierellales > Sedimentibacteraceae > Sedimentibacter. Next base: position 315,024 of record NZ_DAMASY010000003.1, read on the forward strand.
GTGTGCCTGCAACAACAGAGGTTAAATCAAGCAAGTAAATTTCAGTATTAAACAGTTTTACCGGAACATTATGCTCCGCTATTCTCACAGCAAGCCCTTCAGCAATTGCTGTCTTTCCGACACCCGGCTCACCTATTAAAATAGGGTTGTTTTTGGAACGTCTGTTTAATATCTGAATAACCCTGTCAATTTCTCTTTCCCTTCCTACGATTCTGTCTAATTCGCCCAATCTTGCCTGTTCTGTCAAATTAGTTCCGTAAGTATCAAGATATTTTAATTTCTTTCTCTTAACTTTTTCTTTTACCTTTGTTCCGGAGCCGCTGCCGGTACTTTGCATTTCAATATCTCCGCTTTCATCATCTGTTGGTTGAAATTCTTTGTTAGATGAATTTGATAAACCGGAAAAAGCTGAATTCATAAAATTCATTAATGATTTCATACCTTCAGAATCATCAGATTCAATATTTTTTGATAAATTGTCTATATCAACATCTCCCATTATTTCTGCAAGCTGATTATTAATATTTTCAAAATCTTCAGGTTTCATGCCGCTTTGCTTCATTATTTGATCCATTGGGGCAATACCTTGTTTTTTTGCACAAGGAATACATAACCCCATAGTTTGCATTTTGCCTTCTAAAATTTTATTAACATATATAACAGCTACGTTTTTCTTACAAACTGAACACAACATTTTTTCATCTCCTATATTTGCTTTTGCTTCTGCCATAATTAACTTATCAGTAAATTTATTTAAATTTATTATGCTTATATTCCAAAAAAGTTTATTTATACCAGTATATTCTTAAAATTAATTATACAAAATTGATTATAATATATAATTCTTAAAAAAGCATTAAAAATTTGCTTTGTAATATAAATTTAATAAAATAGTACAACTCTGAAAATAAAAAATTCCTGAATTGTCAGCTTCTCTCATCTAACTATCTGTTATGTTATCTATATGAATATATTCAATTTGTAAAACATTATACGTATATTAGCTTTAAAAAAACTTAATTGATAATGATTATCAATTACTTATTGACAAATTAAAATCAATAAATTATACTAAACTTACCGATAATGATAATCACTATCATTTTGTTCAGGAGGTTAATATGGCACTTGCTATGGTTGCAGTGGGAGATACAAGAGAAGTTTTATGTTATAGGGGAAAAGATGAAATGAAAAGACGCCTTTATGATTTGGGTTTAGTTAAAGGTGAAATGGTTAAGGTCTTAGGAGAAAACCAAGATGGGCTTATTTTATTGGTTAAGGGTGTTAAGATTGCTATTAATAAGGGGTTAGCTTCATTAATAATTGTTAAATAAGGAGGATATAAATGACATTAAACGATTTGAAATCAGGACAAACAGGAACAGTTCAAAGTATAGGTGAAAAAGGTCCTATGAGAAAAAGACTTATGGATATGGGCGTAACACCCGGAACTACTATAAAAGTAATTAAGGTAGCACCGCTTGGAGATCCTGTTGAGGTTAATATAAGGGGATACGAATTAAGCCTGCGAAAAGATGAAGCAAGAAATATAGAAATTGAAATATAAGTATGAAAAGGAGACATGTATGAATTATACAATAGCGCTTGCCGGAAATCCGAATAGTGGAAAAACAACGCTGTTTAATGAGCTTACCGGGGCAAAGCAGCACGTAGGAAACTGGCCTGGTGTAACTGTTGATAAAAAAGAAGGGATTTATAAAAAGAACAAGGAAATAAACATTTTAGATTTACCCGGAACGTATTCACTTTCACCATATTCAGCTGAAGAAGTTATAGCGAGAGACTATATAGTGAAGAACAAACCGGATGCAGTAATCAACATAGTTGACGGTACTAATATTGAAAGAAACCTTTATCTTACATTACAAATAATTGAAACTAACATTCCAATGGTAGTAGCGGTAAATATGATGGATGAAGTTGAAGATACCGGTATTGTTATTAATTTCGAAAAACTGTCGGAAGTATTCGGAATCCCTGTAATTCCTATAGTAGCAAGAAAAGGAAAGGGAATAGACGAATTAATGGAAGCAGCTGTTCGTGTTGCCGATACTAAAATAGCACCAAAAGAATTAAAAATATTCGACAGTAATATTAATACTGCTATAGATGCCGTATATGAAATATTAACATCAGATTACAATTTATCAAAAAGAGATGCAGTTGAAAAAGATGCAGTTAATTATTGGAAAGCAATTAAAGTAGTTGAAAATGATGATATTGTAACTGACGAATTGACTGACAATCAAAAACCTGAAATAATTGCAATATTAAATGAGGCAGAAAAATATGCGGATGGAGATACTGAGGCAAAGATTGCCGATTTGAGATATAAATTTATAACAAATCTCGTTAGCGAGGCTGTTAAAAAACCAAAAGCACATACAGAAACAGGTTCTGATAAAATAGATAAAATATTAACCAACCGTTTCTTGGCAATACCTATATTTGCAATAATAATGTACATTATGTTCGCGTTAACCTTCAGCGAAAATCTTTTATTTATTGAAGGACTGCTAAGCCCCGGTATATGGTTGGCAGGAGTAGCAGAAACCTTATGGGGATATGTTGCAGGCGGTGTTGATGCATTGGTTGCTAATACTTCACCTTGGGTATATTCGCTGGTTATGGACGGAATAATTGAAGGATTAGGAGCTATTATTGGATTTATTCCTTTAGTGCTTGTATTGTATATGCTTATATCCTTCCTTGAGGACTGTGGATATATGGCGCGTATAGCGTTTGTTATGGACAGAATCTTCCGTAAGTTCGGTTTGTCGGGACGTTCCTTCATACCTTTATTGATGGGTTTCGGCTGCGGAGTTCCGGCTACGATGGCTACAAGAACTCTTGATACTGAAAAAGACAGAACAATTACGACGATTCTTACGGGATTTATGCCATGCGGAGCTAAGCTTCCGATTTTTGCAATGTTTGTGTCAACATTCTTTGTTAACAGCAGTAAGACATTAATAACTTATTCGCTTTATATGTTAAGTATAGTCGTGGCGATAATTGTATCACTTCTGTTAAATAAATTTGTATACAAATCAAAGGCATCCAACTTTGTTATGGAATTGCCTAAATACAGAGTTCCTACCTTAAAAAGTATCGGTATTCACGGATGGGAAAAGGTAAAAGGCTTTGCTGTAAAGGCAGGAACGGTAATATTCATATCAACGATTATTATATGGGCTTTGAGTAATTTCAATGCAGATTCATTTAACGGTGTTAATGCTGCAAACAATGAAGACGAAAGCATTATGTCAGAAATGGATGAAAGCTTTTTGGCTTCTGTCGGAAATGTTATTGCTCCCGTATTTAAACCGCTTGGTTTCGGAGAATGGAGACCTGCCGTAGGCGTGGTAACCGGCTGGATTGCAAAGGAAATGGTTGTTGTTACTTTGGCACAGTTATATAATGAGGATGTAAATCCGGAATATCTCGAAGAATTTTTCTCTGAATTCAGTGAGGAGGAATTAGAAGAGCTCGGTTTTGAAGATGGTGTATATGATGATGAAGCTGCCTTTGATATTTATGCCGAAGCAATTTTATGGGAAGGCGGAGACGAAAATGCTCTCAAAACCATGAAAGATGATATAAAAACCGATGCTGCCGCTTACGCATATATGGCATTTAACCTTTTATGTATGCCATGCTTTGCAGCTGTAGGAGCAATGAAAAGAGAGTTGAAAACCTGGAAAAAGACAGGAGCAGCAATTGGGGTACAGATGCTTACGGCATATGTTGTAGCATTAATTATATACAACGTTGGAAGTTTATTAGCTTAGAGGTCGCTAAAAAACTTTTTCAACAACCTACCGGATTGTGTCATTAATCCGATTGTGGTATCAATTTAAGCTATGCTAAGTGATTAGCATAGTTTTTTTATTTCACTTACAGTATAAGTGACTGACACCAAATCAGAGATTTAGGTCATCTGCTTAAAATAAAATAATTGTATTCTCATATTATTGTGATATAATTAAAAAAATTTTATATGAGGTGCGCCATGATAAGCAAAAGAATTCAGGAAATGATACCTTCAGTTACATTGGCTCAATCTGAAAAAATAGCACAATTAAAAAAACAAGGAATCGATGTAATTGGATTTAATATAGGAGAACCGGATTTCAATACACCTGATAATATTATTAAAAAGGCGGAGGAGGCTTATAGATTCGGCTATACAAAATATACTCCCGCATCCGGTTCAATTGAATTAAGAGAAGAAATATGCAGAAAATTTAAAAAAGATTACGATTTGAATTATACCATGAAGGACGTTATTGTTTCAGCAGGAGCAAAACAATCTCTTACAAATGCACTTATGGCAATAATTGACCCGGGAGATGAAGTGATAGTTCCGACACCCTGTTGGATCAGCTACATCGAAATGATTAAATTGACAGGCGGTATCCCGGTATTGATTGAAATGGATGAAAATACGGGATATGATTTAGACGTTGATAAAATTAAAGATAAGATAACTAATAAAACAAAGGTAATTTTAATAAATTCCCCAAACAATCCTACAGGTGCTGTCTATAAAAGGGATAGCTTAGAAAAATTAGGTAATTTGGCAGTTAAAAATAACTTTTATATTATATCCGATGAAATATACGAAAAATTGGTATATGACGGGGAAGCAAACTTCTGCACAGCTTCTATATCGCCGGAAATAAAAGAAAAAACAATAACCGTTAACGGTGTATCTAAATCATATGCCATGACCGGGTGGAGGATTGGTTACGCTGTCGGACCGGCACACGTTATTAAAGCTATGAGCGACTATCAGGGGCACACAACCACCAGCCCTAATTCTCCTGCACAATATGCTTCAATCGAAGCACTTTCAAATTCTGAGAAATTTGTTGAGAAAATGAGAAAGGAATTTGATAAAAGGAGAAAATTCATAGTAGAAAGATTAAATAAAATAGAAGGAATCAGCTGTGTACTGCCAAAAGGTGCTTTTTATGTAATGATAAAGATAAATGAATTTTACGGCAAAAGCTATAATGGTTTTACTATAAATAACTCCATGGACATGTGTGATTATATGTTAAGTGAAAGCAGAATAGCGGTAGTAACCGGAGATGCATTTTTTGCAAAGGACAGTATAAGAATTTCCTATTCCAATTCCATAGAAAATATCAAGGAAGGTATGGATAGAATGGAAGAGGGATTGAGAAAATTGAAATAAGCGACTGACACCAAATCTTTGATTTGGTGTCAGTCGCTTATGCTGGAAGTGAAAAATAGGCTGATGAACTTTTTCAACAGCCTATTTTTGTTAGGAGAACCGCTGTCGCTTAGGTGATTAAGTTCTTTTTTACCCGTATAAAGCATAACATTATATTATGTAGAAATTCAACTAATCATGTTGTGATTAGCGGCAACAAAAATAAAATGTATAAAAGAAAACGATATTTTAGCTTGACATATCGGATACTTCGGTATATAATTCACATATAACTAATCAAGTGATGAGTAGGAGGGTTTGTCTTGGAAAACAAAAATTATAAAAGACCGGTAATAGCAATTCTTGGCGCCACGGGTGCTGTAGGAATACAAATGCTTGAAGTAATGGAAGAAAGAAACTTTGAGATAGAAGATTTAAAATTATTGGCTCATATTAGTGATGCAGGAAAGGAATACGTTTTTAAGGGTAAAAAATATATAGTTGAAGAAGCTGTTGAAAGCTCATTTGAAAATGTAGATATTACGATGGTTGCTGTTGAAGGGGATATAAGCAAAAGATTTATGCCCCACATTAAAGCAAGTGGTTCTGTTGCAATAGATAACAGCAGCGCGTTCAGATTAAATGATGATGTACCGTTAGTAATACCTGAGATTAACCCGGATGACGTCAATTTACATAAAGGTATAATAGCTAATCCAAACTGCTCCACAATAATCGGGTTAGTGGCAGTAAATGAAATTTACAAACATGCAGGTATAAAGAGGATGGTAGTTTCTACTTATCAGGCAGTATCCGGTGCAGGAGTACTTGGTATAGATGAGTTAAAAAAGCAAACGGAGGATGTTTTAGGTGATAGAGAGACAACAAACAAGGTATTTCAACATGAAATAGCATTTAATATAATACCTCACATAGATAGCTTTGAAGAGAACGGTTATACAAAAGAAGAAATGAAAATGTACAATGAGGGTAGAAAAATACTTCATGATAACAATATCGGAATTTCATGCACCTGTGCAAGAGTTCCTGTATTCAGAAGTCATTCTGAATCCATAACATTAGAGACAGAGAAACCGATAAGCATTGAAGAAGTAAGAGAGCTGCTTTCTAAAGCACAAGGTGTTAAGTTAGTGGATGATCCTAAAAATAATTTATATCCAATGCCGATAGATACAGCCGGGCAGGATTTAATATATGTAGGCAGAATACGAAAGGATTTCAGTAAAAATAATTCAATAAACCTATGGTGCTGTGGAGACCAGGTAAGAAAAGGTGCAGCGACAAATGCTGTTCAAATAGCTGAGTTATTGGTTAAAACCTTGTAAGAAGGACCATTGGAGGTATCTATGCGCATATTGGTGCAAAAATTCGGGGGCACGTCTGTAGCTACTAAAGATTCAAGAAATTATGTTTACAAAAAAATTGAGGACACCATTAATAATGGTTATGCACTAATCGTGGTTGTATCGGCAATGGGCAGAAACGGTGACCCCTATGCTACTGACACACTTTTAAATCTATTAAAAAATGAATACCCTTCGGTAAGTAAAAGAGAATTAGATGTTATTTTCAGCTGCGGAGAAAATATATCAGGTACTGTTATTACTTCTAATCTACAAAAAAGAGGATATAAATCAGTTTATTTAACAGGAGCTCAGGCAGGCATAATAACAGATAATAATTATACTGATGCAAAAATAATAAGAATTGACAATACAGGTATAATTTCATTATTAAAGGATGGATACGTAGTAGTTGTAGGCGGAGGTCAAGGTATATCGGAAAACGGAGATACAACAAGCTTGGGAAGAGGCGGCAGTGATACAACTGCATGCGCTTTAGGCGTTTCTGCAAAAGCAGCGGAAATTGATATTTTTACAGATGTAGAAGGTATTATGACAGCAGATCCAAGAAAAGTTGAGGACGCGATTTTATTAGATGAAATAAGCTATGAGGATTGCTGCAATTTAGCTAATAAAGGAGCCAAGGTTATACACCCGAGAGCAGTAGAGGTAGCAATGACCAATCCTGAAATCAAACTATACGTTAAATCTACATTCAGCGACCACCCCGGTACTTTGATAGGTGAGGAAAAAGAGGAATTCAAAGATATTTTAAAATTAACCGGTATTGCAGGAATAGAAAATATAGATTTTACAAATGGAACTAAAAGTACTGAAGCTTGTGAAATTAGTTTAGTAGGCAGCAATTTCTTAAAATATCCTGAATTTGGAGAAGAATTAAGAAACAGATTAACATCTGAAAAAATTGACATATATAAACTGTCTAACAATGACAGATGTATTACTTACGTAATTAATAATAAATACTATGCAAAGGCAATTGAATTGATACATTATTACATAGTGAAACAGCTTAATCAACTGTTAGATTATAATATTTAAGTGGAGGACCGGCATGAAGACGTATGACGCAGTTATATTAGGCGGTGGAATAATAGGATTATCATGTGCTTATTATTTAACGCTTAAAAATAAGAAAGTCGCTTTAATAGAAAAAAATCAAATAGGAGACGGTTCATCCGGTGCTTGTGATGATATGATACTGTTGCAGTCAAAGAAACCGGGCAAGAACTTAGAGCTTGCTATAGAAAGCTTAAATTTATACAAGGGCTTATCAAAAGATTTAGATTATGATATAGGATTTCATAGCAGAGGCGGAATGATTCTTATTGATAACGAAGATCATATGTCATTTATGGAGAACTATGTAAGACAACAAAAAAATTATGGTCTTAACATTGAGCTGATAGATAAGAAAGATGTTAAGAAACATCATCCGCATGTTAAGGATGGCATTATTGCTTCCACGCACGGCACAGAGGATTCACAGGTATATCCCCTATACGTTATGAGAGCATTTTTGTCTAAAGCATTAAAGGCAGGCATGGATGTTTATAAAAAAACTTATGCAACAGAGTTAAAAAAGAAATCAAGCTATTGGGTTGTAAAACTGGAAAACGATTTAGAGCTTGAAACCGAAAATATTATCAATGCAACCGGGGCATGGTGTGCAGAGATTGGAGAATTAACAGGAATAGATATTCCCATAACATCAAAAAAAGGTCAAATTATTATTACAGAAAGTATTCCTCAGCTTGGAAAAGAAAATATATGGAGTGCTGATTATATAATTTCAAAATTAAATCCTGAGCTTGTCAACTACAGTGAAAGATATAAAGAGCTTGGCATAGGATTATCCTGTTCACAGGCAAGCAGCGGAAACTATTTGATCGGAAGCACAAGAGAAAAGGGCAACTATAATAAAGGTACCGATACAGAAGTAATAGAAATTTTAGTAAATCAGGCAGTTGATTTTTTTCCGATATTTAAAAATGTACATATTATAAGAACCTTCGCCGGTTTCAGACCGGCATGTGAAGATGGTAAACCGATTATATCTGAAGTAAAAGGACATGAAGGATATTACATTGCTTCAGGACATGAAGGGGATGGTATAGCAATGGCACCCATAACCGGCAAACTTATTTCTCAAATGATTTGCAGAGAAAAAACTACAATTGATGTAGATGAACTCAGTTTCGAGAGATTTAATTAATTAAATCTCAGGCCGCTGAAAAAGTCCACCTGCTTCGTGCCGCTGCGCCGGTCAATCCTCACGTATGTCTGAATACGCTGCGGTTGCCAGCCTTCCGGCGCCTTGCAGGATGAACTTTTTCAACAGCCTGTCAAATAAAAAAATAGGAGGATATTATGAGTTTAGGAATGGCTATTTGGATTATTACTTTTGTAATGTGCGGTGCATTCATGTGGATATCTCTGAAATTTAAAGGTCAAGCAGAGCTTAGTTTCTCAAACTATGCAATCGGCGGGAAGTCTTTCCCGATGTACCTTATTTTATTCACACAGTTTGCAACAATAATGGGTGTAGGTAATTTTGTAGGCCATGCCGGTAACGGATATAGTGTCGGTTTATCATGGATGGCATTTATACTTGGCGAACAAGGATCAAAAATTATTTTTGCTTTATTCATAGCCGGCTTTGCAGGTAAATTTACTTACAACACATTCCCTGAATTATTGGATGATTTAATCACCAAGGATAAGACAACAAGAGCATTGGCAGGTGTATTGGCATCATCAATTATGATTGCGTGGGTTGGCGGACAAGGTAAAGCGTTAGGAAGTATATTCAGTGTTATTACCGGAGTTGACCCGTTACCGATTATACTTTTATTTTCAACAGTATTTATTATATACACCACATTAGGAGGAATATATTCGGTTGTATGGACTGATTTATTACAAGGTGTACTTGTATTGATATTTGGTACTATATTTTACATCTATGCTTTCAAAGAAGTTAACTTTTCAGTTGCAGAAATAGGCATCAGATTAGAAGCATTAGGTAAAGCAGAAATGTGGCAATTCGGGATTTCTGATCCTATGAGGATAATTAATATGGTAGTAACAGGTACCATAGGTATATTGGTTGCTCAAATTTATTGGCAAAGATGTTTTTCGGCAAATAATCCTAAAACTGCAAAGAACGGCTTGCTTTACAGCGGTATCATTGCAATATTGGCAGTTATGCTGACTGCATTTGTTGGTATGATTATTTACACTATAAACCAAGATTTAGCACCAGGGGATGCAATGGCGTGGTTTATGATGAATAGAATACCTGTGGTAATTGCAGGTATGATATTTGCTCTTGTTTTAGCAGCAGGTATGTCTTCCGCAGATTCAAACTTAAACTCTGCCTCCATATTAATTACGAATGACTTAATTAAACCTTTCAAACCGGATGCAACAGATGCTCAACTGGTTAAGTACGCTAAATGGCTTACTGTAGTTATAGGAGTATTTGCGGCATTAGGTGCAATTTATGCAAGCTCAATTTTAGATTTGTTCTCAAAAGCTTACTCAATGGCAGGTGCCGGCTTAGTACCTTTGCTTACCATAGGATTATTGTGGAAAGAAAGCCCTGAAGCACATGAGGCAGGTAAAAGAAACAGCAAGGTTACTCCTTGGGGTGCAAGAGTCAGCATAGTTGCAGGTGCTGTATTAAGTCAAATAAATGCACTTGGAGCAAATAAAGTTTTAATAGCGCTTGCAGTAGCATCCATATTGCTTGTGGTCGTTTCATTGGCAACTAAAAGGAACAGTGAAGAAGCTGTATAAATTGTAAAAAATATGAAATTTTAGGGTTTGCTGTTGTAATAACACTTTCCTTATGAGATAATAAGGCATAATATTAATCATTATAAGAGGTGTAATTATGAGGCAAATCCTTGATTTAATAGAAATTGAAGTATTGAAAATTATAGAAGAAGAAAATAAACCTATTGGTACTTGGGCTATTGAAAATATATTAAGAGAAAAAAATATTGAGGTCAGCACTGCAACTGTTGGGAGAATTTTATCCAAATTAGAAAGCAATAACTTTTTAGAAAAGTATAAGAACGAAGGAAGAATAATTACGACAGAAGGTCAGCTGGCATTAAAAAAAGCCGAAACAATCAGTATTATTAATTATCATCAGGAGAAATTAGATAAGATAATATCGACAGAGGTTTTAGAAAATTTTATTATGGTTATTCAGGCAAGAAAAGCGATTGAAAAAGAAACTACAAGGCTTGCAACCAGATATATCTCCAAAGAAGATTTGAATAAATTAAAAATAATTGTAGACAGACAAAATGAGAAAGCAAAAAGTGGTGACAGTATATCTGATGAAGATCTTGAATTTCACAGAACAATAGCAAAAGCATCAGGTAATTCAATCTTGGAGGCAATGTACAACATAATTGCTACATTTAAACAGCAGTCAAAGCTTTTCGAAAATTTGAGAAGACAAATTAATTCTCCTTACACTTCCTCTCACGAAAAAATTTACAATGCTATAAAAAATAATGATGAGAATGAAGCAGAGAGATTAATGGCAGAGCATATGGATAATCTTATGGAGGATGTATTGACATATTGGCACAAGTATAGCAGCAGGGATAAATAATTATCAATAAGGAAGTGGCTCAATGAGTAAAATAATTTGCAGATGTGAGGAAATAACAGAAGAAGAAATTTTAAAAGCCATAGAAGATGGTGCAACTACTGTTGATGAAGTGAAAAAATTTACTCGTGCAGGAATGGGGTTATGTCAGGGACGTACATGCAGAAAAACTGTAGAAAAGATTCTTGCAAAGGAATTAAGCATTAAAATAGAAGATGTAAAAACTTCAAGCTTCAGGGCTCCGGTAAGACCGGTAAAAATGAAAGTTTTAAAGGAGGGTTAAATATGAATTGGGGACGTTTAATAACTGCAATGGTAACACCTTTTGATTCTGAACTGAATGTTGACTACAATCAGGCCGTTAAATTAGCTGAAAAGCTTGTAATTGAAAGAAGTTCGGCACTGCTGTTAAATGGAACAACAGGCGAGTCACCTACTTTAACAAGTGATGAGGTGTATAAGCTTATATCCGAAATAAAGAAAAATGTAAATATACCTGTCATTGCAGGTGTTGGAACAAATAATACTAAGAAAACAATTGAAAACATTAAAAATATAGAGGATTTAAATGTAGATGGATTATTGGTCATAACACCATACTACAACAAACCAAATCAAGAATCATTATATGAACATTTCAAGACAGTTGCGCAAAATACTGATCTTCCTATAATAATTTATAATGTACCCGGAAGAACAGGAGTAAATATAAGCGTAAAGACATTATCGAAGCTTGCGGAAATAAAGAATATAGTCGCAATTAAAGAAGCAAGCGGTGATATGGCGCAATTTATCAGAATGGTGAATGAAACTCCCGGAGATTTTTTAGTTTACAGCGGTGAAGATATATTAACGCTGCCGTCATTAGCAGTAGGCGGATATGGAATAATAAGCGTTGCATCTAATGTGAGCGGAAAAATAATGGGAGAAATGATAGATGCCTTTGAAAATAAGGATATGGAAAAAGCTGCCCAAATAAATTTAAAATTAACAAATCTGTTTGATGCACTGTTTGTTACTACAAATCCTATTCCTGTAAAATATGCTTTAAACTCAATGGGATTTAATGTAGGAGGATATCGGCTTCCGCTGACAGAACCTACTTCTGAGGTAAAAAGGATTGTAAATGAAAGCTTAACGGTACTTCAGTGAGGTGAATTATGACAAGGATAAAAGATCATCCCATACTGGGTAATGACACAAGAGAGGAATACGTTACAATAACCTTTGATGGCAGAGAGATTACTGCATTGAAAGGTGAAATGATTGCATCGGTATTAATAGCTAATGGTGTGCATAGCTTCAGATATACTGAAAAGCATAATAAACCAAGAGGTATATATTGCGGTATAGGAAGATGTACCGACTGTGTTATGATTGTTGACGGAATACCGAATGTAAGAACATGCGTCACTGAAGTGAAGGATGGGATGAAGGTAGAAACTCAATATGGAAGAGGGCAGTGGAAAAATGAATAATAATTACGATGTTGTTATTATCGGTGCCGGTCCTGCCGGTCTTGCTGCATCCATAGAAGCTGCAAAAGCAGGAGCGAGGGTATTGTTAATTGATGAAAACAATAAACCCGGAGGACAGCTTTTCAAGCAAATTCACAAATTCTTCGGCTCAAGAGAGCATAAGGCAGGAACAAGAGGTATAAACATAGGTACAGAGCTTTTAAACGATACGGAAAATTTAAATATAGAAGTAATGCTAAATACTGAGGTATGTGGACTAACGCCCGATAAAAAGATCTGGATAATAGAAAATAAAGAGATTTCAAGAGAGATAACGGCAGATAAAATTATAGTTGCAACCGGAGCATATGAAAATTCAGTTCAATTTGACGGCTGGGAGCTCCCGGGAGTAATGGGTGCAGGTGCAGCTCAAACGATGATAAACTTAAACAGAGTACTGCCCGGTCATAAAGTATTGATGCTTGGCTCGGGAAATGTTGGAGTAATAGTGTCATATCAATTAATGCAGGCCGGTGCTGAAGTGGTTGCAATAGTTGAAGCAGCTCCTGCCCTTGGAGGATATGGAGTTCATACAGCGAAGGTTGCAAGGGCAGGTGTACCATTTTATACGAGTCATACTATAAAAAAGGCATATGGAGCTGATAGAGTAGAACATGTCGAAATAGTTCAATTAGACAGTAATTGGAAAGAAGTTGAAGGAACCGAAAAAATATTTGATGTAGATACAATATGTCTTGCAGTCGGCTTAACACCAATGGTAGAGCTTATATGGCTGGCAGGCTGTGAATTTGCCTACATAGGCAGCATGGGAGGCTATGTGCCTGTTCATGACAGATATATGAGGACCACTGTTGACGGCATATATGTGGCTGGGGATATATCAGGTATAGAAGAAGCAAGCACAGCTATGGAAGAAGGGCGCCTGGCCGGTGTCAGTGTTGCTTATGCTTTAGGTTATTTAGACGGAATCATGGCAGAACAAAGAATTAAAGAAATATGGAATAAGCTTGATTCATTAAGATGCGGACAATTTGGTGAAAAAAGAAGATTGGCTAAGGACATGATATTGGAAAAGGGTAAGGAGTTGGTTAAATGAATGGCTGTCTGAAAAAATCCGGTGCACCGTCGCTGGAAGAATTAAAAAAATCACCGGGGTTTCCTAAACCGGAAGATTATACTTTGGGTAATATTGCAGTTATAGAATGTACAGAGGAAATTCCCTGCAACCCATGTGAGACATCCTGTCCTAAAAACGCCATTACTGTGGGTAATCCAATAACTAATCTTCCGACAATAGATTTTAAAAAATGCATAGGGTGCGGCATCTGTGCTGCCAAATGCCCCGGTATAGCCGTACATCTCATAAATTTAAATTATGCCCCGGACAAAGCGTTAATTACATTTCCATATGAATATTTACCCTTGCCGGAAGTCAATGAGTATGTTACACTTGTCGACAGGATGGGAAAAGGTGTATGCGACGGAAAAGTTGAAAAAGTAACAAGCATAAAATCATATGATTTAACTAAATTAATTGCCGTATCCTTTGACAAAAAATATTATGAAGATGTAATATCAATGAAAAGAATAAAATGAAACGAATTTAGTAATTTAAGCAAACTTCATTAAGGAAAATGCAGATAAAATATCTGTTCAGCAATTTATAAAAAACACCCATGGGCGGATATTTTCATATCGGCAGATGGGTGTTTTTTAGCCTTACTGCCCTAAGGCTTTAACAGCTAATTCAATATCGTTTTGAAGATGTTCCTTAAGCAGTTGAGATGCGAGTGGGATGTCATCCTCCGAAATTGCCTGATAAATACGGTTGTGAAATTCCTGGGTGACTTCCGCATTTTGGTCTTCAAGATAATAAAGGTTATAGAGCAGTGTAGTCTGAGCACGAAGCTTTCTGGCTGCATATTCGAGTCTGGAGTTATTTGCATATTTGTATAAAATAAGATGAAATTGATCAGACAGTTCCTGCCACCTATTCAACCTTTTTTCTGCAATACAGAGCCTTCCTTCAGTTACAGCTTCGCCAAGCTCTTTTAAAAATTCATCTTTCATAGAACCGTAGTAAGAATATTTAAGTGCAATACAATCAAGATCACCGTTGAGCTCGAATATTTCCCGGGCGTCGTTTGCATTTAATGAAACGACTGAGACGCCTACATTTGAATAATAAGTTACGAGATTGTCTTCAACCAAACGAGTCAAGGCTTCCCTGATGGGAGTATGACTGACTTCGAATCTTTCCTTCAGAGATTGTAATGTAAGTTTTGAACCACATTTGATTTTCTGTGTCAAAATGTCATTTCTCAGTATATGGTAAATTTGCATAGACATTGTTTGCTTGTTGATTACATCCATAATATCCCCTTTTGTGTTTAAATTATAGTATTTCTTTACATTACTTTATCACGATTTGAATTTTAAATCAACTTCATTGTTTACAATTTGTGCATGATACGAAATGACCTGAAGACACCTCTTTCAAAATTGTATCATCTCTTGTACAATTGTCTCCTGCATGAGGGCATCGGGCAGAAAAACGGCATCCAGGTTTTGGATTTACAGGGCTTGTAAGCTCACCTTTGATAATCTCTGTTTTTTTGTGGCGCATTTCCGATTTCGGTACAGGGATTGCTGACAGTAAAGCCTTTGTGTATGGATGCACCGGATTTTTAAAGAGCTCTTTTGAAGGACACAGCTCAACGCACTTTCCGAGATACATGACGGCAATATCTGTCGAAATGTGGCGGACAACGCTCAAGTCATGAGTGATGAACATATAAGTCAATTTTAGCTCATCCTGTATATCCATGAGCAGGTTAAGTATTTGGGCCTGAATGCTGACATCCAATGCAGAAACAGGCTCATCGCACACGATGAATTTTGGATTTAATGCCAAAGCCCTTGCGATGCCTATACGCTGCCTCCTGCCTCCATCAAGTTCATGGGGATATGTACCCAAAAACCGTCTGTCCAGGCCTACAAGATTCATCAAATAACATACTTTTTTGAAAACATCGGATTTTGAACTGCAAATCCTGTTGATGATGATTGGTTCCGCAATAAGCTCCTGGATACACATTCTCGGATTAAGGGATGAATATGGGTCCTGAAAAATAATCTGCATGTCTTTGCGTATTTTTTTCATCTCATGCTTATTGTATTGAGTAATATTTTTCTCCTCAAATAAAATTTCGCCGCTTGCAGGTTCATGTAATCTGAGGACAGTACGTCCCAATGTGCTTTTTCCGCAGCCTGATTCACCTACCACTCCCAGGGTTTTTCCTTTTTCTATTCTAAAGCTTATACCGTCAACTGCGTGGAGATACCCCTCCGGTACCTTAAAATGTTTTTTCAGGTCTCTGACTTCAAGTAAAATATCGCTCATAATACACCTCCTGCAGTTTGGCTTTTATTGTTGTAAAGATGGCAAAAAATTATATGTTTTCCGTCAGCATGAAATGGCGGAGGTTCTTTTTTGCAGATATCCATACATTTAGGGCACCGCGGGGAAAAATTACATCCCTTCGGTAAATTTGTCGGATCGGGCATCAACCCTTCAATAGGTGAAAGTCTTTTTTCATTGCCCGTGAGGTTAGGAATGGAACCGAACAATCCGTCAGTATAAGGATGATGGAATTCGGCATCAAAGATATCTTCCATTTTACCGTATTCAATTATTTCTCCCGCATACATTACTGCTACGTTGTCACAGGTCTGGGCAACCACGCCGAGATCGTGCGTTATCATGATCATTGCGCTTTTCATCCTTGACTGCAAATCATTCATCATTGCAAGTACTTGAGCCTGAATCGTAACATCGAGGGCTGTAGTGGGCTCGTCTGCAATAAGGAGCTCGGGACTGCATGCAAGGGCAATGGCAATAACTACACGTTGCCTCATCCCACCAGAAAACTGGTGTGGATAGTCCTTTTTCCGCGAAGCGGGTATACCAACCATTTCAAGGCTTTCTTCAACTCTTTTTTCGATTTCTTCACGGCTTTTGTTATCTGAATTGTGAAATATCAAGGATTCGGCAATTTGATTTCCTACTGTCATGATAGGATTAAGGGCGGTCATCGGGTCTTGAAAAATCATGGAGATTTTTTTGCCCCGGATAAGGCGCATTTTTGATTCAGATAAATTCAAAAGGTTTTCCCCGCAGAATTCAACTGATCCCTTGGTAATTTTCCCGGTGCGCTCCGGCAGCAGGCGCAGGATAGAAAGTGCCGCTGTTGTTTTTCCGGCTCCGGTTTCACCGACAATACCTAAGGTTTCACCACGGTTAAGTGAAAAGGAAATTTTATTAACCGCATAGACTGTTTCAAGATCTGTTTTGTATATTACATTTAAATCCTTAATTTTTAATATTTCTTCGCTCATAATATGACCTCCTGTTAATCCTTAAGCTTAGGGTCAAAAGCATCCCTCAAGCCATCTCCTACAAGGTTAAAAGAGAGTGCTGTCACCAATATGGATAATCCCGGGAAATACAGCAGGTATGGCGACCTGAACATATATTGACGGGCTTCTGAAAGCAAAGCTCCCCATTCTGGTGAAGGAGGCTGTACACCCATTCCTATAAAAGACAGTCCTGCGGCGGACAAAATCATCACTGAAATGTTCATAGTGGTATTGACTATAATCGGCCCCATGGCATTTATGAGGACATATTTTAAAATAATTCTCAAATCACTGCTGTTATAAGAATAGGCGGCTTCTATATAGTCATTGTCTACAACGGTCATTACAACCGACCGTACCAATCTTACGGTGCCCGGAACGCAGGATATTGTAATTGCAATCAAAAGATTACGAAGGTTTGCTCCCAGTGCCGCTACTACAGCAAGAGAAAGAAGAACAGGCGGGACAGACATAATTACATCCATAAGACGCATGACTATATTATCAAAATGGCCGCCGTAATAGCCGCAGAAGGCGCCAAGCATACCGCCTATGGCAAGAGAGATGAGGCTGGTTGAAAAACCTATCAACAGAGAATATCTTGAACCGTGGACGGTTCGGGCAAACAAATCACGGCCTAATTGATCAGTTCCAAACCAGTGGGACATGCTGGGCGGCTGAAGCCTTTCTTTTCCAGACTGAGCTATGGCTTGGCTGTAGGGGACAATCACATCCGCAAATATTGCAATGCATAGTATAAATATCAATAATACAAGTCCTATAAGAGCTGTCCGGCTTTTTTTGAATCTACGCCAGATTTCTTTCCGTTGGCTGTTTTTTTTGTAATATATTTGTTCGGTGGGTATATTTAAATTTTCTTGCAAGGTGGAGCCTCCTTATTTAGCATATTTTGATTTAATTCGGGGATCAATGAAGGCATATAAAATATCTACTGCCAGCATGATCAGGCAGAAAAGCACAGCTAACAGCAATGTGCTTGCAAGTACCACAGGTACATCCTTCTGTCGTATGGCTGTTACAATATGTGTGCCGAGGCCGGGCATTCCGAATACGGTTTCGATGATTATGGCACCACCCAAGGAAGCTCCGAAATTCATGCCTAAAGAAGTGATGACAGGAAGCAGGGCATTTTTAAGGGCGTGTTCATAGATGACAATCCTTTCTGAAGCACCTTTGGACCGGGCAGTCCTTATATAATCCTGACGTATGGTTTCCAGCATGGTAGAACGGGTCAGCCTCAGCAGGCCTGCAGTACCTCCCATTGACAGTGTAATGGTAGGCAGGACAAAATGTTTCCAAGTTTCAACCCCGTTGGAAGGAAGCCACCCAAGCTTTAACGAAAAGAAAAGCATAAGCATGAGCCCCAGCCAAAAACCGGGCATGGAAGCAGAAAACATGGCTATAATCGTAAAAAAGCTGTCGATGAAAGAATACTGCCTGACTGCGGACAAAATTCCCAGGAATATACCTAAAACCGAACTCAGGCAGATGGAGGCCAGTGCCAATTTGAATGTATGGGGAAATCTTGCAAATATCTCTGTAAATACAGGGGTTCGGGTACGATAAGAATCTCCGAAATCAAAATGAAAAACAATGTCCTTGATATAATTGGCAAATCTAATAAAAAAAGGCTTGTCATAACCAAATTCCGCATTGAGCTTTGCAATGTCGGCTTTGTCAGCCGTCATTCCGAGTATCAGTGTACCTGGGTCCCCAGGGGTCATGGACATAATTGCAAATACGAGGAAAACTGCTCCGATTAAAACAGGAATTGTCAGCAGTAACCGTCTTAAGACGAATTTATACATAATAATACTTCTCCTTTCTCATCTGTATAACTGCGTATTAATTTTTTAAATCAAGAATAGCACAAATGGAAATAAAAAGCAAGCATTTTACAAAATATATGTTGCAAAATATAAAATAGTTTGATAATATTAAAATCACATAATCATGTAATTCAATTCTCCGGTTTTATAACCGGAGGGAAAGGATGACAAATGAACACAAAAAATAACTGGCCTTACCCATCCCTTGTTGACGAAACAGAGACTATGGAAGCTGATGTTCTTATACTTGGAGGTGGTATAGCAGGTTGTATGGCTGCAATTTCAGCAGCAAAAAAAGGAAAAAATGTAATTGTTGTGGAAAAAGCCGCAGCTAAACGAAGCGGAGCAGGAGGCTCAGGCTGCGATCACTGGGAAATGGCAGCAACCAATCCATGCTCGTCCGTAACTCCCGAAGAGCTTGTTGAAGCGATGATGGATGACAATGACGGATATAATAACGCTATTTCTCATTATATCGAATGCCGTGAAGGCTGGGACAGATTGCTCGATATTGAGAAAATAGGAGGAAAGATCAGGGATACAGATGATGAATTTGCCGGAGCCATGTTCAGAGATGAAGAAACTAAGCTCATGTTTGCATATGATTATAAGAGTAAAATTACTCTCAGGATATGGGCAACTACATTTAAGCCGGCCATGGAAAAAGAAATGCTGAGATTAGGAGTCCGTATTGTGAATCATGTTGCCGTGACATCTCTTCTGACTGAAGGAGGTAAAAACGGTGCAAGATGCATCGGAGCAACGGGTATAAACGGCAGGACAGGCAAGTTCCATATTTTTCTGGGGAAAGCAGTGGTTATGGCAATGTCGCGGCCGGCAAGGATATGGCTGTTTTCGGCAGCTTATCCCGGACTGTGCGAGTTCCGCCCTATGTCCTGCATAGGAAGCGGACATGCAATGGGGTGGAAAATAGGTGCGGAGTTCAATATGATGGAAAAGTCTGTGAGAGCTCAATTTTCGGCTGCAGGAAGATCGTTTCCACCATACAGTACAGGTAATAATCATAACACCTGGTATGCGGCTTCTCTGATAGATGCGGAAGGAAAAGAGATACCTTATGCCGACAGGGACGGAAATATCCTTAAAGAAGTGAATGAAAGGTTTTATCCTGCAAAAGGCCAAAAGTACTTCATGAAAGGCGGAAATATCGAAAAGGCAAAGTATCCTTATGAAGGCCCGGAAACCTTGCCCTATGAACAGATAAAGGATAAAGGGTACAAGCTCCCTCTTTATGCGGATCTTACGGAATTACCGGAGCACGAAAGGAATGTCATCTGGGGTATGATGGTAGGCGAAGAAGGCAAGACTAAAATACCGGTATACAAAAATTTCACAGAGGCCGGTTTTGATTCTTCCAGACATGTGCTTCAGTGCTACGGCTCGGGGTGGACAAGCGCTGAATTCCTTCCACAGGAAAGACAACTGTTCGGTCTTCCCGGAGGCTTCATGAATGACTGGAAGCTGCAAACCAATATTCCCGGACTGTTTGCCGCAGGAGATGCGCTGTTTGCATCTAATTGCTATGGCCATGCCGCATCAACCGGACATTATGCAGGTCGTCATGCATCTGATTATGCCGATGAGAAGGATATAGTGCAACCCTATATGCCTCAGGTTGAGGATGAAAGAGAGCGGGTCTATGCACCTCTGCATACAGATGTGGATACAGGAATCACATGGAAAGAATTAAACCATGCCATATCCAAAGCCATGCAGAGTTATTGCGGCGAAATAAAAGAAGAAATGCTTCTAAGAACTGGGATGGAGCTGCTTAAAAAGTATGAGCGGGAAGTTGTGCCTAAGGCAGCAGCGGCAAATCCCCATGAGCTGGTCAGGCTGCTTGAGGTATTTGATATACTTACAGTCTCTCAAATTATCATTGAATCAAGCCTGCTGAGAAAGAACAATTGCCCTAAGCTTGAATTTTTCAGATCTGACAGCAATTCCAAGGAACAAGAACCCTTTATTATCATCAGGAATGATGGAGAAAAGGTTGTTTCGAGAAAAGCACCTCTGGATTATGCAGGTGATCTGAAAAGCAATTATGAAACATATAACAGTGAGTATGTAAAGGAGCTGAGACAGTGAATAAAACTTTTATGATGAGGAATGTTGAACCGGCAAGTCCAATCACTTTTGACACACAAAAATGCATCGGGTGCAACAGGTGCATGGAGGCATGCCCTATAGATTTATTTCTTCCCGCTGAGAAAAAAGGAGCTCCTCCTGTGGTTGCTTATCCTGACGAATGCTGGTATTGCGGATGCTGCGTTATGGAATGCCCAAAAGAAGCCATCAAGCTTAAGCACCCTCTTATGAATCAACCCAGATGGGTTGAAAAATCATCCTTATTGAAAGAGAGGAACATGAACCTATGAAATTTTTAGAAGAGCTTACCCAAATATGGGGAGTGGCAGGAAGAGAAAAGAAAGTCTGTGAAGCCATAAAGAGGGAGGCAGCTCCCTTTGCTGATGAAATCAATACAGATGCTTTAGGAAACCTGATTGTCCTAAAGAAGGGTAACGGAACAGGAAAGCGTATCATGCTGACTGCCCACATGGATGAAATCGGTTTCCAGGTGACAAAAATTGAAGCTGACGGAAGGCTGCGTGTCTGCAATGTAGGATGGGTATGGGCATCGTCAATTTACAATGGCAAGGTTGTTTTCCAAAACGGTACCATAGGAGTTGTAGGGTGTGCCGGAAATATTGAAGATGCAAAGAACAATTCAAGTAAACTCTATATAGATATTGGATGCACTTCAAAAGAAGAAGCTGCACAATATATAAATGTAGGAGATTATTGCGGATTTTTAGGGCCTTATCACGAGCTCTGTAACGGCCGTATCAGTGCGAAATCACTAGATGACCGTGTCGGATGTTATGTTCTTACTGAAGCACTTAAAAGAAATGACGGCAAAAGTTGCAACGATATTTATTATGTATTTACCGTGCAGGAGGAAATAGGGTGCAGGGGTTCAGCTGTAGCTGCCGAGCGCATAAAGCCTAATATAGGTATTTCCATGGATGTGACGCCGGATCATGCATATCCTTGTGACCTTGAAGGCTCCAATGCCGTAGGTGAAGGAGTCGGAATTAAGATAGGGGATCCTTCCGCAGTGCAGGATGAATACCTTGTGGAGGAAATGCTGAATTGTTGTTCCATGCACGGCATAAAGCATCAAAGAGATGTGATGGACAGAGGAGGCACTGACAGTTCAGGCATGAACAAGGCTTATTATGGAACCCGTGTGGCAGGAATATCTGTCGTGACCAGGTATCCCCACAGCCAAAGCGCAGTCATCGCGAAGGACGATGTCACTGCTGCCATTGAATTGGTTGACAAGTATACTTCTATAAATTTTGAGTTTGAAAAATAATACATATTTCAGGAGGAAAAATAATGAAAAAACTAATGTCATTAATTTTGGTAATGGTACTTTTGTTAAGCACAGTTGCAGGATGCAGCAGCACCACCGGTAACACTGCTGAACCACCGAAAGAAACAACTCCGGCAGGAACCGGCGAAACTGCCGGAAAAACAGAACTTTCAATTGCTATTGATTCGGACATATCTACAATGCACCCAACAGACCACAGTACCACCAATGAGATGGATATAACCAATCAAATCTATGACCCCCTGATGAAAGTTTCTCTTGATGGATCATCAGAACCTGAACATAGAATTGCCGAACGATATGAAATCAGTGATGACGGACTAAGCTATACTTTTTATTTACGCAAGGATGCAACTTTTCACGACGGAACACCTGTTACGGCAGAGGACGTAAAGTTTACGGCAGAGCTCTATGCGGATTCGGTTTATCAAAGTGCAAAAGTTGAAGGAATGGAAAAGGTTGAAGTTATTGACGAAAATACCGTAGTTTTCACAACAGCAACAGCATATTCGCCGTTCCTTAAGAATATAGTTGACATGCACATTGCGTCAAAGGCTTACTATGAGTCTGCAAGCGCCGAAGATTTTGCCAACAAGCCTGTAGGTTCAGGCCCATACAAATATGTAAGTCATGATCTTGGAAGCAAAATAGTTTTGGAAGCCTATGAAGGCTACTATCTGGGTGAAGCTGAAATTATTAATGTAACATTTAAAATTCTTTCCGACGATACTACGGCAGCCGTTGCTTTGCAGACCGGTGAAATTGATTTTGCCTCAATTTCAGAATCCAATTACGGTAACCTTGAAGGTAAAAGCAATATAGTGATTGAAGAAGTTCCTATGTCGCGTTTCGGGTTCATTTCCATGAATCATGAGAAATATCCTTTCAGTGAGGTTAAATTCAGGCAAGCCGTGGCTTATGCCATTGACAGGCAAAATATTATAGACCTTGCTCTGGACGGGTTTGGAAGTGTGAACTCAAATGTTCTCAGTCCCTTGAGATTTGGATATTCCGAAGATCAACCCCAATATGATTTTAATACAGAAAAAACGAAGGAGCTGCTGGCAGAAATAGGTATTGAAACGCCTTATGATTTAGGGATAATGTATGTGGCGGAAAGCTACAAAACACAGGCTGAAATAATACAGAATGACCTGGCAAATGTCGGACTTAACGTAACTCTTGAAATACTTGAGTTTAATGCATACCTTGACAAACTCATGAACGGGGACTGCGGTATAACCGTATTGGCAATGAGCCTGGAAGGACCTACCCAGGAATTTTCACTGGCCTTCAAATCTGATTATATCGGAGCTGCAAATAATGTACGTTACTCAAACAAGGAAATGGATGATCTATTTGACAAAGCAGTTCAGGCTATTGATGAAGATGAGCGTTTTGATATATATAATGAAATTTTTACGAAGGCGCAAAGAGATGCCGTATATGTAGCGCTATACAATACCGTAGGGCTTTATGCACACAACAAGGATTTGAAATGTCATGAATTTGCCCTGGAAGGAAGATATTACCTTTATGAATTTTCTTGGAAATAGGTATTGATATGAAAAACAAAGAATATTTTAAAAAAACAATATATAAAAACGGTAATGTATTATCGATGAAGACGGATGGAATTTCTTACCATACGGACATTGTTGTTGAAAAAGGTGTTATTACAGAAATCAGAAAGAACGCAGCGGCAGAATATGAAGACACAGGCCTGGTGGATTGCACCGGAAAATACCTTATGCCTTCGTTGTTTGATTCCCATGCACATCTCAACTCCAGTGAAATGTGCAGCCTTTTTATCGCAAACGGTATAACTTCCATCAGGCATTTAAGCGGAGGAAGCCGTGTAAAGAAATACTCAGAAGAGATAATGAACGGAGAACGTATCGGCCCCTACGTGTATTCGTCAGGCCTCATATATGACGGCTGGGATGCAAAAGAAAAATTCGAAGGACATGTTTATTTATCTACAGTGGAAGAGGCGGAAAAAGCAGTGTATGACACTATTGAATCAGGATACCAATGGGTAAAGACATATCCGTCCATTTCACCTGAACAGCTCAAAAGGCTTATGGATACGGCAAATGCGTGCGGTATTAAAGTTTGCGGGCATATGAGCTATTTTGTCGATGCAAAAGAGCTGAGGGACTGGGGTTATCATTGCTGTGAACACAGCAGCAGCCTTCCGAAACATGAATCCGATGTCATATATTTAGCAAAAAGCGGCATGTGGTTTTGCCCTACTCAGGTAGTTTGTGAAACCTTGCCTGACTATGTCTGGAACGGTAAGAAATTGAGCGATCTTAAAAATTATGAATATGTGCCTGGCCTTATAAGGAGGTTTTGGGAGGAAAGAAACGAAAAAATCATAAAAGGATATAAAAACAGGGGACTGCGTCCGGATATCAACGTCATCATCGAAAGAGGGAAAACCTTTATGGAACATTCAAACAGGTATCTTGCCGGAAGCGATACTATGTACCCCGGTATGATTGCCGGATTTTCCCTTCATGATGAGCTTTGTAAATTAGTTGAGCTGTACGGAAGGACACCCTATGAAGCTTTGGAGGCCGCGACTGTCAATCCGTCGGTTTATTGCGGCAGCGAGGACTCAAAAGGAACCCTGGCGAAAGGAAAAGATGCGGATATATTGATTTTAGATAAAAATCCTTTGGCTGACATCAGAAACACAAAAACAATATATGGGGTTATCCAAGGCGGCAGATACTTTAACAGGCAGGAACTGGACAGATTGCTTGAAGGAGTAAGGGCACTTCCGGATGAAAAGCTTGAAATTTTTGAAAGATTGTTTTAATCGAATAAATTGGGAGTTCGTTGCGAATGCCCTACCACTATTTTTCAGAAAAATCGTCTGAAAATAGGGTTAGGGCATCTTTCGCTATTGCTCAGGATGACAAATAACTGCTGTGAATAGTAACCTTCATATAACATATAACAAATTTTAAATTTTATAAAAATTTATATTGACATACCAGTTGGCTGAGAATATAATGGAAAAAATTAAATATTTTCGTGGGTATATTACAGAGGTTGCGATGATCAAGAGTAAGGCAATGCTTGAAAGGGTGATTCGCCGAAGGGATTTTTTCTCTGGGCTTACATTTAATAGATGTAATACTGTTTTTATAGGATGCTTCCCAATTCTATAAAAGAGAGCTGTAATGTGCTGGGCAGAAGGTTCGGTGTTTTTTGAAAGCGTCTGAGAGCCCTTTTGCTCTTATGTCGCTTTTTTTATACTAGAAAAAGCGACGTGAAAATTATTTTAAATAATTTTTGAAGGAGAAAAAGACAATGAATGATTTAGTAAATGGCTGTGGAGTAGCTTTAGTAACACCATTTGTAAATGGAGAAGTTGATTATGAAACTTTAGGGAAATTAGTAGACATGCATGTTGAGTCATCCGGCTCAATTATAGTGGCAGGTACAACTGCTGAAACCCCGACATTGACAGATGATGAATACCATGAGATTGTAAGATTTGTAATTGACAGAACGGCAAAAAGAATACCTGTTATAGCGGGAGCAGGAAGCAACTGCACCGCAACAGCTGTTAAAAAAGCGAAATTCTGTGAAGAAGCAGGAGTTGACGGATTGCTGTTAGTAACTCCATATTACAACAAAACAACACAAAGAGGATTGATAAATCACTACAGAATGATTGCAGAAAGCACATCATTGCCGATAATAGTTTACAGTGTGCAGGGAAGAACCGGCATGAACATTGAACCAAGTACAGCATTGGAATTATCAGAAATTGATAATATTATAGGAATTAAAGAAGCGAGCGGCAACATCAGTCAGGTAGCTGAAATACTCAGAATTTGTCCAAAAGATTTTTTGGTCTATTCCGGAAATGACGATATGATTGTTCCGCTAATGTCGTTAGGAGGACACGGAGTTATTTCTGTAGTTGCTAACATACTGCCTGCTGAAACTAAAAAAATTGTGGATGATTACAATAACAGAAACATAGAAGAAGCAAGAGATGCCCAGTTAAATATGAATGGATTGATTAACGCTTTGTTTATAGAAACAAACCCTATACCGGTAAAAGAGGCAATGGAAATCATGAAATTATGCAGCTCTGAGGTTAGAGAACCTCTATATCCTATGTCAGATGATAACAGACATAAATTGATTAACGAAATGAGAAGGTATGGCATAAATTGTTAAGGATGGGAGGAAGAAATATATGATAAATGTTGCTTTATGCGGTTACGGAGCTATGGGAAAGGTAGTCGAGCAAGAGATACAAACTTATGATAATGTCAAGCTTGCAGGGATTATATCGCCTAAAGACGGAAAGCTTTGCGAAAATTTAAATGATATAGACGTAATTATAGATTTTTCAAATCCGGCTAATCTCGACTTTTTATTAAATTATGCAGAGGAAAGGAATGCTGCATTATTAATTTGTACAACAGGATTTAATCAGGAGCAGAAAAATAAAATCACAGAAGCAGGATTAAATGTTCCGGTTATGCTTTCATCAAATACTTCAACAGGAATAAATATTATAAGAAAGATGTTAAAATTAATCAGCAATGATTTAAACAATTTTGAGATAGATATAGTAGACAGACATCATAATAAAAAGGTGGATGCCCCAAGCGGTACGGCTAAAACGTTAGCCGAAGACATAATGCAGGAGACGGGAAGAGAAAAAGTTGAGATGCATTCTTTTAGAGCAGGAACTATACCGGGAGAGCACACAGTTATATTTTCAGGTATTGACGAAATTATAGAGATAAAGCATACTGCATTTTCTAAAAAGATATTTGCCAGAGGAGCAATAGATATTGCGTTAAAATTAGTAAATCAAGAAGCAGGTCTTTATACGACAGAAGAATTTTTTGACATGGATAACAGAAAAATAAATAAAATAATAAATATAGCGTAAAAATCAGGAGGTAAAAATGTTCTTACAAGATCCATATGAAATAGCGAAATTTATAAAAGATGCAAAAAAATCAACACCTGTAAAGCTTTATGTATCAGGCAAGATAAACAATATAGAAAGCTACAATATGAAAGTATTCCAATCAGAAGATATGGCTATACTCATAGGCGAATACACCGATGCACAAAGATTGTTGTCTGAAAATCCGCAAATAGAAAATTACTATTTGGAGTATGACAGAAGAAACTCCGCGATACCTCTGCTAAACACAAATGAAATCAGTGCACGTATAGAGCCGGGCGCTGTTATCAGAGACATGTGTACCATAGGCAAGGATGCGGTAATAATGATGGGTGCAGTAATAAATATCGGTGCCGTAATAGGCGAAAAAACCATGATTGATATGAATGCCGTTGTAGGTGCGAGAGGAACAATAGGTAAAAATGTTCACGTCGGAGCAGGTGCAGTTATTGCCGGTGTTTTAGAACCGCCAAGCAAGACACCGGTTATTATTGAGGATGATGTTTTAATTGGTGCCAATGCCGTTGTTTTAGAGGGAGTAAAGGTTGGTAAGGGAGCAGTTGTTGCTGCCGGAAGCGTAGTTACTGAGGATGTTCCCGAAATGGCGGTTGTTGCGGGAAGTCCTGCTAAAGTACTTAAATATAAGGATGAAAGAACTATAGAAAAAACAAAACTTCTTGATGATTTAAGAGGGTAATTCATTCGCTATTTAAAGACATATGTATTTAATTTGTTGACATGATAATTATAATATGTTATCTTAATAAAATATCAGCTCAAATATAGGAGGACAAATGTTAAAGGTAGCAAAATTCGGCGGAACTTCTATGGCTGACAGCTCTCAGCTAAAAAAAGTACGCGATATTATAAACAGCGATGATGAAAGACGATTTATAGTAGTTTCCGCTCCCGGTAAAAGATTTAATGAAGATAACAAAATTACGGATTTATTGTACTTGACACATGCACATATTAAATTTTCGGTTCCTTATGCACCTATTTTTAAAATAATAGAGGATAGATACGATTTAATTAAAGGAGAATTGCATTTAAACATAGATTTGGAAAAAGAATTTAAGATTATAAAAGATAATTTAGATGATAAATGTGATGAAGATTACATTGTGAGCAGAGGAGAATATTTAAGCGCATTGCTTCTGGCTGATTACCTGAATTGTGATTTTATAGATGCCAAGGATGTAATTTTCTTTAATTATGATGGATCAGTAAACAATGAAAAAACCAAAGAAAAATTATGTGAAGCCTTGCAGAATTCAAAAAGAGCCGTAATACCCGGATTCTACGGTTCATATCCCGACGGAAGCATTAAGGTTTTTTCAAGAGGCGGTTCCGACATAACAGGTGCAATAGTTGCAGCTTTCTCCGGAGCCAATGTTTATGAAAACTGGACAGATGTTTCGGGCTTTATGATGGCTGACCCGCGAATTGTTAATAATCCAAAACAAATAAAAAAGATAACATATCAGGAGCTCAGAGAGCTTTCCTACATGGGAGCTTCTGTACTTCACGATGAAGCAATATTTCCGGCAAGAGAAGCAGGCATTCCTATAAATATAAGAAATACTAATGAGCCGGATAATCCGGGTACAGTAATTATAGATGATAATAGTGTCTACGACGGTAACGGAAACGGAGACATCATTACGGGAATTGCCGGCAGGAAAAACTTTACTGTTTTTTATGTCCATAAGGAGCATATGGCTAATGAAGTAGGCGTTGTGAAAAGGGCATTGGAAGTGTTTGAAGACAGAGGATTAAGCATAGAGCATTTACCGTCGGGTATAGACAGCTTCTCCATCATTCTTCCGTCAGAAGGATTAGAAAGGATAATACATGAGTTATCCGAAGAAATAAAAACAAAATGCGGAGCACAGTCAGTAAATGTTTTTAAAAGCTTAAGCTTAATTACAACCGTCGGAATAAAAATGGCATACAAGCCGGGAATTTCAGCAAAGCTGTTTACGGCACTTGGAGACAATAATATTAACATTCGTATGATTGACCAGGGCTCCAGCGAAATCAATATAATCGTCGGAGTGGAAGATAAAGATTTTGAAGATGCAATAAGAGCAATATACGGTGCATTTGTAAAATAATAAACAGGCTGCTGAAAAAGCCCCCCTGCGTCGTTGCCGCTGCGCCGGTCAATCCTCACGTATGTCTGATACGCTGCGTCTGCCTCTTCCGGCGCCTTGCAGGATGAACTTTTTCAACAGCCTGAGTTTTTTGTAATTTATTTCAGGATATATTCAATCAATCTTCTCAGCACTGCCGCAACCTCAGCACGTGTTGATACGCCGTAAGGATCGAATTTGTTGTCCGTCCTGCCTGAAATAATTCCCGTTCCCTTCAGCTGCATGATGCTTTCCCTTGCCCAGGAATCAATAAGGGTATCATCGCTGAATTCGTTATTGTCTTCTGTGAATTTAAGTCCAAGATAATTCATAAAACGGAACATCATGGCTGCCATTTCCTGACGTGTTACAGCTCTTTCGGGTTCAAATGAATTTCTCGATACACCTAATATTACTCCGCTTTCCGCAGCCCATTTTACGTATGGAGCATAGTATGCATCCTGAGGTACATCCTCGAAGCTGTATCCCATATAGTAATCAGGGTCTGCACCGTACATGCGTCCAAGCACCGCAGCAAACATTCCCCTTGTCATGTGTGTGTCAGGAGAGAAAATTCTCGTTGAAATGCCGTTAAATAAAAGTCGTGAAGAAGAAAAATCTATATCGTTCTTAGCCCAGTGACCTGCTATATCCTCAAATGGCTTCGCATTGTAGATAATTTCATATTTTCCCTGTCCTCTGGATACATACTTCATCCTGTCTCCGAGTATGATCCCCAAACCGAGTATATGCTGCACACCGTCATTATCGGTATAAAGCACAACATTGCCGTACGGATTGCTTAAATCTATACCGGATGCATCCAGCCATCCTATTTCACCTGCAGCGGGTACGAGAGCTTTCTTTGTAGTAAAGCTCATATCTTCACCGTAGCTTGTTCCCATACTGTTGACTGCATACGCACGCACATGGTATGTGGTTCCGGCTTTTAGCTCTTCAACCAATGACGTAAAGCTACCCGTTCCTTTTCCTGATGAAACCTTTAAAACTTCGGAGCTGACTATTGAAGGATTGGCCTTTTTACCGTATACGAAGCCGCGCTCCGTAACAGTTAATCCGCCGTCTGAAGTAACGCTTCCCGACAATGACGCCTTAGATTCAGTAATATCAGACACGCCTTTTGTCACAACAGTGGGTACACTCAGTACGCGGCTGCTTCTTCCGGGTGAAGGGGGATTTACAGGAGTGTCTGAAGCAGTGAAGCTTACAATTGCCCCGTAGCCGGTTCCCTTGCTGTTAACGGCATATGCACGCACATAGTACGTCTTGTTTTCTTCAAGTCCTGTAATTGGTGTAGTAAAACTTCCCGTTCCTGAACCAACCTTTATTGCGGTATATGTTGTTAAATTTGAAGCAGTTCCGAAAAGGAAGCCCCTTTCTGTAACAGTATCGCCGCCGTCACTTGTCACATTTCCCGACAAAATAGCACTTGAGGTGGTTATGCCGGCTACGGCATTGGTTACAACCGTAGGAGCATTGACGGGAGTTACAACCTCGCTGTTGCTTATCTTGACAATGCTTCCGTGTCTACCATTGTAAACCCAATATCCACTTTCTATGTTATCCTTTGAATCACTTGTTCTGATAATATCATCAATTAAAATATAGATATCATCAGCATTAATCTTTCCGTCTACAGTTACCATACTCTTATCATCTACAGTTTCCCTGCTATAGCAACGTATACCGATGCTATCGTCATCTGATGAACTGACATTAACGCTTCCGGTTACATGGACGATACCTCCCGCACCTTCTCCCATATTTGCGTTAATGCCTGTGGCTCCGTTACCTGTCGCAGATACATTACCGTTTATCTTAACGGATCCGAAATCATTGGATATTACTCCAATTGCAAAGTTTTCTTTCACTGTTACGTTGCCGTTTACTGTCACTTCTCCAAAGCTGGCGTCGATACCATAAGCACCATCACCTGTTACTTCAACGTTTCCGTTCAATGTTACTTTGCTCTCATTTTGGTTGCGTACACTAACTCCGCAGGACAAATCTCCGGTCACGGATACCGCCGAACCCGCAGAAGAAACAGAAACTTTTCCTCCGTGTGCCGCTAATGCTCCGGTTGAATTGCCTCCTGAAACATTATAGCATAATGTGAGTTTAAAATCTTTTCTGAAATTGTGATTTATTTCTCATTTTGCTTATGTAGTAAAAAAAAATTCTGCAGTGACAGAATTTTTCAACATACGATTTTCCTGTATTCGGTTGGGGTGATTCCTGTTTTACGTTTGAAAACAGTGCTGAAGTGACCGGCATTTGAAAAACCGGTTTCCAAAGCCACCTCTGTAATGCTTAAATTTTTAAGCTGAAGAAGCTCTTTTGCTTTCTCGATTTTTGCCTCCGTATAGAAGGAATAAGGTGTCTTGCCGGTGCATGCCTTAAAGGCACGAATAAAATAGAAGGTGCTGAGCCCTGCCACGCGGGATGCTTCTCCAATGGAAAATTCAGCAGAATATTGCTCTTTCAGGAAATCCGCAGCACGGTTTATTCCTATCTTTTCTGCTGCCGTAACGGTAAAATCCATATGAATGTTGTTTTTTGAACATCTTATAATTTCTGTAAACAGCATACGTACCAAATTATCCTGTATTATATTGTATCCCTGCTTCTTTGATATACTTTCTTCAACGAACAGTCCGAGAAGGAAACGTATATTGTTACTTATGTCAAAGCTTGTGTTTTCAAAATGAATTGCTGTTTTTCCGAAGCCGTTAAATAAAAGGTCCTCTAAAAATTCCTTCTTGCATGAAATACAGATAAGCTTGTTGATTTTTGTATCCACCGGAACTCCGTGACTTTGCCACGGATTAAAGGGAGTCAGCTTATGCTTTTCTAAGACGGGGTTAATGCTGTCGCTTATAGCCGGTACATTATCGCTCAGAGGCATCATGAATTCATATTCGCTGTGGGAATGCTGACCTGCAGGAAAATCAACAGGCTTGTTGGCAACGAAAATCGATGCATCCGGAACAGTATAAAGATTCACACCAGGACACATTTCCATACAGTCCCTTTCCCATTTTTCATAACTTTTCGGCATAGAATTATCAGCATAATCATTCATGAAACGCACCTCCTATTTTAAATATCCGCCCATCATTGACTTGATGTCATTGACAGTAATATATGCAGTTGGAGCGGTTTGTTTTATTAATTTAACAGCATCAGATATTTTCTTTCTTTTTAATTGGATAAACAGAAGTGATTTTTTGCTGTCATCCTTGCCTCTTCCATCTATTATGGTAACTCCATAGTTTTCTTCTCTTAATACTTCTGCAAGTATTTTTCCTGTATCTTCAGTTACTACAACCTGTATTGAAGCCAATCCAACGGCTATTTTTGATTCGATTGTAATTCCGATATAGTTACCCAGTGAAAAGGCAATTGCATATACGAACATTTTTATAGGATCTTCTGTAATATTATTTAAAACAGAGCTTACAACAACAAGCCAAATAAGTATTTCAACAAAGGCCAAAATTGCTCCTATTACTCTTTCACCTTTGTTAATATACACTAATCGGATGGTCGCTATTGATACTTCTATAATTTTAGCGAGAAATATAATAATATATAGAATAGGACCATGAAAATTCATTAAAAAATCCATATGTACACCTCATAAGTTTTGTTAAGTATATTCTACTTTGTTTAGTAAAATTATGCAACATTTACTTAACGACAAAGTTGTTTAAATTGTTATTGTTTATTATTTCAAAATAATGTAAACTTTTAATAAACATGACACTAAATATTCAGGAGAATCCTATGCGATTAAGATATATACCGGGTCAGTACCAATACCTTCAACAACATGAAAAAACAATTACTGAACCGGAAAAAAGAGGATACAAATTAAATGATGCTTTCAACAACAATCATCCCATACATGTGGAATTAGGATGCGGAAAAGGTAAATTCATCAGAGAAACAGCAATAAAAAACCCGGATATAAATTACTTTGGATTTGAAAAAAGCGTAAAAGTTGCATATAGATGCGCAAAATCAATGCTTGAAAAAGACCCTGATAATTATTTTATCGTTTATTCTGACGGAGATATATTAAAGGAAGTTTTTGAACCTAATTCAATACAAAGAATTTACTTAAATTTTTCAGACCCTTGGTCAAAACCATCACACTATAAGAGAAGATTGACACATAAAAACTTTTTGGATGTATATAAAATTGTTTTGACGGATGATGGTGAAATTCATATGAAGACAGACAACAATGATTTATTTGAATATTCTGTAGAACAATTTATGCAGGACGGCTGGAAATTCGTAATTCTTACAAGAGATCTTCACAGCAGTCCATATGCAGAGCACAATGTTATGACAGAGTATGAAGAGCGCTTTGTAAGAGAAGGAAAGAAAATAAACAAACTCATAGTGAGGCGCCCATGAGTAAATTAACATTAATATTTGCGTATTATATTATTATTAATCTAACTTCATTTATAATATTTTTTATAGATAAACAAAAATCTAAAAAAGACAAGTGGAGAATTCAAGAAAAGACGCTTCATACATTAAGCTATATCGGAGGAGTGTTTGGAAGTATTGCTTCTATGCTGTTATTTCATCACAAAACAAAAAAACCTGATTTTGTAATAATAACAATAATAGCACTTCTGCTAAATCTTTTTGTTTTATATAAGCTTAAGGAAGTGTTGTTTTAAAAGATTTATTTAGAGAGGTGATATTTTGAAGAAATTTAACAAAACTAATGCCATGAGAATCCTTGAAACATTAAAAATAGAATATGATTATATGACTTATGATACTGAGGACGGTCATATAGACGGTATATCAGTAGCACATAAAACAGGACAAAATCCTGAAGCGGTTTTTAAGACATTGGTAGCAGTAGGACACAGCAAGGAACTCTTTGTATTTTGCATTCCTGTAGAATATGAATTAGATTTGAAAAAGGCGGCAAAAGCATCTTCCGAAAAAAACATAGAAATGCTTTTGTTAAAAGATTTAACTAAAAATACCGGATACATAAGAGGTGGCTGCTCACCGATAGGTATGAAAAAACAGTACAAAACCTTTATAGATGAATCCGCTTTACTGCAGGATAAAATAGTAGTAAGCGCAGGAGCAATAGGCGTACAGATAATAATACAACCCGATGATTTAGTAAAAGCTATAGATGCACAGTACGCTGACTTAATATGAATTTTTTATTTTGGAGAACATATGTAAACGGGGACATTCCTTACTATCTTACAAAGATTCAGCATAATTGAGGGGTGTCCCCATATCGACAGGAGAATCTATGAACTTAAATATAATATTCGAAGACAAATATATACTTTGTCTTAATAAGCCTCAGGGCATACCCTCACAAAGTGATAAAACAAACGATGAGGATTTAATGTCGCAAGCAATTAAATATTTATCAAATAAAGGCGAAAAATCGTACTTAGGACTTATACATCGCCTGGACCGTCCCGTCGGGGGAGTAATAGTTTTTGCTAAGACAGAGTTTGCAAACAAAGAATTATCCAAGCAAGTACAGCTAAGAGAAACACAAAAGGAATATCTGACAGTTGTTTGCGGTAAGCCACAAAATAACAATGCAATTTTAGAAGACTACATAAAGAAACTAAAAACCATCAACATGTCCAAAATCACAACCTCAGAAGACAAACAAGCCAAGTTAGCTAAATTAGAATATGAAGTATTAAACAACTGCGAAACAGAAGAATACGGTACACTTACTTTGTTAAAAGTAAAGCTTCATACCGGCAGACATCATCAAATTCGCTTACAGCTGTCAAATGCCGGCTTACCCATATGGGGAGACAATAAATACAACAAAGTATTTATGAAGAAAAAAGAATTCACACAAATAGCACTTTGGTCACATAAATTCGGTTTTAAGCACCCAAAAACAAAAGGGTACATGGAATTTACTTCTAACCCGAACAGTTACCCATTTACACTAATGATATAACATAATATTTATTTATGTAAACTAAACAAGAGGTGAAATATGATTACATTTGACGATATAAGAAACAATAAAGAAATACAAACATATATAACAAAAGCAGATGATTCATTAATTGAATTAGGTTATACAGAACATTCCTTTGCTCACGTAGGAAAGGTTGCAAATCAGGCGCGTGATATACTAAGTCAGTTAGGATATGATGACAGAACCGCCGAATTAGCCCAAATTGCCGGTTTTATGCACGACATCGGCAATGTAGTAAACCGTGTAGATCATGCACAAACCGGTGCTATAATGGCATTCCGTATATTAGATAAAATGGGAATGGACGTTGAAGAAATTGCCACCATAATTTCAGCAATCGGCAACCACGACGAATCAACAGCCATACCGGTTAATGCAGTCGCGGCAGCATTGATACTTGCGGATAAAAGTGATGTAAGAAGAACAAGAGTAAGAAATAAAGTAACATCCACGTTTGATATTCACGACCGTGTTAATTACTCAGTAGAATCATCCAATTTAATTATTGATACAGAATGTAATTATGCAATATTAGAACTGAAAATCGATACAACAACCTTCAAAGTAATGGACTACTTTGAAATATTCTTAGGAAGAATGCTCTTATGCAGAAGAGCAGCAGAATTTTTAAAACTGAGATTTAAGTTAGTGATTAATGGGGTGGAGTTGTTGTAATTGATGAATAATTACGGTTATCAAAAAGTTTAAAGGAGTTTATGTCTTAATTAATATTATATTACGGAAGTTTAAAGGAGGAAATTATGTTTTTTAATTTGGATAAATGAGTGGGCCACATTACTGAAAATGCAATTAAGCAGATTTCAGAAGCTTTCGGTCGGAAGCTGCAAGATTCAGGTATAACACGTATTCAGTGGATTGCACTTTATTATGTAAAGGCAAAGAAAAGAATTTCACAAAGAGAATTATCTAACCTTATGAATGTACAGGATTCAAGTGCAGGTAGACTTATTGATCGCTTGGAGCGTGATGGATTAATTGAAAGAGAACGAAATGATATTGATAGAAGAGTTATTTATATAACACTTTCTGATATGGGAGATAAACTCATTTCTGATTTAATGCTTATAGGTATTAAATTCAATAATGATTTGGTTGCAGGAATTGATGAAGAAGAGCTTATAATTTATGAAAGAGTTCTGAAAAAGATGATTTCAAATATAACTAAATAAGAATAAAAACTGTTCACCGAAATAGTGAGCAGTTTTTTTGTTGAAATTTTTGAAAAAATTGTTTGATATTTAACAAAATGTTTGCTATACTTAATATTGCATAGGCAAGTAAAATTGAGGAGAAGAAATATGGCGTATAATGTTAGAGAATTACTAAATTCATTCGTTGGAGGACTTGAAAATCTTTCAACAACAAATCCTGAAAATGTTGGAGCTTTTATGGGGTTGTTAGGCGCTGCTTATGAACCGAAAGCGCTTGACTTAAAAACCAAAGAGTTGATGAGTGTGGCAATCGGATGCTATAACAGATGCGAGTATTGTATTGTTTACCACTCGTACAAAGCTTTTGAAGCAGGAGCGACTAAAGAAGAAATATTGGAAGCAGCTATGGTGGCAGTAGCTTTTGGCGGAGGACCATCCATGGCTTATTCAGTAACATTGCTAAATGAATGTATTGTTGAATTTGAGGGAGATTTTAAATAAAAAGGGTAAAACCTTTTTATTTAAATACCTTTGGAGGTTAAAAAAATGAAGTATGATTTGATTATAGAAAAACTATCCGGACACGATACATCCGGAAAAGTTGGAAAGATAAATAAAAGACCCGGAGATTCTTTAAATTCCGGTGACATTATATTCACAATAGAATCAGGAAAAGGGACAATTAAATTTACATCACAATATAAGGGTATTTTAGGACAATTATCGATTACAGAAGGAGATATAATAAAAAAAGGTCAGGTTGTCGGAAATGTTGAAGGGGAATTAATTGAGGAAACCGGTACGGCTAAGCCAACCCAATTTAAATCTGGGCAGGAGCTCAAGAAGACGGCATATTCATTTGGACTTGCTAAACCCACCCCTAAAAATTACAACGTAGATGTAGCGATAGTAGGTGGAGGTCCCGGCGGTTATGTTGCTGCTATCAGGGCTGCTCAAGGTGGAAAGAAGGTACTTATAATTGAAGAAAATCGGCTCGGCGGGACATGCCTAAATTATGGATGCATTCCTACAAAAGCACTTGTAAGCAGCATAGATGTTTTAGAAAAAATTAAACACTCTGAAAGCTTTGGTATAGAAGTAGGAGAGGTAAAGTTTTCTCTTGAAAGAATAATAAATAGAAAAAATGAGGTAGTCAATACACTGGTATCAGGGATTGAACACTTGATGAATGTACATGAAATAGAATATTTAAACGGTAAGGCAGAGGTTATGGATTCAGAGACACTAAACGTGAAAAATAAGTTAATTGACGCAACTATAAAATTCGATAAATTAATTATTGCTACAGGATCTAAAACCTCTATTCCTCCGATTGAAGGTGCTGATAGTGAAAATATTCTTACCAGTAAGGAACTGTTAGAGTTAACTGAGGTGCCTTCATCACTTACGATAATAGGCGGCGGGGTTATCGGAATGGAGTTTGCTTTTATATATAACGCCTTAGGCTCTAAAGTAAATTTAGTAGAGTTTTTACCTCAGATTCTGAATAATATGGATGAGGATGTAGCAAGTGTAATCAGAGCTTCTGCCATAGAAAAAGGAATTAATATCTTAGAAGGTGCTAAGGCTTCATCAATTAAGGCTTCCTTAGATGGAACAATGATTGTTGAAATTAATGAAAATAATCAAACAAAATATATAATCAGTGAAAAAGTAGCCATGGCAGTCGGGAGAAAGGCGAATCTTGAAGCTCTTGATTCAGAAAAACTTGGTGTGGAGCTTAATGAAAGACGTAACGGCATAAAGGTGGATGCTAATATGAGAACAAGTAATCTAAACATATATGCTATCGGGGATATAACAAACAAGATACAGTTAGCACATATAGCCTCACATCAGGGAATTATGGCGGCAGATCATATAAATGGAATTGAAAATGAAATGAGCTATGATTTGGTTCCAAGCGCAATATTTACTATACCGGAAGTTGGGCATGTGGGATTGAATGAAAAAGATGCTTGTGCTCAAAATCTTGATTATGTTACAGGAAAATTTCCGTTAATGGCAAATGGCAAGGCACAAGCTATGGGAGAAACTGAAGGCTTTGTAAAGCTTATTGCAAACAAAGATACAAGAAAAATTATAGGGGGAACAATAGTTGGTGTACACGCTACCGACATGCTTAGTACAATAAGCAATATAATAGCTTCGGAGTTGACTATAGATAAGGCGGCACACGTGATATACGCACATCCTACTACAGCTGAATCCATTCATGAAGCATTATTAAGTGTAGATGGCAGAGGAATTCATTTTGCATAGGAAATTTAAAGTGTATCTGTCTGAATCGTTTGATCCTAAATTCAATTTATCCGTAGAAGAGTGGTTAATGAATTGCAGTGAACCTGATGAAGTATTATTGTTTCTTTGGCAAAATAAAAACACCGTAGTTATAGGGAGAAATCAGAATCCCTACAAAGAATGTGATATTAAAAGGCTTAAAGAAAATGATGTACACCTGATAAGAAGATTGTCAGGCGGTGGAGCCGTATACCATGATTTGGGGAATTTAAATTTTACATTTATTGCATCTGACAAAAATTATAACGTTGAAAACAACATGAAAGTGATTACAGATGCCATTGCCAGGTATGGAATCTATGGCTATTTTAATGGCAGGAATGATTTGCTGGTGCAAGAACGGAAATTTTCCGGAAATGCCTTTATCAGCGACAATGGTAGGAATTGTCATCATGGAACTATACTCGTGGATGTTGAGTTAGAAAAGATGTCCGGATATTTAACGGTATCACCTTTAAAGCTGGAGTCAAAGGGAATCGACTCTGTTTTGTCAAGGGTAATTAATCTCAAGGAAATATCTCCGCAATTAACTACTGAAAGCTTAAAAACTTCACTGATAGAAAGTTTTAATGAATTTTACAAAACGGAAGCACAAAGAATAATTTTAAACGAGAATACAACAGATGTATCAAAGTATATTGAAAAGTATGATTCATGGGAGTGGAATTACTCTGAAAGCCCGGATTTTTCAATAGTATTAGAGAATAAGTTCGATTGGGGAATCTTTGAAATTCATTTAGAGCTTTCTGACGGAAAAATCAAGGATTGCCGGATATTTACGGATTCCATGGAGCTTGAAGCCTTTAAATATTTAGAAACAGCCCTTATTAATAAGCAATTAAAAAGTAATAATATTACAGATGTTATTCACAAATCTATTAAAAATGAAAATATTAAACAGGGACTATGTTTGTTCCTAAACGATAAAATCAACATGTAATGCAGAAAGCTTGCTTAAATTTATAATAGGCAAGTTTTTTGTTTTTAAGATGGTGATTATGTGGGCGGAGTTATTGCTGAAATTTAAAATAATAAATAAAATTAAGTAGAAATATGTAAACTTATAGTAGTAAATTATACAAATAAATGGTACAATGAATATGACAACGATTTCAATCAATTATAAATATATTTTAAATTATGATGTTATTTAAGAAATGACCTTCCTAACACCAATATCTAGGGCTATATACTTTCAGTAAGAAACTCATATTAATAATAAATAAAAATCCTTATAGGTAAGCTATAAACAAATTAGCAAATAACATAATATATTTCAAATCCTTATAGGTAAGCTATTACACGTATTATTTTTATTGTATTTAGAATAAAATATAAGTTAGCATATTTATATATGCTTGTCAAGTATTTTATATATTGTTCTCTATTTTCTCTACTTTAATAAATTTATTTTTATACCACTATTTTTAAAAATAATTCTTGTCAAATATATATAAACTTGATAGATTAAATATGTTAATAAACAAATAACAAAATATTAAAATCTAAGATAGGCGGTCGGGTGGTTAAATGAGAGCAGAAATTTATTTCAATTTGGAAGAACCGGCATCTATACCGATTCAATATAATCACATAGTACAAGCTGTTATATATTCTTGGATAAGTGATGAAAAATTTAAGGATTTTATACATAACAAAGGATATAAGTTTGAAGAGAGAGCTTATAAATTGTTCACTTTTTCGAAAATTAACGGCAAATTTCGAATAGATAAGCAGAATCGAAAAATAGTTTTTTATGAAAACATGAGGATTACTATTTCCTCTGCGGTAAATGAATTTATGGAATATTTATTAAGTAGTGTGTTGCTTGAAAGTAGTCCTATAAATATTGGTGGCGTTAAAGTAGAAATTAGTAGGGTTGAGGTTAAAGAACCGCCTGAATTGTCTAAAAAGGTTCAAGTATATACATTATCACCTGTTACTACTTATTCTACCTTAGAAAATAAACAAACAAAATTTTACAATCCATTTGATATGGAGTTTAGTCAATATATTAAAAATAATCTTTTACATAAATATGAGGCTTATCACGGTGAACATCCTGAAAATACTGATTTTATTATAAAACCCATCGGGGCTGTCAAGGAGGCGAGGGTTAATTATAAAGGATTTCACATTTTGGCTTATAATTGTGAATTAGAAATGGAAGGGAGTGAGGAGTTATTAAGAATGGCATATGATGCAGGAATTGGAGGCAAAGGCTCACAAGGTTTTGGCTGTATAGAAGTAAAGAAAAGTAGGTGATTGAAAATGCTATATGATGTTTACAGGGTAGGAAAGGCTATAGGCAATTTAAGTGGTGATAATGATAAATTATTAATTCCGGAGACACCGAAGGATATTACACATGTAATATCGTTGTGTTTTGAAAGAAGTAGGGAGGAAGTAATTTATACGGGTATTGATGTGACGGATTATAATTTAAACATCGCGCAAAAATACTTACTTAGAAGAGGTTCCTCAAGAGGAACAAATTATGGACCAAGTGCACAATTGACAGAGGTTAATAAAACTCTTAACGTTAAAATCAAAGCATGGTTCAAGGACTTACAATCAGAAGAGTCTAATGGAAATGACCAGAACATTATATCACAAATCTATCAACTCATTAATGATAATCAAAAAGAAATAGAAGCTTATATAAGTCAAAATATTCCTAAAGGTAAGGATGTAAAAAACTTGTTAACGGTTAAGGTAGATGGAAAATTTCCGGCAGATATTGGAAAATTTTATCACTCTTATTCTGATAAAATCAGGAAGAAATTAGTTGGTGAAGAGAGTTACAGGGGCACATGCTGTTTATGTGGCGAAAAAAATGTAGATTTGTTACCTAAAGTAGATGTATTTAAGTTTTACACACTTGACAAACCGGGCTTTATAAGTGGTGGTTTTTCTGAAGAAAATATATGGCGAAATTGCCCCGTTTGTATATCATGCGAACCTGTTTTGAGAGAGGGTAAAAAATATATGTTGGACAACCTTGGATTTAATTTCTATGGTTTAAATTATTATTTATTACCTTCATCGACATGCAACCAAGATGTACAGGATATTTTAGTTGATATGTTGGAGAATATTTCAAATAAAAGTTTTTCGTTTAAAGAAGGAGCATCTAAAGAGATAGATTCTCTCAGTGATGATATTTTTGATGAATTAGCAGAGTATGGCGATGTGAATTCATTTAGAATTATATTTTTTAAGAAGGAAAATTCTGCAGAAAGGATACTTCTTGACATTAAGGATATATTTCCTTCGAGATTTAGAGAATTATATTCTGCTAAGTATAAGATTGAAGAAACATATAACATTATCATTAATGAAAAGTTTAATTTTGGCTATTTCAGGGAGTTTTTAAGAAAAACTGATAATAAAATGAGAGATAATGATTTGGATAATAATTTTCTTTCATTGGCAAAGGATATTTTCACAGGCGAGAAATTGTCTATTAATACTTTATTACCTCATTATATGAGGAATATAAGGTATGCATTTGTAAATGATGATAAATTCAAAGATACTATATTATATGCATGGATTGGATTAAGTTATTTATATGAAATAGGATGTATTGATTATAAAAGGGAGGATTTTATGGATGAAAAATTAAATGAGATATTAAGCAATTATAGTGCGGGACTTGACACAAACGTAAAAGTTGCTTTGGTTTTGACAGGTGCATTAGTAGAGAATGTTATGTATGTACAAAAGATAGAATTAAATGGGGCAACTCCATTTGTATCTAAATTAAAAGGTCTTAAAATGCGTCAAGATGACGTGCAAGGTTTAATCAGTGAAGCTGTTAATAAATTGAAAAATGAATATACAAAGTATTATAATGATGATTCGAGATTAATAATAGAATCAATTTCTGATCTTATTCTTAAATCAGATGTAATTTGGAAGTTATCCATTAATGAAATAAATTTTTATATAGCATGTGGAATGTCATTAAGTAAAAAAATATATGAAAAGCTAAATGAGAGAACTAAAAAACAGATTATAAATTAAATGAGGAGGAAGATTAAAATGTCTATTGCCAAAAGAAGTGAAGTAATCTTTTTGTATGATTTATCATGGGGAAATCCAAATGGAGATCCGAATGATGATAACAAGCCACGTATTGATTCGGAAACGGGAGTTAATGTTGTTACAGATGTAAGATTAAAAAGAACAATAAGGGATGAACTTATAGCAAGAAATTATGAGGTATTGGTAAGAGATACAAAAACAGATGATGGATTTTTAGCAGACGGAAAGCATAGAGGGTATGACTTTTTAAATGAACCATTAAAAAGTAAAATCAACAGAATGTCAAAAAAGGAAATTGAAAAAGTTAAAATTAGTTTGGATGATTTAGAACAATTTAAATCAAATATAAAGAAATGTATTGATATTAGATTGTTTGGATGTGTATTGCCAAGTGATATTAATGGAGCAAACTTACAATATACAGGACCGGTTCAATTTAAAATGGGATACTCTATGCATCCTGTCAAATTAGAGTTAGTTAAAGGTACAGGAGCTTTTGCAAGCGGAGAAGGCAAAGACCAGAAAACATTTAGACAAGAATACATTCTGCCATACAGTTTGATTAATTTTTACGGAGTGATTAATGACAGGGCTGCCGAAATAACAGGACTTTCAGAAGAAGATGTAAATATTTTGTTAGATGCAATGTGGCATGGTACAAAAAACTTAATTACCAGAACCAAGGCAGGACAAGTTCCAAGACTATTAATTAATGTTACTTATAAAGAAAAGGACTTTTACATTGGCGAGTTAGATAAGAAGATTAAGTTTTTCTATGATATTGCTGGTGAATCAGTAAGGGCAATAAAAGATGGAATATTGCAATTGCAAGATCTAAAAGATTGCCTTGTCAGAAACAAGAAGAAAATTGAAAAGGTTTCAATCAGACTAGATTCGGAATTAAAAACAGATATTGATATTGTTGAAGAATTTAAAAATATAGGTGTAATAATTGATGTTATCGCCTAAGCGAGGTGATATTTATGAAATGTGTATGTTTTAAACTTACAGGGGATTATGGACATTATAGGCCTTATTATACAACCAGCTCACCAACTACATATTCACTTATGCCGCCGACATCGATTTATGGTTTGTTAGGTGCGATGTTAGGCTTGGATAAAACCGACAACCATTATTATAAAGAGTTGGAGAGTGCCAATATAAGAGTTGGAATAGGCCTGCTTACTCCTGTTAAAAAGACTATTATGAGTACAAACTTGGTAAATACAAAAAATAATTATTGGGTTCCTACAAATAAGAATTCAAGCGGTCCAAGAACTCCCACCAGATTTGAATATGTAGTTAGGCAAGAATATTTATTATTTATTACAATGGAGAATGAGCTATTGCTTGATGAATTGGCTAATAGGCTTGAAAAACACTGCTTTGCTTATGGAATTTCATTAGGATTGTCTAATTTAATAGCTGATGCGAAATTAATATGCTATGATATTTTACAAAAAGTTATCAGCGATGATTACACAGAAATGGATTCAGCTGTACCAACAGGCAAAATAG
The DNA here is from genome assembly GCF_032080165.1 of Sedimentibacter sp. Classification (GTDB taxonomy): domain Bacteria; phylum Bacillota; class Clostridia; order Tissierellales; family Sedimentibacteraceae; genus Sedimentibacter. The sequence goes on from NZ_DAMASY010000003.1 coordinate 359,592, forward strand.
AAACAGAAAAGGGAATTAAGGTATTACCGGATATTAAATATTGCAAAGAAAGATATGTTAAGAAGTTTGGTGAAAATAGAATTCCTTTAGATTATGTGGATGTTTTGTTTTCAACAAATGCAAGAAAGATATCTGTTAAATGTAATGAAGTATATAAATTAAATAATTATTATATTACTTTTTTAACTTAGTTCTTTAAGAATCCCCCGCTTATATAAGTGGGGGAGCATTTTAAAAATTTCAATGGAGGATAACATGCGAGAGATATTATCTCATCCAAATAGAAGGTTGAAAAAACATTTGGATGAAGTTTTGCATTGGGGTGACTTATATAAAAAAAATGCTAATTGTAAATTACTCAATCATATAAATAATGATTTGTTGTCCAGCTTTTTTATATTTCATGACGTTGGTAAAAGTACGAGCTTTTTCCAGAAATATATCAGGCATGAAGATGTAAATAATGATTTAAAAAGCCATGCCGCTTTATCGGCTATGTTATTTTTATACTATCATATATTAAAAGATGATATTTCAGATAATGAAGAATTGATAGAAATGATGACTTACGCAATTTTAAAGCATCACGGTGATTTAGAAAGACTTTCTGATATAAATGATTATGTTACAAGAAGCAGTTTAGAAAACATAGATAAAGAAAAAATTGTTATTCAATATAAATCTATTGATATGGAATTTATTAAAAAAGAGTTAGTGGAATTAGGATTGGAAGCAGAAATTTTAGATAAAGTATTTAATAATGAAGAAACTTTATTCATTCAAACATTAATTAATTTTTTCACAAAAAGAAGAAAAAAGAAAAGCAGGGATAGAATTAAGGTTAAAAAAGGCGGCATAGAAACTGAAACAAATTTAGAAAAATATTTTACCATGCAAGTTTTATTTTCATTGCTCATAGATTCGGACAAAAGTCAGGTATCTTTAGGAGATAGAGAATTAGTTAAAAGAGCTGAAATCGAAGCAGATGTTGAAAAATATATCGAAGAGCAAGGAACAATACAGTCAGAGTTAAACAATCTGCGCTCCATGGCTCTTGAAGAAGTCAACAGCAATATAAATATAAATAGCAATATATACACTTTAACATTGCCAACAGGTATGGGTAAAACCTTGAATTCTTTTAATTATGCTATTAAATTGAGAAAAAGGTTGTTTGAGCAAACAGGTAAGATATATAGAATTATTTATGTTATGCCTTTTATGAGCATTATTGATCAGAATGCAAATGTTATTGAAGAAGTTTTAAGAAAGTCACACAAAAACATATATAACAACATGCTTTGCAAGCATCATCATTTGACTGAAATTGAGTGGGTAGCAAATGAAAATACATTGATTGAAGGCAGTAATGCACAAATGTTGATTGAAGGTTGGAATAGTGAAATTGTAGTAACAACATTTCAACAATTTTTTTCAACTCTTGCAGGATATAAAAACTCTATGCAGAGAAAATTTAATAAACTTAGTAATTCTATCGTTATTATTGATGAAATTCAAGCTATTCCGGTAAAATATTATAAATTTATAGGAAAGTTACTGACAGAATATGCGGAGTTAATGGACAGCAAGGTTATTGCTATGACAGCAACACAACCTCATATTTTCAGCAATGATGTTAGTGAGCAGCTATGTGAATATAAAAAATATTATGCTCAGTTAAACAGAACAAGAATTATAAATGAACTTAATTACAGTAGAACGGTTGATGAATTTGTATATGATTTGGAATGTGCCGATTCAAAAAGTTATTTGTTTATACTCAACACCATAGAAAGCTCAAAAAAATTATATTCATTATTGAGAGATAAATTCTATGATAGGAGTATTACATATCTTAGCACATTACTTCCGCCTAAGGTAAGAATGGATAGAATTAAGGATATTAAGTCGAAAAAACATGATATTGTGGTAAGTACTCAATTAGTTGAAGCAGGGGTAGATATTGATTTTAACGTGGTATATAGAGATTTGGCGCCATTGCCTTCGATTTTCCAAAGTGCAGGAAGAGCGAACAGAGAGGGAAAGGGTACCAATAAGGGAGAAGTTCATATTGTTAAGCTTAAAGATAACAAGGGCTTTTATGCTGATAAAGTTTATAGAAGCGCAAAAACAGATTTAGATATTACAGAAAAATTATTAAAAGATTATGATACCTTGAATGAACCGGAGTTTATGTTAATAATAGAAAAATACTTTGATAAAATGGCAGATGAAAATATTAAATCGCAACATATTTCAGATGCGCTTTTAAAAGGGGCAGAAGAACATTGGTTTTATGGAGAGAATTATAGTTTATCTGATGAGAAGATTCCGTTAAATGGCTTTGAATTAATAGAAAATAATGGGGAAAAATTTCAGGTATTTATTGAGCTTGATGATGATGCAGAATTAATTTGGAATGAATATATGACTATAAGCAAACAAACGGAAGATAAATGGGAACATAAAATAAAGCTCAAGGCAATATCAAGGAAAATGTCAGAATATATTGTAGACATTAATAATACTACAAAGTCAAAATACAATCGACCACCTTTGGATAGCAATCAAGTATATTATTATGTTAGCAGGAGTGAGCTTGATAGATATTACAATGAAGAAACTGGATATGGAGTTGAGTCAGATGTATATTATTTTTAGGTAAGTGATGAAATTTCCCTACATCTTTTAAGATATAGAAAGGATTTTTGATGATGAATGAATTTAATGTAAGTGGTACCTATATATGGTACTATTGTATATGTAAAAGAGAAGTATGGCTTTTAGCTCATGCGTTAGAAGCAGATCAGCAAGATGAGAATATGCAAATAGGAAATGTAATTCATGAAACATCTTATAGCAGAAACAGCAAAGAAGTTGGATTTGGACATTCTAAATTTGATGTAATTTCTAAGGATAATGGTAAATTGGTGGTAGGTGAAGTGAAAAAGAGTTCAAGGTTTGTTGAAAGTTCACGGATGCAGTTATTATTTTATTTAAAGGAATTATCAGATAACAATATAGCTGCAGAAGGAGTACTGATGTTTCCTGATGAAAAGAAGAGAGAAATTGTAAAATTAGATGAGGAAGGCAAAATAAAACTCGAAAATATTGTCAAGGATATAAAATTAATTATAAACCTTGAACATGCTCCACCACCAGTTATGATTAAATATTGCAAAAAATGCGCATATGCTGAATTTTGTTGGGCATAGGGAGGAGATTTAACATATGAAGAAAACAATTTATATATTTAATGATGGAGAAATTTATCGTAAAGATAATACAATTTATTTTGAAGGTGAGGATGGCAAAAAGTATCTACCTGTTGAGGATATCGGCGAGATATGTGTAATAGGTGAAGTTGGTACAAGTAAGAAGTTTTTAGAATTTTGTACATCTAATCAGATTGTCATTCATTATTTTAATCATCATGAATATTATGTTGGAAGTTATTATCCAAGAGAACATTACAATTCAGGTTATATGATTTTAAATCAGGCAGAACATTATCTTGATATATGTAAAAGAAAGTGCTTAGCATACAAATTTATTAAGGGTAGCGCCCTTAATATAATAAATGTTTTAAAATACTATAATAGTAGGGGGAAAGATATAGAAAAGAACATAGAAAATATAGTGCAATTATTAGACAAGTTAGATATCTATATGGATATTGATCAGATGATGGCTATCGAAGGAAATATTAGAGAAGTGTATTATGCAGCATTTGATGATATATTAGAAAATAATACTTTTTCATTTGATGTTAGAAGTAAAAGACCTCCGTTAAATAAAATGAATTCATTGATAAGCTTTGGAAATTCATTGTTATATACATCAATTTTAAGTGAAATATATAATACCCATCTGGATCCTCGAATAGGGTATTTGCATTCTACTAATAACAGAAGATTCACGCTAAATTTAGATGTAGCAGAAATATTCAAACCTATAATTGTGGATAGAATTATTTTCACATTGATAGGTAAAAAAATGATTCAAGCAAAGCACTTTAATAAAAGCTTGAATTCTGTTTTACTTAATGAAGAAGGTATGAAAATATTCATATCACTTTATGAGGAAAAGCTACAGTCTGTTTTTATGCATAAGGAATTAGGTCGCAACGTATCATACAGGAGATTAATAAGAATGGAATTATATAAAATAGAAAAACATTTAATGTCAGAGAAAAATTATGAGCCTTTTATTAGTAAATGGTAGGTGATTATATATGTTTGTTATATTGGTTTATGATGTAGGTGAAAAAAGAGTTGCTAAAGCATTAAAAACTGCGAGAAAATATTTGTATTGGGTTCAAAATTCTGTATTTGAAGGCGAGATTTCTGAAGCAAATCTTCGAAAATTAAAAGATGAATTAAAAAAATTATCAGACGAAAGTGTAGATTCTTTTATCTTTTATTCATTTAGAACAACTAAATATTATGATAGAGAAATTATTGGTATAAAAAAAGGCGGTCACGAGCTATTTTTATAATTGTCGATGCCCTATAATGTAAAAATATGTGGCGATCGACAATTAATAATATGTTGAAAATCCAGAATTACTTTATATTTGCACATATGAAATAACAATAGTAATTTTTATATTTTACTGTGAAATTTAGTGTTTTTGTGGGTTTATAGATTACCTATAAGGATTTGAAATTCAGCTGCCTCATCACCTGCAACTTGAAACTCACGTTTATAGATTACCTATAAGGATTTGAAATATACATCATATGTCCCGTTTGCCAGTGCTATTCTAGTTTATAGATTACCTATAAGGATTTGAAATCCGTATACAATGCAAGTCCTTCGGGATTGTAATAAGTTTATAGATTACCTATAAGGATTTGAAATTAAAAATCCTGTACTCTAATGGTAGCGTGTAAATGGTTTATAGATTACCTATAAGGATTTGAAATCTATTAGGACCGCCTTCACCAAAAAGAAAATAGACTCGTTTATAGATTACCTATAAGGATTTGAAATCAGCATAACAGACAATTTAAAATATTACAATACTAAGTTTATAGATTACCTATAAGGATTTGAAATCTAAAACGACTTCTGAAACAATTCAAATACCAAACACGTTTATAGATTACCTATAAGGATTTGAAATGATTCTGACTTGGATATAATTGGAGAATTAAAACAGGTTTATAGATTACCTATAAGGATTTGAAATGAACTTGAGTATGAGAAATATAAGATCATCATAAAAGTTTATAGATTACCTATAAGGATTTGAAATAATAAAAAAGGAGCGAATAACATGGAAATTAAAAACGTTTATAGATTACCTATAAGGATTTGAAATAATACATAAAAACCCTTTCCGTAATCCTCCTTGATAGTTTATAGATTACCTATAAGGATTTGAAATTCAATAAAATATAAAAATAACCGTTGACAAACAAGTTTATAGATTACCTATAAGGATTTGAAATAAAATTTCTCCACAATATGGACATTCGCAAACATCAGGTTTATAGATTACCTATAAGGATTTGAAATTCATATATTTCTAAATTGTTTTTTGTGCTACTACATAGTTTATAGATTACCTATAAGGATTTGAAATTGGAATAGAAAAACAGAGACAACTGGACAGGATCCTGTTTATAGATTACCTATAAGGATTTGAAATAAGTCACTGGCTTTCAAGATGCGGTAATGGAACTACGTTTATAGATTACCTATAAGGATTTGAAATACAGTAAGTAATAATATAGCTACTATAGTTGGAACAGTTTATAGATTACCTATAAGGATTTGAAATTTTTCAATTATTTGAGGTTCCGCTACTGAAAGTATTCGTTTATAGATTACCTATAAGGATTTGAAATTGGATAAGTACAGAGATATTAAAGCGGAAAAAGTTTCGTTTATAGATTACCTATAAGGATTTGAAATACAATACGCAATACAAAAGGCTAAAACAATAGTAAGTTTATAGATTACCTATAAGGATTTGAAATTCTGTAGAGGGTGGAACTACAGATAAAGATATAAAGTTTATAGATTACCTATAAGGATTTGAAATCACAAAAACAAACGGTACAGTATAGCAGGATATATGTTTATAGATTACCTATAAGGATTTGAAATACAGCAATGTTGGCAGAATAAGAAAGGAGAAAACATGGTTTATAGATTACCTATAAGGATTTGAAATCTCCAAATAAGATATGAAATTTTTAGATATATTCTCGTTTATAGATTACCTATAAGGATTTGAAATAGAAAATTAAATACTTCATAAGGAGGAATGATGGAGTTTATAGATTACCTATAAGGATTTGAAATATCCCTGTATCGGATAAATCTCTATTGGATAACCGGTTTATAGATTACCTATAAGGATTTGAAATTCAATGCGGTCAGTTGTTTCTGCTGCCTTTGTTGCCACAGTTTATAGATTACCTATAAGGATTTGAAATTTCAGCAAGTAGAGCAGCATTGCTTGAAGCTTGGAAAATGGTTTATAGATTACCTATAAGGATTTGAAATTGATACACAATGTATCAAGTTGTGCATGCGGAGATTGTTTATAGATTACCTATAAGGATTTGAAATCAGAGAAAGACTTTATAAAAGATATCATAAAGGCTTGTTTATAGATTACCTATAAGGATTTGAAATCAATACCTTTCAGGCTTCCGAGTCTGAACGAGTACATAGTTTATAGATTACCTATAAGGATTTGAAATCCGGACAATACAAGATTGCTTCCCAATGATGTCCGTGTTTATAGATTACCTATAAGGATTTGAAATGTAATATCTATAACTATATCAGACGTATTTAATAAAGTTTATAGATTACCTATAAGGATTTGAAATACGGGTAATTTTCCGATATTCAAATTAGGTTGCGCGTTTATAGATTACCTATAAGGATTTGAAATTTGGCATCCAAATCCTCAATTTGTAGACCACGTTCAGTTTATAGATTACCTATAAGGATTTGAAATTCAGAGAAGTGTTTAGAATTGTTGGCGAACTCAAAGAGTTTATAGATTACCTATAAGGATTTGAAATTTGTTATAAATAAAAGCAACAGCACCAACAGCTTTAGTTTATAGATTACCTATAAGGATTTGAAATTTAGGGGGCGAGTGTTGGAATATGAAAAAAGTTTATGTTTATAGATTACCTATAAGGATTTGAAATTTGTTATAAATAAAAGCAACAGCAC